>NZ_CP172891.1:642500-1975000 GCF_050531515.1 Enterococcus sp. DIV1279b | reverse complement strand
TAACAGAAACAAAGGAGCTCGAGTTTAGTTTCAAACTTAATCCAGTCAATTCTACGTATCAATCTAATTATTTGACATTGTTGACTATCAATTCAAACTCCCAGTCGGTGGTTGTCAATGATGAACAGATTTTGCATTTAATCAGTCAATGGCATGCGGAGAATATTTTCTCGGTCAATCAGCTTTCGCTCTTTAATTATGATGTCAACTTGGTATTGGCGCATTTAAAAGAATTAGGCTTTACGGTTTCACCAAGCTTGATCGACAATACCCAAACATTGGCTGTCGATATGGAGACGGACTTTGCTGTTGCAGCAGAAGTTCTCGATCAAATTTTCATTATTACAATGGAGAATCAGCAATATGATTTTATCACAGAAAACAAAGGTGAAATTCTTGTTTTACTTGATAAAAATCAACGATTGACGATTCATTTGTATACAGAGTCCACTTTACTAACGATTGATTCAGATCAATGGAAGCGATCCTTATTAGATTTCTTCACAAGCTATCCATTTTTGGTTCCGCTTGTCGTGGAAGGTGAAGAATAAATGTTCTAAATTCATTAAAAGTGCTAGAATGGTTTTTATAACTATTCAGCACTTTTTTTTTGGAAGGAGCAGTATGATGAAAAACAAAGCACTAGGTTTTTATGAAGGACGATCTTTAGATGAGTCAAATGTATTTATTGAAAAGGAAATTCCGATACCCAATTGCCAAGCAAATGATTTATTGGTGGAAGTACAGGCAGTTTCGGTCAATCCAATCGATACAAAAAGACGGCAAATGACTGCTTTAAGTGAAGCGTTCCAGATCCAAGGGTATGACGCCGTTGGGATCGTTAAAGAAATCGGCTCAGCAGTTAATGGCTTTGCCGTTGGTGATCGGGTGTTTTATGCTGGAACCACACAACGACCTGGTGCGAATCAAAGGTTCCAAACAGTTGATTCTCGGATCACAGCAAAGGCACCAGCCGGCTTTTCTGATGGCGATCTTGCAGCTATGCCATTAACGAGTATTACAGCGTGGGAATTGCTTTTTGAAAAATTTGGGTACGTGCCTGAAGAAAACGCGAATGATGGATCGATTTTATTGGTCAATGCCAGCGGTGGTGTTGGCTCAATTGCGGCGCAACTAGCAAAATGGGCAGGATTGACAGTCTATGGCACTGCGAGTCCTAAGAACGATCAGTGGCTTAAAAACAATCAAGTGGATCAAGTACTTAATCATCGCTTGCCGTTGGCTGAACAAATCACTGAGCCTTTTTCAGCCGTTGCAATTTTTTATGACGCCTCGGCCTATTTGCCACAATTAACGAAAGCAATCTTGCCGTTTGGCAAAGTCGGAATGATCGTGAATACGAAAGAAGCGCTAGATTTAAATCCATTTAAAAACCTCGGCATCGATTTTTATTGGGAGTATATGTTCGCAAAAACAGATGCTCAGTTGATGATTGAAACACAAGGGAGCATTTTGCAACGGATCGCCTCGTTACTCGCTGACAAAAAGATCCATACGACTGCGGTCCAAACGTTTGATGGAGGAATTACCATCGAGACCTTAAAGCTCGCTACAAAAGCGGTTGAGCAAGGAACAAAAGGAAAGACAGTGATCACTGGAGGCGTCCGCTAGATGGAAGAAGAGGAAGCGATGCTGTTTTGGGATGAATTTGCCCAAGAATATGCACAGATTCAAAGAGAATCCCAATTGAAAATTGCCGAAGAGGTAGCAGCTTTTTTGGTGGAGCAGAAAGTGTTCCCGATATCGGCCTTCGTTGACTTTGCTGCGGGGACTGGCCGCTACATTTCAGCATTTTATCCTTATGTAGATGAGTATTACGCAATTGATTTTTCAAAAGAAATGTTAAAAATCATTGAAGAAACGACGGAAGATCCGATGAACAAGCTCCATCTGGTTCAGCAGAGCCAAAAAGACTTTTTATCTGCAGACCAGCACTGGCCCTGTATTTTTATGGCAATGAATCCAGCAGTCAGAGACAAAGAAGCATTGCTTCAGTTTCAAAAAAAGGCCCATCAATTGATTATTCTAAGAATGATCGCAGAAGAAGAAAACGTGTTTCAGCCTTATGAAAAAAATCTTTCAGCGAAGAATGACCTGAACTTAAACACTTGGTACAAGAAGTGGTTTTCAGAAGAAGCGATCGATTGGCAGAGTCGGCAATTCGAGTATATTTTGAAGGAGGAGATCGATCAAGAAATATTTCATCTTTATTTTGAGGAGGAGTACTCATTGGAACAACGGCAACAAATGGTTCAACATGTCTTTGGTGAGGCATTGACTGTCGAAAGCCAAACGAAAATCACTTTTGAGCTTCTTTTAGCTTAAGTAAAATCACACAATGGGTATCAAAAAAACGAGATTCTGACATAAGATCAAGAAACAGGTACAGGAGCTAGGCTTCTTTTGGCTGCTGACTGGAAACATCTTATGCTGGAATCTCGTTTTACAGTGAATTTGCTACAATAGAAGGTATACGATGCTGCCTAATAACAGTAAAAAAATGATGTTGACGATAAAAAACAGCTTTTGAAACGTTCTCGCTTCTTTTGGTCTGGCTTGTTTCAATAATTTGTACCCAATCAAATTCGCCAAAGAAGCAATCAATGTACCCAAACCACCAACATTGACGCCCAAAAGAACGGCTTTTTCTAAATCGGTGAAAGGAGCAATCAAAATTGCTGCTGGAACGTTAGATATTCCTTGGGAGAGTAAAATACTACCTAAAAAAGCGCGATGCGTTTCTTGAAAATACGGTCGAATGTGATCGGTGACCAGAGATAGGTCTTGAATATTCCCGACGATCAAGAAGAAACAGAGAAAGGTAAGTAGTAACCGATAATCAACTTTTGCAAATAATCGTTTATTGCTAAACCAAACCACGGCTGCGACGACAAGCACGACGATTGAAATAGGGAGAACACTAAAAATACCAAGAATCATAAGGACAAATAATCCTGCATTAAGCAGCGCTGGCTTTTTTTCAAAGGGTTCTTCTTGCAGGGCGATTTCCAATGGAGTCTTTGGGATGAGCTGGATCGAAACAAGGAGTAATAGTAATGAAAGTCCCACAAAGGTGCCGGTAGTCCACATGAATTGTGGCAGCGAAATCTGATAGTAAGAAAATAAAAATAGATTTTGCGGATTTCCAAATGGAAACAGGCTGCTTCCTAAATTGGCTGCTACGATCAAATAGACAGCGCCTAATAAGACACTGGTGTGCTGTTGTTCTTTCCTCGTTAAGAGTAAATAGATGGGCAATAAAGTTAAGATAGCCACGTCATTTGTTAAAAACATCGAACTGAAGAAGCTTAGCAAGACGATTGCGCGGATCAAGTCACGCAGATTGCGACTTTTTTCCACTAATTTTTGTCCAAATGCTCGTAAAAGACCAGCTTCTTCTAACCCATTGATTACTAACATTAATCCAAACAGTGATAAAATCACTTTAAAGTCAATAAACGACCAACGGAAGGTGCCGAAAAAACACGCAATAAGTGCTAGTAGCAGGGAAATCGAAAATAATCGATCCGTTCGAAAAAATGCTAACATTCGTTTTCCCATAGTTCACCACCTTTCTTCTCAAGAATTTTACCATTCCTATGCTTTAGGAACAATAAATAACGCTTTTTCCATCGAACTCAAAGACATTCAGGCAATTTTTATAGTTGACAAACGACTCATTAATTGGGAAATTAGTATGTGAAAGGTGAAGGAGGTTCAAGAATGAATGTGATGCAGCTGCTTGAAAAAAATCAGCAGGTACATTTTCAAATTTTGGCTGTTTTTTTTCAGAATGGCTCAGAAGTCTCTTATAAAAAACTTGCAAAAACGTTATCCATTTCCGCGCCCACTTTGCAAAAAGAACTTCAAAATCTTCATCAAAATTTAGCTGCTTTCCATGAAGACGCAGCTTTGATCTATTCAGAAAATGATCAAGTGCAATTGGTATTGCCTCTTGATTTTTCCCTGAAGCAATTTTTTTATGCGTATCTTTCAGAAGCAATCGATTTTCAGATATTGTCGTATTTGTTTTTTCATCGAGATGAGTCAACGACGAAAATGATGTTAGAACTGATGTTGAGTGAAGCTTCATTGTTTCGTCGATTCAAAGCGATCAATCAGTTATTGAAAGAATTCGACATCCAATTAAAAAATAAAAAATTGATTGGGGATGAAAAACAGATTCGCTTTTTCTATTATCAGTTTTTTTCACAAAGTTATCCCAATGAAGAATTGATCGCTCGCTTGAATGCACCAGCCATCAACAATTTGATTCGAGTCATTGAAAAACAGTTGCAGACAACGTTTAGTCAAGCAGAGCGTTGGAAAGTCGGGCTTTGGTTAGGCATTATGGAAGCCCGTTTTGATTATCGCGGCTCGCAACAGCATGAAGCCTCGTATCCATTGTTGAAGTCATTGGAAAATGAAGCGATGTTCCAGCTTTTGCGGAATATATTAGGGCGCTATCTCAGTCGTTTTGCCGTATCCTGGAGCGATTATGAAACGGTATATTTCTATTTATTTTTATTAGCTGAAGGCTTGATTCGCCCTTCACTGGATGACTCCTTGCAAAAATCACTTTTCTTCCAAGAGATCGATGCGTTAAATGGGGAGCTGCTGCAGGCCATTGGTGATAGTGAAAGAAAGACTACAGAAACTTCTACGGAATTACGCGTCTTCTTGACGAGTGTGACGATCCAAGCGTTGTATATTCATGGCGGCATTATTGCCTTTGCTGAATTTCAGCCGCAAAGTGTTGCGAATGAGAGCTTGATCGAAGTGGCACAGCAAGCAATCGAACAGTTGGAGAAAAACGTAAACCAGTCCTTTTCTCTTGAGAAAAAGCAGCATTTGACCAATGAATTGCTTTTGATCCGTCAATGGATTCAAGTAAAACAGGAAAAAGCATTTACGGTAGGGATTTTACTGACTCAATCACGATTACGCAGTGGCTTTTTACGGCGCTTTTTGATCAAAGAATTGGCTGGCTATCCGAATATTCACTTCGATGGGACGAAGGAGAAGGACTATGATCTATTGATCGTTGATCATTCTGAGATCTCGGAAGGCTATCGTTATAAAAAACGATTGATTTTAACAGGTGGTGCAACCCCATTTGAAGAAGAGCGGCTTCATCAAATCGTGGATGAAATACGAAATGAGAACCTTGAAAGCGAGTTGGAAAAGATATGAGAATAGTGATTATTGGAGGCTCTCATGCAGGAATTGCTGCTGCCCGTCATTTAAAAAAAGTTGACCCAAAAGTCGATGTGATAATTATAGAAAAATCAAGCGTTCTTGGTTATGTTGCCAGCAGTTTGAATTTAGTACTGGAAGGTTACATTCAGCGTTTGGAAGATTCCAAAACGGCAACTGCCAGTGAACTTCTTTCAGAAGGAATCAATGTGATGCTAAACAGTGAAGTCACAAAAATCTTTCCGCAAGAACAAACGGTTCATTTTGTCACATCAACGGAATCTTATCAGCAAGAAGATGAAGTGAGTTATGATGGCTTGATTTTGGCGATGGGATCGAGTACTTTCCGTTCGGAGTTTGCCTCAGATGTCGAAGCACATATAACGACCTACAAAACCATTGGTCAATCAAAGCAAGCATTAGAAAAAATCGAGAATGCCCAAACCGTTGCGATCGTCGGCGCTGGTCTGATCGGGTTTGAATTAGCGGAATCTTTAAGCGGACAACAAAAAGCCGTTCATTTGATCGATCGCATGGATACGCTGTTGTTCCGTTATTTTGATCATGAAATTGCCAAAATTTTGATGGAACGCTTTCCTAAAAATTTGCAGATCTATCTTAACAGCAATGTCGCTCATACGATCAAAAATGAGAAAGGCGATTATCAAGGAATTGAGCTGTCAAATGGAACGAAATTTCAAGCTGACGTGGTCGTTTATGCTGTCAATCCACGTCCAAATGTTGCGCTAGTAGAAGATTTTCTGAAATTAAATCTGGATGGCACGGTATCGACAAATGAGTATTTGCAAACGTCTGACCCAGCGATTTATGCAATTGGGGATCTTGTTTCGATCCCATTTAATCATTCGGATAGCTCCTTGTATATTCCTTTAGTAACAAATGCTTACCGCACCGGGATCGTTGCTGCCACCAATTTATTGGCAAATGAACGGGGAACAACGAAAATTCCTTTTCCAAAAATGCAACGGACCGTCGTCAGTAAATTGTTTGGCTATTTCGTCAGCAGTTCAGGTATTAATGAGACCGAGGCACCGTATTACGGCTTTGAAGTAGATTCAGTGACGCAAACATTTCATTCTCGGACATTTTTCGCGACAGATGAGGATTTTGAAGTAACGTTAAAACTGATTTTTGATCAGCAAACGAAAGTGATCATGGGGGGACAAATCATTACGAGTGATCGTGGAAGTTTGGAGATCATCAATACGATCTCAACCTTGATCAATAGCAAGACGACCTTGCACCAGTTAGCAACAATGGATTATTTTTTCAATCCAACCATCTCATTTCCACTGCACTTTTTGAATCAATTGGCCCTTGATGGCTTGTTAAAGTAAAATAGTAAGTCTTGATAAACCTGCGATGATCGCAGGTTTATTTTTTTGTTAAGAAGTTCGTCGAGAATGCTAGATAAAGTAACCAGTTTAATCATTCAAAAAACGAAAAGGATTCATTAATTGTCTGTTTTGCTTTTACTTATTGGGTGATGGGGAAGTAGGCAGTGTCTTTTTAGTATAAACAGATAGGTGAAAATGATCTAACCGATATGTGAGGAGCTAGCTCTTGGTCAGCTTCGGAAAATTATCCAATGATTAAAAAGAATAAAAGAAAGGATTTCTTTCAGAAAAACATCACTCTCCTTCTTACAACGATTTAACACTAATGTGTTTTTTTCTTATTTCTTTTGAAAAATGGTCATCCAGTCGCTACCAAAGGCATCCGGCCTTTGATGTAAAAAAATCATATGACATTTTTACGGATACTAGAAATCAAAATCCTGTAATGATACCATTTTTAGTAATAATTTTGTTGTTAATAAATTCACGAGTAAGGAAAGGAGTTTTGCGGATGAACTTAGTTGCCAGAGAACAAGAGAAATTAATGATTGTTGTAGCTGCCGATTTAGCACGCCGTAGAAAAGATCGAGGATTAAAACTAAATCACCCTGAGACCGTGGCACTAATCACCTATGAAGTGATAGAAGGAGCTAGAGATGGTAAAAGCGTTGCTGAACTAATGGCTTATGGGGCAACCGTTCTAAAAGTAGAGGATGTGATGGAAGGTATTCCCGAGATGATTCATGATATTCAAGTAGAAGCGACATTTCCAGATGGTACCAAGCTTGTTACTGTCCATCAGCCAATTCGTTAGGAGGAATGAAATGAAACCAGGAGAAATCATTTTTAAAGACACACCCATTACGATCAATGAAGGAAGAGAAACAAGAGAAATTGCTGTGTTTAATTCTGGTGACCGTCCCGTCCAAATCGGTTCTCATTATCATTTCTTTGAAGTAAACTGCGAACTGATTTTTGATCGTTCACTTGCATACGGGTTTCGTTTAAATATTCCTGCAGGTGTAGCGGTTCGCTTTGAACCACATGATGAAAAGGTGGTTGAGTTGGTTGCATTAGCAGGAAAACGAGAAGTTTACGGACTGAATAACCAAACAAACGGCAAACTTGATGAGGAGTGATTTAGTGACGAAGGAAATACCTAGAAAACAATACGTAGAACTCTATGGACCAACAGTTGGTGACAAAGTCCGCTTAGGTGATACCAATCTTTTTATCGAAGTGGAAAAGGATTTTACAAGTTATGGGGATGAAGTAGTATTCGGTGGGGGAAAGGTCATTCGTGAAGGGATGGGGCTTGATCCTTTGGCTGTACGCGATGAGGACAATGTACCAGACTTAGTGATTACCAATGCTTTGATTTTAGACTATACAGGGATCATTAAGGCGGATGTTGCTATTCGTGATGGGAGAATTTGCAGAATCGGTAAAGCAGGCAATAAAAGGATAATGGACAATGTCGATATCACGATAGGAGCATCGACGGAGATTATTGCTGGCGAAAATAGAATTCTTACAGCTGGCGGTATTGACACCCATATTCATTTTATTTCACCGCAACAAGTTGATACAGCGTTGCATAGCGGTGTGACTACGATGATTGGTGGGGGAACAGGGCCAGCTGAAGGATCAAACGCAACGACAGTGACTCCGGGCGCATGGAATTTAGAACGAATGTTTCAAGCAACGGATGGCCTACCAATCAATATTGGTTTATTGGGAAAAGGTCATGCTGCATCACCGGAACCATTAGTTGAGCAAATCGAAGCTGGTGCGATTGGACTGAAAATTCACGAAGATTGGGGCACAACATTCTCGTCAATTGATCATTCGCTGAAGGTGGCGGATGACTATGATGTTCAGATTGCGATCCATACCGATACATTAAATGAGACGGGGTTTGTCGAACGAACCATTGAAGCATTCGATGGTCGGGTAATCCATACCTACCACACAGAAGGTGCAGGTGGTGGTCACGCCCCTGACATTATTCGTATTGCTGGACAAAAAAATGTCCTCCCCTCATCGACAAATCCCACGATGCCTTATACAGTAAACACTGTTGATGAGCATTTAGATATGTTGATGGTCTGTCATCATCTTAACCCAGATATTCCAGAGGACTTAGCTTTTGCCGACTCACGTATCAGACCAGAAACAATTGCTGCAGAAGATGTCTTGCATGATATGGGGGTTTTCAGCATGATGAGTTCGGATTCGCAAGCGATGGGAAGAGTCGGTGAAGTGATCCTCAGGACTTGGCAAGCAGCAGATAAAATGAAAGCAGAGCGCGGTCCTTTGCCTGAAGAGACTGGGGAAAATGATAATTTTCGCGCTAAAAGATATATTGCAAAATATACCATAAACCCAGCCATTACCCATGGGATTGCTGACTATGTCGGTTCAGTCGAAGTTGGTAAGATTGCTGATTTAGTTCTTTGGCAACCTGCTTTTTTTGGGGCTAAACCAGAACGAATTTTAAAAAGTGGCATGATCGTTGTAAGTTTGATGGGGGACCCGAATGCTTCCATTCCGACTCCGCAGCCTGTTTTCTATCGACACATGTTTGGTGCGTATGGTTCGGCACTTGCTAATAGCTCATTTACTTTTGTCTCCCAAGTTGCCTATGAGAACAATATAAAAGAAAAATTTCAGCTAAAGAAAGAGTTGCTTCCAGTTAAAGGCATTCGACATTTAAGTAAAAAAGACATGAAATTCAATGACGTGACTCCTGAAATTCAAGTGAATCCTCAAACATATGAGGTGAAAGTGAATGGGGAAGTTGTGACGTCAAAACCTGCGCAACAGTTACCTTTGGCTCAAAAGTACTTCCTTTTTTGATTCACTCTTTGTGCATGTCTTCCAAGTGGACAAGTAATATTTATTTTTTGAATATTTTGAAAAATTATATTGATAACAATGAAAGGATGGGATCACAATGATCGTAACTGAGATTATAGGAAATATTCATCAATCCGGGGTTCTCAAAGAATTGGAGGTGGAAACTGTTGAAATAGAAAATGAAGCTTTAGCAAAGCGAATCCATCATTTAGTGACGAATAAAGGAACAAGCGTCAGTATTCGTTTACCAAAAGGCCAACATTTACACGCGGGTGATATCTTAGTCGAGGAAGAAAAGCGAAGGATTATTGTTGACGTGCTTCCCGAAGATGTTTTAGTCATTGTTCCAACCACTGTACAAATGATGGGTGAAATTGCTCATGAGTTGGGAAACCGACATCTGCCAGCGCAGTTTTTTGAAAATCAAATGATCATCCAGTATGATTATTTAGTTGAACAGCTTTTGCAACAAAAAAAGATTCCCTTTTCTCGAGAAAGCAAAAAATTGTCAACTGCTTTTCGCCACATAGGACACAGTCATGATGAATAATTTATTTCTTTTTCAAATGAATGATTCCAATTTTCCGATCGGCAGTTTTAGTCATTCTTTTGGATTTGAAACCTACTTGCAACGAAATTCTATTTATGACCAAGCAACGTTTGACCATTGGTTAGATCAATATATGCGTTATCAAATACTCCGCACTGATGGTTTTGCCGTACAACTTGCCTATCAAGCTCTGGAAAAAGAGGATATATGTGCTTTGGTCCAACTTACAGAAGAGCTGAATGCGCAAATTTTACCTTGCGAAATTCGTCGGGGCAATCAGAAAATGGGTAGTCAATTTCTCACTATCGGTCAGAAAATTATGGTAGTGCCTTTATTAGAAGGATACGAAAAAAAATTAAAAGAAAAACAAATCGCACCTCATCCAGCACTTGTGTACACGATATTAGCCTTTGTCAACGGTGCATCAAAAGAGCTGACGATTTCTGCGTACTTGCTTAATATGGTGGCTACACTTGTACAAAATGCCGTTCGAGGGGTTCCAATCGGTCAAGTTGCAGGACAGAAACTGATATGGTCATATCAAGAGAAAATTGATGACTGGACAAAAGAGATTATCAAAATGAAAGATTCCCAATTTGGTGCATGTGCTCCAGGGATTGAAATCTCACAAATGCAGCATGAGTTCCTTTTTGCAAGAAATTTTATGTCATAGAACGGAGGATATTATGGATACGATTAAGATCGGAATAGGCGGACCAGTTGGTGCAGGAAAAACGTTTTTGATAGAACAAATTGTGAAACGCTTGAAGGATCAAGTCAATATAGCTGTTGTAACAAATGATATCTACACAAAAGAAGATGCTAATTACTTGATCAATACGGGAATTCTTGATGCGAAACGAATCGTTGGGGTGGAAACGGGAGGCTGTCCCCATACGGCGATTCGCGAAGATACTTCGATGAACACAGCAGCTATTGAAGAGTTGGAAGAGAACTTTCCAGAGTTAGAAATCATTTTTGTGGAAAGTGGGGGAGACAATCTTGCGGCAACCTTTAGTCCAGAATTAGTGGATTTATCCATTTATATTATTGATGTCGCACAAGGAGAAAAAATTCCGCGTAAGGGGGGACAAGGAATGATTAAATCGGATTTATTTATTATTAATAAAATAGATTTAGCACCTTATGTCCATGCTGATTTAACGATTATGGCTTCTGACGCCAAAAGATACCGAGGAGAAAAACCGACTATTTTTACCAATTTACAAGATGGTACCGGCTTAGCGGATATTATTGACTGGATTCGCAAACAAGCATTTTTAGAGGGCTAAAGATGACTGAATATACAGGGAAGCTTTCACTAACAATCAAAGGACAACAAGGAAAATCCGTACCAGATGAACTTTACTTTCAAGGAGCATTAAAAGTGATGCGCCCACAGTATTTAGATGAGAGTGGTCAATTGACCTTTTTCATTTTAAATCCGGGTGGGGGATACTTAGATGGCGATCGATACCTTATCGATGTTCATCTCAAATCCAAGACGAACTTGTACTTAACCACACAATCGGCAACAAAAATTTATTGTACACCAAAGGGGTTTGTTCATCAGCTCAGCAACTACCATCTTGCTTCAGACAGTGAGCTTGTAAGCATTCCTGACCCAATTATTCCCTATGAGAAGAGTCGCTATTTTCAAGAGCAGTTTGTCTATTTGCAGAAAGGTGCAAGCTGTTTTCTTTCTGAACTGATTACGCCTGGTTGGGATTCAAATGCCCAAGGTTTTACATACACTGAGTTAAATCTGTTGACGAAGGTATTTTATCAAGGGAAATTAGCAGTCAGTGACCGACTCTCTTTTCGACCTCAAGAAAAAGGGTTTAAGGATTTAGGAATGCTGGAAGGGCATCGGCTAGCGGCCTCGCTATTAGTCATACACGAAAAAATCACTTCGACGTTCATACAGGAACTTTATCAAGAAATTCAAACAACATTTCCCCATTTGACAGTCGGGTTAAGTGAATTGTCTATTAAAGGATTTTCTTTACGAAGTCTCGGGGAAAGCACCCAAGAATTACAGTCATTGATTTATTACTGTTACAAAAAATATAGTCGCGCGTTTACTGATCGCAAAGAAGTTATTTATAGAAAGTATTAACTCATTGGGAGGAAGTTTATGTTGAATTTTTTAAATAACCCTCATTTGACGGCAATATCTCATAGCTTTTCGCAAGTCGTATTGTTAGAAAATAAGTGGAGCGGCTTCTTTATTTTGGGGGCAATTTATTTATCGGCACCTCGTCTTGCGCTGTTGGCGGTCTTAGCAGTCGTTTTTTCTTATCTCTTCGCTTCATATTTAGGGTATGAAAAAAATAAGCTCAATTCTGGGCTTTACGGATTTAGTCCAGTACTGATTGGCATTGCTGCTGGGGTTTTCTTTACAGGCATAGACAGCTTGATCGTCTGTCTTCTCGGCTGTTTCTTATGTCTATTTCTGACACCTTTCATCAATAGACAAGCGGAAAAAAATCAATTACCCGGTTTAACACTGCCTTTCATTGTTACAACTTGGTTGTTGATTCTTCTAAGCGGTAGCAATCGGCTTTTCTTTGTTCCAGGGGTCGGAAGTCTCTATGAGAGCATGGCTGAGTTTTCTTCAGAATTACTTCTTCCTGATCTCTTATTAAAAGGGTTTGGTGAAATATTTTTATTGGATGATATGTCTGCTTCAATAATGATCTTACTGTCGTTTCTAGTAGCCGGTTGGCAAAAAGTTACGCTTGTAATTGCAGCAGCGTTAGTAAGCATTTTTTGGGGTGTTCTATTCGGCGTTGATTACCAGCAACTATCGTTAGGTATGTTAACTTATAACTCAATATTAAGTTTTCTGGCTATTGATCTATTTTCTGTGAGTGACACAACCAAAGAAAGGATATGGCTATACGGCTTCACTAGTCTATTGACGATTATTTTAGATCTTAATTTGCTTGGGGTTTTAGGCACTTTCGGATTACCAGTTTTAACATTTCCATTCGTTTTAGCAACATGGTCAACACTCTTATTTGAAAAAGCATGGCATCAAATGCCAGTAAAGATAAAAAAGAAAGCGAATCACTGCTAAGAATGTTTTGGTACATGAATGAAAGGGTTGGTTTATCCCGAAAAGGACACATTAGGTATTCACTTTCTCAAAAAGAAGTATAGTCGTGTTGATGAAGTACATTTTTCCATTGAGAAGGGGAAATGAAACTGAAAAAAAGCAGCTTCGATTGGTCAGCTTGTATGCTTAGTGCTGGTCATCACGATTTTAAGTTTTATTGGCAATCGATTGTCAAACTTGTTCATTACGTTTTTATTGATGGCTTTTTTTCGATCCGTGTGGAATGGCTGCCATGAATCGACCTAACGTTCTTCTAGCGGATGAATCTACGAGTGCACTAGATAAGGGGAAGATAGTGGAGGAACAAGGAAAGTGATTGAACGGGCGAAAAGGAGTAGATCCCACAATTAATACGGGCAGTATACTGAAGGAGACTTTATGGAAAAACACACAAATGATCTAGTATATAATTTAATAGCGTATTGGCGCGAACGCTCGATTTCATATGGAAAGCAGCATTTAGAAGAATTAACTGGAGATACGAAGGTGAAGTGGCAAGATTATCTATTGCAACATCTTTCGTTGCAATCCAATCGAGGGAATAAGGTATTAGATATTGGTACCGGGCCAGGGTTTTTAGCCATTTTGTTAGCTGAAAAGCAATTTAATGTGACGGCAATCGACCTTACTGAAGAAATGTTGCAGCAAGCAAAGAAAAATGCTGCCCATTTAGATAATAAGATTGAGTGGCGCTTGATGAATGCAGAACACTTAGCCTTTTCTGATCAAACATTTGATGTAATCGTCACAAGAAATCTAACGTGGAATTTAGCAGATCCCGAAACTGCTTATCGTGAATGGTATCGCGTATTAAAACCTGGTGGTATCCTTCTGAACTTTGATTCGAACTGGTACCACTATCTTTTCAATGAAGAAAGTCGAAAAAAATATTTAGCTGCCCGTGCAATGACTAAACGTCTTGAAGTGAAAGATGTTTATCAGGAAACGAATATTTCACGGATGGAAGAACTGGTCTATCAGTTGCCCCTATCGGAAACGAACCGACCAAATTGGGATACGCATGTATTAGCGCAACAAGGATTCCAACAAATAGAAACGTTTGAGCATTTAAATGATGTGTTATTGAATGAAGTTCAGAAGATAAACTTGGCTTTCTCAAGTATTTTTATGATTCGAGCAATAAAATGAATGTATAGAGAGAATCGGTATCAATTATTGACTATTTAGAGAAAAATATCACATAATCCCTTGCCTTGGCAGATTCGTTTTCACTGAAATTGCGTTGGTAAAGGGATTTTTTTAAAAAACTTCTTGTGATTTTAAGTGAAATACGTTACCCTATTAAAGAGAGTGAGAATCATTCTCAATAAGGAAGGGGCGGGGCATGTTGAAAAAAATCGGATTACTGCTGATCTTGATTCTTCTTGTGGGCTGTTCTTTACTGGTAGGTACCCATGAATTATCATTAAGTGGTTTACAGCAGGGTGATCCGAATCATTGGCTTGTTTTGGTAAAAGTTAGGCTCCCACGGACGATCAGTTTGATCATTGCAGGTGGAATCATTAGTTTATGTGGGAAAATCATGCAGCATATGATGCAAAATAAATTTGTGGCATCAGAGTCGATCGGGTTATCTGATAGTGCTCGTTTAGGAATTTTGCTAGTCATGCTTTTTCTGCCAAATGCTTCTAACTTGATTCGGACAACCGCAGCATTTGTGTTTGCTTATGCAGGTGTTTTGTTCTTTTTATTTTTAAGCCAATTTCTACCAAAGAAAGATCCAATGATGCTCCCTTTGACCGGGGTGATGTTCGGTAATATCATCGGTGCCATTAGCAGCTTCTTGGCCTACCGTTTCCAATTGGTTCAAAATGTCTCTTCTTGGCTACAAGGAAATTTCGCTACCATTATGGCTGGCCAGTATGAACTTTTGTATTTAACGATTCCAGTATTCGGTCTGTTGTATTTCCTAGCTTATGAGATCACGATTGCTGGTTTAGGAGAAAGTGCCGCCAAGAGTCTAGGGATCAATTATCTGTTTTTACGCGTTGCTGTGTTCGCTCTGGTGGCGTTTGCAAGTAGTGTCGTTTTATTGACCGTTGGACAAATCCCTTTTCTAGGGATCGTTATCCCAAATATGATCGGCATGGTGTTTGGGGATCATTTGAAGAATAATCTACTGCTGATCAGCTTTGCTGGAAGTGCATTTTTACTTTTATGTGATGTATTGGCACGCATCGTGATTGCTCCGTATGAGATGCCCGTAAGTGTGGTTGCCGGTGTACTAGGTGGTTGCTGCTTCTTGATTTTGCTGCTGGGGAGGAAGTTTCAATGAAGAAAAAACTCTTTCTTTTGTTCTTTCTGATCCTTTGTGCCGCTACTGCCTATCTGACCTATAACACCTATGGTAATTGGTCATTTGCTTTTGCATTGCGGGGCCGTCGGATCTTCGCCTTTGCTCTGGTGGCGATCGCAATTTCCTTTAGTACGATCACCTTACAGACTGTTACGAGCAATCGCTATTTAACACCGGGAATCTTAGGCTTGGATCAACTATATGTCCTGGTTCAGACCCTGTGTTTCTTTTTTATCGGCGGGATCCAGATGCTAAGCCAAGAAACAGCAGCGATGTTTTTATTCTCTGTCAGTCTGACTGCCATTCTAGGAAGTTTATTGATCGGTTTTTTCTATCAAAAAGCCGTCAACGGATTGTTTTTGTTGTTGATGGCTGGAATGGTATGCGGCACGATGTTCAGTAGTCTGAGCACGTTTTTGCAAGTCTTGATGGACCCGAATGAATATGATTTACTGCAAGGACGCTTATTCGCTAGCTTTGGCAATATCAATACGCAACACCTCTTAATTGCTGCTGTGATCATTTTGATCGGTAGTAGCTGCCTGATTCTGTTGATTCCAGAATTGAATCTATTACATTTAGGAAGCGGGCAAGCCAAAAGTCTAGGCGTTCCTGTTCAATGGCTTCATAGAGGTATTTTATTTTTGATTGCGCTTCTGACAGGTACCGCTACGGCACTCGTAGGTCCAGCTGTTTTTCTCGGCTTTGTAGTGGCAACGATCACCTATCAGCTTTTTCCCACCTATCGCCATGGGTGGTTGTTTGCGGGTGGCAGCCTGATTGGTTTTCTCCTGTTAGTAGGAGGGCAGTTCTTAGTGGAACAAGTGTTTCAATGGCAAACGACCATTGGTACAGTGATTCAATTATTAGGTGGCGTCTTCTTTATAAGCAAATTGCTGCTGGAAAGGAAAAAATCATGATCGAAACAAAAAACGTATCCAAAAATTATGCGAAAACACAGGTGTTGACCGAGTGTTCTTTAGCATTACCCGAGCAGAAAATGATTGCCTTTATCGGGCCAAATGGTGCGGGAAAAAGCACCTTACTCTCCTTGGTCAGTCGGATGCTGGACCAGAGAACTGGTGATATTTATTTAGATGGAACTGAGATTCGCCAATGGAAATCCAAAGAGCTAGCCAAAAAAATGGCTTTTTTGCAGCAAAGCAATCGCTATGCAGTCAATCTGACTGTAAGAGAACTGGTGGCATTTGGTCGCTATCCGTATAACCGCGGGCGACAATCGGCAGCGGATGATAGGATCATTGATGATTCTTTAGCTAAGCTATCCCTTACCGAATACGCCGATCAATCGATTCATGAGCTTTCTGGTGGTCAGCTACAACGAGTTTACTTGGCGATGATCTTGGCTCAAGATACAGATTATCTGCTGTTGGACGAACCGTTAAACAATCTAGATTTGAAGCACGCCAACCAGCTGATGAAGCTATTGACCACCTTGGTGGAAGACTATCAGAAAACCGTTGTGATCGTTTTGCACGACATTAATTTTGCCGCTCGCTACGCCGATCACATCGTTGCCATGAAAGACGGTCAGATTTTTAAAGCGGCCGACACTGAGGCTGTGATCCAGGAGCAAGTGTTGGCATCATTATATGAGATTCCAATCAAACTGGTACAAGTGGATGGTCGGCAATTTTGCTATACCTTCCAATAAAATGTATTTCTAAGGAGGAAAAAAATGAAAAAAATTGTAGTAAGCTTTATGAGTATTTTCGTATTAGCGGGGTTGACCGCATGCGGATCAAATAATACTGGTACAATCGAATCGACAGGGACACAGCAAAGCCAAACTGCTCAGAGTGAACAGACACCGACAGAGGTTGAAATCACTGATAGCAATGGAACTGTTACTGTTCCTTATGCACCAGAAAAAGTGGTGGTTTTTGACAATAGTGCCTTAGACACGATGGATGCGCTTGGCCTTGGGGATCGAATCGTTGCTGCTGCGACCAGCAATTTACCAGATTATTTATCAGCGTATGCAGATGTTGAATCAGCAGGGGGAATCAAAGAGCCTGATTTAGAAAAAATCAATCAACTGCAGCCAGACCTAATCATTATTTCTGGGCGACAACGTGATTTCCAAGAGGAATTGTCTGCAATCGCGCCAACCGTTTTCTTAAGCGTTGACAATAGTGATACTTGGGCATCGATCGAATCCAACATTACGACCATTGGTCAAATTTTTGGTAAGGAAGAGGAAGCGCAAGAACAACTAGCATCGTTACAAGGTCAGATCGATACCTTGAAGGAGCAAGCGCAAAATGCTGACGAGAAAGCCTTGGTTGTTATGGTAAATGAAGGCAATCTTTCTGCTTTTGGGCCAGGTTCTCGTTACAGTATCTTGTATGATACGTTTGGTTTCCCTGCAGTAGATGAGGATTTAGAGGCGTCGACACATGGACAAAGTATTTCTTATGAGTACTTGCTTGAAAAAAATCCTGATATCATTTTCGTGATCGACCGGACAAAAGCGATCGGCGGCAATGAAAGTGAAAGTGAATTTGTTGCAAATGAAATCGTCCAAGAAACAAATGCTGGGCAAAACGATCAAGTCATTGAATTGGATGCTGCGGTTTGGTATTTAGCAGGTTCAGGCTTGGAATCGATCCAACTAATGATGGACGATGTCAAACCAGCCGTTGAATAGATAGGTGAGAAAAGCAATCAAGTAATTAGGGACACGCGTATCAGTTTACTGAGAACGCGTGTCTTTTTTATTTTCCTATTTTCTAAGACCTACGACTGATTTTTAATAACTTTTTCTGCTTTACTTTACCTGTCGTAGTAATTGTTTTATAATTAGTACGACAGATGAAGTAATTTAGGAGGCGATTGCGTGATCTCGAGTGACGGAATTCGCGGCTATAACGACGCAATCATTTTATCCATTCTTTCCAATGAAGATTCTTATGGATATGAAATATCCAAGCGTATTCGCGAAGGAACAGATGCTTTATATGTGATCAAAGAAACGACGTTGTATTCCGCTTTTACTCGGTTAGAAAAACAAGGATTGATCCGCTCATATCCTGGAGAAGTGACGCATGGCAAAAAGCGGACGTATTACCAGATAACTGCAGACGGAAGAGCAAGCCTTACGGAGAAAATATTGGAGTGGCAGCAGACAAAGATCGTCGTTGACCAGTTCTTACAAGGAGGAGACAAATGAAAACCATTCATGACTATCTAGACAGCTTATTTTTATCAGTACCCATCACACCGGAAACCAAAAAGGCGAAAGAAGACCTCTTAGCGATTATGGAAGACCACTACTTAGAACTGATTCACCAAGGGAAAAGCGAGCATGAAGCCATCGGTGCAGTAATCAGTGAGTTTGGTTCCGTAGATGAGCTGTTGCAAGAGTTAAATGTTTCAAAAGAAGAAGCGCCGATTGATGATTGGTCCGATGCCATCACAGAAGACGATGCGTTTGATTATTGGGGAACTGTGCGACACTTTGCTTTCTCGTTATCTATAGGAATCGGTTTTTGTATCGCATCCCTAGCAGCCTTGATGCTCTTTGTTAGTATATATGCTGAGACCTTTGGAATAATGGTGATGTTTCTTTTTATCGCCATCGGGGTCGGTTTTATTATCTCTAGCAGCTTGCACTTTTCCGGTGCTCGTAAACAGTTGGATGATCGTCCAATAAAAAGGGATGCCAAACGAGAAGCCGCTCAGCAACTCGCAAATTATGAAAAAAGTTTTCGGATTGGTCTTGTTTTAGGAATTGGTGCCTGTATTTTATCAATTGCGCCTGTACTTTTAAGTGAAGTGTTTTATTATTCTGTTGAGTTTGGGATTTCCTTGTTTTTCTTGACGGTTGCAGCAGGTGTGTTCTTTATTATTTATGTAAGTATTATCCGTACAGGCTTTGCGAAGCTGGCAACTGAGACGTATTTTATTCGCGACGAAGACCATCCGGGGGATCGAGCAACACGTCATAAATATGGCGAATCCGCTGGTAGAGTTACCTTTTTTCGAACAGTCTACTGGCCAGTGATTTTGGTCGTTTACATGCTTTGGTCCTTCATGTTTCATGCATGGGCTTACTCTTGGGTCATTTTTGTTATTGGTGGTGTCTTAGAGGACTACTTTATCGGACATACGAAAGCAAAAAAATAAGAGACACTTCAATCGAGAGTGCTTTCTTTACTTTTAAAAAAAGGAAGATTAAAATACGCCTTGTAACTGAACCAATCAAAAAAGAACAGCGAGAAATATGGTTCTCTCAATGCTTTTTAAAAGTTCAGAATACAAGAAAAGAGGCAATGAATATGTTAGAAATTCATTATCTGAAAAATGGCAGCAAAGAAATAGCAACAGTCGAATCTCCGGAGCGCTTTCTCGCAAGTCAATACTTGGAAGTTCCACCTTTTCAAGACCATTACCCAGTCGAAGAAGTTTTTTTAGACGGTAAGCGGATTACATTGAGGGATCGAACGATCAGTGGATTGTTCAACTATTTAAATACTAAATAAAAAATTGCCTTTTTCTATGGCTCACTTTACTTGGTGAGGAATCATAGGAAGAGGCAATCTTTTTTATTTAATTGAGAATGAGAGGTGTAATTGAGAATCTAACAAGTAGGGAATTAAAATGGAAACGATTAGTCAAACTTACAACTATACTCTATTTGTATTGGATAGGAAATAAATATGCTCATTTCTGAGGAGGATAACATTTTTTTTGACTATTTCTGAATAAACTATTGCTTTTTATAGTTAGATATACTAATAATTAATAGAGATTATTCTCAAATAATTATTCTAATTGGAGGAAATGATATGTCATTAATTGGAAAAGAGATTGGTTCATTCGAAGCGAAAGCTTACCACAATGGAAAATTTATCGATGTTTCATCAGAAGATTTTAAAGGAAAATGGAACGTTGTTTGTTTTTACCCTGCAGATTTCTCATTTGTTTGTCCGACAGAGCTTGAAGATTTGCAAGATCAATATGCATCATTAAAAGAATTAGGCGCAGAAGTTTATTCTGTATCAACAGATACTCATTACACTCATAAAGCATGGCATGATCATTCTGATGCCATCAATAAAATCGAATATATCATGATTGCAGATCCTTCTCATGTGATCTCAGAGATCTTTGATGTACTAGATGAAGCTTCTGGGTTGTCTCAACGTGGAACATTCATCATTGATCCAGATGGCGTAGTCCAAACAGTTGAGATCAATGCGGACGGTATCGGACGTGATGCTAGTGGCTTGATCGATAAAATCCGTGCTGCACAATATGTCCGTACTCATCCAGGTGAAGTATGTCCTGCAAAATGGAAAGAAGGCGAAGAAACTTTAACGCCAAGCTTAGACCTTGTAGGCAAGATTTAGGAGGCTCTCATGGCATTAGATAAGGCAATCAAAGACCAACTGACGCAGTATCTCGCGATGCTAGAATCAGAGGTTGTTTTTGCGGCAACTTTAGGTGAGGATGATTCTTCCACAAAAGTACGTGAATTCTTAGAAGAAATCGCAGAAATGTCGCCAAAAATCACTATCCAAGCTGTAGCAAGTGAACGGACACCAAGCTTTTCGATCAATCGTCCCGGTGAAGAAAGCGGCATCGCTTTTGCTGGTTTACCGTTAGGACATGAGTTCACTTCGTTTATTTTAGCGTTGCTTCAAGTAAGCGGTCGTCCGCCGAAAATTGACGAAGCACTTCAAAAGCGCATCAAAGCGATCGATAAGCCATTACATTTTGAAACCTATGTCAGTTTGACCTGCCATAACTGTCCTGATGTTGTTCAAGCGTTAAATATCATGGCAGTGCTAAATCCTTCCATCAGTCACACCATGATCGAAGGTGGGATGTTCAAAGAAGAAATTGACAAGAAAAAAATTATGGCTGTGCCAACCGTCTTTTTAGACGGTGAAGAATTTGCAAGCGGCCGTCAAACGATCGAACAGTTGTTGGAAAAAGCAGCTGGTCCGACGAGTAAAGATGACTTTGCTGAAAAAGAGCTTTTCGATGTGTTAGTTGTCGGTGGCGGACCTGCAGGCGGAAGCGCAGCGATTTATGCAGCGCGTAAAGGCATCAATACTGGGATGGTCGTCGAAACAATGGGTGGACAAGTAATGGAAACCCTGGGGATCGAAAACATGATCGGTACTCCTTATACCGAAGGACCAAAATTAATGCGTCAGGTAGAAGAGCACATCAACGAATACAATGTAGACGTGATGAAAGGGCAGCGTGCGAAAGATATTCGTCGCAATGATGTCATCGAAGTTGAATTAGAAAATGGTGCAGTATTAAAAACCAAAACGGCCATTTTAGCAACTGGCGCTCGCTGGCGTAACATCAATGTTCCAGGAGAAAAAGAATTCAAAAATAAAGGTGTTGCCTATTGCCCACATTGTGACGGTCCGTTATTTGCTGGGAAAGAGGTTGCTGTCATTGGCGGCGGAAACTCTGGGATCGAAGCAGCGATCGATTTAGCTGGCATGGCAAAACACGTCTATGTTCTTGAATTTTTACCGGAACTAAAAGCGGACCTTGTGCTACAAAACCGTTTGAACACGTTAGAAAATGTGACTGTTATTACGAATGCGGCAACGAAGGAAATTGCTGGATCCGATCATGTTGAACAATTAACCTACGTTGATCGAGAAACGAATGGCGAATTCACATTAGCTGTTGAGGGTGTCTTCATCTTGATTGGCTTGATGCCGAATACCGAATGGTTAAAAGATCGCATCGTTTTAAACGAACGCAATGAGATCGTCGTAGACAAACACGGCGCAACCAATATTGAAGGGGTCTTTGCAGCAGGGGATTGTACCGATAGTGTATACAAACAGATCATCACTTCAATGGGTTCAGGTGCGACTGCAGCATTAGGTGCCTTTGATCACCTGATTCGCTCGTAAGCGCCTTGCATCATTTAAAATCAAAAAACGTCTCAGGGGCTTCTAGGAGCTGCTGAGCGTTTTTTCTTTTTGTAAGGGCAGTTTGGGTGCAGTTGACAGAAGGACAGCTTCTATATTACAATGAAAAAAACTCGTTCAAAAAAGAAAGAGGTATATTGATGAGTGTCGTAGGTATCTAATCAGCCAATTAAAACAAATAAGCAAAAACAGACTGTTTATTTGTTGTGCCTGTAGATACCGATAAAAATCGTTATTGATGAATCAGGTGATGGTAGACTATCGCTTTTTTTGTACACTTTTTTGGACGGGGATCTGATCGGAATCCTCAGGCACAAGAAAGGATAACTCATGAAGATACCTCAAGCAACTGAATTTGAACAAATTAAAGAACAAGTAAGTAAAAAAATAATCAGCGATTACGGCAAGGCGCGCTTTGCGAATGAAAAACCAGCAGCGACGATCCACTCTGCCCAAAAACGAGTGACAGAGACCACTGAAGCGATGGCGCTATTAGCCGCTGGTCGTCAAGTGCCTTTTATGGGGCTGCAGCATGTCTTACACCATACGGAGAAAATTGAAAAAGGATTTGTTTTAGAACCACAGGAGCTTATCGAATATGGAGACTTTTTACGGTCTTTTCGAATCATCCGTCAATTGTTCGAAAAGAATCAATCGATTGCCCCAAGATTACATCAATATGCACAAGGGTTAGAAGACTTTTCTGAAATCGCCGAAATGATTTTCCAAAAGATTCGCAATGGTCAGGTTGATAGTAATGCCAGCCGAGAATTGCGGAAAATTCGCGGTACGATCGAAAAATATGAAGCTGATCTGAAAAAAGTTTTTGCAAAGTTTTTTAAGGAAAGTCGCTATTTACAAGAAAATCGTGTCATCAAAAAGAACGACCGATATACGTTACCTGTGCGTGCTGAATTTCAACAGCAATTTAACGGAACGATCATCGAACGTTCCAATAAACGAGCGACTGTCTTTATTGAACCGGAGGCAGCTGCCCGTTTAAATGATCGATTGATCTTGGCACAAGCAGAAGAAACAGCCGCTCAATACCAAGTGTTGTCAGAGTTGACAGGGGCGATCGCCGAACAAATGAACGCCATGTTTGCCTGTCTTGACATTTTAGTTGTGCTGGATATTATTTTTGCTCGGGGAAAATATTGTCGAGAAATCAATGGGCAGCCGATAACTATTACTGAGGAAGAAGTTTTGCTTCTTGATCACGTCCGCCATCCTTTGCTGGGGAGTGATGCGGTTCCTCTTTCTTTAAAACTTGGCGAAGAAAACCGCTGCATGGTCATCACGGGGCCCAATGCTGGAGGCAAGACCGTCGTCTTAAAAACTGTTGGACTTGTTTGCGCCATGGCTCATTATGGCTTATTTCCAGCACACAAGGGCAAAAGCACTGTTCCGTTTTTAAAAAGTCTTTGGATGGATATTGGCGATCAACAAAGTCTGGAAAATTCTTTAAGTACCTTCTCTGGACACATGTCGAACATTGCTCAGATTATGAAGAATGCTACCCGACACAGTATTGTTTTATTGGACGAAATCGGCAGCGGCACTGAGCCCAATGAAGGGGCTGCTTTGGCAATCGCCATCATGGAATCCATCTATCGCTCAGGAGCCTTAATGATCGCAACAACGCATTATGGTGAAATCAAGCAGTTTGCCGTCGATCATCAAGATTTCGAAACAGCGGCAATGGCTTTTAATGCCAAAACCTTGACACCAAAATATCGCTTGCTGACGAATGCAGTCGGTGATAGTAATGCGTTTTGGATTGCCGAGAAGATGGCGATCCCCGTTGACGTAGTCCAGACGGCCAAGGAATATTTAAAGCATAAAACCTATTCTTTTGAGAAGCAGCCTTTTGAAAAGGGGAAGAAACAACCCCCTCAACAAGAAGCCCAGATAGATCTTATTTTTCAAAAAGGAGACTTGGTCTTTTCAACAAAACATAACCAGCGCGGACTTTTTTATGAGTATTTGGAACAAGGACAAGCGAAAATTTCAATAGAGAAACAATTTTTTGTTGTTGCCGCACGTCGCTTGCAACTCCTCACAAAGCGAGAGGTGCTCTATCCCGCAGGTTATGATCTTGATCAGCTATTCGTTGAGTTTGCGCAGCGCAAGTTTACTCGAGATATTGAACGGGGATCTAAAAAAGCGCAGAAGCAGTTACGAAAAGCAGCGCAAGAACGGCAAACCAATCGACCCGTGGATTGATAGATCAAGAAAACTTTCAATCGATAGACCAAAATCAAGCAAGCAAGCAGTCCTTTTTCAGCACCTAGAAAAAGGACTGCTTTTTTTTAATGTTCGTTTTTTTAATAACGTCCTTTATCGATGCCGTTCCTTTGTTTGGATGATTATTTCCGTTGTTTTTTCTTTATAGAGCAGAAAATATTCGAAATATCTAAATTCTTTAAGAAAAGTTAAAGAAAAATAAAAATAACAGAGAATTGGTTGTATCTTTATTCGAGGAAGGGTACCATTCATATTGGATTGAAAAATAACATATAACCTTGTTAGGTGAGGCTCCTATACAAACACAAGCTATTGCGCAGAAACGTCGAAAGACGCCAATGTGTAAAACAGGAATTGTCGGATTAAGGCTTTTCATAAAATAGCTAAGAGAGCAAATGACTTTCTTTACGTTGTATAGTGCTAAAACTCGGACGATGAGATTGCTGCTAAAGTCTGACGTCCTAAGAGAAGTGAGACTTTTTTGCTTTTCTTTCTGATGGATGATGAAGCTCATAGAGCAAAATAACTGGTACCGTCTGAACACCTACTCCAAGGCAAGAGGAGTGGAAGCAATGATAGAAAAAAAGAAGATCGATTGGCTGCTGATCATAGCTTATTTGCTATTGAGCCTTATCGGTCTTTTAATGATTTATAGTGCAAGTTCATACCGTTTATTAACGAGAGATCAACCACCAGCGTCGCTATTTATCCGTCAATTGGTCTTTTTGTTACTTAGCTGGGTTCTTTTATTCATTATTCAGCGGACGCGAAGAGAGATTTTGCTTAGCAAATACTTAGCGATCGGTCTGCTAGCATTTGGGATCTTTACCTTGCTCTTAGCTCGTTTGCCCTTTTTCGGTGTCTCTGTTAATGGGGCACAACGCTGGGTCTCGATCGCAGGGATTCAATTTCAACCATCAGAGATTGTGAATGTAGGGATGGTCTTGTACCTTGCTCATTACTTTCAAACTGCAAAAACCACCTTGCAGGAAATGAAACGTCCGCTTTTCGTTTTGTTTTTGTGCTGTGTGTTGATCCTGATTCAACCGAAAGTAGCCGGTGTGATGATTTTACTCTTTTTAGCATTTGTCATGATAACTACGGTACAAGTTCCCGTGAAGCTGACGGCTCTTTTATTTGGTGGCTTAGTGATCAGTCTATTCCTGGTTTCCCTGTTGATCATGTTTTTAGGGGACAATGATTTATTGCCCCACATGTTTATGCACGTATATAACCGAATTCGCTTAGTAGGCGATCCATTCTCCGACCCTTACAATCAGGGGTTCCAAATGATCCATTCTTACTATGCTTTATTTAATGGAGGGCTTACTGGTCTCGGTTTAGGAAACAGTATTACGAAAAAAGGCTTTTTACCAGTTGCGGAAACCGATTTTATTTTTTCCGTTTTAGTAGAAGAGCTTGGCTTGCTTTTCGGGATTTTTGTTATTGGCTTATTATTCGTAATCATCTTACGTTTATTTATTCGTTCCGCAGCTATTGAAAACCCTCAGATTGGGTTGATATTGCTAGGAACAAGTACATTACTTTTGTTGCAAACAAGTATCAATATAGCCAGTATTTTAGGGTTGATGCCGATGACGGGGGTACCGTTGCCATTTATCAGCTATGGTGGCTCCAGTTACTTTATTCTTTCATTTGCCTTTAGTATGTGCCTGAAATTAGAGCGAGAGGAGGGCAAACGAAATGAAGTTCCTCAAACGACATGATGCAAACTATGCCTTGCTGCTACCCGTTTTTCTGCTTTTTTTGCTAAGCATTTGGGTACAACATCAAGCTTCTGTAATGGATGGCAATGATCCTTCTGGAATCGTTTTTCGACAGATCGTTTTTTGTGTTCTATCCGCCATCGCGCTCTTCGTTACAAGTTTGATCCCAACCAATTTGCTCTTACGCTTTTCGGGTCTTTTGTATGTATTGGCACTAGGTCTGATGGCTTCTCTTCATTGGTTCTACGATCAAACGATGTTTGAGCAGACGCATACCAAACGCTGGATCAGAATCGGCGACTTTACCATTCAGCCCTCAGAGTTTATGAAAGTGGCCTTCATGCTTTTTATGGTCTATCTCACCTTAGTATATGAAAAACGAAAAGCCGAACGGACCATTAAATCTGATTTGATCTACGTCACTAAGATCTTGCTTTATAGTATACCGACATTTCTATTGATGTTTATGCAACGGGACTTTGGTACGAGTTTAGTGTTTATTGTGATGTTAGGGGCTTTATTTATTATCTCGGGTGTTCATTGGAAAATTTTGACCGTAGTGATCGGTTTGATCGCAGCCCTCGGCGCTATTTTATTGCTGCTCGTGTTTACGGAATGGGGCAATCGTGTCTTGTTTCGACTTCATTTCTCGCAGTATCAATTAGACCGAGTGCGAGCTTGGGCAGATCCCCTAGCGTACCAAGACTCTATCGCGTTCCAACAAGTTCGCAGTATGTGGGCGATTGGCTCAGGAGGCTTATTGGGAGCGCCTGACACCCATACGACAGTGTACGTGCCGGTTCGTGAATCAGATATGATTTTTACAGTTATTGGTGAAACCTATGGCTTTTTAGGAAGTACCTTAGTGATCTTCTTGTATTTTTATCTCATCTATCAAATCATCTTCGCCGCGTTAAAAACGAATAACAAGGCGTCGGTCTATATCGCCATCACGTACGTTTTTGGCTTAGTCTTTCAGATCTTTGAAAATATCGGAGCGGCGATTGGGTTGCTGCCATTAACGGGAATTCCTCTGCCATTCTTAAGCCAAGGAGGAACCTCGTTGATTGCGATCAGTATTGCGATGGGAATTATTTTCGGGTTAGAAAAATTCCCGACTAAAGCGAAGAAACGATCGTACGCATTAAAAGAAAGTAGGGGATTAACATGAGCAAGACAGCAAAACAAGGGGTGATAGGTGGACTGCTTTGTAGCTGTTTCGCATGGTTGTTTTTCCTTGTAGCATTAGAGCCGCAGTGGTTCCAAACGCTTGATACCCTGTTTTCCCACGTGCCTCAATGGCGGACGGCTACAGTAGAAGCGATTTTTATTCCGCTTGCTAGCACGGCAACGATCGTCCCGATAGCGGCTATTCATTTTCTATTGGCAGCAATTTTGTTTCTTCGGAAGAAACGGATCGAGAGTTTTTGGTTGATGGGAAATATGATCATAATCAGTGGTGTTGGCCAAGTGATCAAGAAATTCGTTGATCGCCCAAGACCGGAGTTTGCTGACAGTATGGAACGGGCGTCCGCCAGTTTTCCAAGTGGGCATACGCTATTAGCGACCACGCTAATTATTTCTCTCCTCTTTTTCTTCACACAAACAGCGCCTGGCAAAAGAGGCAAACGTCCTATTAGCCAAAAACTAGCTATGTTTTTGGGATTGGTTTATTTACTGCTTATTATGATGAGCCGCTTGCTATTTGGGGTTCACTATCCTAGTGACTTGTTAGCGAGTATCTTGTTGGCAAGTGGAATCAGTTTTATCACATCTGCTTTTGTATTTTCGTTCAAAAAAAGTGTGCGTAGGGGGAAATAAAATGAGTACAGCGAAAAAACTGATAATTGTCTTCTTAGTACTGTTGATGGGCATCGTATCCGTCGGAACCGCCTATGCTATTAGGGTGTATTTTCAAGTAGAGGATGTCGTGGAGTCTATCCATCGACCGATCGAAGGGCGAGAAGAGGCGGAGGTTATCGAAAACGCCGAGCCCTTAAGTCTTCTCTTGTTAGGGATCGCCAATGACTCTCGTCGCAAAACGGATTACCGGGCAAACACGATCATGGTAGCGACGTTGAATCCTGCTACACGCAAAACGACCCTCACAAGTATTCCTCGAGATGCTTATGTGGAGATCGTTGGGCAAGGCTATCAGGATAAGATCAATCATGCCCATTCATTCGGTGGCGCAAAAATGATGATCGAAACTGTCGAACAATACTTGGATATACCGATTCATCATTATTTCTCCTTAAACATGGATGGGATGGCAGATCTTGTCGATGCGATTGGTGGAATCACGGTTGAAAATGAATTTGCTTTTACGGCAGAAAAAATCGATTATCCAGAGGGGACTCTCGAATTAGATGGCTGGGAGGCACTTCAATATACTCGTATGCGCAAAGATGACCCCGAAGGTGACTATGGACGCCAACGTCGTCAGCGAGAAGTGACAGAGATTTTGGCCAATGAATTAGTTTCTCTATCAAGCGTGATGCGGATTCAGGATCTGTTAAAGATTATTGGGGAAAATGGTGAAACAGATTTAACGTTTTCTCAGATGAGTCAACTATTCACCCAATATCAATCGGCACTCGTTACTGTCGAATCTTACCAAATGGCGGGTACTGGGTTCACTGGCGATGGCTTTAGAGGTGAATACGGTATCTCTTATCAAGAAGTGTCGCCTGAAGAACAACAAGCGACGAGTCAGCGTTTAAAAAGCGAATTAATGCTTGATTAATAAAGCCTTGGGTTTAATTAGTAATAACACCACTTCCTCTTTGTTCCTCTAGCAAATCGTGATTAGAGTTGACAGCTGCTTTTCCTCAGGATACTCTTTAGTCAAGCAAAGCAATTCGGCTTGAAGGGTAGCAAGAGCCTGTTCGGAAAAGGACTGTTAACTCTTTATTTGTTGCTGCATCGTTTGGTTAAAAGTAACGAGGAGGAAAAGAATGACTATCATCTTTAAAGATCAATTACCAGAGGATTCAAATCAGATTCTCGCTTTATATAAATGTGTTGGCTGGGTCGCCTATACGAAAGAGCCAGAGCGACTATTAAACGGCCTAGCTCAGTCACAGGTGATCACTGCCTATGTTGAAGAGCAGCTAGTCGGACTTATTCGATGTATAACCGATGGACAAACCATTCTTTATATTCAGGATCTATTAGTAGCGCCAGCGTTCCAACGTCAAAAAATTGGCCAGCGATTGCTCAAAAAAATGCTGGCGAGATATCCATCGATTCGACAAAAGGTTTTGATCACGGACAACACAGAGAAAACGCGCCGATTTTATGAGTCTTGCGGCTTTTCCTCTGTAGAAACACAGCAAATTGCAGCATTTATTTATTCACCTAAAAACGAGTGAATAGCCAGAAACCCCATAGCTAGTTGAAAATGGTCAATTTATTAACGGTTTTATGTTTGATGAAGGAGTGGGAGAAATGAAGCTGCGATTTGCGTTATTTGTGTTAAGTTTAGTGATAGGTGTTGGCGCATGTGGAGGAAGCATGCTGGCGTTTATGAGTATTGAGCCATTAAGGAAAGGACAGTCATTTGCTGGGTTGGAATCGTCCATGCTCCAAGGAACGCCATTTACAACATTTCTGATTCCCGGGGTGTTTTTGCTAATTGTGTTAGGACTGGGCAATTTATTGGCAGCTATCCGATTGTGGCGCAACCAAGGGTACCATGGGGAATTGCTTTTAGGCATCTGTTTAGTTATCTGGATCATTGTTCAAGTGATTTTATTAAGGGGCGGGAATGTTTTGCATCTGATTTTCTTAGTGTTAGGTTTACTCCAGCTCGGTGTGGCAGCTTACTGTATCAAACACTTGCAACTCTCGGTTCCTTTTTCTGCTCATCAAAATTGATTTTGCAGAAGGGTTTTATGGTGGAAATAATTAAATTACTCAAAAGTTTCCTATGAAAAACGTGGATTTTTGAAAAAATATTCGCAAAAGGATCATTCGCTTAAAAAATTATGATAAACTGAAAGAAGTGAACGTATTTTCTAGAATCAGGAGGATCAATTATTGGAGTTTCTTAAAAAATCAAAAATTTTTGCAGGTCTGGTGATCGTCTGTCTTTTAGGGATCGCCGTCTGGATCTATTCAAATATACTGTTTGTTTTCCGACCATTAGAAGCAATCTTTTCTAGTGTCTTTTTACCTGTACTGATATCAATTTTTATTTTTTATATCTTTTTGCCTTTCTTTAATTGGGTAAAAAGAAGGACGAAAAAGAAAAGCATTGCGCTGTATGCGACACTGTTGTTGATCGTTTTTGCAGCCTATTTGATCATTCAGGTGATTGGACCCGCATTAGCCTATGAGATGGGACGCTTTATCAATCAAATACCCGTTATCATCAATTTGGTGATCGATAACATCGATCATTCCTATTTGGAGGAACTTTTCGGTCCTTTCATTGATTCGATCGATATTTCGCAAGCGAGCAATTTCGCCTTGCAGTTTATTACCGGGGCAACGAATAGTCTAACGAGTTTGATCTCCATCGTTTCTCACTCAGCGATCGTCTTGTTTACGATCCCACTGCTCTTAGTCTATATGTTTAAAGACGGTGAGAAAGTGCCAGACTTTTTAGCAAACAAAACACCGAAAAAGTACCAAGGTTTGATGCGTCAGTTATGCAGTGATTTCCACCAAGCAGCGTCTGCTTATATTGGCGGGAAATTGCTTGTGTGTTCGTACGTTGCCGTTTCCAGTTATTTGATTTTTTCTTTGCTAGGTTTGCAGAATGCGTTGCTTTTAGGCCTGATTTGCGGTGTCTTGGATATCATCCCATACTTCGGACCATTTATCGGAGCGGCACCCGCATTTCTATTTGCTTTAAGTTTAGATATCCGGACTGCCATTTTATTGGTAGTGGGCATCACGATCATTCAATTGGGTGAATCGTATCTAGTTTCACCTCTAGTAATGAATAAAGTGTTGCATATCCATCCGATTATTGCGGTGTTCTTATTATTGATCGCAGGCAACTTGCTGGGATTTGTTGGTATGATCGTTGCACTTCCAGTGTATTCGATCATAATGGCGATGTCTGGCACGCTACTCCGTTTTTTCCAGGAACGCAAACTAGAACGTTCTGTGATCGATAAGGAGTCATTGTAACAATAAAACTTGCTGTTGAAGAAATCTTCATCAGCAAGTTTTTTGTTTTAGATGACACATAGCACGGTACAAAGACTCATGCTATACTGATTGAAACGAAAACGACGATAGGAGTGAGGAAATGAAGGTTTTGTGGAATGATCAGATCGTTGATCGAGAGGTAGTGAGAATTGATATCGAAGACCGTGGCTATCAGTATGGTGATGGGATCTATGAAGTTATCCGAATATATAATGGCCACTGTTTTATGTTAGCGGAGCATATGGCTCGATTGGAAAGCAGTGCTCAAAAAATTAAGCTAACGTTACCCTATTCGATTCCCCAATTGACTGAAAATCTAAAGTTACTCATTAAGACTGAAGGAATCACAGAAGGAGAAATCTATCTTCAGATCACCCGAGGAATCGCTTCTCCGAGAAATCACGAGTTTCCACCAGCTGGATCGGTCAAAGGGGTGGTGACGGCAAATGTGATCCCCTTTGAACGACCAGATGAAATGCAGCAAGCAGGGCTTTCGGCAACCGTTCTTCCTGATGAACGCTGGTTGCATTGTGATATCAAATCATTGAGTTTGTTAGGGAATCTTTTGGCGCTGGATCAAGCGATCGAAGCTGGCTTCGATGATGCGATACTGCAACGAGATGGCTTTTTTACAGAAGCATCTGCATCCAATCTCTGGTTTGTCATTGATGGGATCGTCTATACTCATCCGGATGGGCGTTTGGTGTTACCGGGAATCACGAAATTGAAGGTCCTTCAGTTGTGTCGCCAATTAGAAATTCCCTATCGAGAAGAACCCGTCCCGATTGAGGCACTACGCAACACGCAAGAGTGTTTCTTGACCAACTCAGTTTGGGAAATCGTTCCGATCGTTGCCATTGATGGGAAACCCGTTGGCACTGGCGTATTGGGTTCAATCACGAAACAATTGCAAGCAGCGTATATCGCTGCCACAAAGAATAAAAGCGATTCATTGTGATTATGCAATAGAAACCACCTAAAAAAGCTTTGGCAACACCCAGTATTTTTAAGGCTGGGTGGGACCAAAGCTTTTTCTTGCGTTGAAAATTATTTCTTACCATTCACTAGGGTTCCACAACTTCCCGTCAAGTTCTCCTTGTTTCAATTCGATGCGGGTTTCTTGCTGCTGCAACAACTGTCCCAGCTCTTGCAAAAATGCTTTTTCATGGTAATCAGTGGTTTCTTGAATGGATTGTTCTATCAGCGGTGTTAGCCAATCATGACCCATCAAAGCACCTCCAATTCAGCTAAAGCATCTTCTAATTCGGTCAATGTTTCATGGTTTTCCTGCAACAGGGATAGCAAAGGAGAAAGCTGCGGTTTTTTAGAAACCAAATGTGCCAGTTTCTCAGCAAACCATTGTTGCTTTTGATCAAACGTAAAGGGAGCGGGCATCGATAATAATTGCTGATAGGCAATGACAAAGGCACGCTTTTCTTTTTCCGTTTTATACATCAGTTGGTCAAGGACAACGATGGGTAACACGGTCATTTGGTGTTTTTTTGCCATCAGTACGAGTGGATGCAAAATTTCGTTAAAGGTCGTATTTTCTCGACCGCCTAACTGAAATTCTTTGGCAGCAACACCAGTAGAAACGGCGAAACTGATTTCTTTTCCCACCAAAGCAGGCGCGCAATTTTCCCAAACCGTATCGATCCAAGCTTTCATTTTTGCTGGAACACTGTACCAATATAAGGGAAATTGTAAAACCAAACGGTCACAGTTTTGCAGCAGCGCCTGTTCATCGGCAAGAGAAAAGTCAGAAAAATCATCAAGAAAGTGTATGGTGACATTAGGAAGTTTGGCACTTTCACTGAAAAAACGTTGGGAAAGAGAGTTGTGGAAATCTGGGTGGCTAGCCACCACTAAGGTTTTTATCATGAGATTGATCATCCTTTCCTACTACATGTACCATATTTTACCAGAAAGGGAAACTAGTCTGCTTTGCTTTTCGTAGTGTTGGTCCTCTTTTAGTTTGATTTAAGGTACCTCGTCTATATTCATTGATAAGGAAGTGTCAGTAACAACTTACACGTGAAGGAAATGGGGGAATAGAGGATGGAATCAAATGATCCCTTGATCAAAGGTCTAGCAAATGTAGTAATGTTCGCCGCCAATACAATGGAATATGTCGAAAATAAACTTGTCAGTTGCCGACAACGAATATCTGGAAAGCAACCCTCAAAAGAAAGTGACTATGGCAATGGGCAAGAGTTTACAGAATTGACTGCGCAAAAATGATAGATAGAGAGAAAATAGAAGAAGTGACTCACCAGGTAAAAGGTGAGCCGCTTTTTTACTGTCAAGTTCTTCATCATCAGTTGGTACTTTTCTTGAGGGAAGGTATAATGAGTAAATGAAGCATAGTGGAGAGGAGAAGAATGAAGAAACAGTAGAGAGGAGAAGCAGGTGATGAACCATTTATACAAACGAATCCAATACAAAATCCCTGAGCTAAACCGAGTAGAACGAACCGTCCTTAACTATTGTTTGAGGGCGCCTGAGAAAGTTTCAGAAATGACGGCCGATGAGTTAGCTTCTCAAACCTATACTAGTCAAGCAACGATCAGTCGAATGGCGAAAAAGCTTGGCTTTACGGGTTTTCAAGAATTCAAATTTTCATTGAAAAGTTATCAAAGCCTTGAAAGAAACGAGTCTGCTACCCAAGCCTCTCTTGGCTTATCCCCACTGATCAAGCAAATGATTGACCAGCTGACGACATCCTTATCAATGATTGAAGAAGCTGACTTTCAGCGTGCCGTGGAAATGCTGCAGCAAGCAGAACGAATCGAATTTTTCGCTTTAGGGCAAAGTGCGCCGGTCGCATTATCTGCAAGTCGAAAATTGCGCTTTTTAGGTAAAACAGTGGGTGCATCAACGGATTGGGATGAATTGACAACCATCGCGAACCAACTATCAAAAAATGATTTAGCTCTTTTTATTAGTCATAGTGGAGAAACGATCGGGATGCTAAATTATGCTACTCGTTTGAAACAAAGAGGCGTGCCGATTTTAGCCTGTATTGGTCAACCAAAAAGCACGTTAGAAAAGCTTGCCACCTTCTCTTTTCCTGTTGAAATGACAGCGATTTATCATCATGAAGTCGATTTGAGCCCGCGGATCTCCTTAGCGGCGTTACTGGATATTTTAATTATTCAATACGCCAATCAAATCGAAGCAGGACTTGATCCTGAATGACCATTCCATTTTGTGAATGGTCATTCTTCTTTGGGGAACTGTATTGTAAGCCTTCTTGATATCGTTTACATTTTAAGAGATAAAAGTGTTAGGAGGAAATGATATGCAAAAAGGAAAGAAAGCAAGCTGGATGGAAATTTTTCAAGGACTTGGGAAAACATTTATGTTGCCAGTCGCTTTACTCGCATTCATGGGTTTATTTTTAGGGATTGGTAGTTCATTTTCATCTTCTTCAACGATCGACGTTTTCCCATTTTTAGGTGCCCCTTGGCTCCAAGTGGTTTTTCGTTTCATGTCAACGATCGGTGGGTTTGCCTTTAGTTACTTACCCGTCATGTTTGCGATGGCGATTCCTTTAGGTCTAGCAAGAAAAGAGAAGGGAGTTGCGGCATTCTCAGGCTTTGTGGGCTATGTCGTGATGCATTTATCCATCAATTTTTATTTACAAGAAACGAATCAATTAGCTGCTGCAGATCAACTACGAGAAGCAGGGCAAGAGATCGTTTTTGGCATTCAAACATTATCAATGGGTGTTCTAGGAGGTATTATCGCAGGATTGATCGTTTATAAATTGCATATGCGCTTCTACCATTTTCAATTGCCAGATAGTTTTGCATTCTTTTCAGGAGCACGTTTTGTTCCAATCATCACCTCGCTTACTTTAGCTGTGGTCGGGGTGATCATTCCGATGATTTGGCCGTTGTTTGCTATGATCATCACAGGAATCGGACATTTGATCCAACAAGCTGGTCCTTTCGGTCCGTTCTTATTTGGTTCAGGTGAGCGCTTGTTACTGCCATTTGGATTACACCATATTTTGGTTTCCATGATTCGCTTTACCGAAGCAGGAGGAAGTCAGCTGATCGATGGTCAGCAAGTCTTTGGGGCGTTGAATATTTTTTATGCGGAATTACAAAACGGCTTGAGCATCTCACCTAGTGCAACTGCGTTCTTGTCTCAAGGGAAGATGCCAACCTTTATGTTTGGCTTACCGGCAGCAGCATTAGCTATGTACCACACGGCAAAACCTGAGAATCGTTCAAAAATAAAAGGCTTATTGATTTCAGGCGTCATTGCAACTTTTGTGACAGGAATTACTGAACCAATCGAATTTTTATTCTTATTCATCAGCCCTTTATTATGGATTTTTCATGTCATCATGACAGGTGCTGGATTTATGGTAATGAGTCTATTAGGTGTCACGATTGGAAATACCGATGGGGGCGTGCTTGATTTTCTTATCTTTGGCGTGATGCAAGGCGCATATACAAAATGGTGGCTCGTTCTGATCGTAGGAGCTTGTTGGTTTGCCCTTTATTACTTTGTTTTTAAAACAGTAATCCTTCGCAAGAACTTGAAGACACCTGGCAGAGAAGAGAACAGTGATCAAACGAATGAGTTGGAAGAGGAAATGACCTATTCTGGAAAGAGTGGCTATGATGCCCATGGTATTTTGGCAGCTTTAGGGGGAGCAAGCAATATTGATTCTTTAGACAATTGCATTACACGGCTACGCCTCGTTCTAAACGATGGTACATTGGTTGATGATGAACGGCTGAAAAAACTAGGTGCGCTTGGGGTCGTTCACTTAGATGATACTAACGTGCAAGTAATCATTGGAACGAAAGTAACAACAGTCAGAAATCAACTTGATGCGATTCTTTAGCAAAATTGTCAAGTAGTAGGAGTGAAGAAAATGTTTTTTGATGAACCAATCAATCGTAAAGGAACCCAGTGTACTCAATGGGATTATGTTGAAGACCGTTTTGGTGAAAAAAACTTGTTGCCATTTACGATTTCCGATACGGATTTCAAGGTGCCAGCTGCAGTTGAAGCGGCACTTATCAAGCGGATGCAGCACCCGGTTTTTGGGTATACACGTTGGAATCATAATGAATTCAAGCAAGCGGTCTGCAAATGGTATTCTGAACGTTTTAACAGCATGATCAAAAGCGATTGGCTGGTCTACAGTCCTTCCGTTATGTATAGCGTTAAACAGCTCGTCACCCTACTCAGTGAACCAGGAGATGGGATCATTGTTCAGACGCCAGCGTATGATGCGTTTTATAAAATGATCAAAGAGAACAAAAGAAAAATCGTACCTAATGCACTCATCTATGATGCTAAGTCGTATCGCATTGATTTCGAAGAGCTAACAAGATTGATGGCACAGCCTGAAAATAAAGTTCTTCTCCTCTGTAGTCCTCATAACCCAACTGGGAGAGTCTGGCAAAAGGATGAGTTGCAACGAATCATCGAATTGGCGAAAACCCATGATGTATTTATCATCTCTGATGAGATCCATATGGACATTGTAAGAAAAGGACAAAGGCATCAACCGATCATTGATTTGTTGCAAGAAAATGTAGCCCTTGTTACTTCGGGAAGTAAAACATTTAATTTCCCAGGGTTGATTTATTCTTATGGAATCATTCCTGATCCCAAGTTGCGTGAGCGCTTCTTAACTCAGTTAAAAGAAGCCGATGGGTTGAGCTCCACCAGTATTTTTGGCATGACCGCAACGATTGCTGCCTACGATAATGAAAGTAAGTGGGTGGATCAGCTCAATGACTATCTTGATGGTAACATTGCTTATGTGATCGCTTATTTACAGGAACATCACCCAGAACTCGTGGTCACGAAAAGCGAAGCCACGTATCTTATGTGGATTGATTGTACAGCACTGGGTTTAACGATGGCGGAATTGCAGCAACGAATGATTCGAAAGGGGAAAGTCGCGATTATGTCAGGAGAGATCTATGGGAAAGAGGGGAGAAATTTTTTGCGCCTAAACATTGGCTGTTCGCGAGAAAAACTCATTGATGGCTTGAAGCGATTCACATTGAGTTTGACATAAAAAAAAACCACTGAGCGATCAGAAAGATCCTGTATTCTTTCTGATCACCAGTGGTTTTTTTAGTCTTTCTTCGTGCGGGGAGTCATTGCAGTAGTAACGGGGATTGGTTCAACGACATGGAAATAACCTTCTTTGTCTTGAATGATCAGCATATCTTGCTGACTCTTGCTCTTGATGATCTCACCTTTAACAATTTCGTTGGTGACAGTCCGATAAATGCTTGTAGTCATGTTCATTCCTCCCAACGGTTTTTACCAATTGATCTTCAATAGGGGGACTAGTACAAATCAATTGCTTGATTTGTACCAGCAAGGAAAAAGAAAACGAATTGGTATCTTTAGTATAGGAGAGCAATGTTTAGATTGCTGCAATTCCATGTAAAGTTTTTGTTAATCCTTTTATTTTCAGCGATTGACTAATCGGCTAAAGAAAAACGCAAGGCCATTTTATTACTGCCAGACTCCACCATTTTTCCTAGTAACGTTGTTGCATTTTTTAAATACAGTTCGGCCATCTCAGCGTTGGCTTCTTCAAGCAGACGAGTAGGCTGCTTGTCAACGGAAGCTTTACGATCAGTTTCTTGTTGGATGCGGCGACAAGCCGCCATCGTTTCCATTTCAAAACGGTTGGCAAGATCACTATAGCGATCGTAGTCGCTGTCTCCAATCAACGCCAAGGTGCGTCCTAACCAATAGCTATTTGATGGATCGTAGGTCTTTGTCGTATCACAATAGCCAAGTGGGGTCTTAGTGATAGCTGCATAAAAGGGCACAACGCCATTGAAGGTATTGGGGCCAAAGGCAAGCCAATGAATGCCAGCGATTGCTGCGGGCACGTGGTTGCGGATCTGTAAAATATGGACTTGCTGGTTGCGATTGAGAGCAATCGATCGGAATTGTGTTTTTTGTGTCTCGCTCCCTGTACCGTAAGGGTCAAAAGGCGTATTTTGGAAGTGGGAGCTCAATGCCCATTTTACATCTTCCACGGATAGCTTTTGTTTTGGGTAGCATACAAACGGGAGCTCTTGATCGATCGGTTCAGCGGCTGTTCCGCTAAAGTGTTTTTGAATGTACCATGCCCGCGGGTTATTGTAACGGGTATCTTTTTCTGAGGAGCTGCCAAAAATATGGCGTAGATTAATGCCTTCAAAATCAGGATTTAATTGATAGTCTTCAATCAACTGTTCGAGATCCTGCGAACACAACGTCATTTCTGAGGCGAAATCGAAGTGATCAATGTTTAAGCGATTTGGTGCCACGACATAGGCATCATCTGGTATGCGAACAGCTGCCCAGTGATGTCCACCGATGGTTTCCATATACCAGATTTCCTCGGCATCAGAAAAAGCGATCCCGTTGGCTTCATAGGTCCCATAGGTTTCTAAGAGTTCCCCTAAGCGTAAAACACCTTCTTTAGCGGAATGGATGTAAGGCAGTACGATGCTGACGAAATCAGCTTCCCCGATACCATCTTCCACATATGGATCAATAGCCAAAACGCGCGAATTGGTTGTGATCGTTTCTGTTGCAGTCATGGCGATATTTTCTTCATTGATTCCTGAAGCTGCCCAAACTCCTTGCGATTCATCTGCTTCAGGGGTTGAAGTATAGCGTAATGATTTTGCTGGCAAACTGATTCGACAGTCGCTTAAAACGGCGTAAAATTCATTTCCTTGCCGTTCTGGAGTGATGACGACGAATTTTTGCGGTTCCGAACCGCTTCCAGAATCTTCATTGCGGGCAATCATGGTCGAGCCGTCGATCGATGCTTTTTTTCCTACTAGTAAAGTGGTACAGGACGCTTTTTTTCTATCCATCTTTCCAACACTCCTTCATTTCTTCTTACGAATGATTGAAGCTAGTATACCCATAGTCTCATGGTTTTACAATGCTTTCTATAGAGAGGAACAAAAAATTTCGCCTTTTTTATTAATTTTTAGTAGAATAAGGTGTTGTAAAAAAAATCAAAGGAGCCATTATTATGAAGAAAACAGTTGTTTTTAGTTATATTTTTTTACTAAGTCTGGTTTTTGCCGGCTGTGCCAAACCATCGATGGATGCGGGAAACTCCTCCAGTGAATCTTCGTCAGTCCAACAAAACGCCGAAGAGCGCACTGCCCAAATCAGCTTCAATAATAAAAGTGAAGAGCAAGACCAGGAGATCGAAACCAAAACGGTCACTTTTAAAGAAGGGGTTTCTTTGATGACTATCATGAAAGAGAACTTTGACTTGGAAGAAAATCAAGGGATGATCACCAGCATTGACGGTTTAGCGCAAGATGAAAAAGCTGGCTATTATTGGACATATACGATCAATGATGAAATGATTACAACTGGGGCAGATGATACCTTTTTAGGAAACAACGATAAAGTGGTTTTCACCTATGAAAAATTCGAATAAACCACTTGCATTTGCTGGAAAAGAAATTGCTTATTTAGGGCTGCTTGTGGCAGCGGCCGTCGTCGGCAGGTCACTTTTTCAACCCTTACCCAATGTTCAACCAATGACGGTGATCTTTTTATTAGTAACCATCCATTTAGGTCTTAGTCGTGGATTGATCGTATGTCTGCTCTCGATGCTGATTACCAATTTTTACATGGGAATGGGAATATGGACGATTGCTCAATTAGTTAGCTATGCAATCATTATTTTGGGGATGTATCTGTTGTCAAAAAGCAAGCTGTTTATGAAACGGTTGCTTTTACAAGTCAGCTACAGTGTATTTGCAGGGTTTGCTTATGGCTTTGTGATATCTTGGATCAGTGTCAAACTTTATGGGTTTCCTAGCTTTTGGGCTTATTATTTTCAAGGATTGAGCTTTGATGCCCTCCACGCAATAGGCAATGGCATTTTTTATCTGTTACTAGCACCGATCTTTCTGCGGCTTTTCCAACACTACTATCCAAAGAACAACAGCGAAGGGCACTAAGCGCTTCGCTTTTTTTGTTGAGTTAGCTAGTGTCGGGCAAAACGTCCATGACTAGAGGAAAAAGTCTTTGACGATCAAATGAGGTGAAAGGGGTTATGTGAGGAAACAAGCAGGCATATTGTTGTGCAAAAGCGGTTTCTGCAGGTATCCTTAAGGTATCTAAGGAAGGATGTGGCTTTTGATGAAATGGATCGTGAAAAAAGATGATTTAGAAAGCTACCGTGCGAAGTTCCATGGAAAACTGGCTGGTTATGCCGAGGAAGCCAAAATGATTGCCCTGCCAACACCAAAGTATTTTATCGTGGTGGTTGACGAAGAAAAAATCCACTTGATTCAGTTAGATCTGCAATTTCATGAAAAAGGGATGCAGACAATTATGATCCACGAGATCACAAAATTACAACTAGGCGGTGTGGTAAATAAAAAAGTCCAGATTCAGACACCTTCGACCACTGTCAAACTAATGATCAAACCGTTGGCGATCGGTATCAAAGAGGAGCAAAAAGCCTTGATCGATCGGTTTACCAGAATGTCGCGATAAACATCGGAGGAACATGCGGGAAAAATCAGCTGGATTTTTTCAAAAAAAAGCAAGGGCAGTTGCCTGCACTTGCTTTTCGTGAGTCCTGTTATTCTGGTGTACCGACGATTTTAATAAACTCATCGATATTCTTGATTTTCATATGCTTTATCACTAACTGTTCCCGCTTGTTCCATTTTCCTTCGACTTCTAATTGGTATTTATTTAAAGGAAGGCGTAAGACATAACTGGCTAAGTAGCGATCCTTAATAATGCAATTCACGATTTTGTGGTCTTCTAAAAGTTGGATACCTGTTAGCATCATTGGCGTTTCTTGAAAAACACGGCTATTGACTAACAATCCAGTGTGTGTTTCGTTCATGGGATCTTCCTTTCTGATAAACCTGGGATAAATCATCTTTCTGTCTGTTATGTTACCTGATTTGCATCAGAAAGGCAATTCCTATAATAAATCCTCGTTATTATGTGTCACGTAAAAAGAAAGGAGGCAAAAGGAGTGGTTGGGTATAACCGTTTCTCAAAAGAGTTTCAAAAGGCTTCGAAAGAACTCCGTGAAGGGAAGAAGTCCAAAAATGCCAACAAAGGGCTGCGAACACGACAAAAAATCGCTGCTGAAAAAGAACAAAAGGCACAAAATGCTTTTTCGACTGGGTTTTTGATCGGTTCCTTCAGAGAAATGTTCCGCAAGAAATAAGCAAGTTCCGCTGCCAAAGCGGGACTTGCTTTTTGTTTAGAATAAATAGTTGAAGAAGACACCGTTGAGAAAGGAAAAGCTCAGATAAAATAGAAAAAGTGTCACGATGTCCAGGGGTAAGCCTTTTAGAATTGGCGGAATCGTGGCAATTTGATTTCGTGTATGAACCCCTGACAAAGCACAGGAAAAGAGAAAATACATGCCTACAGCAACAAATAAATTGGTTAAATAATCGGTATAGGGAAATTGGGTCACAGTGGCGATCGTCAGCAAGAAGACACTGACTAGGGTCGTCTTTTTTAGATCATTCGTCAAGAAACGGTTTTTTGCTGGAACGATCAGTAAGCATAAACTGGCAGTAATCAAGGCGATGATGGCAGCACTTACCAAATTGGTGACCACTTGATTGCCATAGACAAAGCGATTTTGAAGCAAAAGATAAAAACTTAAACCGCTCAACAAGTATGCGACTGCAATGATCCCTGACAGGAAAACCACCCGTGTCGTCACGTTCGGTTTTTTTTCTTTGACGGTCGGTGCCAAATTTTGACAGGCGTAATTTGTGAGTAGGATGACTAGGAAGACCACTAGTCGATTGGCGATCATCATATGAGAACGCTCCTTTCTTGCGTTTTAGCTCATGATTTTAAGGTTGAACGGGGTCTTTTTTCCTTCCCCTAAAATGCGAAGGCGTAAGAAGCGATCAATGAGTGGAGTAAAACAATTCATGATCAAGATGGCATAGCTCATGCCTTCGTTTGTGAAACCAAAGAAACGGAAGAGGACAACGAGAAGCCCCACGCCTAAGGCAAAAAGATTTTCTCCTGCTTTTGTTCCTGGAGTCGAAGAATAGTCAGTCGCCATATAGATCGCACCCAACATGGCACCACCGCTGATGATATGCCCAATCACCGTTTGCCAACTGCCAGTAAAAAGTCCTTCTGGACCAAGGATAAAAGCAAAGAGCCCGATCGTTGCAAAAATAATCAGCGGGATACGAGGGGAGATGATTTTCTTGTAAACGAGAAAAATTCCACCTAGAAGTAAAAGCAAGGCACTGGTTTCACCGATTCGTCCCCCAGTAAATCCTAAAAAAGCATCCAACAGATCAGAACCGCTTAAGGTGTCCCCGGCCTTCATGACAGCTAACGGCGTAGCACCGGAAACGACATCGTTCGCCGTAGCTTGCGAAACCACATCAGGAGCGATGCTGCCAAAAGGTGGATCTGGCCAACTGATCAAAAACATCTGGTTATAAAACAAGCCAATCAACAAGGCGCGACCGCCAAGGGCTGGATTTAAAAAGTTATAGCCGATACCGCCAAAAAATTCTTTGACGATGATCACGGCAAACGCCACCCCGATCACTGGGAAATACCAAGGTGCGGTCGGTGGAAGATTCATCGTTAAAAGCAATGCCGTCACAACGATGCTTAGATCGAAACGAAATGGCCGTTTGATGAGGTAGGACCAAATTCCGTCTGCGGCAAACGCCGTGGCTAACGCAATGAAAAACAACCCATATACCTTGAGCCCGAAAAGGTAGCCCGAGAATAAAACTGCTGGTAGTAAGGCTAGTACTACACAGCCCATGATTTTGACTGTTTCGTCATTGCTGCGGATATGGGGGCTTGGTGGAGTTTCTTGGTTTTTTCGTTGCTGGAAGAGGCGCTCGCTATCGGAATCCTTGTAGTAATCAGGCACTTTCCTTCGCCTCCTTCTGCAGCTGTGCAACCTTGCCTTTTGCGGCAGTGATGTTGGCAGCTAAGGAACGTTTGGCTGGACAGACAAAGGTGCAAGCACCACAATTGATACACGCTTCTGCCAGCAATTCTTCACATTTTTGATAATCGCCTGCTCGATAGAATTGATCGATCTCCATCGGCATCAGGCGCATCGGACAAGCTTCGACACATTTATTGCAGCGAATGCAGGGGTTTTCGGCATATAGCCAATCGGTTTCTTCATTAAAAACAACGATCCCGTTGCTGCCTTTGGTGACCGGAACCTTTAATGTTTTGACGGATTTCCCCATCATGGGGCCGCCAAGAATCAGCTTGCTGGGCGCACCTTGAAAGCCGCCAGCAAAATCGATCAACTCTCCTGCGAGTGTTCCTAAAGGATTTTTGACGATGCGTGGATGTTGAACATCACCAGTCACGGTTGTATAGCGTTCAATCAGCGGTTTGTCATAACAGACCGCTTCAGCGATGGCAAAGCTGGTGGCAACATTGATCAATACGATCCCAATATCGGCAGTCAAGCCGCCTAAAGGTACCTCCTGATCGGTCAATAACTCTACTAACTGCTTTTCACCACCGGTTGGATAAACAGTTGGGACAGTAACGACTTCTATCGTGTCATCCTCTGCACTTGCGGCTTGCATCGCTGAAATGGCTAGCGGTTTATCATCCTCGATGCCAATGATGATTTTTGGATCAGCTAACAATTTTTGGGCAATTTTTGCCCCTTGGATGATTTTTTGGGCTTCTTTTTGCATTAAGAAGGCATCACTGCGCAAAAAGGGCTCACATTCAGATCCGTTTAAGATCAAGGTATGGATTTTTTTATTTTCATCAATACTGAATTTGACATGGGTGGGAAACGTTGCACCGCCTTTGCCGGCGATACCGCCTTGACGGATTTTTTTGAGGATCGTTTCGTTAGCAGCAGATTGCCAGTTGAATGGGGTAGACAAAAAATCATTATCGAAGGCATAATCGTTTTCAATGATGATGGTTTTTCCTTCTTCATTGTTTTGATTTGGCCAATCGACAATATCGACGATTTTGCCCGAAACAGATGCATGGACTTTCGCAGATACAAAGGCATCTGCTACAGCGATCACTTGCCCTTGCTTGACGTACTCACCAACGGAAACCGTCGGTTCGACAGGGGCACCAATATGTTGTGCCAAAGGGATAAAGACCATCGTGGGTGAAAAGGTAAGGATTTCATCTTGTTCGATCATTAATTTTTCTTTTAACATTTGTAACGGGGGACTTAGTGAAATTCCACCAGTAAATGTTCTCATAGCCAACACTCCTTTTTTCTCCTAACTTTATTCTAGCATGCCATCCGCATTCTCAAAACCATAAACGCTTACATTTCACAAGAAAAACTTATTTCGGTTGACATATGATTGTTTGTTCATATATAATCAGGGTATAAACATGATTGATCGTTCATATGTTCGATGGAATAGAGGAGGTTTTGATGATGGCTGAACATACTTGTCAACACGAGCACACAAAAACGAAGGGACATACGCATACCCATGATCATGGGACGTTTCCTCGTAAAGTTTACTTCGCGGGGGTAATCTTCTTTATAGTGGCGCTGTTTATTTCGAATCAATGGGTAAAAGACGGGGTTTATTTTGCTGCAGTTTTATTAGCGGGCTACCACATTTCGTGGGAAGGGATCGAGGATACCGTAAAAAGCACAAGAATCAATCGGCGCTTTACGCCAAATGTACATCTATTGATGTTATTAGCAGCGATAGGGTCAATGATCATAGGCAATTTTAATGAGGCAGCCTTACTGATTTTGATTTTTGCTGGTGCTCACTTTTTAGAAGAATACGCGGAAGGGCAAAGCCGACGTGAAATTACCAATCTTCTCAAATTGAATCCAACGGAAGCGCGTTTGATGGGCCCAGATGGGAAAGCCAAAAAAATTGCTGCTTCAGAGATAAAAAAAGGGGATATTTTACAAGTTTTGCCTGGTGATCAGTTAGCAACAGATGGGGTGATTCTTTCTGGCACGAGTGCCATCAACGAAGCTTCCATCAATGGCGAGAGTATACCGCGAGAAAAAACAGCGGGAGACGAAGTTTATGGCAGTACCATTAATGGCAATGGAACATTTTTGATGGAAGTCACAAAAGACAGCTCGGAAACGGTCTTTGCCAAAATTCTTTCAGTCGTTGAAGCGGCACAGTCGAATCAGTCACCAACAGAAACACGAATCAAAAAAATTGAACCAATCTATGTAACCATTGTTTTCATTGCAGTCTCTTTGTTCATCTTAACAGCACCGTTTCTACTTGGTTGGGATTGGTATACTAGTTTTTATCGCGGGATCGTGATGATGATTGCAGCGTCTCCTTGTGCGTTAGCGGCAAGTGCGGTACCTGCTAGTTTATCTGCGATTTCAAATCTAGCGAAAAAAGGGATTCTTTTTAAAGGCAGTAACTACTTAACGAATTTTGCTCAGATCAAAGCGGTGGCATTTGACAAAACGGGCACGTTGACCGTCGGAAAACCAACGGTCACGGATGTCATTTTCTCTGAAGCCATCGATCAAGCAGAGGCCGCTTCCATCATCGTTTCGCTGGAAAAACAAGCCAATCATCCATTGGCAGATGCGATCGTTACTTATTTTGAGAAGAACAGTAAAGGGCAGCAAAACGAACAGCTGACGGTTACGAATGAGATTGGTTCCGGTTTAGTAGCCGTCTCAGGAACAAAAACCTATCGATTAGGAAAAAGAACCGAAAACTCCCAGTTAACAGGTTCGTTGGAGCAACAGTACCGTCACCTGGAAGCGCAAGGAAAAACGATGGTCATTTTTTCCATCAATGAAGAGGTTGTCGCAATCATCGCTTTGATGGATGAGCCGAACGAACAGGCAGCTTCTGTGATTCGTTATTTAAAAAATGAAGGGATCCATACCGTTATGATCACCGGAGATAGTGCGTCTGCTGGGGAAGCCATCGGAAAGCGGCTAAACGTTGATCAAGTGGCGGCTAATGTGTTACCTGAGAACAAAGCGGAAGCGGTTCGAGCACTCCAAGAAGCCTACGGACAAACCGCCATGGTGGGGGATGGCATCAATGATGCGCCCGCACTTGTTCAGGCAGACATCGGTTTTGCGATGGGGGAAGGGTCAGATGTTGCTATCGAAGTGGGGGACGCCGTGATCATGAAAAATGATCTTTCACGCTTCGCGTATGCCTATCGCTTAGCGAAGAAAATGGATCGAATCATTTGGCAAAATATTTTCTTCTCCATGTTTATCGTCGCATTATTAGTCGGGTTGAATCTATTTGGAAAAATGAATATTGGGCTGGGGGTATTTGCCCATGAAGGAAGTACGTTGATTGTATTGTTTAACGGGTTGCGCCTTTTGCGCAAACTGCCAGATGCATAAAAAAAAGCGGCTATCGAAGGATAGCTGCTTTTTTAATGACTGAATTGTGTCGAAGTTGGAAAATCAAAGGCATCGATTTTTTGCAATCGATTTTCGATCCTTCTTAAAATCCCTTCAGAGGAATCCAACGGTTTGATTGCATGATAAGCAGTCAGTAACAGGTCTTTTTCTTTAGCGGGACGGTTTTCGATGCGGTAGATATTTGCTAGTCGTTCCACGTATTCATAATGACTATAGTCTGTTTTGTTGATCAAGAAATGCAAGAGATCTTTTGCTTTTGCGTAGTCTTCTTGAAGATAGAAACTGATTGCTTCACGATACAATTTGATATCAAGTTCTTCGATCTGGTCAGGGGTTGCTTTAAGCGCACGCCACTCATTGATCGAGATTTTTCGTACGACTTTGCCAGTTGCATCGGTCAAAAAAATTACCGGTACATCGTTTGGATGTTTTGCTTCTTGCTTGATTTTCTTCATGTCGCACCTCCCGCGTGTCAATGGACTGACTGTTTGATATCTCCTATTTTAAAAGGAATAGCGGGAAAAGTCTACATGTAGATGTTAGATTCGTAGGAAATTTTAAAACATTCTCATTTATTAGGCTCTTTTTCGTTGGAAATGGTTGACCGCATCGGAGGCACCCATGAAAATCAAGATCCCGCCAAAAATTTGGAAGAATAACAACCAAGTGGCGAAGGGATTCAATACTAGGATGATCCCTGCAGCAATGATCAATAGACTGATGATCAAGCTAGTGATATAAGGTAAACCAATGCGTTTTTGGTTAAAGCTTGCCATCAATCGGGTGCAACCGCTGATGGTGATCATGATTCCTAAGAAAAATGGCACGATGGCAAGTAACCCTTTGGCAAAAACTAAAATCGCAGCTGCCGCAATCAACAGTAAGATACCAGAGACGGATTGCACATTGCGATAGCCCTTTTGTTTTTCTTTGTAGCTCGTATACAAGCTAATGATCCCTAAACATGCAATATACCCGGCAACAAGATAAACGATCGTGTTGAAGACAGATCGTGGTGCAATCAAGATGATGAAGCCAAAGACGATATATACGACGGCACGAAGTAAATCATAGCGTTGTAATTTATCAAAAAATGCATTCATGATAATTCCTCCTTTTTTTCCTATTGTACCGAATTCTTGTTAAAATAGATATCAAAAAACCTACGAAATAGGCTAAGCCTTTTGTATCAGATGGTTTTTTGGTAAAATAAGGAAAAGAAAACAGAACGGAGAGTATTATGAGTGGGTTAACGCTAGTGATGTGTGCCTTTACGATCGTTTTATACCTTTATTTATTCGTGGTAAGGAAAGACATTCAATTTCTTGCTGTGGAGCGCAAACTAAGCAAGGTCGCCATTACGATTTTTTCAGTAATGATTATCCTATCTATGGTGATGATGGAAGAGGCACTTGATAATCGGGTGCGGGGGATCGTTTCGGGTTTGGTCTTTTTGAGCTTTGTTTTAGATAGCCGCGGCTTAGCACTTGATCGAATCATTGTCCATCCAATGAGTATCAAAGGGGTACTCTACCAAGAGATCGATCGAGTCGTTTTATTTCAAGAAAAGGAAGGGCAGCCCATCAAGATGAACTATTTTCGAAGAGGGATGAGAGGCCCATTGATGAAATTCAAGCAGCCATTAGCAGAATTGGTTGTTTTCTTGTCAGAACACTTGAATGAAGGGACACCGATCGATATTTTAGTCGATCATGATCAAGGAACAAAGGACTAAAAGACCCTCGATTACTGCCAGTTTAATGTAGTGACCCCAAAAAGTTAGACTTTTATGGAGTGGAGAAATCCACTCCTTTTTTGTACGATAAAATTAACTGTTAGACAGCTGTTTTTACAGCTTCTCGAAACTGAACTGGACTTCGCCAATTTAATTTCTTTTTGATGCGTTTATGGTTGTAATAATAGATATATTGGTCAATTTTTGTTTTCAATTCATTTAAACTCCGATAGACTTCTCCATAAAAAATCTCTTGCTTTAATAAACCAAAGAAGTTTTCCATAGGTGAGTTATCTAAACAATTCCCTTTACGAGACATACTCTGGAAGATTTTATGCTGCTTCAATTTATTCTTATAAGCATTCATTTGATAGGCCCATCCTTGATCTGAATGGAAGGTTCTACGAAATGGACAATCATTTGTCATCTGGATTGCTTCTTCTAATCCTTCCATTATGGCTAGTGCGTTTGGTTTTTCAGAAATCCGATAAGATAGAATTTCACTATTGTAGAAATCCATGAAAGGATCTAAATACAGCTTTTTCTGACGAACGACACCTGTGGTGTCTACTTCATAATACTTAAACTCTGTGGTGTCAGTTGTAATTTTTTGGTGACAGATATTTGTATAGAACCGACGATGAATACGATTTTTGGCGACAGTACCAACCTTCCCACGATAAGAATTGTACCGTCGAGATTTTCGAGTGTAAGACTTTACTTCGATACCTAGTTTTTTTATCAGACGTTGAATCTTCTTTTTATTGACATGAATCCCTTGATTCTCTAATTCTTTTTTTAGTCGCAGACAGCCATAGTCTTTATGCTCCTTGCGAATTTCAAGGATTTTTTCTTCAATTTCTTGGTCTGGGTTTGGTCTGTCAAACCGTTTCTGCCAATACATATAGGTTGCTTTAGGAAATTTCAATGTTTCAAGAAGCTCAACTAGTTTGAATGATCCTCGGAGGCTGGCGATGATTCGTGCGATTGATTCTTGCGTCTTTGCTGGGCTTCCTGTTTTCGCAGCTTCCTCAACTCTTTTAAAAAGGCATTCTCAATTTGAAGGGATCGGACTTGCTTTTCTAATGCCTTGATACGATCGCGTTCTTCAGTTGTTGTATTTTCTTTTTTGTTCTCTTTTTTTCTAGCCAAAGTAAGTGGTCGCCCTTTCTCTTTTGAGAGCCCCTCAATACCTGCTTCTCTGAAATTACGCATCCAATTGGCAATAAGCGCAGGGTTGTTCATTTCTAAAGTGCTAGCAACTTCTCGATAGGACATCTCACTTGTTTGATATAACTCTAGCGCATTTAACTTAAATTGAACAGAATATTTCTGATTTTGATGCTTTCTCAATAGACCTTCCTCTCCGTATTCACGATAGACATTCACCCAATTACTTACTTGAGACTTGCTTGAAATACCGTATTTGTTGGCAAGATACCGATATCCGCCCACGCCACTAAGATATTCTTTAACGATTTTTAGTTTTAATTCAAAAGGATATTTTGCCATACAAATAACGACCCCAAAAAGTTAGATTTTTTGGTCTAACTTTTGGGGGTCGCTTCATAAGGCGTAATCAAGGGTCTTTTTTTAGGTCGAAAATTGATTAATGGAACACGCGGAAGCGCTCATCGTCACTTAGAAATTCTTTTTCGTTCGGTTCGCTTTCTTTTGAACCAAAGACTAGTTGCGCCCGCAGTTGCCAATTTTCAGGAATTGACCATTCAGCTGCAACAGCGTCATCGATGACAGGGTTGTAATGCTGTAAGTTGGCACCTAATCCAGCTTCTTCTAAAGCGGTCCAAGCGTTCGCTTGAGCGATCCCATTCGATTGTTCTGCCCAAACGGGAAAGTTCTCTGCATATAGCGCAAATTGCTCTTGCAAATTTTTCACGGTATCCGTGTGAATAAAGAATAGAACGGTTCCGTAACCCGCTTTAAAACCAGCAAGTTTTTGTTTTGTCGCTTCAAACGCTTCGGGTGGTGTCAATGGTTCTAACGCAGCCTCTGTTAATGTCCACAATTTTTCATGGGCTTCACCAAATAAAATCACGGCTCTTGGTGATTGTGCGTTAAACGCAGTTGGACTATTTTTCACTGCTTCTTTCACAATGTCTTCGATTTCAGTGTCGGAAAGAGCCACATTTTTACCTAGCCCATAGATTGAGCGGCGCTGTTTGATCGTATCAAGAAATTTTGTCATCGTATTCCCACCTTTTCTATTGTCATAGAGTGAAGTATACATTCTTACTTAATGTTAGTAAAAGAAAATGCTTGGGACGTCAAAAAGTCAGGCAAACGCACCTGACTTTTTCTTATTGGGCATCGATAGCAATGAATTTAACGGTCACGTATTCTTCAGGGCCATATTTGCCGTTTTCACGACCAAAACCGGAATGCTTGACGCCACCGAAGGGAGCCGCCGGATTTGAGATCGCAATGTCATTGACCCCAACCATCCCATATTGGAGGTTTTGGGCTACATCCGAGATCGTTTGCAAATTCGTTGAAAAGAAGTAGGAAGCTAGTCCAAATTCCGTATCATTTGCCGCAGCGATGACTGCTTGTCGATCCGTAAATGAGATCAATGGGATCACGGGTCCAAAGGTTTCTTCATAGTAGATAGCCATCTCAGAAGTAATCCCATCGATGACCGTTGGTGCGAAGAAGTTGCCTTTTTCGTATTCACCTTCAGTAAGCTTCTTACCACCGAGTAAAACTTTAGCTCCTTTATTTACTGCATCTTCCAACTGCTCGATGACTTTTTCAACGCCTGCTTGGTTGATCAAAGGACCAACAGTAGGGTTTTCCAGACCATTGCCGACCGTTACGGATTCCATTTTCGCTAGTAATGTTTTGGTAAAGGCGTCTTTGACGGACTCTTCGACAAAAATTCGATTGGGGGATGTACAGACCTGACCGTTGTTACGGAATTTTGCTGCAATTAATTTTTCAGCAGCTAAATCTAAATCAGCATCAGCAAAAACTAGAAACGGGGCATGACCACCTAACTCCAATGAAACTTTTTTCAGAGTTGGTGCAGCTTGTTCGTATAATTTCATCCCAACTTTCGTGGAGCCAGTAAAGGTGATTTTTTTGACTTGTTCATTTTCGGTCAATTCTTTCCCAATTTCAGAAGAATCTCCTAAGACGATATTGACGACCCCGTCAGGAAGGCCCGCTTGTTGAAAAAGTTCACCTAAAGCCAATGCTGATAGGGGTGTTTCTTTAGATGGTTTCATAACAAGGGTACAGCCAACGGCCATAGCAGGCGCAATTTTTCTTGCAATCATGTTAGAAGGAAAGTTCCAAGGCGTGATCGCGCCAACAACCCCGATCGCTTCTTTGCGTACCAGCCAATGATTGTGTTCAGGGGCTGGAATCACTTCGCCATAGACCCGTTGCGCTTCAGCTGCATTCCAACGGAAATTGTCAACATTGGATTGGATTTCCGCCTCCGCTTCTTTTAATGGTTTTCCTTGTTCCATACTCATGATTTTTGCTAAACGATCGCTTTCTTCTTCCATCAAATCAGCAATGGCGTTCATCAAATCGGCACGTTCTCGAGGGGAGCGTTTTGACCATTCGGGAAAAGCAATCGCTGCGGCATCGATTGCTTGCTTGGTTTCCTCGATCCCTCCTTGACTGACTTTTACGAGTTCTTCATTAGTGGCAGGATTGGTAACCGAAACCGACTCTTTTGTTCCTTCAAGCCATTTTCCGTTAATCAATAACTTTGTTGGTACTTGTGGTAACTGTTGGTTCATCTTGGCACTTCCTTTCAATAATGGGTTCTTATTAAACCCTAGCACGGATCAGAAAGGATGACAATTCATATGCAAGTCTCTTGATTCTCCAAATTTTTGTAAAGAACCAAAGGGGAAATGTCCTGCTCCTATCATTTTATGGTAGAATAGAAAAATAAGAATGTTTGTTCGATTCTTGGAAAATATAGTAAAATATTCAAGGAGTGAGGGACGCGTGCAACAAGTAAAAGAGCTTTTAAAAACAGTAGGATTTGTCGTGATCTTCACTTTATTCCTCTTGTTATTAAGACAGTATGTCTTTACTCCTGTGATCGTAAAAGGAGATTCGATGGACCCCACATTACATGATGGTGAGCGGGTAATTGCTTTGAAAAATACCGAGATCGAACGTTTCGATATCATAACGTTTGAAGCACCGGATGAAGCAGGCAAAAATTATATCAAACGCGTGATCGGTTTGCCTGGCGACCAGGTTTCCTATCAAAACGATACCCTTTATATCAATGGACAAGCATATGATGAACCCTACTTGGATGAATTCAAAGCAGCTGTCACAGATGGCTTTCCATTGACCAGTGATTTTGATATGGGGTTATTTGGTGTTGAAGTCATTCCTGAAGGTCAAATTTTAGTGTTAGGGGATAACCGCCGAATTTCCAAAGATAGTCGTCAATTAGGTCTGATCGATGAAGCAACGATTTTGGGTGATGTAAAATTTGTATTCTGGCCAATTGCCGATTTTGGTATGCTAGGCAAAGAGTGAAATTCTGCGACCGTTTTTTTGTTTTTAAGGAGATTCTTTTAAAAACAAAGACGCATTTGAAAAAACGTGCCGCTGATTTTTAGTGTTTTTTTAAAAGACGATGGAGAGAAGGAGTCCTTTCATGAGTTTACGATTTATCCTTGGCGATGGCCGTTGTCGTCATGATCAAGCAGTGATAGAAAATGCAAAAAGCTGGTTAGAAAAAGACCATCAAGAAGTATTTTTTCTGGTACCTAACTACAACAAATTTGAACGAGAACGCGAGATCCTTCAATTACTGAGAGAGGATCGCGTAGAAGATTTTGCTTCTATTCGCGCGCAAGTGTTCAGTTTTCACCGTTTGGCTTGGTTTTATCTGCAACAAACCGGCTTGCTTTCTCAAAATGCCATCACTGAAAATGGTGCCTCCATGATCATGCGTAAGCTGCTTTTGGAACTAGAAGAAGAACTCGTCTTATACCGTGGTGAGATCAACAAAGCGGGTTTTATCCAACAATTGTTGGCGTTCTATCAAGAAATGCATACAAGTCGATTGGGGATCGAAGATTTATTGGCAGGTGGTGCTGCACCAAGCGCAACCCAAGACGAGGAGAAAAAATACAGTGAATTAGCGAAAATATTTCAACGATTTGAACAAGAACTTCTGGAGCGTGCATTACAAGTCGAACAACCGATCACCTTGTTGACACGCTTTCTTGAAGGTTCCTTGCTGGATGATTCTCCAGTGGAGCAAGCAATGCCTAACGCAGTGTCAATAAACAAAGCGCCAGATCTTTCCCATGCCTTATTTATTATCAGTGGGTTTTCCGCTTTTTCAACACAGGAACAGCAGCTGATTCAAGTGTTGATGAAAAAAAGTCATGTCATTATTGATCTTTTTCTGGATCGTGGGTATCCACAAGAGCTGCCTTCACCGTTAAATTTGTTTTATGAAGCAGGGCGAACCTATTATCAATTGATCAGTTTTGCCCGAGAAAATCAAGTGCCGATTTATTTGGATCAGAAACTTTCGGTCAACCAAGAGGTGGACAAGGAAGCGAAGGGATCGATGCAACAGGCGTATAATGAAATTGAAACATTTTGGCGGCAGACCCAGTCACAAGTCAACTATCAGCAACAGTCCTCTGTGAAGGACTTTCTGGCAGTTTGGAAAGTTGGGAATCCAGAAGAAGAGATCCGTCAGATTGCAGCGTCGATCCGTGGGATGATGAGCGATAAGAAACGGTACCCAGCATTACGATACCGAGAGATCCAATTATTGATCGCCGAACCAGAAATCTATCATCAATATATCCCTAAAATTTTTACTGAGTTTGAGATTCCTTTTTATATCGATGAAGAGCAGATGATGGCGCAACATCCATTGGTTGAGTTTTTGAATGCTTTTTTTGCTTGTCAATCCTATGGCTTTCGCTTAAATGATATTTTACGGTTGCTTAGAACGGAACTTTACTTACCGGCAGCCTATCGCTCCGAAGCAGATTGGCTCGTTGGGCGTGACCAGTTTCGTAAGTTGGTGGATATTACCGAGAACAAAGCGTTGGCTCATGATTTCCAAGGAGCGAGTTGGACGAGAAACGAAGATTGGGAACTGATCGAGTGTTTACAATCGGAAGAAGAGCAGACGGATAAAGTGGATTTGACAGCGTATACCAACCAGTTGCGCAGGGCCTTTAAGCAAGATGTTGCTGATACTCTTGACTGGCTGACGGCCGCTAGAACGAACCGCGATGCGGTCGAACTGCTGTATCGCTTTTTACTGAATGCCGGTGTTGAAGAACAACTGCGGCATTGGCGAGATCAAGCGATCCAGCAAGGGAAGTTGGATCAAGCCCGTAATCATGAACAAGCATGGCAAGCCTTGATGGATTTGCTGGATGAATATGCTGCGATCTATGGGGAAGAGTCCTTTGATTTTGCGCTCTTTGAGGATGTCTTATTGACTGGCTTAGAAAATGTCACATTCGGGAAGATCCCAACAGCGATCGACCAAGTCAACATCAATCGCCTTGATCTGGCACGTCCAAAGCAAGCAAAGATCACATTTGCACCGGGATTGAATGAAACGGCGTTGCCAAGAAAAATAGAGAACAAAACGTTGTTGACGAATGAAGAACGTCAGCATTTCAATCAGTTGTTCAATGGTGAAAAACACCTTAGAGATACAGTGGTGGAAGGCAGTGTCAAAGAGCCATTTGCCTTCTATTCTGTCTTGCTTTCAGCAACGGAACACTTATCACTGTCCTATGCCGTTAATTTTGATACCCAGCAAAACATCAAAATGTCGCCTTATTTAGATCGCGTGGTCAAACGTTTGGATGTCCCACTGCAAGAGCGAGGGATATTGACGCTAGTCAGTGACCCAAGAAACTATGTCGGCAGTTACCGTGGCCTGATCTATCAAATCAATAACCTCAGTCAGCAAGCGCAAAAAAACAAAGAGAATTTACCTCGAGTGTGGGAGCAACTGAAACAAGTGTTATTGCGTTCGGAATGGACAGATTTAGCTGCCCAAGTATTTGAAAGCCAAACTCATCAAAATATTCCGATTCCTTTGTCTCAAGCACAAGCTGCGGCACTATATGGACCGTCGATCTACAGTTCCATTTCTCAGATGGAGACGTTCTATCAGTGTGAATACAAGTATTTCGTCAGCTACGGATTACGGTTAAAAGAACGGGAAGTTTATGGCTTAAATCCAGCAATGACCGGTGAGTTTTTCCATGATGCGTTGGACCGCTTTGTCAAAGTCCTGATTGCTGAAAATATTTCCTTGACCCAGTTAACTGCTGACCAACGCGTGCAATTTGTGGAAGTCGTTTTGCAGGAAATTTTTGGTGAAAGCCGTTATCGCTTACTGACGAGCTCTGCTCGGATGAATTTTATTCGGTATCAATTAGGCAAGACGATTCAGCGAGTAGCGTGGGCATTAGCGAAACAAGGACAAAAAATGCATTTTAGTCCTGAAAAGACGGAGGTGCTATTCGGTCAGATCGCGGGCTCAAATGGGATCAATGGGATCGAATTGCCATTAAGTTCTGGCGGGAAACTGCATGTGCGAGGGAAGATCGATCGTGTCGATACGGCAAAAACGGAAGAAGAACAATGGCTTTCTGTTGTTGACTATAAATCTAGCAGCCGAGATTTTGACCTTTCTGAAGCATACTATGGACTTGCGATGCAGTTGATCACCTATCTCGATGTCGCATTGACGGATGCTGTCCAACTGGTTGGTTCGCCAAATGTGCGACCAGCGGGGGCATATTATCTGCATGTGCATAATCCGCTTTTGGACGGACAAGAAGCCAGTGAAGAAGAACGTTTAAAACGTTTCAAGTATGACGGGTTGTTTATTGACGAACCGGCTGTTTTCCCATTGCTAGATGAGGATGTTGAAGCCAGCAAAAATTCACCGATATTTCCTGTTCGAAAAGACAAAAACGGCAATTATCAAAAAACAACGCAGGCGAAAAACAAGTTTTATACAGAAGAAGAGCTCGAGCTATTAAGAAAACACAATCGTAAAAACATGCAGCAAAGCGGTGAGAAGCTGTTGAGCGGTGAAATCGCCTTAAACCCGTCTTATAAAATAAAAGACAAAAAACGGGCGTGTGAATTTTGTCCGTTTCGCAGCATCTGTGACTTTGATGTATTGTTGAAAGAAAATGAGTACCACCGTTTAGAAAACTTATCTAAAGATGAGATTATCCATCGCTTAAGGGAGGAAGAAGATGAGTAAGATCCCTTTAAAACCGCAAAATGAAACCTTTACGGATACCCAATGGCAAGCCATTTTTGATAAAGGGGATAATATCCTCGTTTCCGCTTCAGCGGGTTCAGGCAAAACCACCGTTTTGGTTCGGCGAGTGATCGAAAAGCTAAAAGCAGGAACGACGATCGATTCTTTACTGATCGTAACCTTTACCGAAGCAGCTGCTCGAGAAATGAAAGAACGGATTCAAGTGGCATTGCAACAGGCCATCAATCAAGAAAGTGACGAGCAAAAGCGCCAGCACTTCGTTCGTCAGCTGCAGCTGTTGCCGACAGCTAACATTTCTACCTTGCATGCGTTTTGTTTAACTGTGATTCGGCGTTTTTATTATTTGATCGATCTAGATCCCAATTTCCGCATGATGACCGATGAAACCGAAATTTTATTGATGAAAGAAGAAATCTGGACACAGCTGAGAGATCAACAATATGAAGCCAATGATGAAGCCTTCTTTCGTTTGACGGAAAATTTTTCAAGTGATCGTTCTGATGAAGGCGTCGGGGATCTGATCCTGTCTCTTTATGACTTTGCCCGAGCAAATCCAGATCCAGTCAACTGGTTAGCTCATCTAAGTGATCACTATATCGGCAAAGAAACCTTTGCTGAAAATACCCTGTACCAATCGCAAATCAAACCGAGTTTGCAAGAAAATTTGAAGACAGCGGCGCATTTGCTGCAGGCGGCGCAAGACTATGCCCGTTGTGATGAAGCGATGGAAAAAGCGGCACAGTTGATCGATACCGAATTAGGAATGGTGGAAACCTTAAAGGCTCTGCTGGATGCAGACGATGTCGATGGCTTCTATGAGCAGATCCAAACATTGCGTTTTGGTCGTTACCCAGCTTTTCGCAAACCAGAACAAAAGGAACTGTCCCAAGAAATCAAGCCGTTACGCGATGATGCGAAAAAATTGGTTGAGCAATTGAAAGCCACCTTCCCGTATCCACCAGCTGAAATGATGGAGCTGCTTCATCGATCAGCACCTGTCGTTGAAAAAATGGCAGCGATGACCGAAGCATTTATGAAAGCATTCCAAGAAAGAAAACTTTCAAAAGGCCGTTTAGACTTTAATGATTTGGAACATTTTACCTTGCAGATTTTACAAGGAGACGGTAGTGGAAGTGAGGCGTCGACCTATTATCGTGATCGCTTTGAAGAAGTTTTAGTCGATGAGTATCAAGACGTCAATCGGCTGCAAGAGGCAATTTTATATTGGGTGAGACAAGTCGAGCATAACCCTGGTAACATGTTTATGGTGGGGGATGTGAAGCAGTCGATCTATTCGTTTCGACTAGCAGATCCGACGCTATTTATCGAAAAATACTTGGCATTTGAAACAGAGAATGGTGGGCGGAGAATCGTCTTAGCAGAAAATTTCCGTTCTCGTTCCGATGTATTGGATTTTACGAATCTAGTTTTTCAACAACTGATGGATGAACGGGTTGGACAAATCCCTTACGATGAGGCGGCAGCCTTGATTACCGGTTTTCCTGATTTTCCAGAAAGCGATGCCTTCGCCACAGAGCTCTTGTTATATGAAAAAGAGCATGAATCCGAAGAACAATTGATTGATGACAAAACAGAAGGTGAAATGCAGATCACTGCCTTGAAGATTCAGGAGCTGATTGAATCAAAATTCATGATCTATGACAAAAAAGCCAAAACAAATCGACCAATCACTTACAACGATATCGTCTTGTTGACCCCCACACGTAAAAACAATCTTGTCATTTTGGATGTCTTTAAGCAGTTTGGGATTCCGATGGCGGTCAATGATGCTCAAAACTATTTTCAGGCAACGGAGATCCAAACCGTCGTTTCTTTGCTGCAGATCATTGATAACCCGTACCAAGATATCCCGCTTGTGGCCGTTTTGCGTTCGCCAATCGTCGGCCTAACAGAAGATCAATTAGCTGAAATCCGTTTAGCGAATCGTTCCAGCGACTACTACGATGCAGTATTGGATTACCATGGGCAACAAGAAGCGTCACCCTTGTGGCAAACGGTGGATGGGTTTTTAACAAAACTGGAACAATGGCGAGAGGAAGCACGACGATTACCAATCCCGACCTTACTTTGGCAAATCTATGAAGATACTGCCTATTTGGATTATGTCGTGGGACTGCCTGCAGGTCAGCAGCGCTATGCCAATTTAGCGGCATTAGTCCACAGAGCGGAGAAATACGAAAAGAGCAGTTTCCGTGGTTTGTACCAATTCATTCGCTTCATCGAAAAGATGCAAGAAAAAAACAAGGACTTGGCAGAGCCATTAGCTACACCAGTAGAAGATGCCGTTCGTGTGATGACCGTCCATGCAAGTAAAGGTTTGGAATTTCCTGTCGTCTTCTTATTGGATACAACAAAATTCTTTAATTACCAAGATTTTCAAAAACGCTATATCTTTGAAGAACAGCTGGGGGCTGGGATCCAATATGTGGAACCCGCAGAAAACCTTAAATTTGAAACACTGCCGTTTCAAGCCATCAAGCAAGTTCGTTTGAAAAAAGCCTTGTCAGAAGAGATGCGAAAATTATACGTAGCATTGACACGAGCAGAGCAGAAGCTTTTCTTAGTAGGCTCCTATAAAAATCAAGCGGATGCCTTTAAGACGTGGCAATCTGGCTTGACACAATCCGAGATGGTTCTTGATCCAGCGTTGCGCTTAGTGGCTCGGGGGAGCTTGATGGATTGGGTCGGACGGACCCTGATGCGCCATCCAGATATGGAAGCAGTATTCTCCGAAGCGTCAGAGCGCAAGCGAACGATCGATCATCCTGCTCATTTTCGTCTGTCATGGTGGAATCAAGAAACGATCACGCAAGAAGTCCAAGAGACCCTTGCACCAGTCGAGGAGCCTAAACGATTGATTGCGCCAGATAGCAATATCGATGATCTTTTGAAACGCCTAGCCTATCGCTATCCTTATCAAAAAGCGACCCAAACGACTAGTTATCAATCTGTTTCAGAATTGAAAAGACTCTATAATGATCCTGATGATCAACAGACCACTTTGTTGGAATGGCGGTCGGTTTCCGAGAAGACGAATCCTCAGCAATATCGCTACGTACAAGATGAATTGGCGAAACCCAAATTTCTGCAAGAAACGAAGCCTCTCGCCAGCAGTATCGGAACCGCAACACATACGGTTTTGCAAATGATCCCCTTAGGAATGAAGCCAACACAAGATACTTTGGCGCTCCTGATTGCTGAACTCGTGAAAAAGCAATTTTTTTCTGAAGAAATCGCCAAAAAAATTGACCGATCGAGTATTTTGTGGTTTTATCAAACTGAACTAGGTGAACTGCTGAACCAATTCTCTAATGTGGTGAAGCGGGAGCAGCCGTTTTCGATGCTAAAAGAGGCCGATACGATCTTTGAAGGGTTTGACGAACCAGATGCGCCGCTTTTGATCCATGGTATTATTGACGGCTATATTGAATTGGCGGATGAAATCATTTTGTATGACTTTAAAACAGATGATGTGTTCGGCAGTCAGGCTCAGATTGAACAGAAAATGCGCGAACGATATTATGGTCAATTAAAACTCTATTGCCAAGCATTGGAGAAAGCATTGAACAAACCAGTGAAACAGACCTATTTAGTGCTGTTAAAACCTAAGATGATCGTGGCATTCTAGCTGATCGATCCTAGTTTCTTACATTTCGTAAGTCATATGCTATAATAGGTAAAAGAGGTGATGGAGAATGATAAAAGTAGAATCGGATTATGCCCTTTGTCCTAAATTTGAAAAAGCTTTTTCTATTTTAGGCAAAAAGTGGAACGGCTTGATCATTGATGTCCTTCTTGAAGACGGCAAACAAAGATTTGTTGAGTTAGCAAACAAGATTCCTCAAGTGAGTGATCGGGTGTTAGTCGAACGCTTGAAAGAATTAGAGCGGGAAGAAATTGTCTGCAAAGAAAACAATCTTTACTGCTTGACGCCAAGAGGTATTGCTCTTGAAAAGAGTATGATGAGTGTGAAGCGTTGGGCAGAAACCTGGGTACGTGAGGAAGAATGCAGTTGATTTCTCAACGGAAATTAGGTAAACTAAGCTTAAATGAATAGTAAAAAAAGCGTTGATAGAAACTAGTAATTTGGCTGGATCAGAAAAAGGGAGACTTGTCACAGACTGAAAGCAAGTCCTGTATTCGAAAAATGAATTTCACTTCTGGAGCTTGCTGAGAACAATCAGTCGGCAGTGTTGCTGTCGTTAGCCGAAGTGAGTGCGCGGAACTTTCCGCGAATGAGGATGGTAACACGAGACGTCGTTCCTTTTTTTAGGGATGACGTCTTTTTTTGTCTTTTTATCAAAAGATCGTCACTTTTTCCAGTCAAATCGTTTTTTACGCTATTCACAGTATAGAAGGAGGAAACACATGTCTTTACAAGAAAAATTAGAAGCATTGAAGGAAACGACATTGCTTAAAATCAAAGAAAGTCCAACCATGAATGACTTAAATCAGATTCGAGTGGAAGTGCTTGGAAAAAAAGGTCCCATTACTGAAGTTCTACGAGGGATGAAAGATCTTTCTGCGGAAGAACGGCCGAAGGTGGGGAGCTATGCCAACGAGATTCGTGATATCTTGACAGAAGCGATTGAAGAAGCAAAATCGTCTATCGAAGCAGCAAACTTGGAAAAAGCCCTCGCTGAAGAATCCATCGACGTGACTTTGCCTGGTAAAAAGATGGACCGAGGAACACGCCATGTGCTAACGCAAATCATGGAAGAAATCGAAGATATCTTTGTTGGTATGGGCTACCAAGTAGTTGAAGGCTACGAAGTGGAAAAAGATCATTACAACTTCGAACGGATGAATCTGCCAAAAGATCATCCAGCCAGAGACATGCAGGATACTTTTTATATTTCAGAGGAAGTGCTGATTCGGACCCATACGTCACCAGTGCAAGCGCGAACAATGGAGACTCATGATTTTTCTAAAGGGCCGCTGCGGATGATCTCACCAGGGAAAGTTTTCCGTCGTGACACAGATGATGCGACCCATAGCCACCAATTCCATCAAATTGAAGGATTGGTGATCGATAAAAATATTACGATGGGTGACTTAAAAGGAACCTTAGAAGTCATGATGCAAAAAATGTTTGGGGAAGATCGCCAAATTCGCTTGCGACCAAGCTATTTCCCTTTCACAGAACCATCGGTCGAAGTTGATGTCAGCTGCTTCAAGTGCGGTGGTGCGGGTTGTAACGTTTGTAAACAAACTGGCTGGATCGAGATCCTCGGTGCTGGAATGGTGCATCCTAACGTCTTAGAAATGTCAGGGATCGATCCAACCCAATATTCAGGATTTGCTTTTGGTTTAGGTCCTGATCGAGTGGCAATGCTGCGCTACGGCGTAAACGACATTCGCCAATTCTATCAAAATGATGTGCGTTTCATTCGCCAGTTCAAGGGGGAACAATAAATGTTAGTATCGTACAAATGGTTAAATGAATACCTTGATCTGTCTGAGATCACACCAAAAGAGCTGGCGGACAAAATGTCAGTGACGGGGATCGAAGTCGAAGGTATTGACGTGCCTGAAGAGGGTTTAAAAAAAATCGTTGTCGGAGAAGTGACCGACTGCCGACCACATCCAGATTCTGATCATCTATCGATTTGCCAAGTAAATATTGGTGAGGAAGAAGACACGCAAATCGTTTGTGGGGCACCAAATGTCAAAAGTGGCATCAAAGTCATCGTGGCATTACCAGGCTCTCGAATCGCGGGCAATGTAAAAATCAAAAAGGGCAAGATGCGGGGAGAAGTTTCGAACGGCATGATTTGTTCATTGCAAGAATTGGGATATGCGGATAGCGTGATTCCCAAAGAATACGCAGAAGGAATCTATTATTTACCAGCAGAAGCAGAAGTAGGAACACCGGTTTTTCCTTATCTCGATATGGATGATCATATTATCGAATTATCGATCACACCGAACCGTGCGGATGCGTTGAGCATGCGGGGGGTTGCTTATGAAGTCGGTGCCATCTATCGGCAAACACCGAAGTTTCCTGAAATTGCGCTTAATGAAAGTGAAGTAGCTGCTGCCGATAAAATTCAGGTGAAGGTCACGGAAGCAACCGATGCACCCGCTTACCAAATTCGAATCATTGATGGTGTAACGATCGCTCCAAGTCCACAATGGCTGCAAAATCGCTTGATGAATGAAGGCATTCGTCCAATCAACAATGTCGTGGACGTGACAAATTATATCTTGCTATTATTTGGCCAACCATTGCATGCTTTTGATTATCAAAAGCTAGACAGCAAGGAAATACTGGTACGTCGCGGCAAAGAAAATGAAAGCCTGGTAACCTTAGATGGAGAAACACGTCAGCTTTCATCAGAAGACATCGTTATCACCAACGGAACGACACCCGTTGCGCTCGCAGGCGTCATGGGAGGGCTTGATTCTGAAATCACGGAAACAACGACCACAGTCGCTTTAGAAGCGGCCTTGTTCGATCCATTAGCGATTCGTTTAACCTCAAAGAAATTCAATTTAAGAAGTGAGTCCTCTGCTCGTTTTGAAAAAGGGATCAACCAAGCAACGGTTACAAAAGCTTGTGATGCAGCAGCAGCACTGATTGCAGAACTTGCTGGCGGAACGGTCTTAAAAGGAGCAGTAATAGGTTCCCAAGTAGCAGTAGAACCTGTGGAGGTTACAATCACTTTAGCTCGAATCAATAGCTATTTAGGCACAGAAATCACGGATGAAGAAGTGCAAGAAATCTTTGATGCATTAGGCTTTGGTCATCGTCAAGAAGCAGACAGCTATATTGTTTCTGTACCACCTCGTCGTTGGGATATTACGATCGAAGCAGATATCATTGAAGAAGTGGCGCGTATTTACGGTTATGATCGTTTGCCATCGACTTTACCGCAAGGAGAAACGGTTGCCGGTCATCTAACCAAAGCGCAACGTCTGACTAGAGAAGTTCGGACGCTATTAGAAGGCAACGGGGTCAGTGAAGCCATCAGCTATGCTTTGACCACTGAAGAGAAGGCACAACAATTTACGGATAAATCGAGCCAAGTGACTCGATTGGATTGGCCAATGACCGAAGAGCGTGCCGTCTTGCGCTTGAATCTGATTTCAGGTTTGTTAGACGACGTTGCGTACAATTTGGCACGTAAAAACAATCGTGTTGCTTTGTATGAAATTGGTCGTGTCTTCTATCAAACAGGCGACAGTAAGCACGAGCTGCCAACAGAAGTCAATCACTTAGGGCTAGCTTTGACAGGAAATATCCATGAGAAAGACTGGCAAACCCAAGCTCAAAAAGTTGATTTCTTCCATTTGAAAGGCATTTTAGAAAATCTATTTGATTCGTTGGCATTAACCGACCGTATACGTTATCAAAAAACGGCAGCTATCAAAGAGATGCATCCTGGCCGTACGGCAATGATCTTGCTAGATGACCAAGAAATCGGCTTCTTGGGACAAGTCCACCCGTCGATCGCCAAAGATTATGAAGTGAGTGAAACCTATGTTACTGAATTGAACTTAGATCAACTGTTAGCAGCGAAAACAGAACAATTGGTCTATCAGCCAGTTTCTAAGTTCCCATCAGTAACGCGGGATATGGCACTCTTGCTTGATGAAACGATCGATAACCAGTCCGTGATGGAGATCATTCGCGAAAGTGCAGGTCGCTTCTTAAGTGCGATTCGTTTATTCGATGTGTATCAAGGGAAAAACATCGAAGCAGGCAAAAAATCATTAGGGTACAGCCTGACCTTTAGCAATCCGGAAGCTACCCTGACGGATGAAGAGATCAATCAAGCAATAGCGAAAATTACTCGTAACTTAGAAGAAAAAGTTCAAGCAGAAATCCGCTAATCAAATAAGTAGAAAAACGTTCTCCACCATACAAAGAAGTTGGGTGGGGAACGTTTTCTACTATTATAATAGATGCTCAGATGACACAAGAATGTTAGGAGTTGAGTGAGAGCCGTAAAAGATTTCACTATAGAAGGCAATCCAGTTTTTTTGGTACAACTTTTTTAAACACTGGCAAGGTTGAAAAAAAGGATTTTCTAATCCGCATTTTATGAGGTTATTTTTTAGGACAGCTCTCTTGATTTTTGTGCAAGAAACAGCATCAAATCAAATTACACAAAGTGTCAGTCTGGGGAGGAAGGTTCTCGTGAAATCTCACACAGAGTTGACACATAGGTTTTGTATGAAAGAATTCATTCCGATTTGTAAACGAAAAAACAAGCCGTAAAGGCTTGTTTTTTTAGGCAAAGTAATTGATGCCCATTGCATTTTTGACTTCAGCTAACGTTTGGGCGGCAACTTGTTCTGCTTTTTCACTACCAATTTTTAATAAGTTCATCACTTCACCGGGATCTTTTGCAAAAGCTTCACGGCGTTCACGAATCGGTGCAAATTCGGCTTCTAAAACATCGATCAAATAGCGTTTGATTTTGACATCGCCTAATCCACCACGGGTGTAATGTTCTTTTAATTCAGCAATTTTTTCTTTTTCAGTGCCAAATACATCAAGATACGTAAAGACCATATTGCCTTCGACTTGTCCAGGGTCGTTGACATGAATGTGATTTGGGTCCGTGTACATGCTCATCACTTTCTTTTGTAATACATCGGCTGGATCAGCTAAGTAAATACCATTGTTCAGTGATTTGCTCATTTTCCCGTTCCCATCGATCCCCGCTAAACGTCCCATGCCTTTTGGCGGTAAAACCGCTTTTGGTTCGACTAATACTTCACTATACGTAGAATTAAAACTATGCACGATTTCTTGCGTTTGTTCCAGCATTGGTTTTTGATCTTCTCCAACGGGGACTAAATTTGCTTTAAAAGCGGTAATATCCGCTGCTTGAGAGACAGGATAGATGAAGAAACCTGAAGGGACGCCTTCACCAAATTTTTTTTGTTCAATTTCGGCTTTAACGGTTGGATTTCGTCGTACTCGAGCAACACTGACTAGATTGAGATAATACATCGTCAATTCAGAGAGCTGAGGGATTTGCGATTGAATAAACATCGTTGTTTTTGCTGGATCCAATCCAACGGCTAAATAATCCAAAGCAACTTCTAAAATATTCGCTGAGACCTTCTCAGGTGTTTTCGCGTTATCTGTTAGTGCCTGCATGTCAGCGACCATAATATAAAGCTGATTTTCAGGGTCAGCTTGCATTTCGACCCGTTTTTTTAAAGACCCCACATAATGGCCAAGATGCAATTTGCCAGTTGGGCGGTCGCCAGTTAAAATCGTATTCACTTTTTTTCCACCTTTTCCTTTGTTATATGGTTTATCTTACCTTTTTTTAGCAAAAGAAACAACCGGTTCTCCTTGTGATCTGATGGGGTGAGAAAAATTTTCATGGACAAAAACCTCACATCAAAGTAAAATAGCACTTGTCTTTTCAGAAATAAGGGGGGAACATTGGAAAAGCACCTTTACAAATGAAAAAAGATTGAGCTATAATATGAATCAAATCTTTCCAATTACTCATTTAATTTTAAAAAAAGCTAGGAGTGTGAATCAATGGCAATGATCGAATTTAAGAACGTAGAGAAATATTACGGAAAGTTCCATGCATTAAAAAACATCAACCTTGAATTTGAAAAAGGTGAGGTCGTTGTTGTTATCGGACCTTCAGGATCTGGTAAAAGTACAATGCTCCGTACGATTAATGGTCTAGAAACCATTTCAGGTGGTCAATTATTGGTCAATGGCAAGAACTTGTTTGACAAAGATGTCAAAATGACAGAAATTAGAAAAAACATCGGTATGGTGTTTCAACATTTCAATTTGTATCCAAATAAAACCGTGTTAGAAAACATTACGTTGGCACCGATTAAAGTATTAAAACAAAATGAGCAAGAAGCCATCAATTTGGCGGAAAAGCTTCTTGATCGGGTAGGGATGTTAGATAAAAAAGATTCCTATCCTTCCATGTTATCCGGCGGACAACAGCAGCGGGTCGCAATTGCCAGAGGGCTTGCGATGAAACCAGAGATGCTGCTTTTTGATGAGCCAACGTCTGCATTGGATCCAGAAATGATTGGTGATGTCTTGGATGTCATGAAAAAAATTGCCAGTGAAGGCATGTCCATGATCGTTGTTACCCATGAAATGAGCTTTGCCCGTGAAGTAGCAGATCGAATCGTCTTTATGGCGGAAGGACAAGTACTAGAGGATCGGCGCGATGTCGATGGATTCTTTGATGCACCAAGAGACGAACGTGCAAAACAATTCTTGAGCAAAGTCAGCAATCATTAAGCAATAGGAGGAACCCTTATGAGAAAGAAAATATTTTCCTTTCTAGTCTTAGCCTTTGCCCTTGTAACTTTCTCAGGTTGTAAAGGACAAAGTGCCGCAGAGATCGATATTTTAGAAAACAGCAAAGAGACGAATCAGATCGTTTGGGGCGTAAAAAACGATACCCGTCTTTTTGGATTAATGGATATCGCGACCAGAGAAGTACGAGGATTCGATATTGATATCGCTCGTGCAATCACTGAGAAAATTTTAGGTCGTGATGGCAATGCCATCTTTGTTGAAGTAACCTCAAAAACTCGGATTCCTCTTTTGAAAAACGGCAACATCGATGCAATCATCGCCACGATGACTATCACGGAAGAACGTAAAAAACAGGTCGATTTTTCCGATGTCTACTTTGATGCAGGCCAATCGTTATTAGTTGCCAAAGACAGCCCTATTCAAGGGATCGAAGATTTGACCGCAGATACCACTGTATTGGTCGTGAAAGGCTCTACTTCCGCTGTGAACATTCGTGAAGCAGCACCAGAAGCGCAAATTTTGGAACTTGAGAATTATGCGGAAGCCTTTACCGCTTTACAATCTGGTCAAGGGGATGCTATGACCACGGATAATGCGATCCTATTAGGGATGGCGAGTGAAAATCCCAATTACCATTTAGTTGGCGAAACTTTTACAGAAGAACCTTATGGTATTGCTATCAATAAAGGACAAAAGCCGTTTCTTGATGCAGTGAATCAAGCGTTGCGGGAAATGCGTGAAGATGGAACCTATGATGAGATTTACAACAAGTGGTTCCCTGAAGACGAATCAGGAAAAGTAGAGTAGGAGGAAACTGAATGGTTGAATTATTTCAAACGTATACCGGTCAGTTTATTGAAGGCTTTAAATACACAGTCATGGCGAGTTTGATCGCACTGTTTTTTAGTCTTTTGATCGGAACCTTAATGGCAATTTTTCAGTTGTCAGACAATCGCCTCATCAAAGGGATTGCCAAAGCGTATGTTGAGTTTTTTAGAAATATTCCCTTATTGATCATCGTGATGTTCTTTTATGTCGTTGTGCCAATGTATTGGGTTTCTTTTGACGGCTTTCAAGCGGGAACAATTGGCTTAACGATCTATACATCGGCATTTATCGCTGAGACGATCCGATCAGGGATTCAAACGGTTCCTAAAGGCCAGATGGAAGCTTCCTTGTCTTCTGGTTTTACGTACAGCCAAGCGATGCGCTACATTATTTTGCCTCAAGCATTTAAGATCGTCGTACCGCCGTTAGGCAATCAATTTATCAATCTTGTCAAAAATTCATCAATTTTGGCGATGGTCGCAGGATTAGATATTATGTATCAAGGGGATTTGATCGCAAGTGAGACCTTCAATACATTTGATACCTATATCATTGTTGGTCTTTTCTATTTGATTATTACCCTGCCATTGTCTTATTTGATGGTTTACTTGGAACGGCGTTGGGCTGTCCGCTCATAGAAAGGAGCTAAAGAACTATGGATTTTTTTGAAGCTTTTTCAGCGATTAACATTCGTTTTTTGATCGATGGCTTGCGGGTAACAGTTGAAGTGTCGATCCTATCGATTTTATTTAGCTTTATTATCGGAGGGATCGCCGGCATTTTGCGCTTCAGCTCGATCCCGGTCTTTTCTAAAGTATTAGGTGTCGTGATCGATGTTATTCGTAACTTGCCTTTGCTCTTGATCATTTTCTTCACTTATTTTGCCTTGCCACAGATTGGCATCCGCTTTAACATTTTTTGGTCAGCGGTTGTGGCGTTGACGATTTTTGAATCAGCGATGCTCTCTGAAATCTTTCGTGCTGGTTTGAATTCTGTGCCAAAAGGGCAGATGGAAGCTGGTTTGTCTACAGGGTTGAGCTATGTCGAAGTATTGCGGAGCATCGTCGTGCCGCAGGCATTTAAAGCGATGCTGCCAGCGATCGTCAGTCAGTTGATCTCTTTGATCAAAGATACGTCATTAGCCGTGATTATTTCTTTACCAGAGCTGACTCATCATGCTCGAATCATTTATGGCCAAAATACAAACTATGTTTTGCCTATGTTTTTGGCAATGACTGTTTTATACTTTTTGGTTTGTTATGCCTTGTCATTGCTTTCTGGCTTTTTGGAAAAACGTCAGTACGATTACTAAAAAGAATAATCGTCAAAAAAATCCCCACGATCGGTCTTTTACCCATGCAAGTGCAACTTGTGGGGTGTAAGCCAATCGTGGGGGCTTTTTTCTTTTTGACCGTTTCGTGCTTTTTGGGAAAGCTTTTTTAGCAAACGAAAGGAATACTTGAAAAATAGTCAAAAAAAGTCCAAAATGAATAAGAGAGAAAAATGCACCAAACTCTTTCTTTCATGTAAAGGATGGAAACTATGACAAACAACAGACCAATTGGTTTTATCGATTCTGGTGTTGGTGGGTTGACGGTCGTCAAAGAAGCAATCAAGCAATTACCCAACGAATCGATTCTTTATCTGGGAGATACAGCCAGATGCCCGTATGGTCCGAGACCTGCTGAGCAAGTCATCGAGTATACGTGGCAAATGACCCGTTTTTTATTAGAAAAAAACATTAAAATGTTGGTGATCGCTTGTAATACAGCAACAGCGGTCGCCCTTGAAGAAATCAAAGAACAACTAGCGATCCCAGTGATCGGCGTGATCCTGCCTGGCAGTCGAGCAGCAGTCAAAGCAAGCAAAAACCAACGAATCGGTGTCATCGGGACAAACGGAACGATCAAAAGTGACTCTTACAAGCGCGCTCTTCATGGCAAAGCGCCCCATGCGTCCGTCGTCAGTTTGGCTTGCCCGAAGTTTGTGCCGATCGTAGAAAGCAAACAATACCATAGCTCGGTCGCCAAGAAAATCGTGGCAGAAACGTTGCGTCCATTGAAAAACAAACGGCTAGATACAGTGATTTTGGGTTGTACCCATTATCCTTTATTGCGTCCTTTGATTCAAAATGAATTGGGCGCTCATATCCAGCTGATTGATTCAGGGGCAGAAACGGTGGGGGAAGTCAGTACCTTGTTGGACTATTTTTCCATTGCTGCAACGAGTCAGGACGATCCGCATCCGCAACATGCATTTTTTACTACTGGTTCACCGAAAATGTTTGATGAGATTGCCAATGATTGGCTTGATTTAGACACGATCTCATCGATTCACACTGATTTAGGAGGCTTTTAAATGCGACATGATGGCAGAAAAGAAACAATGTTAAGACCAGTTAACATTCAAACCAACGTCTACAAACACCCCGAAGGATCGGTTGTGATCTCTTTTGGTGACACAACCGTGATCTGTTCGGCAACGATTGAAGAGCGGGTCCCTCCGTTTTTACGAGATACGGGAAAAGGCTGGGTCACAGCCGAATACAGTATGCTCCCACGAGCGACCAACACTCGGAATCGTCGAGAAAGTGCCAAAGGCAAGCTTTCTGGTCGGACGATGGAGATCCAACGGCTGATCGCTCGTTCCTTGCGCGCAGTAGTCGATTTAGAAAAATTAGGGGAGCGCAGTATCGTGGTCGATTGTGATGTCGTTCAAGCAGATGGCGGTACCCGAACAGCTAGTATTACCGGCGCATTTGTCGCGTTGCGTTTAGCTATCGATACCTTGTTCCGTGACAAAGCGTTGATGGAAGATCCAATCAAGGAGCATTTGGCAGCAATTAGTGTCGGGATCTTACCAGATGGCACCTGTGTGACCGATCTTGATTATCAAGAAGATTCTTCAGCTGCTGTTGACATGAATTTGGTGATGACGGAATCTGGTCGATTTGTCGAATTGCAAGGAACTGGGGAAGAAGCGACCTTTGATGGTCAGCAGTTGAATGAGATGCTGATTTACGGAAAAACGGCTATCGAAGAATTGATTGCCTATCAAAAAGAGGCACTGTTTTTACCAGATGAACCCCCTTATGAGATTCCCGAAAAAACGATCGTCATTGCTACAGGCAATCCAGGAAAAGCCAAGGAATTTAAAGCCGTATTTGGCGCGGCAGGTTACGATGTCCGTACCTTAAAAGACTATCCTTCCTTACCAGATGTTGAAGAAACCGGCACCACCTTTGAAGAAAATGCCCGCCTTAAAGCCGAAACCATCGCCAGAATTTTGGGAAGACCGGTGTTAGCTGATGACTCAGGACTGAAAGTCGATGCATTAGGGGGACGACCAGGGGTGTACTCTGCTCGATTTGCTGGTGAGCAAAAAAGTGACGCTGCCAATAATGCAAAATTGCTCTATGAATTGACGGATGTCGAAGATGACAAACGCAGTGCCCAATTTCACTGTACGTTAGTTTTCGCAGCGCCAGGAAAAGAGAGTTTGGTGGTTGAAGCTCAATGGCCGGGGAGAATCGGCCGCATCCCTCGTGGAGAAAATGGGTTCGGCTACGATCCATTGTTTATTCCTGATGGTTCAGAGCAAAGCGCAGCCCAAATGAGTCAAGAAGAAAAGAACCGAGTGAGCCACCGTGGTCTAGCAATCAAAAAACTGCAGGAACAGTGGCGGGAGTGGTTAGAAGGAGAAAATGTATGAAATACTTAGTTGTCAGTGACAATCATTCAGATCGTGAGATTCTTGTTGATCTTAAAAATGAATTCGAAAATCAAGTCGATTTGTTCCTTCATTGTGGGGATTCAGAACTTCCTGAAACGGATCCTTTATGGGAAACATTCCAAGTCGTTTGTGGCAATTGCGATTACGGTGGTGGTTTTCCGAATGAGCGTATCGTTAAAACGCCGCTGGATACCATCTATATGACCCATGGCCATTTGGCGGATGTTCGTTTTGGCGTAACCAAATTAGGCTTAAAAGCGCAACAAGCAGATGCCTCGATCGCTTTGTTTGGTCATACGCATCAAATTGCTTGTGAGAAAGTCGGGAATCGACTTTTCTTGAATCCCGGCAGTATTTCCCAACCGCGAGGGCAAATTCAAATCAAAAGTTTTGCGATTATTGAAAGTACGCCAGAACAATGGGCAATCCAATACTATGATCGTTCCTTTCATAAAGTCCCAGAGCTAGCTTTCGTTTTCACACGTTAAGTAAGCGGAATCAAAAAGTAAAAATTTCATTATAATTTTGCAGGTTTCTACTTTCTATTCTCATTTTCAAGTAAAATAGAAGAGTAGCTGTGAAATGGAGGCAATTAGATTGATAGGACAGACCGTAGAAAAAATATTACTCGAGAATCAAGAAAATTTCTTGGTGCCGGCAGAGAATGTGGCATCGGTATTTTATAACCACCCTTTGAGTCACGCATTGCTTGTTTTATCAAAAGTGGGCTATTCAAAGATCCCAGTACTAGATAGTGAGGACCATTTAGTCGGCTTAATCAGCCTCTCAAACATCGTAGAACGAATGATGGATCTCACTGGCTTCAGTATGGAAAATATTGAAGGGCTGACTGTGGCAGATGTCATGGAAGTCAATGTGAATTGCATCAAAGAAAACGATGAGTTGGAAAGTATGCTGCATCTGTTAGTGGATCAAGCATTCTTGCCGATCGTTGATGATGACAATGTCTTTGTTGGGATTATCACTCGCAAAGAGATTTTAAAATCCGTCAATCATTTGGCGCATGAAATCGAAAGACGCTATTTGCTGATTTCGAAAGAAGATGCCCCAAAGATGACAGATGAACTGCATGTGGTATAGAAAAAAGGTTATCCCAGTTTCGGGATAACCTTTTTTTAAATACCGACGATCGGCGCATTGGGGATCGTATAGCCTTTGGCAGTTAATGCATCGATCGATGCGGCCAAAAATTCCTCTTTGATTTTCCATTGCGTACCGTTGGTCACATACATGGTCGTGCGAATTGCAAAGTTGTTGTTCCCTAGATCCACCAGACCGAAGACCGTAGGGGCCGTTTGAATCTCTTCTTCGTGCTGCTGAGCAATCTGTTCATTGACTTCTTCAATGATGGCACGTATTTCATCTAAGCCTTCAGATGGTAAGATACGTACGTCTACCACGACTTGCATATTGGCTCTTGATGTATTACTGATGGTCGTGATGTTACGATTTGGGATATAATGAACGGTTCCGTCAACGGATTTTAATTGAACAGTCCGAATACCGACGGCCGTCACCGTACCTTCAAGCGTCAGATTGGTCAAGCGGACGTAATCACCAACGTTGATTTGTTGTTCGGTAATAATAAAGAAGCCAGTAATCAAGTCGTTCATAAAGCCTTGGGCGCCGAGACCGAGGGCGACACCGACGACTCCGGCACCGGCTAGTAGCGAGCCTACAGGTACGCCGATGGTTGAAAGGAGAGCATAGACAAAAAAGAAGCCTAATGTGTAATGAACCGTATTGCGGATCAGGGTATGGATCGTGTTGATTCGACTCACATTGAAGGTGGCTTTTTTTTCATAGGACCGATAGATCCGGTCAATGATCATGTTGCTTATTTTTAATAAAATTCCGAATAAGATACACAAAAAAAGCAGCATCAGTGCTTTTTGGATCAGTAGGCCAATGATCGATTCCCAGTCGATCGATGCCCACCATTTTTGTAATGCATTGAGCTGAGCAGCTGCTGGTTCGGTAATGCTGGAACCACTTGAATCGGTCGTGCTAGCTGCAAGTAGCAGTTGTTTCATAAAATCCCTCCAAGTCTTACTGCATCTATTTTAACCAAGATAAAATAGAAATGCAAAGGAGGTTTTCTGAAATATCTGTTTTTTTCAGAAAAAGCCTGCTTAGCCAACGGGTAGGCAAATAGCAGACTTTTCTATGACAATTATTGATTAAGATAAATGAACGCCTTTATCAACAAAAATCACTTCGCCGATAATCCCGCTTGATAATGGACTGATCAAGAAGGCACAAGTATTGCCCACTTCTTCAATCGTCACACCAATATGATCAGGTGTTCGATCCTCTGACAATTGGATCAGTTTTTGATAGTCTTTTACACCAGTTACTGCCAGCGTCTTGATGGCACCAGCTGAAATCGCATTGACGCGGATTTTTTGCGGTGAAAGTTCGGCAGCTAAATAGCGAACGCTTGATTCTAAAGCGGCTTTTGCAATTCCCATCATATTGTAGTTCGGTACTGCCCGTTCGGCACCTAAGTAGGAAAGGGTAACGATTCCAGCATTTTCAGCTAAGATTGGTTTGGCATATTTGGTGACGGCAATCAATGAATAACTGCTGATGTCTTGCGCCAAAGCATAACCGTCACGAGAAATATTCAAAATATCGCCAGATAGATCTTCTTTATTGGCATAAGCAACGGCATGGACAACACCATGGATCTCACCTGCATATTCTTTGATCGTTTCAAAGGCGGAAGCAATGCTTTCGTCATTGGCGACGTCACATTCCACTACAAATTCATCAGATTCCAATAAGCGCTCTAAAGGCTTTTTCATGCGGTCGTTTTGATACGTGTAGATCACATCGGCTCCTTGTGCTTTTAATGCTTGTGCACAGCCCCAAGCGATACTGCGTTTGTTAGCAACGCCCATGACGACAACTTTTTTACCGGTTAAAAAACTCATAATTCCACTCCTTAATAAATTCAACAATAATAAAATACGTATAATGACAAATAGTAAATCAAACTATCTTGATTTCTAATTATTAAGCATAATTGTTTGATTGTCAAACTATTTTTTTCTTAATAAATATTTAGTTGCGAATTTCGCTGAACTATGATACTTTGATAATCAAACTATAATAAATTCTTAAGCAAGGAAGGGAAACCATGAAAAAACTATTGACTGAAACAGAAGTCATGGATTTGATTCCAAATCGCTACCCAATTATATATATTGATTACGTCGATGAAATCGAGTCTGGCAAAAAGATTATCGCAACGAAAAATGTCACCATCAACGAAGACTTTTTCCAAGGACATTTCCCAGGAAATCCAGTAATGCCAGGTGCCTTGATTTTAGAAACATTGGCACAAGCAGGATCGATCCTGATCTTGAAATCCGAGGAATTCCAAGGTAGAACGGCGTATATCGGCGGCATCAACAAAGCCAAATTCCGTCAAAAAGTTGTTCCGGGAGATACCATGAAACTTGTTTTCGAGATCACTAAAATCAAAGGCTCTGTAGGAACTGCTGATGCGGTCGCTACAGTGGACGGCAAAAAAGCTGCGGAATGCGAATTCACCTTTATCGTTGGCGACCAAAAATAAAAGACAACCGCTGAAATTCCCGAATATCGGAGACTTCAGCGGTTTTTTATTTATTCTTTGGCTTCTTGTAAGACCTTGATCGTTTCGATCTTCACTGGCTCAACTGGTTGAGAATTCTCACCATTGCCAGAGTCTTGGGTTTCTGCTTGCGCAATTTTATCTACGACATCCATGCCTTCGATCACTTGACCAAATACAGTATAGCTGCCGTCCAATCGTGGTGTTCCACCATTTTTGTAGGCTTCGATGATTTTTTCAGGATAGTGTTGGATCGCTAGACCGTCGGATACATCTTGATCATTTTGAACGATGTAGAACTGACTGCCTTGGCTGTTTGGCGCACTTGATTTTGCCATTGCTAATGCGCCTCGCAAGTGATAAAGCTGGTTGGAGTATTCTTCGCCGAATCCTTCGCCCCAAATGCTTTCTCCGCCAGTGCCATCACCATTAGGGTCGCCCCCTTGGATCATAAACTCTTCTACGACACGATGGAAAGTCAAGCCGTCATAATAACCATCTTTGGCATGGGTCAAAAAGTTTTCGACTGCTTTGGGCGCGATCTCTGGGAAAAGTTTGATTTTGATCGAGCCTTCTTCCGTCACCATTTCAACTAAAGCTTCATTCTCTTGCACATCCGTTGATAATTGCGGCAATTCCAGGGCATTCAAGTCAACGGATTCTGAGGTTGACGTGCTTTCTGCTGAATTGCTTGATGAGGGATCGGTGGTACTTGAACCTGTACAAGCAGCTAATAATAAAAGGCTAGCAGCTGCTGTCAGTGTGAATAGGATTTTTTTCATTCTTTCATTCCTTCCAGTTTTCTTAATGATAATCATAACAAAAAAGAGACATAGAAGAAAGCGCAGATTTTGTGGAATGAGAAAGAAACAGACGGAAAGGTGTAGACCACTTTTTAGATGTTTGCTATAATGAAAGAGGATTCATTATAATAAACGGATAGAATTTACAGGAGGTTTTTTTGATGGGAAAATTAGGGATATCGATTTATCCAGAGCGCTCAACGTTTGAAAAGGACAAAGCGTATCTAGACTTGGCACACAAATACGGCTTTAAACGGGTATTTACCAGTTTGCTGCAAATCAACGATGACAAAGAAAAAGTCTTGGCAGACTTTAAGCAAGTCGTGGATTATGCCAATCAGTTAGGAATGGAAGTCATGGTAGATATCAATCCTGGTTTATTCGAACAGCTAGGTATTTCTTATGATGATTTATCCTTCTTTGATGAGATGGGGGCTTACGGTGTTCGGTTAGATATTGGTTTCACTGGTTCAGAAGAAGCCAAAATGACCCGTAATCCTTACGGGATCAAAATCGAAATCAACATGAGCAGCGGCACGAGCTACGTGGATAACATCATGAGTTATTCACCTAATACTGAAAATTTACTCGGTTCGCATAACTTCTATCCTCATCGCTATTCAGGGTTAGGCTATGACCATTTTGTTTTTTGCTCGGAAAAATTCCGCAAATACAATTTAAATACGATGGCTTTCGTGAATTCTCACGAAGCTGATTTCGGTCCATGGCCAACACAAGATGGTTTATGCTCTTTGGAAGACCATCGTGATCTGCCACTAGCTACACAAGTCAAACATTTAGTGTTGACTGGTTTGATCGATGATATCTCTATTGGCAATGCCTATGCTTCAGAAGCAGAATTGGCAGCAATGGCTGAAGCGTTTCATGCTGATTATCCGACATTAAGAGTCGATGTCGTTGACGGAATCACTGAAGATGAACGAATTTGTCTCTTCGATAATCTGCACAGCTATCGAGGAGATCGCTCAGAGTACATCTTGCGTTCAACGATGACGCGGATCTATTATAAAGACAAGGAATTTCCACCTCATGATACCCGTGATATGGTAAGAGGGGATGTCTTGATCGATAATGCTGGCTATGGACAATACAAAGGTGAGACGCAAATCGCCTTGAAAGCAATGAAAAATGATGGTCGCGTCAATGTCGTTGGTAAGATCGCTGATGAGGAACTATTCTTATTAGAATTTTTGAAACCTTGGTCAAGTTTTAAATTGGTCGAAAATAACTAATTATCACGAGAAATCAATCATTGCCAACAAAGCGTGTTGGCAATGGTTTTCTTTTTGGGCGCTTGCAATTGACAAACACGAGCAAAAAACGGTAATTTATGTAGTGGGTTCTTTCCATGAAGAACGTTGAAACCATAATAATATTATGTAAACTATATAACAAGAGGACGTGACAAGTGTGAAATTGCGCTGGAAGATTGCCATCGGAGTGGCTGTATTAGCAATTGCAGGATTAGGGTATGCAGGAAACTATTTTTACGATTATGCGGTGGTTCCTTCAGAAAAAGATTTTTTGGAAGGAGATACCCCTGGTACGAATGAAAATCAGACAGGAAATGAATCGCAAAATTGGTTTACAGATCCAGCAAATCGTGAGATGTGGCAGCTGACTTCTGAAGATGATTTAAAATTATCCGCCATTTATCTACCGGCGGAGGAGAAGAATCGAGGAAAAACGGCGATCATCGCGCATGGCTACATGGGGAATGCAGAAACGATGGCGGACTATGCTAAGATGTATCATGATTTAGGCTATAATGTCTTGGTTCCAGACGCTCGAGGGCATGGTCAAAGCGAAGGAGATTATATTGGTTTTGGGTGGCACGAACGTAAGGATTATCTGCAATGGATCGATGAAGTACTCGCAAAAAATGGTCCTGAAGAAACGATCACTTTGTATGGCATCAGTATGGGGGCTGCCACGGTAATGATGACCAGTGGGGAAGACTTGCCGAAAAATGTCACTTCTATCATTGAAGATTGTGGGTATACCAACGTCAATGAAGAATTGGGGTATCAACTCGATCAATTGTTTGGTCTACCTGCCTTTCCATTGATGAATGTCACTAGCCTTGTCACAAAAATCCGAGCGGGGTATTTCTTTGGTGAAGCAGATGCAGTCAAACAACTGCAAAAGAATACGCGTCCAATCTTTTTTATCCATGGCGATGCGGATACGTTTGTTCCTTATTCGATGCTGGAAATTTTGTATAACGCGACCGATGCACCAAAAGAAAAGTGGGTTGTTTCAGGTGCCGAGCATGCGAAAAGCTACAAAACAGATCCAGCGCTTTACAAAGAAAAAATTGCAGCTTTTTTGGACAAATACGATCACCCAGCAAGTGAATAAAAAAGTGCCGGTTCAAAAAAAGAACCGGCACTTTTTGCTTGACCCTTGGCTTATAAACGAGCAAATTCTTCTAGCAAACGAATCATTTGGCAAGTAAAGCCATATTCATTATCATACCAAGCGACGGTTTTCACCAGTTGGAAATCGCCAGCCGTGGTTACTTCTGTTTGTGTCGGATCAAAGATAGAACCTTGGGTGGTACCAATCACATCTCCAGAGACGATCTCACGGTCATCGTAACCGAATGACGGATTATCGACGGTGTGTTTTCTGATCGCTTCATTGACTTCATCGGCGGTTACTTTGGTTTTCAAAATTGAGACTAATTCTGTTAAAGAACCATCGACGACAGGAACCCGTTGGGCGTGTCCTTGTAATTTGCCATTTAATTCTGGGATAACTAGACCGATCGCTTTAGCAGCACCCGTCGAGTGAGGGATCGTGTTATCTGCAGCGGACCGAGCGGCTCTTAAGTTTCCGCCTTTTACCGGACCATCCAATAGCATTTGTGTAGAAGTATAGGCATGTACCGTCGTCATCGTACCAACTTCGATCCCGAATTCCTCATTTAAGAAGTAGGCCATCGGAGCTAAGCAGTTGGTCGTACAAGAACCTGCGGATATGATAGTATCCTCTGGTGTTAACGTGTCGGAGTTGACATTGTAAACGATCGTTTTCATATTACCAGCTGGTGCGGAGATAACGACTCGTTTGACACCCGCATCAAGATGGGCTTGTGCTTTTTCTGCAGAAGTGTAAAAACCCGTGCATTCTAAAACGATATCGACGCCATTTTCTTTTGCCCAAGGGATTTTGCTTGCGTCTGGTTCAGCGTACACACGGGTCTCTTTGCCATCGACAACGATAGCATTATCCGTTGCAGTAACAGTTCCAGGGTACGTGCCGTGGGTCGAGTCAAATTGCAATAAGTGTGCTAACATGACTGGACTCGTTAAATCATTGATTGCCACAACTTCAATATCGGCAGAAACTTCTTTGATCCTACGAAAAGCCAAACGTCCAATTCGTCCAAAACCATTGATTCCAACTTTTACTGTCATTTCTTGTTTCCTCCTTTGATTGTGTCTGGTACACTTAAAAGTTTGCTACGATTTCAAGTGACTGTCAAAGAATAACCCTTAAGAATTCGCGATTTCTTACGGAAACCCATGAGAAAAGATAGACAAAAGACGTTTCGGTCGTTACAATAAAATAGACTTTCTTATTAGAGAAATAGTAACCACTTAAGGTGAGATAACTGATAATCAAAAAGTATAGAAGGTAGTAAAAAAAGAATGGAGGACAAATAATGTCCATGTTTTTAGATCAAGTGACAATCGATGTCAAAGCAGGAAAAGGCGGCGACGGAATGGTTGCTTTTCGCCGAGAGAAATATGTCCCAGACGGCGGACCCGCAGGTGGTGACGGTGGACGTGGTGGTGATGTCATTTTAGTCGTAGACGAGGGTCTGCGTACATTAATGGATTTCCGTTTTAATCGTCATTTTAAAGCGCAACCCGGGGAAAACGGCATGAGTAAAGGAATGCACGGTCGTGGCTCAGATGATACCTACATCAAAGTACCACAGGGAACGACCGTTCGTGACGCTGAAACAGGTGCCTTATTAGGTGATTTGATTGAGCAAGGCCAAACATTAGTGATTGCTAAAGGTGGCCGTGGCGGCCGTGGCAACATTCGGTTTGCCTCTCCGAAAAACCCAGCCCCAGAATTAGCTGAGAATGGAGAACCTGGTCAAGAAAGAAAAATCGAGCTCGAATTAAAAGTTTTAGCAGATGTTGGTCTAGTTGGTTTCCCTTCAGTTGGGAAGTCTACATTACTTTCTGTGATTTCCTCTGCTCGACCAAAAATTGGTGCGTATCATTTTACCACGCTGGTACCAAATTTAGGTATGGTAACAACTACTGATGGCCGTAGTTTTGCGGTCGCTGATCTACCTGGTCTGATCGAAGGAGCCTCACAAGGGGTTGGTTTAGGGACTCAGTTTTTACGCCATATCGAACGGACCCGCGTCATTTTACATGTGATCGATATGAGTGGCATGGAAGGACGCGATCCATACGAGGACTATTTGTCCATCAACAATGAATTGTCGACCCATAACTTGCGCTTACTAGAGCGACCACAAATCATCGTTGCCAATAAGATGGATATGCCGGATGCTGAAGAAAACCTAGCCCTTTTCAAAGAGCAGCTGGCAAAAGAAAAAACGGATGAGTTCGCGGATGAACCAATGATTTTCCCAATCTCTGGTGTCACTCGTAAGGGAATCGATGCCTTGTTGAATGCGACAGCGGATCTATTGGAAGTCACCCCTGAGTTTCTTTTATACGATGAAGAAATGGAAGAAGATGTTGTTCATTATGGCTTCCAATCGGATGAACCAGAGTTCTCAATTGATCGCGATCCTGATGCAACTTGGATCTTGAGCGGTGAAAAAATCGAAAAACTATTCCAGATGACGAATTTTGATCATGATGAGACCGTGATGCGTTTTGCTCGTCAGCTGCGTGGTTTAGGTGTCGATGAAGCGTTACGGGCGCGCGGTGCCAAAGACGGCGATATCGTTCGGATCGGCAACTTCGAGTTCGAGTTTGTCGAATAATCGTTTAAAAGAACATCATTTGCCTAAAAAATACCTTTTTAGCTGCAGTGGATATGACTACCGATCATTGATTTTCACTAAGAAATCAATGATTGGTAGTCTTTTTGGTTTCTTTTTTCATTTAAATGATTTACTGTTAAAATAAAGAAGAGAACAAATAAACCAAAGGGAGCGATTTTTATGTCAAAACGTGTCATTGTAATGAATTTTGATGCCAGTGCCAAAGCGTACCAAGCCTTTTCGGAAGTGAAACGGATGCATATGGAACGGAAGATCAAAGGGGAACAAATGGCGGTTCTTACCCACACCAATGAAGGCGTGCATCAATTTAAAGTCGAGGACTTTCTCGATTTTACTGGGAACAATAAGACATCAACGGGTGGATTGATCGGGATGCTCGTTGGTGTGCTAGGCGGACCTTTAGGAATCATGCTGGGCTGGTTTGGTGGCAGTATGATCGGTGCTACTCGTGATGCAAAAGAGATCCAAAATGCGCAAATGCTTTTTGAACATGTCGGAAACCAAATTGGTGTTGGTGATACGGGGTTATTATTGATCGCAGATGAAGAAGACAATCGTCCTTTGAATCAATTGATCATGAATGAATTAGGCGGTGACATTACGCGCTTTGACTACGATGAAGTGGAAGCAGAGATTGAAACGGCTAAGAAAGTCGAAGAATCCACCAAAGCACGCGTTCAAGAAGACTGGAAAAACTCTCATAACGACGCAGAAGATCGCCAATCTGAGAAATAAAATCCACAAGCTTCAATTGCAACTTGATTTCTTTTCCGCTAAAATTGGAAAGAGATGAAAGGAAAGAAGCTTATGGAATTAGAATTTTTAGGAACAGGCGCGGGTGTGCCTGCGAAACATCGAAACGTGACCAGCATTGCGTTACGACTTTTAGATGAACGGAATGCCGTTTGGCTTTTTGATTGTGGCGAAGGGACGCAAATGCAGATTTTGCATTCTACGATTCGTCCACGAAAGATTGAAAAAATTTTTATCACTCATCTTCATGGTGACCATATCTATGGGTTGCCAGGATTGATCAGCAGCCGCTCCTTTCAAGGAGGCGACACGCCTCTAGAGATTTATGGACCCAAGGGGATCAAAGCATACGTTCAAACCGTTTTGCGGATTTCTCAGACCAAAGTCAGCTACCCCTTACATTTTTTCGAGATTGAAGAAGAAGGGATTCTTTTTAAAGATCAGCAATTTGAAGTATCGTGTCTGCGTCTTGATCATGGCATTGACAGTTTTGGTTATCGGATTGTTGAAGCAAGCCATCAAGGGGAATTGCAAGTGCAGGCTTTACTGGAACTTGGGTTGAAACCTGGGCCGCTCTTCGGTCGTTTGAAAAAAGGTGAAGTAGTTACCCTTGACGATGGACGTCAAATCAATGGGGCTGATTTCTTGGGCCAAGCGAAAAAAGGTCGGATCGTGGCGATATTAGGTGATACGCGTAAATGTCAAAACGCCGTACTGCTAGCAGAAGATGCGGATGTATTGGTGCATGAAAGTACCTTTAACAAAGAAGAAGCCAAGTTGGCTCGCGCTTATTTTCACTCGACGACGCGGCAAGCTGCCGAAGTGGCACAAGAAGCTCAAGCTAAGCGTTTGCTGTTGACCCATATCAGTGCGCGTTACGTTGGCAAAGATATTACAAATTTAGTAAATGAAGCAAAAGAAGTATTTCCGAATACGTTGATCGTCAAAGATTTTGATATTGTCGAGATCCCTTTTGCCGGAGAGGAAGAAACAGATGAATTTAGAGAATAAAGTTGTCGTTGTAACAGGTGGCTCTGCTGGACTTGGCGAACAAATCTGTTATGAAGCCGCAAAACGTGGTGCGATCGTCGTGACTTGTGCCCGAAGAACGAATCTGATTGGAAAAGTCAAAGAACAATGTATGGAATTAAGCGGCAAAGAAGCGTATGCTTTTCAATTGGATGTAGCAAATCCTGAAAGTGTGGAGCGCTTACTAGAAAAAATCAATGAAAAAGTTGGTAAGATCGATGTCTTCGTCAATAATGCTGGCTACGGGATCTTTCAAGAATTTACAGAGATGGACCCGGTGGTCATCCGAAATATGTTCGAAGTCAATGTGCTTGGCATGATGGTTTTGACCCAGCAAGTAGCGATCCAAATGGCTGAACAAAAGCATGGTCATATCATAAATGTTGCTTCGATCGCAGGTAAGATCGCTACGCCAAAAACGGCCGTCTACTCTGCAACAAAATTTGCTGTGCTCGGTTTTTCTAACGCATTACGTTTAGAACTAAAACCATTAGGGATCAACGTAACAACGGTCAATCCTGGACCGATCGAAACGGCATTCTTTGACCAAGCAGACCCAAGCGGTAGTTACTTATCGTCGGTGGGCAGCCTAGTACTCGAACCGAACAAATTAGCGCAAACGATCGTCAAAGCGATGATCCATCCAAAACGAGAAATCAATCGCCCACATATTTTAGGCGCTGCTGCGAAACTATATACCCTGTTTCCTTCAATCGGCGATTATATGGCGGGAACGATGTTCAACAAAAAATAGGAGTTGAAGCCCATGAAAAATCAATGGCGTGTTATCGTTGGTATTTTACTGATTTTAGTGATCGTTTTATTTGCCGTTGCAAACAATATGACTGTCCCGATCAACTTTGGCTTCACAACGATTCAATCGCCACTGATCTTAGTCATTATTGGTTCTGCTTTGTTAGGCGCATTGATTTTGCTGCTGGTTTCCACAAGCGCAATGTTCCGCCAAAAAAAAGAACTAAAGCAATTGAGAAAAGAGCTTTCAGATTATCGTTCGAATAACGAGAAGGTTCTCCAAGAACAACGAGAAGCTTTGGAACGGGAATACACGAACAAGCAGGCGGAGTTAGCGGCAAGACAGCAGCAGCTCGATGATCAAGAAGCCCAGCTTTCCTCACGTGCTGCGGGCGCATCCACGCCGCCAACGATCGATGAGGAAATGAAGTCTTTTGAATCGCAAGCCTAAAAGAACGACGTTTCACAAAAAAAGAGTTTGCTAGTGCAAGATTTGCTGCAAGCTCTTTTTTTGTGTTGTAAAACGAGTGCTGTTTCTCTCGTTGTTTTTCTTTTTTGCATAAACTTTGCTATAATATCCTAGTTAGGAGTGATTTGGTGAAACGTGCAAATTTTCATTGGGTGCGTCCGCAAGAAAGCGAAACGACCCCAGTATTTAAAGAGCTGATCCAAGAAAGAAAGCTCCCTGAGCGGATCGGCGCGTTGCTATGGCAGCGAAATATTCGAACAGCAGAGGCGCTCGATGCTTTTTTATCAACGGACCTGCAATATCTTCATGATCCGTTTTTATTTCATGATATGGCTAAAGCCGTGGAACGAATCCATGAAGCGATTTTAAATGGCGAACGAATCTTGATTTATGGTGATTACGATGCGGATGGGATTACAAGCACTACCGTGTTAAAGGAAACGTTGGAATTGCTAGGGGCGGAAGCTGAGTATTATTTGCCTAATCGTTTTACAGTTGGATATGGGCCCAATCTAACTGTCTATCAAGATAAAATTGCAGCAGGGACGCAATTGATCATCACCGTCGACAATGGGGTGTCTGGTCATGAGGCGATTGCTTATGCTCAAGGACAAGGAGTTGACGTGATCGTCACAGATCACCATGAACTACCTGCAGAACTACCGGAGGCGTTTGCTATTGTCCACCCCCGTCACCCTCAAGGAAACTATCCTTTTGGTGATTTGGCTGGAGTCGGCGTTGCATTTAAAGTGGCTTGCGCTTTGTTAGAAGAAGTGCCAGTGGAATTGCTTGATCTTGTTGCGATTGGGACGATCGCTGATATGGTTTCTTTAACCGATGAGAATCGGCTATTAGTCAGCAACGGGTTGAAAATGATTCAGCAATCGGATCGCATCGGACTGAATGAGTTGCTGTCAGTCAGCGGTTTAAAAAAACAAACAGTCAACGAAACAGATATTGGCTTCGCTGTTGGACCACGTTTAAATGCGATCGGTCGTTTGGAGGACCCCAATCCGGCTGTTCGCTTGTTGACTACCTTCGATGAAGAAGAGGCAGTCAGCTTAGCGCAAACCTTGGATACGATCAATCAGCAGCGAAAAACCTTTGTTGAAGAAATCATGAAAGAAGCACAAGAAAAAATCGATCCTGCGAACCATGTTCATTTGGTGGTGGGAGATCATTGGCACGAAGGCGTTTTAGGGATCGTGGCAGGGCGAATCATGCAAAGTACAGGACAACCAGTGATCGTTTTGACCAAAAAAGAAAATGGCTTAGCCAAAGGGTCGGGAAGAAGCATTGCTGCGTTGAATTTGTTTGAAATGCTGTCGACGATGAAAGACATGTTTACTAGCTTTGGCGGCCATCATGCAGCAGTTGGATTAAGTATCCCCATCGATCATTTAGATATGCTGCAAACCCAAATGAATCGTTACGTTGAAGATAATGCCATTGACCTCAGTCAGGGCATCCCCTTAGCGATCGATGAGGAGCTACCGTTAACAGAAGTTTCGATCAGTTTTATTGAATCATTAAAAGTCTTAGCGCCTTTTGGAACGGACAACCCCTTACCGAAATTTTTATTTTCTAATCTGATGACTCAAAATGCTCGCCAGATTGGTTCAGAAAATCAGCATTTGAAGTTAGTGATGAGCGATGAGTCTAACACGCAGCTGGATGTCATTGGGTTTGGTTTTGGAAAAGATTTAGTAGCGTTTGAAAACGACCGCTTATCGATCGTTGGTCAGCTTACCATCAATGAATGGAATGGCAACAAAAAACCGCAGCTCATGTTGGATGATTTTGCAGTGGAAGGGATTCAGCTATTTGATTATCGTTCGAAAAGAAGCCGTCAAGGTGTCTCTCTGGGCAGTCAAACACTAGGCGTTCTTTTCAAGCAGAAACTTCCTCGGGAATTGCAAGGCTTGTGTGGGCAAACCACCATATTTGACTCAGTTACAGCCTTGGAAGATACTTTTCGTGCTGGTCAGTTCCAAGAGATTGCATTTTTAGATTGTCCTGCTGACCCTGCAGTGATCAAAGAGATCGTTCAAGCGCTCCAGGCGTCAAGAGTTGCTTTTGTTTTCTACTCGACAGAAGATGCTTATTTAGATGGGGTAGGGACAAGAGAGCAATACAGTCGTCTCTTTCAACTAATCAAACAGCAGCCTCGTTTGGACATTCGTTACAAACTAAAGATGGTCGCTGACTATCTAAAAATTCCACAAAAATTACTTATTTTCATGATTCAGGTGTTTTCTGAGCTGGAATTTGTTACAATACAAGATGGTGTTTTGAATAAAACTGCTGATCCTGTTTCCCGTCCATTGACGGAGAGTCATTTGTATCAGCAACGACAAAAACTGATCAAAACAGAAGAATTTTTATTAATGAGTGATTTATCAACCCTTCGTCAGTGGTTGACAGTCTAGGAGGAAAGAAAATGGATTTAAAAGAGTATATTGCTAGTATTCCTGATTATCCCCAAGAGGGAATTATTTTTCGGGACATCTCGCCATTGATGGCAGATGGAGAAGCGTATCGGTATGCGACACAACAAATCGTTGAGTATGCACAAGAAAAAGGCATCGATATGGTGGTAGGACCTGAAGCCCGCGGCTTTATCGTTGGTTGTCCAGTTGCGTATCAATTAGGTGTTGGCTTTGCCCCAGTACGCAAAAAAGGCAAATTGCCACGGGAAACGATTGAAGCAGAATATGAAAAAGAGTACGGTGTGGATGTCTTGACGCTGCACGCCGATGCCATCAAACCAGGTCAACGTGTCTTGATCTGTGACGATCTACTAGCAACTGGTGGAACGATCAAAGCAACGATCGAACTCGTAGAAAAATTAGGTGGTATCGTTGTTGGCTGTGCCTTCTTGATCGAACTGATGGATCTACATGGAAGAGACAAGATCCAAGGTGTCGAAATCAAGACGTTAATGGAATACTAAAAAAGCAGAAACAAAAAAGGACTCGTTGGAGTCCTTTTTTGTTTCTGCTGCCTTATGGGCGTATGTAGGGGAAGGATCATGGTTCATAACGATAAAAATCATGATCGTGATAATAATGGCGGTTACGTTTGCGCTCTGCTTGGCGGAATTTCTTTTCATCCCAAAGCATGAACCAAAGCATCATTAGAGGGCAAAAAATCAGAACAGCACTTAAAACGCCAAAATAGCCAATAACAATTCCCATCAATAATACCCACAACATAAAACCAAATCGACGAACTGCTTTCATCTCATTCACTCCTTAAATAATACGAACTTATGTTTGTATACTTATTATACGAATGTTTGTTCGCTTTGTAAAGAGGAAAGAAAAAAAATCTTCGTAAAAACGAAGATTTCCTAGTCAGCTCGTTGAGCATCAAAGCAGATGGCGATACAATCCAACAACCAATCCTAAAATCGTTACGTCAGGCAAAATGATTGGTTCTAAATAATCATTTTCTGGTTGTAAACGAATGTAATTCTTTTCTTTATAGAATCGTTTGCACGTAGCTTCGTCTTCATCTGTCATAGCAATCACGATATCGCCATTTTGAGCACTTTGTTGTTTACGAACGATTACTTGATCACCGTCGAGAATGCCAGCATTGATCATACTTTCTCCTCGGATCGTCAACATGAATAAACTTCCTGTGCTATTCGCTAAATCTGGCGGAATCGGAAAGAAATCGGATGCATCTTCCACGGCTAAAATCGGTTCTCCAGCAGTTACGACACCAAGCATCGGAATGGATGCTGGTTGAACATCGATTTTTTCAAGACCGGAAGCAGTTAATTCAATGGCTCTGGGTTTTGTAGGATCTCGTAAGATCAGCCCTTTTTTTTCAAGTCGGGACAAATGGCCATGAACAGTTGAGGTAGAAGATAACTGAACGGCTTCGCCAATTTCGCGAACAGTCGGCGGATAGCCTTTTTCAGTGACACGTGTATGAATGAACTTAAGAATTTCGATTTGTCGATTTTCTGTTCGTTTTGCCAAAACTGACACCTTCTTTCATTTGATAACCTTAGTGTACCATAGCTATATCGATTATTCAAACAAATGTTCGCTTTTTGTGCTATTGTTTTTGCTCGCTAGTTTGTAGTAAAATCAAGAGGGAAAAGGAGGAACAACTATGCTATCTCAAGAAAAATTAGCTCGAATCAATGAACTTGCCAACAAGAAAAAAACAGAAGGATTGACTGAGGCTGAGACCCACGAACAAAAAGTTCTGCGTGAAGAGTATTTAACCGCCTTTCGTGGAGGGATGCGACACCATATCGAAGGAATGAAAATCGTTGACCCTGAAGGTGCTGATGTGACACCAGAGAAGTTAAAAGAGATTCAAAAGAAAAAAGGTCTCCACGGCAGATAATTGTGAATTCCTTTTCATTGCTATTGAAATAAGCTTCTGAATCACGTATAATGAAAGATGTAATAAAGGTAAAAAAAACCTAAATTAGGAGGAACTACCATTGTTTGATAAAATCGATCAATTAGGAGTGAACACCCTTCGTACATTAAGTATCGAAGCCGTACAAAAAGCCAATTCAGGACATCCAGGATTACCGATGGGGGCAGCACCCATGGCCTATGCCTTGTGGACGAAACACTTGAAAGTCAATCCAACGACTTCTCGCAACTGGGTGGATCGTGACCGCTTTGTTTTGTCTGCTGGACACGGTTCGGCGTTATTGTACAGCTTGTTGCACGTGTCTGGTTACGATGTGACCATTGAGGATCTAAAAAACTTCCGTCAATGGGATAGCCGCACGCCAGGACATCCAGAAGTCGATCACACAGACGGCGTGGAAGCAACCACTGGACCTTTAGGACAAGGGATCGCCATGGCAGTCGGTATGGCAATGGCCGAAGCCCATTTGGCTGCAACCTACAATCGCGACAAGTATCAAGTCATTGATCACTATACCTACGCTTTATGTGGCGATGGCGACTTGATGGAAGGTGTTTCGCAAGAAGCTGCATCCATGGCTGGTCACATGAAATTAGACAAACTGATCGTCTTGTACGATTCAAATGACATCTCCCTAGATGGCCCAACTTCAAAAGCCTTTACAGAAAATGTCGGTGCGCGTTTTGAAGCGTATGGCTGGCAACACATTCTCGTTGAAGACGGCAATGATTTAGAAGCGATCTCGAAAGCGATCGACGAAGCAAAAGCTGAAAGCGACAAACCAACCTTGATCGAAATCAAGACTGTGATCGGATACGGTGCGCCAAATCAAGGCACCTCTGCCGTTCATGGTGCGCCGATCGGTGCCGAAGGCATTTCTGCAGCCAAAGCGATTTATGGTTGGGAATACCCAGAATTTACCGTACCTGAAGAAGTTGCCGCGCGCTTCAAAGAAACCATGATCGATGAAGGGCAAAAAGCTGAAGCAGCTTGGAACGAAACCTTCCGTGCCTATGAAGCAGCCTACCCAGAACTTGCTGCGCAATTCAAACAAGCCTTTGCGGGTGAATTGCCAGCAGATTGGGATGCAGCATTACCAAGCTACGAAGTTGGCAGCTCACAAGCTAGTCGAGTATCTAGCAAAGAGATGATCCAAGCCTTATCCAAAGCCGTCCCTAGTCTCTGGGGTGGATCGGCTGACCTTTCTGGATCCAACAACACGATGGTGGCAGCAGAAAAAGACTTTGAACCTGGCCAATACGAAGGCCGCAACATTTGGTTTGGCGTCCGAGAATTTGCGATGGCGGCAGCGATGAACGGCATCCAATTGCATGGCGGTACGCGAATCTATGGCGGAACCTTCTTCGTCTTCGTTGATTACTTGCGTCCAGCGGTGCGCTTGTCTGCGATCCAGCATGCACCTGTGATCTATGTCTTGACGCATGACTCCGTGGCGGTTGGAGAAGATGGACCGACGCATGAGCCAATCGAGCAATTAGCTAGCGTCCGTTGTATGCCAAATGTCCAAGTGATTCGTCCAGCAGACGGCAATGAAACCCGTGCTGCCTGGAAATTGGCCATGACGACAACGGATAAACCAACGGTCTTAGTCTTAAGCCGACAAAATCTACCAGTGATCGAAGGCACGCAAACCGGTGCGGATGAAAATGTCGCAAAAGGTGGCTACGTGATTTCAAAACAAGCTGGTGAAACACCAGCGGGGATTTTGATCGCCACAGGTTCTGAAGTGAATCTTGCGGTCCAAGCACAAGCTAAATTGGCAGAAGAAGGCATCGATGTATCGGTGGTCTCCTTACCAAGCTTTGATCTGTTTGAAGCACAAAGCTCAGAATACAAAGAAAGCGTCTTGCCAAAAGCAGTGAAGAAACGGGTAGCGATCGAAGCAGCTTCCCCATTTGGTTGGGAACGTTACACCGGTTGCCATGGAAAAGTGATCGCGATCGATCATTTCGGTGCATCGGCACCTGGTGACAAAGTCTTAGCCGAATTCGGCTTCAGTGTTGAGAATGTCGTGAATACTTTCAAATCAATCGATTAATTGATCGACAATCAATCAAAAATAGCACGTTCGAGAATCTTTTCGATTTTCGAGCGTGTTTTTTTGTCTGGATCCTTGCCACTTTAAACGTGTTAGAGTGACTTATTTAAAGTAATAGTGGCAAAGATTTCCAAAAAATGGTTGTACCGAAAGGCACAGGCACGTGTGAATAGTAAGAGGGAATCGATAAAATAGCAATCTAACAGTTTTTTAAAAAAACTTATCAGTAGTTAGCAAACCAAGCGGGATACCCATACAGTTTTTTAAAAGTCTTTTGTTGTTTGCGAAGTGAACATTGTTTGCACTGTTAGATGTTTTTCCGTATAATAGCTGTATTGATTTATTTGAAAAAACGTACAGTTACTGGAGGAAAAAAATGGGAAGTTATCAAACAAGAAGTGAAAGACATCATCAACCAAAGAAGACGATAAAAAGGCCTACTAAAAAGGCGGTGGTCTCTTTGATGGGGGCAGGAATGATGTTAGCGCCAATGACGGTCACTTTCGTTCCTCAACAGGTACAAGCTGCTGAGAATCAATACGCGACGCAGGACATCTCAGGTTTTATTGAGCAAATTGGCTGGTCAGCACAAGATGTTGCTGCCAACAATGATCTCTATGCTTCTGTGATGATTGCTCAAGCGATTTTGGAAAGCGGCTATGGTTCTTCCGCGTTATCCAATGCACCCTATTACAATTTGTTTGGGGTCAAAGGCAGTTACAACGGACAAAGTGTCTATATGCCTACACAAGAGTATTTGAATGGTCAGTGGGTAGAGATGAATGAACCGTTTCGTCAATATAACTCTTACTGGGAATCGTTTCAGGATCATGCGAATGTCTTGCGCAGCACGAGTTTCGCGACAGGAACTGCTCATTACAGTGGTGTTTGGAAAAGCCAAACAACCTCATTTTATGATGCAACGAATTACTTGACGGGGCGCTATGCTACCGATCCAGGGTATGCACAAAAACTGAACTGGTTAATTGAAACGTATCAGCTCACACGCTTTGATACTGGGACAACGCAAAGTACCGCATGGACAAGTACAACGAGCACGACTAGCACGAGTACTACGCAAACTACAACGACGACTCAGGTAAACAGCGGATCTACAGCGCAGAGCTATCACGTTGCTTCAGGCGATACACTTTGGGATATCGCCAATAAATTTGGCACAACGGTCGACGCTCTAATGGCAACAAATGGGTTATCTAGTGAGGTCATTGTTGTTGGCCAAGAATTAATCGTTTAATTATCTGATACCGCCTTAAGAATGATTGCTTTAAATGGCATCATTCTTAAGGTTTTTTTGTAATGGAAAAACAAAATCAAGAAAGTGAATACAAACAAATATAAAAAAATAAGAAAAAAATTGAAATTGCTTACTTTTTATTCGCAACTCGGGGTTATTTTAGGTAGAATGGAAGAATAAGAACGGGAGGGATTTTCAATGACAAAAATCTATCAATCGGTCAATGAGTTAGTTGGGCATACGCCAATCGTCAAATTAAATCACATCGTAGAAGAAGGTTCTGCGGATGTGTATCTGAAATTAGAGTTCTTCAATCCTGGGGGAAGTGTCAAGGACAGAATTGCTTTAGCCATGATTGAAAAAGCAGAAAAAAATGGCTTGTTAAAAGCTGGTGATACCATCATCGAACCAACTTCTGGGAATACTGGGATCGGCTTAGCCATGATCGGTACGGCAAAAGGCTATCGTGTCGTCCTGGTTATGCCAGAAACCATGAGTATTGAAAGACGTAAAATTGTTCAAGCTTATGGTGCAGAGTTGATTTTGACCCCTGGGTCTGAAGGAATCACTGGTTCTATCAATAAAGCAAAAGAATTAGCAAAACAAGACGGCTATTATATGCCATTACAATTTGAAAATCCAGCCAATCCAGAAGTCCATGAAAAAACGACAGGGAAAGAAATTGAGGATGCGTTTGAATCTAAAGGGTTAGACGCTTTTGTTGCTGGGATCGGCACAGGTGGTACGATCACTGGTGCGGGGAAGGAATTGAAGCGCGTCTATCCTAATTTGAAGATCGTGGGCGTTGAGCCTGCAGAATCAGCTATTTTAGGAGGTGGCAAACCTGGTCCCCATAAGATCCAAGGGATCGGCACGGGATTTGTTCCTAAAGTACTAGACACTGAGATTTATGATCAGGTGATTGCCATCGCTAGTGAGGATGCCATGGAAACTGCGCGTCAAGTTGGGATGAAAGAAGGAATCTTAGTAGGGATTTCTTCTGGTGCAGCGATCAAAGCGGCATTAGAGGTTGCTAAGGACTTAGGAAAAGGCAAAAAAGTCTTAGCGATCGTACCAGATAATGGTGAACGCTATTTGTCTACGGCACTGTATCAGTTTGAAGACTAGCAAAGAGGGAGAAAGCAGGCATTCGTTTGTCTGCTTTTCTTTCTCGAAAAACTGAGGGAAGACGGGCTGGGAAAATGCGCTATTCCTTTGAAAAAAACAAGGAAAGCTGTTTGAATTTTTAGGTTTTACATAGTATGATAGGTAAGATAAGAGAAATGGAGGAACTCCTGTGAGTACGATCTACGATGAAGCGATCAAACGATTAAAACATGAAAATATTCGTATTACACCGCAGCGAGTAGCGATATTAGAATTTTTAGCCAGTCACGATGCCCATCCAACCGCTGAAGAGATTTATCGGGCGATCGAAGTTCATTTTCCTGGTATAAGTGTCGCAACGGTATACAATAACTTACGTTTGTTCACAGAAATTGGCTTTGTAAAAGAAATGAATTATGGAGATGCCTCCAGCCGTTTTGATTTTACAACGGAGCCTCATTATCATGCTATCTGCCAAAAGTGTGGAAAGATCGCTGATTTTTACTATCCAGGATTGGAAGATGTCGAAATGGCGGCTTCGAAATTAACTGGGTATCAAATAAATAACCATCGACTAGAAGTTTATGGTCTATGTCCCGAATGCCAAGTGAAAGAGGAGGAAACAAAATGAAGATAATTTCTACAGATCAAGCACCACAAGCAATCGGTCCTTATGTTCAAGCAAAAATCGCAAACGGCTTTTTGTTTGCTTCTGGTCAAGTGCCATTAGATCCTGTTTCGGGGGAAGTTGTCGGTACGACGATTGAAGTACAGACTCAGCAAGTATTGAAAAATATCAACGCGATTCTTGAAGCGGCGGAACTTACGCCAGATGACATCGTTAAGACGACATGTTTTTTAAAAAATATGAATGATTTCGTTCCTTTCAATAATACGTATAGCACATTGTTCAATGAAGCGTTACCTGCACGTTCTGCTGTCGAAGTTGCTCGCTTACCAAAAGATGTTTTGGTTGAAGTTGAGATCATCGCAGCAGTCAAAGAAAAAGCGTAACCAACAAAGAATCGTGGGACGTCCGCATTTGCGTCGTCCCCTTTTTATTGATTCGATCCTGAGTAGGAAGAATCTTAATGTTTCAAGTGAGCCAAGGAGAAGAGGATGCAGTATGGTTTCGTTAAAGGAATATTTGGCAAAAGGGCAAACGACGATTTCAAATTTGCTTTTAGAGAATTACCATCATCTTGGTTTGACGAATGATGAATTTTTGTTATGGCTGCAACTGTATCGCAGCCATGAGCAAGGCAATGATTTTCCAGATTTACGTGAGATCGCCTCGGTGATGGGCAGCGACCAAAAAGAGATCTATCATTGGTTGAATCAATTGCTGAAAAAAGATGTGCTGCGAATGGATTCAAAAAAAGACGACGCAGGAAAAATGGTGGATTATTATGATTTCACTGGCATTTATGAACGGCTCGAGTTTCTTTTGCAGCAGCAATCCAAAAAGGAAGTCGCTGAAACAAATGAAGAGAAGATACGCGAGTTGTATCGCTTATTTGAAGGAGAATTTGGTCGCCCCTTATCGGCGATCGAATACCAACGGATCGGGCAGTGGTTGGATGAGGACCACTATGATCCCGAGCTGGTCCAGTTTGCTTTGCGAGAAGCGGTCTTGAATCAAGCGTATAGTTTAAACTATATCGATCGTATTTTGCTTTCGTGGGAACGCAAGAATATTACCTCAAAAGCGCAAGTAGAAGAAGAGCAAAAAAGAAGAAAAAAACAGTTTCTTCAAAATGAAACCACGCCACAAGAGGATGGCCCAATGCCCAAAATCCCTATGCATAATTGGTTAGAAGGAGAGTAAGATACAAGGAGTTTAATTCGTCCAATGATCAGTAAAGAAAAAACAATGACTGCGATAGAAATAATGTATGAGATGTTTCCTGAAGCACATGGAGAACTAGTGTCAAAAAATGCCTTTGAATTGCTGATTGCTGTCATTCTAAGCGCACAGGCAACGGACGTGTCAGTCAATAAAGTGACACCGGCACTTTTTGAAGCATATCCAACGCCGCAGGCTCTCAGCGAGGCGCCGTTAGAAGACATTATTGAAAAAATCAAATCGATTGGCCTCTATCGAAACAAAGCGAAAAATATCAAAGCTTGTGCCTCTGAATTGTTGTTGCGTTTTGGAGGCGAAGTGCCTCAAACCAGAGAAGACTTAATTTCTTTGCCAGGTGTCGGCAGAAAAACAGCGAACGTCGTTCTTGGCGATGCATTTGGCATTCCAGCAATCGCTGTCGATACGCATGTCGAGCGGGTATCAAAAAGGCTGCGCATCTGTAAACTAGACGCCAACGTATTAGAAGTCGAACAAACATTGATGAAAAAGATTCCAGATACGTTGTGGGTCAAAACGCATCACACGTTAATTTTCTTTGGTCGTTATCATTGCACAGCCCGGGCACCTAAGTGTGAGGTTTGTCCATTGTTGACAATGTGCCAAGAAGGAAAACTTCGGATGAAGGGGAAGAAAACCATTTAATGGTGAACATAAACCAAAAGTAACTAGGATCAAGACGCTAAGCGAAATCGCTTAGCGTTTTTTTTTTGCACAAATTGATAAAAAAACAGGTAATTAACGTAATACCCTTTATTAAAGCCCTTTCAAGTAACTGGAAAAACATAAGCTTACTGAATTTTTTTGATTACACCACTCAAAATTAGATGTTTTTTCACAAAGAGATCGTGTGAGGGATGATGCTCGATGCGAAATGAACCTTCCGATACGCCTTTTTTTTGAAACTATTTGTAAGCTTAGTATGATGGGCTTCTTTCGGACAGTTTTTAACCTTTCTTTTTATAAAACAGCATATTTTCGGTCAATAAAACGTAAAATTAATAAGAAAATTCACCTATTGGTGAAAAATAGTATTTCAAATCTGTGAAAATCATCAGTATAGTGAACTTTGTCAAAGGTTATAAGTCTTTCTCTGCTATTTTACGAATGACAGAAAAAGCGTTGCATAGTTCAAATGATTCTGTAACGATCTCAAAATCATTTTTTGTTAACGGGTCTTAGACAAACGCAGTTTTGAAAAGATCACTTATAAGATGTGGCAAGTATAGAGGAGGAGGGTGAATGAAAGGAGAAAAGGTATGGAAATTAGTTCGTATGGTTCTGTTTTGCACTCTTTTTTATGGGATAACTATTTCTACTGCAGCGGTGAATGCTCAGGAAGTGCAGTCGGTTGAAACAGAAAGCTCTGTGCTTTTTACCGGTGTTTATGAGCCTATTGGGCAACCCGAACCAGCACCGCCAGCAGGCCCTACAGAGAATATCTCGCCACCAAACGAGGTAGCAAAACCAGGTGGTATTTTACCAAAGACCAACGAGACAAGAACTTACGGCGTAATCTTACTTGGATTACTGCTCGTACTGGTTGTATTGTATGTGCAATATACCAAACATCGATCAAAATTTATGATGGTTAAAAAGAAAAGACAAATAATTTGAAAGCAGGGATGAATTTGAAATTCGTAAGATTTGCATCGGCAGCTGTTTTAGCTGCAACTTTATTTACTATTAGCGCGCAAGCCTTCGCTACTGAAAGTGTAACAAACCATGATACAGAAGGGAAAGTTCTCTTTGTACCAAACGATAGCGAAGCAACAGTGGTTCAACCACCAAATCCTGGTCCTAATGGTCCAGATGTAGAGATCGATCCAGTCGGCCCGGAAGGACAAACGGGACCATTGACGATTGCTTACGCACCTACGCTTAATTTCGGTGAGCAAGTGATTTCTAATACCGATCAAGAATATAAGCTAGTGGCTGAATTACACAAGCTAAAAGATGCGGAAGATAGTGAAGAAAGAGTTCCTTATGTTTCTTTTGCCCAAGTCCAAGATACGCGTGGGACAAATGCTGGGTGGGATTTAAAAGTTTCCTTAAGTGCTTTTGAATCAGGAACACAAAATAATGAACTGACTGGAGCAAGAATTCGTTTTAATTCGCCAAAATTGGAATATAACGGAAGCAACCAAGAAAATGAACCACAAATTCATGCGGATGGATTGATTTTAGATGCTACAAATAGTGAGCGTTCGGTTCTGACCGCTGCTCAAACAAAAGGTGCTGGTGTATCGTCAGTCGTTTGGGGCGATCAGGAAGAAATCAATCGACAAGTGGAAGCAGGCGCAGAGGTTGTTGAAAATGCTGGAATCGAGTTACTTGTTCCTGGATCAACAGCGAAAGACGCTGCTCTTTATGAAGCAACCCTTACTTGGACATTGGCTGCAACAGCTGGACCGGACGGAGAAACGGTTCAATAACTTGGTTTTGTACTGAATAAAAAGAAAGAAGGAACTAGAAATGAAAAAGATTCGTTTAGCTACGGTCGCTGTATTATCCACCACTTTACTAGCAGGAGGCGTTCAAGCCTTTGCCCAATCTTCATTAGAAACGACTACCGATAACGTTGTAGGGTTTACCTCAGACGGAAGCGATCTAACAGTGGTACAACCGCCAGTCGTGCACCCAGAAGTAGAAACGATCGAACCAACACCGCCAGGACAAACGGGTCCATTTACCATTGCTTATGCACCACAAACATTCGATTTTGGTCAGAATGCTATTTCTACCAGTGATCGTTGGTATTCAATCGTTGCTGATGAGCGTAATTTGGCTGATCAATCAGGTACGACACCGTATGTATCGTTTGCCCAAGTGCAAGATACCCGAGGAACGCATGCTGGTTGGACATTAAATGTTAGTCTAACTGATTTTACTTCTGAATCAGGGGATGTCTTGACTGGGGCAAAAATCAAGTTGGCAAACCCTGAGATCGTGTTCAACAAAGGCGAGGGTGATCCAGACTTACAGCCAAGTGCCGTTATCAATAATGAAGAACAAAATGCGTTGATCTTAGATGTCAACGATCAAGACATTCCTGTCATGCGTGCTTCGGTCGGTCAAGGCGCGGGCGCTTCATCGATTTACTGGGGAGATCAAGAAAAATTGACGGAACAAAATCTTAATAAACAAGAAGGCGAAATTATCAGAAATGATGATATTCAACTATTTGTACCAGGTTCTACCACGCAGCTAGCAACTAACTATACTGCGGAAATGACATGGACGCTAACTGCTTCTGTTGATAGTGGCGGCGAAACAGTAAATCCGTAAGAAGGATCATAGCTTGCAACAAGAAACAACTGGCAGGAATAGTAAATTATTCCTGCCTTTTTTGGAAGGAGAACCACTTTTGACTGAACAACGTATGAGAATGAAATGGATAAAAACGGTTACCTATGCGGTCATCCTATTATCATTCTTTTTTTCACCAAGATTGAGCTATGCTCAGACAGAATCAGAATTAAACTTCTATGTGACGCCTATCTTACCGGAAAGTCAGCTGGAAGGAGGGGCATTGGGGTATTTCGATTTAAATCTTGGGGCAGGAGAACGTGATGAATTGGCTTTAGAGATCGAAAATGGTTCTGATCAAGCGATCGAAATAGAAATTTCTGCCCATACGGCATTTACGAATGTGAATGGTGTTGTGGAATATGGTAGGGATGCAGAATCCCCTGATCCGACTTTACCTGCATCAATTGATGAACTGGTAGAGGTGCCTGAAACCGTATCGTTCGATCCATTAGAAAAACGAATCATTTCTTTACCGATTACGATGCCAGAAGAGGAATTTAAAGGGGTTTTGGCAGGTGGCATTCGAATCAAAGAGGTTATTTCGGAAGAGGAGCAAACACAATCTGCTGAACAAGGATTAGGTATTCGGAATGCATTTTCCTATGTCATTGGTGTGGTAGTAAGCAACAATCGGTCCGCAACGGATCCGGGATTGGAACTGCTTGATGTTTTTGCCGATCAAGTAAACTACCGAAACGTATTTAGTGCTGTTATCCAAAATTATACTTCAACATTTGTCAATCAATTGGAAGTAACAGCTGAAATTCGATCTGTTGGCAGTGAGACAATTTTATATGAAACAAGTCAATCAGCGATGCAAATGGCTCCTAATTCACATATGCATTTCCCAATTCCCTTGAATGGCGATCGTTTTCGTAATGGGGAGTATGTATTGAATCTTACTGCGCGGTCAGGAGAGGAAGAGTGGTCTTGGGAACAGACATTTAGCGTAGAGGCAGAAGATGCTCGCCGCTTAAATGAACTCGATGTCACTGTAGATACGTCACTCAATTGGTGGATGATCGCCACGGCTGGTCTAATCAGCTTGTTTCTATTGCTTGCGATCATCCTAATTGTTCGTCAGAAAAAAAATGCAAAGGAAGGTGGGAAAAGTTGAAATGAAGAATACCCCACACAAGGTAATAATTGCGATCATTATTGGATTGCTAAGTGTGCAAACTTTTTTTCCAAGTCTGAGCAGTTTACTATTGCCAGAAATCCACGCCATCGATCACACGATTGAACCATTGGACGAAACGCATAACATGTCCTTGCTTGATAAAGCAACACAACCGATCCAAACAAAAGAATTTGACATCCATACCCCTTTTTTTCAGTTTCCAGTTAGTGTGATTGAAGGTGTCGTGGATCAACCGATCGATGTTTTCGTCGTATCAAGCCAACCGTTAGATGAGATTACGCTGGTTGTAGCGAAAGAAGCAGCGATCGCGGAAGAAGAATTTGCTGCAGAAGTGAAGAGTAAAAAGCTGTCTGAAGAAGAACAGGAATGGACGCTTACCTTTGATGAAGAGCTAATGGAGTTCGAGATTCCTATCGTCTTTAATAAAATAGGCGATTATCAACTGGTTATAGGTGAAGCGGAACTAACGATCGAAGTACAGGCAGAAGATGACGAGGAAGAGGACTCGGATGATGATGCAGATAATGAAACGATCGAGACAGAAGTCTCACCATCAGAGACGCCGCAGGAAGGGGAACGAACCACGCAACCTTCCAATGACGCGAACCTAAACGAGAATCAGCAAGACACAGAAGCTGATCAAGCAGAAGCGATTGCCCAATTGACAGAACCGGTCACACCGTTAAACGAAATCAGTCATCGGGATGTTTCCAACTGGCAAGAATTTATGGCGGCAATCGTGAACAAAGATGTAAATTATATCAATATCGTAAACGACTTTGAATCTTCGGATAATCCTACTCAAGGAGTTTCTGGAGTGGCTGTGGGAAGTGCAACTTCCAACCCAACAAATGGATTAGCCTATATTTGGACCAATGCTTCTGGAATTTCAAGAACGCTTGTGATCGAAGGCAATGGGTATCAAATCGACTTTAGAGCTGTTGCTGTCGGATTTTATGATAGTACCGTCAATAGTGCAACGCCGTGGGACATCACGTACCAAAATATCGATATCGTTCATGGCAACTATTATGGCTTCATGAATTTTACGAATATGAGCATTCCACAACAGAATCTATCCAGAATGCGCTACCATAATTTGACCAATGCGGGAAATCAATTGATTCACTCGCACGCAACACCTGTCGTTATGTCTGGCGAGGTAACATCGCATCAATCACCGACGTATACGTCCCGATCAGGACGAGTACAAACGATCAACGCAACGAATCAGGTAAATATGGAAATAACCCAATTAGAAGTTCTCGATAACGCAGTAGTTGACATGTCAACGATTAATGCGGGAAATATTTATTTGTACTATGCAACGGGTCGAATGATTATTGGCGATGATGTGAAAATGACCTTGCGAACAGCTGGCACAGGAGGAGAAGCCTATGGGGCAAATATTTACATTCAAAATGGTCGGATCGATATCGGTAATCGATCCGAGCTTCATTTGAATGCTCGAGCCAACTCCCCCGCAATCAGTATGTATGCTAGCGGCGCCCACTTTGAAATGTCTGAGGATAGCAAAGTGGTAATCAAAGCTGACGGACGTACCACAAGCCTCAATGGATGGGGCTATAACATTATCTACATGGGTGCTGGAAGCACGATGCTTATTGGAAATAAAAGCAGTGTCGAAATTGATGCAGTGAATCAAGGGACCACCACATCCGGAGTGATCCATGTAGCCGGTGCCGCCACATTTATTGTTGCTAAAGAAGGAATCTTGGATATTAAGTCAGACGGAACCAATCCCTCTCATTCCTTGATGACATTTTTGAGCTCGGCCTCAACCTTCACTTTTGCGGATGCACAACGCATCAATTTAGAGAAAACAAGGGCGGTTACCGGAAATGCAGCAAATAGCAGCCTTATTTCGATCTCCGGCAGCGGTGGGCTATTAGATGTGGATATTCAAGCAGCGAAACAATGGCGGCACGGAAACTTGACGGAGGAACCAGACTTCAGTTGGAGTCCAATCTTCAACTTAAAAGTGAATTTTGCCTCTACCTTGTCATCGATTTCGAATGTTTCTTCCATCTCTCAAGAGATCGTTGATCATTTTCGCGCGAATTTTACCACAAGAGCACAACGTATCCTATTTGAATATATTCCAGATGTCGAGGTTCATTTAGAACCATTAACGGAAGACCCGGCACTGGAAGGCTCAAGAATCATTAGGGGAAAAGCCACACCTTATAGTGTGATTCGTTTTGACGGAGATCCAGCGATTCCCGCACCGCAACTGCAATCACCCTCTTTTGATGATAACAGCTTGTTCCATCTTCAAGCAGATGCCAATGGTGATTTCAGCTTGACCTTAGCCGAGGGGGATCGGTTTACAAAACATAATACGGTGACGGCTTACGCTTTCTTAAATGGAAAATTTGATACAGCTGAAACAGTTGTTCAAGAGATTGCCACAATGAATCCACGAGATCCGATCGCGCCAGATATTGAAGTAAATCCAGAAAATAAACCGGATATACCAGAACATTTAGGGTTTATCAGTATCGATTTCATCTCCCAGTATAGCTTTGGAGATGTATCAATAAGTGCAGATACCAAACAGTACAAGGCATTGCCGCAACGTCTTAGCAGTGCAGATGGCTCAGTAACTGAGGAACGGCCAAATTACGTGCAGATTTCTGACCGTCGCGCTCAATTTACCGGCTGGGAACTAAACGCGACATTATCCGCTGCAGGATTTCGTAATGATCGAGGAGAAGAACTTCGGGGTGCACGAATTATTTTAGAAAATGCAGTTATGCTGACGAATGCTGCCAATTCAGCAATTCCTCCCACTTATAGTGAATCAATGATCCTTGATCCTGGGGTACCCGCTTTGATCGCTGAAGCAGATGCAAATGAAGGAAGCGGTACCTGGATTCAGCGCTACGGGGATATGGGGACGATGGGGGATAGTGTCAAACTTGAAGTACCCATTGGATCAAATCCGCGTAACATGACCTACCAAGCAACGATTGAATGGGAGTTAAGTTTTGTCCCATCTACCGAATGATCAATGCTCAATCTTATCAAATGGAAGCTGTTGACGCCTATGACAGCTTCCATTCTTGATAGGAAGATAGTGAGTAAATCGCTTGAAAAGCAGTGGGTTTTACCGTTTTTTTGCGGTAGATCACGCTTGCTTCCTAATAACCGCGAAGAGATAGAGTTCACCTAAACTCGTGCAATAACTATTCAAGCAGCTTTGAATCAGTTCGTCAGGTTTTGTTCAAAACCAATGATGCCAGCTGAAACAAGAGAAAGGAAACTGTATGAAGAGTAAAAAAAAGAAGTCATATCTGACAGTATTCAGTGCTGGGATTTTAGCAAGCCAACTTTTTGTTTCTCCCGTATTGCTGGCGAAAGAAAGCCCTCAGCCTGATAACTATTCAGAAAATACAAATGTCGAACAGCAACTTGATGACCAAGATTCATCGGCAGCAGATGACCAAGAAAGTCAAGAAGACGTCAGCAAAGAGCAAACGGAGGACTCGACCGAGTTATCCTCCGAATCAAATGAACCGCTTGTGGATTCAGAAACAGCAGATCCCGTTGTAGAATCTCTTGATTCGTCTGAAGAATCAGACTCAACACAAACGACCGAGTCAGCGGAAACGACCGAACTAGAGGAATTAGAGTCCACGGAACCTTCCGAGGAAGAGGAAAAACTAGATGCTGAAACGGACGATCTAGAAGTAGAAACAGAGAACAAGCCAAAAGAGACCGACTTGATTGATGAGTCATTGGCACCAAAAGAAAATGAAATTTCAACTGAGAGCAACGAAAATACTGAAAATGCAAAAAAAGAGGAGCCGAAAACACCTCCGATTATTGCACCTGAGCAAGTAATAAACCCTGTCGTTCAATCACCAGATGCTACTTCTCACTTGAAAAATTCTTTTTATGATGGACGTACCATTGATTTACCAGAGAGTTTTCGGGCAGCGAAGATCGCAGATTCGAATCTGTTAGATTTCACCTTGCCGATATTAGCTGATTATGATGCCCAATGGCAAGCGGCATTGGTCTACGAGATCATCGGGCAAATTGGTGAACTAGAAGAACCATCGACAATGGACGAATGGATCAATGAACGGATCAAAGCGGTTATAGAAGGAAAAGCTAGCTGGATAGAAAAAGAACAGCAGGTTGAACAATTACAACCGGGGGATCTTTTATATGACGAAAATAAGTTAATTGGTATCTACCTCGCAGATGGTTACCAAGCAAGTTTAGTGACAAATCAAGAAGAGCCAACGAAAACTGCCATCGAAGTTCAGCGGGTTTCAATCGAAGAGCCGCTATCGATCAGACGGCTATCAAATCCTGAATTGGCTACATATGGCGAAAAGCTAGTTACTGAATATCCAGCCCCTTACGAATTTACAGTGAATCAAAAGACCCAGACGTTTATTGAAACATTGGCACAAGAAGCCCAAAGCTTAGGGCAAGAATACGATGTCTTTGCTTCTGTATTAATCGCGCAAGCGATCCTTGAAAGCGGCAGTGGCGACAGCGGGCTTTCCAGCAGTCCCCATTATAACCTTTTTGGGATCAAAGGCAGTTATCAAGGAAGCAGCGTGACTTTACCAACAATGGAAGATAAAGGCAACGGAGAACTATTCCAAATTCAAGCAGCCTTTCGTTCCTATTCAAGTTATCGAGATTCGATGGCAGATTATGTCAAATTGATTCGCGGAGGAATCACTGGAAATCCAACCTTTTATCAAGACGTGTGGCGCTCTGAATCAAAAAACTATCTTCGGGCAGCAGATGCTTTGACGGGCACTTATGCGACCGATGTTAATTATAGTAAAAAAATCAATTCACTGATTGCGGTCTATGGATTGACGCAATATGACCAAGTGATCGCAACAGAAACAGGCTTGTTTATCCAAGGAAAAGAACAAATTCCAGAAGAGTATCGCTCCCTCATGACATTCCCAGAATACAACGGTCATGACTACAATCTTTCTGGTTCGTATCCTGTTGGACAATGTACTTGGTATGTGTTCAATCGGGTGAGTCAATTAGGCGGTCAAGTAGATGACTACATGGGAAATGGTGGTCAATGGGGCAATACCGGACGACGTTTAGGTTACAACGTCAGTCAAACGCCTAAAGCAGGCAGTATGATCTCTTTTGCACCTGGAACAGCTGGATCTGATCCTCGTTATGGTCATGTCGCTTTTGTTGAAGCCGTTGGTCCAAATGGTATTTTGGTTTCAGAAGGAAATGTCTATGGTGGAACCACAATCTCTTATCGCGTGATCAGCAATGAATTGGCGCACTCATCAAGTGTTTCATATATTATGCCAAAATAAGGATGGAGGGCTGGCAATATGAGTAAAAGGCATAGACAAATAGGTCTTCCTATCAGCGGTATCTTTTTGATGGTCCTTTTGCTTATTGCGTTTCTTCAGCCGTATCGACTGGCGTTAGTCAGAGGAACGTCCAAGCTGCCGACGATCGAGGATCGACAAGTTGTGCTGATTCATAAAAAGCGTCAGCCAAATCGCTATCAGCTGATCGCTTTCGAACAGGAAGGAAAATTTTTGATCAAGAGAGTGATTGGTGTGCCGGGGGATTCCTTCGTTCGTACACAGGAGCGGTTGTTGATTGGGGCGGAGGATACTGACTTTGATTTTTCATTTATGATCACTGTGAAGGATGAAGCCGTTGAGGCGTTGCCGATTCGGGGGTACCTCAAAGAAGATGAGTACTTTGTCGTTGGCGATGCACTGCTCACTTCAAGTGATAGTAGAGAATTTGGAATCATTTCAAGTAAAACCTTTTATGGTGTGGTGACCACGTTCTTCTGACACATCAGCTTTTTGAAAGGAAGTTTGCGATGATTCATTTCTTGCAACATATCAACGAGACTAAGTTTGTATCAAAATGGATGAATAAAACGAATTTTAGTTTTGATGGAAGGAAGAGACTGTGATTTTTATCTATATTGGGATGATACTGCTTGCCATTGGAGCAGGTAGTATCATCGGTTGGCGATTGTATCGAGAATATTTATTAAGAAAAGTTGAAAAGCAGCTGTCGTCAGATGCTTTATCCAAAAGGAAACTGCGTTTATTTAAGCACAACCTGCGCAGTGGGCACCTGCTAATTTTATTGGGCTGCAGTAGTGCCATAATCGTAAGTGTCTTGCTACTAACAGTTTTTCAGCTGACAGGCGGCATTCATTTGCAAAAGCTGCAAGAAGAAACCAGTCAATTGAAAGAGGAAGTCTTCGCGCTAAGAACTGAACAAACGGAATGGGTGCGGATGCCGATTTTTGCCTATCCTGAGAACGGCTTTTCTTTTGAAGCGATTGATTGGGAGCATTTACTCGTCTCCAATGATCGTGAAGCACAGTTTGCAGCTGAATATGAGTTGGCCTATCAGTTATCACCATATCTAGGTCGCACTGTAGCGATGATTTTTGTTGATCAGCCTTTGCAAGAAATCTCCATTGTTCTATCTAGCAAATTACCATCAATTGATGACTTAAACGGATGGGAAGAGAATTTTTCTCGTCTACTCCATGATATGCAGAACGTTCCCCTGATCACCCAAGGAACCTTCTCTGTCCAATTTTCCAAGGATTCTGATCAGTCCTTTGAGCAGACGATCATTCGTGACGAGAATGGGGTCTGGACCCTTTTAGAATGCAGATTCCCAAACACTGATGCTCAAGAAGTAGCCAACAACGAGAGGAGCGAGAGCATATCGTCTACTCCTCAAACGGATCAAAGTGAAACGATCAATACAAATGAACAAAAAGGCAGTGTGAAAAATTAATGATGAAAAAGAAAAACAAAGGTTGGTTTTCTGCCCAAAAGCTAATGGATGAAGTGAATCAATTATCCATAGAAGAGCTGAATGAATTTGAGGAGACAAATCAAGAAGAGGGAATCGTTGAGGATCAAGGGTCCGCAAAGGCTACCCCTGAAAAAAATGAGGACGAGACCAATCGACCAGCAGACAATGAACTCCCTAAAACCCAGAAAGAAGCAGTAAAACCTGTCGCACAAACTTTCGCAAAACCGATTTCTCACCAAAGAGTGGCTGGAGATCAGCAGAAAGAGCAAAGTGTCAAAAAGATAGCAGTGCAGCAAAAGTCCTCTGGCAACCGTGATAGCTACGCCAAGGATAGTCAACTCGTTGAAGATAAAGGAGAACGTATGGAGAAAGAATTGAGTACAAACCAGACAAATAAGCAAGAGTCAAAAGAACAAGAAAAGGATCATATGATTGAAAATTTATCTTTTGAAATCAAAGAATTGATTTTAGAAAATGAGCAACTACAGGAAGAAAAAAATCAGTTAAAAAAACAGCAGAAGGTAGTGGCTCAACAAGAAGCAGAGGCAAAAGAATTAAAAGCTTCGCTAGTAGAAGCGAATAAGAAAGTCAAAGACCTAGAAGAGCAGCTTGCAAAAGTAGATACAGAAAAACTTGAAGTAAAAATCCAGCAATTAGAAGCCAAGTTAGCTGTTCAGCAAGAAAAAGAGCAACAAGAGAAACAAACTTACGAAAAGGAACGCGCTGAATGGACCTTGAAGCGGCAAGAAATCCAGCAGCTGCAAGAGGTAATTGCTGATTTGAAACAGCAATTGGCAGAAAAAGAAGAGCTTGCTGCAAATGTATCAGCTAGCGAATCAAATGAAGAAGTCGCAGAGCTTCAGGCGACAATCGAAGCATTAAGGGAAGAAAATGCAGCCCTACAAATCGAAAACGAGCAGTTCCAAACAGAAATCAGTGAGGTCTTAGTCTTTGCTAGAAGAAAAGCGAATCGCACAATTCAGGAAGCGAAAATCGAATCTGAACGAATGATCCGTACAACAGAAATGCGGATCGATGGGATTCATGATCGTGCCAAAGAGATTCTTTTTGAAGTGAACGAGACGAAAGAAAATGTGATTCATTTATTTGACGATCTGCATAATCAAGTTTATCAGCTATCCGATAAAAAATTGCTGTTTGAAGAGCTTGAAAAGTAAGCTTCTACATTTATATGGCAGGAATTAAAAAAAAACAGTAGATCAGATTTTGATCTACTGTTTTTTTGCGATTCTCCATTATTCGACACTACCATCGTTTGGTTCCGGCGGGTCCGGTGGTGAGGAAGGATTATCCTCACTGCTGGAAGGTGTTGTTGAACCGGGATCCTGACTAGAAGCAGGAGGCGTAACGACCGATGATGAATCATCCTCATCAGGTGTTGTCACTGGTGGTGTTACTTCGCTTGATGATTCTGTTGTGCTTGATGGTGTTGATTCGCTACTTTCTGTAGAAGGTGTCGTTGGTTCAACGTAGGAACTGCTGCTGGACGAACTTGGTGCTGAATAGCTTGGTTGGGTGTACGTCCCTTCAAGATAAAGCTCTCTTCCGATCCGTGTCAATCCGTCAGGCATTGTCCAGTCCGTGTTTTCTACAGAAGCAGAAACATAGCGCATCAATTCACGATAGACATCTGAAGCCACATGGGTACTACTATCAGTGATCGGTGTCATTTTGTCGTTGTAGCCTGTCCAAACCGCCAATGAGTAGGAGGGAGTATAACCGGCAAAGGTAATATCAGGGTAGGCACCATTCGATGTATCCAGTTGTGCTAGCTGGTCATCGGTGTAATTGGACGTTCCCGTTTTCCCTGCTTGGTACAAACCATCGATTTGCGCGTTGGTTCCAGTACCGACAGAAATAACATCTTTCAAGATATCGGTCACCATGTAAGCTGTCGTATCATCCATTGCTTCTTGACCAGAAACTTTAAAGGATTCTTCGTCTTCTGTGCCATCTTGCATGACGATTTTATTGACGTATTGTGGTTCATAATAGGTGCCACCATTTGAAAATGCAGCATAAGCAGCGGCCATTTTCAGACTGGAGATCCCATACTTTGTGCCATCCAATTTATCCGTATTGCTGGAAATCGCATTGGATTGGGTGATCGTATCATATTCGATTCCTAAACCACTGAGAAAGTCTGCGATATTGTCCGCTCCGACTTCATCAAACAGCTTCACTGCTGGCACATTTCTAGACTCTGCTAAAGCAGTCCGCAAGGTGATATTGCCCATATATTGGCGATCCCAGTTGTAAACAGGAATATTCGTCCCTTTATACGTGTAAGGTTCATCTAAAATCATTCTACCCGTGGAATCTTGTAGAAATTGAAAGGCAGGGCCATAGTCTGTGATTGGTTTGACGGTCGAACCAAAGTCTCGTGCGACATTGACAGCCAGGTTATTTGCTAGAACATCATCAACATTACGGGCACCGATCTGAGCGGTCACCTTGCCTGTGTTGACATCAACTAAGGTAGCGGCAACTTGCATCTTATCATCTGGGTAATCAACGTAGTCGTCACTGTTGACGATGTCATATAATCGTTTTTGTGCATCGATATCGACATTGGTGTAAATATCTAAACCATCTGTATAAACATCTTTGCCGGTTTTTTCTTTGACTTCAGCGATCACTTCGTTAAAGTAGTTGTCAAAGTATTTCCACTCTTGGTTTTCACGCGGATTGTCTTGCAAGCCTTCTTGAATATCCTCGGCAACGGCCGCATCATATTCCGCTTGCGTGATTTTTTCATTTTCCAGCATTGCACCTAAAACAACATCTCGCCGACTTTTCGCATTATCAGGATGCGCGAATGGGTCAAAAGCTGAAGGGGCATTTGGTAAACCGGCAATCAAAGCGGTTTGCGCAAGGTCTAGTTCAGCTAACGGCTTGCCGTAAAACTTCATTGCGGCGGTTTGCATCCCATATACACCATTGGACATATATACTTTATTGATGTAGTAAGTGAGGATCTCTTGTTTTGATTTCATTTGTTCAAGACGAACCGCCATCCATGCTTCTTGTGCTTTTCGACGTAATGTTTGGTCTTCAGCGCTGGTAGAAAAGAAGGACAGCTTGATCAATTGCTGTGTCAACGTACTTCCGCCTTGCATACCGCCGGTTGTGGCATTGGATAATGCGGAACCGACGATCCGAATCGGATCGACTCCGATATGCTGGTAGAAGCGGCGATCTTCGACAGAGACGATCGCGTCTTCCAGCAGTTGAGGAATCTCACTTGCTGTAATTTTTTCTCTGGTTTCACTACCGAATTCAGTGATCAATTCGCCATTTGACGCATAGAAACGAGAAGAAACCGTTGAATCCAAACGTGTTTCATCAAGTGCAGGCGCATCTTTGGCATACCACCAGAATAGCCCCATCCCGGATAGAATCCCGATACAGCCCAAGAAAAACAGCCCCATAAATACTTTTAAAAGAATACTCCCAATGCTTCGTTTGCCTTTTGCCTTAGGAGGCTTTGGTGCTTTTTTAGCTGTACCTTTTTTAGAATCATGCCGAGAGGTCCTCGATTGTGATCCATTTGCCATACTAATCATTCTCCTTCATCGTTAAAAATTGATCAACTGCTTTTAAATAGGGAATACGCGGCGCAATTGAAGGGATGATTTCAATCCCATTCGTTTCAATATAGGCCAGTGTCATTGATTTTTTCCCCGTTTCTTTTTGCAGGTGCCATTGAGAAATTAAGCACTTGCTATCGAGAAAAAAGCAGCGTTGTAGACTAGAAAACCATAAAAGAACGAAACATAAACCCGCTTGTTCCAAACAGTCTTCCATATGCTTGATTTGGTGTGGATGAAAATTTTTAAAGGGAAATGACGTTTTGTTTTGAGTCTCTTTCGCTTCAAAGTCGATATATTGCCCTTGATAAACCCCATTGTAATCAGTGGTGGATGCCTCACGGAAATAGGCTTCTTTGATTACGGCGGCGCTTCTTCTTGGATAATCTACTTTCACGATTTGAATTGGTGTCGGTTTCTTATGAATGACAGCAAGTTTCCGATTCAAATAATAAAGGTTGCTTTCATTGATCGCTTCTTCAAAACGCATCCCACGATTGGCATACGTTTTTGGCTTTATTAGTTTCTCTTGCATTTTTTGTTTTTTGCCGTCATCATAGGTAGTAGATTGTCCATTCGGGTAACGAATAACCATGTTGTTCACACTCCTAGGCAACATTATACCAAAAAGTCGTTTGGAAAGAAAAGAGATGACCAGAGAAACAATGAAAACCTTATACTTTACTGGCTATCGTAATTATGAATTAGGTGTCTTTCAAGCAAAAGATCCCAAGATTGCAGTTATTAAGAAAGTAATAATGTCGACTTTGACCAATTATGTCGAAGAAGGGTTAGAATGGCTCTTGATCAGCGGGAATCTTGGAGCAGAGCTGTGGTGTGCCGAAGCCGTTGAACAATTAAAACAAACATACCCAGAACTGAAACTAGGAATTATTTTTCCTTTTGAAGGGTTTGGTGAAAATTGGAACGAAACCAATCAGCAGGCACTGCAAACAGCGAAGTCATTTGCCGATTATGTCAATGCCACCAGCCATAAGCCTTACCAAGACCCCAGTCAATTAAGAAATCACACGGCATTTTTACTGGAGCATACCGAAGGCGCACTTGTGTTATATGATGACGAATTTCCAGGAAAACCTAATTATTTCTTAAGAGATGCCAAAGCTTATAGTGAGCAAAATCCCTACTTTATTCATCAAATAACAATGGATGACCTACAAAACGCAACATTTGATAGTAATTTACTTTGATTTTCGTATATTTTTTGATAGAATGGTCTAGAAAGTGAAAACCATTTGGAATAAACAATGAGGTGTAAATAATGGCAAATTTAATTTATAGTCCAAAAGATATTCTGCAACAAGAATTCAAAACAAAAATGCGCGGGTATGATCCAGTTGAAGTGGACGAGTTTTTAGATAATATCATTAAAGACTACGAAAGCTACAACAAAGAGATCTTAGCCCTGCAAGAAGAAAATGACCGTCTGACAGCGAAAATCGATCAATTGTCGAAAAACCAAGCGATCGCATCTCGTGTTCAACAAGAAGCGCCGAAAAGCCAAACCGTTACAAACTTTGATATTTTGAAACGTTTGTCTAATCTTGAAAAAGAAGTGTTTGGCAAAAAGCTTGATCGTGAATCAGAACCTGTCACTCGTTCTTCTTCCTACAACAGCAACTATACAAATGCTGATTTTGAAGATGACAACGAAAAAACCCGTCAATTCTAATCTAATGTAGAAAAGATAGTTGTGGTTTTCGGGTAATTGCGGCATAACTCGATTATGCTGAGGAAAGTCCATGCTCGCACAAGCTGAGATGCTTGTAGTGTTCGTGCCTAGCGAAACCATAAGCTAGGGTACTTGAGAAAGTAACGGCAGGAAAAATGGCTAAGGTGTAAGCTATGCCAAAGTATCCTTGAAAGTGCCACAGTGACGAAGCAAGGCGGGAAACCGTCTTGGTGGAACGCGGTAAACCCCTCGAGCGAGCAACCCAAACAATGGTAGGGGCACTTTTTGCACGGAAATGAACGGAGCAAGAAGGCAAGTAATTGCAGATAGATAATTACCCAGTGTTTTCTTCTCCCTGAGGAAAATACGGACAAAACATGGCTTATAGAAAATCACAACCTATCAGGGAATCCTTCCAGCAACGGAAGGTTTTTTTATACCAAGAAGGAGAGCGTTATGACTGAAAAAACATTTAATTGTATTGCCACCGCTGCGAGCGGTTTAGAAGCACTAGTGGGCAAAGAATTACGGGATTTAGGGATCGAGTGTGAGGTTGAAAACGGCCGAGCGCGTTTTAAAGGGACGATGGAGACCATTGCTACCGCGAACTTGTGGCTCCGTACAGCGGACCGTATCAAAATTGTCGTCGGGGAATTTGACGTATTGACTTTCGATCAGCTGTTTGAAGAAGTTAAAGCGTTACCGTGGGAAGACTTTTTACCTTTAGATGCTGAATTTCCGGTAGCTGGAAAATCAATCAAATCAAAATTGTATAGTGTACCTGATTGTCAAGCGATTACCAAAAAAGCAATCGTCAATCGCTTAAGAGAAGTATACCATCGTCCAGCAAGTGTGCCGCTGACTGAAACGGGCGCTTTTTTCCAATTAGAAGTCGCTTTATTGAAAGACCATGCGATGATCACATTGGATACGACTGGCCCTAGTTTGTTTAAACGTGGCTATCGTTTAGAAAAAGGAGGCGCGCCGCTGAAAGAAAACATGGCTGCGGCTTTAGTGATGCTGACAAATTGGTACAAAGACAAGCCGTTTGTCGATCCCGTTTGTGGATCAGGCACGTTGTGCATTGAAGCAGCGTTGATCGGTCACAATATCGCCCCTGGCTTTAATCGGGAATTTGTTTGCGAAACGTGGGATTGGTTCCCAGCAGAAGTATTTGAAAAAGTACGGAAAGAAGCAGATGAAGCAGCAGATTATGATGTCGAATTAGATATTACCGGTTCGGATATCAATGGTCGAATGATTGAGATCGCCCGCAGAAATGCGGAAGAAATCGGTCTAGGAGACTCGATCACCTTCAAACAACAAGCCGTTAAAGACTTTAAAACAGAAAAAGAGTATGGTGTCGTTGTGGCTAACCCTCCTTATGGCGAACGCTTAGGAGAAGAAGCGTCCGTTCAGCGACTGTATCAGGAAATGGGCCAAGTGTTTCGGCCGCTTAAAACCTGGAGCAAGTACTTTTTGACCAGTGACTTGACTTTTGAGACCCATTACGGCGAAAAAGCGACAAAAAAACGCAAATTATACAACGGTGCGATTCGTACCGATCTCTTCCAATACTGGGGACAACGTCCGCCACGCAAAAAGGAGTCTGCTGAATGAAAGAACAAGTATTTCTGAAAGAATTAAAAGAAATCGATCTATTACAACAAGCAATGGGGATCTTAGGCTGGGATAATCAAACAGGGATGCCAGAAAAAGCCAGTGATTACCGTGCGGAAGTTGACAGCTATTTATATGGTCTATACTTTGATAAAAAAGTGGGGGAACCAATCCAAGAAGCGATCAGCTATTTCGGGAAACACCCAGATGAATTATCAGAAGTAGGGAAAGCTGCGTATCAATTAGTCAAAGAAGAATATGAATTGCAAAAAGATGTACCCAATGAGTTGGCGATGGCGGCTTCCGCAGCTACGTCAAAAGCACATACTGCTTGGCTCAAAGCCCGTAAAGAAAAAGATTTTTCTTTATTTAAAGACGCTCTTTCTGAAAACATTCGCTTGACGAAAGAATTGATTCCTTATTGGAAGAAAAATGAGCTGACGAACTATGACGTCTTGTTAAACCAATACGAGCCGAATATGACGGTTGAGATCTTGGATAACGTATTCTCACAAGTGAGAGACGGTATCATGGATATTCGTCGTCAATTGGCTGAAAAAGGAACAGCGCCAGACACTTCGATCCTTTCACGTAAGATGACAGAAGCGCAACAACGTAAATTTATCTCAAAAGTGATCGCCGACTTAGGCTATGACTTTTCTCGCGGCCGTTTGGATAATACGGTCCACCCATTCGCTACGGGGATCAACCACAATGATGTACGGTTGACCACACGCTGGAGCGAAACTGACTTTTCGATGGGACTGTTCGGTGTGATTCATGAAGCTGGTCACGGGATGTACGAGCAAAACATCGATGAGAAATACGAAGGCACGCCTGTTCATGAAGGGGCGTCCATGGGAATCCACGAATCCCAATCGCTGTTTAATGAAATCATTATCGGCAGCAACCGCAATTTCTGGGCAAAGCAATACCCATTTTTCCAAGAATGTGCGGAAGGCACGTTTGATGATGTGTCTTTTGACACTTTCTATGACTCCTTAAAGCACTCAAAAGCTAGCTTGATCCGTATTGAAGCTGATAGTCTGACATATGTCATTCATATTATTATTCGTTACGAGATCGAAAAAATGATCTTTAATGAAACCGTATCGATCGATGAACTGCCAAAAATCTGGAATGACAAATACGAGGAATATTTAGGGATTCGTCCAGAAAATGACTTGGAAGGGATCTTACAAGACGTTCATTGGTCAGGTTCAAGCTTCGGGTATTTCCCATCCTATGCTCTAGGATATATGTATGCAGCGCAATTGCTCCATGCCATGGAAAAAGAAATCAATGTCGATGAAGTGTTGGCTTCGGATGATTATTCACCGATTCGTAAATGGTTGACTGAAAATATCCATCAATATGGTGCATCCAAGAAACCAAATGAATTGATTTTAGATGCAACGGATGAATTATTGAATCCTCAATATCTATTAGACTATTTACGCAAGATCTATTTTAGTGTCTATAAAATCAGCGAGACGCAAGATTTCGCTTAAAAGTAACGAGTGGAAAGAAGCTTCGCAAGACGTTGCCGCCCCAATTATTTCATGGGGTGCTCGTCTTGTTGAACTTCTTTTCCTTTTGTATCAATCACCATCGAAAAAAGAAGGCTAGCTGCTTTCATATCGAAAGAAGGAAAAAAATGAAGGAAGAAAACAATGTTGCCGATCTTAGTAAAGTAATTGCTTATGCCGAAAGTATTCTGGGGAATGATTACACAGGACATGGGTTTGATCATGTCAAACGAGTGGCTGGGTTAAGTCAAGCCATCATTGATGCCGACGAATTGACAGTTGATCGCTTTGTCGTACAGGCGGCAGCCTATCTCCATGATACGGTGGATGACAAAGTTGTGGCGGATGTCACAGCGGCGTCTAACGAAGTGCGAGCTTGTTTGACCACAGCGGGAGCCAGTGAAGCACAAACGAAAGAAATTTTTTCTATTATCGAGAATCTGTCTTTTTCAAAAGAACTTTTGCAAGGCGCGCAAGTTGTCTCGGTAGAAGGCCGCGTCGTTCGTGATGCAGATCGTCTCGATGCTTTAGGTGCGATCGGTATTTTACGGACGAGTTATTTTGGTGGCAGTCATCAACACCCGATCCATGTCAGTGACTTAGCCCCAAAGACGTTTCAAAATCATGAAGATTACCGAAAAGGAACGACGGTGATCAATCATTTTTATGAGAAACTATTTTTGCTTCCTGAAAAGATGACCACGGCGTATGGCAAAAAAGAAGCCCAACGACGTGTGGCTTTCATGAAGGATTTTTTAGAAGAATTCTATGCAGAGTGGGATGTTTAACTTTGTTTAGAGTTTTTTAAACTGAAATTCGATTATTTCCTTTTTCCTCCATTGTTCTTTATAATAATAAGTACAAAGGAGGGATGGAAATGTACTACCAACAGGCATTACAACCGAATGAACTATTGCCAGCGATTTCCAATTCAGGGGAATGCTTTTTTGTCATTCGGGCTGAGCTACCCATCCGGCAATATCAAATCGCAGTCTATCTTTACGACGATCAATTCTTTTTGTTGCAAGATGATCGCTTGTTTGATCAAATCGACCAAATCTCTAGTGAAACATTAGGGGATGAAGAAGAGATTTTACCATTTATCGAAGAAGCGCTGGAAGAAAACCATTATTTATTAGTGGAAAAAGCGTTTATTCGTTTAGATCTATCTACTTTACAAAAGATGACCGATCTTACTAGTTTCGATATCTTGTTTTATGAATTTTTTGACTCATGGGGGGAAGAAGGATGAAACGGACTGAATACGTAACGCTACAAGACCAAACATTGATCGACCTATTCCAGCAGTTAGGAGAGGATGTTTCAAATCTCGAGCTGATCGATGAAGAAAAGAATATCGATGTGGTGGTTGTGTCGAATAGTGACTGGCAATATTTATTGGAGCAAGTCAATGATGATGTGAAAGAGTCTTTTGCTGATACCTCAGAGACAGACCTGGATGAAGAACTAGCCGACGAATAAACCTTTTTTTAGTTGATAAACTGTTTTACTACGAAAGTGGCGGATGGATCTTTAGAAGGGGTCTAGCAATCAAGGCAGCTTACCAAAAAAATACGAAGCGATCTCATTTCCCGTCAAGAGGAGCAGGATCAATTCGTATTTCTAGGTAGGTTGCTTTTATTTTGTCCGCAGACGAACGTTTTTGACTTTTAAATAGCCGCGAATCAAGTTGACAATCAGTAAAAGAATGCCCACAATCAATGGAATCGCTAATAAGTAAGGCGAGTAAAGGTGGGTTTCTTGCACGTGTTCAAGAGATGTTTTCTCCACTTCATTGATGGCTTGTTGAATGACTTGTAAACTAAATCCTGTCAGAAAACCAGCAATGATGAAAAGGACAAAGCCTAAATAGGGAATATCGGAAGACCGGCGAAAAAGAGCAAAAGCTGCATATAATACCAAAAGGAATGCCGGTACGCCAAAGGCAAAATAGGGATTTAACATGGTTTTTTAACCTCCTTTTCTTTTATGATACTCCAAAATTTACGTTTTGGGAAATAGCGTGTAAGATAAAAAGAAAACGTGAAGGAGTTCTTTATGTCCGCTTATATTACCCCAATAAAGGTTGCCTTGCTGGTTTTTCCTTTCCTAGCATTGGCGATATCAATGATTTTTTTTGTTATCCAATATCGAAAATACGGTCGTTTTATCTTGTCACGCGCACTGGTTCTGTATTCATTTGTCTTCTATTTATTGTGCGCCTATTTCTTAGTTATCCTACCATTGCCCTCGATCGAAGAGGTAGCACAGATGACTGGTCCTAAGATGGAATTGCAGTTAGGGGCATCGTGGCAACATTTTGTCCAACAGACCGTCTTAAACATTCACGATCCGCAAACCTATCTTCCCGCTATGAAGCAGGGGGTCTTCCTTGAGCCACTCTTTAATTTATTGTTGACCTTACCATTTGGGGTCTATTTGCGTTATTACTTCAAATGTTCCTTTTTAAAAACACTCGTTATTACGTTTTGCCTGACGTTGTTTTTTGAATTAACGCAGTTGACGGGCCTATATTTTATTTATCCTCGTCCGTATCGCTTATTCGATGTCAATGATCTCTTTGTCAATACAGTTGGAGGGCTTTTGGGCTGGACGATCGCCCCACTTTTTACGTTCTTATTGCCATCAAGGGAAGAGATGGATGCCGATTCTTACGCCAAAGGCACTCGGGTGACTGTGACACGAAGGGTGTTTGCTTGGTTGATCGACTGGGGAATACTGAATGTGATCAGTTTCCTTGTGGTGATCGCTGTTCGTTTGCTCACTCAACAGACGGTACGGGACTTTAGTGGGGACTATTGGTACTTTGCTCTTGAAGTGTTGCTGTACTTTGTGTTGTTGGCTTACCTTGCCAAGGGACAAACGATTGGAAAAAAACTCGTACGAATCAAAATCATGCAAGAAGGCCGTGAGCGTGTCAGCTTGGGGGCGTTATTGAAACGCTATGGCTTGTTTTATCTGATTTATGCCAGCATCAGTCGGGTCAATATCTTCTTCGCTCCGTTTCTTGAGTCGGATAATATGCTGCTTTTAGTCGTTAGTTTGTTGATGGTAGTTATTTTTGGGTTGATCCAGTTTGGTTTTTACTTGAATCTCTTGTGGGCAGCAATAAAAAAAGAAAGCCGCTTTTTCTATGAACGCCGCAGTGCAACGTATACTATCAGTACGATCGATCCTCAATCGATTACAAAAGAAAGTTAGGAAAACAAGGCAACATATGCTATAATCCAAAGGATGCTAAAAGAAAGAAGGTGTTTGAATGTCTTTTGAGTCATTTAAATTTCAACCATTTATTTATGAAGCACTTGCTGATAAAAAGTTCTCTAAACCAACAGAAGTGCAAGAAAAACTGATACCTGTTATCCAAAAAGGCCGTAGTGTTGTTGGACAATCTCAGACTGGGAGTGGTAAGACCCATACATTTTTACTGCCATTGATGGATAAAATTGATGCCGAAAAAGATGAAGTGCAAGTCGTGATTACTGCACCGAGTCGTGAATTAGCCACACAAATTTATCAAGCCGCAAAACAGATCGGCGGGTTTCATGATCCGGAGATTCGTGTGTCAAATTTTGTTGGAGGAACGGATAAACAGCGCCAATTGAGCCGTCTGCAAAATCAACAGCCCCATGTCGTGATTGGGACACCTGGTCGTATCTTGGATATGATCAACGAACAAGCGTTAGGGGTTCACACTGCCAATGTATTTGTCGTGGATGAAGCAGACATGACCTTGGATATGGGCTTTTTGGAAGAAGTCGATCAAATTGCGGGGCGTTTGCCTGAGAAACTACAAATGCTGGTTTTCTCCGCAACGATTCCAGAGAAATTGCGCCCATTCTTGAAAAAATACATGGCCAATCCATTGATCGAAGAAATCAAATCGAAAGCAGTCATCTCTGATACGATCGAGAATTGGTTGATTTCTACCAAAGGGAAAAATACCAATAAATTGATCTATCAATTATTGACTACAGGCCATCCCTATCTTGCCATCGTTTTTGCCAACACGAAGAGCCGTGTGGATGAAATTACGGATTACTTAAAGGAACAAGGCTTAAAAGTAGCGAAGATCCACGGCGACATCAGTCCTCGTGAAAGAAAACGGATCATGCGCCAAGTGCAAAATTTGGACTACCAATATGTTGTCGCAACAGATTTAGCTGCGCGAGGAATTGATATTGAAGGGGTTTCTCATGTCATCAATGCTGAGATTCCAGCTGATTTGGATTTCTTTATCCACCGTGTTGGTCGGACCGGTCGAAACCAAATGGATGGGACCGCGATCACTTTATATGATCCAAGCGATGAAGGGGCAATCCAAGCCATCGAAGATCTAGGGGTTGTTTTCCAACCGAAGGAAATCAAAAATGGCGAGATCGTTGCGACTTACGATCGGAATCGTCGGCAAAAGCGGGAAAAATCTCGTGACGAATTAGACCCAACCTTGATTGGCTTAGTCAAGAAAAAGAAGAAGAAAATCAAGCCTGGCTACAAGAAAAAAATTCAATGGGCCGTTGATAAGAAGAACAAAGAAAAACGGAAGATCGAACGTCGTCAAACGACTCGAACCGCCCGCAAAAACAAGAAAAATTCGAATAGCTAATGCTTACCAAAACAGCAGTCAAGGAAGAGAACTACTCTTCCTTGACTGCTGTTTTTAATTGTTTGGTCATTTCTACACACAATACGCCATCTTCAGCATAGGGTTCAGATGTTTTTTGATACCCACAGGATTCATAAAACGCACAAGCGTCGATCTCTGCGGATAACACTGATTGGAGGGCACCCTCTTGGATACCACGCATTTCGAGATAATGCAATAATTTGGTGCCGTATCCTTGGTACCGATAGGCCTTGGCTACGCAAAAGCGATCAGGTTGCAGAGTGTTCGGTGAAGAGAATTGATAGCGAATGGTCGCGATCGGGATGCGTCCATCTAGCCAAAGATAGTATGGGCAGGTTTGGTCTTTTTCATCAAATTCCCATTCTATAGGGATGTGCTGTTCTTCCACAAAAACGGCTTGCCGCAGGGCGAAAACCGCTTGTAGCATCCACGGACTGCGTCCAAAATAAAGCATCAGTCGTTTTCCTCCTTTTTCGTGGTATACTCGTTATATAGTAATTGTAGCAGATGAGAGGAGAAATGACGTGGATTTTTTTGAGGCGTTACAATGGTCAAATTGGAAGACACTGTCCTTTGAAATCAAAGAACAGCTGATCCAGCAAATTTTAATGTATTTTGTCAGTCCTTTAAAGGAGATCACCGATGTCCATTTTAGTCAGTTGACGTATGCAGGGTTGAAATGTGCTACCTTTGAATTAACGATCGATGGCGAAGACTTTGTCTTTATACCAGGGAACTCTGAGGCGATCTTAGGTTGGGATCTCGGTGTGCAAGGATTACCAGCTACTTGCTGGAGTAAAAATTGGCAGTCACCACCCAACGAGATCATTCGCCAGCTGGAAACAATCTATGAGTTAGAAACCAGCCAGGATTGGGGGATTTTTGTCAATGAGTCTACGAGCCCTTTGCGCAAAGCTGTGATTGATCCTATGCTAGTCCAAAAAAGTTCTCTGCCTGCTGGCGCAAGGTATATCGGGCAGTTAAATACAATCACTGGGGAGTTTCACGGGTTAGTCGATCAATTCAGTGTTTTCGAAAAAGAGCTAAAGGCACAATTCACAGCACCAGCGTCCTTTGAGGAAAGCTTGCGTTGGGAATTACCCGCTTTTTACCACGAAGAGAATCGCTATTTTGCTGCACTCGAGCCGTTATCGGAAACCTATCAGTTATTTACCCACGAATCCGTCAGTCAAACAGAATTGAAACAGCAGTTAGACAAACAAGGCTTTCAGCTGCTATCAGAGGATCAATGGGAATACGTTTGCGGTGCTGCGACTCGGCGACTTTTTCGCTGGGGCAATGAAAAGTCCTGCGACGATGGTGTCTCTTTGTCAACCGCTGAATTGCTTGAACCGAATTTATTTGGCTGCACCTATGGGCTTGCGGATGCGTGGGAGCTGACAGATGGCTTGTCTTTAAAAATGGAGAACTGGCAGATTTGTGGGCATCCTTTATTCGATGCCTTGCCATATGCCAGTTATTACCGTTCACGGAAAATGCTGCAGCCAGATCAAAAGCTTTCTCCCCAGAGCTATCGTTACCGCAAAGCGATTCTGATCAACAAAGAACGGATTTGAGGATTGACTTTTTCGAAACATTTCCTTATACTTTGAATGACGAAGGATATGGTCGGTTTGATGATTCATTACAGAAAGTTTTTCATTGCTGAGAGAAAAACATGAATTCGGACGGATTGCTCCCTTTGGTGCTCAACTGCAGCAGAAATGTTGCCGTCCACTCCGCGTTAACGAGTCTAAGAGGTAATGAGTCACATCATTGCAAGCAAGGTGGTACCGCGTATCGACGTCCTTGCTCTGCAATGGTGTTTTTTTATCGTCAAAATGACTCTACAGGAATAAGAGCGCCTTACCAGCAATTTTGTCAGCCCCTGTATCTTAAGCGAACACAGAAGAAAGTAGGAGAATAACGTGAAACAATTATCCAGTGCAGAAGTACGCCAAATGTTTTTGGACTTCTTTCAATCAAAAGGACATTCCATCGAGCCGAGTGCGTCCCTTGTTCCAGTCAACGATCCAACCCTGTTATGGATCAATTCAGGGGTGGCAACGCTAAAAAAATATTTTGATGGCAGTGTTGTTCCTGAAAACCCAAGAATTACCAATGCGCAAAAATCGATTCGGACTAACGACATTGAAAACGTTGGGAAAACAGCAAGACATCATACGATGTTTGAAATGCTAGGCAACTTTTCAATCGGCGATTACTTCAAAAATGAGGCGATCCATTGGGCATGGGAGTTTTTGACCTCACCAGAATGGATGGCTTTTGATCCAGACAAATTATATGTCACGGTTTATCCAAAAGACACAGAAGCAAAACGGATTTGGGCAGAGGAAGTCGGCTTACCAACAGAGCATATCGTTGAGATTGAAGACAACTTTTGGGACATCGGTGCAGGACCTTGTGGACCGGATTCAGAGATTTTCTATGACCGTGGTCCTGAGTTTAATGACGTAGCGGAAGATGATCCCGAAAACTATCCTGGTGGCGAAAATGAACGCTATTTGGAAATCTGGAATCTGGTCTTTTCAGAATTCAATCATCAACCAGATGGCTCCTATGAACCACTACCACATAAAAACATTGATACGGGGATGGGGCTGGAACGAATGGTTTCCATCGTTCAAAATGCACCAACCAATTTTGAAACAGACTTGTTTCTGCCGATCATTAATGCAGTGGCAAATTTAAGCGGTCGTGTGAACTACGGCGACAGCAAAACGACAGATATCTCCTTTAAAGTGATTGCAGACCATATCCGCGCACTTTCTTTTGCGATCGGCGATGGGGCACTTCCTTCAAATGAAGGCCGTGGCTATGTTTTACGTCGTTTATTACGTCGTGCAGTCATGCATGGGAAAAAATTAGGGATCGATACTGCCTTCTTATACAAATTAGTACCGATCGTTGGCGAGATCATGGAAAGCTACTATCCTGAAGTACTAGAACAGCAAGAATTTATTGAGAAAGTGATCCGCAACGAGGAAGAACGTTTCCATGAAACGATCAATGAAGGGTTAGATATTTTAAATCAAGTGATCGCCCAAGTAAAAGCAGACGGTCAAGATACGTTAGCTGGTCAAGATATTTTCAAATTGTATGACACTTACGGCTTCCCAGTTGAATTGACAGAAGAAGTGGCAGAAGACGAAGGGTTGAAAGTGGACCACCAAGGGTTTGAACAAGAAATGGATGCACAACGTGCCCGCGCTCGTGCGGCTCGACAAACAGAGCTTTCGATGGGCGTACAATCCGCTTTATTGACAGATATCAAAGTAGACAGCCGTTTCGTTGGCTATGATTCACTTGAAGCAAACAGCGAATTATTAGTGATCATCCAAGCCGAAGCGTTACATGATTCTGTTTCGACAGGTGAAGCAAAACTGATTTTTGCCGAAACACCATTCTACGCAGAAATGGGTGGACAAGTTGCGGACACAGGCACGATCGTAGCAGAAGATGGTACGATCGTAGCGGAAGTGACGGATGTCAAAAAAGCACCGAACGGTCAGTTCTTGCATACTGCTACAATCAAAGCGCCACTAAAAGAAGGCGTGAACTATTTCTTACAAGTGGATCAGCATCGTCGCAATAAGATCATTAAAAATCATACGGCGACTCACTTATTGCATAAAGCCTTAAAAGAAGTATTAGGCAGCCATGCGAACCAAGCAGGTTCATTAGTTGCTCCAGGACATTTGCGCTTTGACTTTAGTCATTTTGGGCAAGTGACCAGCGAAGAGCTGAGCCAAATGGAACAAATCGTCAACCAAAAAATTTGGGAAGCTCTTCCTGTTATGACGATCGAAACGGATATCGATACCGCAAAAGGCATGGGAGCGATGGCACTCTTTGGTGAAAAATATGGGCATGACGTTCGCGTCGTCAATGTTGCCGATTGGTCGATCGAATTATGTGGGGGAACCCATGTAGCAAATACGGAGGATATCGGTATTTTCAAAATCGTTTCTGAATCAGGGATCGGTGCTGGTGTTCGTCGGATCGAAGCAGTGACTAGTCAAGAAGCTTATACGTTATTGCATGAAGAAGAAGCGCAATTAAAAGCAATTGCAGGGATCGTTAAATCCGCCCAATTAAAAGAAGTCGTTGCCAAAACAGAACAACTGCAAGCGCAGCTGCGTGAATTGCAAAAAGAAAACGAAGCTCTTGCCAGCAAGTTAGCAAACCAGCAAGCAGGGGATGTTTTCAAGGATGTCAAAGAAGTAAATGGTCTGCGTCTGATCACAGCAAAAGTGACTGTAAAGGACATGAACCAATTACGTCAACTAGCTGACCAATGGAAACAAAAAGACCATTCTGATATTTTAGTGTTAGCTACCGCGAATGATGGCAAAGTGAATCTTTTAGCTGCCATGAACAAAGCAGCCAACGAAAAAGGATTGAAAGCAGGCGATTTGATCAAAGAGATCGCACCTAAAGTTGGCGGCGGCGGTGGCGGCCGTCCTGATATGGCACAAGCCGGCGGGAAGAATCCAGAAGGAATCGCAGCAGCACTTGAGACAGCAGCAGCGTGGTTAGCTGCCAAGTAAGCACACTATGGTTGAATCTGTACCCGCGAGTTCCTTTCCTTCTAAGAAGATAGGTGAAAGAGGAGCGTAGGTCTTTAACACATTCCTTTTTTGAACGAAGATGACGGAGGGGGAGACCCTTCCGTTATCTTTTTCCTTTTTTCCTACGTGTTATCTGAAAATGCGTTTGATAATTGAAGGGAATTCGCTTTTTTTTCGAAAAAACGATACGAATAGTTGTTTAATTGAATTCCTTCGGGGTAAAATAAGAAAGATGGTTTTTTGAGAGGGTGATGATTTGCTAAACTTTTTTTTAGATCGTAGCAAAAAAAATGGTGTCTACGAACGTACAGCCATCGGGAAATTAGCAGGCAGCCTCGGGTTGCTTTCCAACCTACTATTATTTGCTGGGAAATTTATCATTGGCTTATCTGCCCAGTCTGTTTCGATTATGGCAGATGCCATCAACAGTCTTTCAGATACCGCTTCGTCTATTTTAACATTGATCGGTTTTCGGATCTCTGCGAAACCAGCCGACAGTGAACATCCATATGGTCATGAGCGATTTGAAGCCATCAGTGGGTTTGTAGTATCTTTGATCATCACGTTTGTTGGCGGCCAATTTCTCATTAGCTCTGTGCAACGCATCATGGAACCGACGAGTATCCGTCTTTCCTCACTATTGTTTATCGTTTTGGTCTTATCGATTTTGATCAAAATCTGGCAGGGAGCGATGTACCGCAAACTGGCGAACCTGATCGGCTCTCAAACACTTAAAGCCAGCGGACAAGACAGTCTCAACGATGTGTATACAACGGGGGCAGTTTTGTTTTCAGCGACGATCGAGTGGTTGACTGGCCTACGTATCGATGGCTTCGTCGGCTGTCTGATTGCCTTGTATATTTTGATTAGCGGAATCAAAATGATTCGTTCCTTTATCAACGAATTATTAGGGGCACGCCCAACCCAAGAAGAAGTAGCTGCCATGGAGCAACGCTTGGATCACTATCCGACGATTCTCGGTTACCATGATTTACTGGTTCATAATTATGGACCGAAAAATCGCTTTGCCAGTGTGCATATCGAAGTGGATGAAACGTGGTCTTTACGGGAAGCGCATGAGGTGATTGATGCGATTGAACAAGATTTTCGCCAATCTTTAAAGGTCGACCTGGTCTGTCATCTTGATCCCGTACCAATTCAAGATCAGCAGTATCGGCATTTAAAAAAAGAAGTGTCAAAGATCATTCGCTTCGTTGACCCACAGTTACGGATGCATGATTTTCAGGTCAAAGGAGATCTGTTGGCTTTTGATTTAGTGATTCCCGCAAAACCGGCGTATAGTGATCAAGAAATCGAAGAAATGCTGAAACAAAAAATCAAAGAAACACTAGGGGACTATGAATTGAAGCTTGCTTTCGATCACAGTTACCTATTATAGGGTTACAGGATATAGGAGGAAACTATGATAAAAATGGATATGAGCATGATTTCCACAGTATTATTGGCACTTTTGTTTATTAATACGATCGCTGCCTTTATTACTGTTTTTCGGAAACCACGCTCGATTGCAAGTGTCTTTGCTTGGATGATGACGTTGGTATTCATCCCCGGCATCGGGTTCTTGTTGTACTTGTTTTGTGGTCGGGGGATCGACGGAGAAATTATTTATAAATTTAGTGAGCACCACCAAAGTAGGATCAATGAGTTGAATCAAATCATCAAAGTGCACAATTATTCTTTTCCTGAACATCCTTACTCAGATGACAATCATCTATTAGAGCGCTATTTTAAGAACCTTGATGAATCGCCCTTGACGAAAGGAAACAAAGTAGAATTTTATACAGATGGAAAAGAAAAATTTGCCGCATTGTTTGAGGACATGAAGCAAGCAGAAGATAATCTGCATGTGGAGTATTATTCGTTTTTTAATGATGAGATCGGTGGCCAATTCTTGTCAATCTTGATCGATAAAGCCCGTGAAGGTGTTGAAGTGCGTTTGGTCTATGATCCATGGGGGTCACCGAAGGCCAATCGGAAATTCTTTCAACCGTTGATTGATGCCGGTGGAAAAGTCGTGCCTTTCATCACTTCGAAGAACCTAATCCGCAACACACGATTGAACTACCATCTACATCGAAAAATCGTTGTGATCGACGGTCAAATCGGATGGACTGGCGGCTTTAATGTCGGCGATCAGTATTTAGGGAAAAAGGCCAAATTTGGCTATTGGCGAGACACCCATGCGAGAATCGTAGGTACTGCCAGTTTTACACTACAAGAGATTTTTATTCGTGACTGGAACGCATCTGTAAAAAGAGAAGAGGATCAGCTGGAATACGAGGATCGCTACTTTATTCTACCGCCGAAAGAGCGCTCTGGAAATGTTGATTTGCAGATCGTCGCTGATGGGCCTGAAAGTGAGACCCAAATTCTCAAAGGCGGTTTTGTAAAAATGATCTTAGCTGCCAAAGAATCGATTTGGATCCAAACGCCTTATTTGATTCCTGATGACAGTATGATGAACGCATTGGAAATTGCCATCCACTCAGGTGTAGACGTTCGAATCATGATTCCATGTATGCCTGACCACCCATTCATTTATCGGGCAACACAGCATTATGCCAATTACTTGCATCGCCGTGGTGCAAAAATCTACATCTATAACAATGGTTTCCTCCATGCGAAGACGGTCATGATGGATGATACCATTAGTTCCTTTGGGACGACGAATCAAGACATTCGGAGTTATGCCTTGAATTTTGAAGTCAATGCCTTCGCCTACGATCACGATGTCACGCAAACGTTGAAAGGCTTCTTTGAAGAGGATATGGCACAATCAACATTACTGACGGATGAAATTTTGGCGAAGCAATCTTACTGGTTGCGCTTCAAACAAAACTTCTCTCGGTTATTGTCTCCGATCCTTTAATTTCATCGCTTTTGCTAATCCTTGGCGTGCCAAATGGTCGGCACCTTTGTTTTGACTCTCAGGGACCCATTGGATGATTGCTAAAGCGAACTGTTTCAACAAGTATTGAATTTCTGTTAAATAATCAGAAAAAGCAGGGTTTTTGGTATAATTCTTGTCGATGGTCTGCGCAACGACTTTGCTGTCGGTATAGAGCATAATTGTCTGTTCCTGTAAACCTTTGTCAATCAGCAGCTGCAACGCATTGACCATCACAGCGAACTCTGCTTGGTGGTTGGTTGAATCAGGTAGCGGAAACGCAATTTGTTCATGCAGATCAGTACCGACAATGACGATTCCACCGCCACTAGGGCCGGGGTTGCCTTTCGTGGAAGCATCAAGATAAACTTTTAACATTGTCTCACCCTTTTTTGATATGATAAAGATAGTATACTAGAAATTTTATGTTGTGAGGAACTTTTATGAAGCGTAAATTGTATTGGCAACCGGAAGCTGCTACAGCGATCATTTATTGGTCGTTTACTATGATGATATTATTTATCAGTTTGATTCTTTCGTTAGAAAATACCAGACCTTATTGGAAAAGCAACCTCGTTTTAGCCGTCTTTTTCTTTTTTGTATGGTTAGGGATTCACCGAAGCATGCTCATCAGGAATGATTTGCTCCTGATTCGCTATGCGCGCTTATGGAAGAAAAGCCTTATTTCTTTACCTGAGATAGAAAAATGGCAAATTATAAACCGTTTAATAAGCATTACCGATCATCAAAAAACGTATACCTTCACGTTGCGTAAAAAAGATGTGGCATGGTTAGAAACTTTTTTTCAAGAAAAAATCCCTGAAAAAAGGGTGCAGGTCAAAACCAACGAGTAATTCATAGAAATCTAGAAAGCAGCGATCACTCCTTTTGGCGTTACAGCCTTAAGAGGGACGTTGTTTTTTGTTTACATAAAGGATTCGTGAAACTTCTTGTAAAAGTGTGAAAAATCTCTCTTTCTTTCTGAATAAAATCAAGTATAATAAGAGCATAGCAAACAAAATACATTTTAAAGTGCTAAATAGTTCGTGAATTGAGGGTAAAAATGAAATCAGATATCGAAATTGCACAAGAATCAATGCCTAAACCGATTATTGAAATTGCTGAACCACTTGGTTTAACAGGCGATGACCTGGAACTTTATGGCAAGTATAAAGCAAAAATCGAATGGTCGGCAATCACCGAAAAAGCAAACAATCCGCTGGGTAAACTCATTTTAGTCACAGCGATCAGTCCGACACCCGCTGGAGAAGGCAAGTCAACCGTGACCATTGGACTTGCAGATGCGTTAAATCAAATCGGCAAGCAAACCGTCATCGCTTTACGTGAGCCATCTTTAGGACCAGTAATGGGCATCAAAGGCGGCGCCACCGGCGGCGGCAAAGCACAAGTGTTGCCGATGGAGGACATCAACTTACACTTCACTGGCGATATGCATGCGATCACAGCAGCAAACAATGCCTTGTCTGCATTGATCGACAATCATATCCAGCAAGGCAATGAGTTGGGGATCGACGGACGTCGGGTCACATGGAAACGGGTTGTCGATTTGAATGATCGAGCGTTACGACAAGTGATTGTCGGTCTAGGGGGACCGTTACAAGGCGTTCCCCGAGAAGACGGTTTTGACATCACCGTTGCTAGTGAAATCATGGCGATTTTGTGCTTGGCAACAAGCATTGATAATTTAAAAGAGCGATTAGGAAAGATTTTAATTGGTTATTCTTTTGAGAAACAACCGATTTACGTAAAAGATCTGGCGGTCCAAGGTGCTTTAGCCTTACTTTTAAAAGATGCCCTCAAACCGAATCTTGTTCAAACGATTGAAGGAACCCCTGCGCTGATCCATGGCGGACCTTTTGCAAATATCGCCCATGGGTGTAATAGTGTCATCGCAACCGAGACGGCTTTGCACTTAGGCGAATACACGGTGACCGAAGCTGGGTTTGGTGCTGACTTAGGGGCAGAGAAATTTCTTGATATCAAAACACCGAACTTATCAAAGGCACCAGATGCGATCGTAGTAGTAGCGACGATCAGAGCACTGAAGATGCATGGTGGGGTCGCTGTGGCTGATTTAGGGACAGAAAACTTAAAAGCATTAGAGTTAGGCTTCAGTAATTTAAAGCGACATGTTGAAAACATGCGTAAATACGGGATTCCAGTTGTCGTTGCGCTTAATGAGTTCTCACAAGACACCGAAGCGGAGCGAACACTAGTCGAAACCATGTGCCAGCAAATCGACGTCACCATCGCACGGACAGCCGTTTGGGCAGACGGTGGTGCAGGTGGAACGGATCTAGCAAAAGCAGTGGTTCAAGTAATCGAGGAAAAACCTGCCAACTATCAACGCTTGTATACCGACGATTTGCCTTTAGCGGATAAAGCTTCTTTGATCGTGCGTGAGATCTATGGCGGGGCAGAGGTTGAGTTTGCGCCGAAAGCCAAGGCACAGTTGCAAAGCTTCAAAGAACAAGGCTGGGATCAGCTGCCGATCTGTATGGCAAAAACCCAGTATTCCTTCAGTGATGATCCAAAGCGATTGGGCGCACCAGATGACTTTACAGTAACGATTCGCGAATTCGTGCCAAAATTAGGGGCTGGCTTTATCGTAGCCTTGACAGGTGCCGTGATGACGATGCCAGGATTACCGAAGAAACCTGCCGCCATCAATATGGACGTGACTTCTGATGGCCAAGCGATCGGTCTTTTCTAAAAGAGCTATCACAAACAAAGAAGGCATTCGCGGCATTTGAAACGGAAAAACGGAAAGAGATGATTTGAAAGGACGGGTGCAAGCGGCATTCGTCTTTTTCGGCTCTTCGACATTTAGTGTTGGTAGAGAAAGATACAACTGAAAATTTAGTCATAACCAGTTAGGCAGAGTGCTTAACTGGTTTTTGTTTTACTTGGAAGATCAAGCCTTGAATGAGATAAATTCTTGCTCGAAAGTTATGGAAATTTCGATAGCCGTAGGCTACTCGTTTTATCACTTTTATCTTGTTGTTTGTTCCTTCTAATGCACCATTACTATACCTGGTTTTTAAAGCATATTGAATCCCTAATTTGTATTTATTTAAAAACGTCAGCTTCTTACAAAACCATTGTGGGAGGCGTTGATCTAAGCTGTTGATCGTATCGAAAAAGCTTTGGCTGTCCTTGTGTTTAAAGTGATAGAGGAGGAGCTGACAGGTCTCGTAAGCCCTTGTTAATTGCTCGTCATAACTCAAAAGCTCATCGACGATCGCTTTTTGCGTCATTGGTCTACGAAAGGATCGATCATATTGATAATTGGAACTATCCAGATCATAGGCATGTTTAAGGAGTAATTTCCAGAATCGCTTCAATCGTCGATACTTTGTCGGTTCCGTTTTTTGAAAGCTATTCATTGTTTTAATTCGCAACTGATTTAACGCACGAGTGATTTGTTGGACAATGTGAAAGCGATCGGTCACGATTTTGGCGTTTGGGAAGACCGCCTTTACAAGTTCAAAATAAGGGGCATTCATATCCATCACGACGTATTTCACGTTCGCTCGTGCTTTTCGAGTGAATTTAAGGAAATATGGTTTTAAGAAAGCCAGGCGACGATTCTCCAATACACCGATTAATTGCTGGGTCTGCCCATTCATAAAGACAAAACTCATTTTTCCACTGCAGGACTTCATCGATTTGAACTCGTCAAAACAAAGGACCGAAGGTAATGTATCAAAACGAGGATGATACGTTTTTAAACAGGTGTGCAGGACACGCAGAACGGTTACGTCAGAGACAAAATAGCGATCGGCAATTTCTTTTCTTGTTGTATTCTTCGCCAGTTCCAAGGCAATTTGAACCTTTAATTCCTTTGAAAGATAGCAGTTTTCATCCACCAAATTGGTCTGAGCGTTGAATGTCGACTGACATTCTTTACAGTAAAAGCGCGTACGTACCAAGCGTAATTCTGTTTTGATGTCTCGATAAGGCAAAAGTTGGACTTTTGTTTTATGTGAGCCATTCTTGATGATTCGTCCTTCATTTTTGATACCACATTTACGGCAATGGCTTGGTATATAGCTAAGTTTGGCATGGATAAGATTGGTGCGAAACCCCTCTTCTTCTATAGTCTCTAACCATTCTTCTTCGAAGAATAAATTTTCATCTGTTAAACCTAACAAGTTTCTAGTACAATGATCCATGGAGATATCCTTTCTTGGTGTGGTTTTGTTTTAGTCGACTAAATTCTACCAGTTAGGCTATCTCTTTTTCTATCTTTTTTTACAAAAAAAGTGTCAGTAGAAAATCCGTAGATTTTCCACCAACACTAAATATTGTAGAACCTCTTTTTCTCGTTCATTAGACGTGATGGAAGATAAAAGTAGGGATTCTTGTTATAATAATCAAGGAAGCAAGCAAAAGTCTATTTTCTTTCTTTTGATAATCAAGTATACTTAACCAATTGAGGTGATCTTTGTCAATGGAGCTACAACTAACTAGGAGGACTGGTTTTTATGGAATGGGCAGTCCCTTGGAGGTCATGCAAGGAAAAAAAAGAATCGCTGCCATCAATCATCAGCAAACGATTTTTTTGGGGCTAGCTGAGCAGACGCCGATTCGTGTGCGCATGTTTTTTTTAGAAAGTCAGCCTTTTCAGTTACCAAAAGGCCAATCAGCGCTCAAGCTGGAGGTCGTGATGAATCCTGCGCTTAAAAGAATATATATCGGCTTTTATTTAAGCCTTTTTCTCATGATGGGGGTATTGGGCTTATTATCCATCTCCCTTTACTCGTTGCTTTTTGTCGGTGTGTATTTAGTGGCATATTTTGTCTTTATTTTGATTTATTTAAAAAAAGCGTATCTTATCAAGGAGGTTCCTCATGGCTAGTGGTGCAGATCAATTTTTGAGCAGTTTTAATCGAATCGAAAAGCGGCTTCGTGACGAATTGGATAATCCGCGGAATATGGGTTTTTCTGAAATGGTTCGTCGCTTGTCAAAAAGCAAAAATATCAATGTCAGAAGAGCAGAAGATGATCTATTACAAATGGCTCAGCTGCGCAATGCCATCGTACATGAAAAAATCGGAGAAAACTTTGTCATTGCGGAACCGAATGAATGGGTCGTCAATCGCATCCAAGAAATTGAACGCTCCTTACTGGCACCTGAAAAAGTCATGCCGCGTTTTGCGAAACGAGTGACTGGTTTTGAAAAGCACCTGCTATTACCAGAGTTATTGAAAATCGTTGCCCAAAAGCGCTATTCACAATTTCCGATCTATGATAATGGTCGATTTTTGGGCTTGATCACCTTGCGGATGCTGGGTTACTGGTTAGCGAAAGAAAGCCTCCATGGTGAAATCAAGTTGGCAGGCAGAACGGCAGATGAATTATTAGCAGGAGATGGGAAACGATCAAATTATTGTTTCGTGTCGGCTGAAACGACCATCGTAGAAGTGGAAGAATTGTTTCAAAAAAATGCCCTGCTTGAGGCGGTTTTGATCACCAAGGATAAAAATCCGAATGGAAATCTCTTGGGCATCATCCGTCCACGAGATATTTTTAAAGAAGAAAGAGTGGAAAATTTATGATCGCGTTGTTTTTTTTGTTAAGTGCTGTTGTCATTGGCTTGGATCAATGGCTGAAAATTTGGATCGTTGCCAATTATCAACTGGGTGAAACTCATTCTCTGATCGACAATGTGTTGTCCCTGACCTATCTTCAGAATACGGGCGCAGCTTGGAGTATTCTAGAAGGAAAAATCACCTTTTTTGCGATCATCACCGTTATCGCGGTTGCTGTTGTTGTTTACCTATTGTTTCGCTACCAAAAAAGCAGTCTATGGTTTCGTTTCGGACTGGCGTTTGTTCTAGGTGGGGCGATCGGTAATTTTATCGATCGGTTGCAGCATGGCTTTGTGGTCGATATGTTCCAGCTTGATTTTATCAATTTCCCAATTTTCAATATCGCTGATATGTCATTAGTGTTCGGGGTGATCTTGATTTTTATTTATGCACTGGTAGATGACGAAGCAAAAGGGAAACAAGGAGAATCAAATGGAAAAGCAAATTGAAGTAATCATTAAAGAAGAAAAAGGGCGGGTCGACAAAGTGTTGGCTGAACGCTTGCCAAATCATAGTCGGTCACAAATCCAGCAGTGGCTAAAAGAAGCTGCGGTCACATTGAAGGGCGAAACGGTTCGGGCAAATTATAAGGTAAAAGCAGGTGATCACTTGATCATCCAAGTACCAGAACCTGAAGTTGTAGACTTACAACCAGAAAATATTCCTTTGACGATCGTCTATCAAGATGCTGATGTAGCAGTCATCAACAAACCGCAAGGGATGGTGGTTCATCCATCCGCTGGGCATCCAAATGGCACCTTGGTTAATGCGTTATTGTACCATATGGATGATTTATCCACGATCAATGATGTTGTTCGGCCAGGAATCGTTCATCGAATCGACAAAGATACGTCGGGTCTGTTAATGATCGCCAAAAATGATCAGGCACATGAGTCGTTAGCGAAACAATTGAAAGACAAAACATCGTTACGCAAGTACGTAGCATTGGTTCATGGTACGATCAGCCACGAAAAAGGCACCATCAATGCACCAATCGGTCGCTCAAAAGTCAATCGCAAAATGCAAGCCGTGATCGAAAATGGCAAACCCGCTGTCACTCACTTCACCGTGTTGGAGCGCTTCGAGCAGTTCACCTTAGTAGAACTACAGCTGGAAACAGGAAGAACCCATCAAATAAGAGTCCACATGCAGTACATCGGTTTTCCGCTAGCTGGCGATCCGCTATATGGACCTAAACGCACGCTAAAAGGCAATGGGCAGTTTTTACATGCCAAGCTTCTAGGTTTCACCCACCCAACAACAGGCGAGTCGCTGGTCTTTGAAGCGCCATTACCAGAGCTGTTCGCGGACACGTTAAAAAAATTGCGAAAAAATGATTGATTTTTTTGTGTGAGAACTGTATAGTAATTGTAACAACTAAATAGCTCCTTTAAATGTAGTCCCGTGAGGCTAAGAAGGAATGAGTAAGCAGACGACTCCCGCGTTGGAGATTCGAACCCTTACTAGATGATAACGTGTACCCAAAATCCACAGAATGGGATTTTAGGCAACGATCGGAAAACATGACTCCTACCTCAAGCAGGTAGGAGTTTTTTTATGTTCAAAATTAGGAGGGAATAACATATGGCAGCGAAAGAAGTAGTAGATGCAGTAACAATGAAACGAGCGTTAACGCGGATCACCTATGAAATTATAGAAAGAAATCGCGGCATTGATAACTTGGTGCTGGTAGGGATCAAAACCCGCGGCATCTATATCGCGCAACGAATAGCAGAACGTTTAAAACAACTAGAAGGCGTAGAAGTACCTGTCGGTGAATTGGACATCACCTTGTACCGAGATGACAAAAAGACAGAAGATGATCCAGAGATCCATTCATCAGACATCCCGACTGCCATTGATGGCAAAGAAGTCATCTTGATCGATGATGTCTTGTTTACAGGACGGACGATTCGGGCAGCTTTGGATGCCATCATGGATATTGGTCGACCAAAAAGAATCTCACTCGCCGTTTTAGTTGACCGCGGTCATCGTGAACTGCCGATTCGGGCAGATTTTGTTGGAAAAAATATTCCAACTGCTTTAAGTGAAGAAATTATCGTGGAGATGGAAGAATCAGATGGTTCTGACCGGATCATGATCAATAAAGAAAACGACTAGGAAGAAGAGTGACAGCAACATGCAGAAGCAAGAATTTCGTAATCCAGACGCAGTTTTAGACATCAAAGATCGGCCCAAAGCACTGCCTTGGTTAGGCCTAAGCTTACAACATCTTTTCACGATGTTTGGGGCAACCGTTTTAGTTCCGATCCTCGTTGGGATCAACCCCAGCATCGCTTTAGTTAGTTCAGGTATTGGAACATTGGTTTACTTGGTTACGACGAAAGGGAAGATTCCAGCGTATCTAGGCAGCAGCTTTGCGTTTATCGCAGCGATGCAGATGCTGATGAAATCTGACGGCTACCCAGCTATCGCACAAGGCGCCATCACGACTGGGTTGGTCTACGTGATCGTTTCGATGATCATTAAACGTGCAGGTGCTGCTTGGTTAGATAAGATCTTACCACCGATCATTGTCGGTCCTGTGATTATGGTGATTGGATTAGGGTTAGCCGCTAACGCAGCTCAGAATGCGATGTACAATGACTCAGTCTACGATTTCAAGTACATTCTGGTAGCGTTGGCTACCTTAGGATTAACGATTTTCTTCAATATGTTTCTGCGAGGGTTCTTAGGACTGATTCCGATCCTTCTGGGGATCGTGGGCGGATACTTGATCGCCTTAGCAGCGGGAATCGTCGATGTACAGCCCATCATTGACGCCAACTGGCTTGGCATGCCGAGCTTCGAGATTCCCTTCATTAACTATGAACCAAAACTGTATCTGAATGCGATCACGACGATGGCGCCGATCGCTTTTGTTACCATGACCGAACACATCGGTCATCTGATGGTCTTGAACAAATTAACGAAGCGGAACTTTTTTGAAGAGCCAGGCTTGAACCGAACACTTTTGGGCGATGGTTTTGCTCAAATCGCAGCCGGTCTCGTTGGGGGACCCCCAGTGACAAGTTACGGAGAAAACATCGGGGTTTTAGCAATTACACGGGTCCACAGTGTGTTCGTCATCGGTGGTGCGGCAATTCTAGCCATCGTACTAGGCTTCGTTGGAAAACTAAGCGCATTGATCTTAAGTATTCCTGGTCCAGTCATCTCAGGGATCAGCTTCCTGCTCTTTGGCGTCATCGCTGCCAGCGGGTTGAAAATTTTGATCGACAATAAAATCGATTTTGATCGTAAGAAGAATTTGATCATTGCGTCAGTGATCCTTGTGGTAGGAATCGGCGGGCTTGTCTTCACGGTCGGTACCTTCACCTTATCCGCAATGGCGTTAGCAACTGTCCTAGGAATCTTCTTGAATCTTATTTTACCTGACAGCTCTCGCAGCGAAGAAAAATAACTTGTGACAACTCATCGTTTAAACAGAATCAAAGGAGGAATTCATTCATGATTATTCAATCCGAAAGAATCAGCTTAAAGCATCTTTTGACGGTCGAAGCATTGACAGACCGTGAAGTGATGGGACTCATCCGCAGAGGACAAGAATTCAAAAGAGGGGCGAAATGGATGCCCCAAAAAGAACAATATTTCGCAACAAATCTCTTTTTTGAGAACAGTACCAGAACCCACAAAAGCTTCGATGTTGCTGAGAAAAAACTAGGGATCGAAGTCATCGAATTTGAAGCCTCCACCAGTTCTGTTCAAAAAGGCGAGACCTTGTATGACACGGTCTTGACGATGTCGGCTTTAGGTGTAGACGTTGCGGTCATTCGCCACGGCGATGAAAACTACTACGACTCTTTGATCCAAAGCAAAACGATCCAGTGCAGTATCATCAATGGCGGGGACGGCAGCGGCCAACACCCAACGCAATGTTTGCTAGATCTGATGACAATCTATGAAGAGTTCGGGCACTTTGACGACTTGAAAGTCGCAATCGTAGGCGACATCACCCACTCACGGGTCGCAAAATCAAACATGCAAATGTTGAAGCGTCTCGGCGCGAAAGTCTTCTTCTCAGGTCCAAAGGAATGGTATGACGAAGAATTTGAAGTATACGGTCACTGGATGCCACTCGACGAATTGGTCGCAGAAGTCGATGTCATGATGATGCTTCGTGTCCAGCACGAGCGCCATGATGGAACGGAAAGCTTTTCAAAAGAAGAATACTTAAAAAATCACGGGTTGACCGTCGAACGCGCCGCAAGAATGAAAGAGCATGCGATCATTATGCACCCAGCACCAGTCAATCGTGATGTGGAGTTAGCTGATGCCTTAGTTGAAAGCTTACGCTCGCGAATCATCACCCAGATGTCCAATGGCGTCTTTGTTCGAATGGCAATTCTTGAAGCGGTGTTGAACGGTAAGGCCTAACAGGCAAAAAGGAATGAATTAGAGGAGGAAGTTTACATGAAAACGCTCATTAAAAACGGTAAAATCATCAAAAAAGACAATCACTGTGTTCCTGCAGCAATTTGGATCGAAGACGGAATCATTCGCGGGATCGGTACAGCATTTCCCGAAACAGATTTTGACGAAGTCATCGATGCCAAAGAGCAATTGATCACACCAGGTTTAGTGGATGTTCATGTACACTTCAGAGAACCGGGCTTTGAATACAAAGAAACAATCGAAACAGGCAGCATGGCAGCCGCTCGTGGCGGGTTTACGACAGTTTGCGCAATGCCAAACCTTGACCCAGTTCCTGATACACCAGAAAAATTAGCAGCTGTTTACGAAAAAATCAGCGCAGATGCATCAATCAATGTCTTACAATACGCCCCGATCACCGAAAACTTGCGCAGCGAAACGTTGACGGATGCAGCTGGAATGAAAGCCGCGGGGGCATTTGCCTTAACAAATGACGGTGTCGGGGTTCAGACTGCTGGCACAATGTATTTGGCAATGAAGCAAGCCGCCGAAAATGACTTGGCCTTGGTTGCCCATACAGAAGATGATTCCTTACTCTTTGGCGGCGTGATGCATGCTGGTAAAAAAGCGGAAGAACTTGGATTGCCAGGGATCTTGAGTGTAACAGAAGCTTCTCAAATCGCTCGGGATGTGCTTTTGGCGGAAGCAACAGGAGCCCATTACCATGTCTGCCATGTCTCTACGAAAGAAAGTGTTCGAGTGATTCGAGATGCCAAAAAAGCTGGGATCCATGTGACAGCCGAAGTTTCTCCCCACCATTTGCTTCTCATCGATGAAGATATTCCTGCCGATGAAGGCTTTTGGAAAATGAACCCACCGTTACGTGGGCAAGAAGACCGTGAAGCGTTGATCGAAGGTCTGTTGGATGGCACGATCGATTGTATCGCGACGGATCATGCCCCACATGGCTATGAAGAAAAAATGCAAAGCTTTTTAAAAGCACCATTTGGCATCGTCGGATCAGAATATGCCTTCCAATTGTTGTATACTCATTTTGTGAAAACAGGACGCTTTACCTTGCAGCAGCTAGTGGATTGGATGACCGTGAAACCAGCGTCGCTCTTTGGTCTAAGTGCTGGAACGATGATGGTCGGAGACAAAGCCGACCTGGCAATTTTTGACTTAGAATCAGCTTATAACGTGGATCCTAAGCAATTCCTATCAAAAGGAGTCAATACGCCTTTCGGTGGATGGACGTTATATGGGGATACGAGTTATACATTTGTAAATGGTAAAACAGTATGGCAAAAAGGTGGGCAATAATATGAAGCGTTGGCTTATTTTAGAAGATGGAACATACTTTGAAGGCGAAGGGTTTGGTGCCAGTGTCAATGTTTTTGGTGAGATCGTTTTTACCACAAGCATGACAGGGTATCAAGAAGCCATTACGGATCAAAGCTTTAACGGACAAATCATTACGTTTACGTATCCGATGGTTGGCAATTACGGCGTCAACCGAGACGATTACGAATCAATTTCACCAACTTGTAAAGGGGTTGTTGTGAAAGAACACGCGCGTCTAGCGAGCAATTGGCGGAAACAGCTGACGTTAGACGAATTTTTAAAACGCAAAAATATTCCAGGGATCGCAGGAATCGATACACGAGCGCTGACGAGAAAGATTCGTCAACACGGAACCATGAAAGCGAGTATCGTTGATGCAGGCGATGTCTTTGATCATGCCTTTGATCAATTAAAAGCGGCGGTTTTACCAACCAATCAAGTGGCACAAGTTTCTACCTCAAAACCTTATCCAAGTCCTGGAACGGGTCGCAATATCGTGGTCATCGACTTCGGCTTGAAGCACAGTATTTTACGGGAGTTGTCACGCCGCAACTGCAATTTAACGATTTTGCCATACAATACGACAGCCCAAGAAATTTTAGACCTCGCACCAGATGGTGTAATGCTGACGAATGGACCAGGAGATCCCAAAAGCTTGCCAGAAGCAATTAAAATGATACAAGGGATTCAAGGCAAGGTACCAATCTTCGGGATTTGTTTAGGCCATCAGCTCTTCTCATTAGCGAATGGGGCAGATACCTATAAAATGAAATTCGGTCATCGCGGATTAAACCATCCGGTAAGAGAGATCGCCACTGGTCGGATCGATTTTACTTCACAAAACCATGGCTTTGCTGTGGATGAAGCATCCATCGATCCAGAAAAACTAATGGTAACCCACGTCGAAGTAAACGATGGCACGATCGAAGGGGTTCGTCATCGCCGTTACCCAGCATTCAGTGTCCAGTACCACCCAGATGCGGCACCGGGCCCGCATGATGCAGTCCACTTATTTGACGAATTTTTAGAGATGATCGATGCATGGAAGGAGCAGAACTAATATGCCAAAACGTACAGATATCAAGAAAATCATGGTTATCGGTTCTGGACCGATTATTATAGGACAAGCGGCAGAGTTTGATTATGCCGGTACCCAAGCTTGCTTAGCTTTACGAGAAGAAGGCTACGAAGTGGTGTTAGTCAATTCGAATCCCGCAACGATCATGACGGACAAAGAAATTGCTGACAAAGTCTACATTGAACCAATCACATTTGAGTTTGTCTCACGGATTTTACGTAAAGAACAGCCTGATGCAATTTTACCGACATTAGGCGGACAAACGGGCTTGAATATGGCGATGGAATTAGCCAACTCAGGTATTTTGGATGAATTAGGAATTGAGTTGCTAGGAACCAAATTAGCAGCAATCGACCAGGCAGAAGACAGAGATCTATTCAAACAATTAATGGAAGAATTGGATCAACCGATCCCAGAATCAGAAATCGTGTCAACGGTGGAAGCAGCAGTTGAATTTGCGAAAAAAATCGGCTTTCCAATCATTGTTCGTCCAGCATTTACGCTAGGGGGAACGGGCGGCGGCATGTGTAACAATGAAGAAGAACTTCGCCAAATCGCTGAAAACGGCTTGAAGCTCTCGCCAGTGACCCAATGCTTGATTGAACGGAGTATTGCTGGATATAAAGAGATTGAATATGAAGTGATGCGAGATTCTGCTGACAACGCGATCGTCGTTTGTAATATGGAAAACTTCGATCCAGTCGGTATCCACACCGGCGATTCCATCGTCTTTGCGCCGAGCCAAACTTTGTCAGACCATGAATACCAAATGTTACGGGATGCCTCATTAAAAATCATCCGCGCGTTAAAAATCGAAGGTGGCTGTAACGTTCAATTGGCGCTTGATCCTCATAGCTTCAACTACTATGTCATTGAAGTAAATCCACGGGTCTCACGTTCCTCTGCGTTAGCAAGTAAAGCTACAGGGTACCCGATTGCCAAACTGGCAGCGAAAATTGCCGTCGGTTTAACATTGGACGAAATGAAAAACCCAGTCACAGAAACCACCTATGCAGAATTTGAACCCGCCCTTGACTATGTCGTCGCAAAAATTCCTCGCTGGCCGTTTGACAAGTTTGAAACTGGGGAACGTCGATTAGGAACACAAATGAAAGCGACGGGTGAAGTGATGGCGATCGGTCGTAATATTGAAGAGTCATTATTAAAAGCCGTTCGTTCATTGGAGATCGGCACACACCATATCGAAATGAAAGAATTAGAAGCTCTTTCTGACAATGATCTGATGGAAAAAGTCATCAAGGCGCAAGATGATCGCCTATTCTACGTCATGGAAGCCATCCGAAGAGGGTACACCATCGAAGATTTGAACGAAATGACGAAAATCGACTTGTTCTTCTTGGATAAGATGCTTCACATCTTTGAGATCGAACAAGCATTAGCAAACGAACCACAATCCCTTGATGTGTTGAAAAAAGCCAAGCAAAACGGCTTTACGGATAAAAAGATTGCTGAGCTGTGGGAAACCACGGAAGCTGAGATCCGCACGCTGCGTCATGAGCAAAAGATTTTGCCCGTCTACAAAATGGTAGATACATGTGCCGCAGAATTTGAATCAGCAACACCTTATTTCTACAGCACCTATGAGTTTGAGAATGAAAGCAAGCGCAGTGAAAAAGAATCTGTTCTTGTCCTAGGTTCTGGACCGATCCGAATCGGACAAGGGGTGGAGTTCGACTATGCAACAGTGCACTCGGTGAAAGCGATCCAAGCTGCTGGCTATGAAGCGATCATCATGAACAGTAATCCTGAAACGGTTTCGACTGACTTTTCTATCTCCGACAAGCTGTACTTTGAACCATTGACCTTAGAGGATGTCTTACACGTGATCGACTTGGAACAACCCATTGGGGTCATCGTCCAATTTGGCGGGCAAACGGCGATCAACTTAGCAGAGCCTTTAGTAAAAGCTGGGGTCAAAATCTTAGGCACCAGCATTGAAGATCTTGATCGTGCCGAAAATCGTGATCTCTTTGAGCAAGCATTACAAGCGCTAGATATTCCGCAACCACCAGGGGATACAGCGACGAATGAACAAGAAGCGATCGCCATCGCTCAAGAAATCGGCTATCCTGTTTTAGTCCGCCCAAGTTATGTCTTAGGGGGACGTGCGATGGAAATCGTGGAAAACCAAGCCGATTTAGAAGATTATATGCGTCATGCAGTGAAAGCATCACCAGAACATCCTGTTTTGGTCGATCGTTACTTGGTCGGTAAAGAATGTGAAGTCGATGCTATCTGTGACGGCAAAACTGTTTTGATACCTGGAATCATGGAACATATCGAGCGTGCAGGGGTCCATTCAGGAGATTCAATGGCGGTCTATCCACCGCAAAATCTTTCGGATGAACTAATTGCTACGATCGAAGAATATACCAAACGCTTGGCATTAGGTTTAAATTGTATCGGTATGATGAATATCCAATTTGTCATCCATGAGAACAAAGTGTATGTCATTGAAGTAAATCCTCGTGCTAGCCGAACCGTACCATTTTTAAGCAAGGTAACAGAGATCCCAATGGCCCAAATTGCCACGAAGGCGATTCTCGGGGAAGAGATCACAGCGTTAGGTTATCAAGACGGACTTGCGCCAACGCCAAATGAAGTACACATCAAAGCACCTGTCTTCTCCTTTACAAAACTTTTAAAAGTCGATACTTACTTAGGCCCTGAAATGAAATCAACGGGTGAAGTAATGGGATCAGACAAAGATTTGGCAAAAGCACTTTATAAAGCTTTTGAGGCATCAGGCCTGCATATTCCTGAATTTGGAAAAGCACTTTTCACCGTTGCAGACGAAAGCAAAGAAGAGGCAGCAGCACTGGCAGCGCGTTTCGTAGAGGTCGGCTTCACCTTATTGGCTACCAATGGAACCGCCGATTACTTTGAAGAAAAAGGACTACAAGTGACTCGGGTTGCCAAGATTTCCGAACAGCAAGCAGAAGAAACGGTTGTTGATTTGATCCGTAAAGGAACGACCCAAGTTGTAGTCAATACCATGGACAAAGATCGCCAAAATGCAACGGAAGACGGATTTATCATCCGCCGAGAAGCGGTGGAACATGGTGTACCGACCTTTACTTCTCTTGATACAGCGGATGCGATTCTAAAAGTGATGGAATCCCGCAGTTTTTCAACAAAAGCAATTTAACGCAGATAAAGGAGTTTTTTGATGAAGCAAGAAATCATGACCATCAGCAAACAGCGTCAACTGGCACCGCGGATTTTTGAAATGACATTGACGGGTGAATTAGTCAATGAGATGAGGACCCCAGGGCAATTTCTACACCTGCGGGTTCCTCAAAATGCCTTTCTTCTTCGCCGACCGATCAGTATCAATCATATTGATGCTGAGAAAAAAGAATGCCGAATCATTTATCGGGTCGAAGGAGATGGCACAAGAATTTTTTCAGAAATGACTGTTGGTGATCCAATCGATGTGATGGGGCCGTTAGGAAATGGGTTTCGCTATCATCATTTAAACCAGGGGGACACTGCATTTATCGTAGGTGGCGGTATCGGTGTACCGCCGCTCTATGAATTATCGAAACGCCTGACACAACAAGGCGTCCACGTCATTCACTTTTTGGGCTTTGCCAGCAAAGACGTCATGTATTATGAAGAGGAATTTCGCGCACTGGGAGATACGAGGATCGCTACCGATGATGGCAGCGCGGGTTTACAAGGAAATGTTGGCAACCTGTTATTAGCTGCAGAGCAAACACCTGCGGCGGTCTTTGCTTGCGGAAATAACGGTCTTTTAAAAACCACCGCCCAGCTTTTCGAAGACCTTCCAGATGTTCAATTATCCATGGAGGCGCGAATGGCTTGCGGGATGGGTGCCTGTTATGCCTGTGTTTGCCATACGAAAGATGATGAACAAGGCACAAAAAGTGTCAAAGTTTGTGACGAAGGGCCTGTATTTCAGGCGAGAAAGGTGGTCATTTAATGTCGATCAATGTCGAGCTACCCGGATTGAGTCTAAAAAATCCGATCATGCCTGCCAGCGGCTGTTTTGGGTTTGGTGCAGAATATGATAAATATTATGACATCAGTCAATTAGGTGCGGTGATGATCAAAGCGACTACACCTGAACCACGTTTCGGCAATCCGACCCCAAGGGTAGCAGAAACGCCTAGCGGTATGTTAAATGCCATCGGGTTGCAAAATCCTGGGTTAGAAGCGGTCATGAATCAAATTTTACCCGACTTGGCTCAAAAACACCCCGATTTGCCAATCATCGCGAATGTTGCCGGTTCGACCGTCGAAGATTATGTTCTTGTGTGTCAGGAAATCAGTCAGGCAGAAAATGTCAAAGCGATCGAATTGAATATCTCTTGCCCGAACGTCAAGCATGGCGGCATCACGTTCGGAACCGATCCTGCGGTTGCTGGTGCATTGACTGAAGCGGTCAAAAAAGTCTCGCAAGTGCCGATCTATGTCAAACTTTCGCCGAATGTGACGGATATCGTCCCAATTGCACAAGCGATCGAAGCAGGCGGCGCCGACGGGTTTACGATGATCAATACACTTTTAGGCATGCGGATTGATCTAAAAACACGGAAACCAATTTTAGCTAACCAAACGGGGGGCTTGTCTGGTCCGTCAATCAAACCAGTGGCGATTCGCCTGATCAAACAAGTGGCGCAAGTTTCTCAATTACCAATTATTGGCATGGGGGGCGTGATGTCAGTGGATGATGTCCTTGAAATGTATCTGGCAGGTGCTAGTGCTGTTGCAGTCGGAACCGCAAACTTTACCGATCCTTACATTTGCCCAAAGTTGATTGAAGAATTGCCTATACGAATGGCAGAATTAGGAATCCCTTCTTTGGAACAGCTGATAAAAGAAGTGAGAGAGGAGCACATGTGATGAGTGAACGGCCAATTATTGCCTTAGATTTTCCTAACAAACAGGCTATTGAAACTTTTTTAGCGCATTTTCCTAAAGAGGAAAAGTTGTTTGTGAAAGTGGGAATGGAGATTTTCTACCAAGAAGGACCAGCGATCGTTACTTGGTTAAAAGACTGTGGTCATGATATTTTTTTAGATTTAAAACTACATGATATTCCCAATACAGTAGGACGAGCAATGGAACGCTTAGCTTCTTTAGGTGTGGCTTTGACGAATGTTCATGCAGCCGGTGGGATCGAAATGATGACTGCTGCTAAAAAAGGCCTGCAGCAAGGAACCCCCGCAGGGCACAAAGTTCCTGATTTGATTGCAGTTACCCAATTGACCTCCACTAGTGAGGCACAAATGCATCATGATCAGCAGATCATGACGTCACTGCAAGAAAGTGTCATCCATTACGCCACTTGTGCCCAAAAAGCTGGGTTAGACGGTGTTGTTTGCTCCGCTCACGAAGCAAAGCAGATCAAACAAAGGACAACGGATGCCTTCATACGCTTGACGCCTGGTATCCGACCAGCTGGCAGTGAAGTTGGTGATCAAAAACGGATCATGACACCTGCACAAGCTCGTAAAGCAGGGGCTACCATGATTGTTGTGGGACGTCCAATCACCCAATCTAAGGCACCGTATGAAAGTTATCTGCAAATAAAACAAGAATGGAAGGAAGCTAGCCAATGAAAGAACAATCCAATCAAATCGCCAAAGATCTTTTAGACATCGAGGCGATTTTCTTACGACCGAATGAACCATTTACTTGGGCAAGCGGCATCAAAAGCCCTATTTACTGCGACAATCGAATCACTATGAGTTATCCACATGTACGTCGCGCCATTGCGAAAGGCTTAGCTGCAGTCATCAAAACGACTTACCCAGAAGCAGAAGTGATTGCAGGGACCGCAACAGCTGGGATTCCCCATGCTGCATGGGTCGCTGAATTGTTAGATTTGCCAATGGTTTATATTCGCAGCAAAGCAAAAGAACACGGTAAAGGCAATCAAATTGAAGGGCGTATCCAACCAAATCAAAAAATGGTTGTCATTGAAGATTTATTGTCAACAGGTGGCAGTGTCTTAGAAGCTTGTGAAGCAGCCAAAAGAGAAGGAGCCGATGTATTAGGCGTCGCTGCGATCTTTACTTACGAGCTGCCTCAAGTCCAAGAAAATTTTGATCAAGCAGGTTTATCCTATGTGACTTTGACAAACTATACAGCGTTGATCGAGTCGGCTTTAGAAACGGGTGCTATTCAAGAATCTGATGTTGCCCTGTTACAAGAGTGGCGTAAAGATCCTGCTGCTTGGTTGAGTGAATAAGGAATTGAAATAAGAAGCGGATATGTGAGGGAATGACCAAGCATATTCGTTTTATTTTTACCTATTTTCTGATAGCATTGGGAGAAAGTTTTTTGATAGGAAGGGCTATACCTTGCTGTCAACTTGAATTAGGAGGCTGTTTTTTTTTGAAAAGAAATATGGACGTTCCCTGGAGTTATTCCGGAGACAATGGACCTGAACATTGGCACACTTTGTGCGACTGGTATGCACAAGGTGCCGAATTTCCTTACCAATCCCCAATCGCTTTAGTCCACGATGAGACCGAAGAACCCATCGATCAGGACTTGGCTTTTCACTATAAACGAGAGCGGTTCACGGAAAAAGAATTCAAAAATACGATTCACTTCGTTCCTTATAACAAAGAAAGCTATGTCACATTTAAAGGGATCAACTACTATTTGACGGATATTCATTTTCACATGCCGTCTGAACACATTATCGATGACGAGCAGCAAGAGTTAGAGTTTCACCTCGTTCATATGAATGATGATGGAGAAAACTTGGTGGTGGGTATCTTATTCAAACTGACGGATAAACTCAACTGGATCTGCAATCAGCAAGACGACAGCATCTGGGACTTTGAGAACCACACCCAATGGTTTGATCCGAGCATGTTCTTGCCAGAACGCACCCACCATTTTCATTATGTTGGTTCCTTGACGACCCCACCAACGAAAGGGCCAATCAACTGGTTTGTCTTTGACTGGATTGGGGAGATGAGCCGTCGCTTCATTTTAGAATTCCGCGAAGAAGTATTAGAAAATAATAATCGCCCATTGCAAGACCGCAAAGATCGGCCTATTTATTTCTATTGATTTATAAAAATGGTTCCTTTTACGTATTTTTTCTCGGACTTCTCTTCTGATTATCCTATAAAACCCGACGTAGTGGGAACCTTCAAGCAATACAATAGTTTAAAAACGAACGGAAAAAAAGACGAAAATCCTCGTCTTTTTTTATTTTCATAGGTATCGAGCACAAAGGCTATGCTAAACTAATCAATAAGCAGGTTTTAATTATTTGGTTTATTGTGAAATGAAACACAATTAAATCAATTGAAAAAGAGCAGACACGGTAAAGCTTTTTTAGCGAATTATTTTATAGTAAAAGAAAGGAAATTCATATGCATGCATGGGAGGCAATCCAAAAATCAATCGATTATATTGAAGACAATCTTACCGAGCCATTAGAGATCGAAACGTTGGCGCAAGTTGCATCATTGTCCGTTTTTTATTATCAGCGCTTATTCACTCGTTTGGTTAAAATTTCTGTTAGGGAATATATAAAACTGCGTCGTTTGGCAAGAGGTGCGCTTTTATTGAAAAACCAAAAGAAGCGAGTCATTGATGTCGCTTTTGAAGTCGGCTTTAGCAGTCATGCCGTTTTTTCAAGAACGTTTAAAACGGTCTATAGAATTTCACCCTCGCTTTATCAGAAAAAGCCCATTGGCTTACAAAACTTTGATAAGCCAGATCTTTCATTAGGCTATATTGTGACGGAAGAGGGTATCCCATTGATCAGTGAAGGGGTTGTTTTAGAAATCCAGAAAAAAAGCAATCCGCATCCACTGGTCTTCTATGGGATCGTCGGTTACTACCCATTCAACTATGGGAAAATGCTAGGGCAACGAACAGGGATCGACCCGATTGAAGAAATTTGGCATGAATTTCTTCAAAAGATTGCCAATCAACCGGGAAAAGCCAACTACCAGATCGGTGTTTCGTTTCCAGGAGATGCGCCAGAAGGCTATTCGAGTTACTTTGTTGGCCAAGTAGGTGATGACTCACAGGGATCGACCTTCAGTGAATGGACGCTACCGGCTCGGGATTACGTTGTTTGCAGTTTTGATACGATTTCAGAGCAACTGATCATCAATATGGGGAAGGCGATGCGCTATACCCGTTTCTGGTTAAAGAAAAATGGGTGGATTGCTGAGGATTTTTTCCCTGAGCTATATCAAAAAAAAGAAAATCAGGTCGTTCATGTTGAATTATGGATTCCTTTTAAAAAAAGAAGTGAGATGTAAGGAGGAACAGTACAATGACTCAGTTTGAAGAAGGAGTAAAACTACTTGAAGAAAAATTCGGACATTTTAAAGACAATGTGATCGCCCTTGCCACGGCTGCTTGTAACGAGAATGACAAGGGAGGAACACAGCCAGTCGTCCGAGAAGTAGATGCTTTTTATGAAGACGGCGTTTTTTACGTGACAACTCATGAGCAATCAAACAAAATGAAGCAAATCAGTAAGAATTCAGCAGTTGCGATTGCTGTCAGTGGTGAATGGTTTACTGCGATCGGTCAAGGAGAGAATTTAGGGTGGGTACTAGACCCTAAAAATGCAGAATTAAGAAGCAAAATTCGCAAAGCCTTTGTCTGGTACGACGAAGTCAACAATGAGAATGATAAAGGCTGTTGTTTTCTAGCGATCCGTTTGACCAAAGGAACGTTGAATATCAATCACTGGGAAAAGCTGTATCATTTTGATTTTGAGAAGAAAGTCACTATGGAGGATGGCGGGATTTATTAGCCAGCAGAGCCTATTAGCCGCAGGTGCTGTTCAATTGCCATTCTAGCGGATCTAGCAGATATGTCGATGGCTGAATTCTGAGAAGGCTTGCCTTTTGTGATTCAAGCTAAGGAAAATTGTTGCTGAAAGAGCAGTAGAGAAAACGAAAAGCATAAAAACCGATCACAAACGCGTGCCTCTTCGCAGCGCTTGTGATCGGTTTTTTGATTGATTACTTTATGATTTGTTGATCCGAATAAACTTAGAAACAGCTAGGACTGTTTTAATCTTAAAATACCCTCATCAGGTGTCACAAAAAGTGTTTTTTGATTCTCATAAATGACGAATCCAGGTTTAGCACCATTCGGTTTCCGAATATGTTTGACTTGCACGTAGTCCACCGGTACTTGGGCAGATTGACGATATTTTGAGAAATATGCGGCAAGCTCTGCAGCTTCCATTAAGGTTGTCTCACTAGGATCATCCGAACGAATGATGACATGAGAGCCAGGAATATTTTTGGTATGCAGCCAGATATCACTCTTACGAGCTGTTTTTAAGGTCAGTTGGTCATTTTGTAAATTGTTTTTTCCGACGAAAATTTCAGTTCCGTCTGAAGAAAGAAATCGTTCTGGTTGCGAAGGAGCAGCTTTTTTACGCTGTTTCGCCCGATTTTTGACATAGCCTTGTGCGATCAGTTCTTCCCGAATAACCGCCAGATCCATGGGAGAGGCAATTTCTAATTGGGCTAACACGGATTCGAGATACGCGATTTCTTCTTTCGTTTCGGCAATCTGCTGATGGATCAGTTTGACTGCATTTTTTAATTTCTGGTAACGTTGAAAATATTTCTGAGCATTTTGATTGGGAGAAAGAGCAGGATCGAGTTTGATCGTCAAAAGCCGATTCTCATCATAATAATTTTCCAAATCAACTGAAGCAGCACCACGGGGGACTTGATTCATAAAGGTCGTCAAAAGCTCCCCTTTTTGACGGAATTCTTCGGCGTTTTCTGAATCGATCAACGTTTGTTGGCGTTTCTTTAACTTCAACTGGTTCCGTTTCAGTTCATTCTCAATCTTCTTTAGTAATTCGCCACCTTGTTGTTTGACCCGATCTCTTTCCGCCTTGTCGTGATAAAACGCATCTAATAGCTCGCTCAGACTCTGATAATGGGTGACAGTGGTGGTCGCATCGATCAATGATGGATAGGGAATTGGTGTAAAATATTCCTTTTTCTCTGACTGGAGATAACTTGGTGCTAGCTCCTGGGTAAGCTCTGTAAAGAAAGCTTCCCACTGACGCAGTTTTTCATTGGGATTGGCATTGATTCGAGCGATCAATTCTTCTGCTGTATCGCGGCCTAAGCCTTGGAATCGTTGTTGAAGTTCTTTTGCCGTCAATGGATCAAGAGTAGATAATTCTTCAAAAATTTTGGTGCGAGAGGCTGTGAAAGGATTAAGCGTCGATTGCTTTGGTGGTGCAACATAGACAGCACCTGGCAATAAGGTACGATACGTATTTTGGGAATGACCAATGTGTTTGATCGTATCGACGATTTTTCCACTCGTCTTATTCATTAATAAAATCGTACTGTGACGGCCCATTAATTCGACGATCAAGACGAGGGCTTGCAAATCACCTAATTCATCTCGTCGCGTGAAATGAAAATGGATCACACGGTCATTGTCGATTTGTTCGATTGATTCTAAGATCGCCCCTTCTAAATATTTCCGTAGCATCATCAAGAAATTCGGTGGGGTTTCTGGATTGCTATAGGCGATCGTTGTGCATTGTACACGAGCATAGGTGGGGTGTGCGGATAGCAAAAGTTTGTGATTTTTCCCTTGGGAACGGATCACAAATACGACCTCATTTTCATAAGGTTGATGAATTTTGTTTACACGTCCACTGGTTAATTGATTTTGTAATTCTTTGACCATTAAATGGGTAAAGACACCATCAAAAGACATATTGTTTCCCTCTTTTCTTTTAAGGATAGTTTGACTGAGGGATTGATCCTTCCAATGTCAAATATTCCTATCTATTATACCGAAGAATCCAAAGAAAAGCCATGGCAGCTAGCTTTCCTTTTTCTTGGTAGGTTGGTGATCGGTGGTTTGCAGTGCACGCTCGATTTCCTTATTCAAGAAATAAGAGATGACTGTCCGAATAATAACGACGGCAGCTAGACGTACGATGTCTTCGAAAGTAGGGTGGATGATCGTCTCAATAATATCTGCTGCAATCAAGATCTCCAGACCTAATAAGACATAGCTCCCTAAATAATTGCGGATAAAATTATTCTCTCTGGCTGCCACCAATCGATCCTTTTCTGTTAATTCGTAGCGCACAAAATCAATGCCAGCGATCAATACACCCCAAACGATGACAAAAATGGAGAGAAAGTTCAAACAGACAACGATGAAATCGAAGATTGGATTGGCTCCAGTCATCAATGAATCAGCTAGATTATGCATAATGACTCCTTTACCGTTTTCTTTTATCTTACCGAATTATCGAAGAAATGTGAAGTTTCTTGACGTTCTAGGAGGGAATTGATAGTATGAATTAATAGTAGGATTTTTAAAAAAGGTGGGCAAATTATGGAACAAGTTAGGAACTTTGTTCATTACACGAAAGAAAAAATAGTTGAAAGCTGGCAAGCTTTTTTAGATGATCTTTATCGAGATCAGAAAAAAACGATTTTCACGCTGATCGGGGGAATTCTTTTCGCACTGGTCTTCGCAGGTTTGATCGTCTTTTCTCAAAATCGTATCAATGCTTCTTTAGTGGATCGGATCGCTTTTGACAAGCTGCCGTCAGAAAAAGTACAGCCATTGCCTTATCTGACTGCAGACAAGACGATTCGTGAAACACGAGCGATCTCGGTGATGTTTAGTAAGCCCAACGGACCTCAACTCGATCAAGTATTTGATCTGATCCAAGCGCAAGAAGATGAGCTGAATCGGACATTTTTTTATTATCCAATCGTCTATGATGCGGCTTTTTTCTCCAATGAATACAGCGTTGATCCTGATAAAGTGACGTTTGTTTTTTATGAAGAAGGGGTTGAGAAAAATCGCTTTACCTTTGATTCATTTGAGCAGCCAACGACGGAATTCATCCCAGAATTGAATCGTTTACCGATGTGGACGATTCGTTCTTCTGCCAATGATCGATAAAAAAATCTGACGATTTGACAGAAAATTGTTGACGTTTTTTTATCAATAAGCTAAACTGAATTCAATCAAGAAAGAAAACAAGTTGAGAAGGAGGAACAATCATGAAACTATTTATTCCATTGCAAGTGAAATTATGGCAAAACTGGCGTAGATAGTTGTATTGATGGGACCTCATTCCATAGATACAACTTTTTAGAGAACCTTCTAAAGTGCTGTATCTATGCTGGTAGTTGAATTTATCGCCGCATAGGACAAGCTTCTATGCGGCTTTTGCGTACTTGCAATTGCCGTCACATAGGCAGTTGCTTTTTTTGTTCTCAAAAACCATAAAATGAAAAACACGAAAAACGTAAGCAGAAAAAGGAGAATGAAAAATGAAAAACAAGGGATTAATTGCATCGGTTGCCGTTATTTTATTATTTTTAGGAGCGACATTTGTCTATCAGTTAGGAATGAGAAGTGGGACCAATCAAGCTAGTGAGACTTCGGAACCAGTAGAAAAAGCTGAAAAAACAGTCGGGATCCTACAATTTGTCAGTCATGAAGCACTGGATGCGATCACCGAGGGGATCAAAGAAGGCCTTAAAGAATCAGGCTATACCGAAGGGGACAACTTGACGATCGAATTCCAGAACGGTCAAGCGGATCAAAGCAAATTGGCAACGATGAGTCAGCAGCTGCTAAATAAAGATGCCGACGTTTTGGTTGGGGTAGCAACACCCGCAGCACAAGCGTTGGCGAATGTCACTCAGGATGTACCGATCGTTTTAGGAGCGGTCACTGATCCAGTTGGGGCAAATCTCGTGGCAGATATGGATCAACCCGGCGGCAATATCACTGGTGTTTCCGATAAAGCACCAGTTGCTGCACAAATCAAACTAGCAAAAGATTTGCTGCCAGAGGCAAAAACAGTCGGTATTTTGTATTCTTCGACCGAAGACAATTCGAAATACCAAGTGGCAGAAGCAGAAGCTGCTGCCGAAGAAAATGGCTTGACCAGCAAATCCTATGCCGTTCCTTCAAGTAATGAAATTGCGCAAATGGTGCAAGTGATGGCACGGGAAGTCGATTTTATCTATATTCCGTTAGACAATACGATCGCAAATGCTATGCAGACCGTAGTTCAAGAAGCCAATAAATCAAAAACACCAATCATTACTTCCGTAGACACGATGGTGGAACAAGGCGGTTTGGCAACGGTCGGACAAGATCAATTTACGATAGGCGTGGAAACTGGGAAGATGGTGGCAGCAATTCTTGATGGGACAGCAGAACCTGCGACAACACCGATCTATACATTCAGCGATGGCGAAACGATCATCAATGAAACTCAGGCGCAGTTATTGGGCATCACTATCCCAGAAAACCTCAAAGACGAGGCGAAACTGATTACAACCACGCCAGAAAGCGAAGCAAGTGATGAGTAACTACCAAGAACAGCGATCACCTGCGATCATCGAGAGGGTCTTGAAAGAGAAAACTTGTAAGAATATGGAGGAAGAATGATGATTGTTTCAGCAATAGGGCAAGGACTACTTTGGGGAATCCTGGGATTAGGGATTTTTATGACCTATCGAATTTTAAATTTCCCGGATATGACGACGGAAGGGTCCTTTCCGTTAGGCGGTGCTGTCTGTGTGACAGCGATCACCCATGGGGTGTCGCCCGTCTTAGCGACTTGTTTAGGAGTATTGGCTGGGATGTGTGCGGGCTGTGTGACAGGACTTCTTTATACAAAAGGCAAAATTCCCGTGATTTTAGCTGGAATCTTGGTGATGTCTTCATTGAACTCGGTCATGCTGTTTGTGATGCGCTCACCCAACCTCTCTTTATTAAACCAACCGAAAATTCAAGATTTTTTTACTAGAATGAATTTACCGAATTATTATGATACGGTGATCATTGGATTGATCATGGTCTTGTTGATCGGGGGCGTCTTGGTTTACTTTTTCCATACGAATTTAGGTCAAGCTTACATCGCTACAGGTGATAATGAGCATATGGCAAAATCGATGGGGATCAATACCGATCGAATGAAAATCATTGGATTGATCGTCTCCAATGGCGTGATCGCACTCTCAGGCGCATTGATTGCGCAAAATGACGGCTATGCCGACATTAGCAAAGGTATCGGTGTGATCGTTATCGGACTGGCGTCAATCATCATTGGTGAAGTGTTATACGGGGAACTGACCTTGCTGGAACGTTTGATCGCTATTGTGATCGGCAGCATTATTTACCAATTATTGATCCTATTTGTGATCAAAGCTGGATTTGATACGACCTACTTGAAGATCTTCTCTGCAATCGTCTTGACGATCTGCTTGTTGATCCCTCAATTTAAACAAGCCTTGCATCTACGCACTGGTTTTGAAACGGAGGACGAATAATGTTAGCCTTAAAAAAAGCCTTTAAAGTTGTCGGCAACGGACCAAATGAGAAAAAAGTACTCTTGAATAAAATCGATCTTTCTTTAAAGCCAGGAGAATTTGTCACGGTCGTTGGAGGAAACGGCGCCGGCAAAAGCACGTTATTCAACTGCATCTCAGGCACCATGCCCTTGACGAGTGGGCAAGTGATGATTGATGATCAAAATGTGACTACACTTTCGGAAGAAAAACGCGCACGCTTTTTGGCGCGGGTTTTCCAAGATCCGAAAATGGGCACTGCTCCCCGTATGACAGTGGCAGAAAATCTGCTGTTAGCCCAAAAAAGAGGGCAAAAACGGTCACTTGGTCTTCGACAACTCCAAGGACAAAGGGAAATGTTCTTTGCACTTTGTAAAGAAATCGGCAACGGGTTGGAAAATCATTTGGATACGCCAACGGGCAGTTTATCTGGTGGTCAACGACAGGCACTAAGTTTATTGATGGCAACGATTCAAACACCAAAACTGTTGTTGCTAGATGAACATACGGCTGCATTAGATCCAAAGACCTCCAAACAGCTGATGCAAATCACTGCAAAACGCGTGGAAGAACAAAACCTGACCTGTCTAATGATCACCCATCGGATGGAAGATGCATTAAAATACGGGGACCGCTTGATCCTGCTCAGAAAAGGGGAGATCGTCAAAGATCTTTCAGCAGAGGAAAAAGCGCAATTAAGCTTACCTGAACTATTATTGTTCTTTGAGGATGACTTATAAACCCTTGATAGAACAGTGTTTTCAAAAAAAACAATCAAATAAATGAAAAAAATAAGAAAAAATCATTGACATCTTTCAAAGTTAAACCTATACTTAGGTCAATCTTACATCAGTTTGGAGCGAACGACTATGCAAAAATTATTGCTAACGAACCCCACACAACTGAATAAATATTACTTTAGCTATTTTAGATAGGTTTGTATTCATGAAGGCATGGGTACAAACGCTAAGTTTGTATCTATGATGGCTAGAGCATTTCGTAATGAATTCGCAGCCACGTAGATCGTAAAATCTATAGTGGCTATTTTTTATATTCACATATCGGCTCTGTCGTTATGTAATGTTTGAAGGTGTTCACTGTAGATTCTTAAATTTACGGTGGACATCTTTTTTTGTTGAAAGGAATGAACCAGATGAAACAAATGATAACCGGACACACACGGTTGGCGGCACTATTTGCCAAACCAGCCAAACACAGCATCTCTCCAGCGATGCACAATCTTTCTTTTGAAGAACAAGGGATCGACGCCGTGTATCTGGCCTTTGATGTTGAGCCGGACGATTTAGCCGCTAGTATCCAAAGCATCCGTCAGTTGGACCTCTTAGGTGTCAATTTATCGATGCCTCATAAAATGGCGGCTGTAGCGCTGATGGATGAATGTTCACCAGCAGCCGAGTTGATCGGCGCAATCAATACGATCGTCAATCAAGAAGGTCGCTTGATTGGGCACAATACAGACGGCATCGGCTTTATGCGAGCTCTTGAGGACATTCAAGTATCCATCATTGGCGACACCATGACGGTGATTGGAGCTGGCGGAGCGGCGACAGCGATCATTAGCCAAGCCGCACTAGACGGCGTCAAAACGATCCATGTCTTTAACCGCAAGGATGAGTTTTATCCAATCATCCAAGAAAAATTAACACAGATTGCACAAAAAACAGCTTGTGAAATTACCTTAACCGACTTAGAAGATCAGATGGCTTTAAAAACAGCCATCGATCAAAGCAGCTTATTGGTAAATGCCACGGGCGTGGGAATGAAACCAAATGATACCGTAAGTCCTCTGAAAGATAAAACACTCCTACGGGAATCATTAGCTGTCTATGATGTCATCTATAATCCAAGAGAAACGCAGCTTTTGAAAGATGCGAAAGCAGTCGGCGCCAAAACTGCAAACGGCTTAAGCATGCTACTCTATCAAGGTGCAGCCGCATTTGAACTTTGGACTGGCAAAGCGATGCCTGTTGAAAAAGTCAAAGCACTCATCGAATCCATGTAAAAAATAAAAAACAGAAAAAAACGAAAGTAGGAAGAAAAAATGATCGTAATTATGAAACCAGGCGCTACGCCAGAACAAGTTGAAGTTGTTGTAACAAGAATCAAAAAAGAAGGCTTAGATGTTCAAGTCAACCAAGGAAAAGAACAGGTCGTTATCGGCTTAAAAGGGGATACCCGCCGCATCCAAGATGTTGCTTTTCGCAGCTACGAGGGTGTCGAAGATGCCATTCGGATCTCAAACACCTACAAATTGACCTCTCGTGAGTTCCATCCGCAAGATACGGTTGTGGATGTAGATGGCGTGAAAATCGGTGACGGCAACTTTGTTACGATGGCTGGTCCATGTTCGATTGAAGGCTTAGACCAAATTCGTGAATGTGCCCGAATCGCTAAAGCTGGTGGTGCACAAATCTTACGTGGTGGTGCCTTCAAACCACGCACGTCGCCATACGCATTCCAAGGGCTGGAAGAAGAAGGGCTAAAATACATTCGTCAAGCAGCGGATGAAACGGGAATGAAAGTCATCACAGAAGTCATGGACGAAGGACATATCGATATGGTTGCGGAATACAGTGATATTTTGCAGATTGGTGCTCGGAACATGCAAAACTTCAAATTGCTAGCTGCCGTTGGGAAAACTGGGAAACCAATTGGCCTTAAACGAGGCATCTCTGGCACAATCGACGAATGGTTGAATGCAGCGGAATACATCGCCGTTCAAGATAAAAGTGAAGTGATTTTCATTGAACGTGGGATCCGAACTTACGAAACAGCAACCCGTAATACCTTTGATTTAAGCGCGGTACCAATCATCAAAAAACTGAGCCACTTCCCAATCATCGTTGATCCTAGTCATGGAACAGGTATCTGGGATCTTGTACCGCCTATGGCTAGAGCGGGTGTTGCTGCTGGCGCCGATGGGATGATCGTTGAGATCCATCCAGATCCAGCCAATGCTTGGTCTGATGGTCCTCAATCACTTAATGAAAAAACGTACATGAACATGATGAAAGAAGTCCATATCATGGAAAAAGCGATGAAAGAAATCAAAGCATTGCAAGACTAAGCGTCAAGACAACCAATAAAAGAGGTGCAAAAATCAATGTTACACATTCATTTAGAAGAACATTCCTATGATATCCTCATCAAACGAGGGGCGTTTCAAAACGTCGGAACCTGGGTGCAACAGTTGTGGGACAAACAGCGTATTGCCGTCATTACAGACAGCAACGTCGCACCCCTGTATGGCGGACAAATCGTCGATTCCTTGACCGCTGCAGGGTTTGAGGCAACACTGTTAGTCGTACCAGCTGGCGAAAAAAGCAAATCACTAGAGCAAGCAGCTAATTTATATGATGGTCTTGCCCAACTCGGAATGACCAGAAGCGATGGGATCATTGCCCTTGGTGGCGGTGTGATTGGTGATCTTGGAGGATTTGTTGCTTCTACTTATATGCGCGGCATTGATTTCTTGCAGATTCCAACGACGTTATTGGCACAGGTCGATTCAAGTATCGGCGGAAAAACAGCTGTAAATACTGGCAGTGCCAAGAATCTCGTCGGGACATTTGCACAACCAGCCGGTGTGATGATCGATCCAGATTTACTTACAAGTTTGCCCCTCAAACGCGTCCAAGAAGGCATTGCTGAAATCATCAAGTCAGCCGCTATTGCAGATCCTGAGCTTTGGCAAACGTTAGCAGGTTTGAAAGATGAAGTCGATCTTTTGGCACATGCTGAGAAAGTAATCACTGCTTCTTTAAAGGTAAAACAAAAAGTAGTAGAAGAAGATCCTTTTGATCATGGCAGTCGTCTGACACTGAACTTCGGTCATACGATCGGGCATGGCTTAGAAAGAACAGCCGCGTTTGACACCAGTCATGGCGAAGGGGTTGCAATGGGGATGATCATGATCACCCGTCATGCAGAAGCCATCGGATTAACGCCAAAAGGTACGACCCAGCAGCTTACAGAAATGGTTGAGAAGTTTCATTTGCCGATCACACCAAGTGAAATAGATAAAGAGCAATTATACCAAGCAATCACTCATGATAAAAAAGCCCGTGGGCAACAATTGAAGATTATTCTATTAGAAGCGATCGGACAGGCGAAAATCATGACGATCCCGACTGAAAAAATCAAAGACTACCTATTATAAGAAAGGAAGGTAACGGATCATGCGTTATATTACAGCAGGCGAATCACATGGACCAGAGTTGACCGCCATTATCGAAGGTTTACCGGCAGGATTGCCATTAACAGCAGAAGACATTAATTTTGAATTAGCGAGACGACAAACCGGCTATGGCCGTGGGGGACGGATGCTGATTGAAAAAGACCAAGTCCGTATCACTTCGGGTATCCGTCATGGAAAAACACTAGGCTCTCCTGTGACTTTAGTGGTTGAGAACAAAGATTGGAAAAACTGGACCAAGGTCATGGCGATCGAAGAGGTACCAGAAAAAGACCGCAAACTACGACGAGTGGCACGACCAAGACCTGGTCATGCTGACTTAGTCGGCGGCATGAAATACCATCATCAAGATTTACGAAACGTTTTGGAACGCTCATCTGCTCGTGAAACGACCATGCGGGTAGCCATCGGAGCAATCGCGAAGAAAATTTTAAAGGAGCTTGGCATCGATGTGGCGGGTCATGTAACAATGTTAGGCGGCATCAAAGCGGAAATTCCTGAAGGGTTGACCGTCAAAGAAATCGCAGAACGCTCTGAAGCTTCAGAAGTAAGGGTGTTAGATCCGTCAGTCGAAGAAGAAATCAAGCAGCTGATCGATCAAACGAAGAAAAATGGCGATACGATCGGCGGTGTAGTGGAAGTACTTGTTGGCGGCGTTCCTGCTGGTTTAGGCAGTTACGTGCAATGGGACAAAAAACTTGATGCGAAAATCGCCCAAGCCGTGGTCAGCATCAATGCCTTTAAAGGTGCTGAGTTCGGCGTTGGCTTTGAGGCTGGTGTTTTGCCAGGTTCCAAAGTCATGGATGAGATTTTATGGGACGAACAACGAGGCTATACCCGTCGCAGCAACAACCTTGGCGGGTTTGAAGGCGGCATGACGAACGGTGAACCAATCGTGGTTCGTGGTGTTATGAAGCCGATCCCGACCTTGTACAAGCCGTTGCAAAGTGTGGATATCGACAGCAAAGAACCGTATAAAGCAAGCGTCGAACGCTCAGATAGCACCGCTGTACCAGCAGCCAGCGTTGTTTGTGAGAGTGTGGTGGCGACAGTGGTGGCCAATGAACTATTAGAAAAGTTCCCAAGTGATTCATTCGCAGAATTGACCGCATCTGTTCAGGCGTATCGAGAATACTTGTTAACCTACTGATTAAAGAACCAGCAAAAATTCCAGTAGAAATGAGGATTCTTTTCATGAACCAAAATATCTTTGTCGCCGGTCTAGGATTGATCGGCGCTTCCTTAGCAAAATGTATCAAAAAGGCACATCCGCAAGTGCATTTGATGGGCTGGGATTGTCAGGAAACCAATGAGATCGCATTAGCAACAAGTTTAGTAGACGAAGTGCCCCCTTCATTTTCAGAAGGTGCTGTCCGTGCCGACGTGATTTTGTTGGCATTGCCGGTAGAGATCACCAAAAAATATCTTTCCGAACTGGGGACACTTTCATTAAAGCCTTCGGTGCTGGTAACAGACACCGGCAGTACCAAAGCGGAAATCACCCAATTCGCCGAGTCCTTTTCCTTTGATTTTATTGGGGGCCATCCGATGGCTGGCTCTCATAAATCAGGGATCACAGCAGCCGATGAGAACCTTTTCGAGAATGCTTACTATATCTTCACACCGACGAAAAGTCAGCGGATGGAAGAGCTGCAAGAGCTTTTTCGCGGCACCAGAGCCAAATATGTGGCGCTTGCGCCAAAAGAGCATGATCAAATCACAGGGATGTTGAGCCATTTGCCCCATATTATTGCTTCTGGATTAGTCAATCAGGCAGACGCTTTCAACCAAGCCCATCCCAGAGCGCAACAACTTGCAGCAGGCGGTTTTCGCGATATCACTCGCATCGCTTCTTCAGATCCTCGCATGTGGACCGATATCTTATTGAGTAATCGACAGGAACTACTGCAGCTGATCGATGAGTGGCAAAAACAAATGACGACCATGGCTCACTGGTTGCAGGAAAAAGACGAACGGGCGATCTTTCGGTTCTTTGAATCCGCGAAGGAAACACGGGATCAATTGCCGGTTCATCAAAATGGCGCGATCCCGGCATTCTATGATCTATTCATCGATGTACCGGATCATCCCGGTGTTGTCGCTGAAGTGACGGGGCTATTGAGCGAACATCAGCTCTCTTTGATCAACTTAAAAATTCTTGAAACTCGAGAAGACATCATTGGTGTTTTACAGATTTCATTCAAAACGCAAAATGATTTGCTGCAAGCAGAGCAGCTGATCCAAAACAAGACGACCTATTCGTGTCGAAAAAAATAGGAGGCTGGGATGAAACTAAAAAAAGCAACACATTTAAAAGGGACGATAGCGGTCCCTGCTGACAAATCGATCTCGCATCGCAGTATCATGTTCGGGGCGTTAGCTGAAGGAACAACGACTGTCCGAAATTTCTTACGTGGAGAAGACTGCTATAGCACCCTTCATGCATTTCAATCATTAGGGGTTCCGATCCATGATGACGGTCAGACGATCACGATTGAAGGACAGGGCTTTAATGGTCTTAAGCCTGCTGACGAACCAATCGATATCGGTAATTCTGGCACAACGATTCGTCTAATGATGGGGATTTTGGCTGGACAGCCATTTACAACTACCTTATTCGGTGATGACTCATTGAATAGACGACCAATGAATCGCGTGATGCTGCCATTAAGAGAAATGGGTGCCAATGTGAGAGGGCATGAACAGACGGAATTCCCACCGATCACCATCAATGGCACGGCTTCATTACATCCCATCAATTATCAGATGCCCGTAGCAAGTGCTCAAGTAAAATCAGCGCTGATTTTTGCGGCACTACAAGCACAAGGTACATCTACGATCATTGAAAAAGAAACAAGCCGCAACCACACCGAAGAAATGATCCGTCAATTCGGTGGTGTCATCACAACACAAGGCAAAACGATCACTGTGACGGGACCTCAAACACTCCAAGGACAAGAAGTAGTTGTTCCCGGTGATATTTCCTCCGCTGCCTTTTTCTTAACAGCCGGCGCGATTATGCCAGAAAGTGAGATCGTTTTAAAAAATGTCGGGATCAACCCCACTCGTACAGGAATTCTTGACGTGCTAGAGGAGATGGGTGCTTCGATTGCTTTTTCTAATCAAGACGATCAGAATCAATCAGCTGACCTTACCGTTCAAAGTTCTACCTTGCAGGCAGTAACCATCGCTGGCGATATTATCCCACGCTTGATCGATGAATTGCCGATCATTGCGTTGTTAGCCACGCAGGCGCATGGCAAAACGGTGATCAAAGATGCGGAAGAACTAAAAGTAAAAGAAACCAACCGAATTGATGCAACTGCCGAAGAGTTGACAAAACTAGGAGCGGACATCACTCCCACCGAGGACGGGTTGATCATCAACGGTCCAACCCCTTTGCATGGCGGACGTGTGTCAAGTCGGGGGGACCATCGCATCGGCATGATGCTGCAAATTGCCGCCTTATTGACAGATGAAGAGGTAGAATTAGAAAAAGCCGAAGCCGTAGCAGTTTCTTATCCTGATTTTTTTGAGGATGTCGCACGTTTGGCTAAAGGAGGAAACAGCGAGTGAAAAAAGTGATATTAATTGGCTTTATGGGTGCTGGAAAAACCACGATTGGTCGTCTTTTGGCTGAAGAAACGAAACAGTCTCATGTGGATTTTGATGACTTGATCGTTGCTGAGATCGGCATGACCATTCAAGACTTTTTCGATCAACACGGTGAGGAAGCCTTTCGCAAAATCGAAACGGATATTTTAGCTAAAACTTTGGCAAAGGAACAAATTATTTCCACTGGTGGGGGCATCGTATTAAAAGAAGAAAATCGTCAGCTTTTAAAAGAGATGCCGCTCGTCGTGTATTTAAAAACAGATCCCGAGGAACTGATCCATCGCTTAAAGGCGGATACTGGCAGCATTCGTCCCTTAGTCGTCTCAAAATCACCAGAAGAAATATTGGCTGTTTACCGTCCTCGGATTCCTCTTTATGAAGAAACTGCTTCATTGATCGTTGAAACGACGAACAAAACACCAGAAGAAATCGTACAGGAAATTTTGATCAAAGCAGGTGCATAAAATGAAGATTGGTTATTTAGGACCGAAAAGTTCCTTTACGCATTTAGCTGCGCAAGAAGCGTATCCAGAAAATGCCTGTATCCCTTATGGATCGATTCCACTTTGTATTCAAGCGCTAGCTAACGGTGTGATCGATCGTGCGGTCGTTCCGAACGAGAACTCATTAGAAGGGTCCGTTCATGCCACTATTGATACACTGTTTCGTCAAAATCAATTGAGCATCGAACAGGAAATTATTTTACCGATCAATCATCAATTGTTAGTTTCTCAGCAAATAGCAAAAGACAACCGTCCTATCACTAAGATAATTTCTCATCCGCAAGCCTTGGCGCAATGTGCCGACTTCATCGAAGCCCGATTTGCTGGAGCTACTGTTGAGGCGGTTGCTTCCACAACGACTGCAGCAGCCTACGTAGCAAAACATCCAGAAGAAGCAGTTGCGGCGATTGCTTCCAAAGAAGCCGCTTTGGCTTATCAGTTAACGATCAAAGAAACCAATATTCAAGATGTTGCCTTTAATCAAACCCGTTTTTGGGTTTTGACGAAGAAAGCAGCAAACACCCAATTACCAGAGCAGACCGTCGAGAAAGCAACGATTTTTGTGACGCTGCCAGCAAATCGCCCGGGAATCTTGCACAAAATCTTAGCAACCTTTGGCTGGCGAGAAATTGATTTAAGCAAAATTGAATCGCGGCCGTCAAAAACCTCCTTAGGGGAATACTTTTTCGTGATCGATCTGGTGATGGACAAACCGTGGCAACTGATTGTAAATGCCTTTGAAGAGATTCAGTTGTTGGGTGGACACGTCCATCTTCTCGGCGTGTATTCGGTAAATGTTGTTGAGGAAGTGACAAAAAATGACTCAAGTCAAAATAAGAATTAGCCAAGATGAAACACTTTTAGCAACGTTTCATAAAGAGATCCAAACACAGCACCATCAATGGTACCCAACGATTTTTAAGCCCTTTGATCAACCAAGATTTGAACAAGCAATCACACAGCAGCTGCAAGAGCCAAGCCACCACTTTTTTATCGCTTGGTTGGCGGAACAGCCTTGTGGCTTTGTGCATCTTCAAGAGGTCCGTTTGCCACAAAATGCGATGATGCATGAACGAAAGTGGCTGGAAATTGCAGCGATCGCTGTTGACCCTCGGTACCAAGGGATGCATATTGGAAAACAATTGTTGGCATTTGCTGAAAACGTTGCGCTGGAAAAAGGCTTCGATGATCTCTCACTAAACTTTTGGTCGGCAAATCAAGTGAAATCATTTTATGAGCAAGCAGGATTTGTGAGCACACGACAAGGAGCATCAAAGCATCTAAGGTAGAAAAATGAAGAAATTTCCTAGAAAAAGGTTAAAATTTCAGAAAATAGCTTTCTTTCTATAAGGTCTAGGGTATCCTTATAGACAGAGAGCTATTTTTTAGTTGGAGGATCAGAAGCAATGAGCAGGATGGAAAAAAATAAAAAACTGCATGAACGGCTAGAAAAGGAATCCAGTCAGGCAGCCAAAGAAAGTATCTTTGCCCGCCGAGAAGCAAAAAGAAGAAACCAGCGCGTCAGACCGAGTGATTCTACTTCGTCTGCTGATGAGCCAGTAAGAGACATTTTGTATCAAAACACCGAGCATCCTAGGGCAAGCGACCCTCGTGCGGCTCAAAGTTCCCGAGAACAGTCACAAGTAGGAATAAAAAAATCTGAGGGACGAAAAAGAGCAATCCCCCCGCTATCTGCTCAGGGACCTGCGATGCATCAAGGCCAGGAACAAAGCAAACAAAAACCGCAAAAGCTTAAGAAGAGCAAGCAACCCAAACAAAAGAAAAAGCGGAAGCACCCAGTTCTACGTATTGTGGTCCGGGTACTATTGGTGCTTTTTGCCTATTCATTGATTGCGTTTCTTGTCGGTCAGCAAGTCGCAAGAAGTGACGCTGCTTTTGCTACGACTGATGAAGAGTCCTTTAATGGTACGGCCGCTGCAAATGGTGCTCGTAATATATTGCTCATTGGTAGTGATAGTCGTGAAGGAGAAGCTGGACGAGCAGACACTATTATGGTTTTGCAATTAGATGGTCCCAGTAAGCAACCGAAGCTGCTTTCCTTTATGCGGGATACTTTAGTTACGATTCCCGGTTATGGCGAAAACAAGATCAATGCGGCGTATGCCTTTGGTGGTGCTGATTTAGTCAGACAAACGTTAGCGGAGAATTTTGGGCTAGAAACCAACTATTATGCAAAAGTTGACTTTCGTTCCTTTGAAAAAGTGATCGACACACTGTTTCCCTCAGGTGTTGCTATCAACGCGGAAAAAGATATGAGTAAAAATCTTGAAGTTGCCATCAAACAAGGGCAACAACAAATGAATGGGCTTGAGCTATTGCAATACGCACGCTTTCGGATGGACGAAGAAGGTGACTTTGGTCGTGTAAGACGACAGCAGCAAGTAATGGATGCGATCTTTAGCGAAATGAAAAATCCTTTAGCTATTTTAAAATTGCCTTATGCAGCAGGAAAAGTCTTAGGCTATGCTTCCACCAACCTGCCAATGTCTTTCCTATTAAAAAATACCTTCTCGATTGCTCGAGGGGCGGGAGGAGTCGACAGCTTGACTGTCCCAGTCGCTGACTCTTGGCAATACGGTTCAAGTGCGAGTGCTGGAAGTGTGTTAGTCGTCAATCTTGAAACCAATCAACAAGCGATCAGGAATTTTCTTAATGAGTAAGCAGAATGAAAAGTTCTGAAAACCATTTGAAAGTAAGTAAATTTATGCTATATTATTAATGACGTTTGAAATTTGTTGAAACGAGGAAAAAGAATGAAATTAGCCGTTGTTACTGACAGTACAGCTTATCTGCCGGAACGGATCAAAAACCATGAAGATTTGTTTATCATACCGATTCCTGTTATTTTAGATGGAAAAGTCTACAATGAGGGTATCGACATTGAAGCTGATGAGTATTACGCTTTGCTGAAAAACAGCAAAGAATTCCCAACCACTTCTCAACCGGTATTAGGAGAAGTGTTAGCCTTATATGAGTCATTGAAAGATCGCGGTTACGACACGATCATTAGTATCCACTTATCAAGCGGTATCTCTGGATTTATCGGAACGCTGTATGGAATCACCGATGAAATCGAAGGTGTTCAAATCATTCCTTACGATTCGAAAATCACAAGTATGCCGATGGGTCACATGGTAGAAACCGCTCTTGATCTATCAAGTCAAGGCAAAACCGTCGAAGAGATCATTTCCCATCTGGACACTATCAGAGACAATACCTATGCCTATCTAATCGTGGACGACTTGAATAACTTGGTTCGCGGCGGTCGCTTAACCAATGGGGCAGCCTTGATTGGCGGATTATTAAAAATCAAACCGATCTTGACCTTTGATCAAGGTAAAATTGTGCTTTACGAGCGCATTCGTTCCAGTAAAAAAGCATTCAATCGCGCAGAAGATATCATTGGTCAACGGGAGCAAGAAATCGCATTGCCTGTTAAATTTTATGTAATCCACGCCAACAATTTAGAAGTAGCGAAAGAAGAAAAAGCGAAGCTACAAGCGAAATACCCAAATGCAGAAATTGAGATTGGTCACTTCGGACCAGTTATCGGCACGCATTTAGGAGAAAAAGCCATTGGGATCGCTATTTCAGCGCAATAATTTTTATTTTTTCTATGTTTATCACGCCATTATCTTTTCAAGACGATGTATGTAAGAACCAGTTAGACGTTTGTCTAGCTGGTTCTTTTTTCTGCTTTTTTGAGATTCGCTTGTAAAAAATCACACAAACTCGTACAATAGGATCAAAATGAAGGACTGACAAATGAGGAATTGCTATGAAGTGTTCCTTAAGAAGGTGGCAAATGAGCGATGCGCAAGATTTAGCCCATGCGTTAAATAATCAAACCATCCACGATTATTTACGAGATGGGTTGCCATTCCCCTATACGGTCGCAGATGCACAAGCCTATATTCGATCTGTGGAGGAAGCAGAATTTGCCTTTGCGATCACTGTGGATGACCGAGCAGTCGGCAGTATCCGTGCTGTTCGCAAAGAAAATATCCATTATAGAACGGCTGAGATTGGCTACTCTATTGCACAAGAGTATTGGGGAAAAGGCTTGATGACGCAAGCCGTTCAGCAACTATGTGACTATGTATTTACTACATCAACTATCGTTCGTATTTCTGCTGAATCTTTTGCGAAGAATCATTCCTCTTGTCGTGTGTTGGAAAAGGCAGGTTTTACGTTAGAAGGCGTTTTGCGAAAGCATGCGGAGAAAAACCAACAGCTGTTCGACATGAAGCTCTATGCGTTGGTTCGTCAAGAGAAAGAGGGGCAAGATGACCACAATCAAAAAGGAGAAACCTATGAATGAACTGCAAAAATTACCAAATGTAGGTCAGGTTTTAGCGGATCACCTGGTTCGTATCGGCATCAATACTCCTGAACAACTACGCACAAAAACGGCCGAAGAGGTTTTTCTAGCTATCCGCCACCAATGTGATGCGGGCGCTTGCTTGCATATGCTCTACGGCATTGAAGGGGCGATCCAAGGCATTCCTAAAGCGCAGCTTACATATCAGAGAAAACAAGCGTTACGCCTTTTTTTCAATCAATTGAGTTAGTGAAGTAATGCGTCATAAAAAAGCACTTTTTAAGAGCGTTTGTTTTTAGATGCTTCTTATCAAGTGCTTTTTCTATAAACATCTGTCCCTAGCTACTAGAAAAGACCTTTTGCTTGTTCCAAACCAGCTTCCTCATTATACTTACTCTATCTAGTAAATTACTAATTTACTAAACAAGGAGTGAGAATAATGAAAATACCAGAAAACTTGAAACATAAGCCCGTCATTAAAGTGGAAGACTATGATACTGTTGACGGAAAAAATGCGTTACATACAGATGCAAAAGGCCTTTCCCTCGGATTAGCACAATGGAATGATCGCGGAAAAGTCGATATCTCAGGCAAGGTTTGGCGCCATACAGGTGAAAAATGGTCTCGTCAGTCAGAAGAACTACCCCTCACTAGAATCTTAGATCTAGCAATCTTAGTGGCGCAATCTAGTTTGTATTTTCAAGAGGCCTATCGCCATGAAAAGTTTTACGATCCTGAAAATCCGTTGATCGAGATCATTGGCCTGCAAGGAAATCGTATGACCGTTGAAGTAGACACCGAAAATCCTAAAATCGATGAAGACATTCTGCTTTTTTATGATTCCTTGCAAAAAGATGGCGAGCTATACGGCGAACGCTTCAAAATCCTAAAGCGGCTTTTAGATGAGCTAGGTTATTAAGAAAAGGAGCAGATTGCCATGACACAAAATCAACCGTCTTTTGTCGTAACGAAAGGACGCGCTTTTAGCAAATTAGAACAAACCATGATTTGGAAAAAACCACAAAGTCATCAGACCAGTGCTGAAGAACTACGAATTGCTTCAGAGATCGCGTTGAATTGGGCGGATCCAGAGATGAAGATCTTCAATGTGTTGCTGGAAGGCGATGCTGGGTCGGGTAAGACCCAGTTGGCAAAGGCACTTTCTGCCGACTTGCAACTGCCCTACACCAAAATCACCTGCTTTGCGGATATGGATAAGTCAGATGTATTTGGTGCTTTATTACCAGTGATCAACACCGACCAAGAAGAGGACAAGGACTTGCTGGATGCGATTTATCAAAGTGATTGTTTTGAAGATGTCTTGGCATTGATCCAGCGGCATTTTTCCTTGACTCGTGAGCGGGCACGGGCGAAATTTGCGGAACTGATCGAACGGATTGAAACCAGTGATCAGCAACCGACGATTCAATACAAATTTTATCCCTCCGAAATCGTACGGGCGCTGGAAAAAGGCTATTTGCTTGAGATTCAAGAACCAACGGTCATTCGTGATGCTTCGGTACTAGTGGCACTAAACTCGGCCCTTGAACAAAACGGGATGCTAAATATCCCGACTGGCTTTGTTCGACGACACCCTGACTGTGTGGTGATTATCACAACGAATCGGAATTACCAAGGCAACCGCCCCTTGAACGAATCCTTGCGAGATCGGATGCAGCACGCTGAAAAAATGGATTTACCTGAGCTAGCAGTCATGGTGCAGCGAGGCATTGCCAAAACCAATTATCCGGACAAAACGACTGCAGAGAAAATGGCTGAAATCATCCGCTTACTAGACGTGACCGCCAAAGCCAACGCTATCAAAGGGGTGGCGGGCATGCGTTCTTATTTTTATTGGTTAAATGCAGTCAAACAAGGACAAGATCCCTTTACAGCAATTGATAGCAAAGTGCTCTACAAAATCACTACCGATCCAAATGAGCTTTCTCTTTTACAACAGGCGCTAGAAGCTTCAGGGTTATTGGCGCAATTGCGGCTTTTGTTTTCTGGACAACCGCTAAATGCCTTTAAAGAACAAATCAAAGGACGCCGAATCAGCAGCGAAGAGGCTGACCAACGCAATGTAGTGGGAGAAGGCACACCCGTCTTAAAAAATGAGCAAGTCCTTGAGACCGCCAATCAAGAAACTGAGGCGGAAACGATGGAAACCAGTGATTCTGACAAACAAGAAGCGAAAAGCGCAGCAACTGAGGCGACGTTTTCAGAAGAACTAGAACGCAATAGTCATGATGGCCAAGCAAAAGCTGGGAGTGAGACACAAGAGGCAGCTCCTGCTTCTCATTCTTTGTCGATCGAAGCGTATGAAGCCCAGGAGAAAGAAAAGAAAACCACGGCATCAAAGGCAGCACGACAAGCATTGAAAGAATCGATCCATGCCAAAGAAGGGCTGATCGTTCATCGCCCACCCGTCGATTTAGAAAAAGCGACTGAAGCCCAACAGCGTTTGCAGCCGTTGCTGCCGATCGTAGAGTCATTGATCAAGCAAACCCAAGAAGTATTGGAAAACGAACAAGCTTCGGCATACAGTAAAGGTAAGTACAGTGGTACACGCTTTGATGCCAGCAAGGTTGCGTATCAGGATTTCCGGACCTTTGACAAGAAGAATCCACCTCACGAACAGCCTTCCTTAGCTCTTGCTTTGCGCATCGATGAATCAGGTTCGATGATTCGAGAAGATCGGATATTGTATGCCCAACAGGCGGTCTTAGCGGTGAATGCTTTTGCCGAACGTTTATCTTTGCCATTGATGATCTATGGCGACACAGCGGACGTGACCGCTCGTGAAAAAACCTCGCTTTTTGCATACAAAGAATTTAATGAAGGCTTTGAATTTGTGCCAGAGAAACTCATGACAATGAAGCCTCGGCAAAATAACCGTGATGGAGCTGTCTTGCGTGTGCTAGCTGAAAAGCTCGCTCATCAGCCGGCAACCACTAAATTACTCTTGAATATCAGTGATGGCCAGCCAAAAGCTCTTCCTGATTATACAGGGGGAAAAGCCAAAGAAGATATTCAGCAGGTGATCGCTGACTATGAACGACAAGGAGTGCTGTTTCTTGCAGCTTCTATTGGGCAAGACAAAGAGGTGATCAAAGCGATTTATGGGGAAGAACGCTTTATTGATCTTTCCAATCTAACAGAATTTCCGCAGCGTTTGTTGCAGCTACTGACAAGGTATTTGTAAACGTCGATAGGTAAAAGGAAAAGAGTGTGGACTTCGTGCCGCACTCTTTTTTTGATCATAATTATATTATGTAAACAAGATGATATTTGTCTAAATTTGGAAAGTTCTGTAAAATAGACGCCAAAAGGAGAGATATCATGAACAAATGGCGGTACTTCTACTATCCTTGCCAATTCGGCTGGCATGCAGCACTTCGTAGGCGCAGTTTGCTGATGAGTGGTGTGTTGGCGATTCTTTTACTGATCATCGCCATCTTTGCAGAGCATTGGTTAGTGTTTTTTCATCAATGGCTACAATATGAAACAAATAGCAGTGAGAATCAGATGGATCTCACGTATGCCAGTTGGCTTTTCTTTTTGCAGTTGCTACGCTTCGTACTAGGCGTTCTAACTGTAGGCTTGATCGCCGCCTTTTTATGGCACTGCAATCACATGTATCGTTTTCATTTGATGGGGGAGGAGCAGCAATCCCTGAGTATTCGGTTGTTGTTAGGACAGTCTCCGTTGTTGGTCACCTTAGAAGAGCTTTTCTTTGTAGGCATTCAAAGCATTGTTATTAGTTTGATAGGGCTTTTCAGCGGTCTGTGGCTTAGTCAAAAAGCACTGCAGGATTTTTTCCATTTCTTTCATCTTCCCGCAGGCTTTACTTTTGAATTTCCCTTTAAAGGTCCATTAATCGCTCAACTTGGTGTGCTCTTGCTGCTTTTTTTGTTACGATTCCGCGGTACAAAGAGGACGGTTGAAGAGATTATCGTTAACGGATGCCCGAATGGGTGAGGGGATGATAGGCTGCTTTTATTTCCCTCTTCCAAAATGCGAACATATGTTTTATAATAGGTGAAACAAGACAAAGGTCGTGAATTTGTGAAGACATCCTTAACTTTAGAAATGGAAGAGGCACTTTATTATTATTGTCGGGAAAACAGTGATATTGTGGTAGAAGAGGTAGTCATGCCAGATGATCACGGCATCGTGGATACTTTGAGTTGTCGCTTGACGACTGAAAATACCTTTGAATGGCGTTGCTACGAACTCAAAGTTAGTTTGGCAGATTTTCGCTCAAAAGCAAAACTATCCTTTATTGGGAATTATAATTATTTTGTCTTACCCAAGGCATTGTACGAGAAAGTCAAAGATCAGATTGGACCTACAATTGGTGTTCTGGTCTATCATGCATTTCTTGAAAAAGAAACGGGCAGCAAAGGGTATTTCAGTGTCGAAAAGAAGCCCCAACGGCAAGAACTGCAGGTTCCAGAAAATGCCTTATTGTTTCGGTTGATTTCGGCACAAGCGCGAGAAGTCGGCAAAGCAAAACAGACTGCTCGAGGATTGCGGGTATTTTCAACAGAACGTTTGTACCAAGAACTGAAGAAACGTCAGCCTGAGTATGACTTGTTCGGTGGTGGAGTCAATTACTATGATCGATTTATTGAAGATACTCAGCTGCAAGCGATCGAAGCCTTGAAAGAAGAATTGGCCGCTACGAGATCAGCCTATGAAGCGCTGGAAAAACGTTTTTTATCAGGCGAGTAAGAAGGAGAGAAGAAGATGTACTTCCCGTATATTCGTGGAAAACAATTTGATTTATTGGCGTTGAAAGCACTGTTGGAACAAGATTGTTTGTCAGACGCGATCCAGCCGATCATTGAACCAGTCAAGCAATCAAAAACGTTTTGGACGACCATTGACCTGTTTCAAAGGAAGCAGCATCCTTTTTATCTGGTTCGCAATCCACAGGCGGGGGCTTTTCTGACGGCAGAGGGGTTAGCAGAGTTGCAAAATGTTGCTGCCCCTAAAGCAATGATCGTAGATCGTCCCATTGAAACAGTGGAAGAAAAGCCTGATCTTTGGATCATCCATCAAGCGGACCAAGCACTCGCTAGTGATTGGCGGGAAAATACACTGCCGGTGCTGGTAAGCAAAGAGTTTCGTTTGTTAAATAAAATCAACGGCCCGAAACTACTGATGGAAGATCCGTTTACCCGTTTACCTAAAAATAGTTTTTATACAGAATGTCCGGAGGAAGGATTTTCAAAAACCCATCATCTTTATCATAAATTGGGCTATGCGGGATTTAGTGATTTTTCTGTCGATAGCAAAATTTATTATGAGCACAGTTATCCCTCAAAACGGTTGGTTTTGCATTGGATCTATCCGACAGCAGAGCAAGACTTGCGAATCGTTCACTTATTTTCTGAGGAAGAATTACCAAGTCAGAAAGAAAAGTTTTTTGAAGTCATGGAGGCTTTGTTGCAGCATGAGGAAGAGTATCCTACACAAACAGCTGGGCTGCAGCTATTAGTTGCTGCTTATCAGAAAAGGTCGTTTCCTGGTATGGGCGTTATTCGGAAAGCTGCCGTTATGAATCACTTGGAACTCGTCAGTCGTCTTATTTAGTCGCTATACGCATACGATTGTAGGCTCTAACAAAATACTGCCATTTATTGTACAAAACACCTTGATTGCACCCATTGTTTTCAGGATAGTGATAAAATCAGGGAAAAGGAGTTGGCGCTCGTGGGAACAAAAGATAGAGAATATTATCGAAATGAAGGAAAAGAATTTGAAAAAAACAAGAAAAACCTGCTTATTCGACGTTTAAATCAACTAATCGTTGTCTTGGTCATTTTGATCATTGTCTTTTCGGCGATCCTGTATTACATAGTTTGAAACTTTCCGTAGCTGTCATTGCTTTATTGGCAGCAACAAAACGAAACTTGTACTTAGATGACTGTGCACCCTTGATTAGGACTCGCTATGGGAATCTGATCCGTTTAGGTGAAAACTGAACGCAACGAAACGTTTCTTGTTTATCGTTGCTGGTTTGCCTGTGATCAAGATTCCCATTAGGCTATTAGTTAGCATAAATTTGCTGGGTTAAGTGCGAATCATTACTGATAAGATCGTGAACAACGATACTTGACTGATTCATTGAGTTTGGCCAGCAGCTGCAAACCAAAGCTTGAATTCAAAGATTCAAGAATCAACAAGATCAAATACAGACAAAGGTTCAGAGATAATTTGTCAGTTGATTTTCTTATCAGTTGTAGAACAAACAAAATCTAAAACTATCGCTCAAATGACCATTTTTTTGGATTATGCTGCCAATTAGGTGAATTTGAAGGAAATAATCCTAAATAAGAGGGAGGAGAGCCGCAAAATTATCCGCTAAATACGGTGTTCGAAAAATTTTATATTTTAGTTTACATAATATATATTATACAAAGTTATATTCGAAAAAGAGTTCGTGATATTTTAGACAGTTCAAGTCAATTTTGCATCATTTTACCTCCCTCCGAATGACTTTTATCAGAAAATTGTCTCTAATTCATCTAAAATTTAACTAAAGCTAAGAATTTCTTATTTTACAAGTTTCTTCAGATTCTTTTTGGATTTACTAATCAACAGATTGTTAACGGTCTTGTAGCAAGTTACATACGGATTCGTCTTTTTTATCTCAGCAAATACAGAATCAAGCTATCAGCCTTGATTCACGAACCAATCGGTTTGATTGTATGCTATAATCATGTTGAAAATCTTTGAGCTTTTACCTAGAACTTTATTCATATATAGCCAATCCATTTCAAAGTTCTTACACAAGTAGTTAGACGTTGCAAATGCCAGCAAATATCTATTACATGATTCGATAAAAAAGAACCCTAAAATCATGTAGATAATTTAGGGTATTTCGTTATTTAATATAATTGTAATGTTCATAGGTCGACATAAACGTCCATATTTTGCTAAAAAAGTCTGAATAAAGCGCCGTTGATCATTCCTTGGAATACTAGAATCATGGCAAGTAAAATCAAACCAGCAGCTACCCATAAGCTTATTTTTCCTTTTCGTCGACTGCTGAACGGGTTTTGCTTCAAGTTGCCACTCGTCAGGATGAAATACATAATCATGCTGAATGATATGAGCAAAATAATTTCTATCCCTATACCTAACCATAATCGCTGATTGTTTATTATTGTCATTTTATCACCTCAACTCATTTTACCATTAATGAGTTGCAGACTACTGATTTGCCTGGTTTGCAGCTTGTTTTTTCCACTGTGTAATTAACACCCGATAAAAGCAATTCCATCCGTATAAGCTGACAATTTTAAAAGGAGAATAATAATGAAAAAGAAGAAGCAATTAAAGCTAGTCTTTTTACCAAAAATCTGGGCGTCACTCCTCTACTTGCTTTTCGTGTTCACAGCCCTCTTCCTCTACTTATCAAAGTACTTGGACGTTTCTTTCTTTACTTCGATGTATCCTGACTTTTATCTTCATATCTCCAATTTTTCGATTAGTTTGATTATTGGCTTACTGGGGTACTTTTGGCTTCTCGTAGGTGCGCCATTTAAAGCCGTCACGCTATTGACCCTGCTCTTACTCATTGCCAATCTATTGAGCGAGACTGTCTTGGGCTTTATGAACACCCCTGATCGAATCGATTTACTTTTTGGGATTGCAGGAACGCTCGTCGCATATTTTACTTTGGCAATGATCAAAAGACACGGTTTAGTCAAGAATCAATCGGTTTGATTCAAACAGTCGTGACTTCTCCTTATATGATCCCCCTTGCTACTTAGGTTCAACCCATTTTTTGGGAAAAGAAACATCTTGCTGCAGTGATTTAGCCGAAAAAAGCACTCAATAAAGGGAGTGCTTTTTTTCGTTTCCATTGGCGATACTTTCGTATGGCTAGTCACTTGGTAGCCAATACAATGGACTTAGCTGTAGATTTTCCCAATACGGGTTGTGAAACCCTATCAAATAGTGCATAGCTAAATACCCAAAAATCATAAAGCCAAATGACAAAGTCACGATCCGTCCCCACCGTGGTATTTCTTTGATAAATAGACCTAGCATACCTATCAATAAGGGGAACGAATAATTAAACAGTAAATCACTTCTAATATTTTGGTTCCGAGGATCCTTCATTATTTTGTCATTTAAGCCCCAACTTATGCCGACGATCACAAACATAAGCGCCAGAATAGTCAATCGTTTGGGATCAAAAAGCCACTGTTCTTTATCTTTCCTACTTGCAAAGTAGATCGTAAGCAGGACCACGATTAATCCAGACATATTTCGCCAGCTATTTTCTAAAACGTTCATGATTACTTCAGGATAAATTATAACATATATAGTATAAAAAAACGATACCCGCCACTATCCCCTTGTTTGATGCACTTTTTAGATGTTTCATAGAAGAATCAGAAATTTAAAAATCTGTTCGCTTTACAAAAGAGAACGTATGTTTGTATTATATAGATAAGAGGTGATTGCTATGGGTATGCTGCAACCATATGAAGATCGGAAAAAGCTAAAGTGGCAAGGATTCTTTTTATCTGAGCATACAACTGAAATTGAAGAAGAGCCGACACGCACGTTTGATTGTCCGCCTAAGCCGTCACTCACAACGGAAGAAATCAATCAATGCTTATTCGAAGCGATGAAAAAGAATCTAACTGTGGCGATCCAACGAGAAGAAGTCAATGAAGAAGGTGGCTATCCCCCAGATATTGTCGGAAAAATCAACGGATACGACACATTGGGCATTTATTTGACGGGAGAAACCACAGAAAAAATTCATTATGATGAGATTCGTCATGTTGCTTTTTATGAAGAGAAAAAATGGTTTGATCTCAACGAATGATCCGCTTTTTACTACTTACTAAAGGAGGAATACCTGATGCAAACACAAAAAGGCGCTGTCTCAAAAATAAGGATCGTCTCCTTTGCCCCCTCCCCTTTGGTCCGCTTTACACTAGGCACCACCAACTGTTTGATTGCGAAGCACAGTTTGAATTTTTTAGGCGATGTTGATGAGGGCATGTTTCTAACTGTGGGTGGCTATTGGAATAAGCGCCACCAATTCGTGGTGCAAAAGTATACGGTATACGGCAAAACAAAAATCATGTTGGATATCGATGCCTATCGACAAAAAACAGTAAAGGCGGGTTCATTATGAGAGCAAGAGACCTCTTGACAGCACTGACAACGTCGTCGAGTGCAGCAGATTACCAAGGAATTTATTTAACTTACAAAGAAAACCTGATTCCTTTTACGACGATCGCACAAGATAGTAATAACCAATTGATTTTATTTTTCGAACCCAAAAAGCCTGCTTTGACTCTGAAAGAATTATATACACAGCTAATGCTGCATAAGAATTTGGACTTGCTCTATTGGGATGGCGAGTCACGACAAAAGGTATTGGGGTTTCGTGAACAAGAAGAAAAAATCATCCTTTAGTCCCCTCGCCTATTTTGGCACACAACAAACGTTGAAAATCTCGGCAAAAAGAAAAAAATGAAGTATACTTTGTGTAAAGACTAAAGGAGTTTATCATGAAAAATCAAAAGATTACCCAAATGAGTTTTGCGAAAGTCTATCCTCTGTATATTGCCAAAGCAGAACGGAAAAATCGGACAAAAGAAGAAGTAGATCAGATTATTACCTGGCTGACTGGGTATGACCAAGAAACACTCCAACAGATGGCTGATGATGTTTCTTTTGAACGCTTTTTTAAGCAAGCCCCTCAGCTCAATCCTGCACGAAAACAGATTACTGGTGTGATTTGCGGGATTCGGGTAGAAGAGATCGAAGAGCCAATAGTTCAAGAAATTCGTTACCTAGATAAACTGATCGATGAATTGGCGAAAGGAAAAGCCATGACGAAAATTCTGCGCTCTGCTGAATGAGGCGTTTTTTTCGAGTTGCTATTTAAGAATCAACGCTTTATACTAGAAATACCTTGGCAGGGGCAAATCATTGCTCAAAACACAGTGGGACAACACCCCACTGTGTTTTTTTATCCTGCTTTTCTTGACGACAGCTTGTAACCAGGCAGGCGATCTTAGTTTAGTTCAACCACTTAGCATGTAGTGCCCTTTGGAATTGGCCGCCTTTTCGTGAAAACACAAGAACGTTGGCTGCGGCTCTCCTCTTCTTTACTCAACAAGGCGCTCTTGACACGTACAAAAAAGCACTCCTCTTATAGAAAGGAGTGCTAACTATTACTTTTTCATTTCTTTGATCTGTTCTTTTCGTTTCAAATACGCCAGCTCTTTTTCCATTTTGCGATAGCGAGCGAAGGCTGCTTCTGAAAGCTCACCGGCAGCAATAGCTGCTTTGACCGCACATTTCGGTTCTGTTTCATGCTGACAGTCTCTGAAGAAACAACCTTCAGCATATTGACTGATCGCTTCAAAGGATTGCTCGATCGAAGCTGACCGAACGGTACTGATGCCAACTTCCCGCATGCCAGGAGTATCGATGATCATTGCGCCAGAGGGCAGTGTGAACAACTGGCGACTCGTCGTCGTGTGTCGTCCTCGACTATCCTCTCGTATGTCATTGGTTTTTTGAACGGCTTGCTCCATGAGCTGATTTAATAAGCTGGACTTCCCAACGCCTGACGAACCGATAAATGCACTGATTTTTCCGTCTGAAAAGTAGGCTTCTGTCAGCAATTCGTTCGGTTCATAAATAGAAGTAGCGAATGCTTTCACACCAAAAGCATCGTTTAATGCTTGCAACAGCTCTGCTTTTTCATCAGCTGTGACTTGATCGGCTTTGGTCAAGAGAATCACTGGGTTAGCGCCACTGTCCCAAGCGATCGTGACAAAGCGCTCTAACCGAGCGAAATTGAATTCTTCATTGGCGCTGGTTGCAATAAAAACCGTGTCGATGTTCGCAGCGATCCCTTGTTCATCCGTCCGATTTCCAGCTACTTTTCGTTGTAAAAAACTCTTTCGTGGGAGCAAAGCATCAATCAAGAAATGATCTTGATCATACACCTGCCCTTGGACAAAATCACCAACAATAGGATAATCCTTTGGCACTCGTGCCTGTTGACGAAATTTTCCTGAAACGGTTGCTAAACATTCTTCTCCTGTGGTCAGGCGGACTTTTGCGATATCCTTAGCCTGAAAGACCACGATTCCTTGTTTTTCCATGATTTCCCTCCAGTTAATTAGGAGGCCGCACTTAAAAAGAGAAACCTCCGAGTTGATGTTGCTTCATTTGATTTGTCATAGGACATTTCCCCTTTCTATGTTGTGCTCATCATGCGATGTCGCTTTATTATACCACTGGAACGGACAGTATGCTAAAGCAAATGACCCAAAAGAACATTTACTGAAACGAAGTAGATAAACAAGCCAGCAATATCTTTGATCGAGGTGATGATCGGTGCCGAACCGGCTGCTTGGTCGATGTTTAGTTTAATAAGTACAAACGGGACTAAAAAGCCAAGTGCTGCGGCTAAGGTCATAGCAAAAACTAATGAAATCCCAACAGCGACCCCTAACATCGGGATCCCTTGCCAAAGTGAAGCAGCGGTTCCAGAGATGATCCCGACGATCAAGCCTAGACTCAAACCGATCCAAACTTCTTTAAAGAAATGGCGGGTGAAGGTTGAAAGATCAATATGCCCTAACGACATTCCCCGAACAAATACAGTAGAGGATTGTGTACCAACGTTTCCACCCATATCCATGATCAAAGGAATAAAAATCGCAACGGCTGCCACCGACTCCAACGTTTGTTCAAATTCATCAATGACGACCCCAGCTAAAAGCCCAGCAACAAGCGTGATCACTAAGAATGGCAAGCGGACTTTCCAGATTTGCCACAGGCTGCCATTGATCAAAACATTACTACGGTCTGCTTCATTAGAAGCAACATCGACTAAACCAGCGGCATTAAACATGTCTTCCGTTGTTTCTTGCTCGATGACATCGATCGCGTCATCGACGGTAATGATCCCAACGATTCGTGATTCCTTGTCTACGACTGGCAGCGCAATGATATCTAGTTCATTTAGCAAACGGGCTGCTTCTTCCTGGTCGGTGTCCGTGGTCACATAAATAACTTTTTGGGACATGATCTCACTGATGCGTTGCTCCCCTTGTGCCATTAAGAGATCTTTCAGCGACAAAACACCTTCTAACGTTTTCGTTTGATCAGTAACATAAAGCGTATAGATCGTTTCTTTTTCTTTGGCTTGCATTCGCACTTTTTCTAACGCTTGATTGACCGTCATATCTTTTTTCAATGTGATGAATTCCGGTGTCATCAAACGACCCGCAGTTTCGGCTTCATACCCTAGTAAGAGGTTTGTTGCAGCACGTTCATCCGGTGCCATTGATTGTAAAAGTTTTTGTGTTACGGTCGCTGGCAACTCATCCAAGAGTCTTACTCGGACATCTGGTGCCATTTCGTTCACAAACTCGGTTGCCCGTTCATCGGTGAAAGAGCGTAATAAGTGTTGTTGTGTAGCTGGTGTCAAATCTTCAAACAGGATAAGTGCTTTATCTTTCGGTAATAGTCGGAAAACGATCACTTTTTCATCCGCGGATAAATTGCTGAACAATTGTAACAACGGCAGCTCTTCCATTCCTGATACGAGTTCTTTTAATTTTTCAGAGTCTTTCTGATTTAAATAATGTAAGATGGTTTCTTGCTGGTTCATGGGATACACTCCTTCTCCTGTAATTTTGCTCAAAGAAAGAAAGGAAATCGTTCAGAAAATTGTCCAGATTTCTTTCGTTTGAAGGTTGCGTGCTATACAGCTGAAATTTCGTTCCGCAGCTGGAGATGCCTGTTATTAAAACAAGCATCAAAGGGAAATAGCAACAACTTTATTCATTATATCACATAGTTTTTTTAAAACATGAAAAATTTGACTTGCAAATAAAAAAAACCATTCAGGCATGTTCCCTTGGTAAAGAAAGTGGGTTAAGAACATTTGAGATCAAAAAGCAAAAGAAACCTGAAAGTTCTGTAAAACGCTCCATGCAAATGGTATGATGAATGGGTTGCAGTTTTTTTACTCCCCGTTTATGCTAACTATACATCAATGAAAAGAGAGGCAAAAAAAGATGGCAAAGAAAAAAACATTTATCGGATCGGTCACTGCGCTTCTCGCACTCGCAGCAGTCGGATTTAGTTTCCTACACAGTAATGATCTATTCCCAAATCACAAAACACCATCATCAGAAGTGGCAGTCACTTCTGCTAAGGATATTCGTGCAGATGAGCTGGCACAGTTAACTTACCAAGGCACCCAAACGATTGAAGTCAATCAGAACATTCCTGAGTTTTCAGAAGATGATCTTTCCCTTGAAAATGGCGCCTGGGAAGCATACGGCGACCTCGATCACCTCAATCGTGCGACATCTGCTGAAGCAATGTTGAATCAATCCTTGATGCCCACGGAAAAGCGTGGCGATATTTCCAGTGTGAAACCGACAGGTTGGCGTAATAAACAGCTCCCCAATGGGAAATATTTATATAATCGAACCCACTTGATTGGCTTTGCTTTAGCTGGCGAAAATGCAAACTGGAAGAATCTGATCACAGGGACAAGTCAGTTGAACAATCCCGAGATGTTGCGCTTAGAAATGGATATCAACTATTATCTCAAGCAAGATAAAAATCATTATGTCCGATATTCCGTCACCCCGATCTATCGCGATGACGAGCTGGTTGCCCGTGGGGTACAGATGCAAGCCCAATCTATTGGCGAGGATACGATCCAATTCAACTATTATATCTTCAACATCCAAGATGGTGTCACAATCAACTATGCGGATGGTAGCAGCGAGATTTCCAACGAAGATATGACGCAGCCGGAGAATGCTACAAGTAGTGAAAACAACACGACAACAGCCACTTCTCAAAGCAGTGAAACAGAGGAAAAACAGAAAGAATATGTCGATCAACAAGGAAACGGTTTGATCAAAGGATCAAGAAGCGGCATCTATCATTTGCCCGGATCTAAATACTACGAGGATACTACCAACCCGAAAGAATGGTTCAAAACCATCGCTGAAGCGGAAGCTGCCGGCTACCGTGCACCAAAATAAAAAAGCCTTAGGCTTTTTTATTTTGGTTTTATTTATTCTTCGTTGGCTTGTGCTTGTCGCAACACTTTGACATAGGCCTTCCCTTCGTCTGTAAAACGAACCGAACGTGACTTAAAGCGATAAGCTCGGTAAATCAGGCCTCTTTTTTCAAGACGCAATAAATGACGATAAACCAAAGAAGTTGTTTTTATCTCTTCATTGGCACAGATTTCTCGTATGGTAGGTGCGCAACCTTGAGCTTGCATATATTCGTCAATAAAAAGTAAGATTCGATCTTTTCTCGGCATAATTCCTCCTTTCCGCAAAACAGTCTTCACTGCTGCAAATTCGTAAAAACCGATAAGCTACTGCCTCGTCAGCTTTTTGTCCAATTAATACACTGAAAATCTATTGTTCCTCTCTCTTTTCCCATTCTTCCAACGAGTTAAAGTTACTTTTAAACGCTGGAATTTTCCCCTTAACGAGAAAAGCATCGGCTAGCAGCGCTCTTTGGTATTGATTTTATCAAATTTAGCAGCAAAAAATAGCAAATTTCAAAATTACTTTCCTTTTTATTGACCTAAAAATAAATAGAGCTATTATTTTTTCTTAGAATTTGTTATTCTAAATTTAAGTAAAGGAGGATTTTATGTTAGGGATCGGTTTATTTTTTGTAGGAATTACTTTGATAATCAACGGCTGGGGCAGCTTACTTCACATTGACTACCGCTCACTTGCTTTGATCAATCTTTTTACAGGTTCGTTATCTTTTATTATCAATCTAATCTATATGCTTCAAGGCGCTTATTATGAAGCAGGCACTGGCTTTCTCTTTGCCTTCACGTACTTATTGGTAGGGATCATTTACCTTTTTGATTTAGATCTACGTATTTATGGGATTTTTGCGCTATTCGTAGCCATCAATACCTTGCCTTTTGCTTGGGTCTCTTGGCAATGGGAGCAAGATCCCCTCTTTGCATTGATTTGGTTAACATGGGGAGCGTTATGGTTTTGCGGCTTTTTGGATACGATCGTGAAGGTAAACTTTGGTCGTAAGATTCATTATTTTGCGATCGCTTGTGGTATCTTCACTACGTGGGTCCCAGGCTTGCTGATGCTATTAGATCTCTATTAAAAAAAGAGTGATTATCTCAATGATAATCGCTCTTTTTTTTAGTAGAAAAATTGTTTTTTTCTAAAAAGTGTTCAATCTCCTGCATCGCTTTCTGAGGACCATTTGTCGGGAAATCCTTCTTTAACTGATAGGCTTGTTGGCAAATCTTCGGAGCACCAACCTCAGTCAGGGCAGCTTCCAGCTTTTTCTCAGTTAAGGGTTTTGTCAGTGCGATTGCATTGCCATACGCCACGCAGTACTGAATATTGCAGCATTGCTCATAGTGCATCCCAATTCCGATAAACGGCTTCCCAGATGCACAAGCTGTTTGAACAGTCCCTTCCCCACCATGGATAAAAGAAAAATCGATATGCTCATGCAATAGATGACTTGGCAGATATTCGGTCAAGAACAGATTCTCTGAGTCGTTGTGTTTCCCCTTGAGTAGATGTGTAACCGGAGCAATGATCGCTAGTTCCGAACGGTTTCGCAAGAAAGCTAAGATTTTTCGCACCATGCGCGGATTCCCCGAACTGCCCATCGCAAAATAAACGATTCGTTTTCTTTCCCGCCGCTTTTGTTGAATAAAAGTCAACACTTCGTCTGGTAAAGAAGACCCGAGCTTCGCAAAAATCGGCCCAACGATTTGATAATTTTCTGGCAGCTGCTCTTTCGTTAAAAATAAATCAGGAGTGGTGATGAGATTTAAATCAGCGTCCATCATTCGTAAGCTCGTTTCAGGCATAAAAAGTTTTTCTGTTTGAGCAGCGTGTTTGAATGCTCGGGGCATCCAGCGGGATTTTACCAGTTGTTTTCTTATCCAATACCAAAGTGGTTTCCTTAGCGGTCCTAAGAAACGCAAACTAGAAGGGATAAATGCGCTATCTGATCGAAAAAAGGGATCGCTCATCGCATAGGGTTTTACGTAGACTAAGGGAATCTGTTTGCTGCGAGCAGATAGAAAGATCGTGACATTCGATCCAGTTACAATGACCTGAGGAGCAAGTTTATCGATCAGCTTTTGTTCGCTCAGAATACGCGCGGCAACCATCTCTTTGGTGAAGGGATTTTTGATTGAGCGTAGTTGATCTAATTTTATGATCTGTTCCTCTTGTTTTTCTGTCAGAGTCGGCGTCAGCAAATGGTACGTAAAGCCACTTTCAGTGATAAGTGAAGCAAAGGTTTTTGAAAAACCAAAGAACTCGCAGTGGTGATTTCCTTGCATTTGTTTAGCGACTTCGATCATCCTTGTCGTTTCAGCCAAGTTGAATACCGCAGGCGCAAAAAGAATCGTTGGCATGAAATCCTCCTTATGTATCGAGTCCATCCACTCGTTTCTTTCAAGTATACTAAAAGTAGGCACATGTAGGAGAAGTTTTTTTGCAGATCTTCTCGTTCATCTTTTTACATTATTTAATTAAAAATTTGCTATAATAAAGAAAACCTTTCAAGGAGTAAACCAATGCGAAAAAAAATATCTTCCTTGCGGCTTAGTACATTATCAAGCGGGCTCATTCTCTTTGCTTTCTTTTTCTTGATTCAACAATTTTGGGAAATGGTTGTTTCTGACTTTGCACTTTTGCCTTCGCTGGCATTCATCCAAATTCTCTTGATGATCCTTTCAACCTTTCTCATTAGCAAGTTTGTTAAAAAACGCTCGTGGCGGCAAGTGCTTTTTGGCAGCTACCTATTCATCATCGGCTCGCTATTTTCTTTCTGGCTAGCAAATAATCCATTGGAGCTGCAAGCAGTCATTCTTTATATGATAGGCGCTTTTTTTGGCGGCATTCTTTGGGAATATTTGGCCCAGCGCTTGGCAACAGATCTTCTGGCCAAAGAACATGAACCTCGTTAACAGAGGTTTTTTTCTTTTTCTGATAGAAAAGGCAAACATTCTTCGTATATAGTGTGAAGGAGTGAAAAAGGTGCAGGATAAAGAAATCATTGAACGAATCAAAAAGAAAGACTATGCCGGCTTAGAAGAACTGTTAGCTGTTTATGGTGATAGCATGCTGAGGACGATTCATAGTGTCCTCTCCCAACCGCATGAAGTGAGCGAGCGCCAAGATGTAGCGAACGAAGTTTTTTACGAGGTTTGGCAAAAGATTGCTGCGTACCAACCAGAAAGAAGCCGCTTGATTACTTGGCTGCTTTTGATCAGTCGTAGTCGTGCGATTGACCACAAGCGGAAGTTGAACAAGCGCTCACTGGAAGAAAAACCTGTTGATGAGCAGGAACTAGCTATTGAAGAATCACCTTTGACAAAGGAAACCTTTTTGGGCTTTATTGAAGACCTTGAAGCCCTCGATCAAAGGATTTTTCTGCTCTACTATTTTTACCAAGAGTCACCCGAAACCATCGCAGAGCAGACGGACTTAAATGTCTCAGCGATCTACAATCGTCTTTCCCGTGGCCGCAAACGCTTAAAAGAAAGGATGACTATCGATGGATTTTAAACAGTTAGTCTTAAATGAAAACAATTCACTGACAAAAATATCTGAACAAGAAAAAGCAGCAACCTTCGAGCTGTCCAAACAATATGTTTTCTTGCAAGATCTATTAGAGGAGCTTCGGACGCTTTTAGCAAAAGACGAAACGATTCTTGGCTATCTGCCTTTGACGCCAGATGGAAACCTCGCCTTCGCCAATCAAGGGCTTGGCGCCTATGCCTATGCAACAACCGAGAAAGCAAAAGCATACCGTGACATCTTTCATGATACCCGCGGCAATCGTTTGTTAGTTTTCACAGAAACCCGCATGCTTTTTCTGGTCATCATCGACTATTTAGAAAGTAACACCTATTTCAGTTACCCCTATGAGACCATCAAGGCGTTCACGATCAAGCCAAGAAAGCTGATGAAGCACGAATCACCAGAGGATAAAGAACAATTCCATTGGGGCTATTTCGACTTTCAGGCAGGGACGCACATTTTCTCAGAAGTACTGACGAAAAAAGACTACGAATTATTTACGTCCTATCATGAATCGATCCCTGCACTCAAGAAAATTCCGATTCAAAACAAAGTTTACCGAGCAGCGAAATATCAGTATTTCCTGAGTAATTGGCATTTCAGTTTTCGCTTGATGACCGCTTTCAACCTGCTTTTTCTGCTGCTGTTTGTATTAATGATTCTCGGATTTTTCTTACACATTGGTCCACTAAAAGGATTTTATTATAAGGATCTGTTGGACATAGGTATGGTCATTTCCCTTTTTCATAGTAAGAACATCTTGCCATAAAAAAGGACTGCTGCTCCTTCCTAAGCATTTCTTTTATATCAATTGAATAAAGCACCAGATTTTCTACAAAAGAGTACCCCTTGCAGGATTCAAGTCAAAATGAATGCTGCAAGAGGTATTTTTCGTCTCGGACAATTGGGATATTCCTAACCGTTCGTTTTTTCATTTCCTTTTGAAATTCTCAGATTTCTTGTGAATTTTTCAGAAGACTCCACTCATAATTTCATACATGCCTAATGGGATTATTTTTTCCTTCACGCTTGCTTTTTAGGAAGAAACGTTATGATGATTTTACTTGCTAGGAGGTGTGAAAAATCGAACTTATCGGACATTTGGTCTTTTGGATTCCGTTTTGTCTTTTTCTAGTGATTGGATCGTTTTTCATACAATGGCGGAAACGTTTCGTTTCAACCCTTATTGCAGCGATCCCGTTTCTCTTTTTTATGGTAAAAATATTCAATTATCGGCATTATGAGCCAGATTCTGTTTTCATCATCTATTTGGTCGGACTCTTCTTGTCAGCGATCTTACTGATTGCAGCTGTCCGCCGGCTGTCAAAAAAAGCCTAAACCTAGGGTTACTAGAAAACAAAGACATGGCTTAAATGAAACCCAGCCTAACTTTAAGGTTCATTTAAGGTTCACGGACTATAGTCAATACGGACATAATAATTTAGAGCCTGTGCTAGCGGAAACTAGCGCAGGCTTGTTTGATTATTTATAGAAAATAGGACAAATCGCTAGCAGGTGTTGGGTAGGCAAAAATCATTTGGGCCAGCGCTTCTTTCGATAGCTGATTCTCCAACACAAAAACGAAGTGGTTGATCAACTCATCGGCCAATGCAGAAACAATCGTGACCGCAACGATGGTATCAGATGTGTTATAAACCAATTTGATTTTTGCATCTTGATCATTGATTCGTCGATAGGTATACCAAGAAGAAAAATCCATCACCTCGCTATGATATTCTGAGGCATTATCGGCAATCTCTTGCTCACTGATCCCGACTCTTGCCAGTTTTTCCGCACCAAAAACCAGCGTAGGGATCAGCGGATAGCGGATGGGTGTTTTCTGATCATCTATATGCTCGACAAGATAGGCGGCTTCAAAGCTGGCAACAGGCGTCAGTTTGGGCTGCTTTTTCGCTAGCACATCCCCGATTGCATAGATGTGTCTTTGACTAGTCTGCAAAAATTCATTAACTACGATCCCTTGTTTTGACGTTTCTACCCCTGCCTTTTCCAGTTGCAGCTGATCGCTATTGGGTCTGCGTCCCGTGGCACCAATCACTGCTTCTACGGTGAGAGACAATGCTTGTGTCTGAATTGTATAGTGGTTTTGTTCTTTCATGATTCGCTGTGTGTTCTGGTTAAAGTGAAACGAAACACCTTGGTCCTGCATTGAACGAACCATTTCTGCGGTCAATTCAGCATCAAATCCTTTTAATGGCTGGTCATTATGATGAATCACATGAACTTCAGCACCTGCTGCTTGAGCGATCATCGCCAGTTCGAAGGTAATATAACCAGCACCTATGAAAGCAATCGTTGCTGGCATCTTTTCAAAGGAAAGAAAATCAGTACTGCTTTGTAAATGTTCCTTGCCGACGATTGGCAGTACCGCTGGACGCTGTCCTGTCGCAATAATTATTTTTTCTGCTTGAATCTCTTCTGCGTCCACGACGACCGTATGGGCATCACGAAAAGCGGCTTGTCCGTAGTAAGTAGTGATTCCTTCTGCTAGTAACCCTTGTTTGGTTGACTCCGGCACCCGATCGGTATACGAGCGCTTAAACGCCATCAGTACTGGCCAATCAATGGCTACCTGCCCTTGAACGCCATTGCCTTGCATACGTTTCGCCTCTGTTTTGACTTCTACGCCTCGCATCAGTAGTTTTTTCGGATCGCACCCGCGATTGGGGCAAGTGCCACCCCATAAATCGGCTTCAACGATCGCCACTGTCTTACCTTTGGCTTTTAACCCATAGGCAGCAGCCGTTCCAGCTGGACCCGCTCCGATAATCAGTACATCCACCTTTTTCATCTGTCTCCTCCTTCTCCTAAAAAAATATTCCTGCGCTTTCTCTTCCCTTCAAGTATAGCGAATCACGGCCAGTCGACAAAACAATTCGCCTTTAGCGGCTCCTGCGAAAGATCACATTCAGCCCTTGAAGTTGCATTTGATGTGGTATACTTTTCTTGTCAGTTTAACGACAAAGGAGAATGAATGACTGTGAGTTTTAAACGTTTTTTTCAGCTCTTTCTTTTTTATTTTCTCTCGATTCTGGTGGCATATGGCCTGATTGCATTTCTAGCAGTAGATAACTTTTGGCTGGTGGTCTGTTTGATGACGATTGTCGGCTACCTCACATTGGGTATCCCACTAACCTTATTGAGTTTAAAGAAGAAAAAATAAGACAACAGACAAAGACACCAGCAACTTTTCTAAGAAGCTGGTGTCTTTCCTCATTGATGCGATTATCCTAATACGATCTGGGCATCTGCCAATGCTTTTTCCACGACTTCCATCACCAGCTTGCTATGGGCAAGACGTTCCTTGACAAAGGCCTGATCATTTTCGTGAATGGCTTGTGCAAAACGGACAAATTCTTCAAACATACGATGTCCGTGAACGCTGCGATCCTGATGGCTTTTTGCCCCATGGACCGGTTCAACGTCATAGCTGGCAAGCATATTCGTCGGCCCATTGACGATGATCGATCCTTTCGTCCCTTGGATCGTTGAACGAATCGTCGCTGTCGAATCTTTGGCGCCGATACAAACGACTTTTGTTTGTTCATAGTCTAAAAACAGCATGCCAGAAGTATCGATCCCCTGTTCGACATTAGCAAAATAGCGGACACTTTTTGGTTTTCCTAAAAGCCCGACGACAAAATGAATATTATAGATATTGATATCCATCAATGCCCCACCACCCATTTTCGGGTTAAATGCAGGTAAAACGGTTCCCTCTTTGAATAAATCATAACGAGAAGAATACTGCGAATAGTTGCATTCAATCACTTTTAGCTCTCCCAATGTTTCAAGCTGCGCTTTTATTCCTTGATAGTTGGCTAAGTACTGATTTGTGATGGCTTCCATCAAAAGCACCTCATGGGCAGCAGCCAATTCTGCTAATTCTACTAATTCTCGTGTCTGCAACGTAAATGGCTTTTCACAAATGACATGTTTGCCAGCGAGGATCGCTTCTTTGGCAAAGGAATAATGCAAATGATTGGGCAGTGCGACATACACGGTGTCAACGGATGGATCCGCCAAACATGCCCCTAACTCTGTGTAGACGGTTTGAATCCCGTATTGCTGTTTTAAGTGATTCATTTTCTCTAAATCATTTTCTGTCCCAAAAATAGCGGACAGTTCAAGTTGTGGGACATCCCCTGCCACCGTTAAAAAATCATGGACGATCATGCCTGCCCCTAAAATCGCTAAGTTCATCTTGCTTCCCCTTTTCTATCTTCTTAAATCATTTGTTTCAATACTTCGGTGATCACTTTATGATCCTCTAAATGAGCCAAACCTGACACACAGATAGCACCCGTGACTTTTCTGTCTTCGATAATTGGAAAACCACCACCACAAATTGCATAATGTTCGTCTTGTGCCCATTTAGCAAATTGTATATCTCTATCTTTTTGCGCATAGACGTACAGTGAACTATGCCCGCTTTCTAGTACCGTTCGTTCTTTTCTTTCAAGCCAAGGGCTCTCTTTTCGCCCTGCCATTAAAAATCGAATGATCGGCAAGCCCTGATGAACAACTTTGATCCCTACCGGCTTCGGGTAATTCCTTTTAACGTACTGATCGATGGCAATAACCAACCGCAATGCGAGGTCATTGTCAAAATGAGCAAACTGCAGCTGCTGTTCTTCTTGCAGGATTTCTGAAGGTTCGATTCGGATCTCCTCCTTTACGTTGAGTCAGTTGATGCCTTCAGGCGCTTTGTTTGTCAAAAGCCCCATAATCACCCTGCCTTATGACTCAGTAATCACTTGATTGATGCCTGTTTCTAGCATTTCGATTTGTAAAATCGTTTCTTCGTCTTTCACGATTTTCTCTTTGCCATGGATGATCGTTTCATAGACGCCCTCATACACACGGCTATAATCACCAATTTCAGAGATGACTTTTTCTTCATGGTAGTTCCCGTTAGCATCCATATAAGTTAGTGTGCCATAGTGCTCTGGCAAATCGATCCCAAAATCGGCATGATCCGGGAGATAAAACTGTTTTAGATGCTCTTCTTGTCGATCCTTCGTTTGTTTTACAAAAACGCCGTTTTCGCCATAAACGACAAAACTAGGCCGCTCTTTTAATCGGAAGTAACTAGATTTGACTGAGACTTTCATTCGACCATAAAACAGATCCAAATCGAAGTAATCATTCATGCGATTTTTTCCAAGCAATTGCCGAACCTCATAATGGACATCGTCTGGTTGTCCAAAATAGGAGATCACTTGGTCCAGTGTATGACAAGCGTGTCCGTACAAGTAGCTTGTATTCAATGAAAATTCGGTCACTGACCGCGGAACCTCTGGACGAAAATAATCATAATGCATCTCTACTTCTAAGAGATCTCCGAGCACGCCGCTTTCGATCACTTTTTGCGTCGTCAAAAAATCGGAATCAAAGCGGCGATTTTGATAGCATTGCACAAACAAGCCTTTCTCCTGCGCCAGTGCGAACAATTCCTTTGCTTGTGCCGAAGTTTCCGTAAAAGGTTTTTCGATCAAGACATTTTTCCCATGAAGCAAGACATCCTTGCCTAATTCATAATGCAAATGACTGGGGGTCGTGACCACAACTAATTGAATTTCAGGATCACGGTAGATATCCTCTAAGTCAGAGGTGTAATGAACACCTTCTAGTGTTGGCCAGGTCAGCTTTCCGCTTGGTGAATAGATCGTCTTTACTTTGATCTTATCCTGCAGCTTGGTTGAAAAAGGCAGATGGTAGCGATTGGTGCTTTTTCCGTTTCCGAGATATGCGATAGTTAACATTATGACGCCTCCTATGAATTGATAGCTTGATTATTGCTGATATCCTTCGAAATGAGAAGTCTTTTGCCAAAAACAGGTTCTTTTGACCAGACTTTTTCGCAAACTGCTGAGTGGTTCTGAACATTTTTACCAAATTGCCAAAAAGGTACAGTTTTTGCTTTTGGTTTTCTTTGTCCTAGGCTATGATTAGAAAGAGGTGGTTTGATGTTATTAGGAGATAAATTACGGCTTCAAGAAGGATTGACCAATACGGAGAAACGGATTGCCGATTATATTTTGCAAAATATCAATGATGTGCCTTCGTTGACGATTGAAGTCATCGCTAAGCATACATACACATCCCACTCTTCCGTCATTCGTCTAGCCAAAAAGATGGGGTATGAAGGATTTAAAAGTTTTCGCTTAGGTCTGGCTGAAATTGCCCATAATCAGATGTTCAACCCAACCTTTGTTGACGCGAATTTTCCCTTTTCGCCTAAGGATCAAACACCTGATATTTTGAAAAAAATGGCCGATCTAACGATCAACTCGATCCACAAAACCCATGCTCAGGTCGCTCCAGAAATGATGGAAGCAGTGGTGCAATCGTTGGAAGCTGCGCAACGGATTTTCTTATTTGCTCGCGGCGATTCTCAGATCCGAGCAAGAAGTTTTCAAAATAAGTTGGTCAAAATCAATAAGTATCTGATCGTAGCTGATGAATATGGGGATGATGCGTGGAATGCATCGAACGTCACGCAAAATGATTGTGCCGTGTTTATTACCTACCGTGGGAAAAATACGCAATACGAAAAAATCATGCAGCACTTTCGTGATGTCGGGGTACCAGTGATCGTGATTTCTGGAAACGCCCATGCGAAAATCATCCCATTAGCGACCCATGCGATCATCGCTTCTCATGATGAACGTGATTTTCTCAAAGTCGGCACCTTTTCTTCACAGGTCGCCTTTGAGTATATTTTAGATTCACTGTTTGCATTGCTGTATGCCAAAGAATACCAAAAAAATATTGTCGAGTTAAGAAAAAAACAAACTGTTTTGGAATCAGGGATTCTCTCAGAATACCCGTCAACTGAAGAAAAGAGGGAAATGAAATGATCAATTGGGGAATTATTGGTGCCGGAAATATCGCCAATCGCTTTGCTGCAAGTTTAGAAAATTTTCAAGTCGCCCAGCTTTATGGGGTTGCTTGTCGTACGATGGAAAAAGCGCAAGCGTTTCAAGCAAAATTTCCGTGTGATGCCGTCTTTGATGACTACCAAAACCTATTAGATGATCCAACTATCGATGTCGTTTATATTGCTTTGCCACATTTGTATCATTATGAATGGATCATCAAAGCCTTTCAAGCGAAAAAAGCTGTTTTATGTGAAAAACCAGCAACCTTGACTGCACAAGAAATGCGCGATGTACAAAAACAAGCTCAAGCACACGAAGTCTTCTTTATGGAAGCCATGAAGCCACGCTTCACCCCAGCGTATCGCAAACTAAAGGAACTTGTGGATGGTGGTCATATCGGTGAGCTAACAAGTGTCACGACTACTTTTCGCCGCCATTTACCAGTCGAAGGCAGTTCTTACCATTATCTGCCAAAACAAGGGGGTGCTTTACTGGATATGGGGATCTATAACTTAGCCTTTATCCAAGATTTTTCATCAGAAAATTTAACTGCCGAATTGATCGATTACAGCCTGTATGAAACTGGGGTTGATACCTACGTTGAAGCACGCTTTGTCAGTGAAGACTTTGTTGCAGTGATTGAGACTGGATTTGACCAAACAAAAGAGACGGTGGCGGAATTACAAGGAACAAAAGGGAAAATCACGATCCCCAACTTCCATCGCCCCGCTTCTTTTACAGTGACGATTGACCAAGAAGACACGGTCTATGATATTGGGTACGAGATCGATGATTTCCATTCAGAGATTCAAGCAGTTCACACCGCGCTTGCACAAGGACAACTCGAAAATCCCCTGATGTCCTTAACAGATAGTATTGCCTGTATCGCTTTAGCAGATGAACTAAGAAGCTTGCTAGATGCGGAAAAAAAAGACAATTAAGATCATGCCCCATCGTTTTTGAATAGAACTGACCAGTGGTTGCCACTCGGTCAGTTTTTTTGTCAAAAATTGAGCGCTTTCTTTGACGCTGTTGAAATGGTTATATTATATTTATTGAGTATATTTTTATACAAATAAAAAAAGAAAGGAAAACGCTTATGACTCCAGAAATTATAACGTACCTTATTTGTTTATTGACCTTCGCTTATCTAGCTGTGACGGTTTTTACTTTTGTAAAAAATCGTCGGACAGGTGACGGCTATCGCCTCCGTATTTTTTACGTGTTGGCAGCAGCACTCGTCTTTTTGCTTTCCGTTTATGCAATCGCTACCGGTCAAACCTATGACGACTTAGTGACATCGATAAATGATCTTTTTCAATAAAACAACGACGGCACGAACCCCTGCGGATCTCTTCGTTTGTGAACCTGTGGTTGAGGGAAGGATCAAAACAGAAACGAGCCAATGAAAGACTGCTAATCGATGGCTTTTCCATCAGGATCTGCTAAGCCGAATCAATGTCTTTCAATAAATGATGTCTGATTTTTTTATGGAGGTGTGCATGCTCATTCAGCTTAAAGAAGCGAAGCTTTCCGATCTGCTTTCAATCTACTTGATACAAAAAGCGGCCTTCAAACCACTCTTTCTCCGTTATCAAGACTAAGAAACTTCTCCCTATTTACAAAGTTTCGAGAAGCTAAACGCAAAGTTTTCTGCGTCGAATACCACTTATTATTTAATCATGACCGCTCAGAAAACCGTGGGCTTTGTAAAACTGACGGTTGAGCAGGAACATACGACGAAGCTATCTTCCATCGCCCTTCTTCCCTCCTACGAGAACCGCGGGATTGGTAGACAAGCAATGACCTTGATTGAAAGGCTCGTTCAAACAGATACGTTACGTTTGAATACGATCCTGCAAGAACCTAAGCTGGTTCACTTTTATCACTCGTTAGGGTATTCAGCAACAGGCAGGTTTCAAAGCCCCTCTTCAGCAATCTGCTTTGCCTCCTTTACGAAAAAAATTGCTACGAAATAAAAAAGCCATCTCGCCTTTCATCGGCAGAGATGGTTTTTTCTATCAATTGCCATCCTTTACAGCAATCATTTTTATTGGTCCTGCAAGGTGTCATCGGATTTTTTACGCAATCGCGGAATCTCTTTCACATTCATTAAATCTAAAAAGAAAGTGAACAATGGGATCCCGATGATCAAGCCCCACAAGCCAAAGAGATGTTCGCTAAGATACAGGAGAATAAACGTGTAAAACATCGGGATTTCTGTTTTATTAGCCATCAAGCGCGGATTTAAGATATAGGATTCCAACGCATGAACAAACACTATGATCAATAAAATGTAGATCACGTCATTAAATCCGCCGATAGAATAGGCAATAAACGTCAATGGAATACACGAGATGATCACACCAGCAACAGGAATCAAGCTGAGAAAGAAAATCATCAACGCCAAACTCAACAGCTGCGGAAAGCCCATCACCGCTAAGGCGAAAACAGTGATCGCTGTATTGACTAAGGCGATCACCAACTGCGTCTCGATCACATTTCCGAAAGCCCGCGTAAACTTAGCTCCTAAATAGTAAACATCTTCAAAGAACCACGCCCCTTGCCCTTGCAAAAACAGCCGAGAAAACGCAACGGTCTTTTTGTTATCGATCATAAAGAAGAAGCTAAGCAGAAAGGAGATCAGCACAGTCAACGCCAACTCACCGAAATTATACAGATAATTGATCACGACTAGAACGCCGCTTTGTAATTTCTGGATGTATTCGCTGGTCTGCAATAAATTCAAGACATATTCGATCAATTCATTATTGGAGTCTGTCCGTTGGTAGAAATCAGCAACGGAATTGACTAATTGGACGGATTGTTTGATGATGATGGGTACATAATTTGTTGCTACTAAATAAAGAATAAAAACAATCAAGCTGTAGGTCAGGATGCTCGTAAGCTTGATGGGCAGATGGCTTTTTCGATGGAGCAAAAGAACCAGCCGATAAATCAGATACGTAAAGATAAAGGTCAGCAAAAGAATGGTCATCAGACTGCGAAACAAAAAAAGAATGCCCGCAAGCATAAACAGGACAGTCCAGCGCCGCAACACAAGATTTTGAAGAAAAGCATTATAGTATTTCATCTGTAACTCCTTTATTCGTTGCAATGGAGCAACGAAGCATTTCAGTAGTGCCTAAGAATTATCTAATCATTAAACTATGCAAATAGCAAGAGATTTTATTTTTCTTAATCGAGCGAAAAAATGAAACAAAAAATCCTTAGAAGAATCGTTGCCTTTCTTCTAAGGAAAAGAGTTATTGGTAAACGGTCTTTCCTTCGTTTACGGGTAAAACCGAGTTGATGGACAATAAAAAGAAGCTGGCAGCCAACAGATCAGCACTGCCGCCTGGGGACACATTTTCTGACTGGCAGAAGGCTGCTAGTGCATGAAATGCTGGGTTCGGCAACGCTTGCTGATTGGCTTTTTGTGCGAGTTGCTGAACCAGTGCCAGTACCTCTTGATTGCTGCGGTATAAAATACACGTATCGTTCAGCGTAGCGATGATCGCCAACAGCATGTGGAGCCTTTTTTTGGTCTCATTGGAACAATCCCGAGAAAAATAATCTGCTAGAGCGATTTGAACATGAGGGAACCCAGCAGCAGCTTCCCCATACGCACCGAGATGTCCATATTTGGCTTGAACAGTTTTGCCATGACTTTCTGTTTGTTGAATCAGAGCACGATCAGGAAATGCAGTGAGAAGCTGGATGTCAGAAAAGACTTCTGGTAAAAAAATCCGCTGTTTGCGACTAAGTTGGCTACTGACGGCGCTGATGAGCAAGCCTAATGCCCAGATGGCTCCTTTATGAGTGTTGATGCCACCAGTGGCTGCCAACATCGCCTGTTCTGCCTTCCGACCGATTGCAGCGATTGCTTCCCGCAACTCTTGAGACATGCTGCTTCCCCAAGACACCAAGGCCATTTCTTCAAAGTATGGCGTCAATGCTCGAGCTGATCGTAGAAAGAGTGCTTGATCCATATCGTGATGGGCACCTGAATCAATGGCATCCACTAACCCAGGTTTTGGGGACAATGTCACTTCTGCAATCAAGGCTTCTTCTACCAATTGGGCGAGTCGTCGACAATTTTCTTCTACAGCTAATGCAAACATCCAACTCCTCCTCTAGTTTTTGATTTGACCTTTGATCGTTACCCATAAAACATGCAAAACATAGCTTGTTAAAAAACCACAGCTGGCAGTTGCCAAATAAGCGACGATGATCATGATGCCCATTGGCAGTTGCAGCAACAAATCTTTGAAGCATAGCAACAAGACTTGAAAGACAAAAACATTGGCAAGATAGGTTCGATACGCATAAGTAGACAGCCACTTAAACGTCCCTAACTGTGGGGCATTGTTTTTGATCATGGTTGATCCAAACATAAAGACTGCAAAAATCAATACTAAGCTATATAAGCTTTGCAATGTATTTAAATACGGTGCATGAGCGAAACTTAGATCACCTGCATAATGTAGCAGATGATTGGCAGATAATAGCCCTAATGCTAAGCCCACTGGCAAGAAAGCGTAGCGAATCTTGTATAGGAAGCGATAAACGGTTTCGTGATAAATCAAAGCGGCTTCGCCATAGATCCCGTAGATCACAAAGCTAAAGACAAACCGATCCAATAAATACCAGCTTTCATGATGCGGTCCTTCAAAAACTTGGCGATCATAAAATACATACCAAATGACATACAAAGCAGTTGCGACGATCAATACTGGCCAAACAGCTTTTTTCTTCGTCAACACTTTGTAGCCTAACCAGACAAAAAACGGCATCAACAATTGGATCTGCAGCATCATGATCGTATACCACAAGTGTGGCGCCGCATCCCCCGTCACATATTTCAGTAAAAACGTTGCTGTGTCAGTATAAGGTTTTCCTTGTTGGACAGCGGGAAACAGCCATAAATAAGCCGTCGTCCAAAGCACATATGGCACGACAAGTTCAAAAAACTTTTCTTTCAAAAATTCTAGATAAGACAGATGTTGACTAGTCTTAACCATGTTATAAACAATAGCAAAAATAAACAGGGGTGCGGTAAATTTCACCAAGACATAAAAGGTACCGATGAATGCTGCAGTCTTTTCATCTTGGGTATTGGATAAGGCAAAAGTCAAAATCGTTTGCATCATTACTGCTGTCACGGCAAATACTTTTTGGAAATCACTGATGTTGATTTTTAAATCGTTGTTCTCAAACATGTTTTTCGCTCACTTTTCTAATAATTACCAAATCTCAGTGGTGAGTTTTGGCCCTTCGTCTGTTTTTACTAAGATTTTTTTTGATGGATGTTCCAAATACTCCTTTAAGGCAAACCCGCCTTGTTTTGTGATAACTTGAACATCGATCTGTTGAAAAAAGGCTGCCTGCTTTTCCAATAGTTCCAGTGGCAGCTTTTCTTTCGTGTCGGCATAAAGCAACAGATCTAAATCACTGGTCGGCTTGATTGCTGCCTGTTTTGCAGCCAATTCAAAACCCAAGCTGCCACCGATTCCCCAAGAATAGTGCTTCAATAAACGCCGTGCTTGTTGATAGTTGCGGTAAACTGGATAATTGGCTACTTCATTGAATCGGAAGCTCTCACGAGTGATCAATTCCCAAGGATGGATCGTTCGTTTGATCATGTTGCAGGGTGCCTCAAAGGCAAACCGTTCTTGCCGCTTTTCCCCGCGCAACCCCACTGGTAAATAGCTGGGGTTACGGGGTTTCCCACGACGGACGGTCGCAAAAAGCTGTTCTTTTTCAGAAAACCATTTGGGAATATCAATCATATCAAGAACTTCTTTATCTAATTGAACGATATCGTGGGCACGGTTCATTCGTTACTCATTCCATTCTGCATTCATTTTTTCAAATACGTTATTCGTTTCCAGCCGGCCGCTCTTTTTAGCGATCGGATTGGTGTAGCGACTGGTCAACATCGTGTCATTCGTTTTACGCACATCATCAATCGCCTCATTGATCGCTTCAATTACAGTCGCTTTGCTTTCAGAGGTGACAGACTGATCCGTAATGGAGGATAAGAAAGTGAAGATTGCCCCAAGTTTCGTATAATTTTTGATATCATAAGCAATACTTGGTACTTTTTCCGCCGCGGCTTCAATCGCTGCAATCGACCGTTTGGTGACTCGACTTGCACTTTCTTTTGACATTGCTTGAACAGTGATCTTTTCACTATTTAATGCGATCAGACGACTTGATTGCAAGCCGTGCGCTAAGAAAGCCCCAGAGATCGCATTACCAGCGATAAAACCGATCACTGGATGACCCGCTTGGCGTAGTTTGGCATAAGCTGCCGCACTATTTGCTAAAGCTGCATGAATACCAATCAATTCTTCATTATAGCCATACGCTTGGCTAGGGACATCGATGACCGCAACGATTGGCCGTTTGATTGCTTTCTCTTTGTCTTCGTGATAAACAGTTTCTAACAGATGGCCCATCTCGTACCCTTCGACTAAACCAACTTCTCCATTGCGTACCCGATACATCGGATTATTTGGGTTTGGCACGATTGCTGTAACAACGACTTCTTCAGTAAAAAGGTCAGATGCAGCTGCATAGACTGTTGCACTAGTTGAGGTTGGGAACTGCAGATTCGTCAATGCTGAAAACCAATGATAACCGATACTGTCAGCAGCAGCTTCTTGGCCTTCTGTTACAGTAATAGGTGCCACTTCAGTTGCTTTATGCGCTGCAAGAGCCTTATTGTATGCCTCGATAGTCAGCGGCTTTGATAGATCAAGTTCGTTTAAAAGAGAAAGATAAAAACCACTTTTTTCGCTGCGATGACTGTCTTTCTTTTCAACCATCGCCGCAATCACAGCTTCTTGGATCGATTCGACACTGTCAGTCACTAGTTCATCGATCATTTGTGCTTCCAAACGTTGTTTGGCGCCAATGGTATTCCAAATCAAATCTTTATCACTGGAATCAAATTCTCTCACGCCAGCTTCTTGTTCGATGACTTCAGGACCGTTCAAACCGATACGGGCTTTCTTCGTCGCTATCAAGTAGCTCATAAGTGCTGAGGTAATCGACATACCGCCAAAAGAACCCACCCGACCTGGCACTAAGCCAATCACTGGCACATACGATTTTATTGCAACGATCAAATTGCCGATTTCTGCGATCGACAATAAGCCGTAATTCGCTTCTTGGAGGCGTACCCCACCAGTATCGAGGATGATGATCGGTGTGATCGGATTGCCCTTTTGGTTTTCTTCCAACACATGCGTCAATGCAGCGATGATTTTAGCACCAGAAACTTCACCGATCCCGCCACCTTGGAATTTCCCTTCCATAGCGATCACGACTACGTTTTCTCCAGAAATCGTTCCACGATACACAACGATCCCATCATCGCTTTGTGGCACGATGTCTTGAGCCACCAGATTGGGTGCGATCATTTGGTCGAATGGATCGATCAATTCACGACCGCTCTTGGCATCCAATAAGGCGTGCACCCGTTCTCGAGCATTTAATTCTACAAAACTATTCTTCATCTGCTAGTTCCTCCATTGCTTGGGTTAATCGTAGGTAAACCACACCGGGAGTGGCGCCAAAGTCGTTGATCACTATTTGCGCACTGATTGGATAGCGCTCAAAAAAACGCGTCAAGACATTTTGCCACACATCGCCAAAGCCGTCACTTCCTGTACAAACTGAAACGGTGGTTTCTTGTTTGTCTGTTGGAAAAAGCAGAATTTCCAAGTCACCAGAACCCACCACGCCAACATGGACTTTTTTGGTGACTGGTTTCGTTGTTTGATACGTATAAGCTAATTTTTCCATCTCTTCTTCTCTCCTCTTGCTCTTATTAAGACCACGTTCTGAATTTCATTGGCGGTTCGTACAACCCATCGGACCATTCGATCAAATCATCAACGGTTTGAGCTGCTAGCAATGATCGTTTGGCATCACTGCGTTTGATCCCTAAGTCTTCTGGTAATTTCACGATTCCCGCTTTGCGCAAGGCATCCAGAGAAGCTTTTGTGCTGGTCATTCCTAGTGGCGTTACACCACCGATGGCTGCGATGGCTGCTTGTTTTTCCTCTTTTGAGTTTGCTTTATAAAGATAAGCGATGCCTTCTTCTGTCACGATATGCGTCGTATCTTCGCTATAGATCATAATTGGGGCATTGGCTAAACCAGCTTGCTTTTGGACAGCCAACGCATCTAACGTTTCTACAAAAACAGGTTTTTTATTGGACCCATACGTTTCAACCATTTGAACGACTAATTTTTGTCCTTTTGCAAAAGGATCTGTTTCATCCCGCAAGGATTGCCAAGCTGGAGTCGAATGCCGACGGCCCCCTGGATTATGCCCCATATTTGGTGCACCACCAAACCCAGATAAGCGGCCTTTCGTCACTGTAGAAGAATTTCCTTGATAATCTAGTTGTAAGGTCGAACCGATAAACATATCGATGGCATATTGACCTGCAGTTTGTGATAATGCTCGATTGCTGCGCATCGTGCCGTCTTTTCCGACAAAGAATACATCGGGTCGAGCGGCAATATATTTTTCCATACCAACTTCCCCACCAAAACTGTGGATGCTTTCGACCCAACCAGATTCGATAGCTGGAATCATCGTTGGATGAGGATTCAAGACCCAGTTTTTCGCTACTTTTCCTTTGATTCCAAGCGTTTCTCCATAGGTTGGTAAAAGTAACTCGATCGCAGCGGTGTTAAAACCGATCCCATGATTCAACGATTGTACTTCATGTTCTGCATAGATTCCTTTTAATGCCATCATCGCCATCAAAATTTGTAATTCCGTAATGTTTTGCGGATCTCTCGTAAAGAGGGCTTCTAATTGATACGGTTGGTCTGCTACCACGACGACATCGATCCAATCGCTGGGAATGTCGACCCGCGGCAAACGATCGACCACTTCATTAACTTGAACGATCACAATCCCATCTTTAAAGGCTGCTGCTTCGACGATCGTTGGCGTTTCTTCCGTATTGTAACCTGTATAAAGATTTCCTTGGCGATCGGCTTTGTCCGCCGCCACAAGGACCACATTCGGAATCAAGTCGATAAATAAGCGGCCATATAATTCCAAATACGTATGAATGTCCCCTAATTTCATGGTTTTGTCTTCAATCATTTGGGCAACGCGCGTACTTTGTGCGCCTGCATAAGAAAAATCGATTTTCGCTGCAATGCCTTTTTCAAATATCGTCAAATGTTCTGGACGGGAGATACTCGACATGATCATATGCAAATTGTTGACTTTTTGAGCATCGACTTGTTCTAAGCTTTTTGATAGAAAGCTTGCTTGTTTCTGATTGTCGCCTTCAAGGACCACTTTGTCTCCCGGACGGATCAACTGTTCTAAGACTTCAATGATCGCTTCCGTTGGGACATATTTTCCATCGAGAAGATGCTCGATTTTTTTCATGGTTTGGGCTTTCTTTTCACGTTTACTTGCCCAGTTTCTTGCAGTTTTTTCCATTCTATTCATCTCCATTTTTGATATAGGAATAAAGCATCATCCAAGCCATGTTGATCCAAATTGATCACACGGATCGCTTTGTTTTCACCAAATTTTGCTTGGATCAGTTTTGTTAGGGTATTGCCAGGAGGAAATTCAAGAGCCAAATCAAGTCCTGCTTCGTAGGCAACATCCATGATCTTGTTCCACTGCACCGGATAAGCAATATTTTGCAGCAAATCTCGACGGATCTCTTCAGGGTTCATGGTCATCCGACCATCCGTATTTTTGAGGTACGGACAGATAGGCACATCAAGGAATACCGTGTTCATAAATGGCGCAAACCGTTTCACGGGTTCTGCCATCAACACACAATGGGACGGGACAGGCACTGCTAAAAGTTTGGCGGTTTGCGCATGATAATCTTTCGCTTGAGCTAGCGTCTTGCGCAAGCCTTTGATATGACCAGAGATCGTATGCTGCATGGGGCAATTTTCATTTGATAAATAGACGGGAGCAGCAGGATCAAATGTTTTTGCCACGAGCGCTTCTGCTTCACTTCTCGTTACACCAACCAGTACTCCCATGGCATAATCAGTCGGATAGGCTTCTTTCATCAATGTCGCCCGATGATAGACCAAGCTAGCGGCGTTTTCGAAACTCAAACTTTCACAAGCTAACGCAGCGGAAAAAGCGCCAATCGAATGCCCCGCCACTAGCTGTGGTTGCACACCAGATGCTTTCATCTGGTCCGTGTAAAAAGCCGCTTTTACTAAAAGCGCCAACTGAATAGAGACGGTATCTTGTTTTAGATCCCCCGATACAGGGTGTAAATCAAAGCCTGTCGCCTGTTCTAGACGATGGAAATAACTGGCAGGCACGTCCTCAAGCATCTTGCTGGTCTGACTGCCTTGTCCTGGGTATAAGAAACCTGTACTCATGAAACACCTCCTAAACAATTTCTCTTTCCTGTGTCATAATAACGGAAGTTTGTTATAATAAAAAATACCAGTTTCGTGAATATCCATAACCATAAGGTATGGAAAGAGGAGTATCTGATGAACCTTGATCATTTACGCTATTTTAAAAAAGTAGCCGAATCGAAAAATATTACCCAATCTGCACAAGAATTATACATCTCACAACCTGCCTTGAGCCGTGCCATGAAACACCTAGAAAGTGAACTAGGCGTTCCTTTGTTCTATCATGCCGGTCGGCATATCGAGTTGACGATGTATGCTGAAGAATTTTATCCCTATGTCGTTGAGACGTTAGCACGTTTCGACGAAGGAATGAGTGCGATCCAAGCCTTAAATGGAGAAATGGTGCCTGCAGTGACGATTTATTCTGAAGTCGCTTCTGTTTCCTTGCCCAACTTGGTGGCGACATTCGTTGAAAAGCACCCTGAGATCCAACTTTCGATCAAGCAGCACGGCAGTAAGGAGACCGACAAAGAACAAGCCTTCTACATTACCTCTGAGCCAAAGAACGGCTTGACCAATCTGCCAATATTCACGGAACCCATCTTACTGGCGATCCCGAAAAAGCATCCCTTGGCAGAAAAAAAAGACTTGCAAGTTGCCGATATCCAACACGTGCCTTTGCTGATGCTGGTTGAAAACAGCCCACTGCGTAGAACCATCGACAAAACGTTTGAAGCAAAAAAAATCAGTTTGGCTATCGGTTCAACGACGGACGATCCGGCGACGTTGCGCTCCCTTATCAATCAAGGGCTAGGAATCACGTTCTTTCCTAAAATTACTTGGGGCTATGAAGATCAGGCACCTTTCGTTTTACGTGAACTAGCAGATTTCCCCTTATCAAGGACGATCTATTTAGCCTCAAGCTTTACTAAAGGTCATCCCATGACAAAACTAATTGCAAAAACGTTGATTGAATTTTATCTTGGCTAAACAAAAAGAAGCGTCCATTCGCACGTTAGCTGTGCAAGTGGACGCTTCTTTTTTCTTTCCTATTTACCACGGTTGAATCATCGGATCGACCGTACATTCATTCACATTGATCACTTCGATCTCTTTTGGCTAGCCACACTATTGGCTGCCCCGTCAGGTGAGACCCCATAAGATTTGTTACACGCCTTCCAGTACGGCTGCCTTATCATCGCTTATGCATCGGGCAATTGATCGTATTCTTCATCACTGACTGCTTCTAACCATTCTGAAGCACCAGCAGTAATCGCTACATGGGCAAACCAACTATTTTTTGCTGCACCATGCCAATGTTTGACCCCTTCCTTGATGACTACGACATCACCAACAGTAAGTTTTTGCGGTTTCTTGCCTGCTTCTTGGTACCAGCCTTCTCCTGAAGTCACCAACAACAATTGATACCCACCATCAATATGCCGATGCCAATTGTTGCGGCAACCTGGTTCAAAGGTCACATTGCCAACGTTGACTGGAATCGCTGGATCAGCTACTAAAGGATTCAAGTAGCTCTGACCGCTAAAATATTGTGCATAGGCGTCATTTGTGTTGCCTAATGAAAAGATTCCAGCTTCTTTTGCTGCATCGAGTTCTGACATTTATTTTTCCTCCATTTCAGCTAGCTCTTCTTGATAAACCGTTTTGGCGATGTTAAAAGCAGACCAAGCTTTGGGCCAGCCAACATAGAAAGCCAGATGAGTGATTACTTCTGCAATTTCTTCTACTGTGATCCCGTTTTCTTTGCCAATCGTCAGATGGGCAGTCAATTGTTCAAAATTGCCACCCGAAATCAAGGCAGATATCGTTAATAAACTTCTTGTATGGGGAGCCAATTCTTCCTCACGTGACCAAACTTCACCAAATAACACATCATCATTTAATTGCGCAAATTTCGGCGCAAATGTCCCTAGGTTATCTCTTCCTGCAGTTTGTTTCTTTACCATATCGATCGACTCCTTCTTCTATTGTGATAAAATGCTGGCTCACCCAATTTTGAATGGCAGTATTCGCCTTATTCACTCGTGACCCACGGATGGCTAATCCAGGATATATGAGGGCTTCAGGACAAGTTTTTTTAAAGTCTTCTAGGCTATTGCCGAATCCTGAGCCTTCATGGGTACAAAAGGGAAAAATAATCTTCCCATCGAAATGATGGTCTTTTAAAAAACTCGCCACGATCCTCGGATAGCTCCCCCACCAGTTGGGAAATCCAACAAATAGTATCCGTTCTTTAAAAAACGCAGACGGTACTGTTTGATAGCGGGGAAAATCATTAGCAGCTTTTTCTTTTTTTGCATGTTCGACCATCGCCCGATAGCTTTCAGGATAAGGTTCCACAGGGTCAAGAGTATAAAGGGGGCATTGCAGCTGCTCTGACAGCTTCTCTGCTAGAATCTGCGTATTTCCTATGCCCAGTTTTTTGAGCTGTCCCTCAATCAGATTTTCACCAGCTCGTGAACAAACAAGTATTGCCGCCATTTTGTCACCTCCTACTCTTTGTTTCCTGATAGATTTAATGGTAAGCCAATCGAGTTGGATTGGCTAATGCTTTTTCACACAAGACCTTATGCTTACAAAGCATAGCTGGTTTCGATATACAAAAAAGAAGCGGATATCACCGCTTCTTTTGATGTTTACACTGAGACTATTGAAAGGAATCGCGAAATCGCCGAATAAACTCGATAACGACTGGTGACAGCACACGATTCTTTTTCCAGACCAATACACAGCTGGTCTCGATTTGTGGTACTAAAGGTAGAAACTTGATTGCCTCATTCCTTCGTTCTCCGACTGCTCCGCTGATGGTCAATGCCGAACCAACATGGTTTTCTACTAAGGAAAAGACATTGAATATTAAATTGTAGGTGCCCACGATCGGCAACTCTTCCACTGGTGTCTTCGACCATTGACTGAACATTTGCTGTACTTCTGGACGCTTGGAGATCAATAAAGGCACACCTTTGATGTCTTCGGGTGTTATTTCTTCTTTATGCGCAAGAAAAGAATCAGCCGATGTCAAAAAGCCCCATGTTTCTTTTCGTGGAAGAACGATTTTTTCGTACTTCTCGATTTCAATCGGTTCGATCAATATCGCTAGATCCAACAAGCCTTTCTCCAGGCGATCGCTGATGTCATCTCCCGTACCACTATGAATATGAAAGCGAACATCAGGATAGTCATTGATAAATTCTTCCAACATCAAGGAAAGCGTATCGGAATTATCTGCTTCCACACAACCAATCGTGAAGTGACCGCTAAATAAATGTTTTTTACGATCTTCAAACGCTTGCATTGTCTGGTCTGTCAAACTCAAAATCTCTTCCGCACGGCTTTTTAAAAAACGCCCCGCTTCCGTTAAAACCATTTTCCGATTATCACGAGTGAATAGTGCCGTCCCTAACTCGTCTTCTAATTCTTTTAATTGTCGACTCAATGTCGGTTGTGTGATGTGGAGCACTTCTGCAGCTTGAGAAATCGTCCCTTCCTCCGCAATCGTGTAGAAATATTTTAATAACCGAATTTCCACAAAATCTCCTCCTCATTTTTTCTTGTGCATTCCAGGTGTTCGAAACAAAAGAGAAGCTCCCTCTCCAGTCTCCTTATCAATTCTTATGATAACAAAGAATCACTGTTCCAGCGAATCTAGCTAAAAAAGCGTAGGAAATTGCAGAATTGTAAAAAGATTCGTCAACGACATGTAAAAACTGTTCGCTTAAACGAACAGTTTTGTCAGCTGCTTGCTTTTTACGGCTTTTGGCGTAGGATATATGAGTATCTTGGTATGAGTCCTCATACAATGATTTGGAGGAATACAATGTTAAATTTATCAATTCTTTTATTTTGTGTAGCGATCGCTTTACTCGGACTTGCAGGATTCATCTTTAGAGTGCGTGCGTTGCTGAATAAACGTCCGTGGAATGGTCCTGTATTGCCATTGTCGGTTATTGGTGTAATTCTTTTCATCGTCTCTTTGGTCATGATCTACCTTTCTTATCCGAAATAACAGAATTGTAGTCAACCTAGAACGAATAAATCGGAAAAACTGACTATTCTCGGGAATAAGTAGGAGCTTTTGCTTCTAATCCATCAGCGCATCCCCAAATGATTCATAAATCAACTGCATTAGTTTACCATAATTATATTATGATTATTTCGGTTTGTGGTACATCATGAACATGTAGCCAATTGAGAAACGGCTACTAAACTTGAATTTTGCTAATATCCTATTTCATCGAGCCAATTCAACAGATTCGGTTCAGCCTCTTCAACACTTCCCGCTCTTGCTGCAAAGCCTTCCAGAAAGTCATACGCTGGATACAACGTTTGAAGTTCGTTTTGACTATTGGTCAGTCCACTTCCCCCATGGGTTGCAAAAGGAATGATTTGTTTATCCGTAAGATCATAGGTTTCAAGAAATGTTAAAACGGCTCTTGGGGCACGGTTCCACCAAACGGGAAAGCCGATAAAGAGAACATCCACTTCAGTCATTTCGGCAACGTCAGTCATCAACGTTGGTCGGGCATCTTCTTCCACCTCTCTAGTCGCAAAAGCTGTATGTTCATCGTAAACGTTAGGGTAACCTACTTCTGTTTGAATCGAGAACAACGCACCGCCGGTCTGTTCAGCAATCATTTCTGCTATCACCTGGACATCTCCTACTAAGGTGTCATCGATTACATTAAAACTACTTCCAGAAACTGCTTCGACTGCTGGTTCATGCTCTAAATTTTCTGGTCTTGTGAAGTAGGCGATCAAAATATCGGCATCCCCATCAATCCCTGTTTCTCTCATTTGTTGCGTAATGGTGTCACTAGTACTTGTTTCCGTTGTACCAATGTCTGGCTCGTCATTCATTGAATCACTGCTGCATCCTGCTAGAAAAATCATCGTCAGAAAAAGTCCTTTTGTCCATTTGTTCATTGAATTGCTCCTTTCTTTTCCCATCAAAATGGTAGTTCCAGTATAATTCTTGAAGTGGACTTTAAGGCAAGACTCTTGAGCAAACCTTCCCCTATTTTTTACATCTTTCTCACAACTTCCTCACAAAAAAATTTCCTTCCCAGCATACTGAAAAAAGCCGTAAACAAAGCTTTGTTTTACGACTTTTTTGTTTAGTTATCGATTTTTCTCAAACTGGCAGCGACAAAATGAGCCTATCTCTGGTTAAAGCAAATATTAGGCAGGAAAAAATTAAAATAGAAGCAAATAAGACGAGTTCGAATAATTTCATTATATGATAAACTATTCCTAAAGAGTAAAGGAGTGATTGAATGAACGTTTTCTTCAGACCACCAAAAATTGATGATATTGATCAAATCATGCAGATTGAAAAAGCAGGATTTACAGCTGATGAGGCAGCATCAGAAAAAGCGATGAAAGAGCGTATTTCAATCATTAAAGATAGTTTTTTGGTTGCAGTCAATAACGACGATCAACCGATTGGCTATGTTGTTGGACCGATTATCCAGGAGCGGTATTTATATGATGAACTATTCGAAAAAACCAGTCTAAATCCTCCTTCTGGCGGTTATCAAAGCATTCTTAGTTTAGCTGTTGCACCCGAGTACCGACAGTTGAAGGTTGGCGGAAGATTACTTAAGGAACTAGTCCGCCAATGCAAAAGACAGCAAAGGTTAGGCGTGACTCTAACCTGTCTTGAGTCATTGATCCCATATTATAAAAAACACGGTTTTCAGCTAGAAGGCCAATCTGATTCACAACATGCCGGGGTTCCATGGTTTAATATGGTATTCGATCTGGTAGAGTAGCTGTTATCTAGTCACAGGAATTTTTTCACAACAAATAAAAAACGCGCACCAACTCTAAAGCCTCTCATCAAACAGCTGTTAGCTGATTCTTTTGAATGCTTTAAGTTTGGTGCGCTGCTTTTACAGGCAATAACGAGCTAGTTGATAGAAAATTGGTCCTTCATATAAATCTCCTGATATTTTTCCATCAATGATTTTTTAGGATCATTGTATTCAAACATCACCCCATCTTTCAGAAATAAGATCTGCTGAGAGATCTCCTCCAAATTATACAAAATATGAGAAGAAACCATGATCGCTTTTCCTTCTGCAGCCAGCTGCTGCAAAATAGTCGAAACCAATAAAACATTGGTAGGATCCAGTCCGTTCATCACTTCGTCCATGAACATATATGACGTATCCCCGATTACTTGCATCGCAAAACAGAGCCGCTGACGCATGCCTAATGAATAGGTCGCTACGCGGTTTTTTGCATAATCTTCCATTTGTAGCAGAGCAATGATCGTTTCAACCTTCTTTGATGACTTCCAAATACTTTTGTATAGCTCAAGATGTTCAATACCGGTAAATTCCTCGAACAATTCACTTTGATCTGGTAATAGAGATACATTTTCTAATAAGCGACTTTTTTTCTTTAGCGAAGTGAAATCTTCGCCATTTAACGTTATCTCGCCAGAAAAGCGCGGTACTTGTCCCAGGATTGCTTTCATCATTGTGGTCTTGCCAGTACCATTTGGTGCTACTAAGCCAATAATCGACTTTTCTGGCAATTCAAAGGATATATTTTTTAGGATCTGCTTATCTCCAAAATTGACGGATAAATTCTGAATGCTCAACATTTTTTTCGTCTCCCTTCAATCAGATAGGTAAGCAGAAGCAAACCCGTTAAACTAACGATCCAAGCTAATAAGACCCTGACTCCGAAATCAAAACGCATCCGAGGATCATAATAATCAAACCAACTTCTCCCCAATACGACCTTCCCAATACTAACAAAAGAAGTGGGGAAAAAATGCCAGCTATTGTATGCTCCGCCACCTCGAACCAGATAAAAATTACTGGAAACAAGCAGCAGCAATGAAAACATCGCACTAATAATCTGAGAAGAAAACCACTTATTTAGTAAAAACGCAAATAGAAAACCAAGAATCAGGAACAACACATAGAGAGCAAGGCAACGAAGCAACACGCTTCCCAACGTCCATAAACCAAAATTCACTTCGATACCACTTGTCCAATAAACCGCCACTGGATAATCTAAGCGCCCAACTTCATGGGTAAAGCTATAGAGAAAAACGCAAGCCATGACTGGTAAAAGCAAGCTGAGCCCATACGCTAACCCAGCTGCAGCTTTGGCTAAAAATCTGCGAGACTTGCGCAATGGAAATGTCGCAAGCAGTGTCTCATGTTTTTGGTCCCGTGTAAAACTATCACTAATTCCTAAAATGAAAAAGAAAAGCAAAGCCATTGGCAAGATCGTTTCACTGCTTCTGAGCAATGCCTGCAAAGCCGTTTTTTCCTCCAAGGCTTGTGCTGTCACCTCCCCCTCATAGCGGGCAAATTCCTGATATTTCAAGATATTTTTTTGATAATCGTAATGTCCATCGATTTTTGCATTCGGATTATTGTTTAAATAATATGGAATGTCGTAACGTAGAACCCCAATATCGTTTGCGAATAACTGCTCGTCAGAAAATCGATACCATTCACTCGTGGCTTCAGCGTATTGCCGCCAATCATGATCATCGATCGCTGCTAATCGTATTTGATCCCATTTGTTCCAAATCGGAAATACACTCAGCGCATAATGAACATAAAAGTGAGTGTTTTCATCCACAGTAGTATTCTCTAGAAATGTCTGCCTTTCCGCAACTCTAGTACTGATAACAGGTCGATTGATTTTATCGATCGGCTCGAAAGTGGATGCGACCTGCAACGTATAGTAGACACCTAAGAAGAAAAGCAGGAAAAAAGAGACATACGTTCTTTTTTGGCGAAACTGTCGCTTTAATTCGAACATCCAGATAGTCATTTCCTTAATCCCCCTTTCAATCGTTGTGTGGTCAACCAAAAAAGAGCGACCGTATAGATGAGCAAGAGGATCAGAGCGAAATAGAAAGAATAGAATGACCAATCACTGGCAAAAGCATAGTCTCCTTGAAGCAGCTGGAAGACATTCAGAAATTTAAACGGTGTAAGCAGCCAGATCCGACTAGGAACAATCAGCGGTAATGCCCCAAGTAAACTAGCAAGTAAGCAGGTTTGTAAGACGTCTTTCGTTACAGTAAAAATGAACGAGGTCAAACAAATGGCAAAGCCAGTGATGACAATCGTCATCAGAAAATACAAGAGCAAAAAGAGAAGAAATTCAACTGCTTGAATTTCCCGCAACCAATAGGCAAAAGGATATGAAAAATCAACATGATCAAAAAAGAAAGAACAAAAAACAGCACTGATCAAAAACAAGCTGGTCCCTATGGTGCAAATTGCCAGTCGAATGATGATAGGAATAAAAATTCGGTCTCGTTTTCTAAAAGGTAAGCTGTTGGAAAACTGCGGTCGTTTCACTTCTGAAAGAAAAAGATCTGCTGACCAGAAAACAGTCAAATAAAAAAGTAGTGCGCCATAGAGTAAAAAGACGGTTTTCCAGTAGTCACTAAATCCTTGCTGATTCCAATGAAATTCTTTGCTTTTGGCAAGTACTTGTGTGAACTCACTTGTTTCTTGAATCACTTTTGCCTGTTTTGGAAACAGGGATCGGTCACTTTCAGCGGCATATTGCTCATAGAACGTTTCCATTTTTTCACCATAATCTATACTGGCAGACAGATACCGTTGGCGATTTTCTAACATAGCAGATTGTGTCATGGTTGCTAAAGCGTTGGATTGATCGATAAGACTAAGGTAACGCTCATCGGTATTCTCGACATCGGTCAAATCAATTTTTTGATAACTTTGCAAGGCGATATCGATAGATGATAGTCGTGCCTGAGCAATAGCTGCGACTGTTTCTGTCACATTTTTTTGAATGAAAACAAAAAATAGCGGCAATAACAGCAAGAATACTACTATAAAGCGATGCTTTAGGCTGTTTGTTTCTAATTTTAGGTAAAAGAGTAAGGTGTTTTTCAAAAGACGCTCCTTATGATTTTCATAGATAAACTTCAACATCACTACTTTCTACAAAAAGTTTGATGTATTTAAGTCCATTTTTTAGTTAAAGTTAAAGATAAACCAAAGCATTTTCATCACATTTCAAAACTTTCATCTTTATATTTTATATAAAAAGCTATTTTAACCTTAATATTTTCTATTTCATCAGTCAACACATTTTGAACGAAAAAAACCAAAGACAAATAAATGTCAATGGTTTGACTAAATCTTATTGGATTTCGACTCGTTGCTATAATTTCAAAGATATTCGTTTTACAAATTATATCCATCGTCAAAATAAGAATGATGATCGAGAAAATAATTCTTCAACAATCTATCTTCTTTGGCGATAAGTTTTTTTGCTAAATGAAACATTTGTTGCTCAATTCCTGATTGAGGCTTTCCGATTATTAAGTACCCAGTAGCTAGACTTGTAGTTGGAACGATCAACCCGATAGCATTACACATATTGACAACTCTGATAAATCCTTTTTTACCAGCAATTTGATTTTCTCGCGTCTGATCATCAAAATGTCCGATGAGTGTTTCACCAATACCGTAAATGTCAATTGGTCCTTCTTTCGAAATAATTATATCTACATCTAAAAACAATCGTTCTACTTCATCAATTAATTTTTTACGACTTTCTTGATACTTATAGGAAAAATCCTTCGTAATTATTTTCATAGTCTCCATGTCTACTGATAAAAGATCCTTATTTATTTCTGAGTCTACAGCAATAATTACTGTCTTTTCTTGGTCCTTATGATCAGTAAAGATTTGTGCTAATTGCTTTATGAGATCTATCTCACGACTAATAAGTCCGATGGATGGTGTGAAAGATATGCCATCTGTTGAAGATTTTACTATTTTTTCTAAACTGAGCATTTTCTTCCCCACTTCCGGATGGATATAACCAACTAAGTTTAAAGCTGCTGCTGGAGCTAAAACTGAACCACCTCCGTCCGTACCGATTCCAACATCATTAATACCTAAAAAAACGTTCACAGCTGTTCCACTCGATGAACCAGTCATTACACCACCAGTAATTGGATTTCTTAAATCTATATCTATCCCTCTTCCTTTATGACTTGCTTTGTCAATCGTGTGAAGATGGAAGCCATTTTTCTCCAAAAAATCTATAAAGAAAGATGTGAAAACTATAGAATCTTTCAGTCCAATATAATATCCAGAAGAGGAACTGATTTTCTCTATGCAATTGGGAAATACTTTAATGACGGAGTTGTAAAAATTTGCCATTGCTAAACTTGTTCGCTTGGAATACTCTTGAACTTTATTCTGCTCCATGTTATAAACTCCTTAAAAGGCTCGATTTTGGTTTTACTACCATTAATCGAGCCATTACATTTAATTAATAAATAATTCTGGCAAAAATGACTGACCATTTTGAGGAGGCGAAACGTTAAAGTAATCTGCTACAGTTGCGCCAACATCTGCAAGGGTTTGTCTATTTCCTAAATATTTATTATGGATACCTGGACTATAAAGCAATATGGGAACCTTTTCTCTAGTGTGATTGCTGTGCCCTATCGTGGGATCGTTCCCATGGTCTGCCATAACAATTAGGATATCCCCCCTTTTTAAGGATGGAAGCAATTCTTTGATTCGTTTATCACTAATTTCTAAACGATCAGAATAACGATTTACATCTTCCGCATGACCAGCCAAATCAGTTTCTTGAATATTCAGCGCAAAAAAACCATGATCAAGCGTTTTCACTTCATTGATCAAATCATCAAAAAGACGATTTGTATCAACTCCTGGAAATAAGCGTTTACTATCCGTCTGGATAATATCCGCGACTTTGCCCAAAAAAGAAACTGGGATATTTGCATGATCTAAGATTGTGGGAGTTTGAACATTTTTATTAATACCATATCCAAGATGAACGACTTGATAACCAGTATTATATACGCCAGATTGTGGAGCATCTACTCCTGCAATTTCTCCATTCCTTGTTTTTCTTGCTCCGAGTAAGTCTTTTAATGTTATGTTTTCACCACCAAAAGTAATGACTCTAGAAACCTCAACCACTTCCCTTACAACATGCCCAATTTTTGCCAAGTCATTAAAGGAGATCAAATCCAGACAAGCGGAAACATTATAAACTTGTCCATAATCTGTTTCCAAGTTATCACCGACCGTTGCAAGTTCATCTACAACTAAAATCTGTGTCCCGCTTTCACCCACTCTTCGAACTTGATGACCATACTTTATCAGATTAGCTTCGACTTCATCGATTTTTTGATTGAATGGTTGAATCAATGGAATCTTAGGTGTTGTGCCCATAATTTCTTGATGTCCTAAGAATGAGTCGGCTCCATAGTGTGCTAGGTCAGCTGTGCCATAATTTGCTGTCGGTGAAAATTTATGATTTTTTATCTCAAAACCAAGAGCATTCATCAAACCTAAGCTTTCCAATGTTGGTATATTAATTGACGGATTGGAGGCAATGATATGTGCAGCAGTGTTGCTTCCTAGATCTCTAGGTCGAACCTCCTTAACATCATCCATTGCGCCAACGCCAAAACTATCTAAAACGATAACAACAAATTTCCCCATTTTTTCACCTTCTAACTATATTTCCAAGGCTATCATATATACCTTCGACTTTTGGCGAGCCATTTTGAATACCTGAAACAACTGCTACATCACTTCTAGTAACAAAAATTTGTGTTCGAAATGCAGCGATAACGGTAGCTCCCACAGGGTGGGTGGATTCTGTTGAAAGATAATAATCAATATTTTCATTGCTAAAAGGTCGAACTCGGTCTTTTTTAACTGATTCCGAATTTACAATCAGGGCCGAGTCAAGATGTCCACGTCGATAATATCCACCACCATAAAAATAAGCATGATTATCTAAGTTATGCGATATTTCGCTCACATAAACCATAGCTGGATGTTCCGGTAACATCATCTTTGAATGTAATGGTGTAGTTCCAGTAAGTGCATGTCCGGGTTCGCCTTGTGTTCCCCCAATTTTTTTTATGAAAGGAATAGTTTCGTGACAAGTTGCTGACGGAATATTCACTTCTTTTATTACGATCCCTAACTCTTCAAAAATTTTTTTCGCTTGCTGGATCGTTTTCACATTATTGGTAGGTAATAACTTCGATTCGCCATCAAATAAGAAACAAGGAAAAGAGGTCACACCTTCAATGGTCACATGGTCTGTTTGTCTAACTAATTCAACAATTGAAAATAACTCGTTTAAATGAAATCCACCAAATTGCCCCTCGTAAATCTGATCATCAGATTCAATGATTTTTACTAGAATCTTTTGTTTTATAGTAAGCTCTTCAGCTGCTTGAATGATTTGTTGTAACGCCTCCAAAGAATAAACCGTGATATAATCAGTTCCGTAATTCATGATTCTAGTTAAAAGATTCCGTGGTATTTGAACTAAATGACCCACATTTCCTAATGGTAGATTTTGTTCCATAAGAATCAATGCTTCTTTATAATCCACGACCACCGCTTTTTTGATTCCCGAATCATGGATCTTTTGTGCAACTAATGGGTTGCGACCAAATTGCTTGGTCATATAAAACAAGTTTATTCCATGTGTCTTGGCATCTTCTGCTAAGCTTGCAGCATTTTTTTCAATCATATCAAGGTCCAAGACATAGGTATCTGGAAGTATTTTTCCTTCTTTATGGAGAGAGATTGCAGCGTCAACCAATTTTTGATTTCTTTGGATGGTAACATTCAAAAACATGTTATTCCTCCCTCAACATATTGATGATATGAAGATAAAAGTAATCAAGCTCAGCTTCAGCAAATTGCTTTCCTTTTGTCATTCTTTGAAGATCCTGCCATAATTCTTTCGAGTGAAGAAATTTTGGATCAGATTGGATTTCCTGACTGATAAAAGATTCGAGGTCATTTATCGTCTCATTTTGCTTTCGTCGTTGGTCTGCCATCGCTAGATGAGTCAAAAAGACATCCGCTTTTTTATCATTATCAATAATTTTTTGCTGTAATAAATAATCTAATACGCGCAAAACATACTCATAAGTATTTTCATCGATTACTTTTGAACTTAGTAATATTGCTAATTTTTCTCTAATCATCTAATCCCCCTATTTCACTCAAAACACAAAAACATATTCTATCAAGCAATGGATAAGAAACTAGGTTTCCTGATTGCCTGCCCTGGTATAAAACTGTAAATGAAATCAATACTGAGGAATTAAACGCCCTTCACAAACCTCTTTTTGAATAGTAAGAATTTTTTCTTTATCTACGCTTTTTTGGAAGAATGCTTTCATAGACGTTTCTTCCGTATGGGTAATGATAACGGAAGTACTCATTTCTTGCTCCATTTCACTTCCTTCTAATGGAACAGCATAGAGCCCTTGATGGTTTTTATCTCTAATTTCATCAAAATTCCAGATCCCAGCATCAATGCTACCATTTTGTAAAGAAGATACGATTTGATGCCCTTGCATTTCAACAAATTCAACTTGTGTCTCATTAACGACTGCTTTCGTTAATAATTGTTGGTCAATTGAACTATAGTCAATAGCAATCTTCATCCCTTTTTCAATTGACTTTTTTTTCTTGTCCCTAAATAGCAACACATGCTCACTAAGATAAGTATGTTGTCCAAAGTCCAATGTGATTTCAATCGGTTCTCCATTTTTTATTGCTTGATTTGCCGCAAATTTTGAAACAATTGCAAAACGATACGTTTTATTCAAGATTGATCGAACACGCTCTTTTGATCCTCGAATATATGCAAGATTTAATTTAATTTTATTTTCTTTGAAGGCTTCATATATTCCTGTTGCTAATCCCTCATATAGACGTGAATATGGTAAGGTCATTGTACCGAGAATCGTATCTGATAACGCATATTCTTGCAAAATATTATAATTAATTTCTTCTATAAATGTGCCCATATGACCGTGACTTTTAACTTTTATTGCATCAATCTCTTTTAAAAAACTCCAAGCATTTTGAACAGTCCCTCTGGCTACTTTATATTTATTTTGATATTCCGTAACACTTTGAACTCGATCGCCCTTTTTCTTTTGTAAAAGATCTGATGCTAAGTAGTTAACAATGATTCCTTTTTTCTTTAAAAATTCTTCTCCCATAGACTCACACCTCTTTTTCAACAACATCCATTGCCTGTTTTAAAATCCGCATGATCGTGTCTGCACCTGATCGATTGGGATTTATACGAATCATGAATTGTTCAGCGTCTGGATCAGCTGCTCTAAATGTGCCAGAAACCCGATAGACAAGTGGAGAGAACTCATATTTTGATTCTGCTCCTACTGGATTGGGTAAGGCACCAAAACTTGTAGCTTGTTCAATGACTTTTTTTGCAATTGGCTTTTTTAATTTGACGACAATTACCTTCGACTGAGCATTGATTAGAAATGCTTTTTCAATCCCTCCAATTTCTTGTTGATTGATTCGACCACAAACCTCTTCACTTACTTTTGCTGATATAGCCAATGAGACCGGTGCATAGATCAATCCTTTTAAAACGTCTATTGCTTCATGACCTTGAACCTGCCCACCACCAGAATAGTTGTCATTCTTCAGGCGTTGAATCGCTTTTTTCTCACCAACAATACAACCAATACCTTCAGGACCAAGCAATTTGAACGTAGAGAAACAAGATAGATTGGCACCGAATTCGGAACCTAACCCCTTAGTTTTTAGAGCCGAATAATTGTCATCAGTAATGATCTGGATAGTTTCATCAAACGATCGGATAAAGGCAATCAATGATTTTAAATCATAGGAATCATCAAATTTTTGTCTTGTTACTTGAATCAATATTCCGTCTACTTTATTATTCAAAAGTTTTTCTTTGACTTCCTCGAGATGATTGTAATCAGCAAAAATTGTTTTTAATCCTAACATCTCAATCGATACTTTTGACGTAGGATAGATTGGTGCATCATGAACCATTAAAGTTTTGTTAGTTCCTAAAAGAGAATATAATGCTAACCTAATGGCATTCGTACCAGAACCGCGTACAAGCATCGCAGCCTCAGCATTAAAAAAATCTGCCAAAACCTTTTCAACTTTTTGAGTAGTCCTCGGCTGATTTAACCCTTTTACAACACCAAGATCCCCTCGTGTTAGAATTTCTTCACCTGAGAAGTTTCTGGTTATAGCATCTACAAAGCGAAACTGCATTTGAGTCGCTTCTTCTATCGACAAACTTTCTAAAGGGAATGTCTCCATAATTTCGCTCCTAATTCATAAATATTCTTGGATTATCTCGTAGCATTTTATCGATAAAATTCTCAGATAAACCATTTTCAAGTGCAAGTGGAACAAATGTATCCAATAAATAAGAATACCCTATTCCACCTCGATATGCTAAATTTGACTTTCGAGTAATATCCATTGAAAGAAATACTTTGTCTTGATAACCACGTTTTTCAATCTCTTTTAGCATCTCTATTCTTAGCAGATCTGGTTGATAGTTCTCTTTTCCAATCGTGTCAAATTCTACATATACCCCTTGATCTAACATTCTTAAAATATAATCACTATTACCGGTCAAATCCACGTGTCCAATCACCACTTTATTTAAATCAGCCCCATGCTCTTTAAAAAAGTTTACTTGTTCATGGCCAAAGGTTCCCAATGTTGTGTGAGTCGATATAGGAACATTACAATGTTTTTGAGTGAGGACAGCAGCGATAAATATTTTTCTTTCTCGTTCAGTCATATGGTTTTTACTTGTCCCTATTTCACCGATAAGTTGTGCTTTGATACTGGTTTCCGCAATTCCATTTTCTATCTCATTTACCATAAAATCAGTCAACTCTTCAATCGTAGCTGACGTCACAAATTCAGGTAAAAATTTATCTTGGTAAAATCCTGTTGCTTGGACAATATTGATTTTAGATAGCTCAGATACTTGCTGAACATATTTGGGATTTCTTCTCATGTCCATATTTGTCAGGTCTACTATATTACGAACTCCCTTAGAATACAATTTTTTGTATTCTGAAACAGTCTCATCAAAACAATTTAAGTTCGTATCATCATCTTTCTTCAAACGTGAAAGATCGATCGTAGTATGTTCATGCATATAAGTTATACCGTCTAACAACATCACTTCAATCCTCCTAGTTTGCAACTATTGGTGCGAATAATCCCAATAAATACAAAATGTTGACAATAACGCCTAAACTGATTGCAGCAATAGGACCCACGGCTAATTCTACGACTGGTTTTTTCGCTTTTCTATTCAAAAGCATCAAACCGATGACCCAGAAAAAACCTATTCCTGGTGCAATTTGCTCAGATGCCATCGCTCCCCCAATTAAAAGAGCAACTTCTAATACTTTATTCATAGCTGTACGAATATGTTCACCCATTTCGCGTATGCCCGGAAATTTGTCAAGGGCTTTTGCCATTAAGGTCAACAATTGTACTTCAACAAACATTAGCAGTGCGCCCACTAGAAAAGCAACAAGAGGATTACCATTCAATAAGATTCCTGCGACAAATACAAAAGTCGTGCCAGCTGGGCTATACACACCTGTAACGATTGCAGTTGAAAAAACTAAGGGAATGAAGCCAATTCCACGAGCAAAAGCAGCTAATGCAGCTTCACTCATTTTTCCTTCTGAAAGCAAATTTAATGAAATAGGATCACCTGCAATAATCATCAAACTTGTTGATGCCGCCACTAAGCCCCCTGTAACGGATAACCATAACCAGTTCTTCTTAATACGATTCACACGTTCTAAAAATACACTTACAAGGCTTTCATTTGAGTTACTACCATCGCTTTTCACTTGAATGGCATAAACAATCATGAAGAGCATCCCAACAAGTAAGGACATTCCTTCTGCACTAAGTGTTAATGTTGCGCCATTTCCTAAATCAAATGTACCAAAACGTTTTACAACAAACAATGTTAAAAGCGTAGCGCTGAATGAAATCGCACCTTTTTTGAATCCATGTTGACTAGCGATTGCAATCGCTGGAAAAATACTAAAACCAATAACTACAGGAGCACCTACTTGCGAAAGTGAGTCCATAAAGTTCACCGGCATCATTGCAAAGAGATCAACAACCGCTTGGAGTCCAATAACTAATCCAACACCATAAATAGCTCCTACACTAGCAGCAACAATAACTCCGATTTTGCCTTCCGGTGCCCAAGATCCGATAATATCTGTCATTAATAATACACTATGGACTAATAGAATAGATGCACCTATTGAAACAGGAATGCCAAATCCAATGACTAATCCAAAACTTAAAGCAAAACTTGTCGCTGCAATTTCTTTCTTACCAATTTTTCCTTCTAAAAATTCCGGAATGATTGGCCTTAATCCGTCATTAAAAACAGCGATTCCTTTATTTGCTAACACTGCACAAAGTCCCCCTAAAAGTGCAATAGCAATTAATTCAACAATTTTCGACGATTCCATCTCTTTTCCCCCAAATTATATAATCTATTGTTTTTTTAGTTCGTCCATAATGATAGGTACTACTGCTTCTTTATGCTGAGCGGTAAATCCAAAAGCTTTTTTTCCTGAACTGACATGTTCTCTTATTTCAGATTCCGGCATCACTTTTCCAGGCATAGAAACAGTTACACAGTTATCATGGCCTAATAAAGCTAATGCCATTGCCAGAGCACCCCCACCACCAGTATTACATGCGCCGATGTAGTAGTCAGCTTGTTTATTTTTGACTGCCATCGCAGCATCTAAATCACTTTTGATAACAATCTCGAACTGATCATCACCAAACGTTTCGACTAATGCTTTCACCTCGTCCTTATCGATTTGACCGCCGATAACTATTTTTTTCATCACAATTTCCTCCTTACGAATGTACATTTTTTTGTATATTGATAAATAATCAATAATTACAAATTGATTGTAACCGGAGACACAATCAATTGCAAGCCCTTTCTAAAAATCATTTGAATGGAAGTTTGTTTCAACTCTGCCCTTTTTTAAAACTTTTTTATGAAAAACCTACTTCGCTTAGCGTATACTCACACCAAAAAAAGTAGGTTTCTTTGTTCCTCTTAGTCACTTATTCCTATATTTCTATTCTCGAATTCCTTGGGCAGTATAACTTTGACTGTTGTGTTGTCGTAGGCCTTAGAATGAATGCTGAGCGTTGCTTTTTTTCCGTACACAAGTTGAATTCTTGAACGGATATTTTCAAGCCCTAAACCAGTCGAATGGTTTGTAGAATCTTTGCTTTTTTCAAATCCCGGGCCATCATCACTCACAGCTATTTTAATGGTTGTTTCTTGGACAACAATTTTTAAAAGAATAGTGACAGGACGATCAACTTTTTCTACACCATATTTCACGGCATTCTCTATGAGAGGCTGTATGATTAGTTTTGGCATTCGAACCCGAAAGGCATCATCTTGGATATCGCTTTTGAAAATCAATCTGGTATCGAAACGGTTAGATTGGATATTAAGGTATGCTTGGATTACTTCCATTTCCTCTTGTAAAGACCAAAAAGAGTCCCCACTATCCAATTTATTTCGAAAGAGAAACGCTAAGGAAGTGACCATCTCAGAAATTTCTGTTTCGCCTTTGCCTAAAGCCATCCAATTGATCGAATTCAGTGTATTGTAAAGAAAATGTGGATCTAACTGAGCCTGAAGAAATTTATATTCCATTTCCTTAGTTAATAGCTTTGACTGATAATCGTTGATCACTAGTTCTTCGATTTGATGGATCAATTTATTAAAGCTCGCATATAAAACACCGATTTCATCAGAACGAATTGGACCGCTAGTTGACTGAGAAATAGTTTTTAAATCATTTAAATCTGCTTCCCCGTTGAATTTTTTCATTTGCTTTGCTAGACGATTAATAGGATCAATCAGACTTTGTAAGTAGCGTTTCCCAAAATAAATACTGATACTAAATACAAAAATGATTGTAATAATAATAAAAATTTCAGCTTTGACTAATTGTTCAACAAGCAAATGGTTCAGAATAAAGTAATAAAATGTAATTTCATTTTGACCTATTCTAGCATTAGCAGACATGATAAAGAATTTGTTCCCATTGATTTTTCCAATTTCATATTTATTCTCACGCCTCGCCTGCCCCTCCTTGGTTTGAATAAAAGGCAGAAAGCTTTCCTGTCCGTCCCAATTTGTTGAGGAAATCGACTTGCCATTGATTAAAACAAAGAAGTCTTCTCTTGAAAAGACAGGTGACTCTTTGAGAAAGTTTTGAATAAACATTGTATTAACAGAAATGACCACTGTCCCGATTGGTGCCATCTTTGAGCTTCCCCGAGTACTAAAAATTGTTTGAACAAACACCGATTCTTTTAGTTCTTTATCGAAATACCACGAGCCACTGTTAGCAGTTCTAGGACTCTCTTCTACGATTGATAGCAGACTTTTTCCGTCAAAAAAATTCTGATCATGAGAAGTAGTACCCGAAATTCGTTCATTTTTATTATTTAGAAGTTCAATTGATTTCACATTAGGTTTATCAGCGATTATCCAATTCAATTCTTTGAGGGCTTTTCGTTGAAGACTTGATAAGTCGGAAAGGGCTAACTCACTATTGATTGACTCTTCCAGAGCATTCTGTATTGTGGCGTTACGATGAATTTCTGTGGGAATCTTTGCAATCGTATTTAATTCATTTTCTACATTCATTGATAAAATCGAGAGTTTTTCCTGATTATTATTATAAATTTCAGTGGATAACATCTTAATAAAAAATAATCCGATAAAGAGGAGTAATAAAGTTACCACTAAAAATAAAACATAAAATAGAATGCTTAATTTGGTTTGATATGAAAGATCATGGTAAAATTCACGACATTTTTTTATCATGTACAATCCTCAGCTGTTTTATAATAAGAAAACTTGAAAAGCTAACACATAAGTCTATTTGAAAAACTAATTTCGTACATCTCGCAAACTTACTCTGATTTTTCTTGCTAACTTTTCATCCGTCAGCGCTTTTTTAGTATTTGAAAGCAACATAACTCTTGATTCAGTGGGATCCATAATATATTTTCTCTCCCACTGATCTTGATCTGGACCATCGCCAATGATGCGAATGTAAGACAACAGACTTTTGATCATCTCTTTTGTTAATGTTAGGTTGGTATATCCATCATTTTCATAAAAATCATACCATGTATCACTTGGATTTTCCTTTAGTATTTGAATTAGTTGATGGATTTCTTCTAACGCATCGAAAACTTTTACAAATACAAAGACCATTTCTTCCCGATCAAGCATCTGATAAGCGTCTAACAAATGGAGCAGTGCTTTTAACGTTTTGCATTGAACGGCTACTGAGAGGTAAATATCATTAAAAAAGCGAGCATTTTGCGCATGTTTATCCTGAAGGGATAATGTAATTTGCTGGCATCTCAGCAATAGATTCTCCCAGACTGCTATCTTTTCTCCTACTATAGAGAAAATTTCTGTGACTTGCTCCTTGATTTTTTTATCACCCGTCAACCATTCTATCCTCGGAATTTTTGTTTCTTGCTTGAGCCAGGATTGAATAATTTTTCGAATCAAATAACAGGCAAACTCGTCCCCAGCGGTTTGATCCTCATGTGTTCCATAGCGGATAACCGCTTCAAAGTAAGCTTCATAGACAGCTTGAATCTCTTCTTGCTGATCTTTATAATATTGTGTTACATGCTCTGAAATTATCTCTTGATTGGTTCGTAACTGATAATCTGCTCGCCAGAAATTCGCTATTTCTTGTAAGAACAAAATATGCGGTTTTATGTTGCCTGTATTGACTAAGACAAACTTATCCATCTTGACTTCTCTAACCGCCATTAGCTCTCTAGAAACAAATTTTGGGCTATTAGGCAAGATCGTCAAGAAATTAGATGCTTGTAAATCATGAAAGGCAACGTGATAATAGATTCCTCTTGATTGATTTGGTTTTGATGTGTTTGTTAACACCTCATCTCGTGGATCGTGATTTTCTTGTCTACGAGAAACCATTTTGCCATAACCATTATCCGCCCAAATCTCAATCACATCATCTGGAAGCTCAAGTAAGCCAAGATTAAATAATTCCGTCATCTCCCCATAAATGTTCATTGAGCATACTGCATGAGGATCGACTTCTTTAACCATATGATATTGTAGATGGACGATTTCGTTGATCACTGCTGCTTTTTCCGCTGCTGACCACTGTCGATCAAGATCTTCTGCCCAAAAAGGACAATCCCCTTGTCCACGAAAACCGAGTGTGTAAATAACGTTGGTACCCTTTTGCTCGTGTAAGGCTTTTTTCCATAATTCCTGAAACAACGCAAAATGTTCCTCGTATGAAGCCTTCAAACCAGGATACCTTCTAGCAAACATCTCTGCGCCTAGTGGCTCGGCATGATGATGTGTATAGATCAACCCCATCGCTTGCGCACTTTCTCGATGTCTATGACTGTTCTTATCTGTTCCAGGGATGATGACATTTCCGCCTAAACGTAACAATGTTTCATAAATACGTTCCCATACATATTCATTTGAACCATTATCTTCCCATTGATCCAGCAGCAACTCATCATTGACGAACCAGCCCCGATAGTCCGTTGCAAAATCAGGCAATGTTAAGTCAAAACCTGTCCATTCAATAAATGGCTTTTTTATTGGGGGAATCTCCATGAAATACCAAAAGGGTTGAACATCTAAAATTTTATGAGAGATTTCCAGAACCCCATACATTAATCCTAACGGCGTTTCAGCACACACTTTTACTTTATCTGGCGATACGAAAAGTATATGAAAAGCATCCGTTTCATTTTTTTCATCAAGTAAAACCAATTCAATTTCATTTGCCTTCCTCGTGTCTGTCACAACGGTTAAAATGTCACGCTGCAAGATCTCGCAAGCATGTCCAATCACTTCATTTTCCAACTGTTTTGACGTGACAGAAGTATTTTTCGAAATGAAAAATGTTGTTTCCATGTAATCCCCCGTTTCATTTTGTATAAACACTTTTTATCATTAAATCTTACAGACGAAATTTTAGTAACACTTCAGAAACAATTGATTTGCCTCTTTTCCTTTCACTCCTGTTCTTCGATCGATGGTTTTCCGCCATTTCTTAGTCTTACATTAGTAAGCGCTAATGTCTCGACGTTGTTTACTTGAATTTTTGCTTTTTGATCTGGACTATTGAATAGAATAATATCTTTCAAGACAATGTTTTTTAAAGAAGAAACTCTACTCCCTTTGCTAAATCCTTTTAAAAGAATGGATTTATTTGGATCAGTGATTTGGCAATGAACGAGCGAAATATTTTCGATGACCGGTAATGCTTTATCCGCTTTACCATCAGAATTATATGCAACTTCATGGATACAGCAACCATCAATTTGACAATTAAAAACTTCGATATTCCGAATAAACCCACCTCGGTTACCATGCGCTTTAATATCTAACCCATAATTTGTATTTTTTATGAGGCAATTCTCAATCAAAACATCATTTACTCCACCAGACATTTCACTACCAATTGCCATGCCATTACCACCAACCATCTCTAAATCAAAAATCCATATTTTTTCCGCTGGTATAGCAATTTCATTTCCTTCTGGGTTTTTTCCAGATTTAATAGCGATACAATCATCTCCAGTATCAAATCTCGTATCGAAGATCATTAAATTTTTGGAAGAATCTGGATCCCAGCCATCCCCATTATCAACACCACGTGATCTGATTAAAATATCGTTCGTCGTTACTGTATCGCAATAAAGTATATGGATTGTCCAACAAGGTGGGTTTTCGAATGTCACTTCTGTAATGTGAACGTTCTTACACTGAATAAGACTAAGAAGTCGACCTCTCGTCCTTCTTCCGGGTATACCATCAGATTCGTATTCTGGGTATTGCTCACTGTCTGAGTATATCTCTCGCATTGCATAACCAAGAGAGTTTCCTCCACCAACGATACGACCTTTGCCACAGATTCGTATATTTTGGCAGTAAATGTTCCTTCTATCTTCTGGATTTAACCACCCGGCATTAACCAAACTTCTGTAGCAATACATTTCCCATCCTTCGTAGCGAGAAAGGACTAATCCGTCTTGATTGAACTCGCCTGGACATTCAGAATCTGGTGAAATTGTATAGTCTTTTGGATCGAGACTGCCTTGTAAAGTCCCGTCTACTTGAAAGGTCATATCACTTTTCAGCTGCAATGCCCCTGACAACACTGTCGTTTTCTCTGGTATGAGGACAATTCCTCCTTTAGGACAATCATTGATTGCTTTTTGAAGACGGTCCGTTGAGCATTTTTCACCAGTGGGATCTGCAAAATATGGACTAGCGGTGACATCAATCACACTTTTTTTATCTAACGTTTTCACGTATAAAAGCTCAGAAGAAACAGTTTTGCCATTTTCTAAATTCGCAATGACTTGGAACTGATAATTGCATTCAGGCATCAAATTCTTAAATGTATAATGGGTTTTCTTTGCTTCTTGTGTCGCCACTTTCTTGCCGTTTTTAAAGATATCATATGTTGTAACCGCAATACCTGAGCGCTTACTTTTCCAAACGATCGATATCCGATCATCAGAAAGTGTTGCTGGTGCAAAACAAATGTTGAATTTTTCTGAACTCATTTAATCACCTTTCTGCTAGACATTTTTAGGCTTTTATCGCTTATATAATGAACCATTGTCAGGATCATCGCACTTGCAAACAAAAAATTGAAATAAGGAAAAAAATAGTATAGGCTAAGTAAAGTAAGAAAAAGGATAAATATGATCATCGTATGAGTGAAATATCGGAAACTGCGAAACAAACAACTTCTCAGTTGATTTTTCCAACTCAATCCGCATTCATTCATGGCTAATAGGTGTAAAATCGCTACTGAACTATACATCGATAACGACAAAAAAATTGGGACATAATAAATAAATTGATCTTGTGAAAAAACAATATAAATATTGATGATCAGTAACGAAAAAAGGAAGCTATAAAGTAATCCTCGTTTCACCTCTTTAAAGAAACTTTTTTTCCAAATCCATAAATATCTCTTAAAAGAGTTTGTGCTTTCAATTCCGCAAAACAAAGTCTTGATTGCTGGATACAGAAACAAGCTAGTAAGAATATACAGCCACAAAGTTTCAGGTACAAAGATAATATAAATGTTGAGGATGATCCAAGGCAGAATCGTCAAATTGAACAAAAAATTCAATTTGACGATCCGATAGACCCCGTCCATCAATGCACCGATAGTCGATGGACTGATTAGTTTCCCAAAATATTTTGCCATAAATTCCTCTCCTTACCCTTTTATGCCTCCTGCTGAAATGCCATCCACAAATTGTTTAGACGCGCAGAAGAACAAAATGATCGAAGGCAACAAGCTAATGACCGACATCGCGATTACCTGATTCCATGCAATCGAACTAGAAGCATCCATTGACATCTTTAGTGCAATTGCCACAGGGAATTTCTCTACACTGGAAATGTAAATCAATGGGCCTAAAAAGTCGTTCATTGACCACATAAATTGGAATAAGGAAATAGTGACAACAGACGGTCGAAGAATGGGTAATAAAACTTTTGTAAATACTTGAAAAGAATTACACCCATCAATCGTTGCGGCTTCGTCAAACTCTTTTGGAATTCCCCTTAAAAATTGAATCAACATAAATACAAAAAATGGTTCTTGTGCAAAAACGGCGGGAGCGATCAATGGCACATAGCTATCAAGAAAGCCTAATTGATTCCACAACATATACAAAGGAATTCGCGTGACGACCCCCGGCAAAAATAGTGTTGAGATCAGCAAACTAAAGAGAATTTTCTTAAAAGGAAAATCAAATCGAGCAAAGCCATAAGCCACAATTGGACACATGATGGCTGTAAAAAGAACTTTCGGAATGACAATTTTAAACGTATTGATAAAAAATGTCGTAAAGGTGAACTGGGTTCCGGTTTCCCACCCTTTAATGTAAGAAGAAAAATCCAAGCTCGACGGAATAAAACTTATGGAGGTGAAAATTTCTGCATTTGTTTTGAACGACGCTCCGACTAACCATATAATTGGATAAAGCATTAGAAATGCTACTGAGATAAGTAAGGTGTACCGAATGGTGGTATTGATTCTTTGCTTATTTTTCACAAAAGCATTTTTCTTATAGCTATCCATTTTGATTTCTGATGCCATACTTATTTGCCCCCTTCATCAGAATAGTAAACCCATCGATTCGATGTCTTAAACAAGACTAGGGTAAAAATCATAATAATTATAAATAAGACCCAACTCATCGCACTTGCATAGCCCATCTGGAAGAAACGAAAGGCATTGTCATAAATCATTAGCGATGTTAAATAAGTGGATTTTAATGGTCCGCCACTCGTAATCAAAAATGGTGCATTAAACTCTTGAAAGGCGTTGACAAGCTGCATCACTAGATTAAAAAAGATCGTTGGTGTGATTAATGGGATTGTGATCTTAAAAAAGATCCGCCATTTTCCTGCGCCATCAACTTCGGCTGCTTCGTATAATTCAACTGGTATTTCTTTAAGTGCCGCTAAGAAAATAACCATAGAAGAGCCAAATTGCCAAATTCTCAGTAATGAAATGACTGCCATTGCAGGCCCTGGTTCTGATAGCCAGCCAACAGGATCCAAACCAATCGTTGTTAACAATTGATTGATAAGTCCATCACCTGAAAACAAAAAGCGCCATAAGACCGCTATCGCTACGTTTCCACCTAAAATCGATGGAATATAATAAGCGGTACGAAAAAAATTGATTCCCTTTAACTTGAAGTTCAGGATGAATGCTATAAACAACGCAAAAATCAACTGAAACGGAACGGTGAAGAAGGCATAACGAAACGTTGCAAAAATTGATTGTAGAAAGTCCGGATCATCCGTAAAAAGTTTAATAAAATTATCAAAACCGACAAAAGTCGGTTTTGATATCAAATTATAGTTGGTAAAACTTAAAATAAGTGAGCTAATGAATGGATAAATAACGAAGATTACTAATCCAATCAGCCAGGGCATGATATAAAGTAGCCCCATTCTATTTCTTTTATGTTTTCCATTCATTTTAAATTCCCCCTATGTTACTCCCTCTTCATCGCTTCAATAGCTGTTTCTACTTGCCGAACCAATGACTCCGCAGCTTCTTCTGAACTAATGGTCTCTAAACCATAGCGTTCAAGAACGTCAGTATAGATAGCCGTTAATGTGGATTGTGTGAAATAAGGACCTTGATAAATTCCTTTTGTATCTGCCATAATATCTAAAATTGATTGTTCAAAATCAGAAATCATATTTGCTTCTGTTAAAATATCGATTGCTTTTTGATTGCCAGGAATTCCTCTGGCTGTCCCCATTGCTAGAACTCCCTCTTTTTCATTGAGCATGAAGTTTAGTAATTTTGCAGTTTCTTCGGGATGACGTGAATTTTTGCTAATTGAGAAAGCCATATTTGGTTGGGTTATCACACCTTCTATTTGGGCTCCGTCAATTTTTGGATACTTTGCGAGAACTAGTTCTTGATCATTTTCATCTAATACTTGCTTAAAACTATATGACCCTTGAATCCATTCCGTTTGTCCCGCGTACTGGCCTTCAATAAATTGTTTGACAGTAGCAACAGAATTACTTCCAATGTTTTCGATTACCTCTCTTTGTGTTGGAATCACACCGGCATCAACCATACTTTGTTTCCATTCTAAGCCTTCTTGAATCTGTTCAACGGACATATTCAAGTTTCCTTCTTCGTCGAAAATTGGCTTTTCATATTTTTGAGCTAAGTATTGCGCTATTTGATGGAAACCTAAACCTGCTAACGGATAATACCCGTCTGGAAATTTTTTCGCTGCTTCAACTAAGTCGTCCCACGTTTCAGGAATAGGAACATCGAACTTATCAAAGGTCGTTTTGTTATAGACAACACCTCCGATATTCTCGCCGAAGGTAACACTATTAAGCTTTCCGTTAATCATTCCAGGTTCAAGAGAATCTTCTGAGTAACCTGACAAATCAAGATGATCAGATAAATCTTCTAAATTATAAAAGCCATCGCCATCTGGTGAATAAACCATGAACCAGTCAAAATTCATTTGCATTAAATCCGGCTCTGTCCCCCCAGCAAGTTGGATTGCCATTTTTTCTTCATTCCCTTCCCAACCGCTATACTCTGCTTTGACAGAAATATTAGGATGAAGTTCTTCAAATTTTTCAATCATTTCTAAAGTGGCTTGATGGCGATCATCATTTCCCCACCAAGAAAAACGAATGGTCACATTTTCTTGATCATCCCCACTACTGTTACCATTGGAATTGTTGCCACAGCCTGTTAGAAGTGTGCCAACTGTTAAACCTACCCCTAGCAGCATCAGCAAGTTCTTTTTCTTCGTAATCATTTTGTTACCCCCTCGTTATGATATCGTTTACAAATATTAGGATAATCGATATTTTCATCAAAAAAAATAGAGAAAGTCGATGAAAAAACTCAAAAATCAGACTTTCTCTATTTACTATGATTTTTATAGTGAAAACTCTTTTTTAAATCACCTATGATTTCATCAGCCTATCCGATTTGTTCAAACTATCTTTTTGATAGCGTTTTGGAGATACCCCATACTTCTTTTTGAACAATTGACCAAAATAATCAGGATTATTCCCATATCCAATCAATTCAGCAACCTGAGCAACCTTTTTTCCTTCTTGCAACAAAGTAACTCCTTTAGATAAGCGCAACTCTAATAGCCGATCACTAAATTTCATACCAGTTTCTTTAAAGTATGTTTTCCCAAGATAATCTGGATTCAAGAATAGTAAATTTTTGGAGATCCATCGCAAGGAAAGTTCGGGATTATGATAGTTCTTTTCAAGAATATAGTTAATATTGGCTGAAATAGTATCATTCAATTGCTCTTTTTTCTTTAAATTAGACACACGGTCTAATAAATCATCCAGAAGATCCACCAATTGTAAATAATAAGTGACTTCATTGATTTGATTTAAAAAATTCATGTACCCTTTTGTATCGTCAAAATCAAATTCATTCATAACCTTTTTTACAAATGAGAAAAAGCGATCTTTCAAGTCTTGAGCAGGTACCTTCTTGTCTCGACAATGCTCCAATAGTTCAACACAAAATTCCCTCGCTTTGGTATACTCATTATCCCTAATTAGATCAATCAAGGGCTGGAATTCAGGAATTCGTTTTGAGCCTATATAATTTTTATCTGTCACATCACATTCATCTATGATCGTTAGTTTGTCAAAATAAAATCGATCTTCCAAACTAATTTGCCCTTTTTTGAAGGTACTAGTAATCCTATTGGGTCTTTGTTTTTCCGCTGTAAAAATAACACATCGTATATCAAAGCTCTCTATTCCACGTAAAATAGATGATAGCTCTTCGATTTGAAATAGATAGAAAAGTTGAACCCCTTTAAGATTTGTAGATGTAAATAAACATTGACTGTTTCTTAATTGAGCGGTAATAACGGGTTGAAGACGGTCGGCAAACTGTTCTTCAAACATAATGAGTGAGAATTCAGGTAGCGTAACTGATGTTTCTTCATTATTTAAAATGATATGATTGAGTTGTTCTTTCAAAAGCAAAAGTTGATTGTTTTGTATATTTGCCAAATCATTCAAACAATCAATAATACTATCTTGAAGTTCAATAGGCGAAACAGGTTTAAAAATAAAGTGTTTGACACCAAAACGCATGGCTTTTTTTGCATAATCAAGGGTCGCAACACCTGTAAAAATAATCGTTTTTGCTTGAGGATTTTTTTCGTGAATTAGTTGACATAAATCTAATCCAGTAACCTCTGGCATTTGGATATCCGTAATCATTAAATCCACTTGATTGTTTTCTAGGTACTGTTTCGCCTCTAAACCCGAATAAAAAACACCGGCGACCTCGACTGGTAACTGACTAATGCTGATCAAGTTAGCTACCCCATCAGCATTAACTTTCTCATCATCAATAACAATCAGTTTTGCTTTGTTCACAAAACACTCTCCTCTCTATTTGTTTAAAACGATTTCATTTTCTCAATAGATTCTACAAATGTATGGAAGGAATTCGTCCTATGATAAATATTCCTTCATTCAATATCATACTATAAAATACTTTGTTCAGAAGGTCTAGCTTTAATTAATTTTATTCGTTTAAGCTAAATGTCACTTAAGCTTAAGTTTCTTAAGAAGAAATCAGCTAAATTCAAGCTACCGTTTCGTCTCCCATTATTACTGTATTGATATATTTTAGCTTAAATTTCCCTCGCTTAGCACCTTCATCCTGATATAATGAAGTAAATCAACGACAAGGAGCCATAGCATGTCAAAAATAATTATTTCTGGAAGTATCGCTTTTCAAAAGGATTTTGAAGAACTGACGAATACACTTACTGAAAACGGTCATCAGGTGATCAATTATCCAAAAGCCACGGACGATCTTTCTACTCAGTTTCCAACCTTATTCGTAGACTTTTATAAAGACATAGAAAAAGCCGAGATTTTTTATTTGTATAACACAGAAAAAAATGGCATCTGTGGTTATATCGGTGCAGCTGGTTTTGCGGAAGCAACCTTTGCTTTGACTCGAAAACTACTTTACGGACAGAAGATCCAATTGTTTTTGCATGAGCAACCGAGTGAAAAAGTAGCTTGCTCTGAAGAGATTGGGCTGTGGAAAGAAAACGGTTGGATCACAGTTAAAAATCTAAACACATTTTTTGATTGAGAAAAACATTACTCCTTATATTAAAGCTGGCGGTAGTTTGATGAAAAAGCTCATATTGATCAGTGGTACGATGGGAATTGGTAAATCAACTATAACTGAAGAACTATCCAAACAAACAAAGCAGTCTGTTTACCTTGACGGAGATTGATGCTGGATGATGAATCCGTTTGTCGTCAATGAAGAAAACAAGGATATGGTGATCAACAATAGCCATTTTCTGTTAAACTCTTTTATCAATAACTCTATGATCAACGTCATTTATTTTTGCTGGGTTATGGATGAGCAAAAAATTGTGGATCGAGTCTTGAACGGCATCGCATTGGAAGATATTGACGTGCAACACTCCTCATTAATTGCCTCGCCAGAAAAATTGCAGAAAAACTTTGAAGGAGATATAACCACCGGGAAACGAACACTATCTGATTTACAGCGTTCACTGGATAGGTTACCAAAATATACTGAATTGCGTTCAAGAAAAATTGATATTTCCCATTACTCTGTTGCGGAGACCGTTTCAAAAATAAGAAAAATAATTTTGGCATCTTCTTAAATATTCCTTCAATTAGTAAATTTTGGCCCATGTTTTTTAACGCAACTATTCTCAGAGAGTTACTTCTTGTGACTGACACAAATAAGCCCACACTCATAAGAGCATGGGCTTATTGAGATCATTGTCAATTCTAAATCTTCAATTGAAATCTGGCTTTTATCAATTCAGATTTCAATTGCTGAATAATGGTGACAATTTCTTATTATTCTTCAATTACATATACTTCTCAACTTCATCAATTTCTTTTTGTAGTGCTTTTTCATCGTACTTTTCATACTTACCGGCTTCGTGTGCGATCTTTTTGATTTCATGAATCGCTTTTTTCTCAACGATCCATTTCTTCATACTATGTTTTTTTGCATCTGCATCTAGTGTGTCTAATTCAGCTAAATTTTCATCTAACTTATCAAGAACCTCTGCAATCTTTACCAATGCTTTTGCTTCCTTTTCTTCATAGTTTGTCATAGATATCACTCCTTAAGTATTTGATATATTTATCTTACTGCTGTAATTAAATATTTTCAAATTAAATGTACTGTGTATCACAAAGTTTTATCTTATTCTCACTGAATAGATAGAAACTATTAGTTTCTTGCAATATTCTATTCATTTTACATTTATTTTTATCCTTAAAGATGTATCAAAAGAGAACTATAGATTATATAAAAAAATTCCTTAGTGAAACATCAAACATTCGGTGTATCGTTTGCAATAAAAAATCTAGTTTTTTACCTTCTTATGGTTGCAGCAGAATTTTACCGATACTTTTTCCAGATTCTAAATAATCATGGGCAGCTTTTCCGTCAGCTAATGAAAAAATGGTTGGTTGACTGATTTTCATTTGATCCTTGCTAAAGTAGTCAAACAATCGAGAGCTTCTTCTCTCCCGCTCTTGAAAACTTGTCAAGTAATCCCAGAGATCTCCTGTCAAAATACTTTTTGATTTAGATAGCAAGGGAATAAAGTCGATCGCTGGCGGATTTCCACCGGCCATGCCAAAAAAGACAACCCTCCCTCTATTTTTGAGCAAGTCGACACTTTCGGCTAATGTATGCCCAATGCCATCATAAACGGTATCAAAGAAAGAGGTGTAGGATTCTTGCCATTTTGTATTTCTTAAAAAGACTTGTTTTGCTCCTTGGTCTAAAGCCAGTTGTCGCTTTTCTTCCGTAGAAGTGACGCCATACACTTCTAGACCATCTGCGGTTAATAATTGCGATAAAATTTGTCCGACACCACCACTTATCCCATGGACGAAGACCTTACTACGATTCACATTATTGCCAAGATCATGAGCTAAAAAATCAGCTGTCAACCCTTGCAGACCAATACTGGCTGCTAATTTAGGTGGTATACCTGATGGGATACGGATGGCATTTTCCTCAGGAACAGCCACCAATTCTGCATTAGCAAAAGGAACATCCACAAAAAGAATCGTTTCCCCTAGCTGAAACTTGGAGACAGATGTTCCTTTTTGAATAATCCTCCCTACCCCTTCATAGCCATTAATAAGAGGCTCTCGGGATTCAATATGATAGGTGCCCTTTCTCCGATAAATATCAGCATAATTCAACCCAATATACACCATTTCTACCAATAGCTCATTTTCATGAATGATGGGATCCGGCAAATCCCCATATGTTAAAACAGTTGAATCACCGAATTCATTAAAATACAACGCCTTCATGCGCAAATCATCTCCGATCTTCAATCTATCAAAAGCCACGCATCAATCGAATGAAACTATCTACTAAACAACCGACGAATGTCCCTTCGGTCATTTTAGATTTTTCCTTTTATTCAAAAAAAGCACCTTCTCTCGAAGGTACTTTCATTCTATTCCTCTTACTGACATCCGTCAAAACAGATTATTTCTTCGGTTCGTCCTCATCCATCTTCAGAACTGCCATGAAGGCTTCTTATATCATTCTGGTATTTAATAGTATTTATACGTCCTCCTTATTCCCTGTTCGTCCTTGATATAATTATATTCATCAATCCCCTATATTCTAAACAATGCCTATACTGCATTAAGAATGTTTATAAATACTTGTCAGATGGGCGGAATATTGGCGAAGAAAATGAAAAATGCATTCAAATATCTAAATTTTATAATTCTGTTCGCTTTACAAAGAGAACAAACGTTCGTATACTTTTTCGTAAGGAGTGATAATTATGGGAATGATTAAACCTTATGAGGATCGAAAAAAATTAAAGTGGATAGGATTCTTCTTGTCTGAACATACAACCGATATTGATAGAGTTGACAAAGAGTTAGCTTATGTATGCCCACCTAAACCAGAAATGGATGAAGAAGAAATAGGAAAGTTTCTTCAGGATGCGCTTATGAAACACAAAAAGTTAGCGATACAACTAAATTACACTCAGTTAGGGAGATTCATGCCTGATATAACTGGATTTCTGTCTGGTCATAATGATTTGGGAATCTATATCGGATCCACCCTCATAGAATATGGTGAAATTCGAAATATAGATTTCTATTCTGAGAAAAAGTGGTTTGATGTGTGATGAATATCATCAGCCAATACGAGCAAGGCTATTTATCCTATTCCGAGTTTATAAATGAATTTCCTGACTCTATTTCTGAATCACAGGAAGCTTTATTCGGCGCAAAATGTGTCGCGTTTTATGTTGCTGTCACTTTAGGTAAAACGGATTGTCGCTATTATTTACAAGCTTACGGAGGCGATTGTTATGAAAACGATGAAAGGCTATGTATCGAAGATACGTGTGTTGAAGATGAGCAAGACCCCTTTGATGCGGTTCTCGCTTGATGGAGTGAATTGTTTGATTGCAGCGCATAGTTTAAACTTCCTAGCCGATGTGGATGAGGGAATGCAAATTGTGGTTGTTGGTGAGTATAATGATCGCAAACAGTTTGTTGTGAAGAAGTATACTGTCATTGGCAAAACGAAGATCATGATTGAATTTGAAAATATCAATGTTCGATAAGCGTATTACTTTTCCTATTAAGTAAATTACTATATGATTATTATGATGACGGAACATAGTTCCACTTGCACGGCATATGAGAATATGCTGTGCTTTTTTTGCAAAAAAACCACTCCCGGGGAGGAGTGGCACAATTAGATAAAAAAGTTTTTTTATATGGTAAATTAATTATATGAGCGATCTAAAATTTATTCAAACCTTCTGCTCAAAAATAACCCACCCTCAAGGAGAGTGGGCCTGAAAAAAGATATAAAATGAAATAGCCCCGGTCAAGGCTATGATTCCATTTTACAAAGTAATATTTTTTATTTCAACAAAAAAGCCTCCCTAGTTATGATAGAGTGGATCAAAATAAGTAAAACAATGAAAAATTAAATTGGTTAGTTATTTACATACTATAGCCTTATTTGGATACAATTATCCTTTTTTAAGATTTTCTTTTTTCAGACTTTTTTAAATAAATTTCTGATATACTGAAAAAAAGAAAAGAGGACCGTCATGAGAAAAATTTTAGGTGGACTATTGCTAATATTAGTTTTAAGTGGCTGTGCATCAGCCAGTAAAAACTCTGATTCGAATAATATCGATGAAGTTCATTTTAAAGTTATGAACGGAAGTATCTATCAATTTGAAGATATAAATAAGAAAAGTTTGGATCAAGAAATAATTTCAAAGGTTCAAGATATGATATCCGAACTAGAGCTTACAGATAAGAACAAAGTAAAAGATTATGATGGACTTGTTGGAGCTAATACTTATGCGCTAGATTTATCTGAAAATGACAAGATAATTACTAGCTATACTTTTTATGGAAATTTTGTCACAGTAAAAACCGATGATGCAGAAAGCATCTATGAGTTGGATAATATGAAAGATGCAGAAAATCTTATTAATTTTTTACAAAAGATCTAGCGGTTAACTAAGTATTTTTACAAGCCCGCCGAAGCGGGCTATGTATTTATATAAACCAACCATCTCCATAGAGGAGTAACATAATTAAATAAAAAAATTTTTTTAATGAATATTGTTTTTCACATTTCATGCTGGTCAAAAAAAGCTGTATACTTCTCCAAAAGTTTAAAATCCTGCTCAAGATTTTTTCTAATTATTATCTTATCTCTTAAAAATGACTTACGAGATGTACGTGCTATCTTGTGATAAACATCATTTTTTATTAAATAGTCTAATTCTTCATTAATTGTCTCGAGGTTGCTTTGATCAGACGAAGATTGAAAATAGCGTATCGAATTGTATTCTAGGTGTCTTGCGCTGTTAATTACTTTTCTATAATGTAGTTTATCAACTTTCATAGAATCACCTCTAATACAAATCTACATCATTCTTAACTTTCTATCAATATGTTTAATTAATAAAATACTAATTTTAATACAATAATTAATATAAGTGGTCAAATTTTTAGAGCTTAGAGTATATATAAGAGATTTCTAATCAATAATATCTATTACGTTGAAATAATGATAAAATAAAAAAGAAGAGTGTTAGGCGCACTTCCCCAAGTTTTCACCGCCTAACTACTCTTCATAAAGTATTGCACGCACCTACTAATTTATAGTATAAACTTATTTACTGCAAGTAAAATGAATATGATCTATGTACAAGCCCGCCGAAGCGGGCTATTTTTTATGCTTCTGTTGCTACTTTGCGGAGATACGCAACTTGAACTGGATCTGTGTGAATCCAAGTGTTATAGCCTGCTTTTTCCATCATCGCTTGGATTTTCTTCAAGTCACCTTCTGTTTTCACATGAGTAAATTTGTTTCCTGTCAAAAAGTAAACTTTCGGATCATTTTGATTTCTAAATAGTAACATGGTTTCTCCTACTTTCTTTGATTGAATTTGTGGTGTGTTTGCTTGTGTGTTGTTGCTTGTATTGCTGAAAACTGCGTTCTTGAATCGTTCGAATTCGCTTGTTTTTGCCACCCAAGGAGCTGGACAGTTTTTGCCTGTTACATCAAAGTGGCGCCAAATCTTCTCTCTCGTAATATGAGGATAAATGGCAATCAATTCTTTGACTGCCTTCACAGCATTTTGGAATGTCTTTTCCGTAATGTTTCCATTCTTGTCTAGGCACATTTCAACACCGATCGTTGAATAGTTGGCGTTGCCTATCTTAGAATACAGCGGACGATAGCGTGAACCATCTGCATTGTATTTGCTGATTTCGTTAGCGTGATATGCAACTTCATTCAAGGGAATGATACAGAGTGCTTCAATATCATCTATAAACAGTTGAGCAGAAGCATAGATTCCTTTTAGATTATTAAAATAGTTCTTGTGATTGCGTGCGGTGCCACCATTGTTGGCGGTGTAGTGCATAACGATACCATCAATACCGTTATTCCTGATACCTGGTCTTGAGTACTCATTAATATTGATATACTCGTATTTGATGAAACTCATATCAATCATCCTCTCTAAAAAAAGAAGCAGCCGATCGGCTACTCCTTCTTGTCGGTAAACTCTTGTCCGTCCCCATAATCAGGTTTCTGGTCATCTTGATACTGGCTACTAGCGATATTTAAGAACACACCAGCTAAAGTTGCAGCAGCCGTGATCGTTCCAACAATAATTTCTGTCGAGAAGCCATATAAACCACCTAGAGTTACGATAAACGCCGTGATACCTGGCACCCCAACGGTTAAAACTTTTTTTGCTAAATCATATTGCTTGTTCGTCAATTTCATATTATTTCCCTCTTTCTTTCCATAAAGACTTTAATTGTTCCCCATGCTCAATCAATCGGTCATTGTGTTTATCCAAGCGCTCATCATGTCGCTTTAATTCATCATGAATTGCAACACGATCTGATTTACTTGCTTCTAAATCTCTGGTTAATAAATCAAGATTATGAGCGAGTTTGGTCAGATTATCTGCAATCTTTGTAAAGTTAGACATTACTGGTTTGATTACAAATGCCAGCATTCCCACGATTGTCATGATCCAACCTGCCCAAGTTGCTAACTCCCCTACGTTTAACATATGCCACCTACTTTCCAATAAATTAAAAGAGCAACCTTATTCTGGCTGCTCTTGTTCTATCATTTGTAACATTTTTGATTTCACTGCTTCATTTACGAAGCTGAGATCTAAATCCTCTTTCCCTAACGTCACTTCTGACTGAAAAGACATGTCTTTTTTCTTGCTCGACACTGAAACCGAATAACCAGAAACATTGCCCACATTGTCATAAATAAACGAGATTGACGAAATAACCATCTATATTCCTCCTTCCTAGATATATACCTCACCTACTGCTGTGATCCGACTGTTTCCGCTGTTATTCGATAGCTTATACAAACGCCCGTTTTCAACTTGGAATTTTTCAGTCGCATTCCCTTCAATCCAGACTGGAACGGTAAACATTTGTGGAAACCCTTCTCTTACCTTGTCTGGAAGAATGGCAACAGCGTTGCTGGTGCTTGCGCCATTGGCTGAACCATTCCAAACAAATTGATCAAATCGAATTAGAATCCTGTTCATGTAACGTTTTAAATAGATATCACCAGCAGTCCCTTTCAATCTGGTCACTTTAAGCCATCCAGTATCATAGAGCATTTCAGCAGACAAAGATCCAGCAAACCCTGCCTCTCGATTGTTCAATTGAATCAAATCAAAAGTCATGGAAGCTGATGCGATAAGTTTTGTTTGGTCTCCAATTGAATTTCCTTCATATCTGGACATATGGATAAATTGATCACTGATCACTTGTTCGTATGATTGAATGATTACACCAGATGAATTACGAATGACTCCAGCATTTCTGGTTTCTGCGTCTTTGATGGTTAGTTCACCAATTTTTATTGTTCCATCATCGTATCTCCGTGTGTAGGGATTTGAAAACTCTGAACCAACAATCAGCGCACCTTCCACACGTTTAAACACGCCATTTTCAATTTGCACATTACTTGCAATCAAGTTATCAATTGAAATCCCCCAATGTATCCATTTTGTGCCGTCCCATTTGTACACTGTACTTGTTTTGTCATTTGGATCTTGCCACAAGTCTTCTTTTGCTGGATTAGTTGGTGCTGTGGCAGAAATGATGATCGCATCTTTCCCTTGTTGAGCGACAAGATAGAAATAAGCACTGTAGGTATTATCCGTATATTTGAACCTTGTTCTTGTCCACATATACCAGCCCGCTTTAGGTGTGGGTCTTGTCCCTGACCATCCAGACGTTGGCGGAGTTGTTCCATCTTGAGAAATAGCATAGCTGATTTCTTCGACAGAAACCCCTTTACCAGTATCTCCTGTATCACCTTTATCGCCTTTATCCCCTGTGTTTCCCTTGTCTCCTTTGTCACCTTTTCCACCTTGAAAAGAAATCGAATAGGCAAACTGCTTCGTGAATGTTTTACCATCTGCTGTGATTGTGATCGGCACAGTTCCGCTCTTCGATACTAGTGCAGTTGTAGCTGATAATGTGATTATTGATCCACTCACACTAGAGGAGAGTCCTGTCGGCTTAGTTCCTACAGTAATGCTACTAGGCGTAATTTTATTGATGCCTTTATATACGATCACTTCTGTTGTTGTTGATCCAGCTAATGCTGAAGTTGTTGATCCCGCAAAGGTGTAGGATTCGTTCGTAAGAAACACAGTATAAGCATCTGCGCCAGGAGGTCCTTCTCCACCGTCTTTGATTCTAGAAATGGTGAATACATCGCTCACAGTCGAATCAGCCGCCTTGATGGTGAATGTATCAAATGTCGCAGTAACTGGATTAATCGTAACCGTATTACCTGATCGAGTAACACCAGTCGGCACAGCTGAACCAAAATTCCCACCGTTTAGACTATACGTCCAATTTGAGATAGCGGTGTTCACTGCAGTTCCGGTCACAGCAAAACTAGAAGCTGGAGTGATCTTTCCATCTTTATCAACTGTGATCGCTTGTGTTGTTCCTGATAAAGAAATGAGTGGTGCAGGATCACCTTTATCACCTTTGGAACCTTTCGTCAATGACCACGTATAATCACTTGGCTTTTTACTATCTGCTTCCGTAAAATCAACATACTGCCCAATATAATCCCCACCGTCTTCTCCGCCATTTCCCGTAAAAGTCAATCCGCCATCATTCGAATATTTGATATGCAGATATGACGTCTTTCCGTCTGGTCCTGGTTCTCCGGGAATACCAATACCAGAATCGCCTTTCGTTTGTTGCCACTTATAAACGCTTGGACTAGTAGGTGCAACGTTCGTTTCCGTTGTAGCATAACCAGTATATTTAGCATTTGCTGGATCTGTAGTCATTCCTGATCCATCGGCATTCTGAGAGTATCTTATCCATAGATAAGCACTCTTCCCATTTTGACCGGGTTGTCCGTCAAAATAATCAACATTTTTTACCGGTGTATAACCGTCTTTTCCTTGTGGTCCCATGAATGGTTTCCATGGTTTGTAATCGTCAGGATTGTCTGAGCCTTCTACATTCGTATCTGAATAGAATCCTTCATATTTAGGATAGGCATTTTCGTAGTCTTCGGATGGAGATGGAAGCCAACCTGAATCAACATCGGATATCAAAAATCTGAAATTAGTGATTTTTAGAGTGCCTTTCAAATTATCAGCCCTAAAGCCAAGATTTACAGCTACTGCCGTACTCGCCAACCAAGAAGCTGCAACCGAGGTTATAAAAGATGAAGTTCCTTTTTTATTAGTATTCGTCACAGTAAAAGATTCTCTATTCGCGATAGAGTATGGTGTATTTCCAAATTGAGGAAGGAAGGTGCCTGCAACGTCATCTCCTAGAACTTCCCAATCATAAGCAATAACCACAGCATCTCCCAGTTTGGCAGGAATATTTTTAAGAGCACCGAAAGAAAAGCGATATGGATACATACCTTGATTAGCTGAGTTTGTTCCAACTAGCGATAAAGGTGATATACTACCAACTATTAAATTCTCATTCGGATAAATCTTGGTAAAGGTACCGTCTGCCATCAAATATCCACGATGTGGATAGTAGGTTTCACCGGGTTCCCCTTTTTTACCATCATCAATATTCGTGACTGTCACCTCAGCGCCACCACGCACGTTCCCCGAATCGTCTGCTACTTCAAAACGAAAGACTGCCTTTTCTTCGATATCTGCAGCATTGATCGTCACTGTCTTGGTATTTGAAAACAAAGGGCCATCTTTATACCATTTCAGACTAAAGGTATCTGTTATATCCTTGATACCATCTCTAACACGAGCAGTTAATGTGGTACTGCCGAATCCATTTTTGAAAGTAACTCCATCACTAGTGATGATTTCATACGTAAAGACTTTATTTGCTTCGATTAGTTTTCGCATTCGAGCAAGCAAATCATTACTGATTTCGGATTCTTTTTGAACAAAGTTAGTAAACGTTGTCCGATCACTAGATGTCACACCTAATACAAGAGACTCGGTCTGCTCATAAACCCTGGCTTCAAGATAAAGGGGTGGATTATAGTAAACTGAGTCTTCTAATGAGAACGTATCTCCTGGATCACTGTCAAAATATCCTTGTGTTTCATAATCAACCTTGATCTGGCTTATTTTTTTTAACTCAGAAAGCATGTACCCTTTTAAAGCTTCAACGGTGGTATATTCTGTTTCTCCTCGATCATCAAATAAATACCCATCATCTTTTTTGTTAGTGTTTGACGGGATTTTATTTCTTGCCTGCAAAGCTCGGATACCGTTATCGCCTTTTTTACTGAAATACAGAATGTTTCCATCATCATCAAGTTCTTCAAATTCGAGATTTACGATTGAAAGCCCATCTTTTCCAGTAGCACGAATGGCTGTATAAAACTCGTCAGCAGAATCTTTTTGATTGATTACTTTTAACTCTTTTCCTACTCGTAGAGTTGTATCACGTTTATCTTGACCTAATCCTTGATGGGTATCAGTGTGTTCTTTATAAATATTGATCACATGACGTTTTAGAGAATAATCATCGTTTGTCTCAGTAACTAAACCAAGTTCTGCGCCAATCTGATTAGCAGCTGAATATAAGCGATCTTTTTTATTCTGAATGCCATCCCAGCTAAAAACCATCTTTTTATCTGGCATTTCGTTAATCCCGATTTCAAGAGTTCCTTCGGAATCAATTACTTTGATTATTTCCGCAATCGTCATCGCTTTTGGCGAAGTATAAGCGGGCATTTTTTCTTTGTATAGCTCCCATGTAAGTGAAAAAGCGACAAGTTCTTTATAATAACCATCTCTGCCTGTTTGGCTGATATTCAGCCAATAATCACGGTTTTTATATACAAAGGAAAGTTTATTCCCAACGGTAACAAACGAGGCTTCAGGATGTTTGTTGTTTATACGCATGACTAACGCTGTCGTATCTCCCTCGAAAAATCTTGTCAGGTCAGCTTTATCAAAGTGAATGGCTCCGACAGCAGAATTGTCCATATAGGTTAGGGTTTCACTGTCATGGGCATCTCTTACTGCAATACGCACGTTTTCAGTTGTCATACCCAAGCCTCCCTTATTTCTGCTGTTGCGGATTCCAATTCGGCAAAACTAGATAATGCGAGTTGAACTTTTGTTTTGCCAGGCGGAACTTTGAACCATTTCGTACCTTTCACTTCATCTTTCCCTTGCGGGAGATTATCTACATAAAGTTTCGTTTCAGTCCCGTTGATATAAATATCTGAGTTGGCTGCATAACGATTGACAAGATCAATCCATTTAACGATATTTAGTTTCTGAAAAACAAATTTCTTGAGAAACAGCATCGATACGTATTTCTCATTAATAATTCGATTGCCATGTTGGCCAATAAAAACTTGGCACCCCACCACTTTTTTGTTGAGCAGGTCGGTGTTTTCAGATCTAAATTTTTTCCCTAGTAAAAATACCTCAATAGAACTTCCAATTTTGGTGATCGAAAAATACCCTTTATCTTGACGAAAAGGGTTGACTGCATCACTGCTTGCTATGAACGATGTTGATCCCATTGCTTTGCCAGGTACTCCCCAACTCGCAATAGAAGTGTAACTCGTGACTGTATTTTTCCAAACCACGAAAGAAAAAACTGCTTCTTCATTTTCATCAAAAAAGCAAAGTGTGATTGCTCCTGATTGATCGTACAAGAAAGCTTCAAACCCGATTTCTGAGTACAGATACCAATTGTCTGACCCAAGTTCACCATTAGAATCAGCTGCAAAGCGAACGTCTAACACTCCTCCGTGCCAATTTAATCCAGAGCCGACTTTATCAAGTGTGATTATCTGTTTTCCGTTATAGGTGCTGAATCTTAGAGAACCATTGATCGCATTGATTGGGTTTTCCAGATTTTTTTGTATCGTTCGCGTCCAATTTGAAAATGAAGGAGCAGAACTTAAAATTTCCTTCGTTTTAGTATCGTCATAACCGTCTATCTCCTCAATCTTTCCGAACTGCATCACCCCATGTTCAGAGATTAGGCCAATGAAACCACTCTCTTTTTTTAGTTTGATGTGATAGTCAACAGCTACTTCTTCTGTTCCTTCATTATTGATTTCAAATTCCCAAACTCCCTCATCATTCAATTCTGCATTAATAGGCTTAATTGTTGATGAGTGGGAAATACCATCGGGGACAATCCAGTTAATTGTCCCCTTACCGATAAAAGATTTTTCAGATACTTTTGTGTCCCCTGAAGGTAAAGCCCAATAATATTTGTTTGGTTCATCCATGAAAACAAGCTTTTTGGGTTCTTTTACGTTAAGGATTCCCGCAAGTGCTCGTCTTTTTGAGATTAAGTCATATCTTAAAATAAACGGCATTGGTATAGTATTTTCATTGTATGAAGTAGTTAAATATTCTTTTCCCTTCACACCATCTCCAGTTTTTGCGAGTTTGACTTCTCTCTCAGCACCTAGATTTCTTTGAAAATCGTTCAAAACTGATAAATACTCGGTGATATCATAACCATCAAAAAAAACTTGTAGCATAATTACTCATACCTCCTTGCGACTCTCTGAATATAGGATTGCTGATCTAATTCTTCCTTGGTGAAAACAGCAGTTTGTTCTGCCCAAGCTTTTCCATCTGTTTCGATAGTATTTTTTAATACAATGTAATCGGGTGTTGAATTTTGTGTGTCTTGTTTGTTAAATATATTTTTAATGATTTGGTTTGCAGGATCAATTGCATTGGCTTTTGAAACACCTGAAGCAAGTTCTGGTGCCAATCTTCCATTAATCAATGCATCCATTGCTGGTATTTTACTAGGTATATTTGCTACTAAATCGTTAAAATAGTTTGAATCAAATTCAGATTCGATTCCTTCTTGCAATTCGTTTGCCCATGTTGCGACATTCGATTTTACTTCTGAGAATCCATTCAACAATCCTTCTCTAAGCCCTGATACCAAAGCCAGTCCATTTTCTATTAATACTTTTTTATCGTATGGAATAGGTCCTTTTAAACTTGCTATCGTATCCGCCCATCCGGACACAGTTCTTTTTACATTCTCAAATCCAGACATCAATCCACTTAGTAAACCATCAACCAACGCAATACCATTGTTAATCAATGCACCACCTGGTAATGCGCCAATTAAAGCGTTTAATAGATTGGCACCTGCCTCTCTCATAGCTGATTGGTTATTACGAATATTATTAGCTAGCCCATTTACCAATGTAATACCGGCTTTAAATAATCGATCCTGTGCTCTTAGGATCCCTCTAACAGTGGCATCTACAATATCCATGCCTGCACTAACGATTCGTTCAATGTTATTAGCGATACCTTTTAAAATTTGAACAATAAGATTAACCCCTGCAGTAACAACATCTCCTGCTTTTGAAGCCAATCCATTTATGAACTGAACAATTAAATTTAGAGCTGCAGAAACGATATCAGGCATCTTGGAAGCTAAACCATTCAAGAAATTAATTAAAAGGTCCGCTCCTGCAGTTACAATACTTGGCAACTGTCCTGATAATGCCGTAAGGAACGTCACGATCAGTGTGCCAACAGCAGCTACTAGATCAGGAAGCTTTTGGGCAATACCATCAAGAATAGCAATTATTAGAGACATCCCAGCTACAACTATTTCTGGAACGTGCTCTGTCAATGCAGTTAACCATGTTACTATCAAAGTCGCTGCCGATTCTATCAAGGCTGGTAGTTGCTCAGTGATGCCATCTAGTAAGGCCAGAATCAATGCTCCACCAGCAACAATGATTTGTGGTAGCCCTGCTGTTAAAGCTGCTAATAAAGCCACAATGATTGCTGTTGCTGATAAAGCGATTTGCGGTACTAGAATAAGCATAGCTGCGGTGAACGCCATAATTAGTTGACTGGCAGACATTGCTAGTGAAGGTAGACCTTGTGCAATACCAGATACAATAGCAGCAACTATTTGCAATCCTCCTGAGATAATACCAGGTAATGCAGAAGCAATAGCAGCGAGAATACCCTCAATTGCTTTGCCAGCAGAACTTCCCACTTTTGGTCCATTACTTTCTAGACCCGATGCGAGAGAATCAAAAGCATCGATAATTTTATCGATTCCTTTAGAAACATCTCCGCCTCCTAGAGCCTTTGCAATTAATTCAAACGCTTTGATAAACAACCCTATAGGTCCAAGCAATCCAAGAAAAACTGACTGCAGTATTTTTAGAGCAATTCCAAACGGATCTATTGATTTTTCACCACTTTTGAATCCGTTAATCAATGAGCGAATTCCTAAAGCGATTTTGGTCATTCCGTTCCATAAGCTTTCAGGAAATACCTCTAAAAAATCTGCCTTTAAATTGGTTACACTTACCGAGAAATCATCAAGTGCTATTGCTTTGAAAGCTTTAGCAAGAGTTGAAATTCCTTGCACTAATCCTTTAGTGCTTTGTGCGAATGATGTCATGCCGTTCCATAGAGATTCAGGGAATAGTTTGACGAACTGATCATGTAAATCAGAAAGACTAACACTGAAGTCGTTGAAAACAATCGCTTTAAAAGCTTGTGCCAGCAACTTAATGCCTTCGATAACATCTCCAACAGGAGCCATAAAAGATTGTAAGGTCTTGACCGCCCCATTAACCTTCTCTCTAAAGGTATCACTCGTGTTGTAAAAATAGATAAAAGCAGTTACCAATGCTCCTATAGCTGCAATAACAAGAAATATCGGGCTCTCTAAAACGGATAAAGCAGTGCTTATCATCGAACCGATCTTGGCAAAGCCAACTGCTTTTAACCAAACAGCCCCAAATGCTGCAGCTAAAGTAGTTATGGCACCTACTACGACATAAACAAGCGCAGGATTTTCTCTAAACACTTCTGCTAGTTTTGCCATCGCTCCACTAATTTTTTGAACAATTGCAAGAAATGGATCAAGCAACGGCGCACCAAAAGCTGCCCCTAAATCCGTGATGGCTTGTTTCATATTTCCGATAACGTTCTCAAGACCACCGCCTTCACGTGCAGCTTGCCCTAAAGCTCCTGATAATTTGTTACCATCCTCAACCATTTGTAAAAGCGTTAACTGCTTCTGGGCTTCGGATAAGTCGTTAAATGATTTACCGTAAAGCTTATTTGCAGCTGCATTTCGTGTTGTTTCAGTAGATGAAATACCAAGTGCTGCATCGTTTTCGTAGTTTCCTTTTAAATATTGCTGTAGACTTTCAGAAACTTCACCAATTGACTTATCATAAAATGCAGCGCTATCAGCCGCGGCTTTTGTTGCTCTTGTAGTCAAATCCAGAGATTCTGCTGTATCCATACCGCTCGTCTTTGCAAATGCAGCCATAGAAGTGAAGGCTGGTTTCAAGCGGTTAGGTAGGATATTTGTTTCTTTCGAAATTGAATCAATACTACTTTGAGCATCCTTTTCTAAATTACCGAAAACCTGTGAAAATTGCGCATCCATCGCTTGCATATCGCCAGCAGCCTTAATTGAGAATCCAGCGACAGCAGTACCGACAGCTAAAATGCTCAAGCTAGCTTTTTTGGCAAACTCAACAGATTGTTCAGAAAGTGAGTTGAAGGCTTTGGACTTTCCAATCTTGTTGTCTAACTGTTGAGCCGCTTCATTACCAAAATCTTGATACTGCTTTCGTGCTTTGTCGGTATTAAATTCGACATCAATGATTACGGAACCATCATTCATCCTTCACCTCACCTCTTTCTTCTTGTTTTTTCAACATGTATTCACGTTTTTGCTTAAGATCCATCATTTCAAATTCCAAGTTTGCTCGATCTTCTTTCAAAGCCACCGCTAATTTTGCTTTTCTTATTTCTTCAATTTCATCTGGTGTGGCTTTTTCTGGGTATTCCATCATGCGAATCTTGATGACATTTTTAAACTTGGTATTCTCAGACAAACCAGCTAATAAATGGTTAAACTTATCCCAATGCAGTGTTCCCTTGCTTCTTTCCACCATCAAATCCATCCCATAATCCATCAAAAAAGAGGAATAGATGTAGCCAGAATCCTGTTCGAATTCATACCACTTCTTTTCCTCGTCCTCTAAAATATTTCCTTTTAAATCACGTTTGACTGTTGTGCTTTCAAATTGATCCCCAGCAATCCTTTTGATAATAGCGTTTGATAATGGAATTAAATCATCCTGTGGAATAATGTCTGCTAGTTCTTCGATTGTTTCGGGAAGTGCTTCCGCCCAATCATGGGATAAAATTAGGATAATGGAATATAGTACTTTTCCTTCTTTAGATAATTCGGGATCTTTCCACATTTCGTACCATCGGAGAACACGAGAAAATTCTAGATTTAATTCATAAGTGTTTTCATTGATTACGACCGAATCATCAATACCCCAAGCAAGAGATAATGCCATAAAGCATCACCTCTATTTCTTTTTACCGTCGATATAGGATTGTGCTTTTTGTTTCGTTTGAAGCTTTTTGTATTGATCGGAAACTTCAAGGAATGCCCCGACAACTAAATCAATTTCATCATCTGCAGCATCCATCAGTTTATCGAACGATCCTTCACCCAGCACTAAATCAATAACGTCTTTAACAACGGACTCAACTTTATCATTAGCTTCAACGACTGCTTCGTAATCACCTGATTCAGAAGCTGTTTTAATAACCTTTTCTTGCTCTTGAATAACTTCAAGCATTTTGGGTAATTCTGACAAATACTGATCACGATATTTCTTACCTGTTTTGATTCCGAAATCTAAACCCGCAATTCTTACTGGTTGAACCTGCTTTTTAAAACCTACTTCGATTAAATTGTTTTTTGACATTTGTTATTCCTCCTATTTTTTTATGTAAAAGAAAAAGGCTAGTACAATGACTAGCCTTCTGGGAGTTTGGTGTCCTCTGGAACACCATTGAAAGATACTTGCATTTCAAAGTTACCACGGTTGTTTGGTCCCCCGCCGGTATGGACGATACCTGACAAGGTAGCATTACCTTGAATTACTCGGCCATCTGGTTCAGTGTGACGGAAAAATACAATTCGATCTTGTCCAGCTTTATTTAAACGATCGCGTACAAATTCTTGAGCTGCATCAGTGGCATATTTTCGGTGACCAGTAAAAGCATAAACACCGGTAACTCTTGTGATATCGGTGTTTGATCCACCTTTATCACCGTAATATTCATATGTTTCAGATGATTCATCTTGTGAAGGTGTTGCTTCCTGAATACCATCTGCTAGCTCGTGAACGGTCGTAGGTGGCACAAGTTTTCCGTTTTCACCAACCGTTGCAGCTACACCGATTTCATATTTGTTCATCCAGTTAGGTGAATAGCCTTCACCAGCTGCAAAATACTGTAAATTCATTTTCATGAAATTTCCTCCTATTTACTTATATTTAATCGAACAGTTAGTACATAAAGATATGCATCATGTTCTTGAATTCCTAAATTTCTAGGCTGTGTGTAAACTTCACTCGAATCAAACAAAAATGAGCCATCACTCGAGCGAAGTGTGACCCATTCACCATTTTCTTTTCTTGGCAATTTATCAAAGCTATCTGCAATCTTCCAAGCATCATTAAAAGCTTGTGATTGGTTTGTGTTTTTGATAATGATTTGAACCATGAACGGAATTTGCCTGTTTCTAGCCAAGTCCTGCTGTCCTTGTCCGGATGCAATCCCTTGTATAGATAAATCTCGTTCATTGTGCTGAGGAGGTTTGTCTTCTTGAATGATTTGCTTCCCAGTGCTTGTTACTCTTGGTGTTTCAAGTTCTAATAAGCGTAAGTGATCAGCAATTCGTGCAAATAAATCCATCACAGAGCCTCCTTAATTGCTTTTTCTGCCACATTCAGTACTTCATCCATATCTTGAGCTTTCGCAACCTCAGCCCACCGTATGGATGCTTGAGGATTGTGGTTTTTAGATGGAGTTCCCCTATAATATGCGTACCCAGCATACTCTGTACCCCATACCAGTTTTCCTTTTGGGAAATCACTATCAACCCAAACACTAGCTTCGGTTGCCCCAGTGTCTTTTTTAACATACTGATTAGCCGCTTTAGCAAATGCGATTGCGGTCGGATTGAGAGCGGATTCGATAGCTCTCTCAATACGATCGAAATTACCTTCAAATCTCCCGCTCATTGCAACATCACCTCAATATGATGTGGATCTAACTGGTCCGTGAAAACCTCATAGCATTCAACGATTTTTAGTTTGCGGTTTTGAAATGTAATTGTTCCATCCTCGCTAGGATTTACAAAAGGTTTTGAATTAACAGCATCGACGTACAAAATGCCGTTAGTCAAAACCTCTGTATTATCCGTTTTTATAATTCTTTTTCGCTTAGGAGTAAACCTCACATGTTCAATCTTCTGTGGGTTAGGTAGTTCACCACTTCCCATTGAGCCATCATCATCAGGCTTTGGAGCCTGATAGATAACCTCATGAATCAACAAGTGTTTAGGTATTGGCTTAAATGACACCGATCCTCACACTCCTTTTTCTCAAAAGACCGGTTCCCTCTAGATATGAAAGACAATTTGGAGCGACCCGATTGGCTTGCTTACTCGTTGACGTTGTTGCGCTAGAATAGCTAAACCCGCCGATAGAAGCGCTTTGACCGCTCAAAGTATTTCCTGTAACATCAAGATCTATACCTTCAACTTGATAGTATTCAATTTGAGCACAACAAGCTTTTTTTATCAGCAGCTGTACATGTTCGGAAAATTTATCCAAACCGATTTTAGGCACTTGATAATCTGTCAAAGAGTCAATAATGTCCGAAGCCCTTTTGGATAGACGAGAGAAGTTCCCAGCTTCAACAGGCGTTCCCTCGTAATCATCCTTATAAAAGACTTCATCAACATAAGGTTCAGACATGATCTTCACCTACTTTTCTTTTTTGTCTTCCTTCTGGTCGTCTTTGCCGGCTTTCTTGTCATCTTTCTTTTCTTCAGCACGTTCTAAGAAAGAATCATCTAGATTTACAGCAACTTCTTCAGCACGTTTAACGGTCATATCAATGACCGTCCCTGCTTCATAAACTTCTTTAGTTTCTTTATCACGGAATTTTTTTAAAACGTTGTATTTTGCCATGTTTTTCACCGTTACCTTTCTTATCCTTCTGGAGTAGCGTCAATACCGAAGTAAGCTAGTGCTTTAGGTTCACGAATGATGAAGTCAATATCATCAAGCATGAAGTGATATGTTGCCTGTTTTGCAACGGCACGACTGTCTTGAGCAGCAGTTGTCAATGTAACAGTTAAACCAGAAACTACAGCAAGGTTTTCGTATGGAGTAAACAGAATTACGTTGTTTTCCATAGACTCGACAACTTCGACGCCAAATCCGCCAATATTGCGTAGAGCACCATCCACGAGCACTGCATCACCCAAAGCAGTATTTCGATTTTGTAATTCAACAACATAGTTTGTTGCTGTCGCTTGAGACATAAAGAACTTAAATGTTCCTTGACGCAAATATTTTGGTTCAATTCTAGCAGTTGCAGCTGTTAGCTCTTGAATCGTTGGCAATTTTGCACCTTCTACTTTAACTTCAGCAGATGCTTTAGCCATTTTGATGTAACCATCATTTAACTTCACGAATGCATCAGATGAAGATTCATCCCCATTAAATGCTAGATCTTGCAAATCCGCTGCATACTGAGCTTGCATTAGTGAAAGTAACGCTTGACGGACATCTTGCCCACGAGTACGAGCGGTATAAAATGTATTGCTGTTCTCGATCCATGTATCCAAGTAAACCGGAACAAGAGAGAATGGTACTGTGTCTTCTTCTTTGATATCCGTGCCAGTATCTTCAGTGTTAATACCTAGATGTTTTTTCAATGTACGCTTTTTAACACCTAATTTATCCAAAGATCCTGTCCCTGATTTGGCAAAATGGACAAATAATTTCCCGATAGTTCCTGCAGTTGCAACTGCATCTAAGAAGAACGCTCGAGCATTGTCTTCACGTAAGGTAACATTGTTACCAGCTTTCAAGATTGCGTTCATTTGTTTGATCAATGTTTCGTTCGATAAAACGTTTGTCATTTGTGTTTCCCCCTTTATTCAGAAATTGGGAAAGCAGCGTCCACATAAGATGGTACAACCGATTTCTCAACCGCTCCTGTGTAATTTGGTTCGTTATTATTGCTGATTCGAGATTTTTCGAGATTCTCGATCTTAGCATTCAAAGGTGCTACGGCTTCTGAAACAGCCTTAGCAATAGCATCAGCATCTAAAACGACGCTAGCTTCTGAATTCGCTGTTTCTGGTTTTTCATCTGATTTTTCGCCTTTTTCCAAAGCTGTTAAACGATCATTTACAGGTTTCAGCGCTTCTCCGAGCGCTTTTTTTAACTGTTCTTCTGTCATTTCCTCATCCTCCTCGGATTTGTTTGTACTAAAAAAGGACTTAACCGTTTCGATTAGTCCTTGTTTGGTAACTGATTTATTTGTATCAATAGTACTGATCAATGTGGATAACTCGTTAATTTCAGATTGAATACTAGCTATCTTGTCAGCGTCGTTTGCTGTGTAATTATCTAAAATAGACCATGAAGCAGAACGAAAAGCGTCTAAAGCTGCATTAATATCCCGATAAGTTTTGCTGTTGTTAAAATTATCAGCTGTTTGCTTTTTGACATCTTCCACTTGAGCGGTTCCTGCTAATGAATAACCTGTGAACTCACCTTTCTGGATTGACTCCCACATTTCATCAGTAGCTTTAGTGACAAGTACCCACGTTCCTTTTGTGATTGTGGTTTCGCCGATAGTCATATCAACAGGGGCAACGTAACTCTCTACTACTTTTCCAGCATTCGTGGTGAAATCGTGCTGTTTGTCAATCTGTTGATAATCCGCCATGAATCCATGTGCAGCCTTCTCGATTGTGTCAGCATCCATGAAATCTCCATGAACATCTTCAACATCAGGCTCATAAACAACACCATATACAAGTTTTTGTGGATCATCTGATTTAGTAACCAACTTAACTTCGGTTTCAAAATTTGGTTTTAGGTCTTCGGCAGACTTAGTAAGAAAGAATGATTTCTTATTTGCTGCCTTATCCACGTATGAAACATGTGTTACAAGAACGTTTTCTAGTTTTCGCATTTTCTCACCACCTTTCAATGTTATAATTGTTAATAAAAGGACTGATTTTATGGAGCAAGAATACTATAACAGTGAATATCTAAGTGAATTACTCGAATCACCTAAGACATCCGATTTTTATTTTCGCCAAGAACAATTAAAAGTTTTTTTATCTAATTCTATCGATAAAACAAGCGATATAAAACCTTATCTTGCAGCGATCGTTGCTGCTAATATGTCTATTCTTCAATTTCTTAAAAACAATGAAGTTACCCTTTCTGAAGCGTTAGAACAAGATTCTACATTGAATGAACAGGATAAAATCTCACTTATCAAGTTCGAAAAAGATTTAAGCTATTTGAAACCAGTTGGAGGACCTATTGATTATGTAAGAGAAATATTCCCTGAATCAATCGATACTTTTATATTATGGTTTATCATCATCCGATCTATTGCGTCATCTTTAGGTAAAACATTTAATTTTACAACCAAAGCATTAATGGATGTTCAACAAATAAAGCGAAATGATCTAGAGATCCGATTAAGGAAAATAGAACTAAAAGAAAAAGATAGTAAAAATGAGAAAAAATGATTATTCAATTTGTGGCACCACAAAACAATGACAATGTATCGACTCTTTAGCAGATAACATAGGGTCACGAGGATAACGGCAGCTTTCGCCATTGACGATGAAATACTCGCCTTTAGAGATTGACTGACCGTCCATTGCCTCGTGACCTTTTCTCGGTTCTTTTATGCCATGAGTGTGGCGCCAAGTCATACCTATAACAGCATCATTTTGCATAAATGCTTCATACTGGCTGCCAGAGTACATCCTTAATCCCTCAGTGATTGCAGTTGTCCTGGCACGATTGCGAGAAAATTCAGGAAGTGAAGACAGTTTACTTTCTAACCATCGGATTCCTTTGCCTTCATCAAAAGATTCTTGAATCACTCCTACAAGAGCGTTCTCTGTAGTGATGTTCATTAACTTTGGCAGCGTCCTAAGCCATTTTTCGATGTCTCGGTAGTGTTTCGTCTGATAATCAAAGCCTTCAGATCCATCATACTTGGCATTAAATTCATCAAACAACCCAAAGAAAGCTTTTCTCAGTTCTGGGATAACACTTTCTTCCATGTTTGATTTGAATGATCGTCCACGGAGCATAACTTTTATAGATAATTTGGTCGGTTTCTTTTTTCGATTCTCTACGAATTTCTTTACCTTTTCCCATACTTCCTCGTAATCAATTTGCAAGGTGTCATCCATCTTATCCTCTGAATTTAAGATGAACGTAAGCAAAATTGGAACAAATAAAAAGCCTGCTTTTTCTAGAAGCTTAGCCAGTTCATCATCTTCTTCTTTTTTTATTTGAAGGGCTTTATTAATAAGGGTCTCGTCATCCATTTTTTGCCCTCCTAATAATTCTTCTAATCATGCCAGATAACTCCCCTTCCTCGGTGTATCCATATGCTTTCGCCACTTCTTCGGACAGCACGAACTTAGGATCACCTAAGATAGATTTTGCTTTATCTTCGTCAAATGGAAATGCGGCCGTTATCATCTGTATGGCACTGTCTCTTGATAGAGTACCTCCAGCAACAGCCTGAACAATGTTAACTAATGACGTAATTTGAGCACCATTTAGGGAGACTTGCTGCACTGTTTGACCCGTCTCGTTTGTTTCACCGGCTTCTAAAGGTTCGGTTGAATCAATATTTCCATTATGGCTATCGCTTTGGCTTGTCACCCCTCCAGCAGAAAGTGTCATAGGTAAATTGTACTTGTCATCTTCAAAAGCTTCTAGCGGCTTGTTGAGAGCTTTAGAAAGGATATCTCTCAAATCATTAGGAGCGACTGCATTTGCTTGGATAGCTGGTGTGAGAATCGCTTTCACATCCTCCATGTTTACAAGATTGGATGATTTCAAGAATACTTCTACATATTTGAAATCATATTCTCTAAACAATGAATTAATACGCCAATCATAAGATTCTCGCATAGGTTGAAATACTTGCTCTTCTGTGAGCTCTTTGGCGGTCTCAGCTGTTGCTCTTGTATAATCATTTGATCTAGCCACATAAATAGGAGGCAATCGAAATGCACCCAAAACAGCTTCAATAACATTTTCATCGTATTCGAGAAATAGCGCATCCTTTTGCAAAATGTCAGATAACTTTTCTAGTTTCACAGATGGTTTATCTTTTGTTTCATCGAATGTCATCTCGCCAGACGCACCTAGCTTTTCTGATTCAATTACTAAGAACTTATGTTGATTTCCACTTTCTGATCCGATTCCATTAGCGTAATTTTGCAAGGAGTTTTCGCTGGCTTCTGTAAGTTGAGCATTTTCTAATAGGATAGCTAATGGAATATGTCTTCCCTGAGTAAAATATCGATAGTTCAGTTCGTCGGCTTTACGATTTCCAAGTATTTTAATCAATGGACCTACCCAGCGAGGCTTGCCATAAGGATCTTGAAAGTCTCCATTTTTAAGGTGAATGATTTCAGTAGCCGTGCCTTGTCCCTCAGAACCCACACTTCCATTTGAATTCAACGGAGTAGGGTCCCCGTAGGTTTTATACCACGTTCCAGATTCTTTAACAGAATCATCCATAGAATCACGAAAAACAAAATAGCGGACCTTAATTTCTGATCCGTCCGCATTTATTACTCTATTTAGTTTGGTCACAGTCATGTACTCAGGTTTGACAGAATCAATCCCTACAACATCACCTTTAAGATTACGAATAACTTCAATATAGCCATTCCCACATTCTTCAACATGGCGAATGACTTCCTCAATCACTTCTTTCGGCGGACGTTCAAAGGATAATTCTTTGAGAAGGTTATCCAATTGATTCCATTCTGCCTTCATTTCTGCTGTTTCCTCGGTATCGTCAACCTTGTAACGTATACCAAAACCAAACCCAGCCACGTTGGTTACATAAGCTTCAATTGATTGATTTAAAATGTCAGAGATATCGGTAATTGATCTTAAAATAGCAATGTCATATGGTGGAGATAATTGAGTTAAATCCCTACTTTGATCCAAACCACCTGCAGACTTAAACTTTAGAGTTCTTTTCTTCTCAATGCTCACGTTCTTTTTGATATATTCTTTAGGAACAGAACCCGCCATTCCACCACTAATTATTTTCGATGTCATGAAACCACCTCCTAAAATGCTGTTTTACGTTCTCTTCTTTTTTTAGTAACAGTACGTTTTCTTCTCTCCATCTCAATAGAGTATCTTAACATGGCCATTGCATCATCAAAGAAATTTACCGGATCATCTGTAAAAGTATTGGATTTCTCGTCCTTTCTCCACTTCCATTGTTGTATTTCTTTGATTGTATTTGTACAACTTGGATGGATATGGATGCGCATCTGCTTCAAATAATCGATTTGCGCTGACACACTGCCAGGTTCCTTTTTTACAGGTCCGGCATTATATCCGGCTTTACGCCACATTTTGATTCTGTCCGGTTCTGCAGAATCACACCACATCACAAGCTTTTTATTGATCTGTTTCTCATTAGCGATCGCAATAAGTTCACTCGTATCTTTTTCGAACTCGTAGATTTCTCGGCACAAAAAAAGCTCACCATCTTTAAATCCAATTTCACCAATAGCATTGGCATGATTGAATCCAAAGTCTTGAGCGTTAACCATGTAGTCAAATCGTTCTGGATCTGTGTTAAAGTTTTCTACAATGTAATTAGTAAGGATAAGTCCACCAGACTCACCCCATTCGCCGAGCCCATAGATTTGATATCCATCAGGATCACGCTCTTTCCGCATCATCATCCGCCGGTGATAGGCTTCATCTATGAATCGATTCTGTAGATATGTGGATTGATGAGTAAAGATGTCTGGATGTGTTACATCAAAATACTTTGCCTTAATCCAGTGAGTAGCAGATACCGGGTTAAAAGTAAAAGTCATTTGATAGTAAAGATATGGGTTAAAATCCAAATTACCACGTAAACGGTCATCAAGAATATCTACATCGGCTTCATAAAATTCTGTCGCTTCCTCAATCCATATCCAGGTGAGTTTACCACGGTCAAAAGTAATAGATTTTACTTTTTCTCGCTGTCCGTCATCTTTCATTCCACGAAATATCACTTGATTGCCAGTAATTTTTGATTCAAGCATCATAGGCGATGATTTAATCGACCAATATTTGTGGTAATCAGATCCGTAGATTTTATAAATAGCTGATTTCAATTCAGCATACGTACTATCTTTATTTGACTCAGCGACTTTACGAACACAAAGAAGATTTGCTCCTTTATACTTTGGATCTCCAAGTTTTATGATAAAATCTTGCGCAGTATTTACTGATTTACCAGAACCAGCCGATCCTTTAGCTAATCGATATCTTTTCCTAGTGGTGTTATAGGTTTGGAAATTCCGGTTAAATTGTACCTTAACTATCATTTGGCGCTTCGTTTTCGCCATCACCATAATCAACCACCACCTTCAGATCCATATTGCCATCTAGCTCCACTTTGTCAGTCCATAGGCTATACCTTTTGCCAAGAAGTTCAGCTGCTCTTATACGATCTTTATTAGCTACTTGCACATCTTCTATCGTTGAGCCATATTCAGATCCTTGAAAGACTACCGTTTGATCTGTTTCTTCTCCTCGCATAACCTTACTCAAATATTCCAGGACCTCTTCTTGATTAGCAATTTTTTCTGATTGCAGCTGTTCAAGTCTTTCGTCTATATATTGTCTAATGTCAGGTTTTGTCAGGTTCTCACTACCTACAGACTTAGCAGTTCGTTTACTATACCCAGCAGAAATAGCGGCTTGAGTAGCATTACCGCTGATAATGTACTCATCCGCAAATCTACGTTGTTTTTCAGTTAATTTCACTACTCTCACCTCGCAATCTGTGTTTGTTTTGTAATTCTATGTTTAAAAAAGACCCCCAGTGGAGGTCTATAATTGCTTGTCTAAATACTCGATTATACTCTCAATAGTTTGAACTTCTTCCAGATTTTTCTTCCTAATTTCATCTATCTTGCCATCAACAATTTTTTTACTATTCTCTATATCTTCAAGGCTCTTTTTGTAATATCTATAAGTTGCGCTATTTGAAACAGGTGCGCAATTTAAAATGTCATTGAAAACATCATAATATTCACCTAATTGTTCACTTTGATCAAGTAAATTTAACGTTGGATAATCAGTTATTTCTTTAAAATCAGGATTTGCATCAGTTACTATTGTAAAAATTTTGTCCAATTTATTCCTCAAATCAACAAGCTCATTTTCTTTAATCTGTTCGCTTAAATCCATTCCACTCACTCCTTTACTAAGATACCGTTATCATACCTTATATATTGGAGTTTTGCTACTTTACCAAAACAAAAAACAGCCCCGAAGGACTGTTTAGTAGGAATCACCAAAGATCATGTGAGTAATCTAATTGACAACTCCCAATCAGGAATGTAGGACTTGAACCTACGACTTTCAGATTAAAAATCTGATGCTCTACCAAACTGAGCCAATTCCTGAAAAAGACGGCTAGCGAATGAAGATAAGGAGTGTGTTCAACTCCATTCATAATAGATTTTTTGTCGCCGTCTTAGTTAAATACAGGGCGCTGGGAATAATTTTCAGAAAGTAGGTCTGCCAACGCATCTTAAAGGAGTGCGCCCTGTTATTTACAATAATTGATAATACTATCTTACTATTGATTATTGGTACTAAACCGCCATTATACCGCCAAAAAACCGCCATTTTTCAGCGATAAGCGACAAGTTTGCCACGACGATAACTTTCAGCAAATTCAACCAATGCATCTGATTTCATTCGCTCAATTTGCCGAACTGAATAGCCCATCTCATCTGCGATCCGTAGATTAGAATACTGATCTTGTAAGCAGAAGCTATAATGAAGTATCTGTCTGCTTGTTAGCTTCAAAGCCATAAGCGCTGCAATGATTGCATCTCTTTCTGCCTCTGCATCCAGTCTTTGAATAAAAGCATCTTCGGACTTGTTTCCATTACTAGGTGTTCTAGGCATATCAGTAATAATCGGTGAGCGGACATCGATCTTTGAACGACCTGCAATCCGCTCCAACCGACGGTAGTTCTTCAAAACATATCGTGCATTCTTTCTCGTTTGCGAGAAATCAACTTCTCTTAGTAATAGCATCATTGCTCAATCGCCCCTTTATTTGGTATAATGAAGTTACCTTGGCGGGGACAAAATCATTATTTTGGGGGCATTGGGCGATTGCTTAATGCTTTTTATTTTGTTTCTTTTTCAATTTCTTTTATTTGTTCCATCAGTATAATTTCCACTATCAAAGCCATCTTGTTCCATAAAATAGCCTCCTTCATAGTTTCGCTCCTTTACTTCAGACGTTTTGCTCAATCTAACTTTTTCTTCGGCAATGGCTTGCTTCTCCTTTTCATCTAATTCTTTCCCGAAAATCACACTTGCGAATACTGTGGCAAAAAGTGCCACAGCTACTAACACTGCAACTGTCACGCTTCAACTCCTAACACATTAACTTGCCCTCTAGGCAAATCATCATTGATCAAAATTTTATTGCCAAACAAGGTTGCTCTCGAAGGATCTATGTCTATTCGACTTCTATTTTTTAAAGCTTCATACGTCTCCTTACTCATTTCGAAACGTAAAACCCTTCCATGAATACCACGGCTTGATAAACGATCTTGTGCATATCCGAGTTTATGAAAACTTTCTTGAATTATCCTTTCGTATTCACTTACCATCTTTACCCTCCCGCTTCCATCGCATCCCTGACCAACGGATCGTTGATAATAATCTTGTACTTCATCTGCTCATGCTGCAGCTGTTCTTGTAACTGCTCAATCTGCCGTTGCTGGTCCACAATTGTATAGGATGATGAAATAGCTAAAACAGACAAAACGAATATAAAACATGCTTTTATCATCATTTCTCTGACACCTCCATAAATTTGCTGATTACTTTTTTATTTATTTTGATATAATTTTCTTATCAGCGAGTGGTCCGCTGAAATAAATGAAAGGAGCACACCCATGTCTATTAATGTTTCATTAACTCAATTCTTAACATACACATCAAAAGTGAGTACAAGCGCCAAAATAAAGGCTGTGAGAGATATTAAAAATTCGCCTGGCTATCATCCATCGATTGATTATTGGAAGCCTTTAAGAGATGAGATTAAAAGGTTACACGAAAATAATCTACCAATTGAAAACTTGAATAATCTCTTACTCAGCATTAATGAGAAAAAAGTTAAAAATTACACCGGTGCCATAAATACCTACATTCAATTTATTAAAAAGAACGATGTAGCTTACTTCAAAACTGGTAAATCTTTTTGGAAACTTACTGATGATTTATTTGTAGGTGCCTCACCTGAATTAGGCCTTATAGTTAACGGTAAAAAACTTTACGTTAAGGTTTATTACAAGAAAAAATCTTCTGATGCAAAACTGACAAAACGTAACATACAATCATCACTCACATTAATGCAACTGGCAGAAAAAGATTTTCAAATGGAACCAGATTCGAATTTTGCTGTTCTAAATTTGCAAAATGGTAAAATTATCGAAGCTGGTCCATTGAAAAGTGAAGATGTTCTTGAACTAGAAGTTGATGCTCAAAACTTTGTAACAACTTGGAACCGGGTCTGATAGCACTACATTTCAGACAGCTCCCCTTGAATTTGAGCACAATTCTCACAAATAAAGATTCCATCTTCTAATTCTAGTTCGGCACTTGATTTGCACACTACACATTTTCGCTCCTTCTTACCGCAAGTACTTTGGAGCGAATTTTTCTTCCGATCTTGCTCCTTTTTTGAATCAGTTTCCATCTTATCCCTCCGTTCATGATATAATCGCCATAGGAGGCGATCGTATGAAATTTCATAATTATAATGATGCAGATAAAACTTACCTTGGTATAGCTGTAGCTTTTTTTATACTAGGACTAGGCTCAAAGTTCTATTGGATTCCAGCTGTTTTATTTTTATTAGTTGCTTTCCTAAAAGATTAGATACTTAGGTATCTTTTTTTCGTTATCGCTGACTATTCTTTACTGTGTTTAATGAAATGACAATTCACTTTATTTACCGTTTCTAGCGCTAATTATTTACCAAGTTATTTCATTATGCTATCCTTAATTCAACATAAAAGCTTTTATATGAGGAGAATAAACTTATGAAAAAGTCATTTTTTATTTTAGGCTGTGTTCTGGTACTATCTGGATGTTCTAACAAAACGTCCGTCAGCACTGCTTCCGATTCGTCTGATACTTTAAAAACATCTTCGACAACAATGGTTTCTTCTGCAACAGAATCACACGAAAATACTACTGAAGATTCTCTCGATAAATATCAATCCATATCGGAATCACAAGATAACACTCTAGAAAGTAGTTTTATTGAAAACTCTAGCAACCAAGAAACTTCAGTCCCTATGACAAATAAAGAAGATGAATACTATCAACAAATTAAAGATGCTTGGCAAAAAGAGAAAGATTATATAGACTCTGTCACTGACCCAAAAGTAAAACAATCTTTACAAACTCCTTTTGCTGCTGCTAATGCCAAAGCAACTGAATTGGTAATGAATAATCCATCAGATGAAACAATTATTATGAACGCTTTGAAAAAAGTTGTAGATGATCAATAACGTTGTAAATAGTCCTTATGAAACTTAAACTAGTTTTCGAACTAGTTTTTTTATTTCGTCGGATAACTGACTTGTTAAAATGTAAAATATGTTACAATACCTAAAAGGAGGTATTGCTTTGGGAACTTTTTTAGCTTTTATTTGGTATATTTTTATAGGATTTATGCTTTATGGAATCATCAGATTGGCAGTTAAACACGGAATTTCAGATTCCAAAAAAAATAATTTATGATTCTGTTGCTACTCTTTTAGGGTAGTTTTTTTATTTCCACAATTTTGGTGGATTATCAACTAAACCACCTGAGCAAGCCCATCATATGACCCATCTCCGTTTTCCCAAACCTCGATTTGGAAAACAGCACCATTTTCTAACTTTTGCTTCAATCGGTAGTATCCATCAACAAGGTTTTCAACTTCCTCAATATCTTCTGTCGCATAAATTTTTTCATGTTCAAGATTATTTTGTTTTAGGTAATCAACGTAGTGCGATCCCCAAGATTCATCTAAAAATTTCGTATAGGCATGAGATAGAGAATTAGCTCGGAACTCTTTATTCTCGTATTTAAACATTTCTTATTCCTCTTTTCTTAGTTGTGTATTTCTGTCACTAACAGACTGACCAACCTAATTCGTTTAATCGTCTTTGATTTTTAAATTTTTTAATTTCTAGCGGTGTTAATTCAGTCACGCTATAACCTTTTAACTTGGTTACTACATCAACAAAGCTGTACTTGATTTCTGTTACTTCTCTTGCGATATAAAATTCATTGTCTCCCAATTCGCACACATCCCCGACCCTTACAGTGCGCCGCTTTTCGTGAGACGAAAGAGAATTAATCGAAGCCATTTTAGCTGTGCTTATGATTTCTGTTTCACTGGAAACTCTGTTATTTTTATCAAACGTACCGATTTTTTGCGCTACTACAGTTGCTTCGATTAGGTCATGCTGAAATCCTTTAATACCACCAGTATTAATAAATCAACCTTTAATGCGGTTGCCAGAAATAGCTCGTACAATCCACGAGTCCTCTTCATAATCAAAAAGATCATTTAGTTTTATAGAGTTGTTAAAACCAATTTTCTCTAACGTGATTAACTTGAGCATCCTTTCCTCCTAGTTTTTTATTTCTTCCGATTCTTAACCAACAAATTTCTGAGTTTCTAGCAGACTTCGTGGATTTTCTTAAGACTTACTACAGTCACATCGTTAAGATTTAGTTGTATTTCATCATCTTTTTCTTCAATGCAACTGAGGATCCTTACTCGTGCTGAATTCTTGTAGATACGACTTACTTGCGCTCTTATCTGACCTGAAAAAGGTCTTCCCGGAGTGCAGATGTAGCTTTCACCAACTTTTACAGATCCTTTTTCTTGAACATTTGCTGATTCATATTCTCCAAAATCTTTGAATGGCGCTTTAATGCTTCTGCTTCTCATTGATGGTCCCTCCTAAAGTGGATTAATTTCAATTTCTGTTCGAGGATTGAAGCTGTATACTTTACGGCAGATGCTAACTGCTATCTGGCCATCGTCTTTATACAAAATGCCGTTTACCGCGTCCGTCACTGCTTTGAAATAATTATCAATGTCTGGCTTTTTATCGCAGTACATTGTCTCGTCCTCAAGCAAAGTCCTGTTTTTCTTTACTTTTGAGATATAAGCTGGTGGATACACGAATTTGACTGCATCTTTATATGCTTTCATCGCTGATTCCTCATAGGGAGTCTTACGATGCTTGGTGAACCTAGGCCTTGATTGGGGCTTTGGTGTGATCGGTATGACGATTTTCAAGCCATCTGCTCCTTTCAATGCTTCGTTTTGTTTAGATATGCTGCTAATTTTGCATCAAGCTCCGCTTGGCGCTCAGGTGATAACTGTTCTTCCCCCTGTTCGTTTACAGCCCAATCAGGTAGTTTTTCCTCACGTAGTGGCTTTTGATTATAGCCTTGTTTCTTAGCGCCTCTAGTTCGTTGATAATCCCTCGCTTGATCGATCGTTTTAACGTTAGCATCTGCCCATTCCTGCAAAGATGCCGTTAAAAAGCTAATAGCTCTATTCTTAGGGACGTCTTTACTCCCAGCAAGTTTAATGGCAGCTTCTACAAGTTCATCGCCATAGATATTCACCAGATTAAGCAGATCTTCAACCTGTACAACATTTGGAAAGAGCCATAATTTTTGGAAAGTTTCTAGGGACGCACTCTCGCTCGCAGTAGCGTCTTCTTTTATTTCCTTTTCTTTACTTTCCTTTACTTTACTTTGTTGATTATTCCCCTGATTATCTGAGTTATTCCGCCCATTAATCGAGATATTCGACCGATTAACTTCATTTGTCAGCAAATATTTAAATTCAAGCTCAACTTTTTTACGTTCCTTAGTGGCTAGAATGTATCTGTTTTGAATTCCTTTAGAAGTTAATACGGAGTATTTATCAAAAATATCTTTATCAAAGAATTTTACTTGCACGGCTTTTCTAACCAGTTCTTCAACTGTGCCCTCCTTCGTACCAACTTCGTCAGCCACTAAGAACGCAAGGTCGTCATCCCACAAAACGTAATACCCCTCATCTCGATAAATATTAGCCAGCAGGGCGACCAGTATATGAACGGCTTCTTTACCGCATGCTTTAATAATTCTTCGAACTTTTAAATCTGATAAAAAATCGACATCCAGAGGAAAATAATCAAGACCTTTCTTCGTTGGTCTTGCCACGCTTATTCCTCCTAATCAGAGGGAGTTAAACTCCCTCATTATTTTTCTATCGGTGGATTTGATGTATCGAACAATGTTTCGATGTTTTCAGATTCTTCAACTCGTTCAGCTTCCTTTAGATCTTGCTTCAATGGCTCCATATCTGATAAATCAGTTTCTTCAATCAAATCGTTGTTTTCGTCTACTCGAAAAACTTTCTCATCTGAAGTTATTGCTGCTTGCATTTCAACAGACAACAAGCCCCACTTGGAGAGCATATTTCTAAGAACTGTTTTAATGGCCATTGAGTCGTAATTATCAACCCATGCCCCGCTTAATTTCTCTTTGTCCTTATTTTTTGAATTCTTAATACGATGACTCTCAATTTCTTGCTTGGTCCAGTAAACTGTCTTTTTAAAGCCGTTCAGTAATTCAAAGAATCCTACATAACCTATAACTTCATCGGATACCTTACCTTTATACTCAAAGGTAAATTCTTCGGTAAGCGGATTCCAGTCAATTAGTTGACCTTCATAAATTGCCAAAGCATTCAATGCTTTGTATTGACCACTTCTTTGTGCTAGCTGAATATATCCTTTGTATCCAAGAATGAATTGGGCTTCGTTGTGCGTGATCCAATTCTTGCCTTTTTTCTCATAGCGATTAAACGGAACTACATATGCATAACCAAGGTTCTTATCAATCGGCAGGTCCATAGTAGCTGCCTTTAGCGCTGATGCAATAATTGTCATTGGTTCCGCTTGAGAGAGATAATTATCACCACCAACAAGTGTCATGAGTGATCCCATGAATGAATCTGATTTTTCGTGAAGTATATCTGTAAACTTCTTCTTCATTTGAGGCGTGCTCATCAGTGCTTTGAATCCTAATTTCGAAGGATCGACTAACTGGGTGTTTTTCTCTGCTAACTGATTCTTTAAAGTATCATTAGTTGCCATATCATTTGATCTCCTTTTCTGTAAGTCTTCGAGATTCAGTAACATTGTAAATTTCTTCATCATTGGCTACTTCAGGGTATTTCTCAGCAAGTTTTTTGCTGTTCATACGTCGTGTAGATACCAGTTTCCAAGATATAATATTTTTCTGTGCGATACCGATACTAGCTTTTCGCTTGCCCAACTCGCTTATAATCTCGTTATCAAGCTGTCTAATTGATGTTTCGATATCTTTCTTTGCTTTTTTTAATTCATGTTTTTGACTAACAAGATCATCAAACGTAGATGGTAAGGTCGTTTCTACTTCCTCTAACTCTGAATAACGATCTTTTAAAAATTTTTGAGTGGCTTCGCTGCCATCTATCAATGGTTCGTTACCTTTTACAACGTTGTTTTCCCAAAAATCTACTAACAGTTCAGTAATGGTATCGATCAGTTCCTGGTCACGATCAACTCGTTTCCAAATGAATTTCTGACCACCGACAAGGACCGCAATGTAACAATATTCCTTGTTTAAGACATTCATATAATGCTGAACCTGGCACAAATAACTTAGAGGAACTTCTTCGCCTTCCCATTCTTTACCAAGGAAAGCATTTGCTGTTTTACATTCCAAAATAGCATTTTCACCAACAACGTCTCTGTCGATGTTCGCTCGCAGGAACGGATGTAACGGATGCTCGAATACCTGATTTCGTCGGCGAACTTTTTTGCCTGTTCGTTCTTGAAATTCTTTAGCAACAACTTCCTCTAGTACATTTCCCCAATACGCTGGTTCGCTCTCAGTGTGTTCTAACTCGATTTGACCAGTCTTTTCTAGCCATAATTGATAAGGCGCCTTCCATTTGTTTAAACCAAGGATTGTAGCGACATCTGAGCCACCTATACCCTTCCGACGATCTAATAACCACTCATCATGAGTCATTTCAAGAGTTGATTTACTCATCATCTGTCATCTCCTCAATTGAAATTGGTTGACCCCATCCGGGAGTTGTCAAATACTCGTCTAACGCTTGTTCAAAAGAATTCATTGTCATTTCTCCTTTTCTGTTTTAAAATGGAGACAAAGATATTTATCTAAATATTTGATGGACTTGCTATTGCTTTGGTCGGCTAGCAAGTCTTTTTTCTTTGTCTTGGTAATCTTTAGCAGCTAAATCATAAACAACATTAGCGAAGCCCCATAAGAAAACTAATGTCAAACCTGCAGCAATGTGAATAGCTGAGAATGCTACTACAAATAGTAATAAAGTTGTTACGATGAATGTATTTTTGATTGATCTTTTCATGTTTAAGCCTCCTTAAGATTTACTACATTGCTAATTTTTTCCAAGTTTTTTCGTCTCTTGGCTTCCTTAATAACTTGATCAAACTGCTTTCCAGCACTTTCCCTTAAGAACCTTTCAGCTTCATATATGCTGACCACTTTATTTGTACTAAATTGAATACTTTGAATTGCACCGAGATTTACTAAAGCGTATATATTATCTTTGCTAGTCTTAAACTCAGCGGCTAGTTCTGGCAATGTGTAAACCAACATTTCTAATCATTCCTTTCTCTTGTTTCTGACTGCCTAGTCATATCTCGCATATCCCAACCGAATCTATTGCACATTGATGATAAAACAGATAATTCCAATCTAACTTCATCACTAAGCTCAAACCAATATAGTTTCAGATGATCGATCTCAATATCTGAAAGTTCATCCGGTTCGATAGTAAGCAAATCCCAAACTTCATATTTTTTCTCAACTTCAATTCGTTCCATTTCTTCCTTGTCTTGCCCAACCATTTTGGATAAAGGGTGATTATCTCTTCTTTTTCTGTTTAATGGTTTAGGTGTGTGGAATAGCGTTGCTGCAACCTCAAAGTCAACATTTGGATCTTGTAAGTATTCAGCAATATCTACAACCTTCTCAATCCCCATGGATCTACGTCCATTCAAAACATGACTCAGTAATTGTGGAGAAATATTTATATCCTGAGCCATCATCCTTTGATTAAGAGCTTGCTTGTCTACCTCCTTTCGATAGATAGCCGCAATGTTCTGTTCAATGGCATTTACGCTCATATCTTCATCTCCTTTGTATTTAGTTATTTATTTTCGTAGCAGGTGAACTGCCATAAAATGTACTTAAGCAACAAGTTCTGGTGTTGAGGCGAACTGCCATTTTTCGTCAATATAGGAATATATGTCCTGTGCTACTTCATCGGTAGCTAAAAAACGAATGATGATTTCTTCGACACCGCCAGGGTTTATGAACAGTTCGCCTTCAATACCAATTGAAATGCTAAACTTGCGTTTAATTGCAGGAATAATCATTTCTACATAGCGTGGTAGAAATCCCGAGTCGACATTCGCTTTGATCATTTGTGGTTTGTCTTTCATTTAGATACCTCTTTCTCTTTGTCGTTTTTGTACGACATGTCAAGTAAAAAAATAGACTCTACAGTAGTATTTAGTGCTTTCGCAATCGCAAGAGCAATTTGAGCACTAGGATTGTTCTCGCCTTTCTCTATACCTGCCAGGTAGGGCCTTGAGATGTTTGCTTTATCTGCAAGTTCTGTTTGTGTAAGGCCTTTTGACATACGCATAATTCGAATCGAGTTTATCATGGTTTACAGCTCCTTTCTAGTTCGCTATATCTTACAAAAACTATTGTAGTACATGAACGACACTTTGTCAAACATGAAATACAAATTATTTATATATTTTTTGTAAGATATGAATTACAATAATTGCAGGAGGTGGAAGCCATGTCGAACAAATTAGGCGAATACTTAAGAGAGTTACGAGGATCTGAATCTTTAAGAAGTGTTTCTCAAAGAGTCGATGGTCGATTAAGTCACTCTTATATTTCCGATCTTGAAAAAGGTTTCAGTCGTCGCGGGACTCCTATCAACCCCACCCCTGAAGCGTTGAAAATTCTTTCAGAAGCATATGATGTTAATTATGATTATTTAATGCAATTAGCGGGCTATCTTGACAAACCATCTGCAAACAAAGAAAAAACGGATAAAGTGGATACCATAGCAGCGCATATTGATGATAATGTTACCGATCAGCAAATGGATGAAATTTTAAACTTCATTGAATTTGTTAAAAATCGGGACCATAAGAAGTAGGTGATCGATTGCAATTGTCCGAAGAACTTATGACAATGTTTCCTGAACTTACATATAAGATAGAATCAACAATGCCCGATTCACAAAAAGGGTTATTGATCAACGATGTGATCTATCTTAATCCCAATCAGGAACGATATGAAATGAATAGCACACTAGCTGAGGAACTAGGTCACTACCTCACCTCTTATGGGAATATTATCCTACAAGATACAAATGAGAAGCGGAAACAAGAACGCCGAGCCAGAGATATTGGGGCTACTCTGGTTGTGACACCCTATGACATTATTAATTGCTTTGAGGAAGGCTGCCGAACCGTTTTGGATTGTGCGGTTCATCTCGAAGTCAGCCAAGAGACTTTTAAAGACGCTGTTAAATACTATGCTCGGAGATTCACAGGCGTTAAAACTGAAAACAACTACACTCTCCTATTCCAACCGGATGGGACTGTAGCAGTTTTTAAATCTATAAATAATTTTTAGGAGATGGGAAAATGACAGGGTTGTTTAGTTTAATTTTTATTATAAGTTGTGTTGGTATATGGTATTTTATTAAAAGAAAACCAGATTCAAGTAAAAGAAATATCGCAATTGGGCTAGCTGCAATTTCATTTGCATTGGTGGGTATTCTAGGTTCAGGAGATGATGATAAACAAGTAGCGGAAACTGCAACAACTACAACTGAATCGATCAAAGAATCGGAGAGTTCTAGTAGTGATTCTGTAGTTATTGAACTTAAATTAGATAATGAAGAACTAGAAGTTGACGAAGAAGGTAACGCCGTAATCACTGGAACAACAAATCCTGGTGCATCGGTTTCTGTAGGATTGGGCATAATTGGTGACTCAGTTGAAGCAGACAAAGATGGAAAATTTTCTTTAAATCATACTCTAACTGGTGATAAAGACGAAGAACTCACTATAAATTCTAGACTTGATGGCGGTAATACTAGTGCAAAAATAACTGTAAAACCCAATGCCAAAGTTTTAGCGCAAAAACAGGAAGAGGAAAAAGCTGCTCAAGAAGCTGCGGCATCTAAAGAAAAAGAAGAAACCGAGGCAGCTGAGGCAGAAGCAAATTTACCTAGAGAATATGCTAATGCTAAACAATCTGCTATTGATTATCTAAATTACACTTCTTTTTCAAAAGAAGGACTTTATGATCAGCTCATTTATGAACAATACCCAGATGATGCTGCACGATATGCTGTAGATAATATAGACGTTGATTGGAAATCAAAAGCATTCGACATGGCTCAAGACTACCTTGACTATTCTTCTTTTTCTGACTCCGGCTTATATGATCAGTTAATCTATGAAAAGTTCACACCAGAAGAAGCTCAATATGCAATTGACAATTTAAATTAAAGAATAGCCTTCGGGCTTTTCTTTTTCAATACAAAAGAACATACGTTTGTATATTTCTAGCTTATTTATATACAAAACAGGTTTTAAGGAGGGATTGCCATGAATGGACATGTGCGGAAAATTGGCGGTAAATGGCATTACGTAATCGAAATGGCAAAAATTGGAGGCAAACGTCAACGTATACAAAAAGGCGGATGGAATACAAAAACAGAGGCACAAGAAAAACTAAGAGAGGCCTTAAGTCTTTATAAAGATGGAGGAAAAGTTGATATTAAGGAAATGAGTGTTTCTGATTACTTTGACTACTGGATGGAAAACTATGTTGAAAAGAAGTTAAAATACAACACTCAGAAAAATTATCAAAATGCGGTTAACAAATACATAAAACCAGAAATTGGCAAATACTATCTCAGCTCTATTGGGCCAGCAAGATTGCAAGAGTTGGTAAATAAATTACCTAATGGGTTTAATACCCCACTATCTAAACATTCAGTTGAAATTATCTTTACTGTTTTAAAAGGTGCATTCAAAAGAGCAGTCTATCCTTGGCAAGCAATCAATAACAATCCAATGATCTACGTTGAGATGCCAGCTTTTGAAAACAAGCCTAAGCAAACACGTGACGATATGAAAATAATCACTATGGAGCAGTATCAGGCTATTTTAGATAGCAATCCACCTTCTAGCCCCTTTCATCTACCATTAATGATCGGGTTTCATACTGGATTACGCCGCGGTGAGGTTTGCGGTCTCCAATGGTCCGATATTTCATTTGAGGATCAAACATTGACTGTGGATCGCATCATGCTTCAAGATAAACATGGCATACAGTTAGGAACACCAAAAACGCAATCTAGTTTTCGAACAATAGCAATAGATGATATTTTGCTCCAAGAATTAAAGAGAGTCCGCAAGCGCCAGTCTGAGAATAAACTTCGTCATGGAAAATACTATTTTGATAGTCAATTTGTTTGCACTAAGGAAAACGGTGAACCTGTCACACCGAATTCAATCAAATGGCATAGTGGAAAAGTAAAAAAAGAATTAGGATTCGATTTCAACTTTCATTCCCTTAGACACACACATGCCACTATGCTTTTGGAGGATGGTGTAAAGCCTAAAATAGTACAAGAAAGACTTGGCCATTCCAGAATTTCAACTACCATGGATAAGTACGTCCATGTAACGAAAAAAATGAGAACAGAAGCTGTTGATATATTCGCCCAAAGACTAAGAAGATCATCAAATTAGAATTTAGTTTTCATAAAAAATGTCGCCCTAAAATAAATTAGGGCGACAAATGGGCGAATAAAAAATGAAAATTAGATTTTATTATCAAATATTTTCAAACAAACCCTTGCTATTTCTTCGGTTCATCCTCATCCATTTTCAGAACAGCCATGAAGGCTTCTTGCGGTACTTCGACGGAGCCGATTTGTTTCATCCGCTTCTTCCCTTCTTTTTGTTTCTCTAGGAGTTTGCGTTTTCGAGAAACGTCACCGCCGTAACATTTCGCCAATACGTTTTTACGCAAGGCTTTGATGTCGGAACGCGCAACGATTTTTTGTCCGATGGCTGCTTGGATCGGTACTTCAAATTGTTGTCGTGGGATCAGTTTTTTCAGTTTTTCAACGATGGCTTTACCGCGTTCATAAGCAAAGTCACGGTGAACGATAAAGCTTAACGCATCAACTTTTTCAGTATTCAGCAAGATGTCCATCTTCACTAGCTTGCTAGTTCGATAACCAGACATTTCATAATCCAGTGATGCGTACCCTTTGGTGCTGGATTTCAATTTATCAAAGAAATCAAAGACGATTTCCGATAGTGGGATCTCATAAACGACGTTTACACGATAATCATCCAAGTAATCCATCGTGACAAAGTCTCCCCGTTTGCGTTGGGACAATTCCATTACAGCACCAACGTAATCATTAGGGACCATGATTTGTGCTTTGACGTAAGGCTCTTGTACGTTGTCGATCGTGACTGGTTCAGGAAATTCTGCCGGGTTATCAACGACGACCATTGAGCCATCTGTCTTGTTGACGTGATAGATTACGGATGGTGCAGTCGTAATCAACTCAAGGTTAAATTCACGTTCTAGCCGTTCTTGCACGACATCCATGTGTAATAGGCCTAAGAAGCCGCAACGGAACCCAAATCCTAATGCTTGAGAGGTTTCTGGTTCAAATTGCAATGCTGCATCATTCAATTGTAATTTTTCCAATGCTTCTCGAAGGTCGTTGTAGCGTGAAGTATCGATTGGGTACAATCCGCAATAAACCATCGGATTCATTTGACGATAACCAGCTAAGGCTTCTTCTGCTGGATTGTTGGCTAATGTCACCGTATCCCCGACTTGGGTATCTTTAACGGTCTTGATGGCAGCAGTGATATACCCAACATCGCCCACCATCAACGCATCTCGTTGAATGGCTTTTGGTGAAAAGACACCAACTTCCGTAACATCAAAGGTCTTGCCATTGCTCATCATTTTGATTTTATCTCCAGGTTTGACCATCCCGTCCATGATGCGGACGTTTAAGACCACCCCACGATAGGAATCGTACACGGAGTCAAAGATCAACGCTTTTAGCGGTGCTTCAATATCACCTGCGGGAGCTGGGACATACTCAACAATTTGTTCCAAAATGTCTTCGATCCCAATACCTGCTTTGGCACTTGCTAAAACAGCTTCACTGGCATCGATACCGATCACATCTTCGATCTCTGTTCGTACTCGCTCAGGATCGGCAGCTGGCAAGTCTATTTTATTAATGACTGGTAGGATCTCTAAATCATTGTCTAACGCCAAGTAGACGTTTGCCAATGTCTGTGCTTCAATCCCTTGCGCCGCATCAACGACGAGCACGGCGCCTTCACAAGCGGCCAAACTGCGGGAAACTTCATAGGTGAAATCGACGTGCCCTGGGGTGTCGATCAAATGGAAGATGTAGGTTTCTCCGTCTTTGGCGGTATAGTTAAGTTCCACGGCATTTAATTTGATTGTGATTCCTCGTTCACGTTCAAGATCCATGGAGTCTAATAATTGGTTTTGCATTTCCCGTGACGTCACCGTATGGGTTTGTTCCAAAATACGGTCCGCCAATGTTGATTTCCCATGGTCGATATGGGCGATAATGGAGAAATTACGAATCTTCTCCTGTCGTTTTTTCATTTCTTCTATGTTCATGGATACGTTCCTCATTTCTTTTAGTCAGCTTTTCTATTATACCAACGAAACGCCAATAGATAAAGTATTTTTCTTAACCGTTATTTAGACATATTCATTCAGGTTTTGCTATACTAGAGCTAGCAAATAAATTGGAGTTGAAAGAATGGACAATAATTTTCATCAAAATCTACATATTCGAGCGGTGGAAGAAAAAGACGTTGATCAGTTCAACGAACTGTTAAGCTATGTTTTTCAGATCACTGAATCGGATATTGAAGAAAGCGGCTATGAGAGCAAACGGGAAATGATCAAATCTAAGCGCCCGATCTTAGAGCTTTCCAAGGTCTTTGGCTGGTTCAATGAAGACAAGTTGATCTCGCAAATCGCCGTTTATCCTTGTGAAGTCAATATACACGGCAAATTGATCAAAATGGGCGGAGTGACCGGTGTTGGGACCTACCCAGAATATGCCGGACATGGCCTGATGAAAGACTTGATCAAGCTTGCCTTAGAAACGATGCGGGAAGATCAGCAATGGATCTCCTACCTTTACCCTTATAATGTGCCCTACTATCGTCGCAAAGGCTGGGAGATCATGTCCGACAAGCTGACCTTCAAAATTCGTGATACCCAGCTTCCGAAAACCAAAGAAGTCCCTGGGATCGTAGAGCGCAAAGAAGTGGATGATCCTGATGTCTTTACTGTCTACAACCAATTCTCCCGCGACAATCATGGTGCCTTGCAGCGGACCTCTTTTCACTGGGAAGAGTATTGGCGTTATGAAAATGAAGAAGAGCGCACCGCGGCTGTCTATTACAATGCCAGTGGTCATCCGACTGGTGTACTTTTTTATTGGGTAGCCGAAGAAGTCTTCCATGTAAAGGAAATGTTCTACTTGAATCAAGAAGCCCGCAATGGTCTTTGGAATTTTATCTCTGCCCATTTCTCAATGGTTTATTGGGTCAAAGGAGACATTTATTCAAATGAACCCCTGTCCTTCTACTTGGACGATAGCCAAATCAAAGAAACCATCGAGCCTTATTACATGGCGCGGATCGTCGATGTTGAACAGTTTTTGAAAAACTTCCCATTTGAAGCCTTCCAAACACCCTTTCACTTTGTTGTTTCCGACCCAGTTGCCGATTGGAACAACGGGATCTTCGGTGTCCAATACAATCACGGGGAGATCGTGGTTTCAAGAGAAGCTATCGGAAAAGCGGTCCAACTGGATATTCAGACATTGTCGTGTCTGTTGATGAATTACCGCCGTCCGGCTTACTTAGAGCGTGTGGAACGGCTAAATACCGATTCAGAAACACTGGCATTACTGGAATCGATCATCCCTGATATGGAAGCCTATTTCAGCGATTATTTCTAAACAACGAATCAACAAAATGTACAACTATGAATGATTAAGGAGTGTTTTTGAATGAAACTATATTTTGCTGCTCCCCTGTTTGCTGCTAGTGACCTGCGCTACAACGCCGAACTTGTTGCGTCGATTCGTCAGCAGTATCCGCAGCTGGAGATTTATTTACCTCAAGAAAATGCCGCGATCAATGATAAATCCGCCTATGCGGATAGCAAAATGATCGCTTTGGCAGATACCGAAAAAGTGCTGGAAAGTGATTTGATGATCGCATTGCTGGATGGTTTGACCATCGATGCTGGGGTTGCCTCTGAGATCGGTGTCGCTTATGCTAAAGGAATTCCTGTTTTAGGGCTTTATACGGATAGTCGCCAACAAGGTGCCGACAATCAGCAAAAGCTGGCAGCATTACAAACCGTTGCGGAAAATCAGTTCCACTATGTCAATCTTTATACGGTGGGTTTGATCAAGCTAAACGGGGAAATTTACTCCTCTGAAGCAGCCCTTTTAGCTGGCTTAGCCGACTATCTTTCGGAGGACAACTAAATGGGGCAAAATTATCAGCGACTGCAAAAGGTATTCACTATTTTTGGTATTCTCGTGTTTTGTTTTTCTTTGTGGGAATTTTTCCGTGGTGTCTATCCGCAAACACAAGGATTGATTTTCCTCGCCCAAGCCTTGCTTGGGATTTTATTGATCTTCGTCCCAGAAATGAGTAAAAAGTTCTTGAAAATCCAGCTACCAAACGCCACCGTCTACTTTTATTGGTTTTTCTTGCTGATCTCTGTATTTATGGGGACGATCTTACATTTGATAGAAACCATTGCTTTCTGGGATAAAATTCTGCATGCGGTAAGTCCAATGGTCTTGACGGCTGTCGGCTATGGATTGATCTGTCTGCTACTGAAAGAAGTCAAAGTTTCAAACGTCTCTCCCTGGTTATTCTTACTGATGGGCTTTGCTTTTGCCGGCTTGTGTGGTATCTTCTGGGAGTTTTGGGAGTTTATCTGCGATTCCGTTGGTGGAATGAACCTCCAACGTTATGCAACCTTAGATGGCACCCCGTTTATCGGTCGCGAAGCATTGATGGATACGATGGGTGATTTACTGACCAACACGATTGGTGCTGCTTTGATGGGCGTGATCGCGTATGTTCAAGGACGAGGCAAACCTGATTACTTTGAAAGTTATCGGATTAAAAAATTATCATAAACGACCTTTAAAAGCTTGTTGAAACCATCGTTTTTCAACAAGCTTTTTTCTTTTGTTCTTTTATTCATAAAGAAAAATTTATAAAAATACTTAAATAACACATCTTATTTTTATAGATTCGCTGTCTATCAAGGTTTTACATTTCTTACACTTCCCTATAAAACGATTACAACCACAAAAAAATTCCCTCGTTTAATCATTTTTATTTCCCCAAAAAACCATGGTCTGTTATAATTACATTATTCATTTGACGTTGCGTCAGTAAAGGAGAGGCTTATGGTTCTAACAGTGTTTTTTATTTTATGCTGCTTGATTTTTTCATCGATCACCTATGCGTTCTCTAAAGATGCTCGAAAATTTGTCCAACCTTTATCAATCAAAATTATTTTTATTGCATCAGCTATTATTGCGGTTTGGACAATGTTCTTTTCAATGGTTGCATTTGTCGCTTGGGTCATCTAAAAAACATTCTTGTCAGTTGCGATCGTTTTCGCTGCACTGGCAAGAATGTTTTTTCTTTTGATTAAAATAGTTTGATTTGATTCAATGGCCAAAAGCGCAGCAGCACTTTCCCTTCCATTTGATCTTCCGTTACAACCCCGAAACTGCGACTGTCTCTAGAGATCAAACGATTGTCTCCCATCACAAAATAGCTGCCTTCAGGCACCGTTTCTGAGAAATCTTCCGTAAACTGTTCCGCACCAGCGGCGATTTGCTGAAACATTTCGCGATAAGAATATTCGTCTTGTAATTGATCGTCTGCAAATTTCTCTTTAAACTCATCTAAATAAGGTTCTTCGTATACTTCTCCATTGATCGTTAGGACATCATCTTTCATCTCGATGGTATCACCGGGTAAACCAATCAACCGCTTGACAGCGATTTTACTTGGATCATCTGGTTCAACACATATCACGATGTCTTGTCGGTCATAGGAGGAGATTTTTGATGCAATCAAACGCTGTTTATCTGCCAACGTTGGGTCCATAGAATGGCCACTGACTTGAACTGGGGTCAGGACAAACAGACGGATGAGAACCACGGCGACGATAAAGAAAAGCAGTAACCAATTTTCTTTGAGGATTTTTACCATAGCTGCTCTTTCGCTCCTTTACTGCATCTTTTGTCATCGGCGAAAGCTTGTTCTGCCATTTTGACAAAAGATATCTTCCTCAATCTTACGTGGAATTTTTGCTTTGAGCAAGAGAAATCATCGATTTTAAAAAATTTATGATATTTCTCGTTGAGAAAAGAATCGTTTACGTTCGATCACGACTCAAGAAAGCAAACACATCTTTTCGACGTAGACTCCCTATCAGTTGGTGATTTTCTTCGATCACCACCGTCTCATGACTCGCAAATAAAGTATACAACTCATTTAATGGCGTAGATGCTGCAATTTTCGGGTCAGCTTGATTGATATCATTGCTGAAAAAGTTCATCCGTATCAAATCTCCTGCTGTGACCAGTTTTGCTTCATCTTCCCCGGTTTCTTCAAAGAAGCTTTTCACAAAAGCGGTCTTCGGTTGTGAAACGATGACTTCTGGTGTATCGCATTGAACGATCTTCCCTTGATTCATCACAGCGATGCGCGTCCCTAGTTTTACCGCTTCTTTCATGTTATGCGTGACAAAAATAATCGTCGTCCCAAGCTCTTGGTGCAAATCGAGGACTAGCTCTTGTAAAGAATTACGAGAAATTGGATCAAGGGCACTAAAGGGTTCGTCCATCAGAATGATTTCGGGATTGGCAGCTAACGCGCGCAAGATCCCGATCCGTTGCTGTTCTCCACCAGACAATTCTTTCGGCATTCGATGACGGTACTGCTCTGGGTCAAGTTTGACCTGTGTCAGCAAACGATCCACGGCTTCTGAGCGATCTTTTTTTGACCACCCTAACATCTCTGGGATCACTTCGATATTTTGTTTGACATCCATCGTCGGAAACAGAGCGATTTGTTGGAGAACATACCCCATTTGCCAACGCATCTTTTGAATATTGTATTCTTTGATGCGTTTTTCTTTGAAGTAAATATCACCATCGGTCGGTTCTGACAACGCGTTGATCATCTTCAAAGTCGTCGTTTTCCCACTCCCAGAAGGACCGACCAAAACAAAGATTTCTCCTTTATTGATACTCAGATCTAATTGATCGATCACTAGTTTTTGATCAAACTTTTTACTGACGTTTTTAAATTCAATAATTGGTGTCATTCTTGTCCCTCCTTAATTAATCCTTCATCTATCAGGAAGGTACGCGCGACTTCTGCTGGATTTTTTCCTTCGACATTGACCTGATAATTCATTTCACTCATTTGTTCTTCGGTGATTTTCCCTGCCAACTTTTCCAATGCACGGACGACTTCTGGATGTTCCTTGGCAAAGGCTTCTTTCATCAAAGGCGCTCCTTGATAAGGTGGAAATAGTTCCTGATCGTCTTCTAGAATAACTAAGCCATATTGACGCAATTCACTGTCCGTGGAATAGGCATCCAGTAGATTGATATCACCATTATTGATGGCTTGGTAACGCAATGCTGGTTCCATACTTTGGACACTTGGAAAATCTAGCCCATAAAGTTCTTGGATCCCCGCATATCCGTCCGTCCGATCAATGAATTCGAGGGTGAAGCCAGCTTTGATTTGATTTTCGATTTTCTTCAAATCAGAGATCGTGGTTAGTCCATTTTCCTCAGCAAATTCTTTTTTGACAGCCAATGCATAGGTATTTTGATACGCCATCGGCTGAAGCAAGGTCATCTCAAACTGATCCTTCAATAGATTGACTGCTTCGGTATAGGTTTCGTCGGAGTCAAGGTTTTGACTCGCAAGCTCTTCTGGTACCTCAACTAAGCTCTCCAACACGGTACCAGTAAACTCTGGATATATATCAACTTGACCATTGTCCAATGCGCTGAATAAGAAAGAGGTTTTTCCAAAATTTGGCTCTAGTTCAACTTGGGCATCAGGGTCTTCTTGTTCAATCAATTCTTTGTACATGTTGATCAAGATATCTGGTTCAGATCCTAGTTTTCCTGCGATGGTAATGGTTTTGGGAGCGAAAAATCCGCTTTGTGAAAAGGAAACCCCACCAATCAGCAAGATGATTGCTGCCAACGTGATCAAGGTATAGCGCGGTTTTAAATGTTGCAGGTAACGGATCAGGGTACTGAAAACAATCGCCAACAAGGCAGACCCGATCGCACCAATCAACGTTAACTCAGGCGCATTTCGATCGATCCCTAACAAAATAAAGGAACCTAACCCGCCAGCGCCAATCAAAGCGGCTAAGGTCGCTGTTCCGATGATCAAGACCAGCGCCGTGCGAATCCCAGAAATTATGACAGGCAAAGCAATCGGCAACTCGACTTTGATCAATCGGCGCATCCGAGACATACCAAATGCCGCAGCAGCTTCTTCGATTGATGGATCGATCTCCGAAAGGCCAATATAGGTATTTTGAAAGATCGGCAATAACGCATAAATAACTAGTGCGATCAATGCAGGTGGCGTTCCGATCCCCACGAATGGGATCAATAAACCTAACAGTGCCAGTGATGGAATCGTCTGTAACACACTCGTTATTTGTAGGCCGACTTCCGCTGCCCGTTTATGATTAACCAGCCAAATAGCTAAAGGAACAGCAATAACGATCGCCACGAGCAGCGCAATGATCGACAATGACAAATGTTCAAAGACAGCTGTCAGCAATTCCCCTTTTCGCTCATTCAACGTTTCAAAAAAAGTATTCATCTTTTCATTCCTCTCCTACTCCATAAGAACAGTATAATCGAAGTGCGAATTTCCTCCAAACAACAAGCAAGGAGAACTTTTTTGTCATATGTTGAGAGACAAAAAAACGATGGCTGCCAATGAAATGGCAACCATCGTTTTGTATTTATTCATTTGTTCTCTTTTTATTACTCGGTCATTGGCGTATTTTCAAAAACCAGCTGATCGTTCAATAATTCGATCGTGACTTGGGTCTTTGGTAAGACTCTGCCAGCAACGATTTCTTTTGCCAATGGGGTTTCGACTTCTCTTGTGATAAACCGACGGAGAGGTCGCGCACCATACGCTGGCTCATAAGCATTTTCAGCGATCCAGCGTTTGGCTTCTTCAGTGATCGTCAACAGTATATCTTGGACTTCCAGTCGTTGTGAAAGCTGTGCGATGATCTTGTCGACGATGCCTGTCACATCGCTTAGACTAAGCGGTGTGAATAAAATCGTATCGTCGATCCGATTTAAGAATTCTGGTTTGAAATGGCCTCTCAAGAGATTACGGACAGTTTCTGCAACAGTTTCTGGGATCGTCCCTTCTGCAGTCACGCCATCTAGCAAGACTTGAGAGCCAATGTTGCTAGTCATGATCAAGACGGTATTTTTGAAATCAACGACGCGTCCTTTTGAGTCTGTCAAACGGCCATCATCAAGCACTTGCAATAAGATATTGAAGACATCTGGATGGGCTTTTTCGATCTCATCCAATAAGACGATCGTGTATGGATTGCGTCGAACGGCTTCGGTCAATTGTCCGCCTTCTTCAAATCCAACATAGCCTGGAGGGGCACCGACCAAACGAGACACCGAATGTTTTTCCATGTATTCGCTCATATCGATCCGAACCATATGCTCTTCAGAGTCAAAGAGGTTGACCGCTAACGCTTTCGCTAATTCGGTCTTACCGACGCCGGTCGGTCCTAAGAACAAGAAGGAACCTAATGGTCGATTTGGATCTTGCAGACCAGCTCGGGAACGAATGACTGCGTCACTGACGGCATCGACTGCCTCGTCTTGTCCAATCACTCGTTGATGCAAGGTCTCATTTAATTTCAACAGTTTTTCTCGTTCGCCCTCCACTAATTTCGCAACAGGGATTCCTGTCAAGCGGCCCACGACTAAGGCGATCTCATTTTCTGTCACTGACTCTTGAACCATCCGAATGCCTTCGTCTTGGTTTTTTTCTTCCAATTCAGCGAGTTCTTTTTCCAGTTGTGGAATCGTCCCATGACGAAGAACAGCTGCCCGTTCCAAATCATAGTTATTTTCAGCATCTTCCAACTCATGCTTGGCTTTATCGATCTCTGCCCGTTTATTGGAAACTGCATTGACTTCTTCTTTTTCCGTTTCCCACTGCATTTTCATGGTATTGACTTCTTCACGCAATTCCGCCAATTCTTCTTGTAAAATGCCTAAACGTTTTTTCGATGCATCATCAGATTCTTTTTTCAGTGCGGCTTCTTCGATCTCCAATTGCATCAAACGTCGAGTGACCTGATCGAGCTCGGTAGGCATCGAATTCATTTCTACCCGAATCGTGGCACTTGCTTCGTCGATCAAATCGATGGCTTTGTCTGGTAAAAAGCGGTCCGTGATATACCGATCAGATAAGGTCGCAGCAGCAACAAGCGCATTGTCATGGATATTGACGCCATGATGGATCTCGAACCGTTCTTTCAAGCCACGTAAAATCGAAATCGTATCTTGAACGGTTGGTTCCTGTACCAACACTTTTTGGAAACGACGTTCCAAGGCTTTGTCCTTTTCCATGTATTGACGGTATTCATCAAGGGTGGTTGCGCCAATCGTATGCAATTCTCCCCTTGCCAGCATTGGTTTTAGTAAGTTTCCAGCATCCATGCTGCCTTCCGTCTTACCAGCACCTACAATATTGTGGATCTCATCAATAAAGAGAATGATCCGTCCATCGGCTTTTTTCACTTCTTGTAAGACGGCTTTCAAACGCTCTTCAAATTCACCTCGGAACTTGGCACCTGCGATCAAGGCACCCATATCCAGAGAAAAGATCGTTTTGTCTTTTAGGTTTTCTGGGACGTCTTTTCGCACGATCCGTTGAGCCAATCCTTCAACAATGGCTGTTTTACCAACCCCCGGTTCACCAATCAAAACGGGATTGTTTTTTGTTTTCCGAGAAAGGATGCGAATCACGTCGCGAATTTCTTCGTCTCGTCCGATAATGGGGTCCATTTTTCCGCTGCGGACTTGTTGGACCAAGTCAACGCCGTATTTTTCTAATGCTTTGTATTGTTCTTCTTGATTTTGTGAGGTCACACGATCCCCTCCTCTTAATGTTTCGATCGTTTGCTTGATTTCTTTCGCGGTGATTCCTTGTTTCTTTAAATACACCGTCAATGGATGATTTTTCAATTTCATCAACGCATAAAGGACGATTTCTGTGGAAAGATACTCGTCTTGAAATTCATTTTTTAATTGATCTGCCTCAGACAAAAGATGAAACAGATTTTGACTCATGGATTGACCATAACGAACATTTCCTCCTTCAACCGAAGGCAGTTCATCTAGTAGCTGGTCGACTTCTTTTTCAAATGCATCGACATCAAGACCTGTATCCGTATAAAAATTGCGGCCGAATTGATTGGCTTGCAATAAAATCTTCCATAAATGCGGAATATCGATTTCTTGGTGGTGACGCGTTATGGCAATCTGCTGTGCTTCCGCGATGGCACTCTGTAATGTAGTCGTCATTTTTTCTGGGTTCATACTTTTCCCTCCCAAAATGGTAGTCAGAAAAATTAGTACACTGCAAGCAGCATCCTTTTTTCTACTCTTCTATTATACAATATTGGTCAGTAATGGTCAAAAGATTTCCCTCGAAGATCAAGATTTTTTTCAGTATTCTTTCATGAAAATTGACAGATAGGAAGCCGCAATGGTATGCTAGGTCCTGATTGGTCAGGAACAATCGATTTTCCTGATCCTTTTGATCGCTCTTTGGCGATAGTTATTCAGTAAGATTATCTACTTAGCTGTAACGTCTACTGTTTACAGCTTTTTTATATGGAGGAAACGATGTTAACATTAACAAATATTAGCCAACAATTTGGCGACAAATTGCTTTACGAAGATGTTTCCGTTCAAATCAACCGCGGGGAAAAAGTCGGGTTGATTGGACGGAACGGCGCCGGCAAAAGTACTTTAATCAAAATCATTACAGGAGAAATTCTCCCAGACGATGGCTTTGTTCAATTTCCGAAAAATTTGAAAATGGGCTATTTGGATCAATATGTCAATGTTGATGAAACGCAATCGATCCGTGATTTTTTGCGCTCTGCCTTTGCAGAAGACTTCGAAAAAGAACAACAGATCGCAAATCTTTATACTGCTTATGGCGAAAGTCTTGACGATAAGCTTTTAGAAAAAGCCGGTGAATTGCAAAATCAATTGGATCAAGGAAATTTCTACCAAATGGATACATTGATCGATGATTTAGCAGAAGGATTAGGTATTTCGGTTCTCGGCATGGATACCGCCCTTGCTTCCTTAAGTGGTGGTCAACGCTCAAAATTGATCTTAGCAAAAATGCTGCTAGAAAAACCCGACATGCTGATTTTAGATGAACCGACTAACCACTTAGATGATGAGCATATCAAATGGCTGGTTGAGTTTTTACAGGACTTTACTGGTACCTACTTAGTCGTTTCTCATGATCGTCAATTTTTGAATGAAATCACGACCCATATCATTGATATCGAATTTGGCAAGCTTTCTAAGTATACGGGGAATTTAGACAAAGCATTAAAGCTAAAAACGCTGCAAAATGAAAGTTATATGAAGCAATACGAAGCACAACAAGAGCATATCAAGAAAACCGAAAGCTATATCCGTAAATACAAAGCTGGTTCTCGTTCAACAATGGCAAAGAGTCGTGAAAAACAATTGGCAAAAATCGAACGTTTGACCCCACCCCAAGATGTCCCTAAACCGCATCTAGGATTTGATTTGGCACCGATCGTTACGACCTTGGCATTAGAGACGACCAATCTAGTGATCGGTTATGACCAAAAGCCTTTACTATCGCCAATCAACCTAACGATCCGCTATGGCGAAAAAATTGCGATTCGGGGATTTAATGGGATCGGTAAATCGACGTTGATCAAAACAATACTTGGTGTGATCCCTGCAATTGAAGGAACCGTTTCTTACCCACAGCATACAAAATTTAATTACTTTTCTCAAGATCTTGACTGGGAGTATCCATTACAGACGCCTCTGCAATACCTCGAGGATCTTTTCCCAAAGGCAACCAACAAAGAATTGCGACGACAACTTTCTCGTGCGGGATTACCTAGCCAGCTTGCTCAAGAGGAATTGAAATTATTAAGTGGTGGCGAGCAGACAAAAGTGAAGTTAGCTGAAATGATGTTGATCAAAAGCAACTTTTTGATTCTTGATGAACCGACCAACCATATCGATCAAGACACGAAAAACAATTTGGAAGAAACCCTGGCAGCTTTTCCCGGAACCGTTCTGATCGTTTCCCATGAAGCTGAATTCTATGAATCCTTTGTTGATCGGATCATTGATTTGAAAGACTAAAAAAAACGCTTATCCTCTACTCGAAGATAAGCGTTTTTTTAACTTTCCACTTTTTCTTTTCTAAGCTCTGTCAGCTCTTGGCTAATGTCTTTGCGCTTTTCTTTCATTACATATGCAAAGCCAATAATGAAGGGCCAAATGAATGTCGCTAAGCGATACAGCAGCATAGAAGATGCTGCATCGACTGTGCCGACTAATGGACCAAAAAGCAGCATATAAATAAATTCAAAGGAACCGATCCCTGCCGGTGTTGGAATCACCCCGGACAAGACGACGGCAAAGCTGATGAAGGATAACGTCAACAAGAAATCGATCTCTGGGTGCTGCACGACAAGAATCACATAAGGGATCACGTACCAAGGCAGCATCTTCAAAAGATTCCAAAGGTAGATGCGTAAGAAAGCGGTGCGGTCGGTAATGATCGCATTGACCGTTTCTCGCAAAGAATAGATCTGGGTGTTGCATTTGTCAACGATTCCTCTTAATGTCGCACTTTTGAACAGCTTATTGCTGACGATCACAAAAAAGACTTGAATGTTGATACTGACAGAAAGTGCCAATAAAGCGGCAATGATCAAAAAGACGAGTACGATCCCCGCCAATATCACCCAAATCATATTCGGCGCATTGTCATAGAATAACGAGAATTGAATGATCAACCCAGCGATCGCATAAGTCAATATGGCAAACTTATACATCACCATGTGTAAGGTGGTGACCCCAACCCCTTGTGACAACTGCAAGCCATTTTTACGATAAAAATTCACCTCTGAGATCAAGGTGCCCGCGCCAAACGTCACGATCCGATAAAACCCACTGTAACAGACGGTTAGAAACCCCGCCTTGGTGGTGAATTCCGGTTGAAAAGTCACTGCGATCTCTTTGACTGTTCGTCCTTCAATCACTAGGTACAATGTGCCAAGCCCCATAACCAGTAAGACGACGAGAAAGCTGGTCTCTCTTAGCCCCGCTAAAATTTCCATCATCGAGTTACGGACAAAAAAATACATCACACCCAGAATGCCTACTAGTAAAAGTAAATTAAGGGCGAACTTCACTTTAGTTTTCATATTAACTCCTTGCTTGTTAAACCGAATTTATGCAAAAAAGACCATCAGCAGGATAGCAAAAACGGTGCCGAAAGCAAAAAAGAAATAAAACTTCTTCTTTCTTGTTTTGTGGCGAAACACGCGTTGCGCGATCAAACCGCCTAATCCGCCGCCAATCGCCCCCATAAAAAGGAGATTTGCTTCGGGAACCCGCCAACCTTGTTTTACTGCCTGATATTTATCATAACCCATCAGACAGAAAAGATAAAGATTGACTGCAATTAAATAAAACCACAATGGATTGTAAATCAGTGCATCCATCCATTTCCTCCATATGATTGATCGTAGGGACCATTATTTTGATTCTTGTGCTTCCTCAGGTACCAACATCGTCAACCCATGCTTAATGACTTTCATCTCGATTGGCAGATCATCCGTTGGATCGCCGTCGGTCCGAGTATGAACCGTTTTTTCTTTCGCCTTGATCGAGACCTTTGCGGCAGTGAAATATTCAACACTTGGTACTTTGGCAATTCTACCACGAATAATTCTTGGCAAATACAAAATAAACCGTAAAATGTTCAATTTTGGCAAAAGAATAACATGGAACAAGCCATCGTCAGGTTTTGCTTCTTCATCAAAGTTCTTAAACCCACCTGCTGAATTCGACATGACGATCGTCAGTAATTGACTTTTCCCCTGCCATTTCCGTTCGTCAGCGATGACTTCCAATTTGTATTGTTTCTTTTTGATCAACAGATGAATGAACCGTTTCATAAACGCCAACGGACCGTACTGTTGTTTTTCTTCTTGGGAAGTTGCTGCTGCAGTATCTGCTAAAAGACCAATGGTCATCGTCGAGATCATTACTTGATCATTGACCATCCCATAATCGATCGGACGTTCAACCCCTGTTAAAATATTCTCAAACGCTTCTTCTGGCTTGACTGGAATACCCAACATTCGAGCGAAGTTATTTACCGTTCCTCCAGGAATGATCCCGATCTTCAGCTCATCCAGCTTTTCTTTGAATGTTTGCAGCCCATGATGGATCGTTCCATCCCCACCAATAATAACAATCGTATCGACCGCATGTTTCTTGGCTGCCTCTTTAACATCCTCAGGGTCAACATCGGGATTTGAGGCTTGTAAAAACACTTGATGCTCATTGCCTTGTTCGTTCACATAGGCTTGGAATTTTTCTGCTGTTTCTTTTGCTTCACTTTTCCCCGCTGTATCGTTGTATAATACGAGAATTTTCATCCTATTCACATCCTAATAAAAGGCCGGGCCTTACGCAAGACCTGCGTGAAGAGTTCCCAGCCCTAAAGTTGTTCTTTTCTTTCAATGAAGAAGCTGCTGCTATGCTTGCGCATTCAGTTCGGCAATTTTCACGATCACATCGGTCGCTTTCATCATTGATTGTAGTGAGACGAACTCATAACGTCCATGCATATTTTCTCCACCAGCAAAGATATTCGGGGTTGGAATCCCTAGATAGGAGATTTTCGAGCCATCGGTCCCACCACGGACAGGTTCTGTCATCGGTGTGATTCCAACTGCTTTCATCGCATCTTTCGCTAAATCAATGATGCTCATATCTTTTTCGATGATTTCTTTCATGTTGTAGTATTGATCATATAGATGTACGTGCACTCGTGGTTCATCAAAGCGGGCATTCAAGCTTTCTTGAACCGCTAATAATTGTGCTTTTCTTTCTTCGAAACGACTCCGGTCATGATCTCGAATAATGTATGCCATTTTCGCTTCTTCTACTGAACCACTAAGGCTCATCAAATGGAAGAACCCTTCTGTCCCTTCGGTTTTCTCAGGAACTTCATCAGCAGGTAGCGCATTTTGAAAATCGACTGCTAGTTGCAAGGCGTTGATCATGGTGTCTTTGGCTGTTCCAGGGTGGACATTTTTTCCTTGGATCGTAATTTCAGCTTGCGCCGCATTGAAGGTTTCGTATTGCAATTCTCCTACTGGACCGCCATCCATTGTATAGGCAAAATCAACATTGAAATCTTCCACATCGAACTTATCTGCACCAACGCCAATTTCTTCATCAGGGCCAAAAGCGACTTTGATTTCCCCATGCTTGATCGTTGGGTTTTTCAGTAAAATTTCCATGGCTGTCATGATTTCTGCAATACCTGACTTATCATCAGAACCTAATAAAGTGGTACCATCGGTAGTGATCAAGGTTTCGCCAGCATAATTTTTTAAATTCGGAAAATCTTTTGTGTTTAATGTGTATTTTCCTTCTTTATCTAATTTAATGGTCGATTCGCCATCGTAATTTTCGATGATCTGCGGATCAACATTTTCTGCATTAAAATCGGCGGTATCCATATGGGCGATAAAACCGATGGAGCGCACGTCATGATCGACGTTACTTGGTAATGTTGCGATCACGAAACCATTGGATTCATTGTAATGAACATCGCTTAACCCTAGTTCTTCAAGTTCTTTTTGCAGTTCTTTAGCAAACGCGACTTGTGTTTGGGTGGAAGGGGTTGTGGTGCTTGTTGCATCCGAACGTGTTTCTGTCTTGACATATTTTAAAAAACGAGGCAATAAATTTTCGTACATAAAAGATTCTCCTATCTATAGTCAAATGGATTTGTTGAAGTGGTGGAAGGAACAAAGGTCACAGCCCAGTTCTCTTCTGCTTTCCACTGATTGAATTTCTCAATAAACCGAGGAATACATTCCTTTTCGATGTTGTGCCCTGGATCGATCGCGATCAACCCATTGGCTTGCATGTCATGGGCGAAATGGTAACTGATATCGCCAGTGATGTACACATCCGCTTGATGGCGTAAGGCATCGGAATAAAACGATTGACCACTGCCGCCACAAATGGCGATTCGCTGAATTTTTTCAGGTGCATTAGGAAAACTGACAACCCGTAAAGCAGTCAAACCAAACCGCTCTTTGACACGTGCGACAAACTGATCAATGGAAAGAGGCTCAGCGAGGTTGCCAACCCGTCCGATTCCATAGGTCTTCGGCAAATTGTCTAAGGCATACAGATCATAAGCTGGCTCTTCGTAAGGATGAGCAGCGATCATTGCCGAAAGGACCTTTTTCTCGATCGTTTCTGGAAAAATGACTTCGATTTTCGCTTCTTGCACCTGTTCTTCTTTTCCGATCTCACCGATGGCAGGATGCGCCGCTTGCTGTGGTGTAAAGCGACCGGTGCCAATCAATGAATAGCTGGTGTTCTGGTAATTGCCTTGCTGACCAGCACCAGCTTTTCCTAATGCCTTTCGCAATGCTGGTGCCGATTCAACAGGTGTAAATACAGCTAGTTTCTTCATTTTTACTTGATGGGTTTGCTTCAAGTACGTATCTGGTTCAACTTCTAGCAGTTCACAAAACCAATCGTTCAAACCGTCTTCAATAATATCCATATTGGTGTGGGCGGCGTAAACGGCGATATCATGCTTGACGAGATCCATCAACATCTTTTGTTGCGGATCATCGGTCAGCAAGCGGTTCAAAGGGCGAAAGATCGGTGGATGTTTCGCGATGATCAAGTCGATCTTTTTCTCGATGGCTTCGGTTACCACTTCTGGACGGACATCAAGGGTCATCATGACTCGCTCGAGGGGTTTGTTTAATGTACCAACATGCAGACCAACAGGATCGCCTTCTTCTGCCAACCATAACGGGCAGTATGCTTCAAAGCGTTTGATAAATTCTTGACCAGAAATCATGCCAGTACCTCCTTGATCCATTCGATTTGTTCTTTCAATTCATTCATTTTCTCAGCAGGTGGTTCTTTGGCTTTCTCTAACTCTTTGACCACTCGTTGACGCTGCTTCAATTCATGCTGCCATTTTTTATAAAAAACTGGATTTTTTTCTTTTAATAAAAAGGGACCAAAAAATAATTGCTGGGTCGTGTACGTCGCTTTTCCAGTTTCCGCAACGATGACTTCATAATTTTTGTCATTTTCTTCTAACAGCACTTCATGAATGATCGTAAAATTGTGATCAACGAGCCATTCCCGCAAGGTCCTTTCGCCAACATTCGGTTGTAAGACCAAACGTTTGACCCCCGCTAAGCGATTTTTTTTGCTGCCTTCTTCTAAAATAGAGCGAATCAAAGTCCCCCCCATTCCAGCAACAACAACCGTGTCGATCTTATCTGCTGGCTGAATAGCGTCCAATCCGTCTGCTAAGCGCACCACGATCTTCTCTGTTAGCCCGTTTTTACGTACTTGTTTACTGGCAGAATCATAAGGTCCTTGAACGACTTCTCCAGCTACAGCATAAGTGATTTTGTTCTGCAGCATCAATGCCACAGGTAAATAAGCATGGTCGGAGCCGATGTCGGCGATACGTGCTTGGTCGGGAATTTGTTCGCCCACGCAAGCCAAACGATCCGATAATGCATGTTCGTTCATATTGTCACTCCTTCTTTCGTAGTATAACACGCTTTCCATAAATAGAAAAAAATGTGCGTCTTGACTGTGGTGCCATTGCCAAGGCGCACATTGCATTAATCCTTCACTAATTCAACCTTTTGAATCGAGTTACCGGGAATTTGCGGTGGGATCGACATCGTCATGATCGGGACGCCTTGCAGCGACACTTGGACCTTGTCTCCTTCAGCTAACTCCTCGATCTCTCCTGAATAGGCCTCAACAGGGACGTGGAGAATGACCCCATCATTTTGAAAACTTTGGACGACTTGATCCTCATCTTCAACTGCCGCTACGTCTTTCAAAAATAATTGAAAGGTATCATCTGAACCTGCTCGGGCATCTTCTTGAATAATGCCAGTAAAAACCGTCGCTGTTTTGCTCTCTGAAGAACTATTGGCAACGGAACTAGCATTCTCACTTGATTCAGAAGGCGTGTTATCGCCACTTGATGCATTGTTGTTTTCGGGACTGCCACAAGCCGTTAACAGCAGCACTGCTGCTAAGGACAAGCCTAGAATCACTTGTTTTTTCATCATCTTCTTCCTCCAGTAATGGTTTTTTTAGGCATCATTTCGTCGATTTTTGCCCGTCATTTGGATTTCTTGTGTCAAGTAACGAATACGCTCCATAATACGTTTGGCTTTTAATGGTTCGGATTCGCCGCGTTGCGTTACTGAAAGATGCTGCTCCAACTCATGCATAGTAAAATTCGAGGTGAAGAACGTCGGGAGTTGCTCTTGCATTCGGTATTGTAGAATCACACCGAAGACTTCATCACGAATCCAACTGCTCATCGCATCTGCACCGATATCGTCCATCATTAAGATTGGGGCTTTTTTCACTGCGTTCAGCTTATCCCCCACCTGATCTTTGCCGATTGCTTGCTTCATCTCTACTGCAAATGTCGGGAAGTGAACCAATGTCGTCGTGTAGCCTGCCTCCGCTAAATCTCTGGCGATCGCGCCAAGCAGATAGGTTTTTCCGATCCCAAAACTCCCCACAAAGTATAGTCCTTTATGAAACTCCTGTGGATTGGCTGTCAACTCACTAATAAAATCAACGGCAGCTGCGATGGCCTCCATTCGGCCAGGCGTTTGCTGATAATCTGCAAAACTTGCTTCTTGTATATCTTTAGGCATATCCATCGCTTTGATGCGACTGCGGATCTCTTCTTGTTTCTGATATGCCAGTAGTTCTTTCGTTGGTACATAGGTGACGTCAATAAAATGAAAATTTAACGCTAAGCGCGGCTCATAACCCGGTGCGATCATGGATGGATCATTGATGCGGAATTTCCGCTTTTCTTGGACGAACTCATACAGTTTCGCATAGCTTTTTTGAATATCTGCTTCGGTCAATACCTCTTCATTTTCGGCAATAAACGCTTTGACATCAGGATCTTGTAAAACCTCTGCCATCATTGCTGAAAACTGATCACGGTAATTGCGTTTATCCAATAGTTTTCCTAAGTTTTTCCCTACATCTTCCATTACTTGTCACCAGCTTTCTTATGCAAGTAGTTTTGCAGTTTTTTATCTAATTCTGCTTGCCGCTCTGGCGTTAATGCTGTCTCTTCCACTGGTTTTTCAGCCCAAGAAGGCAGCTTTTCTTCGCGAATGATTTTTTTGCCGCTGGTTTGTGGTCGGCTGCGTTTTTCCTTGGCACTTCGAACAAGGCTCCGAACATGTTTGATGGCATCTTCTGCCGTGCCAATTTTTAATTCTGACCACTGGGCGGCGATATTGTTCACATAATTTCCTGACAAAGCGGCATTGTTTTGGACCACCAAGACATAATGAACCAGCACATTGATCACACTATTTGGCAATGGTGACCGTTCGACAAGGCTCTTGATCAGCCATTGTTCTGAATCGGTCATAAAACTGTTTTTCTCCGCTTTGATCGCCTTGAGAAAAGCGATCGGTGCATTGTTCTCACTTTCTTGAATCAATAAGACATCATTTTCTGAAAAACCATTCTGTTTTAAGGTATTGAAGCGGCGCAACTGACTTTCCGCTTGGGGATCTTCTCTTTTTGATGTTTTCGTGAATGTTTGTCGTGATTTCTTCATGATGGCTTGTTCCAGCTTCTTCTGGTCGACCTCGCCTGTTGTCAAAGAAACATTGTCCGCCATCAAATCCAACAATTCCAACACATCATAGCCATATAAAGAATGGTATAGAACTAACTTTTGTCGAAAACTTGGCGTGAAATTAGCGGCACGGATATACCGACGCTGCGCTTCATATAAAAGAAAGTCCCAATCCAACTGCTTTTCGTCAAGCACCAAGTTCTCTTTGGTTTCTTGAAAAGAATCACTGACTGCCTGTAACGTTTCTTCATGTGAAGCAAAACGTGCGGTATTTAACCCATAGGCGGCTGAGAAGGATTGAGTCACTTCCTGATAATCGGTTAAAGAACACTGCTTTGGTTGATACAGCTTGACCAGCTGATTAAATTTACGCTCTCCGACTCTTTCCAACAACAGATAGGCATACAATTCATCTTGAAAAAACGCTGCTGGATGGACCGGTTCTTGCAACCAATACAGATACGAGCTCCCGTTTTGAGCATCTGCTTTCTCATAAGACTTTAGCAAGCCGATGCCCTCTAAGTTTTGCTTGGCTTTTATGAAGCGAGGCATTCCCGCATTCATGGCATTCAAGATATCTAGATGCACGGTCGTCATCGACTCCTCGCCAGAAAAGCTTTGGGCTTGGACATCGCTTGCGAGTGTCAAATACAACGCTAAAGCATCACTTTCAATAATTGGTTGATACAAATAAATGAGGGCGTCTTTTCCTTCCGTTGTAAGTGGACGGCTTTTGAACACTTTGTACGATTGATTCGGTAAACTATTGCCCACTTGTTGTCCCCCTCTATTCTTGTGGTTCTTTCGCTTTTTCGACGATGTCTTGTAGTTCTTTCAAGAAAACTGACATGTCTTTAAACTGGCGATAGACACTGGCAAAACGGATATAAGCGATCTCGTCTAAATCAACTAAATCTTCCATCACATACTCACCAATCTGTGTTGTAGAAATTTCATTTTCACCAAGAGCACGAACACGACTTTCCACATGATCGACGATCGTTTCCATCTGATCCATTGTCACTGGTCGTTTTTCAGCAGAACGAATCAAACCCCTTAGGATTTTTTCTCGATTGAATTCTTCACGGGCACCATTCTTCTTAATGACAAGTAGGGGTGCCTCTTCGATACGTTCAAATGTTGTAAAGCGATAGCCGCAATTTTCGCATTCACGACGGCGGCGAATCACACGTCCATCATCGGCTTGTCGACTATCAACTACCCTAGAATTGTTATGATGACATTTTGGACATTGCATAGTTCCACCTCATTTTCTCTCTTATGCGCTTACGTATTTACGTAAAGTCATCGGTTTCTATGATTAATTATAACATGAAATCCGTTGGTACAATAGCCAAAGTGGTTTATTCTGTTCATTTAATACAAAATTTAAATAATGTTATAACTACTGTTTTTTTGAATTTGAAAAAACGGCAGAAATCTTTCTGCCGTTTCATTTCGTTATTTATCTTTCATTTGCAGCAAAGAAACAAAGTCATGCAAATTTGCTGGCTGTTCCATCTGCTGATTGCACCGTTGGCTATCACGGCAAATATAGTTCCCCCGTTTGGTATACGTTCCATCGCCATTGCTTTTCGTCAAAGAAAGAAACATCGAGACATTCCCCTCATGCTGACACAAGGGACAGATTCCTTTCTTGACCTCGGTTGAGACATGACCGTGAAGTCCTGTAAACCCTTCTTCAGTGGCAATGATCATAAACTTGCTTTGACTACCGATATCATCCCAAGAAAGATAGGTGGTCTCTTTTAAATCAACGGAAGCAAAATCAGGTATTTTTAGTTTTTTTACTTTCCGAAACATTTTTTCAATTTGTTTTGTTGTCGGTACCTGAAAGGGTCGGACGTACTCTTTGAGCTCTGTTAACAGCTCATTGCTGCGACTGATCGTCATCCCTGGTTGAAAGAAAGCAGCTAAAATTTCACGTGGCGCTGTTTCTTCTTCAGGAAAAAATTGTTCTATGGCGTCTTTTGTCATCGTTTCAACCGTTTTGATCGTTCGAGGATCATTGACCGATTGATACGTTCGTACTAATTGGTATACTTGATGTTTAATTGAATGAAATTGGTAAGGTTCGATCATAAAAAAGCCTTCTTTCTAATTTTCCGTTTCCTATTGCGGCTGTTCTACTTTCTTGACAGTCGTACACAATGCATAAATAAGCATTTGATGACCACCTCCCAATTTCTTTGCTGCTTTCCATGCGATCTTAATGGATTATAATGAGAGGTTGAGAAATTGTCAACTGTGCAGGTGGTTCTCTTTCAATCTCTCTTTGATCTCATTAACAAAAAATGCCTCGTCTAGAAGACGAAGGCATCCATATTTGTTTATAATTTATCTTCAATTCCTGTGTAATGCTTCAGCTGGTCTGCATCCCGTCGATCATTCGAAGAAATTTTATTTGCATCGGGATTTTCAGCTCGCAATAGTTCTTCGCTGCTGACATTTTCAGGGGTGGTTCGATCATTGCGGGCATCACGCTCATCATTTTGATCATCTAGTTCATTGACTCGTTTTTGATCGTGCTCTTTCTTGATTTGACCTTCTTGTGCTTGTTCTTTCCCAGAGTGGGCAAGTTCTTCATTGTTGGTCCACTCACCGATTTTTTCTTTGGCTTTGCCAACGATCACATCTTTTTCATCTTTAAAAGTACCCATAGTTATCATCCCTCCTGTATACTTTCATCATAACAAGCATTCTGATTTCTGACAAAAGATATGAATACGATACCAAACAGTCAGCAAAATGTTTTTCTTTATGCTATAATATGAGCGATTATTTTCTGAATATTCTTACAACTGGAGGTGAAGAACCTATTTAAGGTTCGACAATAGATGACAATCCTCGATTTCCAACAGGTTTCATTCGTTCGCGACAAGAACTATTTATTAAAAGCGATCAATTGGCAAGTGAAAAAAAATGAGCATTGGGCGATTTTAGGTCTGAATGGTGCTGGCAAAAGTTTATTACTCCAAATGATCACGGGAAGTTTATGGCCTTCTTCTGGTCAACGAACGGTCTTAGGTGAGCGTTACGGAAAAACGTCTGTGCCCGATCTTCAACGGCGCATTGGTTGGGTCAGTTCAGCGCTGCAAAGCAAGTTTTATGGTCGCGATCTTGCCGAAGAGATCGTTCTTTCCGGGCTTTATTCCAGTATTGGTCTTTATGAGTCCTACGAAGAAGAGCAGCTGATCCAAGCAAAGGAGCTTTTGACTGACTTAGGTTTGTCGCATTTGATCCATCGTTCCTATCATGTCCTTTCGCAAGGGGAAAAACAATTTGTCATGATCGCACGTGCCATGATGGCACAACCAGAGATCCTCATTTTGGACGAACCTTGTACGGGCCTTGATTTATTTGCGCGAGAAGAACTGCTAACCCGTCTGCAGGCTTTTTCACAGCTGCCGAATACGCCGACTCTTCTTTATGTTACCCATCATACGGAAGAGCTACTACCGATTTTCACTCATTTGCTGATGTTAAAAAACGGCAAAGTCCACGCCGCTGGTCAACGAGAGACGATTTTTACTGAGGAGGTTCTCACCTCTTTTTATGATCAGCCGATCGTTCTTCACCCCTTTTCCAGCAATCGCGTGATCGTGACCCCAAAATAAATCAGGGCTGGTACTTTGATATTTAACCATTCATAAACGATCGTCTTACTTTCCAAACCAAACAGTTTCCGACATGTTTCAGCGCCAGTTGTTTTTTAGAAATGATAGGGCTAGGTTTGCTATTGAAAGACAAATAGCAGGTTCCCTTTTACTGAAGGGAACCTGCTGTCTTATCTATTTGTTTAAGGATGCTAACCAATCATCGATCTGCTGATTGAGTTGGGCGATCGTTCCTTGATTATCAAAGACAATATCGGCCCGTTGTTTCTTTTTCTCAATGGAAAGCTGACTGTCGATTCGTTGTTGCGCTTCTTGCTCACTCAGTTGATTACGTGCCATCAACCGCTCTTTTTGAAGCGCTTCTGGCACATAAACGACTGCGGTTTGATCCATGTATTGGTCGTAGTCGGCTTCATATAACAAAGGAATGTCAACGATCAACAAGGGCACTTGCTGCTTTTTTTCTTCGATCTGAGACAAAATCTCTTGTCGAATAAATGGCGACAGCGTCTGATTCAGCAAGCGACGTTTTTCTGGATCATTAAATATCAGGGCACCGAGGGTTTGCCGATCCAGGTGTCCGTCATCGGTCAAAATCTGCGGACCAAAGGCTTGCGTCACCGCCTGCAAGCCCTCCGTATTCGGTTCAACGACTTCTCTGGCGATGATATCGGCATCAATAATCGGTAAGCCCAGTGAGCGAAAATGCGCGACTGCGGTACTTTTCCCAGTGGCGATCCCGCCAGTGACCCCTAAGACAAAGCTCATTTGCTGGACCTCACATGCAATTTTTGGCACTGAGGACAAAAGTGCGTCCCCCGTTGGGCAACTTTGGTCTTGACGATTGGTGTCCCGCATCGCTCGCAAGGATTGCCCGTTTGGCCATAGACATTTAATGACATTTGGAATTTTCCTGCTTCGCCCAACGCATTGAGATAGGTCCGAATGGTTGTCCCCCCTGCTTCAACGGCGCGTTCCAAGACATCGATGATCGCTTGATGCAACACGTTGGCTTCTGCTGGAGTTAGCGAATCTGCTGGTTGTTCAGGATGGATCTTCGCTTGCCATAGCGCCTCATCTACATAAATATTGCCCAAACCAGTCACAAGTTTTTGATCTAACAAAAGGGGTTTGATGGCTTTTTTAGACCGCTTCAATCCTTGTTCAAATGCTTCCAATAAAAACAATTCAGGCTTAGGCTCAGGACCTAATTGCATGATGCCTTTATAGGCTGCGCTTTGGTCTTTATCCACTAAAGTCATACGACCAAATTTTCTTACATCATGGTAATTTAACTGACTGCCATCTGTAAAATGGAAAATAACATGCGTATGCTTATCGACAATCGGGTCTGACTCAAAATACTCGTACTTGCCTTCCATTCGTAGATGAGAGATCAGATCATAATCTGTCAATTTAAAAATCAAAAATTTTCCACGTCGTTCAAATTTTTCAAACCGTTGCCCTTTCAACAGTGCCGAAAAGATCGGCACTTCAGGACTTTCGATGATTCGCGGCCAAAGGATCTCGACCGATTCGATCGTTTTATTTAAAACAAGTTTTTCAAGTCCTTTGCGGACCGTTTCAACTTCTGGTAATTCAGGCACCTCTGTTCACCTCATTTATTTTGCATCGTACCATGTTTTGCCCCAATTGCTGTCTGTCAGTAAAGGGACATGCAATGCAACGGCTTGCTCCATCACTTCTTTCACTAAAGCGTCAAGACGAGGCAATTCAGATTCAGGTACTTCAAAGACTAGTTCATCGTGTACTTGCAGCAGCATCGTTGCTGCTAATTTTTCTTCTTTCAAACGTTTCGCCAAATCGATCATGGCAATCTTTAAGATATCCGCCGCACTGCCTTGGATCGGTGTATTGATGGCGGTTCTTTCCGCAAAAGTCCGAATATTGAAATTGCGCGAATTGATATCAGGTAGGTAACGACGGCGATGATACAAGGTTTCAACGTACCCTTTGTCCTTCGCCTCACGAACCACATCCTCCATATACGTTTTCACACCAGGATATTTTTCAAAATACGTATCAATGTATTGTTGGGCGGCTTTTCTGGTGATTCCTAGATTCTGGGATAAGCCATAATCGGAAATACCATAAACGATACCGAAGTTGACCGCTTTGGCTTGACGACGCATATTTGGGGTCACATCTTCTGCTTTTTCGATACCAAAGACTCGCATCGCTGTGCTTGAGTGGATATCTTGACCTTCGATAAAGGCTTCTTTCAAATGGGTATCATCTGAAATATGTGCCAACACTCGTAATTCGATTTGAGAGTAGTCAGAAGAATAGATCACCCAATCAGCTTCTCGTGGCACAAAGGCTTCACGGATCTTTCGACCTTCTTCTAAACGAATCGGAATGTTTTGCAGGTTCGGATCGACAGAACTTAATCGACCAGTTTGGGTCAAGGTTTGTACATATCGTGTATGGACTTTGCCATCCCCTTGGATCACTTTTAATAAGCCTTCTACATAGGTTGATTGGATCTTAGCGATTTGACGATAAGTCAAAATGTCTTCAACGATCGGTGCTTGCTCTTTTAGTTGTTCTAACACATCGACTGCTGTCGAATAGCCAGTTTTGGTTTTTTTGATGACTGGTAAGCCCATTTTTTCAAATAAGATCACACCCAATTGTTTCGGTGAGTTTAAATTGAAGGTTTCACCAGCTTCGGCATAGATTTTTTCTTCAATTTCATGCAACCGTTGCGCAAATTCGCCCTTCATCTGATGCAAGCGAGACGCATCCACTTTGATTCCAGTAATCTCCATATCAGCTAAAATCATTGATAAAGGCAATTCCATTTCTTCAAATAGCGCTGTTTGATTCTTCGCTGCCAATTCTTCCGTAAGCTTTGGTGTTAGGTTCGTAATCGCTGCTACTTTACGGGCTAAATGAGCAAAGAAGTCTTCCTCATCCGCTGGCAGACCTTTTTTCGCTCCTTTTCCATAAATCGCTTCATCCGATTGGATCGCATCATAGCCATAGTGAGCGGCAACACCTGCGATGTCATTATTCGTATCATTCGTGTCTAAAAGATAAGCTGCCAATAAAACATCAAAAGCGATTCCTTTTGGTGCTGTCGTGTATCGGTTTAATGCCACGTACGTGCGTTTGGCATCATAGACGAATTTTTTACGTTCCTCGTCTTTTAACCAATTGGTAAAGACTGGACTTTCAAACAATTCTTCACGATTGCTGACATAAATTTTTTCTTGATTGCCCCAAGCAACACCGACGATGTCTTCCAAATGATAGTTATCCCCCATCATCTCGACATACAATGCTGTGTCTCCTTGGAACATATCTTCTGTAACTTCTTCAACGACCGAAAATAAAATGTCTTCCATCTCAACTGGTTCAGCTGTAATCTGCAACTTCTCTAAGAAGCTATTAAAGTTCATTTCTTGGTAGAATGGCACCAATTTCTCTAAATCTTTGCCTTCATATTTCAGTTTGTCGACATCGACCTCAATGGGCGCATCCACATCGATGGTTGCTAACTGTTTTGAAAGAAAGGCGATCTCACGGTCATTGATCAGGTTTTCTTTCATCTTACTTTTTTTCATTTCATCGATGTGTTCATAGATCCCCTCAACGGAGCCATATTCCTTCAATAGCTTGATGGCTGTCTTCTCACCAATTTTGGTGACACCAGGAATATTATCGGAAGCATCGCCGGCTAGTCCTTTCATGTCAATGATTTGTAAAGGCGTTAGGCCGTCATATTTTTCAGCCACATGAGCGGGCGTATAACTTTCAATTTCGCTAACTCCTTTGACCGTAATGTCAACTTTCACGTGCTCCGTTGCCAGCTGGGTCAAATCGCGATCGCCAGATAAAACGACGACATCAAACAGCTCTTTGTCGACTTTATTTGCCAATGTGCCAATGATATCATCGGCTTCATAGTTATCTAATTCGTAATATTGAACACCTAACGCGTTGATCAATTCGCGAATGTAAGGCATTTGTTCTTTAAATTCCCCAGGGGTTTTTGAACGTCCGCCTTTATAGTCTTCATACATCGCTGTCCTGAAGGTGGTTTTTCCAGCATCAAAAGCCACTAAAACATGTGTTGGCTGTTCTTTTGCCATCACATTTTCAAACATAGTATGAAACGCATAGATGGCATTTGTGTGCAGCCCATTGGCATTTTTAAACCGTTCTAATGAATTATGCAACGCAAAAAACGCGCGAAAAGCCACACTATTTCCATCAACGAGTAGTAATTTATTTTTTGGCATTTGATTACTCCTTTTCTCAAAAAGTTCCTCTTTATTCTATCAAAGAACGGGCACAAAAGCGATGAATTGCTTTGTTTTCTCTCTCATTTTATACAAAAAAAAGGCGAGTTTCCTCGCCCTTTTTTTAGTTGTTTTTTCCAAAGATTCGCAATAACGCAAGGAATAAGTTGATAAAGTCCAAATATAGTTGTAATGCCATGAAAACGGCCACTCCTGTATTTGCGCCACCATTCGTTGCGAAGTATACATTGCGGATTTGCTGATTGTCATAGGCGGTGATCCCCATAAAGACAAAGACGGTCACGATCGATAAGAAAAAGTCAACCGGTTGACTGCGTAAAATAAATACATTCAAGAGCGTCGAGATGATGATCCCGATCAACAGACCATAGCCGATACGACCAACTACACTTAGATCCCGTTTGGTCATGATCCCAAATGCTGACATGACACCAAAAGTGACAGCTGCTGAAACAAATGCTCCCACGATCGATCCAAAGTCATAGATCATCAGTGTCACAGACAAGGTCAATCCATTCAAGAGCGAATAGACTAAAAAGCCAGCAACGGTCAAGGACGGATTTTTCTGCGCCTTCACCCCTAATACAATAACTAGAATGATCTGTAAGATCCAAAGACCAGTAAACCCTAGCGGAAAGTTGTCAATAAATTGCAGGGTTTGCGCTTGAAAGACTTCCCCAAATATATAGGCTGAGATCGCACTGATCGCAAGCCCAACGCCGAAGAATAAATACACTTTTGAATAAAAGCGATTTAAGCCTTGGGCTTGGACGGTTTCATTATTTAAATTATTCATCTTGTTGTTCCTCCTCATTTTCTGCTACTGCTTTTGGCGGCTGGACCATGACCACAGCATCTAAAATACGATGATCTTCTGTGTTGATCGCTTCAACCGAAATAGTTACCACGTCTTTCATTTTATCCACTTTGATCACTTCGAATTCAAAGGTCAACGTTTCATAATGATATACAGGTTCAATAAAGTTTACCGAAAAATTGACTACATGAGAGCCAGGACCAGGCAAATGTTTCGATACGGCACTGGTAATGATCCCCATCAACATAATGGATGGTACGATGGGACGCTGGTACTCAGTTTTTTGTGTGTAGTCATGTTGTATATACAAAGGATTGGCATCATTAGTCAGCCCTAAATATAACAGCAGTTGATTGTCTTCGATCGATTCTGTTAAGGATAACGAATCGCCTTCCTCGATATCTTCAATACTTTTTCCTATTTTTCGCGGTTTCCCTATATTCAAAATTTAATTCCTCCAAAAAGAATAGTTTCATCTGAGTATATTCTATCAGATGCCGACAAAAGTGCAAGTTCGCGGTGCTGCTTTTGCAAAAACTTCAGATGTAAAAAACTCTTGCAGCAAACACGCCACAAGAGTCTTTGATTACAATACGTTACGAGTTGTATTGCTTAATAGTTTTTCATAGGCTGTCTCAAATTTTTGCACATCGCCTGCTCCCATGAAAATCACGACAGCGTTTTGATGATCCAATAGCGGAGATACGTTCTCTTCTTTGATCACAGTTCCGCCTTTTTGAATTTTCTTGCCTAGATCTTCAATTTTAACATCTCCTCGTGATTCACGAGCAGATCCAAAAATGTCACATAGATAGACATGGTCTGCGAGATCCAATGCTTCCGCAAATTCATCCATCAAAGCGATCGTGCGGGTAAAGGTATGTGGCTGGAAGACAGCAATAATTTCTTTCTCTGGATATTTTTGACGAGCGCCATCGATCGTTGCTTTGATTTCTGCAGGATGGTGGGCGTAGTCGTCCACGATCGTCATATCCGCCACGATTTTTTCGCTAAAGCGGCGTTTCACTCCAGGAAATGAAATCATCTCAGCAGCAACTTCTTTCATATCCAATCCTTCTTTGTAAGCCACAGCGATCACACTTAATGCGTTGTTGATGTTGTGCTGACCAAACGCTGGCAAGACAAAATGGCCAATATTTTCACCATGGATAAAGACGTCGAACTCTGAACCTTGGGTGGTGCGTTCAATATTTTTTGCTTGGACATCGTCGTTATCGTTGACGCCGTAATAGTAGATTGGGACATCGGCTTCAAGTTTACGCAAGTATTCATCATCACCAAAAGCAAAGATGCCTTTTTTCACTTGACTTGCCATCGATTGAAAGGCTGAGAAGACATCCTCGATCGAGTGGAAGTAGTCTGGGTGATCAAAATCGATGTTGGTCATGATTGCATAATCCGGTGAATACGCTAAGAAATGACGACGGTATTCACAGGCTTCAAATGAAAAGAATTCCGCATCAGGTTCCCCATGACCAGTCCCATCGCCAATCAAGAAACTTGTTGGACGGATGCCGCTTAAGACATGAGAAAGCAATCCTGTCGTACTGGTTTTCCCGTGAGAACCGGTCACCGCAATACTCGTATAGGGCTGAATGAATTGGCCAATAAAGTCATGATAACGAGTAACTTCTAAACCAAGTTCTTTTGCCCGTACGATTTCTTCGTGGGTGTCAGGGAAAGCATTCCCTTGGATAATGACCATTTCTGGTTGAATGTTTGCTTTATCGAAAGGCAACAATTTGATCGCTGCTTTTTCTAGATCACGTTGAGTGAAGAAATATTCTTCCACATCAGAGCCTTGTACTTGGTAGCCTTTTTCGTGCAGAATCAAAGCCAATGAACTCATACCGGAACCTTTGATTCCAACAAAATGATGTATTTTTTTTTGATTTTCCATTATTATAATCCTCTTTTCTCAAATCCGCGTCGTAAAAAAACGCGTGTATTGACAAATATCAGGTTGTCACACGACCTACATTATCATACAAAATGAAAAAAATAGCAACGAGTTTTATTTTTCGACTTGACTTTTCTCATCATTTCCTATTTCTAGCAAACGTCCACGACATTTTCCACAAACATATTTTTTGATATCCACACGTCGCTGCCGCCGAATCTCGCAGCCGCAATTTTGGCATCGATAGCGATGTTTGGCTGTCCTTTTGGCAGGAGGTGCATAACGCAAGCCTCCCGTTCTTGCCAGCAATGCTTTAAAGGCAGGATCTTGGTGACGGTGACCAAGACCTGCTAAGTGCAAATGATAATGACACAATTCATGCATGATAATGCCGATAAAAACCTCCATCCCGTGTTCTGTGAGCATGGTTGGATTGAAATCCAAGTGGTGATCACTTAGATGGTAGCGGCCACCGGTTGTTTTTAAGCGAGAATTAAACACCGCTCGATGCGTGAATGGTTTGTTGAAAACAGACAGCGACAGCTCTTCCACCAAATGCTGCAGTTCTTGTTGGGTCATTTTGCATTTCCCGGATCGACCATGGTTAAACTGATACGGCCTTTTTTGACATCTACTTGCTCGATCCAAACGGTTACGACAACACCGACGGAAACAACGTCTTTCGGATGCTTTACAAACGAACGGCTCAGCTTCGACAAATGCACCAGTCCATCTTGTTTGACACCGATATCGACGAAAGCACCAAAGTCGATCACATTTCGAACCGTTCCCTTCAGTTCCATTCCCGGTTTTAGGTCCTCCATACTCAACACATCTTTACGCAATAATGGCGCTGGCATTTCATCACGCATATCGCGTCCAGGCTGCATTAACGCCTTTAGGATATCCGTGATGGTTTCTTTACCGACTGACAATTTTGCGGAAAGCTCCGCTGGGCGTAGTTGGGCAAGTTTCGCTTTATTTTCTTCCATTTGCTCTTTCCCTAGCTCCGCTAAAGAAATACCCGCGATCGCCAAAATTTCTTTGGCAGTGTCATAACTTTCTGGATGGATCCCGGTATTGTCCAAAATGACTTTTCCGCCAGGTATCCGCATAAAGCCGATCGCCTGTTCATAAGCTTTTGGTCCTAAGCGAGGGACTTTTTTCAGTTGATTCCGCTGCGTAAATACACCATTTTCTTCTCGATAAGTCACGATATTTTGAGCAGTGGTTTTATTTAAACCAGCTACATGCTGCAAGAGTGCCGCACTTGCGGTATTGACGTCAACGCCAACTTGGTTGACAACAGTCTCAACAACAAAATCCAATTGTTCAGCGAGGCGTTTTTGCGAAACGTCATGCTGGTATTGTCCGACGCCCACGGATTGTGGATCAATTTTGACTAATTCTGCCAAGGGATCTTGCAGACGGCGGCCAATACTGATAGCGCTGCGTTCTTCCACTTGCAGATCAGGGAATTCTTGACGAGCGATCGGACTGGCAGAATAAACAGAAGCGCCTGCCTCATTCACGATCACATAATATACTTCTTGATCGATCAATTTTAATTGTTCAGCGACGAATTGCTCTGATTCCCGACTCGCAGTCCCATTACCGATTGCGACCATCTCGACTTTATAGGTTTGTAATAAGCGACGAAACGCTGGTCCGGCAGCTTCTCGCTTATTCATAGGCGCTGGTTTATGAGGATAGATCACTTCGATCGCTAGTACTTTTCCAGTCTCATCAATGACGGCTAGTTTACAGCCTGTACGATACGCTGGATCAAAACCTAAAACGACTTTGCCCTTCAATGGCGGCTGCAGCAACAGATTGCGAAGATTTTCTCCAAAAATCGCAATTGCTTGTTCGTCAGCTTTTTCTGTCAATTCATTGCGGATCTCTCGTTCGATGGCTGGTGAAATAAACCGTTTCAGCGCATCAGCAGCTGCAGCTTCAACAAAACCGGCTGCGGGTGAATCCCTATTCGTGATCAATTTGCGACGTAGGTAATCCATGATTTTTTCTTCATCTGCCACAAGGGCGACCTTCAAGATGTCTTCTTGTTCCCCACGATTAGTGGCTAAAATTCGGTGGGATACCATCTTATTGATAGGATGCTGGAAATCGTAATACATTTCATAAACGCCTTTTTCATCTTTTTCAGCATTTTTGACCGTGCTTTGATACAGTCCTTTGTTTGTGTAATAGCTGCGGATCCAACTACGAAACTCTGCAGTATCACCAACGCCTTCTGCAATGATCTCGTGCGCGCCTGCTAAGGCATCTTCTACAGTAGGAACAGCATCACTGATAAATTCGGCCGCTTTTTCTTGAACGTCACCTGCTTTTGGGAAGCTTAACAGCCACTGAGCAAATGGTTCCAAGCCGTTCTCTTTGGCGATCGTCGCTTTGGTGCGTCGTTTTTGTTTATAAGGACGATACAGGTCTTCGACGGCCTGCATTTTTGTCGCAGCTAAAATCGCCTGTGATAGTTCAGGCGTTAGCTTTTCTTGTTCTTCTATCAAACGCAAAACCTCTTGCTTGCGTTTCTCTAAGTTTTCTAAGTACTGGTATCGCTCTTCAATTTCTCGAATCTGAACTTCGTCAAGTCCATTCGTCATTTCTTTACGGTAGCGGGCAATAAAGGGGACGGTATTTCCTTCTTGCAATAACTGCAACACCGTACTGATTTGTTTTTGGGTAAAAGCGGTTAATTCTTGTTTTACTAAATCAAGTACCTCTTGATTCATTTCTGCCATTTGTTCTCACCTTTCCTTTGTTGCTTTTGCTATTTTAACATAAAAAAGACAGCCATTGAGCGAACAAGATTGCACGAAAACAATGTTGCTTTCGCGACTCTTGTTATGGCTGCTTCTGTCTTTTCTCAAAAAGACTTTTAAAAGTCTGGTTGCCAAGGACCTGCTAAATTTTGGTATTCGATGTCCTGAACGATCCCTTTGTCATCAAAAATCACGCCATGCACCGATCCACCAAATACTGCCCCGCCATCGATGCCGATTTTGTCGTCTTGTTGCCATAGATCCGTCGTCTGCATATCTCCATGCAGCATGGGCGTGATGGTATGGCCAAAAACGATCGTTTTTCCTGTACGGTTTTTTCCTTTATGAAACGGCTCGCGAATCCAGATAAAATCATGGTCTGCGGTCTTACGCCAATCTTTTTTACTTAAATCCACGCCCGCATGAACAAAGAGATACTTTCCCCATTCGTAATAAAGCGGTCGCTCCATCAAAAACTCTATTAAGTCTCGATAGCTACTGCGGATCATTAAGGCGATTTCCGTCGGCGAATACTCCTCAGTAGCGCCTGTATGCAAAAGACTTTCAATCGTTTCTTTGCCGCCATTGCGTACGTAAGCGGCAAACCAATCCTCAGGGGCATTTAGAAATTGCAGAAAATACTCTTCGTGATTGCCGCGTAAATAAATCGCTTGGTATTCTTCGACTAACTTTTTTCCCAGAAAAAAACACTCTTTTGACTTCGGCCCCCGATCATTTAAGTCACCAATCAAAAGCAGCTGATGGAGCTTAGGGTCATAATCGGTAAGAAGTTTTTTAAACAGATCGGCCATTCCATGAATATCACTGATTGCATATAGATAGTTTTGCATAGTCATTTCCTCCTTAAAGGCAATTGATTCTCTTGTTATCAATTTTAGACCTTTGCCTGTAAAATGTCTTGCAATAAAACGAAAAAACCAACCATTTGTCCTGAACAGTACGACAACATAAAGTCGGGTTCAAAAGGACGAATGATTGGTTACGATCGACAAAAGCTATTTTCCTGATACAGCAAAATAATTGCCATCCGGATCGGCAAAATTGAAAACCAGTTGTTCTTCCATCTGAATCAATTCACCCACTTCTGCTTCCATCTCTAAAAGCTTCTTATAAAGTATCGTAATATCTTCTGCAAAAAACATGATCGATGGGGAATTCAAAGCGACTTCAGGTGAATGTGTTTCGATAAACTCACGGTCATATAAGACAAAATGTGCCTCCGCCTCTTTTGATGGCGCGATTTCAACGACGGATGTTCCATCAACGGTTTGTTGTTCAATGATCACAAACCCTAGTTCTTGCCAAAACTCAACTGCTTTCGTCACATCGTCAACGTATAGCATCACTTGCATTTGATTGGAAAACAATGGGCATCCCTCCTATTTCTCGTTATTCGTCTGCTTCCTTCGCTTCTTGCGCAGCGTTCGAATTGGTATTAAAGTTCAATTGTAAACCTGGTTTGTCGGTCACGATCTCTGTCACTTCATAAGTCAAGCGTTTGACGATATCAAACAAGGGCTCAACCAAGCGATCAGTTTCGGCTTTCGTCAAATCCTCTCCAGAATTGACTTTGCGATTCAAAATATGATTGACTTGTCCGACACGTCCTGACAAAACGTAATCAGGGAACACCAATTGGAATTCTAAGCGGGCACCAATAATACTGTTTTTTTCCATATATTCTTCATCTTTGACTTTTAACGGCGCAAAGCCGACATTCAATTTTGTTTCCATTTCTTTGTCTTTCGGTTTCATATCAAAATGATATGCTTCAACGATCGGTTGTTGTCTTTTTAATTCCACTAGATTCACACTCCTTATTTAAAAGTATAGCATAACCTTTTCTTTGATCCTACTGTATTCTTTAGACAATAAAAAAAGGCTCTATAATTTATGGGACTGATGAATCAGAATTGATTCTTCAGCCCCATTTTCATTTTAGGTATTAAAAAACATATCGTTCTCTAGTATGATTAAATCACCACAAAATAAACAACTGAGAGGACGATATGCTATATGAATGATTCTATCAAAAAAATGCTGAGAATAATAGAGAAAGATTTGATGATTACAGAGGTCTCTTACGAGACCCTTCAGAAGAAAAAGACGTTGGTCGTCGATGCTGTTCTCTCGCCTACTCCTCGTGCTTGTAGAAGTTGTGGTTCTACTGTGGTAGATGGAAACGGGAAAGCAATTATAGTGAAAAATGGAAAAAAGGAAACGATTGTCCGTTTTGAACAATACAATCATATGCCTTTGGTTATGCGCCTAAAAAAGCAGCGCTATACCTGTAAAAACTGCCGCACCCATTGGACGGCTCAAAGTTATTTTGTCCAACCCAGACATTCAATCGCAAATCATGTTAGATATAAAATTGCTTCTTTACTGACTGAAAAAGTATCTTTATCTTTTATTGCGAAAAGCTGTCAGGTATCTTTGACCACCGTTATTCGTACATTGAAAGAGTTTAAAAGCTATTTACCAAAACAATCTAAGAAGATTCTCCCAAGAGTATTGATGGTTGATGAATTTCGTTCGCATGCTTCCATAGAAGATAAAATGAGCTTTATTTGCGCAGATGGCGAAACAGGAAAATTAATAGATGTTTTGCCTACGCGTAAATTACCCCGATTAACAAGCTATTTCTCAGGTTGTACCAATCCGGAAGAAGTAGAATTCTTGGTGGCAGACATGAACGCCGCCTACTTCCAGCTCACCAAACGTGTTCTGCCAAATGCGAAAGTAGTGATTGATCGGTTTCATATTGTCAAACACATGAATCAAGCGTTCAATGAGTTGCGTATCCGTGAAATGAATGAACTTCGTAAAGCAGGACAGAAAAGCCAAGCAGAAAAACTGAAAAAGAACTGGCGCTTTTTGCTAAAAAATCGTGCAAACATCAACCATTATGAATACAAAACATGGAAAAGTTTCCGAGCGCCAAAATACCCATTTCTTACTGAAGCAATGATGATTGATCGATTGCTTGAGTTTTCTGCGCCCCTAAAGGAGGCGTATCCCTTTTTTCATGAATTAGTTGAAGCCTTTCGAGACAAAGACCCTGACTTATTTTTCTCCTTATTAGCAGAACTTCCCGAAACGTTGGATGACAGCTTTCGGGAAAAGCTTCAAAACCTTCTGACCTATGAAGAAGGCATCACCAACGCAATGATCTATCCTTATTCCAATGGAAAAATAGAAGCGAAGAATAACCACATAAAGACAATGAAACGAGTATCCTACGGATTTAAATCATTCGAGAACATGAGAATTAGAATCTTTTTGATCAATCAATTAATCAAAGTAAGATAACAAAAAATCTGAGCCAGAATGAGGTTCATTCTGACCCAGATTTGATTTTGCACAACTCATCAGTCCTTATTGACAAAGAGCCTAAAAAAAACGGCAAGTGCCGTTTTAATTTGCTTCTTTTAGTGTTGCTAGGTAGTCCAATGCATCTTGGACATTGGCGATCGGAACGATTTTCATGTCTGTGTCTAACTTCTTCGCTGCTGCCACTGCCTCTTCGTAATTCGTTTTAATGGAAGGATCTATTTCACGCTCTTCATCAGTGATTTCATCGTCCGGAGCAAAAAAGATTTCTGCTCCACTTTCGCTGGCACTCGCTACTTTTTTGTCAATCCCACCGATTCGACCAACCGTCCCATCAGCTGAGATCGTTCCGGTTCCAGCAATATTATGGCCTTTACGCAAGTTATCTCCAGTTAGCTGTTCATAGATTTCAAGGGTGAACATCAACCCAGCTGAAGGCCCACCGATATTGCCAGAATCGATCACGATCTCTTCATCAGAAGTGATCTCTGTATGATCGACGAGTGAGATACCGATACCTGCTTTTTGATTGCTTTCCAGTTCAATTAATTTGCCTGTTGCTTCTTTTTCTTCACCATCTTGCAAGTAAGTTACGGTGATCTCATCACCAATGGTTTGACTTTGTACATAGTCGATAAAGTCTTGGCTACTTTTAAATTCTTTGCCATTGACAGCGGTGACGGTATCTCCAACGGATATTTTCCCCGCAAAACTGGAATTTGGATCGATCCCCATGACATAGACCCCTTTATAGGTCATTTCATAAGGCAAGTCTGCCAGCTTTAATGCTTGCTCAATCGCACTATTTTGCGAGGATTCCATATAATAGCGCTGGATGCGATTGTACTCCTCATCTGTCGCACCGCCTAAAAGTTCTTCCTCACTGATCAAGTCTTGAAATTCATTGAATTTTGTTCCAATCGCCGTAAACACGGTAGCCTGTCGTATCCCGACACTGGTTAAAGAAAAGGAGCCGGCTGAGGTGTCTTCTTTTTGATTGACGGTAATCAATTCTTTTAAATCGATCGTTGCACCAGGTTGCTCGATATAATAAGGAATCGGCAAAAAGGCACAGGCTGCGATGATCAGTGCTAAAACAAACAAGAGAACATATTTGATCGTTGATTTAAGATTCATTGGTATCACGCTTCTTTACTATAGCATCGTAGATATTTTGTGGTAAATATTCCGCAACATCGCCGTTAAAGGTTAAGATTTCTTTCAACAAACTGGAGCTGATGAAACTATGCTTTGCATCTGCTAAAAGAAAGACGGTCTCCAGGGAAGGTTCTAAGTGATGATTCATTTCCATGATGTCCCGCTCATACTCATAATCTTTCACACTGCGAATGCCTCTAAGCAGAAACTTGGCGCCTAGTTTTTTCGCGATCGTGACCGTCAGCTCCGTTTCTTGCGCCAGAATCTTGACGTTTGGAATATGAGCGAGGGCTTCTTCAATTAGATGAACTTTTTCTTCACTTGTAAAAAAACTTTTTTTATTGGTATTTGTAAAAACACCCACGATCAGTTCATCAAAAAGCGTTGCGCCTCGCTCAATCAGATCCACATGACCTGACGTCAGCGGATCAAAACTTCCTGGAAATAAAGCAATCTTTTTCATGTTATCCCTCATTTCTATAGATCGTCACCGCAGATGTGCCATAGGTTTGGGCGCGCATCAAATGCAAAGAACCAATCTTTTCTGGCAAGACGATGGACTTATCTGTTTCGCAAACCACATAAGCAAACGGACGAATCAATTCATCCTTAAGCATAGCTTCTAGCTGTTGCAGGATCTCTTGCTTTGCGTAAGGTGGATCTAAAAATAGATAGTCAAAGCTTTGTCCCTCAGCTGCAAACTGGCGTAAGGCTTGATTGGCATCCATTTTTAGTACCGTGAACTTTTCTGGTTCTTTGGTTATTGCAATATTTTCACGGATCACTTTGATAGCTGGAAAACTACGGTCGACACAAACGGCATGCTCCGCACCACGAGAGACCGCTTCGATCGCTAAGCCCCCGCTCCCACTAAACAGATCCAGTACAACTCCTCCATCTAAATATTGCCCTAACATGTTAAAGATCGCCCCTTTTACTTTGTCTGTCGTGGGGCGAGTGTTATCTCCAGCAAGACTTTTTAATCTGCGGCCACCATATTCTCCGGCTACTACACGCATGCGTTTTTCCCTCCAAGATCTTCGTAAATACAAATATAGCACTGTTTCTATAAATAGCAATAAAAAAATGGCGGTGACTCAAGGCACCCCCACTTTTCTATTACACGTTTTCTGCCAATCGAATCATCGTATTTTTTTCTTCGATATCAAACCCTTCATCTTTCACTGGATAGGCTGCTGATGTACCAATTTTTTCAGCAAAATCCATTTCGACATCTGGTCGATAGGAAGCTTCAACTTGTCGAACAAAGTGAAACTGCTCGATTTTTGTTTTTTTGCTTTCGTATTCTTCTTCGTTCAAATACATGACCACGTATTTCATTTTGCGTGACACATAATGAACGAAGCCAAAACGACGCAAATTTTTTAGTTGACGTAGGCTGTAGACCCATACGATCAATCCTCGACGCTTCTGCATCGTAAAAGGCGTTTTATCCTCGTGCATGACAATTTCCTCCACAACTTGATTTTGATTGAAAAAAAGGACTTCCAGCATCCACTTTGACAGTTGGTGAAAAACACGTAGAGATCGCTACGGTCAGTTCATCCAGCAAACGCTGCAGCTGCGTTTCACTCCAGCGGTACTCGCTCACTTGCTCATTGAGATCCAGCTGTCGCTTAGCTGTGCGCATCGCACGCTTTTTCTCTTTGAAATCAGGGGCATATGCGCCGTACGCTTCAATTCTTTCAAAATCCAGCTTTTTTTCTAAAAACGTTCGCATCAATTCCTGAGCAACAGGATCTTGATGCATGGTTTGTTTCGCTATTTGATAGTTTCTACACGTTTCACTCGCTTTGATTGCCGTCACAAGTGAATCGATTTGATCTTCAATCTCGAAAAAGGCTTCATCGTAAATCATCTGATGTACTATCCTCGGTCCCTTCTACATCTTCTTGCACTAAGACTACCATATTTGCTTCAGAAAAAGCAATTCCTATCTTTTCTGATTGTTCATGGGTCAAACGTTCAGTAAATCTTGGGTTACTGAACCAAGATAAAATAGTAAAGGTTGGATCATAGACAGGCGCTTCAAAAATCGAAGCAGAAGCCTCTAACTCCTTCGCTGCTAATAACTCCTGCCACTCATCGTTCGTCAAAACAAAATTACTCGTTTTTTCCGAAGAAAGAGCACGTTGATAGGAATGGATGCGTTGAGAGGTCAAATGATCCGATAGATTATTCGTCAAATCTGCTAAAAGTCCGACCGCATCTTGATGCGTCTGGGTATCTTGTACAAAGCTTTCTAAACCGATTTGATTACGAAGCTTATCAATAATGACAAAGGCTAACGTCTCTTTTTCAAGATCAGCTTGTGCTTGGTCAATCGTTTGCGAAACTTGAAACAGCGGTCGTTCTCCTTCTGTCAAGGGATAGGGCGCTAACTTAAGCAGGGTCGTCTGATCCAAATAAGTGATCGCCTGCAGTTGAGCCGTCTCTTGATCAAAGAATAAAACAGCAAATGTCCCATTATCAAACGCTACTAAGGGTCGGTAGTTCATATCTTCTTCCATCAATTCAAAACTGATGGTGCGATCATTTTGTGTCAAGGTAAAATTTGGATAAATCATGGTCAGCTCAGTCAAGTCAGTCAAGGTCATGCCCATTGCAAAGGGCGCTAGGGAAGATCCCCCGGCGCCGATCACTTTGATTGCCTGCACACTCTCACCATCAGTATTGATCTCAACATATTGCTGATCGTCTAATTGATTGTAGACCCGAATTTCAAACTCGTAGCCCGAGCGATACGTTTGAACTGGAAGCCCGTAGATTTCTTCAAAATCAGAAACAGGCTCCCCAATCAATTCAGCTAATCCTTGGGCTGCGATTGGTTCATAATTCATGGTCGTTGGTGCTTTGATTGGGTTTTCGATCGTCATTCTTGAATCTGAAGCGTTTTGCATGAATACTGGCTGCAAATACACGATTATCAGGGCTAGGACAAATAAGCCGCAAAATAATAATCCCCTTCGCTTCATCTGCTGATCGACTCCTTATTTTTCTTTGACTTCAATCAGAAGGTCTCCTGACTGGATTGGTTCCCCATCGGTTACGTAAACATGCTCAACTACACCAGAGAAGCGAGCTTCGACGGAAGTTTCCATCTTCATCGCTTCAGTGACCATCAACGTCTGTCCACGTGCCACTCGATCACCTTTTTTGACTAATACTTTTAAAACTGAACCACTCATGGAGGCACCGATTTGTTCTTTGTTCGTTGGCTCTGCTTTGCGTTTTGTTTGAACAGAACTGATGATCGAACTATCTTTCACAACGATTTCTCGTCGTTGACCGTTTAAGTTAAAGAAGAGGGTCCGATTGCCTTCGATATCTGGTTCACCGATTTCATCGAGACGAATGATCAAGATTTTGCCTTTTTCTAATTCGACATTGATCGTTTCGCCTAAGCGCATACCATTAAAGAAGGTTGGTGTATCAAGGACTTTTACATCGGCAAACTGCTCATACGCTTTTCGATAATCAAGGAAGACTTGCGGATACATCAAGTAGCTCAAGACTTCTTCGTGTTTTGGTTCATAGCCGATTTTTTCGGCTAGTTCTTGTTTCACTACGGCAAAATCAACTGGTTTGGCAAAGGCTCCTGGACGTTCCGTAAAGGCTGGGCGTCCTTTTAAGATAATGCGTTGCAATTCTTTCGGGAAACCACCGACTGGCTGACCTAACTCGCCTTGGAAGAAGGTGATCACTGATTCTGGGAAACTCAATGTATCGCCTTTTTCAAAAATATCTTTTTCTGACAAGCCATTTTGTACCATGAAGAGCGCCATATCGCCCACGACTTTCGAAGAAGGTGTCACTTTCACGATGTCTCCAAACATCATATTGACTTCATGATACATTTCTTTGATTTCATCCCATTTTTCGCCTAAACCAACGGCTTTGGCTTGCTGCTGGAGATTGGTATATTGTCCTCCTGGCATCTCATGCTTGTACACTTCCGTTTGAGGGGCGTTCAAGCCATTTTCAAAGGAATGGTAGTACATGCGGACATCTTCCCAATAGTGATTCAATTGTTGGATATTATCCACATTGATCTCTGGGCAACGCTCGCCGTTTAAAAGAGCATAATACAAACTACTCATACTTGGCTGACTCGTTGCGCCACTGATAGCTGACATAGCGACATCCACGATATCAACGCCAGCTTTGGTAGCTGCTGAGTAAGTGATAATCCCATTCCCGCTGGTATCATGCGTGTGCAGATGGATCGGTACATCGATCGTATCTTTTAACTCACTGATCAAACGATAAGCCGCTTGCGGTTTTAATAATCCAGCCATATCCTTGATCGCAATAATATGGGCACCAAGATTTTGCAATTCTTTTGCCATATCTTTGTAATATTGTACCGAATATTTTTGGCGGGATGGATCATTGATATCCCCTGTATAACAAATCGTCGCTTCTGCAATTTTCCCCGTATCACGAACAGCTTGGATACTTTTTTCCATTTGTGGGACCCAGTTCAAACTATCAAAGATTCGGAATACATCGATTCCTTGTGCCGCAGATTCTTTGATGAATTCTTCCAAAACATTGTCTGGATAATTGGAATACCCGACAGCGTTGGAGCCTCTAAACAACATTTGTAAGAGTGTATTCGGCATTTTTTTCCTGAACATCCGCAATCTTTCCCATGGATCTTCTGTTAAGAAACGGTATGCAACGTCAAAGGTTGCCCCACCCCACATTTCACTTGAGAACAATTGTGGTAGACCAGCTTCCGTCATCGCGGCAATTTTCTTAAAGTCATGGGTTCTTACACGAGTTGCCAACAAACTTTGATGGGCATCTCGGAAGGTTGTATCCGTCAGTAAGACATTCTTTTGTTGACCGATCCATTCAACGACACCCTCGGCACCTTTCGTATCTAAAATATTTTTGGCGCTGACAAAATCAGGCGTTGCTTGGATGTGTTGTGGCATCCGTGGTTCATTGTAGAAAGGTTTCTTTTGTTTTTCGATTCCCGGGAATCCATTGATCGTGATTTCACCGATATACTTCATGGTTTTGTTTCCACGGTCACGAATCCGAGGGAAATTGAATAGTTCTGGCGTATTGTCGATAAAGGTGGTTTTGGCTTCACCTGAACGAAAGGCTGGATGAGAAACAACATTACGCATAAAGAGAATGTTTGTTTTTACACCACGTACTCGGAATTCTTTCAGACAGCGCATCATTTTTTGAATTGCTTGGTCGAACGAAGCAGCATGCGTACAGACTTTTACAAGTAGCGAGTCGAAATAAGGGGTTACCACTGCACCGGCATAAGCATTTCCGACATCTAAACGAACCCCAAACCCACCTGGAGAGCGGTAGGTATCGATCTTACCAGTATCTGGCATAAAATTATTCGCTGGATCTTCTGTCGTCACGCGGCATTGGATCGCAACACCCTCAAAGCGAATGTCTTTTTGTTCAGGAATTCCGATTTCTTTATGCAAGTCTTTGCCTTGTGCAATCAAAATTTGTGTCGTCACGATGTCTAAATTGGTGATCATTTCAGTGATCGTATGTTCCACTTGAACCCGTGGGTTTACTTCGATAAAGTAGAATTTGTCGCCCTCTACTAAAAATTCCACGGTTCCAGCATTGATATAGCCGACATGCTTCATTAGTTGAACGGCTGCTTGGCATATTTTTTCCCGTTGTTCATCAGTCATTGACACACAAGGTGCCACCTCGACTACTTTTTGGTGGCGGCGCTGAACCGAGCAATCACGTTCAAATAAGTGAACGACGTTTCCGTGCGTATCTCCTAAAATTTGGACTTCAATATGTTTTGGATTACTAATGTATTTTTCAACGTAGACTTCATCGCTACCAAATGCCGCTTTGGCTTCACTTTTGGCACGTTCGTAGCCGTCTCTTGCTTCTTTTTCATCATGAGCGACACGCATGCCTCGCCCACCGCCCCCAAGGGCTGCTTTGATCATGATTGGATAATCATGTTCGTTTGCAAAAGCTAAAACGTCATCGATCGATGCAACTGGACCGTCAGAGCCAGGAATCGATTGAATCCCTGCCTCGATCGCTGCTGCTTTTGCTTTGATCTTGTCGCCAAAAATATCTAAATGATGGGTGGATGGTCCGATGAAAATCAAACCTTCTTCTTCACAGCGTTGAGCAAATCCCAGATTTTCTGATAAAAAGCCGTATCCAGGATGGATTCCTTCGGCACCGGCCTTTTTCGCCGTGCGAATGATATCTTCAATGTCTAAATACGCATCGATCGGACGTTTGCCTTTCCCTACTAAATACGCTTCGTCTGCTTTAAAGCGATGGACGGAGTATTCATCCTCCGCAGCATAAATTCCGACAGTTTTGATCCCAAGTTCCGCACATGCGCGGAAGACACGGATCGCGATTTCTCCACGATTGGCAACAAGAATTTTCTTCATCTAATCCACTCCATTCAATTGATCAATAATTCAAATAAACCTGTTTCCTCTTTTCTTCGGCACTGATATTTAACACAAAACCGATACAAATCGATAGCATCAGCAAGCTTGATCCACCTTGACTTAGAAATGGGAAAGTAATTCCCGTCAACGGGATCAAACCAGTGATTCCACCTAAGTTGATAAAAATCTGAGACATAAATAATGTCCCTATCCCTATACACATCATGGAATTAAAGGGATCTCTTGAACGGATACCGACAAGAAAGATTCGTCCCACCATATAGAACAAAACACCTAAAATGATGATCGATGGGATCAGCCCTAATTCTTCCATAACGATCGAAAATATATAATCGGTGTGCGCTTCGTTTAAGAAGCCACGTTTTTGGATACTATTTCCAAGCCCGCGCCCGAACAGCCCACCGTTGAACATTGCGTAATACCCATTCACCATTTGATGACCTGTATTGTATTCATCAGCAAACGGGTTCAAAAAAGATGAAAAACGACTATAGACATAGTCGGGTAAAAGCTTACCACCGGTTAGATTCACAAACAAGACGATCAACATACTACCGATAATACCTGCCACACCTAATATTAAGGTATACAGGTAATTCAATCCGCTAGACAATAACACGACAAATGCCAGCAACATAATGATTACAGCATTCCCTAAGTCGGGATAAAGTGCCATGATCCCGGTGTAGACAAAAACGATTCCGATTGGACGCCAAACCGTTTTCCAAAATTCTTGTTGGATACCTTTTTGACGATAAGATAGCGTCACCGATAAAAACCAAATCACAATAAACTTTAAATACTCTGCTGGTTGAATGGAAAAGCCAGCAATCGATAACCAACCGAGTGCCCCATTTCTTCTTGGGAAAAAGAAGGCAGCGATCAATAAAAACAAGATGACGATCATGGCGATCTGGACAAATTTTTTGTTCCGAAAAACATCCGTTTTCATTTTATACATGACAGTGATCGCTATTAGGCTCACCAACCAAAATAATGTTTGATTGATGACGTAAGAAGCAGCTGTGGTCGGTTGTGTGGCGGTCATCGCAACGTAAGATGTGGAACTATAAACCATCATCAAGCCCGTGACACACATAACAATATATGGTAATAAAATACTATAATCTAATAAATGTCTTTTCTTAACTTTCTCTGGCAAGTTTATGCCTCCTTGCCGATGTCAGGTGTCCGCTGGTCCTCGTAGACCTCGCTATACAATTGGTTCAAATCTTTTTCAAGATCCGCCATCAATTGCTGCCCTGTTTGATTATCAACGATCCCCAAGCGGATCGCAAATGCCACTTGTCGTGATAGACCATACATCTGGGTATCAACCACTTCTTCAAATGCTTTGCATTGTGCGATACATAAACTATTTTCTTGGTTTCGGATCAGCTTTTTGATTCGTTCTGCGTCATCTCTCAGCAGATCAAGCGCTTTTGTAGAATCGATTTGCTCCATTCCGGTCCCCCCATTTCTTCGTTTCACCATTATAGCATATTCTTATTCGCTTTTGCATCCATAGATTGGATAGAAATGCGGAAATAACGAACTTTAATGAGCATATATTCGAAAAGTTCGCTTTTTGATGATTATCATTCGTGTTTTGGAAATTTTATTCGTTTTATTTATATGATCCGCGCTCGATCTCGTGAAACAAAGACGAATCGTGAAACACTTTATAAAAAACGACCTTTACTAAATTTTAAGAAAAGCTATTCTATCAAGTATTCGAAAAAAAATCGGTGCCTGCTTTTCCACAATTACGTTTTAAAAAAAGAACAGGTCCAAAAGTCCCTGTTCTTTCAACTCGCATGAAAAGAAAAATCGTTTACTTTGTTTCGTCGCCGATCTTGCCATCCCCATTGATGTCCTCATCGGAAAGACGTTCGACTTCTTTAATAAAACCTTCGCTCATCTCTTGATAATTTTGCTCACCAACGACCGCATCGTCAGGGATTTGATCGACATTTGCAAAAAACTCAATATGATTGTGTAGGTTTTCAAAGCGCATAGGAGCATCTCCGCCGTATTCGCCATCAAGGTTGATCATTAAACGATTGACCTGTTCTGGTGCGTCTACTTCAAGAAAAGATGTTTTTGTATAAATCAGACGACGATCGTTGATGTGTTTTCCACCATTCATCATTAAAGCAACTAAGTGGACGATCTCAAAAATATTGGCCGTTTTGACAATGATCAGCGAAAATTTCCCATCGTCAAGCTTTGCATCAGGCGCAATCTGTTCAAAGCCCCCCACTGAATTCGTCAGCCCTAAAAAGAACATCGACGCTCCGCCAATGTATTCTCCGTCTTCATACTTTAGATGCATTTTGATTGGTTTGACACGAGGGAGTAATTCCGCTCCTTTTGCTAGATAAGCTAAGTAGCCAAAAACACTTTTCAGTTCAGAAGGAACATCGTAGGTCAATTCCGTTAAGTGCCCACCAGCAGCAATGTTGATAAAATACGTGTTGGGTGTTTTTCCGACATCCATTTTCACTGTCTGCTGCTTCAAAATCACTTCCGCAGCTGCTTTGATATCCGTACGGGGAATCTTTAGCGCTCGTGCGTAGTCATTGGTCGTGCCTCCAGGAATGATCGCCATTTTTGGTCGCTTTTCTAAAGGAGCGATCCCATTGACGACTTCATTGATCGTGCCATCCCCACCGGCAGCTACCACCAAATCAAAACCAGCTTCGCCGGCTCTTCTTGCTTCATCACGAGCGGAAAATGGCGCAGCGGTCGTGGCAAATGCACTCGCCTCATAACCGCCAGTTTCCAAAACATCTAAAATATCTGCTAAGTTTTTTCGAATCAATTCTTTCCCAGATGTCGGGTTGTAGATTACTCTTGCTCTTTTCATCGCTTGCCTCTTATCGCTTTGCTAGTTCTTCTTGCAACAGCTTGTTCACAACGCCTGGATTCGCTTGTCCTTTGGTTGCTTTCATGATTTGACCAACTAAGAAACCGACTGCGCGGTCTTTTCCGTTTTTGAAGTCATCGACGGATTGTTGGTTATTATCTAATACTTCATTGATCATTGGTAGTAATTGCGCAGGATCTGATAATTGGATCAATCCTTTGGCTTTTACGACTTCTTCAGCGTCGCCGCCGTTTGTGATCAACTCTTTGAAGACTTTTTTCGCAATCTTCGAACTGATCGTGCCATCGGCGATCAAACGAATCATTCCCGCTAAATTGTCTGGGGTTAATTTCGTTTCTGGCAGTTCCAATTTCTCGCTGTTCAGATACGCTGAAACTTCACCCATCAACCAGTTAGAAGCTTGTTTAGGATCAGCACCAGCATCGATGGTTTTTTCAAAGAAATCGGACATTTCTTTTGATAAAGTCAAGACCATTGCATCATATTCTGGTAAGCCCAATTCAGAGATGTAACGGGCACGACGTTTTTGCGGCATTTCTGGCAAGCTTTGACGTACACGTTCGATCCATTCATCATCGATCACAAACCGTGGGATATCTGGTTCTGGGAAGTAACGATAATCAGAAGAACCTTCTTTGACACGCATCAATAAGGTTTTGCTGGTTGCTTCATCAAAACGTCGAGTTTCTTGTTGGATCTCGCCTCCAGAAAGCAATACTTTGGCTTGGCGTTTTTCTTCAAATGCCAACCCTTTTTTCACGAAGGACATAGAGTTTAAGTTTTTCAGTTCTGTTTTTGTTCCGAATTGTTCTTGGCCGTATGGTCGCAACGAAATATTCGCATCACAACGCATGGAACCTTCTTCCATCTTCACATCGGATACTTCTGTAAACAAGATGATTGAACGCAACGCTTCTAGATACGCATATGCTTCTTCTGGTGAACGCATATCCGCTTCGGAAACGATCTCGATCAAAGGGGTTCCTTGACGATTTAGATCAACATAAGAATAACCGCCTTTGCCGTGCATGTTTTTCCCAGCATCTTCTTCCAAATGAACTCGCTCGATGCGAATCTTTTTCTTTTTGCCTTCCACTTCGATCTCGATCCACCCATCATGACCGATCGGTTGATCGAATTGCGAAATTTGATACGCTTTTGGATTGTCGGGATAGAAATAGTTTTTGCGGTCGAAATGCGTTTCTTTTGAGATTTCACAATTCAGCGCAAGCGCAGCTTTCATCCCAAATTCGATAGCCGCTTTGTTCATTACTGGTAAAACACCTGGATAGCCCCAGTCGATCACATTCGTGTTGCTATTTGGTTCAGCGCCAAAGTGAGCAGGTGCTGGAGAAAAAATCTTTGATTCTGTTTTTAATTCTACGTGGACTTCAAGCCCAATGACTGTTTCGAAGTTCATGCCTTATCCCCTCCTAAAATCACTGGTTTTTTCGTGTGGAAATCAGTTGCTTGTTCAAAGGCATAAGCCGCTTTATACATGGTTGCTTCATCAAAATGTTTCCCAATGATCTGCAAGCCGACTGGCAGTCCTTCAGAAAAACCTGCTGGGATCGACATCCCTGGCAGTCCTGCTAAGTTCACAGGAATGGTTAAAATATCATTCAAGTACATGGTGATCGGATCATTGATGTTTTCTCCAATACCAAATGCTACCGTTGGGGAAGCTGGGCCAATGATCAAGTCGTATTGGCTGAAGACCTTATCGAAATCTTGTTTGATCAACGTCCGTACTTGACCGGCTTTTTTGAAGTAGGCATCGTAGTAGCCAGCACTTAGTGAAAACGTACCTAACATGATCCGGCGTTTTACTTCTTCCCCGAATCCTTCACTGCGAGAATTGACATAGACATCTTCTAGATTGCTGACATTTTCTGAACGGAAACCATAACGAATACCGTCAAAACGTTGCAAATTAGAACTTGCTTCAGAAGAAGCGATGATATAGTAAACGGCTACCCCGTATTTTGAGTGTGGCAAGCTGACTTCTTCCACAGTCGCTCCTAACGCACGGAAAGTGTCCGCTGCTTTTAAGATTGCTTCTCGAACGCCTGCTTGGATCCCTTCACCTAAGTATTCTTTTGGCAAAGCGACTTTCATACCTTTGATATCACCCGTCAAACCTGCTGTAAAATCAGGAACAGCAGCGCCTGCTGACGTACTATCTTTCGCATCAAACCCACTGATGGCATTTAATGCAAAGGCATTGTCTTTCACACCACGCGTCATCGGACCAATTTGATCTAAAGATGATGCAAACGCGATCAGACCAAAACGAGAAACCCGTCCGTACGTTGGTTTCATCCCGACGATCCCATTGAAAGCTGCTGGTTGACGAATCGAACCACCCGTATCGCTACCTAATGATAGGGGGACTTGTCCAGCTGCAACGGCAGCTGCCGAGCCACCTGATGAACCACCAGGTACTTTTGTTTCGTCCCAAGCGTTTTTCGTTTTCTTAAAGAACGACGTTTCGGTACTTGCGCCCATGGCAAATTCATCCATATTTAACTTACCAACTGGAATCATGTCCGCTTGGTAAACTTTGTCCATAACGGTCGCATCGTAAATTGGATCAAAATTACCTAAGATTTTTGAAGCAGCTGTTGTCCGCAAATCTTTGGTAACGATGTTGTCTTTGATTCCAATTGGAATTCCCGCCAACACATTGCTTTCAGTGATGCCTTTTTGATCGATGGCTTGTGCCAATTCCTGCGCTTTTTCTTCATTCAACGCTAGAAACGCATCGACTTTCGGCTCTGTTTCTTTAATGCGAGCAAAGGTTTCGCTCGTTAAGTCTGTTGCAGTAATTTCCTTTGACACTAATAAGCTGTGTAATTCTTCTAAGCTTTTTTTATATAATTCAGTCATTAGGCACCCGCCTCCCCATTATCAATGATTGCAGGCACTTTGATAAAGCCTTCTTCGGATTCTGGAACATTTTTCATTAATTCATCACGGTCCCAGCCGCCGGTCGTTACATCTTCACGCATCACGTTAATCGTTTCTGCGACATTCGATGTGAATGGTACTCCTGTGGTGTCCACTTCTTCAAGTGTTTCAACCATATCAATAATTTTCCCTAGCTGAGAGGTAAACTCATGTAATTCATCGTCTGAGAATGAAAGTTTTGCTAGTTTGGCAACATGTTTGACTTGTTCTTCGCTGATCGCCATAAAATCCTCCTCTTTCTCGTATCCGTAATCTACGTTTACGTTTTTCCAATGTATTGTATCATTTTTTTAACAAATCATGAAATAGAATTTGAAAATTATCAAATATAATTGCAAATAAAAGCAGAAATCATTTCTTTCCTCGTAGTGCAGGGAAGAAATGATTTCAATTAGACAAGAAAAAACAACTGCTTCTCGTCTGTGACATGCTTAAAGGTTATTGATCTGCCGAATGACTGCCTTCGATCGCAGCCACCATTTGAGCTTCATCCCAAACGGTGACACCTAGGGATTGTGCTTTGGTCAGTTTGCTGCCTGCCTCTTCCCCAGCAACAACGATATCGGTCTTTTTCGATACACTCCCTGTTACCTTCCCACCGAGATTTTCAATTCGTTCCTTGGCTTCTTCACGAGTGAAGTGACTTAATTTTCCTGTTAAAACGACGGTTTTCTCTTTAAATGGTGATTCGACGTCTTCCAACTGTTCATTTCTAAGCCCCAAATAAGCAAAGTTGACACCCGCTCTTTCAAGTTCATCTAACAGGTCGTGAACTTCTTGATTGTCAAAATACGTGACGACACTTTCAGCAATCGTTGCGCCGATAGCTTCTAGCGAAATGATTTCTTCTTCCTTGGCTTTGCTGAGCGCCCGCAGATCACCGAAATGTTCTGCTAAAATCCGAGCCGCTTTCGCACCGACATGACGGATGCCTAGCCCAAAAATCAAACGTTCAACCGAATTTCCTTTACTTTGATGAATCGCCCGCAACAGGTTATTGGCTGATTTCTCTTTGATTTTATCAAGGGTCAACAATTGTTCTTCTGTTAAAAAGTACAAGTCGGCCACATCTTTAACTAAGGATTTATCGAACATTTGCTCTAAAACACGGGGCCCTAAACCGTCAATGTTCATAGCATTCCGTGAAACGAAATGGCTGAGTCCTTCTTTGATCTGTGCTGGACACTTTGGATTGATACAACGCAAGGCAACTTCTTCATCTAAATGGATCAGCTCACTCCCACATTCGGGACAATGTGTAGGCGATTCAAAGGGTTGACTTGCTTCTGTTCGTTTTTCTTCCAAGACTTTCGCAACCTCTGGAATAATGTCCCCCGCCTTATAGATGATGACCGAATCGCCAATGCGGATGTCTTTCATTTTAATGAAATCTACATTATGGAGACTGGCACGGCTGACCGTCGTTCCAGCAACACGAACAGGGGTCATAACAGCGGTCGGTGTCACAACACCCGTCCGTCCCACGGTCCATTCGATCGTTTCGATCACTGTTTCCGCTTCTTCCGGTGGAAACTTATATGCTGCCGCCCATCGGGGTGCTTTTACGGTAAAGCCTAGCGCATCTTGATCTTTGAAATTATTGACTTTGATGACTACGCCGTCAATCTCATAGGGAAGCTCACTGCGCTTGTCATGAAACTCTTCGATATATGCCCAAACCTCATCGATGGTGTGACACACTCTGCGTTCGTGATTTGTACGAAAGCCTAATTGATCCAGTTCATTCAATGCTGAAAATTGATCATTGGCTTCAATTGGTCCAAAGTCAGCTAGTGTGTACAAGAAGGTGCTTAAGTTTCTTTGGGCTGCGATCCGTGTGTCTAATTGTCGCAAGCTTCCAGCCGCTGCGTTTCTAGGATTGGCAAAAACTTCCGCCCCTTCTTCTTCTCGCTGTTGATTCAATTTCAAAAACGAAGCCTTTGGCATATAGCATTCGCCACGAACTTCCAACGAGATCGGTTCTTTTAATTTCAGTGGAATCGATTTGACGGTCTTTAGGTTTTCTGTAATGTTTTCACCTACCGTACCATCTCCTCGAGTTGCTCCACGAACAAAGCGCCCTTCTTCATATTTCAAGGAAATTGACAATCCATCGATCTTTAACTCGCAGACATAATCTACCGCTTTCCCCAGTGCTTTTTGAACACGGGCATCAAAAGCCACGATTCCTTCTTTGTCAAAGACATCGTTCAGGCTATATAGCGGAATATCATGCGTGACCTTTTCAAAGCCAGGTAAAATGATACCGCCTACTCGTTGGGTGGGTGAGTCTTCGGTTACTAGCTGCGGATAATTGGTTTCAATTTCAACCAGTTCTGCATATAGCTGATCATAGAGATAATCTTCCACGGAAGGCTGATCTTTTACATAGTATTCGTAAGCATACTGATTTAATTGTGTGCGCAGCTCTTCTGCTCGTGATTGGATTTCTTTTGAAGGGACATCCATCCTAATATCCTCCTTATTTTTCAACTTTTTCAATCGGCGCAAAGGCCGCCAACAATCGTTTGACTCCTTGTTGTGGGAACGCCACATCTAATTCAACATCTTGCGCGCTGCCAGTCGTCCGAACGACGGTACCGATTCCCCATTTTTTATGTTGAACTTTCTCGCCAACTTGCCATGTATTACCAGCTGCAGAAGTCTGTTGTTTAGAAGCGACAGTCGTTTGACGCGGCTGTGTATAGCTCGGTTTGAACACTTTTGGTTGAAACGGTGCAGCAGCTTTCGGCTGTGAACGCTCGCCTAATGATTGCAGCAGATCTTGTTCGATCTCTTCGATAAACCGAGACGGACGATTGTATTGGGTCCGACCGTATAATGTTCTGGAAAAAGCGTTGGTCATAAAGAGCTCTTCCTCGGCACGAGTGATTCCCACGTAAGCAAGGCGCCGTTCTTCTTCGAGCTCGCTTTCTTCCATTAAGGCACGAGAAAGCGGGAAGATATTTTCTTCCAACCCAATCAAAAATACCACTGGAAACTCTAGTCCTTTTGCAGCATGCAAGGTCATCAAAGTCACTTGACTACTTTCTTCTTCATAACTATCGACGTCTGACAATAAAGCTAAGTCATTTAAGAAAACACTCAACTTCTCATCTGGTGCATCTGCATCGTCTTCGTTTTGCGCCTCAAATCGTTTGTCGAATTCTTGGGTAACCGATAAAAATTCTTCCAAGTTTTCAAGTCTAGCTTGTGCTTCTAAATTATTCTGGTTGACTAACTCTTGACGATAACCCGTTTTTTCTAATATTTCTTTTGTCAGTTCGGTTACTGATAGGTAAGGAACCATCTGGGCGAAGCCATCCATCATCATCCCAAAGCTTCCTAATTCTTTGCCAGCCTTTCCAGAAATATTCGCTAACTCGACGTTCATGGCTGCTTCTAACAATGACCATTCATGAAGATTCGCAAACGCTCGTAGTTTCTCGACGGATGTCGCACCGATCCCACGTTTTGGTACATTGATGATACGCTCTAAGCTGATGGAATCTCGCGGATTGGCGATCGCCGATAAATAGGCCAAAATATCACGGATTTCTTTGCGGTCATAGAATTTTCTGCCGCCGACCATCGTATAAGGAACGTTGGCTTTTAAAAGCATTTCTTCAATGATCCGTGACTGGGCATTGGTCCGATACAATATCGCAAAATCACCGAATTTACGGTTCTTTTCTGCAATTTGTTTTTGCATTTCACTGACGATAAATCGTGCTTCATCTCGTTCACTATCCCCGCGATAATAAGTGATCTTTTCCCCATCATGATTTTCTGTCCATAGATTTTTATCTGGACGGTTGCGGTTATTTTTGATTACTTGGTTTGCCGCATTTAAAATCGTTTGCGTTGAACGATAGTTTTGCTCTAACAAAATCGTTGCGGCATCTGGATAGTCCTTTTCAAAGTCTAAAATATTTTGCATGTTGGCACCACGCCAACCGTAAATACTTTGGTCCGCATCCCCAACAACACAAAGATTTCGAAAACGAGCGGCCAATAAATTGACCAGTGTGTATTGGGCGTGGTTGGTATCTTGGTATTCATCGACATGGATATAGTGGAATTTCCGTTGATAAAATTGCAGCGCATCTTCATTGTCTTGGAAGAGGCGGATCGTATTCATGATTAAATCATCGAAGTCCATGCATTGATTATTGCGCAGCTCTTTTTGATATTTTTCATAACAACGACCTACGATCTGCTCAAATAGACTACCTTCCATGGCTTGGTAAGCTTCAGGTGTCAACAGCTCGTTCTTGGCATGAGAGATCGTTCCCAAAATAGAACGAGGATCATATTTTTTGGGATCGATATTCAATTCTTTTAATACCCGTTTCATCAGTGTATTTTGCTCAGAAGAGTCAATGATGGTAAAATTCTTCGAATAGCCAATACGATCAACGTCCCTGCGCAAGATTCTGACACACATCGAGTGGAAGGTTGAAACCCAAACGTCTTCTCCACCCGATCCTAATAGTTGACTGACCCGTTCCTTCATTTCACGTGCCGCTTTATTGGTAAATGTGATGGCTAAAATATTCCATGGATTCACATTTTTTTCTTCTATTAAATAGGCGATTCGGTGGGTTAGGACACGGGTCTTCCCGCTTCCTGCACCTGCCATCAGCAGCAACGGTCCTTCCGTATGAATAACGGCTTCTTTTTGCCGTGGGTTCATGCGTTCAAGTAATTCACTTTTGGATGACATGATTTTAAACATCCTTTCTTTCTCAATCTTCTCAATTATAGCATTATCCGGGAAAGGGGAAAACCGAACGCTTTGAAAACTTTTAATTAAAAGCGCTTTGATTTTTTCCCTTACGATTCATGCGATTTTTTCAAGAGAAAGCAGGCTTGATTTGTTTACATAATAAAAAGGCTGTAAACCTACCAGCCTTTTTATTCGTTGAAGATTTTGGTTAACTAAAGTACTTCTCCACTAGTTTTTCATTTACATAAATCGAGACTTGCCCATCATTGACCGGGAAAACACCTTTTCCGGTATCATCTAAAACAACTTTCGCTTCATTGTTTCTCAATATATCCACGAATGTCTCTCCACCATGGATCGCACTGATAGTCATTTCTTTTTCCGCTCCTTGGGCATTGGTCATCACGACCGCTAATCCAGAAAGCTCATGTTCATAATCGCCAGTTAATACCCAGCCAATGCAATTAGGATCATCGAAATAATCGACTTGATTCCCGAATGCAAGCTTCTCCCGAAGTTTCAGCATATGGACCAGCGCATCCCCGACAGGGGCGATTTCTTGCGCGGGAATCCCAAATAAATCCCCCCAGAAAACTACTGGTACGCCAGCTTTACGTAAAAGGATCAATGAATAGGCATGGACTTTGAACCATCCGTCTATCCAAGATTGTAAACTTTGCCCAACCTGCGTGTCATGATTATCCACAAAAGTCACTGCATAATCTTCGCGAGCGGCGGTCAACGTCCCTGCAAAAATTTGGCTCATATCGTATTCGCCATTTGAGTGAGATGCTTCATATAAATTGTAGTGCAATGGCACATCAAATAAATAAATCAAATTTCCTGAAGAATCTAAATACTCTTCTAATTTTGGCAGATCCCCTGACCAATATTCTCCGACAACAAATAGTGGTTTGCCTTTTTCCTCGCGGCGGTTTAAGATCCAATCCGCGTAATAGTTAAACTCAATGTGTTTGACCGCATCTAGTCGATACCCGTCAACGCCGGTCAGTTCTTGGTACCATTGGCCCCATTTATTGAGTTGTTCCACTGTTTCGGGATTTTCCATGTCCAAATCACAACCCATTAAGTAGTCGTAATTGCCCATCTCATCATCCACTTGGTTTTCCCAGCCCTTATCAGCGAAGTTAAAAATCCCGTGGTCTTTGTTGCGGTCATCATAATCGACACCAGAAAAATTATGCCACGTCCAAACGTAATCATTGTACGTCCCCTGACGTCCTGGGAATGTGAACTTGGTCCAAGCTTCGATTTCTTCCTCATCACTGATCGGTTCATTACGGTTTTCGGTATTGTATTTAACCGCTGGAACGACTTCTTTTTCATCGGCACCAATCAAGTGATTGAAAACGATGTCGGCATAAACCTCTATTCCTTGTTCTTGCAGTGCTTTGATGGCTTCTAGGTATTCATCCTTTGTCCCATATTTTGTTGGCACCGACCCCTTTTGATCGAATTCGCCTAGATCATAATAATCATAGACACCATACCCAACGTCTTCGGACCCAGCTGTCCCTTTATAGGCAGGCGGCAGCCAAATTGCGGTAAATCCATACTCTTTGATTTCTTTACTCATTTCTTTCAATTTGTTCCAGTGCTGGCTATCTGCCGGCAGGTCCCATTCGAACCCTTGTAAAATGACTTTGTTATTCATTTATTTATCCCCCCTTACTTTAATTAAGCCAAATAATAGTAAAAATTGTCAAATATAAGGATAGCTATTAAATCAAAATGACGGTTATCATGACCGTTTATGACCGATTCTATTTATTCCCGCTTTCATTTTGAATGTTTTTTACTGTTTATGATTGATTTTGAACGAATCATATGGTATCATGGCAGGTGAAGAGGTGATGAAAATGCTTACAGAGGAGCGTCATCAAGCGATTTTGGCACGATTGGAACAAGAAGAGATCGTCAAGGTCAGTGAACTGATTCAACTGTTGGATGCTTCAGAATCAACGATCCGTCGAGACCTGCAAGAGTTGGAAGACAAAGGATTTTTAGTCAGAATTCACGGTGGAGCCAAGAAAAGTCAGCAATTAGGCTTCGAACCAAACATGTCAGAAAAAACGGCGAAGTTTCAAACGGAAAAGCAAAAGATAGCAAGAGCAGCTGCCCAGACGATCAAAAATGGTGAAGTCATTTACTTAGATGCTGGTACAACGACCCTCGAAATGATTCCTTTCCTATCGGCTATCACAGGCCTTAAGGTGGTCACAAACTCCGTCAAACACGCTTCCCTATTGATCGATCACGGGATCGACACCATGATTTTAGGGGGAACCATTAAGATATCGACGAACGCTGTGTTAGGGATCAATGCTGGTGAACAACTGCGAAAACTACGCTTTAATCGTTGCTTTATGGGCATGAACGGGGCTCATTCTGAGGCTGGATTCACAACACCTGATCCTGAAGAAGCCCTGATCAAGCAGATCGCTTTAGAGCACAGTCAACAAGCCTATGTCTTGCTAGACCATTCCAAATTTCAGCAAACGACTTTTGCTCAAGTTGCCTTTATCGAAGGTGCGACGATCATCACCGATTATTGCCCAAAAAACTATTTAGCGAAATTCAGAGCAAAAACAACCATTATGGAGGTAATACAATGATTTACACAGTAACACTCAATCCATCGATCGACTTTATCGTCCATGTCGATCATTTGGAAATCGGCGCCCTTAATCGAATGAAACAAGACTTTAAACTACCTGGCGGCAAAGGAATCAATGTCTCACGGATTTTGAAACGCATCGGCATCGCCTCGACTGCCCTTGGTTTCGTTGGCGGATTTACTGGTCGTTTTATTGAAGAGTGGCTGACCAAAGAGGAAATCAACAGCAACTTTACCCAAGTCGCTGCGGACACACGAATCAATATCAAACTAAAATCCGGCGAAGAAACAGAAATCAACGGTCTTGGCCCAGTCATTCGCCAGCAAGAAATTGCTGAATTGAAACACCAATTAGCCACTCTTTCTGCCGAAGACATCGTCATCCTATCAGGAAGTAAACCAGCTGGTCTTCCAACCGACTTTTATAAAGAATTGATCAAAATCGTTAAAGAAGCGGGTGCGGAATTTGTCATTGATACGACCGGCGCGGAACTTTTTGATGCTTTATCCGATCAGCCTTTGCTGATCAAACCAAATAATCATGAATTAGCCGAACTTTATGAAACTTCTTTTTCAACAATCGAAGATATTTTGCCTTATGGTCAAAGAATGCTAAAGGATGGCGCTAAAAATGTCATTGTCTCTCTAGGCGGCGATGGCGCCCTGCTCTTTACTGGCAATGAGATCTATCGATCCAATGTGTTGAAACGACCTTTGAAAAATTCAGTCGGCGCTGGAGATTCCATGATTGCTGGATTCATTGGGCGTTATGCAAAGACCAAAGATGTGGTTGAAGCATTCAAATGGGGAGTCGCTTGTGGCAGTGCCACTGCGTTTTCAGATGATTTAGCTGAGGCGTCATTTATCGAAGAATTACTACCGGAAGTCATAATTGAACAAGTGAATCTATAGGAGGATGGAAAAAATGAAAATCAATGAGTTGATGCTGAAAGATGCCATGATCATGGACTTACAAGCAACAGACAAAAAAGGTGCCATTGATGAAATGGTAGCAAAATTATATGCTGTCGGACGAATTTCAGATATCGAGGTCTACAAAGAAGGAATTCTTGCCCGAGAAGCTCAAACATCAACAGGGCTAGGTGACGGCATCGCAATGCCTCATGCCAAAAACAGTGCGGTCAAAGAAGCGACGGTCTTATTCGCAAAAAGTAATGCGGGTGTTGACTATGAGGCGTTAGATGGACAACCAACGTACCTCTTCTTTATGATCGCAGCACCAGAAGGAGCAAATGATACTCATTTACAAGCATTAGCAGCGCTATCTCGCTTGTTGATCGATCCGGATTTCGTTGCTAAATTAAAAACAGCGACGACTGCTGATCAAGTACAGCACCTTTTCTCAGAAGCTGAGGCACAGCAAGAAGCCGATGCTTTAGCAGAAGAAGCGGCAAACCAAGAAGCAGCACCCGCTAGCGAACGTCCCTATATCGTCGCAGTTACAGCTTGCCCGACAGGAATCGCCCATACCTACATGGCAGAAGATGCTTTGAAAAAGAAAGCCAAAGAGCTGGGTGTTGACATCAAAGTCGAAACAAATGGTTCAGAAGGAATCAAAAATCGCCTAACAGAAGCTGATATCGCTCGAGCTACTGGTGTAATCGTCGCTGCTGATAAAAAAGTAGAAATGGATCGCTTTGACGGCAAACATTTAGTAAACCGTCCTGTCAGTGATGGGATCCGTAAAACCGAGCAATTAATCAATGAAGCAATGAGCGGAACTGCTCCTGTTTTTCATGGTAGCGGCCAAGCTTCTGATAAAGAGGACGCTTCTGCTGATGGTTCAGTCGGTCAACGAATCTATAAAGATTTGATGAATGGTGTTTCTCATATGCTGCCATTTGTTATTGCCGGTGGAATCATGATCGCTATTTCCTTCATGGTGGACCAGTTCATGGGTGTCCCTCAAGATGCCTTGAGTCAATTAGGAAACTACAACCAAGCAGCTTCTTGGTTCAATCAAATCGGTAGCGCGGCATTTGGTTTTATGCTACCTGTCTTAGCTGGATTTATCGCTTCAAGTATCAGTGACCGACCTGGATTGATCGTCGGTTTCGCAGCAGGTGCGTTAGCAAATACAGGTGGTGCTGGTTTCTTAGGTGCCTTGATCGGCGGTTTCTTAGCTGGTTACGTCATCAAGTTCTTACGTTCATTATTCAAAGGCTTACCAAAATCATTAGAAGGAATCAAAACGATCCTCTTCTACCCTGTTTTCGGCCTATTGATCACTGGCTTCTTGATGTTACTGATCAACGTGCCAATGAAAGCTATCAACGACGGTTTGAACAGCTTCTTGACTGGCTTAAGTGGTACCAACGCAGCTTTACTTGGCGCTTTGTTAGCAGCGATGATGGCAGCCGATCTAGGCGGCCCAATCAACAAAGCCGCTTATGTTTTTGGTACTGCAACATTGGCAACGACCGTTGCTGAAGGTGGTAGCGTCGTGATGGCATCTGTAATGGCGGGCGGAATGGTTCCTCCATTAGCAATCTTTGTCGCAACGTTATTGTTCAAAAACAAATTCACAAAAGACCAAAAAGAAGCAGGTTTGACAAATATCGTCATGGGGCTGTCCTTCGTCACAGAAGGTGCGATTCCATTTGCAGCAGCAGATCCACTGCGAGCGATCCCAAGCTTTATCGTCGGTTCTGCCCTGACTGGTGCACTTGTCGGTGCCTTTGATATCCAATTGATGGCGCCACATGGTGGGATCTTCGTTGTCCTATTATTATCTAAACCAATTTTATTCTTGCTATTCATCTTGATCGGTGCGATCGTTTCTGGCGTCGTATTCGGTTTGTTGAAAAAAGCGCCTGAGCAAACAGCCTAATTGAAAAGACCCACAAGATCCTCGTGATCTTGCGGGTCTTTTTCATTCTTGATTGGTAAAAAGCTGCTGCTCGACTAGCTTTTGGGTGTTCATAAAATACACTCGAAGTTTTTTCCCATCCTTCTTTAGATTGACCCATGTATATTTGCGCGTGCGGTGCAGATAGCCAAAATGAACATCAGGCATGGCCGTTTTCAAAGCATCTAGCGGTAAGTGCTTCAAAGCAGTCTCAGGCAAATAAAATTGCAGGCAAGCAGTATAGTCTTTAAAACGATCCTCTGAATATTCAATCTCGAGATGGCTACGAATATAGAATGAATAAGCCTCTACACCATCGTCTATCGTTAGTTCTGGCTTTAATACGATATAATCCATCATGCGCAACCGCTCTTGATCCACCCAAGGAAAATACGCTTGGGCATTCAGATACCCTTTCACTCGCCGCTCTTGATACTCTTCGTTCACGAGGTCGAAGCTTCTGGTGACAAAATGTGTCGCACGGCGTTTTGTTGTTGGCTGCAGTCGATCATTTTGGTATTGAATGGTTTGGATCAAGTGATCACCAAAGGCATATTCAATATATGGTTCTCTCAAAATACCGACCCCGTTATCCCAAGTCAATTGATCGATTCCAGTTTGATCGCGAAACAATCGCTGGTAGGATAGATTCAATTCGTGATCCCACTGGAAAGGATCTCGATACAATTCCACCATCACAACCCCTTGGTCTCTTACCTGCACTTGCTCCACCTGCTGCGCATCAGTAATGATCACCTGAGGAATGATATGCGCGTAGAATGCCGAAAAGTACATGCGCCAGCAAGAAGTCAGTGTATAGCCATTGTAAAAGACGTCGTAACCAGAAAACTGATTGCAGTCGATGACGATTTCTTGTTCAAAATTTTTCCGCTTCGGTAACGCGTTGATTTCAGCAATCGATTGAAAATTTTGCCTTTTCTCGATTCCCTCGACGTTATGCATCAAGTACTCATCATATGAACGCAAATAGCCGAACAAGCCCTCTCTTTGCATCGTTTCATCGAAGTAACTTAAAATCACGGGTTTTTGCGTGGAAAATACGTCTTTCGTAAACAGGTGCCGTTGTAAAACAGCCTCTTGAATGATATGGATACTGGACTCATTTTGGCCGTCCGTCACAATCAATTCCGTATTGATTTCTTCAGGGGCGCTATGCAGCAGTTGACTGACCTCATCCAAATCATAAGGTTTCTTTGCTTGCTGATTGTAGTAGTATTCCGTCGGCTGATAGCTAAGACGAACCAAAGCGAACCAATTTTCAATCAACAAACGCAACTGTGCTGCTTCCATTTGGGTTGATTGTAGAAAGCCATAGATTTTTTCAGTTTTGATCATCGCTATCCCTCTTTTCTATCCCCTTTCTTTAATTATAGTAAAGGGGGAAACGATTGAACACTATTTCGCTTTTTTTTGATGAAATCTACCACCGTTCATGGTAAACTTAAGGCGCTTGGAGGTGAACCTATGGGCTTAAAATTCCAACGAGAAGACTCGCTAGATAAAATGTTTGATGATTTTGCCTTTCTTCCCGATAACGACAAAGACAAGAAAAAGCAGGAAAACGATATTGAGCGTTTCTTGAAAAACGAATCTGATGAAAAGAAAAAAACACAACCTAAAGATAGTAAGAAAGCAGACTAATAAGGCTCTTCGACATTTAGTGTTGGTAGAGAAAGATACAACTGAAAATTTAGTCATAACCAGTTAGGCAGAGTGCTTAACTGGTTTTTGTTTTACTTGGAAGATCAAGCCTTGAATGAGATAAATTCTTGCTCGAAAGTTATGGAAATTTCGATAGCCGTAGGCTACTCGTTTTATCACTTTTATCTTGTTGTTTGTTCCTTCTAATGCACCATTACTATACCTGGTTTTTAAAGCATATTGAATCCCTAATTTGTATTTATTTAAAAACGTCAGCTTCTTACAAAACCATTGTGGGAGGCGTTGATCTAAGCTGTTGATCGTATCGAAAAAGCTTTGGCTGTCCTTGTGTTTAAAGTGATAGAGGAGGAGCTGACAGGTCTCGTAAGCCCTTGTTAATTGCTCGTCATAACTCAAAAGCTCATCGACGATCGCTTTTTGCGTCATTGGTCTACGAAAGGATCGATCATATTGATAATTGGAACTATCCAGATCATAGGCATGTTTAAGGAGTAATTTCCAGAATCGCTTCAATCGTCGATACTTTGTCGGTTCCGTTTTTTGAAAGCTATTCATTGTTTTAATTCGCAACTGATTTAACGCACGAGTGATTTGTTGGACAATGTGAAAGCGATCGGTCACGATTTTGGCGTTTGGGAAGACCGCCTTTACAAGTTCAAAATAAGGGGCATTCATATCCATCACGACGTATTTCACGTTCGCTCGTGCTTTTCGAGTGAATTTAAGGAAATATGGTTTTAAGAAAGCCAGGCGACGATTCTCCAATACACCGATTAATTGCTGGGTCTGCCCATTCATAAAGACAAAACTCATTTTTCCACTGCAGGACTTCATCGATTTGAACTCGTCAAAACAAAGGACCGAAGGTAATGTATCAAAACGAGGATGATACGTTTTTAAACAGGTGTGCAGGACACGCAGAACGGTTACGTCAGAGACAAAATAGCGATCGGCAATTTCTTTTCTTGTTGTATTCTTCGCCAGTTCCAAGGCAATTTGAACCTTTAATTCCTTTGAAAGATAGCAGTTTTCATCCACCAAATTGGTCTGAGCGTTGAATGTCGACTGACATTCTTTACAGTAAAAGCGCGTACGTACCAAGCGTAATTCTGTTTTGATGTCTCGATAAGGCAAAAGTTGGACTTTTGTTTTATGTGAGCCATTCTTGATGATTCGTCCTTCATTTTTGATACCACATTTACGGCAATGGCTTGGTATATAGCTAAGTTTGGCATGGATAAGATTGGTGCGAAACCCCTCTTCTTCTATAGTCTCTAACCATTCTTCTTCGAAGAATAAATTTTCATCTGTTAAACCTAACAAGTTTCTAGTACAATGATCCATGGAGATATCCTTTCTTGGTGTGGTTTTGTTTTAGTCGACTAAATTCTACCAGTTAGGCTATCTCTTTTTCTATCTTTTTTTACAAAAAAAGTGTCAGTAGAAAATCCGTAGATTTTCCACCAACACTAAATATTGTAGAACCACTAATAAAAAAGGCAAAGGACACGTCAGTCCCTTGCCTTTTTTTACTTGTCGAAATAGAAAATGAGCCACTGAAGCTACATAAGTTCAACGATCAGAATCATCATCTAGAGGTTTTCTTATAGCTCCTCATACAACATGCTTTGACGTAATCGCACCAAGCCAATGGTCAACAAGCAAAGAATAAAAAAGATGGTTGTTAAGATCGTCATCACGAAGATCACCACAAAAATCGGTGAGCTCGTAAAACGAATCATTGGTTCAAAGATAGTGGTTTTAATCAAGTCAGGGATCTCAGAGACTAAGAGTTGTTGAATCGCTTGGTTAAAATCTTCCGTTGATGAATTTGCGGGCAAAACAGCCATAAAACTCCCTACACCATAATTTGCGACCCCAATCCAAGCAATTGCGACATTTGCTAGAGCGAGCCAGCCAACGCCAAGATTACCGACAACGATCGAACCGATCGCAAGATTGCCAATCCCAACTAATAAGCCAAAGCAGAGATTCCCTATTGCAATGACACCGATACTGACTGTCCCAATTCCCAACATTCCGAAGGACAATAAGCCAATCGATAAAAAGCCTAAACTGACAACCCCCAAAGCAATAATCCCTTTGGCTTTGACACCAAGGCTAAACCAGCCGCTGGCAGTTGGTAGCTCTTTCATCAGCACAAAAAACGCTCGAACACTCGTCACTTGATTCAGTAATAAGAATAAATTGGGAATCAAAATGTGCATCAACGGAAGCCGCAGAACCGTCCGTTCACTTTTGTATTCATAATAGTAGGTTTCTTTCTTTTCTTTTAATAGGTCTTCCACTGGTGTGCCTAATAAATCGGCTAGACGGACCAATGTCTCGATGTCTGGCAACCCATTTCCTCGTTCCCATTTTGAAATGGCCTTATCAGAAACAAATAACCTCGCAGCTAATTCCTTCTGTGTTAAATTATGTCTTGATCGATACTCTTTTAATTTTTTACTTAATGATTCATGCATTCGACCACACCTCCTTGTTACAAGTTTAACAAATAACAAGGAGATTTTCGCTAAAATGGAGCAAATTCAGCACTCTACGCTGCGTAGAATAGCTTAAATCAGCTGATTTCCACTGTAAAATGAGAAAAACCGAAGCAAAGGACTTTCTTGCTTCGGTTTCCTAAATGATAATTATTTTATTGCTGCTTCAATCGCTTTCCACGCTTCTTCTTTTCCTTGTTTGGTAATGGAAGAAAAGAGGATAAACGTATCTGCTGGATCAAAGGATAATGCTTTTTTGATCATGCTTTCATGCTTGTTCCATTTCCCACGAGGGATTTTGTCTGCTTTGGTGGCGACCACGATCACTGGAATCTCGTAGTATTTCAAAAACTCATACATTTGAATATCTTCTTGTGAGGGGGCATGACGCAAATCAACAAGAGATACGACTGCACGCAGCTGCTCTCTTTGTTCAAGATATGTCTCAATCATTTTCCCCCATTTCGCTCGCTCTGTTTTCGATACTTTTGCATAGCCGTAGCCGGGGACATCGACAAAATGCAACGTATTTTCAATCAAATAAAAGTTCAGCGTTTGCGTCTTCCCAGGTCTTGATGAGGTACGGGCTAAATTTTTACGATTGATCAATGTATTGATGAAGGATGACTTTCCGACATTTGAGCGGCCTGCTAAGGCAATCTCCGGTAAAGGTGTAGCTGGATATTGTGTTGGAGAAACGGCACTGATGACGATTTCAGCATCATGTACTTTCATCGAATCGCTCCTTTCTATTTTTTCAAAAAGAAAGCCGGATAGCAATGAAACTATCCGACTTGGTCTCGATTAGACTGCTTTTTTGGTCTCTTCATTGTAAATGATTTTTGGTTCACCAAGTCCTTTTGCCGCTTCTTCCGTGATGGTAACTTTTTGGATCGACTCATCAGAAGGGACATTGAACATGACATCCATCATGATATTCTCGATGATCGAACGCAACCCACGAGCACCGGTATTTCGCTCAATGGCTTGCGCAGCAATGGCACGCAAAGCCTCTGGCTCAAATTCAAGCTCGGTGTCATCTAATGCCATTAACTTTTGGTATTGTTTGACCAGCGCATTTTTTGGTTCAGTCAAAATATGCACTAAATCATCTACTGTTAATTTCTCTAGGGCAGCCATCACTGGCAAGCGGCCAATAAATTCAGGAATCAAACCGAATTTAAGCAAGTCTTCAGGAATGATTTGCTGCATCACACTTTCGCCTTCTTCAAGACGCTTATTGTTCGTGCCAAAACCAATTGTTTTTTCACCTAAACGGTTTTTAACGATGGTTTCGATTCCGTCAAACGCCCCGCCAACGATAAAGAGAATATTGGTGGTATCAATTTGGATCATCTCTTGATGTGGATGTTTCCGTCCACCTTGTGGCGGTACACTAGCAGTCGTTCCTTCTAGGATCTTCAGCAATGCTTGCTGTACGCCTTCACCGGATACGTCACGAGTAATCGATACATTTTCACTCTTACGGGCGATTTTATCGATCTCATCAATATAGATGATTCCTTTTTCTGCCATTTCTACGTTATAATCAGCAGCTTGTAACAGTTTCAAAAGAATGTTTTCCACATCTTCACCGACATAGCCGGCTTCTGTCAAACTGGTTGCATCAGCGATTGCAAAAGGCACGTTTAGTGAACGTGCTAACGTTTGTGCCAAAAATGTTTTCCCAGAACCTGTTGGTCCGATCAAGCAAATATTGCTTTTTTGTAATTCTACATCTTCTGCTGTCGTTTCTACATTGACCCGTTTGTAGTGATTGTAAACCGCTACAGCCAATGTCCGTTTCGCACGATCTTGTCCAATCACATATTCATTGAGAACATTCAGTAGTTCTTGCGGTTTCGGCACTTCGGTAAATTCACGAATTGCTTCTTCGTAAAACTCTTCATCAATGATTTCTTTGCACAAATCGATGCATTCATTACAGATATAGACCCCAGGACCTGCAACGATCTTTTTCACCTCTTCTTGCGTTTTGCCACAAAAAGAACAACGAACAGCTTCATTACCGTTTGTATTATCGTACATACTGTTCACCCCTTGAAAATTTTCCAACCTATTTAAAGGAGTGGAATTTTGTTTACTAACTTTGCAGTCTTAAACAATCATATCATAACTTTTTTGAAAGAAAAAGTTCTTTTTACGTTGCCTAACGTTTTCTTATCATTTGTTAGTAATTGTTAAACTAGCCCCTCTTACTCCCAAGAAAAAACGGCAAACACCGCTAGATGTTCGCCGTTTTTAAGCATTTTGCTTACGCTTCTTTTGCAGTACCTGTGACAAGTTCAACTGCTTTCTTCATCGTGATATCATGTTTCAACATGTCTTCTGTTAAGACGCGTTTGATTTGATCCACTGGCATGTTGTAAGCTTCAGAAAGTTCTTTGATTTCGTTTTCGATATCTTCTTCTGTTGCTTCCAAACCTTCTGCTTTAGCGATTGCTTCAATAACAAGGTTTGTTTTCACGCGGGTTTCTGCTTCACCTTCAAATTGTGTGTGCAGATCTGCTTCAGTTGAACCAGTTAATTGATAATACATTTCTGGTGAGATTCCTTGACGTTGCATGTTGTTCAAGAATTCATCCATTGAACGGTGTACTTCATCATGAACCATTGAATGTGGTAATTCAACGATTTCTGCGTTTTCAACTGCTTGACGGATCGCAGCTTCATCTTTTGCATCTTCAGCTGCTTTTTCTTTTGTTTCAGTCAATTCAGCACGGTATTTTTCTTTTAATTCAGCTAATGATTCAACGCTGTCATCAACGTCTTTTGCGAATTCATCATCTAATTCAGGAAGTTCTTTTGCTTTTACTTCGTGAACAGTTACTTTGAAGACTGCTTCTTTACCAGCTAAATCTTCTGCTTGATAATCTTCTGGGAAAGTAACGGTAACGTCTTTGCTTTCACCAGCTTTTGTTCCTACTAATTGTTCTTCAAAACCAGGGATGAATGAGTTTGAGCCAAGTTCAAGTGAGTAGTTTTCACCTTTGCCACCTTCAAATGTTTCTTCCCCTAAGAAGCCTTCAAAGTCGATAACGACTGTGTCGCCATTTTCAGCTGCTTCGTCTTCTTTGATAACTAATTCAGCTTGTGCTTCTTGTTCACGTTTGATGCGTGCATCCACGTCTTCTTCTGTTACTTCGCGGTCTTGTTTTTCAACTGTTAATTCTTTGTAATCACCAAGTTTTACTTCAGGTTTTACAGTAACTTCTGCTTTGATAACCCAATCTTGGCCTTTTTCCATGCTGTCAACGTCGATTTTTGGTTGCGCAACAGGATCGATCCCTGCTTCTTTTACAGCAGCTTCATAAGCTTCTGGAAGAACAGCGTTCAATGCATCTTCATACAACGCTTCTTCGCCGTACATACGGTTAAATACTTGGCGTGAAACTTTCCCTTTACGGAAGCCAGGTACGTTAAGATTGCCTTTCACTTTATTGAATGCAGTCGTCAAGCCTTTTTGGATTTCTGCTTGAGCGATCGTAAATGTCAAAACACCATCATTGGTGCCTGTTTTTTCCCATTTTGCAGTCATTTATTTCCCTCCGAATATTAATTGATTTACATATGAAATAGCTTCATGCATACCTTTAAATAGTACACTAACGTTGTTTAATTGTAAACATTTTACCATGAAAGTTGCGAATTTTTCTTTCAGCGAATGCTCAATCGTAGGATATTGCGTAGGTGTCGTTTGCGTTCTTCTATTTCATTCACTTCTTTTGGCTGTTCTTTTTCTTCAAATAACCCACGATAATCTTCAATGTAGCTTGCCACCCATGCTTTTGCCTCCTCTTTTGCAGGTAAAAATGGGTAGCTGATGGCTAAATGATCATTGATCTCTGCTGAGACGCTTTCTGCTAAAATCGGATCTTCTTGGGCGATCGTTTCGTCAATCTCTTTCTGGATCGCTTTAACAGCGGCATCTTCTTGCAAAAGTTTTAACTCTTTCGGAACGATTTGATGCATATTCCCAAGGTAATCGATCAGTTCAAAAGGTTCGTCCACTTCAAGACGCACGAGCTCATCCACTAATTTGGGCAGTAAATATGGATTTTTGATGGAAGCTAACGTTTCATGCATCAGCGTGACAAATTGTGGTTTGGTAATGGCTTGGGTAAAAACGTGCCATTCTGTTGCACTCACCGGTTGATTGGCTTCATCTAATGCACATAAATGCTTGCGTTTCCCATGAAAATCTTCCAGTCCTAAAATTTGCTGCACTTCTTCTACCTTCGCTAATTCACTTGCTAACTGTTCCTGATAGCCGCTTGCAATTTTTGTTTTTTTACCTAATGTAAGCCAGCGCCGAGCTTTTAAATACTGACCATCCAAGATCAGCAGATGACCAATTTGTAAATACCCGTCGGTTTCTTTTAGATAATCATCCAAATAGTCTTCCGCCAGATCTAACGCTTTGGCAAAATCATTCAACTGCTGCAGACATTCAACAAGCCATTGATTGATCTCAAAACTGGCATTTTTTTGATAGAGTTCATTGTACAGGCGAAAAGCTTGCAAAAACTCCTTTGACTGGTAGGCTTTTTCTGCCGCCAGCCGAAGCCGTTCATTTGGTCCAGGGAAATCAATCGTCTCACCCATTCTCGATCCCTCCTTTACTACTTGCTTGATCTGCTAGTTAGTTTTGTGCGCCAATCATTACGTGATTGGCATCCACCTGTTTATTGAAAGCTTTGATCAGATTAATGGTCACCACACTGGTTTCTGCAAAATAATCCGCAGCCTGCTGCTTATTTTTATTAAAGACGATTGGTAAATAACCGAGATAAAAGAAAAGATTGAATTGTAATACGTAGCGTCCGCATAGCTCGCGAATCAACACGGTTTGCCAGCTGAGTTCTTCCTCTACAAAAGAAACCACTCGAATGCCAAAAAGCATTTTTCCAATCGTTTGACCATGATTTAGCTTTGTCATTAGAACAAAATAGCCTAGATAGATTGCTAAGGCACAGATGTTGTAAAGGCCAAACCGCTGATTAGTTGCTGTTAAATTCGCTAGATTGTAGATACTACCGATCGTTATTTGGGTAATCGCTCGGATCACCAACACATCAACGAGATAAGCAAAGAAACGAATCCAAAACCCAGCAAAAAAGTAGCTAGGAAAATCATTGAAGAACCGTTTGTCTTCTGCCTGTTTTTCAGGTTCTTCATACCGTTGCCAGGCTTGTTGTTTTTCCTCGATCTCGCTTTGGGTATACTCTTCTTCCTTAAAAGACGTTAAGACTTGTTGGTAAAAATCATCGGGATGATTTACTTGTGCGTTCCTCATCGCTTTGTTGGCACTTACTGGTTCGGTTGTTTCTGAAACCTGTGCCTCAGTTGGCACATCCGTATGATTGGTTGACGGTGTCGAGGTTTCCCGCTGTTCCCTTTGATCGATTGACGTACTTGTGTGATTGTCATCCGTTGACGATGTGCCAGCGGAATACTTGTTTTTCTCTGTCATAGTCATTCACCTCCATAATAATAAAGAGGTTTTGGAGCATCGCTGGTTCCAAGGCTTTCCATCAATTGGATCACTCGCTCTGTGTTTGATTCTTTTAATCCTTGTAGTTCGGCTAAACTTGAACCTAACCAAGTAGAAGCAAATCCAGTAGATGAAACATCATAGCTGAAAATCTCGGCATCTTCCAAGCCTAGATCTGCTTGCATTGCTGCTAATGTATCTTCAGGAAAACCGATTTCATCCACTAAACCAACGGACACTGCTTGCTGCCCATCATAGATGCGGCCATCAGCGATCTTTCTAACGGCTTCTTCTGTCATGCCGCGTCCTTCTGCTACGATTTTTACGAACCGACCATAGGCATTGTCGACGTAGGTCTGCAAGACTTCTTTGTCGGCTTCTGTGGGTTTTCTCGTTGCTGAACCTACATCTTTTAGTGCGCCGCTTTTATACGTATTGTCTTCGATCCCTAGCTTTTCGAATAAGCCAGCATAGTTTAACCCTGACATGATCACCCCGATTGAACCAGTAATGGTTTCATCCGTTGCAAAAATTTTATCAGCACCAGCCGAGATATAATAACCACCACTGGCTGCCATGTTTTTCATACTGACATACATCGGAATCCCTAACTCTTTGATTTTTGCTAACTCACGAGCGATCTCCGCACTTTCATAGACGCCGCCTCCTGGCGTATTGACTTCCATCAAGATGCCCCCAATAGTTGGATCTTCTTGGATCATCCGTAGTTCTTCTAAAAATCGCTGATGATCATAAGATTCTGTTGTGAATAAGCCACCACTGGAGCTGCTGGCGATGGTTCCTTCTAAAGATAAGCGAACAATACGATTGTCTTGATCTCCGGCAACTAACGTTGTCTCTTCGATCGCATTACTTCCGTAGAACAAAGCATTTAACCCTTGCAGCGTTTGAGTTTCCTCTTGCTCTGGACGATTTGTGATTACTGAAAAAACCCCCGAGCAGATAAATAACCCTGCTGCGATCGCCGCTGCGATCCATCTTCTTTTATTCATTTTCCCACCTAACTTTTCACCTTTCCCATTTTTAGTATAGATTTTTGATGACGATCACTGCTTCTTCGTCTCCAACCGCATCAAATTTCTCACTTTTTTCAGCTAAGACGTAGCCACCAAAAAATTCCTTTGTTAGTTCATCCTGGACTTTGAATGTTTGCGCGGTTTCCACGGTGACTGATCCAGGCAAAATTTCTTGCAAGCTGTCCCAGCCCGTATCCAACATGACCTTTGTTTCATCTGTGACATTAGGATCTTTTTCTATCGCAGCTACCATTTTCTTTAGCTCTGAAAAAGTCATACAATTTACAAATTCTGGCATTTCATTCCCTCACTTTCTTACTTTTTTATTGTAGCGAACTTAAAAAAAAAAGCATAGCTTTATGAGGAAATTTCTTGGGAATCTTAATCGACAAAGCTATGTCAGCTGTTTTGATTTCCTTTAAACAGGTTCAAACCAACCTTACCAATAACTATACCAATTATTTTTATATAACTTTGAGTTGACAGAAACCGGAATAAATATTATGATATTGCTTGTATTTCTATAAAATATCTCACAAGGAGGATAGATAGACCAATAAGGATAGCGCCTGATCTGGAAACAGATGACGAGGAAAGAGTTTATCGAAACATTCGGCGGATGACTCTAGGGACTGCACTCTACAGGCAAGAACAAATCTCATCGTAAGGTGATGACAAAGACTTGCTACGCAGATAGAAATACATAATGCCAAACTAAATTTTTTTGAAAGTAGGATTATCATTATGTGTGGAATTGTAGGAATCGTAGGAAAATCAAATGCAGAACGAATTATTTTGAACGGATTGGAACGCTTAGAGTATCGCGGCTATGACTCAGCAGGTCTTTATGTCGCTGATCGGACTTCGGATCACTTAATTAAAGCCCAAGGAAGAATCAAAAACTTGGAAGAAAAAGTGACTTCTGAAGTAACAGGAACGATCGGTATCGGACATACCCGTTGGGCGACCCACGGCAAGCCATCAGAAATGAACGCTCATCCTCATACTTCAGCAAACCAAGCACTCGTGTTGGTTCATAACGGTGTGATCGAAAACTTTGAAGAGCTTCATCAAGAATATTTAAGCAACCACCAATTTGAAGGTCAAACAGATACGGAAATCGTTGTTCATTTGATTGAAGCATTGAAGGAGCAAGACAACAGCACGACCAAAGCAGCCTTTAAAAAAGCTTTGTCCTTGATTCGCGGCTCTTATGCCTTTGCCTTAGTAGAAAAAAATGATCCAGAAACCATTTATGTTGCCAAAAACAAAAGTCCTTTATTGATCGGTTTGGGAGATGGGTTCAATGTCATCTGCAGCGATGCCTTAGCAATGCTCGATCAAACGACTCATTTTGTTGAGATCGAAGATGGCGAAATGGTGACCGTAACAGCCGATGCGATCGAAATCGAAGATCCAAAAGGAAACCTTGTGTACCGTGAATCTTATGAAGCACAACTAGATCTGACTGACATCGAAAAAGGAACGTACCCTTACTACATGTTAAAAGAAATCGATGATCAACCAACTGTGATGCGCCGCTTGATTCAAGAATATCAAGGAGAATCTGGTGAAGTAGTGATCGATCCAGCGTTAAAAAACGAACTTTTAGCTAGCGATCGGATCTACATCATTGCTTGTGGTACTAGCAATCATGCTGGCTGGGCAGCAAAAGCCATTTTAGAAAAACTAACACAGATCCCTGTTGAGGTTCATTTATCTAGTGAGTTTGGCTACAACATGCCATTGTTGTCAGCAAACCCCTTCTTCTTGTTCTTATCACAAAGTGGTGAAACGGCAGATAGCCGTCAAGTATTAGTGACGATCAACCAGTTAGGTCTTCCTAGTCTGACGATTACCAACGTTGCTGGTTCTACTCTTTCTCGAGAAGCGAACCATACCTTATTGCTTCATGCTGGTCCAGAAATCGCTGTTGCCTCTACAAAGGCGTATACTGCACAGATCGCAGTGATGACGTTATTAGCAAAAGCCATTGGTGATGAAAAAGCTGTTCCTGAAGCATTGGACTTTGATGTTTTCCATGAACTAAGCATCGTTGCTTCTGCAATGGAGGCTTTAGTGGATGAAAAAGCTGTTATCAGTCAATTTGCTGAGGATTTCCTTTCCGAAACCCGTAATGCGTTTTACATTGGACGTGGAAATGATTACTATGTATCGATGGAAGCGGCATTGAAATTAAAAGAAATTTCTTATATCCAAGCGGAAGGCTTTGCGGCTGGTGAATTAAAACACGGCACCATCGCGTTGATCGAAGAAGGTACACCAGTGATCGGTGTGATCACGGAAGAAGTGACCGGCTCTCATACGCGAGGCAATTTGAAAGAAGTCGAATCTCGTGGGGCTCATACCCTTGTGATCGTTAGCCAAGAATTAGCAAAAGCGACTGATCAAATCATTTTACCAAATGTTCATCCATTGGTAACCAGCTTAGTGGCAGTCGTTCCAACACAGCTGCTGGCTTACTTTGCCACTTTACAGCGCGGATTCGACGTTGATAAACCAAGAAACTTAGCAAAATCCGTTACCGTTGAATAAGTTTTTTAAAAGATTGAAACCGAATTGGTTATCTTCTGTATAATAAAAAGAACTCCTCGTTCGATGACTTGTAGTGACCCCCAAAAGTTAGACTTTTATGGAGTGGAGAAATCCACTCCTTTTTTGTACGATAAGATTAACTGTTACACAGCTGTTTTTACAGCTTCTCGAAACTGAACCGGACTTCGCCAATTTAATTTCTTTTTGATGCGTTTATGGTTGTAATAATAGATATATTGGTCAATTTTTGTTTTCAATTCATCTAAACTCCGATAGACTTCTCCATGAAAAATCTCTTGCTTTAATAAACCAAAGAAGTTTTCCATAGGTGAGTTATCTAAACAATTCCCTTTACGAGACATACTCTGGAAGATTTTATGCTGCTTCAATTTATTCTTATAAGCATTCATTTGATAGGCCCATCCTTGATCTGAATGGAAGGTTCTACGAAATGGACAATCATTTGTCATCTGGATTGCTTCTTCTAACCCTTCCATTATGGCTAGTGCGTTTGGTTTTTCAGAAATCCGATAAGATAGAATTTCACTATTGTAGAAATCCATGAAAGGATCTAAATACAGCTTTTTCTGACGAACGACACCTGTGGTGTCTACTTCATAATACTTAAACTCTGTGGTATCAGTTGTAATTTTTTGGTGACAAATATTTGTATAAAACCGACGATGAATACGATTTTTGGCGACAGTGCCAACCTTCCCACGATAAGAATTGTACCGTCGAGATTTTCGAGTGTAAGACTTTACTTCGATACCTAGTTTTTTTATCAGACGTTGAATCTTCTTTTTATTGACATGAATCCCTTGATTCTCTAATTCTTTTTTTAGTCGCAAACAGCCATAGTCTTTATGCTCTTTGCGAATTTCAAGCATTTTTTCTTCAATTTCTTGGTCTGGGTTTGGTCTGGCAAACCGTTTCTGCCAATACATATAGGTTGCTTTAGGAAATTTCAATGTTTCAAGAAGCTCAACTAGTTTGAATGATCCTCGGAGGCTGGCGATGATTCGTGCGATTGATTCTTGCGTCTTTGCTGGGCTTCCTGTTTTCGCAGCTTCCTCAACTCTTTTAAAAAGGCATTCTCAATTTGAAGGGATCGGACTTGCTTTTCTAATGCCTTGATACGATCGCGTTCTTCAGTTGTTGTATTTTCTTTTTTGTTTTCTTTTTTTCTAGTCAAAGTAAGTGGTCGCCCTTTCTCTTTTGAGAGCCCCTCAATACCTGCTTCTCTGAAATTACGCATCCAATTGGCAATAAGCGCAGGGTTGTTCATTTCTAAAGTGCTAGCAACTTCTCGATAGGACATCTCACTTGTTTGATATAACTCTAGCGCATTTAACTTAAATTGAACAGAATATTTCTGATTTTGATGCTTTCTCAATAGACCTTCCTCTCCGTATTCACGATAGGCATTCACCCAATTACTTACTTGAGACTTGCTTGAAATACCGTATTTGTTGGCAAGATACCGATATCCGCCCACGCCACTAAGATATTCTTTAACGATTTTTAGTTTTAATTCAAAAGGATATTTTGCCATACAAATAACGACCCCCAAAAGTTAGATTTTTTGGTCTAACTTTTGGGGGTCGCTTCAACTCGATCGTTCATAGGGGTTCTTTTTTTCTTGTCTACTGCACAACAAATCCGAAAAGACTTTTAAAAGCAACTATCCTTCGCAAGGCTTGCCCACTGCGTCTCCTCTGTTAAGCGTTGCCGACAAAATCGTTGACAAGTTTCTCTAATTCGCAAGTTGGCTTCTTGCTGGTAAGTAGACAAAAAAGACGACCAAAGGATATCTTTGATCGTCTTACTTCTTCGTTTATTCCGCACCGATTTCCTCTCGAACGACCGCTGCGATTTTTTCAACATAGTAATCGACTTTTTCAATGGTCGGCGCTTCTGCCATCACCCGAAGCAATGGTTCTGTTCCTGAAGGGCGAACCAAGATACGGCCTTCGCCGTTCATTTCTGCTTCTGTCTCTTCCACGATTTTACGGATAGCTGGAACATCCATCGCGCCATTTTTATCTGTCACTCGAATGTTGACAAGTTTTTGTGGATAGATCGTTACCTCTCCTGCTAATTCCGACAGTTTCTTGCCCGTTTGTTTCATGATATTCAATAGTTGAATTCCTGATAGCAAACCGTCACCTGTCGTATTGAAATCCAAGAAAATCATGTGACCTGATTGCTCGCCACCAAAATTATAATCGTTTTTACGCATTTCTTCGACGACATAACGGTCACCGACTTGTGTGATGACATCTTTCAGTCCAATTGCTTCCACTGCTTTATGGAACCCTAAATTGCTCATGACTGTTGTCACGATCGTTCCTTGGTTCAAGCGCTTTTGCTCCGCTAAATATTTCGCACAGATATACATGATTTTATCGCCATCAACGATGTTTCCTAGTTCATCTACTGCGATGACCCGATCACCATCTCCATCAAACGCAAGACCAGCATCCGCCCCTTTTTCAACGACAAATTCAGCTAACGCTTCAGGGTGAGTCGATCCCACACCATCATTAATGTTCAACCCGTCTGGAGACGTCCCCATTGTGAAGAATTCTGTTTCTAGATCGGCAAACAAACGATTGACACTTGTTGCTGTTGCGCCATTTGCTGCATCAACACACACCGTGATTCCTTCCAAATCATCAGGAATCGTTTGACGTAGAAATTGAGAGTATTTCAACAACCCTTCTGGAAACTCATCCACTGTTCCTAAGCCATCGGCAGAAGGACGTGGAAGCGTATCTTCCGGTGCATCAAGTAATGCTTCAATTTCAGCTTCTTGTTCATCGACTAATTTAAAGCCATCATTCCCGAAAAACTTGATGCCATTGTCTTGTGCAGGATTGTGAGAGGCAGAGATCATTACACCTGCACTCGCTTTTTGCACTTTCGTCAAGTACGCAACACCCGGTGTAGAAATAACACCTAATTGGAATACCTCGATCCCGACAGATAATAGTCCAGCAATCAATGCATTTTCTAGCATCTGTCCAGAAATCCGTGTGTCCCGTCCCACCAAAACGCGGGGACGGCGGTCACCAGTTTCATGTTGACTTAATACATAGCCGCCGTAACGACCTAATTTAAATGCTAATTCAGGTGTCAACTCCTTGTTTGCTTCTCCTCTAACACCATCAGTACCAAAATATTTTCCCATTTTAATAACCTCTCTTATTCATTCTCTACAGTCAAACGACTAAGAACTGCTTGTCGTCGTGCTGCTTGCGGAATTCTCTGTTTGTTCTTGCGTCGTGTCGACTGTCGAAGAATTGGCTTGAGAATTCGCACTGTTCGTTGCTTCATCGCCATCATTGTTTGATTGATTCTCAGTAGTTGTTTCTGCAACCGGAGTGATTTGGATCGTCACTACTGTTGGATTGATCGTTGTTCCCTCTGGTACTGGAATCGTTACTGTCCGTTCGGTCGTGGTTGTGATCTCACTAACATCCACTGGGACACCGATCTGCTGGGTCTCATCCAAAATACTTTGTGGTCCTGTTAGCACCGCACTGATACTACTCATCCGGTAGATGTAATGAGAGATCCCATCTGGTGTTGTCCCCTGTTGAGTGACAAACAATTCAATTTCTTTGCTTGGTGCTTCCATCATCAATGCCACATCGACCGAATCTGGCTCAGGAATGATCGCTAAAGGATTGTTTTCACTATCCCAAGCCTCGATCGTTCCATCCACCGTGATCGAATCGCCAGTAATATCATCTGGATTCACGATCGCTACCACTCGGTCGATTTCTGCCAGTGTCTTGTCGCCAGTAGTGATCTCTACTTCTTGCGGTTCAACACTCATTGAATCAACGCCGTAACCACTCGTTGCTCCATCAGTCGAGATGACTGGCTCAACGGTAAACGTTTGGGTGACTTTTTTCTCGATCGTCACAGTGACGGTTTTGGGTTCGATTTCGGCTGTCACACTTGAGCTAAGATTTTTCACTTCTAAAGGGACCTCATGGGTTCCTTCATCGAGTCCAGTCAAATCAGCAACTACTCGAAAGCTCCGCGTTTCCTCGCTACGTTCAGCATTCAATTGCACCCGATTTCGACTAGACAAAGTCACGTCTACTGTTGTTTCAAATCCTTGGATAAAGTATTCATCTGTGTCATAGGTGGTCTGAATCGGTACATTATCGATCTCTTCCTCGTAAGGATTTGAAGTTCCTGCAAGGTTGACTTGCAGGCTTGATCCGCTGGCGATGAAAAACAGAACCAGACTAAAGAACAGCGCTAGTATACCATAAAATACGTTTTGACGACGTTCTTTCTTGATCATTTTCTTCCTCCTTTGTTGACCCCTTCAAAGAAAGATTGCAGCAAGTTGCGTTTACCAGGCTTTTCTTCTGGCACTAATTCGCGATTCAACACGTCGAGATACTCTTGTCGCGAAAGCTCAGTAAGCATCCGATTATTCAGGGTAATACTGACGTCTCCCGTCTCCTCTGAGACGATAATGGTCAACGCATCACTAACTTCTGAAATCCCGACAGCCGCTCGATGGCGCGTCCCAAATTCTTTGGGGATCAGCGGACTTTCTGACAATGGTAAGTAGGCACTAGCAACAGCGATCTTATCATCTCTTAAGATGACTGCACCATCGTGTAGCGGTGTATTGGGAATAAAAATATTGATCAGTAATTCGCCCGTCACGTCCGCATCTAAAGGAATCCCCGTTTCAATATATTCTTCTAACCCCGTCGTCCGTTCGATCGTGATCAATGCACCAATTTTTCGTTTTGCCATATATTGAACAGCTTTGTCCAACGCTTGGACCAACACTTCATCCCGTCGTTTTTCATTCTTAGAAGTCTTGAAGAAAGAGCTACGGCCAAGATGCTCCAGCCCTCGTCGAATTTCTGGTTGGAAAATAACAATCGCGGCGATCACCCCATACGTGATGACTTGATCCATCAACCAAGATAGCGTCTTTAATCCTACGATACCTGCCAAAAACCTTAGAACAATGAATAGGCCGACGCCTTTAAACAACTGGATCGCTTTTGTTCCTCGCACAAGCTGGATCAGCTTATAAACCAAGTACCAAACAACGATCACATCTAAAACATTTACTAAAAATGACCAAGAAAATATATCAAATGAGAGCAATTCTCTCCAATAATCTAAATTAAAAAAATCCCTGAAATTTATCAACATAAACAGCCTTCCTTTATTCTTAAGACTTCAGATAATAGTATAACATAGGACCTCTTCAAAGATTTGAAAAAAAACAAATTTATGAAAAAGTTTTGAAAAAATAAACAGCTCTTTTACTTAGTTTACCATTATCCTGAAATCATTGTTTGTCAAAGGTCTTAGAAGATTTCATCTAAACGAGCTTCTTGCACTCATTTCTTAGGAAAAACAACAAATGACCCTGAAAAACGGGTCAAACCGTTTTTCAGGGTCATTCCTCAGCGAGCGATTACTCTTGCTGACGGCGCTTTGCGCGCGCTGCACGCCGTGCTGCTCTTTCAGCGAGCTGTTCTTCGCTTAACGGCCGTTTTTCTCTTCGTACACGCTCCGTTTTTACTGCCGTTGGTTGTTCTGCATCAGTACTTACCTTTTTTTCAAGCTTTGCTCGTATTTTTTCTTCTTGACCTGCTAAGCGGGCATAGTTGTAGAAACGAGTTTTCGCATCTGAAACGGTTTTTTCAAACAATGCTTGCGCCGCATTCGGATTGGCAGACTGCAAGGATGCAAATCGAACTTGTGTCTGCATAAAGGCAGGCATTTGATCAAATGCTGGCTTTTTGAAGTCGAGTGTCATTGGCTGTTTCCCTTTTTCTGTCAACAGCGGGTTATAGCGGTAGAGACTCCAATACCCCGATGCAACTGCTTCTTGTGCTTCTTTCAAGGATTGACGCATTCCGCCTGCAAGACCGTGGGTGATGCATGGCGTATAGGCAATGATGATTGACGGTCCTGGGAACCGCTCGGCTTCTTCAAAGGCTTTGATCGTTTGCATTTGATTGGCACCAGATGCGATTTGTGCGACATAGACATGTCCGTAGGTCATCGCCATCATTCCTAAATCTTTTTTGGAAACAAACTTGCCACTCGCAGCGAATTTAGCAATGGCCGAAGTCGGTGTCGCTTTAGAGACTTGCCCCCCTGTATTAGAATAGACTTCATTATCTAACACGAGAATATTGACGTCTGCACCAGAAGCGAGAACATGATCGATACCGCCAAACCCAATATCATATGCCCAGCCGTCACCGCCTATCATCCATTGGCTTGGCTTAACAAACAAATCTTTCTCCTGCAAGATTTTGTTCAGCTGAGGTGTTGTGGCAGCTTCAGCTTCTAAGGCGGCGATCAATTTTGCTGCTCGCTGTTGCGTCCCAGCACTTTCTTCTCGATGAAGGTCCCAATCATCAATCAAAGCCTGCAATTCTTCTGATACATTGGCTTTCAACGACTGCAGCTGGGCCGCTAATTTCTCCCGTCGGGTTTGGTTGGCTAAGAACATGCCATAGCCATATTCGGCATTGTCTTCAAACAACGAGTTTGACCAAGCTGGCCCTTGTCCTAAGTGATTGGTTGTATAAGGGGATACTGGTGAGGTTCCACCCCAAATCGAAGAGCAGCCGGTCGCATTGGCGATCATCATGCGATCACCAAACATTTGGGTCAATAGTTTCACATAGGGGGTTTCCCCACAGCCCGCACAAGCACCAGAGAACTCCAACAAAGGTTTATTGAATTGAGAGCCCAAAACAGTTCCTGGTTTTGCTGGATTTTCTTTTTGACGTAAAGTCATCGCAAAAGCCCAATTTAAAGCTTGTTCTTTTTGTTCTTCGTAAGGACGCATCGTCAAAGCTTTCCCTTTGGCGGGACATGCTTCCACACAAAGGCCGCAACCTGTACAATCTTCAACGGAAACTTGAATTCGATATTTTTGCCCATTCGCGCCTCGCATCTCTCTGACGATAAAACCTTCAGGTGCTTCGGTTAATTCATCTTCATCTGCCAAAAACGGACGGATCGCCGCATGAGGACAGACAAAAGCACACTCATTGCACATGGTACAGCGATCTGATAGCCACTCGGGCACTTCAACAGCGATGCCCCGCTTCTCAACCGCTGTTGTCCCGACAGGGATCACCCCTTCAGTCATTTGATTTCGTACGAGGGTACCCACGCTTAGTTGGTTGCCTTCTTGACGGTTGATGGGTTCCACGATTTCCCGCACAAATTGTGTTGTAGCAGTGGATGTCCTCTTCGGTACTTCGATCGTTGCCCACTTGCTTGGAACAGGGATTTCTTGTAATAATTCGATGGTGCGATCGATGGCTGCTTGGTTCTTTTCAACGATCGCCATCGATTTGTGCCGATAACTTTTCAGCGCCTCTTCTTTTAAAATCGGCAAGATTTCCTCGGTCGGAATGATGTTTGCCAAGTAAAAGAAGGCTGTTTCCATCGCGGTATTGATCCGCCCACCTAAGCCGACTTCCATTGCCAACTGCATGGCGTTAATGGTATAAAAACGGATCTCGTTTTCAGCAAGATAACGTTTCATTTTCTTCGGTAAATTTTTTAAGATTTGCTCTTGTGACCAGGTCGTATTTAATAAAAAGGTTCCGCCTTTTTTGAGTCCTTTCAGCAAATCATACGTATGCAAATACGCAGGCGTATGACACGCAACGAAATCCGCGTGTTCGATCAAATAGGTAGAACGAATGGGGGTATCCCCAAATCGCAGATGAGAAACCGTTAGACCACCAGATTTTTTCGAATCATAATGGAAATAGCCTTGTACATATTTTTCGGTATGGTCACCGATGATTTTGATTGCTGACTTATTTGCCCCGACGGTCCCGTCAGAGCCGAATCCCCAGAATTTCGCTTGGAAGGTGGATGGATCAGTTAGATCTAGCGTGCCCTTTGATGGCAACGACAATTGCGTCACATCATCCGTGATCCCAATGGTGAAGCGTTTCTTTTGGCTCGCTTTTGGCTTGAGCAATTCGTCATAAACGGCAACGATTTGATCAGGTGTCACATCTTTTGACCCAAGACCATAGCGTCCACCAATGATCGTCGGCCGAATCGCTGCATCATACATGGCACTTTGCACATCCAAAAGCAAAGACTCGCCATTGGCACCAGGTTCTTTGCTGCGATCCAATACAGCGATACTTTTAACGGTAGCAGGCAGTTTTTCTAAGAAGACTTTTAGTGGGAATGGTCGATACAAATGGATCGACAAGACCCCCACCTTGCGGCCTGAAGCGCATAAATGATCCACCGTCTGCTGGATCGTTTGCGTTGAGGACCCCATCGAAACGATGACTTCTTCGGCGTCCGAAGCACCATAATAATCCACTAAATCATAGTTGGTTCCTCTTAAAGCATTGATTTTTTTCATGTAAAAACGAACGATCTCAGGCAATGTTTGATAATGCTGATTGATCGTTTCCCGCTGTTGAAAATGGATATCAGGATTTTGATTCGTTCCACTCGTCGTCGGGTGATTCGGGTTCATGGCTTTTTGTCGAAAAGTAGCCAATTTTTTATGATTGACCAACTGCGCTAATTCCTCATAATCTAAGACCTCTATTTTTTGAATCTCATGACTGGTTCGAAACCCATCAAAAAAGTTTAAAAATGGGATATTGGCTTCGATAGCTGCTAAATGAGCGACTGGCGCTAAATCCATTACTTCTTGGACACTGCTTTCCGCTAACATAGCAAAGCCTGTTTGTCGGGTGGCCATTACATCGGTATGATCTCCGAAAATATTCAAAGCATTGGTGGTCACTGCTCGGCTGGCGACATGAAAGACGCCTGGCAGCATTTCCCCAGCAATCTTGTACATATTTGGTACCATTAATAAAAGTCCCTGGGATGCCGTATAGGTCGTCGTTAAGGCGCCCGTTTTTAATGAGCCGTGAACCACACCGGCCACCCCTGCTTCAGATTGCATTTCAACCACTTTCACCGGCTGCCCAAAAAGATTATGCTTTCCTTGAGCAGACCACTGATCCACTAATTCAGCCATGGTTGAACTAGGGGTTATCGGATAGATCGCCGCAAGTTCCGTAAAGGCATAGGAAATATAGGCTGCTGCCGTATTGCCATCCATTGTTTTTCTTTTTCTCATCTATATAACTTCCTTTAATCATCATTTTGCACAATAAAACACAATTCATTATAGCTGAAAATCAAGGAATATAAAAGCACAGTCAGGGGATTTTTCATAATTTCGTGAAACGAAATACATAGTATCCAGCTCATTCTCCCCCTCTTTTCACAGACTTAAATCAAAAGACCTGAGGCTTTTCTTTCAGCAGAAACTTCGGTAAACTAAAAGAAAAAGGAGGAATCTTAATGGATATTTCAATCATCAAAGCACAAGAAACAAATGCGGTAACAGGGATACATATCGGAGATCCATCAGCTAAACCGATCGTCGAATTTATGAATTTGCGCTGCCCTTACTGTCGGCAATGGTTTGAGGAATCGTTACCGGTCTTAGGTGAAGCTGTCGCAGCTGGGAAACTACGCCGTGTCATCAAACTATTCGACAAAGAAAAAGAATCATTGCAACGAGGCAATGTGATGCACCGCTTTGTTTCCAGTACAGATCCTCAGGCAACGATCGCTGAGATCACAAAAATTTATCAAACACAAGACGAATGGGGGCATTTATCTTTACCTGAAGTGGCAGAATTTGCGAAAAATACCTTAGGGCTATCTGAACAAAACCATCCTGCGATCGCAGGAGAAATTGTGGAAGAAGCGAAAAACGCCAACATTCAATTTGTGCCAACGATTATCTTAGATGGGCACATTTTTGATGAATCGATCTCTGCTGAGGAATTAACTGCATTGATCAATGAATAACCTCTAACAAAAAACAGGAGCTGATTTGACACTAAAATCCATGTCAAATGCAAGCTCCTGCTTTTTTGATTTCATTCACTACTTAGATTAACTGACTTGTTCACGCAAATGATCCGCAAATTCATTGATTTTGCGAATGCGATGATTGATTCCTGATTTCGAGATCGCTCCTGATGGAATCATTTCTCCTAGCTCTTTCAAGCTGACCTCGGGATGTTCCAAACGTAATTCGGCGATTTCTTGCAGCTTTTCAGGTAAAGCTTGCAAGCCAACTCGATCTTGAATAAATTCGATATTGTCGATCTGCTTCGAAGCAGCGTCGATCGTTTTGTTCATATTGGCGGTTTCGCAATTCACCAAACGGTTGACTGAGTTACGCATATCACGCACGATCCGCACGTCCTCGAATTTCAGCATGGAATTGGTGGCACCGATCAGTGTCAAAAAATCAGCGATTTTCTCAGCGCCTTTCAAGTAAGAGATATACCCATTTCTGCGTTCTAATGCACGGGCATTCAATCCATATGCGTTTAGCATATCGCAAATATCTTGGTTATGCTCCTCGTAAATGGAATAGATCTCTAAATGATAGCGGCTGGTTTCTGGATTGTTGATGGACCCAGATGCCATGAAAGCGCCTCGTAAATAGGAACGCATTTTTTGAGTATTGCCCATGATTTCATCAGAAACATGGCTTTGAAACATCAACCCATCCATGATATCTAAGTCCAAAAGCACGCGCTTTGTATCTTGCTTCAAACGAACGATATAGACGTTGTTCTTTTTTAATTTCATTTTACGACGGACCAGCAATTCGCTGCGCACGTCGTAATGATCTTTTAGTAACGAATAGATGCGTCTGGCAATCGCCGCGTTTTCTGTTTGAACGTTTAAAACAAATTGTTGGTTGTTGATACTTAATGACCCATTCATCCGAATCAAAGCGGCCAATTCTGCCTTGGCATGTTCGCGATGAACTTCTAATGCGGTCAATTCTTTTTTTACTTCTGCTGCAAAGGACATAAAAAAATCCCTCCTTTCTTAGATTTTGGCCCCGTAAACGATACGTAGAAGTTCTTCAATCACTTTATCTCCGTCATGAAAAACTCCGCCATCTCTAAGCTCCAGAAAGTCAGCTGAAATGACACGGCTGGCTTCTTCTCGCAGTCCTTGGAAATCGTGTTTCACTTGTACAAGATATTCATCATAAATCTCTGGGTCCATATACCCTTCTGGAACTTTCTCGGTGTTGACTAACACCGTATCAATAAAGGGTTTGCCTAAATGCTTATGCAGGACCCGCACATGGTCGGCATCACTAAAGTGTTCAGTTTCACCTTTTTGGGTCATGATATTACAAATATAAACCGTTTCCGCTTGTGTTTCCAACATTGCTTGGCCGATCTCGCTGATCATGAGATTGGGCAAAATACTAGTAAAGAGACTACCAGGACCCAAGACGATCATATCTGCCTCCATAATTGAAGAAACAACTTTACGAGCTGCTTTCGGCTCATCATTATTTTCTTGATTACGAACAAAGACCCGATCGATCGTTTTGCGATCAACCGCGATCTTGGACTCTCCTACCGCTTCGGTGCCGTCTTTAAAAACAGCGTGCAACACCAATGGCAGATCTGAAGAAGGATATACTCGTCCATCGATATGCATGATTTTTGACAAAATTTGAATGGCTTCATAGGTACTGCTGCGCATTTCAGCAATCGCCGCAATAATCAAGTTCCCCAGGGCATGATTGGCTAAAAATTTGTCTTCGGCTTTAAAACGGTATTGAAAAATATCATTATACAGTTGCGGCATATCAGATAGAGCCGCCAAAACATTACGCAGATCCCCCGGTGGCGAGATAGAGGAAACCAAATTGCGAATCTCGCCGCTGCTACCGCCATCATCAGCGACCGTAACGATCGCTGTGATGTCGACACCCTGATTCCGCAAGCTCTTCAGGATGACTGGTAACCCAGTTCCGCCACCTACCACAACGATCTTCGGCTTTCTGATCCGATACGTTTTCATTTTCATGAACGATTCACCGTCTCTTTACGCTTATCTTTGTCGCGATGAGTAATATTGACGCGATAGTCTTCTGCCAAAACCGCACCGATGCGCTCAGATAATGCAACTGAACGGTGTTGGCCCCCAGTACAGCCGATAGCCACCGTCAAGCTGCTTTTGCCTTCCTTGACATAGCCTGGCATGATCGTTTGCAACAGTGTACTAAATTGCTGATAGAATTCTTCCGTTTCTGGAAAAGACATGACGTAATCATACACGGGTTCATCTTTACCCGTTAAAGGACGCAACTCTGGAATGTAATGGGGATTCGGTAAGAAACGAACATCCATCACGATATCAGCATCGATCGGCAAGCCATACTTGAAGCCAAACGAAAGTATTTCAATACGAAACCCTGTCTCATGAGAAGCACGAAATTCTTGATTGATTTTTTCTCTCAGTTGCCGTGGGGTCAACGTCGTTGTGTCGATAACAATACTGGCACGCGTTTTCAAATCGTTTAAGATCGCTCGCTCTTTGCGAATGCCTTCCGTAACTAAGCCATCCATCGCTAATGGATGTGCTCTTCTCGTTTCCTTGTATCTTGACACCAATTCATTGTCCGATGCATCTAAAAAGAGCATCCGTGTGTCGATAAAATTCGTGTTTTCAATATCAATCAGCATACTTTGGATTTCTTCAAAAAACGATCTTGAACGCAGATCGACAACTAAGGCAATTTTCGTCACTTTTCCTGATTCTTTGATCAGTTCCCAAAATTTAGGGATCAAGCTTGGGGGCATATTATCGATACAAAAGTACCCCATATCTTCAAAACTCTGGATAGCGACCGTTTTGCCGGCTCCGCTCATCCCAGTAATAATGACCAATTCTAAATGATCCACTTCAGTCATAGGTAAAACTCCTTTCTGAAACAACTCTATTATATCATGCCGGGCGTATCATTGGAACACCGGCATAAAAAAAGACGTTAGCTCAAAAAATGCCGCTAACGTCGCTATCAGCTTTAGATTGCTTGGCGATTTGCCAATGCTTTTTCGATCGTCCGATCAACTAAAATGGATTGGGCATCAACGACTGGATAAGGATTGTCAGTCACAAATTCATCCATTAAGGACAACTCGGTACATCCGAGCACTACGCTTTCACAGCCGATGCGTTCGGTGACTTCTTCCAGTATCTCAAAGTAAAGTTCTTGATCCAAATGATCATTCTCTTTGATTCGATCATAGATCAATGTATTGACCTTTTTTTGGATCGCTGGCTCTGGAAGATAGACGTCAAGTCCGAACTTCCGCAATTCTTTCTCATAGATGCCGGCTTTGACACTGCCTTCTGTCCCAAGAAAGGCCACTTTTCCAGTGACGCCTTTTTCAAAGACGACTTTCGCCGCCTCACGAGGCATATGCAAAATCTCGATCTCAGTGGCAGCTTGCAGCTCATCAAAAAAATAATGGGCGGTGTTACAAGTCAACACAATAAAATTTGGCTTTAACAAATTTTGTTTTTCGATGTCGTCCATTAAATATGGAACAGGGTTTTCTAACGTGTTGTCTAAAATATATGCCGTTCGATCTGGGACTGTCGCATGATTGAATAAAACATAGTTCAAGTAATCTTGGTCTTTATGGGTCTGTGTCCGTCGGTTTAAAATGCGGACAAAACTTTCCGTCGCTAACGTTCCCATGCCGCCTAAAATACTAAAAAAATTCTCCATCTTCTAGCCTTCTTTCGTATGGAAATACGTTTTGAATCGTTTGTTGTACAGATGGAACATTCTCTTTAATAGAATCCAACGCTTTAGAGATAAGTCTTCTTTGTAAAAGACAGTCGTTCCCCAGCGATTTTCTGCTAATAATTTTTTTGCTCGTTCTTTCGCAGGATTTTCTTTTGCATAAGTCAAGAAAATGTTTTTTGGTACCCCTAGCCATAATTTCGCTTCAGGCGCGTCAGCTTTGCCATAAACCGTTTCTGTGTAAGGTTTTTCGAAAACTAAATCCTCTGTGATGAACTTCGCCAGATTCAATCCGCTTAAGGTAATAAAGAAACTGCTTCTTCCTTGACGCAAGTTGATTTCAAATAATTTATATTGACCGTCTCGCGCATCATATTTCAAATCAAAATTGGCAAATCCAACATATTCGATCTCTTTTAAAAACTTACGGATCATTTGATAGATTTGATCATTTTCATCTGGAATGATCACGACATAATTCCCAACAGCTCCAGGCGTTGGATCCTCTAATAAAGGATGACCTAAGCCCATCACGCGAACTTCGTGATTCTCATCAACATAGGCATTTAAGACCCGCATGTTGCTGTCATCCCCAGGAATAAAATCTTGGACGATCATTTCATATTGATAGCCCGCTTGGTAAATGCGAGAAACAATTTCTTCAAATTCTGTTCGATTGTCAATAATGAAGGCTTTTTTGCGTCCTTCAAAATCAACTGACAGCCACGCGACACTATTGGCTGGTTTCAATGCCACAGGAAAATCAAAAGGCAGCTCTCCTTTGAATGTTCCTTCCGTCAACAGTTCAGGTGTTAAAATGAAGGTCTTAGGATAAGGCAAGCCGTATTCCTCGCAGACTTCGTAAAAACTTACTTTGTTGATCAACCGTTTTAATAGGGAATAGTCATTGGCAATAAAGGTATAATAAGGCTTCAATTCTTCTTTATGCTTCGCTAACAGTTCTGCATAGCCATCGCCGCAAGGAATCAATAAATATTTCATGGCAGGATCGTTGTAAGTATTTTTTCCTAACTTGATCAACGTCTCAGTGAATCCTGGATCATGGTCAAAACCTTCCACTTGATTGATTGTAACAATTTTACTAAAGCGGGTTGGCGCAAGTTCCGCACCAGCATAAGCAACTGATTGAATGCCATATGCTTCGTGGAATGCTCTGGCCATACCATAAACATTCATATCGCTTCCTAATAATATGGGAAGAAAATTTTCCTGACTCATCAAAAATCACTCTCTCTTTTGAATACGAAAAACGACCTCTCTCGTTTCGTTTAATTACAATAGAATTATAATACCACAAAGAAAAAAGCAATCAAAGTATCTATCTTTGATTGCTTTCTCCCACTTTGAACGGATAGAACTTATAGGCAGTTTATTCAATGCGAATATACGTATACCTATTGCTATTCTATCAAATAAAATTTTGATTTCAAGCCCTTATCATGAAATTTGCAGATATTTCACGCTTCCTTAAACTTTAGCGAAACCTATTGACAGACAAGTAAAAAAGTGAGTGCTCTTTTCCTTGCTTAAAGGACTTTTTTCAAATAATGACCGGTGTAGCTTTCAGAAACCGCAGCAATTTCTTCTGGTGTACCAGTTGCAATGATCGTTCCACCGCCTTCGCCACCTTCTGGACCTAGATCAATCACATGGTCCGCTGATTTGATCACATCCAAGTTGTGTTCGATCACTAAAACGGTATTGCCAGCGTCGACAAATCGTTCCAAAACTTTCAACAAACGGGCAATATCATCCGTATGCAGACCAGTCGTCGGTTCATCTAAGATATAAAAACTCTTGCCATTGGAATTTTTGTGCAGTTCACTGGCAAGCTTCATCCGTTGCGCTTCCCCACCAGACAAAGTAGTCGCTGGTTGTCCCATCGTGACATAACCTAGACCGACATCGACGATCGTTTGCAATTTTCGATGGATTTTAGGAATATGTTGGAAAAATTCCACTGCATCTTCCACAGTCATATCTAAGATTTCCGAAATATTTTTTCCTTTGTAATGAACTTCTAACGTTTCTGAGTTATAACGTTTGCCATGACAAACCTCACAAGGTACGTAGACATCAGGTAAGAAGTGCATCTCGATCTTGATGATTCCGTCCCCTTTACATGCTTCACAACGTCCACCTTTTACATTAAAACTAAAGCGGCCTTTTTTGTAACCACGAACTTTCGCCTCATTGGTTTTAGCAAATAAATCACGAATGTCATCAAAGACACTGGTATACGTTGCTGGATTGCTTCGAGGCGTCCGACCGATAGGGCTTTGATCGATATCGATCAATTTCTCAATCGCTTCATAACCAGTAATGGTTTTAAAGCGACCAGGTTTGTTCGAATTCCGATTGATTTTTTGCGCCAAGGCTTTTTTCAAAATTTCATTGACTAATGTCGATTTACCAGAGCCAGAGACCCCAGTAACGGCGACGAACTTTCCTAATGGAAAATCGACCGAAATGTTTTTCAAGTTATTCTCAGAAGCACCGGTCACACGAATCTTTTCACCATTGCCTTTGCGGCGTTCCGTTGGTGTCGGGATTTGTCGTTTTCCTGATAAGTACTGACCTGTTAAGGAAGACGCATTGGCTGCGACTTCATCAGGAGTGCCTGCAGCGACGATCTCGCCACCTGCGTGTCCTGCACCTGGACCGACATCGATCAAGTAGTCCGCTGCCCGCATCGTGTCCTCGTCATGCTCAACGACGATCAGGGTATTCCCAAGGTCACGCATTTTCCGCAATGAATCTAGTAAACGATCGTTATCCCGTTGGTGAAGACCGATCGATGGCTCATCAAGAATGTAAAGCACCCCAGACAAATTGGAGCCGATTTGTGTTGCCAAACGAATCCGTTGCGCTTCCCCACCAGAGAGTGTGCCTGATGCACGACTCAAGGTCAAATAGTCCAATCCGACATTTTTCAAGAAGCTTAAACGATCATCGACTTCTTTCACGATCGGACGTGCGATCATTTGCTCTTGTTCCGATAGTTTCAATTCTTCGACAAAATTCAACGCATTGTTGATTGCCATCTCGCTCATTTCACCAATGTGTTTTCCGTTGACTTGCACGCACAGCGCTTGAGGGTTCAAACGATAGCCATGACAAGTTTTACAAGTCAATTCCGTCATATACAAACGCATTTGATCACGGGTGAAATCAGAGTTGGTTTCATGATAACGGCGCTTAATATTTGGTAAGATTCCTTCAAAAGCTACCTCAACATCACGCACGCCACCGAAATCATTCTCATAATGGAAATGGAAAATTTCGCCATTCGAACCATTCAAAATAATGTCTTTGTGTTCTTCTGGCAGCTCTTCAAAGGGTGTGTCCATATCGATATTGAACTCTTGACAGGCTTGTTCCAGCATTTGCGGATAGTACTGTGAACTGATTGGGTTCCAAGGTAATAGTGCGCCTTCACGCAACGTTTTGCTTTGATCGGGAATCACTAGGTCGACATCGACTTCTAGCTTCACACCAAGACCATCACAGTCTGGACAAGCACCAAAAGGCGCATTGAATGAAAAGAGCCGTGGCTCTAATTCACCAACTGTAAAGCCACAATACGGGCAAGAATAATGTTCACTGAAAAGCATCTCTTCTTGACCAATCACATCGACTACCGCATAGCCATCAGCTAAACGTAATGCCGCTTCAAAGGAATCAAACAGACGAGAACGGATGCCTTCCTTTACAACGATTCGGTCAATGATGATGGCAATATCATGCTTTTTATTTTTTTCTAATTCAGGCGCTTCGGAGACATCATAGACTTCGCCATCCACCCGCATCCGAACATAACCTTCTCTTTGGATACGTTCGAAGACTTTTTTGTGCTGCCCTTTCTTTTGATAAACGATAGGTGCCAACAATTGGATCTTGGTGCGTTCTGGTAATGCCAAAACTTCATCCACCATCTGCTCAACCGACTGACTAGTAATCTCAATATGATCATTGGGACAGATTGGGTGACCGATTCTGGCGTAAAGAAGCCGCAGATAATCATTGATTTCAGTAACCGTCCCCACTGTTGATCGCGGGTTCTTGCTGGTGGTTTTTTGATCGATAGAAATCGCTGGACTAAGTCCATCAATGCTATCTACGTCGGGTTTATCCATTTGCCCTAAAAACTGACGGGCATACGCCGATAGACTTTCGACATATCGGCGCTGTCCTTCGGCATACAACGTATCAAATGCTAAGGAGCTTTTCCCTGAACCCGAAAGACCAGTTACAACAACGAGCTGGTCTCTGGGAATCGTCACATCGATATTTTTTAAATTATGGGCCCGTGCCCCATGGATCACGATTTTATCATTTGCCATAGTGTTTCTCCTTCTAATCAGCAGCTTTTAGCTCAAGAATAGTATCTCTCAAGGTAGCAGCCGTTTCAAAATCCAGTGCTTTCGCAGCATCTTTCATTTCTTTTTCTAATTTCAACAACAAGGTTGCTTTTTCTTCACGACTCAATTCTTCATAAGAAGTCGTGGTGTATTCGCCAGTTTCTTCCGCCACTTTCGTGATTGCGATCAGATCGCGAATCTCTTTGATGATGGTTTTCGGTACGATTCCATGTTCTTCGTTATAGGCTTTTTGAATACTTCGGCGTCGCGCTGTTTCGTCGATCGCTCGCTGCATCGAATCGGTCATTTTATCGGCGTACATGATTACTTTTCCTTCTGAGTTACGAGCTGCTCGTCCGATGGTTTGGACTAATGAACGCTCACTGCGCAAGAAGCCTTCCTTATCGGCATCAAGGATCGCAACCAGGGAAACTTCTGGGACGTCTAACCCTTCTCGCAGTAAGTTGATTCCGACCAGTACATCAAATTCACCGAGACGCAGGTCGCGAATGATCTCTGTTCGTTCCAATGTTTTGATGTCACTGTGCAAGTATTTGACTTTGATCCCTAATTCTTTAAAGTAATCCGTCAAATCTTCAGACATTTTTTTCGTCAAGGTCGTGACAAAGACCCGTTCATTTCGCTCGACTCGTTCATTGATTTCTCCTACGAGGTCGTCAATTTGACCCATGATCGGTCGTACTTCGATCACCGGATCTAACAGACCAGTCGGACGAATGATTTGTTGAACGACGGTATCGGTTTGATCGTATTCATAGGGTCCAGGTGTTGCTGAAACATAGACGATTTGATTGACATGCTTCTCAAATTCTTCCAAGCGTAACGGCCGATTATCCAGTGCAGAAGGCAAACGGAAGCCATAATCTACTAACATTTGTTTTCTAGCACGGTCACCATTATACATCCCACGTACTTGGGGCATCGTTACGTGGGATTCGTCGATCACTAATAGAAAATCATCTGGGAAGAAATCCAATAACGTATAAGGCGGTTCCCCTTCTTTTCGTCCATCCATGTGGCGAGAGTAGTTTTCGATCCCTGAGGTATACCCCATTTCTCGCATCATTTCAATATCATAGTTGGTTCGCTGCTCTAAACGCTGTGCTTCCAGCAGCTTATTTTCTGCTCGCAAAACTTTCAGCCGTTCATCGAGTTCACTTTGGATCGAGGCGATCGCATGTTCCATATGGTCTTCATTGGTCACAAAGTGGGTTGCCGGAAAGATCGAGACATGTTCGGTGTCACTCATGATCTCGCCCGTCAAGGCATCGACTTCACGAATCCGATCGATTTCATCGCCAAAAAACTCAATACGTAACGCTCGCTCATCACGAGAAGCTGGGAAAATCTCCACAACATCGCCGCGCACGCGAAAACGTCCCCGTTGGAAATCGATATCATTTCGTTCAAATTGGATCTCGATCAATTCTTTTAATAGTTGGTCGCGAGACTTTTCCATCCCTACTCGTAGAGAAACAACTTGTCTTGCATACTCGATCGGCGAACCTAAACCGAAAATACAAGAGACAGAAGCGACAACGATCACATCATTTCTCTCTAATAAAGAACTCGTCGCCGAGTGACGCAGTTTATCGATTTCATCATTGACACTTGAGTCTTTTTCGATGTATGTATCACTGGAAGGAACATACGCTTCTGGTTGATAGTAATCATAGTAACTGACAAAGTACTCGACTGCATTATTTGGGAAGAAGTCCTTGAACTCGCCATATAATTGTCCAGCCAGTGTTTTATTATGGGCAATGATCAATGTCGGTTTATTGACTTCCTTGATTAGATTAGAAATCGTATAAGTCTTACCGGTCCCAGTGGCTCCCAACAAAATCTGTGCTTTTTTTCCACCGACCACCCCGTCAACCAATTGATGGATCGCTTCTGGTTGATCCCCAGCTGGTTGATATTTTGATACTAAGTCAAATTCATGGGAAGTTGTTCTTTCGATCATCTTCATTCCCCCTCGATTATTCTAAACGACAACAAAAAAAGAAAAACTCGCTGCCGCTTTTCCATAAATAAGTATATCATAGCGAACATACTTTCGCCATCATTTGCTATGAAAGTTTCATGCGATTAAGCATAACTTAACATGTTCGATTTTCTAACATCTGATGTGAGGTTTAAGCAATTTTGTCATATTTTTAAAGAGAAAGACTTGTGTGTTGAAGAAAAAATCCATATAATCTATAAATACGTTATATCTAAAGGGGGAATTTTCTTGAAAAGAAAACACATGTCCTTCGCTTTAATCGCGCTGATTATCAGCATTTTTACGCTATCAGTAAAGTCAGCAAGTGCGGAGGAAACTACGTATAAGATAGGAACAGATTTAACATTTGCTCCTTTCGAATTCAAGAATGAAAATAATGAATATGTAGGGATCGATATAGATTTATTAAACGCGATCGCTGAAGATCAAGGTTTTGCAGTTGATTTACGTCCACTCGGTTTTGATCCTTCCATCCAAGGTGTTTTGTCCAATCAGTTGGACGGAATGATTGCTGGAATGAGTATCACAGAAGAGCGTAAAGAGAACTTTGATTTCTCAGATCCTTATTTTGATAGTGGGATTCAAATGGCGGTAGCTGCGGACAATGACAGCATTACTAGCTACGAAGATCTTGAGGGCGAAACGGTCGGTGCAAAGGTTGGAACCGAAAGTGCCCGCTTTTTAGAAGAAAATAAAGACCAATATGGCTACGACATCAAACTTTATGATGACGCTACTGGGTTGTATGGCGCTGTACGCAATGGTACTGTGGCAGCCGCTTTTGATGATTATCCAGTGCTTGGCTATGCCATCAACAACGGCGAACCGATGAAACTTGTCGGCGAACCTGAAAAAGGTGCTTCTTACGGATTCGCTGTCAGAAAAGGCCAAAATCAAGAACTGATTGAAAAATTCAATGCTGGTTTAGCCAACATGAAAGCTTCTGGCAAATACGACGAAATCGTCAATACTTACATCACAACGTCTGATTCAGATGCAGACACCAGTGAAATGGTGAAAGTCGAACCAAAGAAAGATGTTTACCGAATTGCCAGTGACTCCGCCTTCGCTCCATTTGAATTCCAAAATGAAGACAATGAGTATGTAGGGATCGATGTGGATTTAATGAATCGGGCGGCAGAATTGCAAGGGTTCAACATTGAATTCAATTTCATCGGTTTTTCAGGAGCTTTGCAAGCCTTGGATGGTAACCAAGCAGATGGGATGATCGCTGGGATGACGATCACTGATGAGCGTCGTCAATCCTATGACTTCTCTGACTCTTACTTTGAAAGCGGCATTCAGATCGCTGTAAAAGAAGGCAATGATTCCATCAATTCCTATGAAGATTTAGATGGAAAAACCGTTGGTGCGAAAGTGGGAACAGAAAGTGCAGACTTCTTGATCGCCAACGAAGAAAAATATGGCTATTCGATCAAATATTATGATGCAGCCGATCAATTATATGCAGCTGTTAACGGCGGACAAATCGATGCCATGATGGATGATTATCCAGTGATCGGTTATGCCATCAGCCAAGGTCAAAAACTAGTGACACCGATTGAAAAAGAATCTGGCGGTCAGTACGGTTTTGCGGTGAAAAAAGGCCAAAATCCTGAACTGATCCAAATGTTCAATGAAGCATTGAAAGAAATGAAACGGACTGGCGAGTACGATCAAATCATCAATAAATACATTGAAGATGGCTCTGCCACAGAAAAACGAGTGGATGAATCGACGATCACTGGTTTGATCAGCAACAACTATAACGTCTTATTAAAAGGTTTATGGAATACCCTTTTACTAGCATTGATTTCTTTTGCCTTAGCATTAGTGATCGGCATCATTTTTGGACTATTTAGTGTTGCTCCAATCAAAGCATTGCGGGTTTTTGCAGGGATCTATGTTGATATCATTCGTGGTATTCCTATGATGGTATTGGCTTTCTTCATCTTCTTCGGACTTTCCGATGCCATTGGTATCACGATTCCCGACTTTGCAGCCGGGGTCATTACATTGACTTTAAATGCCAGTGCCTATATCGCTGAGATCGTCCGTGGCGGGATCAATGCGGTGCCAAAAGGTCAGATGGAAGCCTCTCGTAGTTTGGGGATGACCTACACTCGGACAATGCAGAAAATCATTTTACCGCAAGCGATCAAAATCATGATTCCATCTTTCGTTAACCAATTCGTTATCTCGTTGAAAGATACAACGATCATCTCGGTTATCGGAGTCGTAGAATTATTGCAAACTGGGAAAATCATCGTTGCTCGGACTACGCAAAGTACCTATGTTTACTTGATCATCGCGATTATTTACTTAGTCGTGATCACAGCTTTAACGAAACTTGCAAAAGTTTTAGAAAAGAAGGTGAAATAGCATGAAAGAAAAAATCTTAGTTGAAAATCTTGTGAAAAAATACGGCGACAATACCGTATTGAATAATATCAATGTTTCAATCGCTGAAGGAGAAGTCGTTTGTGTGATCGGTCCTTCAGGTTCTGGGAAATCGACGTTCTTACGCTGTTTGAACCGCTTAGAAGAACCAACCAGCGGCGATATTATCGTTGACGGCGCACATCTGATGGATAAAAACACCAATATCAATGCTGTTCGTCAACATATCGGCATGGTGTTTCAGCATTTCAATCTCTTCCCTCACTTGTCGGTTTTAGAAAATATCATTTTAGCACCGATGGATCTAAAAAATGCTTCTCGGCAAGAAGCGGAAAAGAACGCAATTCGTTTATTAGAAACGGTCGGTTTGGCAGATAAAAAAGACATGTACCCTGACAATCTGTCTGGAGGACAAAAACAACGGGTGGCGATCGCTAGAGCTTTAGCAATGAATCCCGATGTGATGTTGTTCGATGAACCAACCTCCGCACTCGATCCAGAAATGGTTGGCGATGTACTAAATGTTATGAAGGATTTGGCAAAACAAGGAATGACCATGGTGATCGTTACTCACGAGATGGGGTTTGCCAAAGAAGTAGCAAACCGTGTGATGTTTATTGACGGCGGGAACTTCTTGGAAGACGGTACACCTGAGCAAATCTTTACCAATCCTAAGCATGAGCGTACCAAAGACTTCTTAGACAAAGTATTGAATATTTAAAAAAGCCTCTGCAACAGTCCGACGAAGGAACTGTTGCAGAGGTTTTCTTTATTGTTTGTTCCGTTTCGTTTCATCTGCGATCCGCTTTTGATTTTCCCCCAAAAACACTTTTGTATCGATGGGGTTTGCTTTGTTCGCCCCGCCGATGCCAGTATCAACCATTTTCCCCCAGCCCTTCAACGGCTCTTTCCCCGCTGCACGAAGCTTGGCATTTTTTAACCGTAATGCCTGCTTTTTTGCTTCTTTTTTCGCTTGATGTTTTGCTTGCCATTGCTTTAAGATGCTCATATTCCTTCCTCCTCTCCGTGTTATGAAAAAAATCATTCCTTACATAAATTCTTAGCAAAAGGTATGCTGGTTCCTGTTGATCTGGTAAGAGTAAACAGGATTCGCCTTTAAAATAGCAAATTTTTATTGAGTAGTTAAATCTATTATAACATTTTCTTTTCAACATCGTAAGCTGCAGATACCAATTTTACTAAAACCACGAAAGGATATTGGAAATCAAGTAGCCAGATCGGAAGCAACATGTTACACTTATTAAACAACACTCCCTCCAAATCTAAATAGGTATACAAACATTTTTCTTTTTTATTTTATAGCAAATGACGGGATTTTTCTAATAAAAAACCAACATTAAAATAACAAAGAAAAGTAGCGAAAATCATTTTGGAGGAACCTATCTTATGAAAACCATCTTTTTATTTCCCTTACTAATGTTACTCTCCCTCTTTCTCACTGGCTGTACCTTAATTGACGAAATCATGGATGACACCACCAAGAGCAGTTTTTTACCAGAAGCAACGTCGTCTTCTCAATCTTTGTCAGCTGATTCTGAAACTATAGCTTCTTCTTCCAGAACTGAGAACCACACATCCGAACCCACATCTGAAACAGCTCGTTCTTCTGATGACTTTGCACAAGCTCAGAGCAGTACCGAAACAGCTGCCCCTCAATTTTCGTATTGTGAACAATTGCAGATCGGGCTGCCGCGACGGTGGAATCGAACAGTCAACAAAGACTTACTCCACCAATTGCAAGAAGGAATGTCCTGCGATTAAGTTCTTGAGATCATGGGTGGACTGCCTTCTTGGCGACTAGCGGTTGTAGGTGTGGAATCTAATGCATGGATCAATTCCGATGGTGAGGCAATCATTGTCACTCTTATTAACCGAACCGTTTCTGATGTGGCCTGGCATGATCAGTTTTCTGAAACAGAAATTGAGTAATCCATTAAGCGACCTCTCATAACTAAGATTGGTAAAATGCGTGATGAAATTCAAACACCTCTATTATCATGAGTCGTCTAAAAAACTTAGGAGTTGAAGGATAAAATGAAACTGAATCGTCCTATGAAAAAAATCCGGGAGCATCGCAGAAGAAGTCTTTTGCTTTGTTTGGGCATTAGTTGTTTTTTACTCGGAGCTGTCCTCTTCTACAGCGAAAATCAACCAGCAGCTGCCTACGAGCAGTTTTTAGAGATCGATTACTTAACTGCTTTACTGGAAGAAAGACCTTCCCCTGAATCCATCAGCGATCTTGGCCTCGATCTCATCAAACGTAGTGATCGGGTAAACCAAGAGCGCAGTGCCATTAACCGAAAGCGGCGCCGCGAAAATGTGATCGTCACGGAAGAGACTAGAAAAGTTTTTTCTCCCGATCAAGGAGCAATGGTTGATGAAGTAAGAAAAGTAACCACTCGTTTACCTGATTCAGCCATTGATTTGTTATCAACGATGGCTGACAGCAGCGCTCTCGAGACAAAAAGAGTTCCTTTAGGTTCAAGGGACAAACTGTCCAAAATCAGCTTTGATTTTGACTCCGATAACGCGGGAAATGAACATTTATCGAGAATCACATTGGTTGATGTCCCAGAATTTTTCGGTATTGATTTCTCACAATTCGGGAAAGAGGATGATATTGAGGAGATCAAAGAGACATTGATCGAACAGTATGGTTTAGATGCTCACATCAGAGACGTTAGCGCCATTCGGAGACTTTTCTTTGTTCATGAAGGATTTGAGTTTTACATTAGTCAAACCTATAATCCAAACGGAGTCGGCATCACTGTCCAAGCAGTAGAACCATAAACAAAAACTATCGAACCCCCGTCTCTTTGCGGGTTTAACAAAAAAGGCGTCTGCGAATCCAAACGCAGGCACCTTTTTCTCCTTCTATTTTTGTTTAGGCAAAAACGGTCGACCAATTGTCACGTTCATCAAGAAATTCTTGCGCTAATTTTTGCGCACCCTCTAAGGTATGGTTCGCCGCCCAACCGCATTGGACTTCATTGCTGGCAGGTACTTCAGTTGCTTGCAAAACGTCTTTCATGGTTTTTTCTAGGACGGTCAAAATCTCTTCATAATCGTCGTGATTCAAGACTGTCAAATAAAAGCCGGTTTGGCAGCCCATTGGCGACCAGTCCACAATATAATCCGCATGATTACGAATCAATTCTGCCGTCAAATGTTCTAGTGAGTGCAGACTTGCCATATCCATATGCGCTTGGTTCGGCTGCTTCAAACGGACATCATATTTGATGATAGTATCATTCGTTCCTTGTTTTTTATCGGCAACCCGTACATAAGGTGCTTTGACTTTCGTATGATCCAAATTAAAGCTTTCAACATTCATTTTCATTGTACTTCTCTCCTACTCTTTTTGTGCTTCCACAAGCCAAACATACTCATTGATTTGCTTAAAACGACTGGTAAACCCATGTTGGCGAAAGTATCGTTCGATATCCGCAATAACTGGATAGTACTCCCGTTGCAGATCAGCGGCTAGTCGCTGGTATCCAGCTTGCCGTGCTTCATCGATTCGTTCCATTTTGCGGGCTAGAGAAAGAAACATCGTATCCCCGAAAAGCACTTTCCCGCCTTTTGGCAGCATCGCCGCATATTTGCGGATTGCCCGTTGCTTTTCGTCCTCCGTAAGATGATGAAAAACATAGGTAGAAACGATCGTATCGATCACATCCGTGATCTCAGGAAAAACCTCCATATCACCATCTACAAAAGTCACTTTAGAAAGACTGGGTTTTGACTTGGCGATTCGCCGCATCTCTGGCGATGGCTCGATCGCCAGCACGTTTTTTCCTTGATTAAGCAGAGCTTGTGTTAGATTTCCAGTTCCACTACCAAATTCTACCACAGACTGCCCTGCTTTTTCAGCAATTTCAGCGAGTAACTGTTCATATTTGAAAAAAACCGCTCGATATTCTTCATCCTTGCCTGCAACTGTTTCATCGTACTCAGCTGCCCAGTCAGAAAAAATTGGAATAAATTCTCTCCCCATCACTAGCTACCTGCCTTTTCAAACGCTTGCTCTAAATCCGCCTGCAGATCCTCACCGTCTTCGATGCCGACCGACAACCGAATCAAGCCATCTTTGATCCCAGATTGCTCACGAATTTCTTTAGGGATCGAGGCATGGGTCATCACGGCTGGCACTTCTACCAAGCTTTCCACGCCACCTAAACTTTCCGCTAAAGTAAAAATCTTTAATGATTCAACAAATTCTGCTGTTTTCGATTCGTCGTTTAGTTCAAAAGATATCATACCGCTATACCCAGACATCTGTGATTTGGCGATTTCATGTCCTTCATGGGCAATCAATCCTGGATAATACACGTTTGCGACAGCTTGATGTGCTTGTAAGTAGTGGGCAATTTTCATCGCGTTTTTTTGATGTGCTTCCATCCGCAAAGCAAGTGTTTTGATGCTTCGTTGGATCAACCAGCTATCATGAGGCCCCAATACACCACCAATGGCGTTTTGTAAAAAAGCAATTCTTTCGGCGATTTGTGGCTCTTTGGCAACTGCTAACCCAGCTACTACATCACTGTGTCCACCGAGATACTTGGTAGCACTGTGAATCACAATATCTGCGCCTAATTGTAGCGGCTTTTGAAAGTAAGGGGTCGCAAAGGTATTATCCACGATCGTCAAAATGTCCTGTTTTTTAGCTAGTTGGGCAACGATTGCGATGTCCGTGATCTTCAATAATGGATTAGTCGGTGTTTCCAGAAAGATCGCTTTGGTTTCTGGAAGGATGGCTGCTTCAACGGCAGCTAGATCATTTGTTTTGACAAGTGAATAAGTCAACCCGCTTTTTTCTAATACTTGATGGAGCAAACGAAACGTCCCGCCATATACATCATCCCCTAAAATGACATGATCTCCAGTCTGAAACAGCGAGAAGACCGCATGGGTGGCTGCTAATCCAGAGGCAAAAGCAAACCCATGGGCGCCTTCTTCCAGATCCGCAATCAATTCTTCTAAGGCAAATCGAGTTGGATTGCCTGAACGACTGTATTCATATTGCTTTGGCTGACCAAGAGCATTTTGCCGATAGGTTGATGTTTGGTAAATTGGCACACTAACAGCACCAGTCATTTCGTCTTCGCTGATACCACCGTGGATTACTTTTGTATTAAAATGCATGGTTTACTCCTCCTATGAATGGGGTGATTGCTGATTCACCCGCATAAATCTGTTTTGATAGATAGCGATCGCCTCCATCTGGAAAGACGGTAATGATCGAGCTTCCAGTTGGTAATTCGAGGCTTTCTTTTACTGCTGCTGCCATTGCCGCTCCACTTGAACTTCCAACAAGCAGACCATAGTTTTTTGCCAAGTAACGCGTAAAAGCAAAGCCTTCCGCATCACTGATCGTATAAATTTGATCAATAAGCAAATCGTCAAAAAATTGTGGAATGAACTCAACACCGATCCCTTCAATCTCATGTCCATGGGCAGGCCCGCCATTTAAGATCGATCCCTCTGGTTCAACGACAGCAAGTCGAGTGCTTGATTTTTGCTTCTTTAAGTATGTTGCGACACCCGCGAAGGTCCCCCCGCTGCCAGCTCCAGCAACAAAGCTGTCAATTTTTCCAGATAACTCCTGAAAGATCTCTGGGCCTAAGGTTGCTTGGTAGGCTGCAGGATTGTTTTGATTGTGAAATTGCATTGGCATATAACTATTTGGTAGCTGTTTTGCTATTTCCTTTGCTTTTTCAATCGCACCTTGAATGCCTGCTTCAGTGGGCGTATGAACGATGGTCCCGCCCAACGCTTCAATCAGTTGCTGCTTTTCAAGGCTAAATTTTTCAGGAATGACAAAAATCATTTTTAAGCCATACTCGATCCCAGCTAAAGCTAAACCAATTCCAGTATTTCCCGCTGTCGGTTCGATAACGGTTGTCTCATGATCGATCACATGCTCACGAAACGCTTCATCGATCAAATACTTTCCTAAGCGGTCCTTGATACTTCCACCAGGATTTAAATACTCAAGTTTCGCATAGATGGTACTTCCCTTTTTGCCGCCAAATGCTGCGGCATCAAATTCAAAGAATGGGGTGTGCCCAATCAATGCTTTTATATTATTAACGATCATCGCTCGACTCCTCGCTCAACTTTGTTTGGTACAGCTCGTATGCTTCATGTACTCATTTTCATTTGCTATCATCAGCCGTCGCCAATGAAAGCGGTAAAAAACAGCAAACAAAAAGGGGTACTGACTATTACATCAGTACCCCAAAAACATGTCGTCTTATCCGGATAGAAGTGAATCACTAAAGAAACTTCAGCGATCTTCTGCGACAAAGGAACTAATAATAGGCATGACAAATCGGTATGCTGCTTTTTGCACCATACAACAACAACAGGTAGTTTGTGTGTTGACGTTTGTCATGTCTTGTTCCCTCCTTTAATTTGCTTGTTATCAAAATAGCACGACTCTTTTTTATTGTCAAACATTTTTTGAAATCACCGAGCACACATTGATGGTCTTTAATAAAATAACATCATAGAGGATAGTAAGCACTCACATAGGCATCCACGGCTTTGATCGCTGCTGCAACATCTTCTGCAGAAACTGGGAATGGCATATTGTGGATCGTTTCCCCTTCGATGGTTGCTTGCTCGCCAATTTTTAATAGGTCTGCATCGCTGGCTTCCGCAAGATGCATGTCGGATAATGTCGTCGGTAATTCTAATGCCTGATACAATTCTATATATTGGTCGAGCTCTTCAGGATCTGCATTTTCCAGCATCAATTGAGTGAGTGTTCCGTAAGCAACCTTCTCACCATGGGTCAGATCATGAACGTCTCCTTCAAGGGCTGTCAAGCCATTATGAATCGCATGAGCTGCTGCCAGACCTGCACTTTCAAAGCCTAATCCACTTAGCAAAGTGTTGGCTTCCACGATTTGTTCAAAAGCTTCGGTAACGACTTGTTTTTTATTCGCTTGATAGGCTTTTAAGGCATTCTCAAAAAGGATCTCTTCGCATTTTTCAGCGATTGCCATGCTGGCAATTGGTTGCACGCCGCCAACCATATTTTTACTATGGCTTCGAGCAACAGCACGTGCCTCGACATAGGTTGCGAGTGCATCCGCAATACCAGCGGCTAGCAATTTGGCAGGCGCTTTGGCAATCACAGCGGTATCCACTAAGACAAGTTCAGGATTTTTGTTATAAAAACGATACTTTTCAAAACGACCTTCATCAGTATAAATAACAGAAAGTGCCGAAGTTGGTGCATCAGTGGAGGCAATCGTTGGCAAAACAGCGATCGGTATTTTCAATTCATCCGCAACAGCTTTCCCAGTATCGATGGCTTTCCCACCACCTAATGAGGCAATCACTTCGATTGATTCACTTTTGGCTTTAGAGACGATACGATCGATTTCATTTGCAGAAGCTTCTCCACCAAAAATTTCTTTTACCGGTTCTAACTCGGCTGCTTTCAGGTTCTCAAATAGTTCTTCACCGGCAATTTTCCAAACAGTTTCATCGGTCAAAAGAAGCACTTTCTTTCCTAAATCTTTGATATGGGATAACCCATGCTTCAAGACCCCTTTTCCTTGAACGTATCGTGACGGACTCGCAAATATTCTTTCCATTGTATCTCCTCCTTTAATTGGTCTACTTTTATTGTGACACACTAAGCAAGCGATTTCAAAGGAAAAGAAAAAAAGATGGCCAAGAAGATTCGATTCTTGCCCATACTGCACATTTATAGCCATACAAACACTCATGCCCTTATAAAACGGATGGTTTTATAAGGGCATGAGTTGGATTTTTTCATGGTTATTTCTTTTTCCCACCAAAAGCATCTTTCATTTTATCAAAAAATCCTTCTGGTTGTTGTTCGTTCGTTTCATGGCCACTGGCTTTTGCATAAGCCCGCAATGCCTCTTTTTGTTCCTCATTTAAGTTCTTAGGTGTGATCAGCTTCACTTTGACCTGTTGATCGCCATTGCCGCCTCCCCGTAAGCGAGGGGCTCCCTTACCGCGTAAGCGGAAGTTTGTGCCTGTTTGCGTACCAGCTGGAATTTTTAATTTCACATTCCCATGAACCGTTGGTACATTGACTTCGTCGCCTAAAGCAGCTTGGACAAAGTTTAACGGCAGTTCGTAATAAATTTCCGACCCATCACGGTCAAAAATATCACTTTCTTCCACTCGGAAAACAACGTACAGATCACCATAAGGACCACCATTGGTGCCAGCTTCTCCTTGACCAGACAAGCGCATTTGTTGTCCATCTTCGACACCTGCAGGTACGTTGACTTTCACACTGTGTTTTTTCTTTTCATGGCCAGTACCATGACATGTTGTACATGGTTCTTTGATTTCTTTCCCAGTTCCATGACAAACATCACAGGTTTGACGGCTCATCACACGACCAAGCGGTGTTTGACGTTCAACATTGATGGTACCTGCACCATGACATTTATGACAGGTTTCTGGTGAAGTACCTGGTTTTGCCCCGTTCCCACCGCAGGTATGACAGGTTTCTTCACGATTGTATTGAACAGTTTTTTCCACTCCGAAAATCGCTTCTTCAAAGGAAAGATCAACCGCATATTGCAAGTCCGCTCCTTGTCGAGGTGCATTAGGATTGGCTGTTCTGCCGCCTCCACCACCGAAAAACGATTCGAAAATGTCTTCAAATCCACCAAAACCGCCACCGGAAAATCCGCCACTGTTAAAGCCGCCGAATCCACCGCCATAACCGCCTCCGTAGTTCGGATCGGTACCAGCATGACCATACTGGTCATAAGCAGCTCTTTTTTGGGAATCACTTAATATTTCATAGGCCTCAGAAATCTCTTTAAACTTTGCTTCTGCATCAGGTTCTTTATTGATGTCTGGATGATATTGTTTTGAAAGCTTACGATAAGCTTTTTTGATTTCGTCATCCGAAGCCCCTTTTTGTAGACCTAAGACCTCATAATAATCTCTTTTGTCTGCCATTGGCTTCCCTCCACTATATTCTTGCGTCTCTCGTATTTTAGCATATAATTCGCTCTAGAAAAATACGTTTCGCAAATTCATAAGAAAAAGCCAAAGCGGTGACTTTGGCTTTTTCACAAACAGCGATTATTTATCGTCACCGTCTACTTCTTCAAAGTCGGCGTCAACCACATCGTCTGCGCCGCCTTGTGCAGCTTCTGGATTTTCTTGTGCTTGTTGTTGTGCTGCTTGTTCGTATAATTTAACAGTTAAGTTTTGTACGATTTCATTCAAAGCATCACGTTTCGTTTTCATTTCTTCTAAGTTGTTTGCTTCAAGTGCAGCTTTCAACTCATCACGAGCTTCTTCCGCTTTTTTGACTTCGTCTGCATCCACTTTGCCTTCAAGCTCTTTCAATGTTTTATCAACAGTGAACAACAAAGCATCGACGTCATTGCGTAGATCAACTTCTTCTTTGCGTTGTTTGTCGGCTTCAGCGTTTGCTTCAGCATCTTTTACCATGCGTTCGATTTCTTCATCTGATAAACCTGAAGATGATTTGATCGTGATTTTTTGTTCTTTTTGTGTACCTAAATCTTTTGCAGAAACATTGACGATCCCATTTTTATCGATATCAAATGTTACTTCGATTTGAGGGATGCCACGAGGTGCTGGTGGAATATCCGTCAATTGGAATCTACCTAATGTTTTGTTGTCAGCTGCCATTGGGCGTTCTCCTTGCAAGACATGGATATCAACGGCTGGTTGATTGTCTGCTGCAGTTGAGAAGACTTGTGATTTACTTGTAGGGATCGTTGTGTTACGATCGATCAGTTTTGTGAAGACGGCACCCATTGTTTCGATACCTAATGATAATGGTGTAACGTCTAGTAAGACGACATCTTTCACATCACCTGTGATCACGCCACCTTGGATCGCAGCACCCATCGCTACCACTTCATCTGGGTTTACTGATTTGTTTGGTTCTTTATTGGTTTCTTTACGAACAGCATCAACTACTGCTGGAATACGTGTTGAACCACCAACTAAGATGACTTCATCGATTTCTGATTGTGACAAGCCAGCATCTTTCAAAGCTTGGCGTACTGGAATTTTTGTCCGTTCGACTAGGTCTGCGGTCAATTCATCGAATTTCGCACGAGTCAAGGTCATTTCCAAGTGCAATGGACCAGCATCACCAGCTGTGATAAATGGCAAGCTGATTTGAGTACTTGTTACACCTGACAAGTCTTTTTTCGCTTTTTCAGCAGCATCTTTCAAACGTTGCAAGGCCATTTTGTCTTTTCCAAGATCAATGCCGTTTTCTTTTTTGAATTCTGCTACCATGTGGTCGATGATTTTGTTATCAAAGTCATCCCCACCTAGGTTGTTGTCCCCAGCAGTTGATAATACGTCAAAGACGCCATCCCCTAATTCAAGGATCGATACGTCGAAAGTACCACCACCTAAGTCAAAGACTAGGATTTTTTCATCTTTATCTGTTTTATCTAACCCATAAGCTAAAGCTGCGGCAGTTGGTTCGTTGACGATCCGTTCTACTTCAAGACCGGCAATTTTACCAGCATCTTTGGTTGCTTGACGTTGTGCATCGTTGAAGTATGCAGGAACAGTAATGACTGCTTTTTCAACTTTTTCACCTAAATAGTCTTCAGCAAATCCTTTGATGTATTGAAGAACCATTGCGGAAACTTCTTGTGGTGTGTAAGATTTGCCTTCAACTTCTACTTTGTATCCAGCTTCACCCATATGGCGTTTAATAGAAGAAATCGTATTCGGGTTTGTTACTGCTTGGCGTTTTGCAACTTCCCCTACTTGGATCTCACCGTTTTTGAATGAGACAACAGAAGGTGTGGTACGGTTTCCTTCTGGATTCGTAATGATTTTTGCTTCGCCGCCTTCAAGGACAGCAACAGCTGAGTTTGTTGTTCCTAAGTCGATACCGATAATTTTACTCATAAGTAATACACTCCCTTTTTTAATTTAAACATCTACTTATAGATAGAAAGAACTATTGTGCAACGATGACCATGCTTGCACGCAAGACACGATCATGCAATTTATACCCTTTTTGCAAGACAGTAACGATTGTGTCTGCCGGTGTTTCATCAGAGGCAGGTACAGTCTGCACCGCTTGATGCAAGTTCGGATCGAACATTGCACCTTCAGCAGGAATCTCTTCGATTCCCTCTTCTTTTAAGGCTTGACGCAGACTTTCAAGAACCATTTCAACGCCTTTTTTCAAATTCGCAGCTTGGTCTTGATCGACATCTGCTGCCATCGCTCGTTCCAAATTGTCGATTGCTGGCAACAGTTTTTTGCCAAGATCTTGCGAGCGGTATTTTTGTAAAAGTTCCCGCTCGTTGCGGTTACGTGAAGTGATATTTGCGATCTCTGCACGAGCACGCAGGAATTGATCTTCCAATTCGTTATTCTTTTCTTGCAAAAGTTCCAATTCGCTTTTTTCCACTGCTTCTTCCTCTGGTTGAGGAGTCTGTGCTTCAGTTTCAGTTGATTCATTTGAAGATTCAGTTGTTTCTGCGGTTTCTTCAGCAGTTTTATCTAATTCTTCATCTAAACGCTCTTCTTTTTCCGTCACGTTTCAACCATCCCTTCTACGATTTGTTTCATTGCCGCTTATTCATTGGCAGCGTCTAATGCGCGATAATAATCGGCCAATTTTTTTGCTAACTCGCCTCGAAAAACTTCCATCAATCCAAACATCCGTGAATACGGCATACTTGATGGACCTAATAAAGCGATCGTTCCTTGTCCATGACCTTCGATTTCATAGCTGGCTTGGATCAAACTCATATTTTGTAACAAGTCGTTGCCAAGCTCAGAGCCGATTCTGATTTGAATCGCAGAATCTCTTGGCGCCAGCAGCTGTGTCAGCTGATCTGCGTTTTTCATAAATGAATACATCGATTTGAACTGACTAACATCTTGCGTCGGTTCAAAATCCAGAAGATTCATTCGCCCGCCGACGAAGATTTTTTCTTCAAAAATATGGCTCAGCATCGTATCAAAGAGATCAACGATTCCGTCAGTCGTTTGAAAATACTTATGCAGAATCATAGGAATCTCGGTTCTTAATCGATGGTAGACCGTCATTAGAGGTTCACCGATCAATTTGTCGTTGATGATCCTTACCATTTTTTCCAAATCTTCGCTGCTCATTGATTCAGGAAGAGTAAAGACTTGATTTTCGACATTTCCTTTATCCGTCACGATGATCGCGATGATCTGTCGTGCATTCAAAGGGACGATTCGAAAGCCCGTCAATTTCCTTTCCTTCATATCTGGTCCGAGAGACAACGCTGTATAGCTAGTCAAGTTGGACAAGATCGTGGCAGACTGCTGGATGATTTCATTGATTTCATGAAAATCTTTTCCAAAAGAATGACGAATGGTTTGAATTTCGTTTTGGTCAACTTCAGATGGCTTCAATAAGTGATCAACGTAATAGCGATACCCTTTTATTGATGGCACACGCCCTGAAGATGAATGTGTTTTTAGCAGAAGACCAGCTTCTTCCAGCGCCTTCATCTCATTACGAATGGTGGCAGAGCTAGCTTCAACCCCATCTTCCATCAATCGCTTCGAGCCCGTGGGCTGACCAGTATTCGTATAGTTTTGGATGATGAGGTGTAAAATCATTTGTTGTCTAGGTGTCAACATTTTATCCACTCCTCCGTTAGCACTCATTCCTATTAAGTGCTAACACGATTATAAATATACCATATTTGCTAGGAATGTCAAGTATTTGCATCACTTTTTTAGCACTCTTTCTAAGAGAGTGCTAAAAAAAGAAATCAAAAAAAGAAGCAGCGCGAAATGGCTACTTCTCTTCCTTGTTCTTTCTTATTTTTCTCCATCCAAGAGAAATGCTTCAAACACTTCGTTGCCAATGAACATCCCAGCTTTCGTTAAAAAGACACGATCACCTTGACTAGCCAACCAGCCTTTTTGAACCAACTGTTCGCTAGTTGAACCATAGATTTCCTGAAAAGACTTCCCGAATTTTTCTGCAAAGCGTATTTTTGAAATGCCAGCCTTTTTACGAAGGCCTAAAAACAGTTCCTCTTCCATTTGATTACTGGTTGTCAATTCTTCGGTTTCATGGATTGGCAATTGATTTTCCTGTAATGGTTTCAAATAATGCTGGATTGGACCTTTATTCTTGTAGCGGGTCTGTCCAAGATACCCGCTGGCGCCTGCCCCAAAGCCAAAATAATGTTCATTGTTCCAATACACTAGATTATGCAAGGACTCATACCCTGGTCGTGCAAAATTACTGATTTCATATTGATTCAAGCCAGCTTTTGTCATCGCGGCGATCGCCTCATCAAACATCTGCGTTTCAGCTTCTTGAGAAGGCAGCGCCATTCTCCCTTGGCGAACCCAGTTCATAAACATGGTTTTGTTTTCTAAAATCAAGGAATACATCGCATAGTGAGGCAACCCGAGATCAATCGCTCGCGTCAGTGTATCACGGAAGCTTTCTATGCTTTGTCCCGGAAGTGCATAAATCAAATCGATCGTCACATTCTGAAAATCATGTTTTTCCAGCAGCTGAATGGTTGAATAAACATCTTCAGCGGTATGCTTGCGGCCAATTTTTTTAAGCAAGCGATTATCAAAGGTTTGGACCCCCATCGACAAGCGAGTGACTTGATGGTTTTTCAAAACCAGCATTTTTTCTTCACTCAAATCACCAGGATTTGCTTCCACGGTAAACTCTTTGGTTGTGTGGGTCGGCAGCAATTCATGCACACCTGAAAGCAATCGATCCAGCTGGTTCGCCGAAAGCGACGTTGGCGTCCCGCCGCCGATATAAATTGTTTCCACCTCATTGATAGGCTGACGCAAGAGGGTCAGCTCAATTTCTTTTAGTAACGCTTCGATGTACTCATCCACTGGCTGCCCTTCTAAAAACACTTTGTTGAAGTCACAGTAATAGCAGATATGTTCACAGAATGGTATATGTATATACGCAGAAATATTTTGCGCGCTTTTTGTAGATGGATCGTTTATTGTTTGACCTTCAGGCATTCCTAAGTGATTCTCCTCTACCTTCTTTTTACTCCCATCGCTGAGAGCATCGGCACTCATTGTAGCATAGTTCTTAGAATTCTCCTATCACTTGGACTATTTTGGGCAAGAAAAAACACCACTTCCAAGAAGTGATGTCTTCAAATAGTCATAGCAAAAATTAAGAGCACTCCTCTTATTAAGTACGGTAAAATACCGCTTTTGTTCTTATCCCACCCAGAAAAAAATCTGTTTGTTACAAGAACTAACACTTCCCCCAAACTGTTAGCGCCACAATAGATAAGCTGTTGCTGACGGCTTACTTAAAAAGAGCAGGACTCTTATTCTTGAAAGACAATTGCTTGTCTTATCTGACTTAAGTATACCTTTTTTTAAAAATTAAGTCCTATCATCTTTTTCACCAGTCTATGAAAACGATGAGAATCATCCCCTTGGCGACCGTTATAGAATGTGTAGCAAAATATCGATCAGATAACGGATCAACCGATACGCAATAAATAAGAAGAAAATATTTCCCAGCAAGAATTGAAAAACATTGCCGATCGATCCCTTAAAGGAGCGAAAGCTGAAATAACGCGACCAACGATTGAACCCGTTTTGGCGATTTCGTTTCAAACGATACGCTTCATCATATTTCATTTCCAAGAGGTCATAGTAAAAAATCATCAAGGGTTGTTGCACAAAGAAAACTTTTTTATAGCCTGCCATCAACGTGTACTGTTTATTATTGGAAGGGAAATTGCGATTGCCGTTTTTCTTCACGCGCATCGTTGTTCCATCGTTCATTGGGAACGCATAATGATCCTCGAATTCTGTCAGTTGATGAATTTGCGGCACCTGATTTTCTTCTTCAAAAGCACGTACGACCTCACTCGCTTTCTGAGAAAGTGAAACCAGCCACGCCATCATCCCTAGCAAAATACCTAGCAAGATGATATTTAAAAGCAAACTTTCTTGTAACAAAAATAAATAACCTAAGATAATCAAAATCGCCACACCCAGGGCAATCATTCTTCTACGGAAATAACTGCGATACATCAATTCAAAAGAGCGCCGATAATAGGCATAATCTTCTTTTACAAAATCCATTTTTTCCACATCTTTCTGCGTTTAGGTTGCTGATAATGTATCAAAGATCCTTTTGAAAGTCAATTTACCGAAAAAGTTTCAGCGTCTGATTTGTTTCAAACAAGAAAACGTTTTATAATGGAAGATGTAACAAAAAAAGCGATGAAAGTAGGTTGAGATACGTGATATTACAAGAAACATTTACCTTGCAGAACAAACTGACGATTCCTAAGATTGGCCTTGGAACCTGGCAATCTTCTCCAGAAGATGCTTACAACGCCACAAAATTTGCCATTCAAAACGGTTATCGACATGTCGATACAGCGGCAGCATACAAAAACGAAGAAGCGGTTGGGAAAGCTGTGCGCGATTCAGGCGTTGCCCGCGAAGAAATTTTTGTTACCACGAAAGTACCTGCTGAGTTGAAGACCTACCAAGAAGCGGTTGATAGCATTGATGCTTCTCTAAAAAAACTTGACTTAGGGTATATCGATTTGATTTTGATCCACGCCCCTCGTCCTTGGAAAATCATGGGAAACAATCCAGAAAACAAAGATTTTTATCTTGAAAACATCGATGTTTGGAAAGCATTAGAAGAAGCCTACTTAAGTGGGAAAGTAAAATCAATTGGTGTTTCCAACTTCGATCAAAAAGATTTACAGAATATTTTTGATCATTGCGATGTGAAACCGATGGTCAACCAGTTTGTTTACCATATTGGACGCACAAATGAAGAGTTATTGGCATTTTGTAAAGACCACGAAATTTTAGTGGAAGGCTATTCTCCAATCGCCACCGGTCGTTTACTCGATAACGATGCAGTGAAGACGATTGCGGAAGCTTATGGAAAATCTATTCCACAACTTTCAATTCGTTACTTGCTACAAAAAGACATTCTGCCATTGCCAAAATCCGTTCATGAAGAATACATTTCTGACAATGCCAAAGTTGACTTTGAAATTTCTGAAGAAGACATGAAGAAATTGGATGCGTTGCAAGCTTAAGAATGCTTGCGTTTAATTGAAAAAAGCAGTCCGATCAAGTCCAGTAAATGCTGGTCATGGATCGGGCTGCTTATTTTGTTCTAAAACTCTGTTTAAAAAAACAACCGTTTCTTAGTTTGTCAAAGCTGGAATCTTCTTATGTTAGTTGCTCAAAGGTACCCCACACTTTTACTTCTTGTTTTTCTACCATCGTTCTGCCTTTCGCTAGAACCGTTTCTACTGTTAATGATTCTTTGTTCAGCAAGCAAATATCAGCATCCATCCCTGCTGCAAGACGTCCCTTTTGATCAAGCTTCAATACTTTCGCTGGATTAGAAGTGATTGCTCGAATGGCGATCTCCAATGGAATCTGCTCTTTTTGGACTGCTTCTTTAATGCCTACCATCAGCGCTCGCGAACTACCGACACCCAGACCTATGAATTGATTGTTTTCATCAAAGTACGGGAGGCTGCCTTGCCCATCAGAGGTCATGGTAAATTGATCCAGCCCGATCCCTTCTGCTAACAAACGCTTCAGTCCTTTACTGAAGCGAACCTCATCGTCTTCTTTTTCCCAGAAATCAGGATCCTCACTCGCCGTAAAATCAATCGTTCCACCCATTTTTGCAAAAGCAATACTTGCTTCGAAAAGCTCGCTAGTCCGATTGGCATGTGTCGGTAAAAATTGGCTGATTGGAATCTCTGTTTCTTCGATAGTTCGTAAAAGCAGCTCATATTTTCTCTTTCCTCCCCCTAAGTGGACGTTTACGATGCCTGCTTTTCCAGAGAGCATCCCACCAACACGGGCATCCGCCACCGCGCGGGTAAATTCTTCGAAACTCGGTTGTGAAGAACGATGGTCAGAAACGGCAATTTCACCGATACCAATGATTTTGTCAATAGTCAAAAAATCTTGAATGATAGAATCGGTGACCGGAGTCAATGGCAATCGATAAGAACCGTCATACAAGTACGTCGTGATGCCTTCTGCCTCTAGTCCACGGGCCTTACTGATCAAGGCAGTCATATCTCTGCCTACTCCGTCAGTACCCAAACACCCAACCACTGTCGTTACCCCCGCTGAGGTCAGCTGAGACAATTTCACTTCTGGTGTCCGGTTCTGAAAGCCACCTTCCCCGCCACCTCCTAAGATATGAAAGTGGCAGTCAATAAAGCCGGGAACAGCAAGTAACCCTGTGCCATCGATTTCTTCAAGAGGAACCCCTGAGAATCCTCCTTCGATCGAATCTTCAATAGCAATGATCTTGTCTTCGCTTAAAAGAATATCTTTTTTTCCTAAATAGTCAGGCGCATAAACCTCCGCTTGTCGTATCACCTTCATGAGTGCTTCCTCCTCGTGTCTGATTGCTTCTTATTGCAAGCCGATCGCGACTGCAATAAAGATGAAGATCGTTCCTAATACAAATAAGAACCCTTGCATTTTGATCTGGAATTTCGCCCATTTCACCCATTCGATTCTTGCGACACCTAGCACACCGATCAGACTTGCCGATACTGGAGTGAAGGCATCCATGAAGCCTGAGCCTAATTGATAAGCCAATACAGCGATCTGTCTGGAAACACCTAAAAGATCAGCTAATGGCGCCATGATCGGCATGGTCAATGCAGCCTGACCTGAATTGGAGGTCACGATCAAATTGAAGAAGCTTTGGAAAATGTACATGAACCATGCCCCAATAAATGCTGGAACATTGCTTAACAAACCACCGATGCTGTGCAAAATCGTATTCAAGGCTGACGGCACGTTGGCATCAGAACCGCCGAGAACCAGAAGAATCCCTTTGGCCATCCCTACAACGATTGCAGTTCCCGCTAATTCTGAGGCCCCTGATTGAAAGGCACTCGCCACATCATTCAAGCCCATATTTTCTAATTTGAAAAGAACCGCTATGATTCCTGCCCCTAAGCCCATAACAAAGAATTGAGAAGCGATCTCGGGAATATAATAGCCTTTTTGTGTCACACCCCATACGATCCAGATCAAGACCGCCAGCATTTCAACCAAGATCAATTTATGACCTAATAAAAATGGTTTTTGCTCACTGGAGGTTTTTTCAAGATGATTTCGAAAATACGCATCTGATTGATACGTGAGCGATTTCTCAGGATTCTTGCGAATTCTTTCGGCATAGATCATGAGGTATCCTGCGGATAATGCGGTAACCACGACCCACATGATGATTCGGAACGTTGCGCCTGAAAGAACGGGAATACCTGCGATCCCTTGAGCCACTGCCACACTAAATGGACTCATCCACGAGGTGGCATTCCCAATCTGGGAGGCGACATAGGTGACAGTGACCGCCACGATCGAGTCATACCCTAATGCGATCACGAAAGGCACCATGACCATCGAAAACGGAATGACTTCTTCTGCCATCCCAAAAGTAGCACCACCAAATGAAAAAGCAAAGAACAACAGTGGCAATGCCAAACGTTCTAATCCACGGGTTTTGCTGATAAATGCAAAAATCCCCGCATCGATCGCTCCCGTTTGCATGATAATACCAAATGCACCACCGACCACTAAAATCAGTGCTGCAATCCCTACTGCTGAGCCGTATTTGTCGCCAGAAACCAACCCTTCAAAAACAAAATTTAAAAAGCCGAAACCGCCAAAGTCATCGGTTCCCCAAACCTTGGCTGTTTTATGCAGTTTTTCTGAAGTATCATAAATCTTTTCGCCATAAAGGCTGTAAAGGGTGTCATCCGTTAGCCCGACCTCATCTAATTGACTCTGGGACAACTCTTTAGGCCCTTCAGCTAGAACAGCTGCTAAAGCCTCAGGATCGACATCTAATTCTTCCAGCTCTTGTGGATCGTCTTCCAATTGATTCAACTGTTGATAGACGTATTCGTTATCTAACGGGTAGGCATAACGAAACGAATCTTGCATCAAGACCGTTCTGGTACTTATGTCCCCATTTGCATCGGTATACTCGATTTCTTGTGTACTAAATTTCCCAGCAGGAACTAAGAAAGTCAGCAACCATGCCAACAGCACGACCCCAAAAATGATGACATACGTATGCGGCGTTTTCATTTTGGTTAAATCTTTCTTTTCTTTCCCCTTTTTCGCTTTTTTTCCAATTGTCACTTTTTCTCTCCCTTTCCCTTTGCAGCGTACTGCATAAATTATCATTTTAGCCTATTTTTTAGTATATCGAAAAAACGTTTTTTCCTCATGGGGAAAGCATTAGAATTCAAATAAACTACGTTATAAAAAGAGAGAAAAAGAAAAAGTGAAAAGAAGCCAGAAACGCTTCTTTTCACTACGAACGACTAGTTTTCTTCAGAAAGCCCATCAAAATAAGCTTCAGTGTCTCGTTCATCTTGCTTTAATTGCTCGATCAACGCTTGTGCGCCATTGAAAGCGACTTGATCACGTAAGAAATGATGCCAACGGATCGTCACGGTTTCACCATAGATATCTTGGTGAAAATCGAGAATATAAATCTCTACTGTTAACTGGCGACCTTGACCAAACGTATCATTGTGACCAATCGATCCCATCGATGGATACCACTTGTCACCAACTTTGATTTCCGTCACATAGACGCCTTCTTTTGGCAACCGAACGGTGCTCTTCACTTTGATATTTGCGGTTGGAAACCCAAGTTCTCGTCCTCTAGCATCACCGTGAACGACGGTTCCTTCAAATTCATAAATATACCCTAACAAGCGATTGACTTGCACCATATCACCATTTTGTAGTGCAGAGCGAATGCGTGTGGAGCTGACCTTTTCCTCATGAAACGATTCTTGCGCGACAGTCACGACTTCAAAACGTCCTTCTGCATAGGTTGGCAAAAGCGCCATGTTGGCTATCTCTTTCTTGCCATAGGTATAGTCAAAACCTGCAACAACAACTTTTGCATGCAGTCCGATCATGTATTCATCTACAAATACTTGCGGTGCCAAATTTGCAAAAGCAGAAGTAAATTCAATGATATAAAGAATATCTACCCCAAGTTGTTCCAGGTGCGCTTCTTTTTGCGGCAAACTGGTCAGGTATTGCATTTTTTCAGGATCAACCTTTTGAAAAACGATCGAGGGATGCTGATTAAAGGTCATCAACGCCAATTTTAACCCTTTCTCCTCTGCAATCTTTCGTCCTGTTTCAATGACTTTTTGATGACCTAAATGTACGCCATCGAAAAAGCCTAAAACTAAGACGATCTCCTCATCAGGAATCGCTGCGTGATCATAAGGGTGTCTTATTTCAATGATTTCCATATTCATTCTCCTATTTCTGTACGGATGACTTTTACCGGTTTCATCATATCATGGTATTTGTCATGAGCTTTATAGATACTGATCAATTGTTCTCGATAAAAAATCGCCACTAATTCCTCTGGGCGCTTTGGTAATCCAAACGCGCTGAAGGGCAAACGCATGCCATTTTTTACTTTCTGCCAGAGGTCTGCATCGATCGTCACTTGAAGAAATTCTGATACCCCGTATTCTAAAGGTAGTAGTAGTTCCGAAACACGTTGTTCATCGACTGCCTTTTGCACCTCTGCAATCGTGTAGGATTGTTCTTTTGAAAAACCACCGCTTTTTAGGCGAGTCAAATCAGACATATGCGCGGGTACACCCAGCAATTTCCCTGTGTCGACCGCTAATGTGCGAACATAGGTCCCTTTTCCACAAGCAACTTCAAAACGCCAGCTTTGCGTATTGTCCTCATGAATAATCGGCTCTGAAATTCGTTCAAAGGAATAAATTTCTGCTTTGCGCTGTGGCCGCTCGACAGTTTCATTGTTACGAGCATATTCGTAAAGTCGTTTGCCATTGACTTTGACCGCCGAATACATCGGCGGGATCTGGGTAATCGTCCCCGTCAACTGTTTCATTGCCTGATCGATCTCTTCCTTCGTAAACGGACGAGTTAGTGCTTGTTGTTCAACGATATCCCCCGACCGATCTTCTGTAGTGGTACTGAAGCCCAAAGTGATTTCCCCGGTATAGACTTTTCCAGAATCAACCAAGTATTCGACGATCTTCGTTCCTTTTCCGATACAAATGGGCAAGACACCATCCACGTCAGGATCTAGTGTGCCGCTGTGTCCGATTTTTTTTGTCTTTAATATTTTTCGTAATTTAAACACGCAGTCGTGACTTGTTTGTCCACGCTCTTTCCATAATGGTAAAATCCCGTCCATCGTATTCCTCCATTTCACTTCAACTTGCTTATTATAACATATAAAAAAAATTCATTGCACGACAAAATCCTTTTCGCTCTTTCTCATTACATGATAAACTAAGCATATAAGGAGGTCCTAAAATGGTTGTTTTAACGATAGGGTCATTTATTGGATTTGCCATTTTTTTGATCATGATTCAGCTCGGCACGATGCAGCGTTGGGAAGAAGCGTTTGCTTTGCAGATCATCCAAAGCCGTACGCCCTCTTTGACGCGCATGATGCACTTTTTTACCAATTTAGGAAAAGCCTTTCCGACAGTTGCGATTGCTTTACTGTTGTTTGCCTTTCCATTATCGCGGGCGGATCTTGCACCAAAAACAGCAGTCAGTATCTTCATAGTATCAGCAGCTGCTTACTTGATCAAACGAATCGTCCGACGAGATCGTCCTATTGATCATCGTTTAGTTGAAGAAAAAGATCACAGCTTTCCTAGTGCTCATGCTGCCACATCCGCTGCCATGTATGGAACGATCGCCTTGAATCTTGGACAATTGGTTCCCTCAGCTGTCATCCCGATGACCTTACTGGCAATTTTGCTTAGCTTTATGATTGGCTTTAGCAGAGTCTACTTAGGAATCCATTTTTTAACAGATGTGATCGGTGGTTGGCTCTTAGGGGCAGGTGTTGCTGGACTGGTTACTTTACTGATGAATACCTGATGCTCTTTTCAAATAAAAAAGAACAGCTTCGATTGGAAGCTGCTCTTTTTTTTATTCTTCTGAGTGCAATGCGCGAATCATTTCATCAATTTTATTCCCGTATTGTACTGATTCATCCAATTCGAATTGGATTTCTGGAACTTTATAGAGCGTTAACGCTTGACCTAATTCACGACGAACCAAGCCAGTTGCTTTTTCCAGTCCTGCTTGGGCTTTTTGCTTATCTGAAGCTAAGTCCGTTAGGGTGCTGTAAAAGATCGTTGCTTGCTGTAAATCTCCAGTTACTCGTACATCTGTGATCGTCACATCTTGCACGCGAGGATCACGAACTTTTTTACGAAGAATTTGATTGACTTCTTTTAAGATTTCTTGCGCCACTCGGCGATCTCGATAGTTAGCCATTCAAAAAGCCTCCTTGTATAGTTGTCATTCCGTTATTTTGTCGGTACTTCTTCCATGACATAGCCTTCGATCACGTCATCAACTTTAAGATCGTTGAATTTCTCGATCATCGCGCCACATTCAAACCCTAGCTTCACTTCTTTGACATCATCTTTGAAGCGTTTCAAGCTGGCAAGTTTTCCTTCATAGATAACGATGCCGTCACGGATCACGCGGACGCCACTGTCACGGCGAATACTGCCTTCCGTTACGTAGCAACCTGCGATCGTGCCCACTTTAGATACTTTGTATGTTTCACGAACGATCATTTGACCAGTGATTTTTTCTTCGAATTCAGGATCAAGCATCCCTTTCATCGCGGTTTCGATTTCTTCGATCGCTTTGTAGATGATGCGATGCAAACGAATATCGACTTTTTCCGCTTCCGCTTGCTGTTTGGCTTGCGGTGTTGGACGTACGTTAAATCCGATGATGATGGCATTACTTGCTGCTGCTAGCGTTACATCACTTTCATTGATTGCACCAACGGCTGAATGGACGATGTTCACTCGCACACCTTCAACATCGATTTTCTTCAATGAAGCAGCTAATGCTTCAGCTGAACCTTGTACGTCTGCTTTGATGATGACATTTACTTCTTTCAGTTCGCCTTCTTTTAGACTTTCAAACAAGTTATCCAATGTCACACGACTGCTTGATGCGCGTTGCTCCATCAAGGCACGTTTTGCACGTTCTTCACCTGCTGCCCGAGCCGTTTTTTCATCTTCAAAGGTAACGAAACGGTCACCTGCTTGAGGGACATCGTTCAATCCTGTGATTTCGACTGGCGTTGCAGGTCCAGCTGCTTTATCACGACGACCTAAATCATTCGTCATCACGCGGACACGACCGAAAGTGTTCCCTACAACGATTGGATCACCAACATGAAGAGTTCCTTGTTGTACCAATAGTGTTGCTACAGGACCTTTGCCTTTATCAAGGCGCGCTTCAATAACGGTACCGATCGCTCGTTGGGTAGGATCAGCTTTCAAATCTTCGACTTCTGCTACTAAGAGGATCATTTCAAGCAATTCTTCAATGTTTTGCCCAAATTTCGCTGAGATTTCAACGAAGATCGTATCCCCACCCCAAGCTTCTGGGATCAACTCATGTTCACTTAATTCTTGCATCACATGTTGAGGGTTAGCACCTGGTTTATCGATTTTGTTAACTGCAACGATGATTGGCACTTTTGCTGCTTTCGCATGGTTGATCGCTTCCACCGTTTGCGGCATGACACCATCATCAGCTGCGACAACTAAAATCGTAATATCAGTGATACTTGCTCCCCGTGCACGCATACTGGTGAACGCCGCGTGTCCAGGAGTATCTAAGAAAGTGATTGGTTTGCCATTGATGTCGATTTGGTAAGCCCCAATATGCTGCGTGATTCCTCCAGCTTCACCACTTGTTACGCGTGAATGACGTAATGTATCAAGCAATGTTGTTTTCCCGTGGTCAACGTGACCCATGATGGTAACAACAGGTGGTCGTGATACTAAATTCTCTTCAATTTGTTCTTCTGCTTCGAAGAATTTATCGATATCTGCGATATCCACTTGAACTTTTTCTTGTGGTTCGATTCCGTAATCGGTAGCAAGCAGTTCAATCGTATCTTTATCTAAAGGTTGGTTTTGATTGACCATAACCCCCATCATAAAGAGCTTCTTGATGATCTCTGCTGGTTCACGGTAGATTTTTTTCGCGATATCCGCTACGTTCATGCCTTCTGTATATTCCAATACTTCTGGCAGTTCACGGAATTTACGTGCTGGAACTGGCGGTTTCTTTTCCGTCTGCTGACGGCCTTTTTTCCCTTTTTTGTTAAATTTATTGCGATTGTTGTTGTTGAAATTGTTATTGCGTCCACCGTAATTTGACTTGCCGCGGTTTTGATTTCCTCCACGGGAATCATTCGAGCCTTGCGTACGGTTGTTGTTGCGGTCTGCCCCTTGCGTATTTCCTGCAGATTGAGCGGCTGGACGGTTTTGTTGCCCTTGGTTATTTGGACGGTTTTGCTGTCCTTGGTTTGTTGGGCGATTTTGTTGCCCTTGATTATTCGGACGGTTTTGTTGTCCTTGGTTTGTTGGGCGATTCTGTTGCCCTTGATTATTCGGACGGTTTTGCTGTCCTTGATTGTTCGGACGATTTTGTTGCCCTTGGTTGTTTGGACGGTTTTGCTGTCCTTGATTGTTCGGACGATTTTGTTGCCCTTGGTTGTTTGGACGGTTTTGCTGTCCTTGGTTTGTTGGGCGATTTTGTTGCCCTTGATTATTCGGACGGTTTTGTTGTCCTTGGTTTGTTGGGCGGTTTTGTTGCCCTTGATTGTTACGATTCTCTTGGTTATTCACTCGATTATGACTTCCTTGGTTATTTGGTCTGTTACTTCCTTGACTGTTCGTGCGATCTACTTGTCCTTGACCAGCAGGACGGTTATTGCTTTGCGTAGTTCGCTGTTGACTTTGATTGTTATGACGGTTTTGGAAGTTAGGATTATTTCTTTGCGTTTTAAATTTCTTTTGTTCTTGTTTTTCCGGCTGGTTGGCTGGTTTCTGATTTGCGGGATTTGAGTTTGCAGATGTTTTACCATTTGGATTGCCGCCTAATGACTGCTGCAATTTTTGCGCCTCTCCATCTGAGATCGCGCCCATATGATTTTTGACATCAAAGCCTAAAGATTGTGCTTTTTCAACAACCTCTTTGCTCGACTTATTCCATTCTTTTGCAAGTTCATAAATTCTTTTTTTTCCCATGCAATCACCTTCCTAACCTAATATTAATTCCTGCACCTTCCTTGCAAATCCTTGATCTAAGATGCCAATGACCATTCTTGGTTTCCCAATGGCCGCACTGATTTCATCAGCAGAAAATGCATCTAGGAGCGGAATTTCGTAATAAGAACTTTTGTCCTTAATTTTCTTTTGTGTATTTTTACCAGCATCACTGGCGATAATGACTAAAGCAGCTTTCTCATTGCGAATCTCTTTTAAAGTCATTTCTTCACCAGTTACTAATTTCCCAGCACGCATGGCTAGTCCTAACATATTTAATGCTTTGGTTTTATTCATTTGCAAATAACTCTTTTCGCGCTTTTTGGTGCGTTACATAGTCCAATAGTTCTTGGTAAAATTCATCTGTCAATTTCGTTTCCAGCACTCGATCCAAGATACGCTTATCCCATGCTTTCTGGGCTTCAGCCGGTTCGATCGCTATATAAGCTCCCCGACCTGGCATTTTTCCTGTCGGATCGATGGAAACAACGCCTTCTTTTGAACGAGTGATACGAAGCATTTCTTTCTTAGGTAGCATTTCGCCTGAAATCACTGATTTTCGTAAAGGAATTTTTCGTTTTTTCATCACGATCTCACCTCAACTATTTTTCGTCAAACTCAACATTTTCATAATCATCCGCAGTCATGTCTGATGGAAGGATCGCTTCATCAACTGTTTCTGCAGATTCTGTTGCTTCTGTGCTGATTTCTTCAGCAGCTTCTGAAGCGTTGGCATCATACTCATCGATATAGTCGCCTTCATCCAGCTTCGCATAAAATTCTTCCATGTCTGTTTCTGATTTGATATCGATTTTGAAGCCAGTCAATTTGGCTGCTAGGCGAGCATTTTGTCCGCGTTTACCGATCGCTAATGATAGTTGGTAATCAGGCACGACAACAGTACAAGCCTTCGGATTATCAACATCAAAAATAACGTCGCTGACTTCTGCTGGATTCAACGCATTGGCGATGAAGATCGCTGGATCTTCATTCCATTCCACGATATCCATGTTTTCGCCTTTTAGTTCATTAACGATCGCTTGAACCCGTTGACCTTTAGGGCCAACACAAGTGCCGACTGGATCGACGTTGGCATCAAAGGAACGAACAGCAACTTTGGCACGATCCCCTGCTTCACGAGCAATACTTACGATCTCTACAGTACCATCATATACTTCTGGCACTTCTTGTTCAAATAATCGGCGCAGCAAATCTGGATGGCTGCGGCTAACGAATACTTGAGGCCCTTTTGAAGTATTTTCAACACGAGAAACGAATACTTTGATCCGATCATGGGGTTGATAAAACTCATTTGGCATTTGGTCTTGTTTTGAAAGCACGGCTTCAATTTTGCCTAAGTTTACATAGATATAACGATTGTCTTGGCGTTCAACGATTCCTTGCAAAATGTCTTTTTCGTACGCACTAAATTCGTTATAGATAATGTTTCTTTCCGCTTCACGGACCCGTTGCAAAATGACTTGTTTTGCCGTTTGCGCCGCAATACGACCAAAGTCTTTAGGCGTTACTTCAAAGCGGATTTTGTCGCCGATTTCATAAGCGGGGTTGATTGTCATCGCTTCTTTTAATGAAACCTCTAGTTGCGAGTCCATGACTTCTTCTGTCACTTCTTTGACTGCATAGACGTGGATATTGCCTTTTTTCTGATCAAATTCTACTTCCACATTTTGTGCTTGCCCGTAATGACGTTTGTACGCTGAAACCAATGCCGCTTCCAAGGCATCGATGACAATCTCTTTTGAAATGCCTTTCTCTGCTTCTAATGCATCCAATGCATTCAACATTTCTTTACTCATGATTCTTTCATTCCTCCGTGTTTAAAATTGAATGGCTAAACGAGCTTTGGCAATATTTTTCCGGTCGATCGTTCGTTCTTTTTCTCTGGTTTTGATTCGGGTCTTCATAACTAGCTGATTTTCGTCGAATGACTGTAAAAAGCCTTCGAACTGTTTTTCTCCATCAATCGGTTGATATAAAGAAACATGAATGTACTCGCCGACTGCCCGTTGATAATCTGCTTCTTTCTTCAATGGACGCTCGGCGCCAGGGGAAGAAACTTCCAAGAAATAGGCCTGTGGAATAGGATCAGGTTCGCATTGGTCTAATTGTTCACTAAGTTGTTCACTGACAAAGGCACATTCCTCGATATCGATTCCGCCTTCTTTATCAATGAACACACGAAGAAACCAATTTTTCCCTTCCTTCACGAATTCTACTTCAACTAATTCAAATTTTTGCGCATCCAGAATAGGGGTCACTATATCTGTAACAGTTTCCACTACCGTACTCACAACATCGCCTCCTTTATTTCTCAACGAAACGAACTTCATTCCATTAAAAAGAGTGAGCGAAAAAACCGCTCACTCACTCTAAGTATCATTACATTGTAAATATAACACAATTTTCATAAAGATTCAACTACTGTCGCATGTTCCCTTCGCTTTCAGAAAAAAACAAAGTATTTTCTTAAAGATTTTTAATGCTTGGGTGAATGGCTGTTAGTGAATCACTTGACCAATCCGACGTAGTAGTTGTGGGAAAATGCTCTCTGGATCAAAGTCCATTGGCGCGTCATGTGGGAAATGAAGCCAGAGCCGACCACCATAAACCACTAGTACCAAAAGTGTCAATGTCACCCACAGGTTGTGACTGTAGTAAAGTTTGCTGATTTTCGGATTTTTTTTGAATAAAACAATTCCGAATACGATCGGCACTAACCAAAACAAGGGATGAAAATGCAGCGCACCTTCAAGATTACCCTGAAATAAGTGCAAATAGGCGCGCGTCATGCCACAACCTGGACAAGGAAACCCCGTTAACCATTTAAACGGACAAATCAATAATCTACCCAATCATCTGAATCAGACGAATCGTTTGTATTGTTAGATGAGGTCATGGCATTTTGATCAGCCGCTTCCCACATTTGGTTCATATCACCTTGTAAAATCGCCATGTTGATGAAATCAAAAGCAAACAGGCTCAAGACGACAAAAAGAATTTTGTTGTCACTCAGACGAGGCATATTCGCTCGTTGTTGTGCACTCATAAAGATATCCGCAATTCGGTACCACCAATAAATTTGATACAATCCACAAGTAAGGATCGTGAGTAAAATCGACGTTTCTGGCGAAAGACGATTATCCCCGCTGTATTCTGCCAGCTCTTTGGTTGTTTGGTACATCCAAAAGAATGTATAAATGCCACAAGTAATAAATGTTAATAAAATGACCGATACAACCGATTTCTTTCTAACTCCGTAATTATAATTCATCACAAACTCCTTCTAGTTTATTCCTTTTTATCACTTACTAATTATACACGATTTTATTCACAAAAACAAAAAAAATCTAAATATTTTATTTTATATAGATTAAAAAAGGTAAATAGCACCTACTGAAAGCAGGTGCCTATACTATAAAATCATTCGTTTTCTTTGAACCAAAAGCTATGCTCGACTATAATTTTTCACTTCAGCAGCCATTGCATCAACAAACAAATTCAATTCTTCGACTTGGGTCTCCTTGCTGCCGTAGCGACGGATATTGACTGTCGCATCATTGACTTCTTGATCCCCAACAACAATTTGGTAAGGAATTTTTTGGGTTTGTGATGAACGGATCTTATACCCCATTTTTTCGTTGCGGTCATCCACTTCCACTCGCAGTCCTTGCGCTTGCAGGCGTTCTTTGATTTCGTAAGCATAGTCGCTGTGGGCTTCGACTGAGACCGGAATGATCGATGCTTGGATTGGTGCCAACCAAGTCGGGAATGCCCCTTTATAGACTTCTGTCAGGTAAGCCACAAAACGTTCCATCGTTGAAACGATTCCGCGGTGGATCACCACTGGACGGTGATTGTTTTCGCCATCTTCACCAACATATGTTAGATCAAACCGTTCAGGCAATAAGAAATCCAATTGGATCGTTGACAAGGTTTCTTCCATACCTAAAGCTGTTTTCACTTGGACATCTAGTTTAGGTCCGTAGAAAGCTGCTTCACCGTCAGCTTCAAAATAATCCAATTCTAATTCATCCATGGCCGCTTTTAGCATTGTTTGCGCATTTTCCCACATCGCATCGTCATCAAAATATTTGTCTTTGTTTTGTGGATCGCGATAACTTAAACGGAAACGATAGTCAGTAATATTAAAGTCTTCGTAAACGCCCACCATAAGATCCAGTGTCCGTTTGAATTCTTCTTTGATTTGATCAGGACGAACAAATGTATGACCATCATTTAAGGTCATTTCCCGAACCCGTTGCAACCCTGATAGTGCCCCTGATTTTTCATAGCGGTGCATCATTCCTAATTCAGCGATCCGAATTGGTAGTTCACGATACGAATGGATGTCATTTTTGTAAACCATCATGTGATGTGGGCAATTCATTGGTCGTAGAACCAGCATTTCGCCATCCCCCATATCCATTGGTGGGAACATGTCCTCGTGGTAATGATCCCAGTGCCCTGATGTTTTGTATAAATCCACGTTTGCCATGATTGGTGTGTATACGTGTTGGTACCCAAGGCTAACTTCTTTATCCACGATATAACGCTCGATCGTACGACGGATCGTGGCTCCTTTTGGCAACCAGAAAGGCAAACCCGCGCCGACTTCAGGGGACAACATAAACAATTCTAATTCTTTCCCTAATTTACGATGATCGCGTTCTTTTGCTTCTTCTCGTAAACGAATAAATTCCTTCAAGTCTTTCTTATCGAAAAAGGCTGTTCCATATACCCTTTGCATCATCTGGTTGTCAGAACTTCCACGCCAATAGGCTCCGGCTACTGATAACAATTTGTACACTTGGATACGACCTGTCGATGGGACATGAGGGCCGCGGCATAAGTCAACAAATTCTCCTTGCTGATAGGCAGTAATCGTTTCGTCATCTGGTAATTCTGTAATCAACTCAACTTTGTATGGATCTTCAGCAAAAAGAGCCAAAGCTTCCTCTTTTGTTAATACACGTCGTTCAATTGGCAGATTTTCTTTAATGATTTTCATCATTTCTGCTTCGATTGCTGGTAGATCTTCCGCAGTTACTGGGTTTTCCCCATTGTCTGTGTCATAGTAAAAACCAGAATCAATTGCAGGTCCTACTCCAAAATGGATCGATGGATAGAGTCTGCGCATGGCTTGAGCCATTAAATGAGCTGTCGAATGACGAAGTAAACCTAAGGCGTCTTCATGATCGGGTGTCACGATCTCAATCGTTGCATCTTCTTCGATCGGACGTGAAAGATCGATCAGTTGTCCATTGACTTTTCCAGCTAAGGCTTTTTTTGCAAGACTTTTCGAGATACTTTCAGCAATCTCTTTAGTTGTTACCCCAACAGCAAATTCTTTTTTTGCGCCATCAGGAAATGTAATAAATAATGACATATGAATGTCCTCCTTTGAATGATTTCAATCAATAAAAAAGTCCTAGTATCGGTTACGATACTAGGACGATCACTCGTGGTTCCACCTATTGTTCGAAAACAGAAAAAGTCTGTTTTCCTCTTCATGAGATAACGGTTCAACCGCCTCCGTTTCGACAGAGGTCTAAAAAAAGTGGTCATCCTTTGGTTTTCTTCCAGGAAATTTTCAGCCAAGATTTCCCTCTCTTATCGAAGACTCTCAAACTCAGGTGTCTTTTTTATTGATCGATTATGGCTCAATTAAACCACTACCTACAAGAAAAAGCAAGAGAATTATTTCCAATCGCCATTCACAGCATAGGTTCCTTGCTTCATTTCATTGATGATGACATGGATATGCTCCTTAGGGGCACCCGTATTTTTATGGACCGCCTCAGTGATTTCTTTCATCATATTCGTCAGTTGTTCTTGCGAACGCCCTTCAACTAGTTCGACATGAATAAATGGCATACGATTTCCTCCTTTGTTTGCTTTTGATTATACACCTTTTTCAAAAAGACAAAAGCTATTCCCATGATTTCCAAAGAAAAACGTGTCTTTATTCCTCCTGATACACGACAGAAAACTTTTCACAAACGCATAGCATTTGATCGTGAAAAGACAACCCCGCTGAGGCATAAGCTCGTCGAAAAAAAGCTTCATGAACACGGCGCCAATAAGCCAAAGTGCGATCTCCTTCCCCTTCTAAAAAGGCAAACGCTGCTGTCACTTCATCAAATGGCACGATCGACACTGACTCTAAATAAAGAACAGCTCTTGGTACATCCGAACCATCTAAAAGGACACTATACGTTTCTGATTGTGGCAATGCTTCTTGCTCGATTTCATAGAGCGCAGCGGCGGAGGTCGTCGCTGTCTTTTTGCCAGCTAAAACAAGTGCTGCCAGTTCATCCGCCATTTCTGAAGTATCACCAAAGGACCAAGCATCTTCATAGGTCAGAGAAGATTGATTTCTTGGATTTGCTTTTAAAAACCGCTGCCAAAACGCTTGAATCTGACTGTCTTTTATTTTTGGTTCTCTGGTCTCATCTGCCAATTTTTTTCACTCCAATACTTCGTATATGTTTGGACATTCTCAGCTTCTTGCCAATCATAGGCCAACCCTAATTTCTCGCTGATTTTCTTTGCTTGCTTATCAAATCGTTTTTGCATCTTCAAGAGGGACTGACCGCAGGCAGTGATCGTGGAAAAATCAAGCAATGAGGTCAATTCCCGCCACTCCTTTTCCGTTAGAAACTCCTGTAGGTATTTATGATTTTTCCCTGTACTCACCTGAAATTGCTGAGCTTGGGCAACGAACAAATCTTCAATCCATAACAATTCTTGCCAACAAATAGTGTATAAATGATCCGCAGCATAAATCAGCTGCTTTCGAAGCAGCCCTTTCACGACATACGTGCTTACCCACCAAAATTCGTTGCAGTGTTCCTGAAAAGCGGCTTGGGTCGGGCGCTTGATCCAGTAATGCGAATGATTTGCTTGATTAGCAAAACTTAGTATTTGGTCTGGATCAAGCAGCGGCTGCAAGCCTGGTTCGTTAGCCAGACGATCGACCAGTGCAAGAGGACATAGCATGAGATCGATTCTTACTCCGTCTAAAAAATGCATCAAGTACGTAAAACACCCGCCCAAACTTGGCGGATAGATGGTGCTAGCTTCCGGTGTTTGCCTGATCATGATCGGTCCAAAGGCTTCTAACCATGAAGGATCATCGACCAAGGGCTGAATATCATCCATTACGTAAACCACATCAAAGTCTTGCAAAAAATCTTTTGGCGCCTGTGGATCGGTCCGTGAACCAGATAAACCGATGGCACGTGCCCCAACACGTTGCCCCACAGACAGGATCAATTGGTGCAATTCTGCTTCTTCCCTCACCGTCTCCACCTCTTTTTCGTTTCGTTTTTGAACACCTAAGCTCTTTTTATAAATATTAGCATAGTTTCTTTTTTTCCACGACATTCGCAGGGAAAATATGCTATAATTTTATGTCGCAATTTTTTTAAGGAGGATCCTTCGTGAACGAACGTCAAAAAGAACAACAACATGTCAATGAAACCATTGCTCTGATCCACAGAGAACAAGCGATCCTTTCGCAGCAAAAACAAGAGTTAGCCGCTAAAATGGATGATCAATTAAAAGAAATCGCCGATAAGAAAATTCGCGGGGGCGACAGTGAAGCCTTTTATGAATCAGTGATCGAGTACCAGCAGCATGAACAAGAATTGCTGATAAAATACCAAACCGCAGAATCACAAGAAAAACGCGTCAAAACCTTAACAACGATGGCGGGCAATCCGTATTTTGCTCGAATCGATTTCAAAGAAGAACAAGAAACCGAGACCCTCTATTTGGGGATCGCTTCATTGCGAGACAAAGATGAAGAAACGATCGTCATCGACTGGCGCGCACCGATCGCCAATCTTTATTATGAAGGAGAGCTTGGTGAGACCTTCTACGAAACAGACACTGATCGGTTTACGGTAGAATTGCTTTTGAAACGCCAATTTAAAATTCAAAATGGTGAAATCTTGTCGATGGTCGATACTTCGGAGATCATCAATGACGAATTTTTGTTGGAAATATTGGATGAAGCCTCTTCTTCTCAAATGCGTAACATCGTTTCGACGATCCAAAAAGCACAGAATCAAATCATTCGTGATACCACCAATAAATTCTTACTGATCGAAGGGATTGCTGGAAGTGGGAAAACCTCTGCTTTGTTGCAGCGGGTCGCCTTTTTACTTTATCGGAATCGCAAATGGTTGGACGAAAAACAAGTCTTGCTGTTTTCACCCAATCATTTGTTTTCTGACTATATTTCCATGGTCCTGCCTTCTTTAGGTGAAAGTGAAGTGCCCACAAGAACCTTCCACCACTTTATCCAATTGATTCTGACTGGCTATGAAGTGACGAAAGAAACCCAACAAGAAGAAACCTTTTTAAGCGGCGATGATGATGCCATTGAAAAAATCAAAAGTAGTCTTTTCTTGGTGGAAAAAATCAACCGTTATGTCCGTTCGATTGCACCGATCGGTCCCTTGTTCCGTGATCTAAAAATCCAAGGGCAAACCTATTTGACAAAAGAACAGATTCGCCGCTGGTATCAAGAAACCAATAACGAACTGCCGATTTACCAAAGAACCCAACTGCTTCAAACGAAATTATTAAAAAAAATCGGCGGCTTGGAAAAAGATGAAGCCAAAAAAGACTGGGTCAAAGAAGCGACCGAAGAACAATTGCAACAAGTATTTGCCAATGATCCTCATCAAGAATACAGCGAAGAAAACGAACGCCGTTTGCGGAAGAAACTTAGACAGCAGATCGTCCGCAAGAAGTTCCGTTCCTTGACGCGGGGAGTGAAAAACTTTCAGTTTATCAACCAAGCCAAGCAATACTTACACTTTTTACAATCGGTTGAGTCTGCTGCAGTCAAAGAAACTGGCATCGAGGCTGCGGCTTGGCAGCAAAGTATTGCCGATATTCGACAAGGCATGCGCCAAAGACAGATCAAACAAGAAGACGCCGTTTTGTTTTTCTTACTGATCAAACAGCTTTATCCTGTTCACGTCGAAGAAAAAGCTCGGTTTATCTTTATCGATGAAATGCAGGATTTTCCACCAGCACAAGTGGCTCTACTGCGTCAGCTTTATCCAAAGGCTGGCATCACCCTGTGCGGCGATTTGAATCAAAAAGTGTATGGCAATGAAACGATCGTCGGGGCATTAGCAGAATTATTCCCCCGCGAAAGTGTGAAACGTTATCAATTGAAAACCAGCTATCGTTCGACTAAGGAAATCACAGATTTCGCCAATCAATTTTTAGTTGGCAGTGATCAAGTGGAATTGACGGCTCGTAAAGGGGCGGTACCAACAATTGTTAAAGGAACTGCAACTGAAAATCTGGCTTTCCTAGAAACCAGTATTCGTGACGCCGCTGAGAATCAGCGTTGGCGCACCGCGATCATTTGTAAAACCGCAAAGGATTGCCAGCAGTTATATGCCCAGCTGGCAGAAACAATGCAGGAACAAGTGCAGCTGATCACCTCTGAAGAAGACTTCATGAAACGCAATGTGATGATCTTCCCGGCCTTTTTAGCAAAAGGGCTAGAGTTTGACCAAGTATTTGTCTGGACACCAGGTTCCACTTTCGTGACTGAACAAGACCAATTGATTTTTTATACAATGGCGACACGGGCGATGCATCAGTTGACCGTCCTCACCCAAGAGGAATTGCCGCTGCTAGCAAAAGCTGATCCTACCACTTATCAGTTCCAAGAAGCATCAACGATCGGATAACAAAAAACATCACGATCGGCGAGTTCCCAAAGGAAACAAGCCGATCGTGATGTTTTTTTAGCCTTTTAACTCGCCAATAAATAAACGGGTTTCTGGATAGCGCATCCCTACGATGGTTAAAATCATTTGCAGCTCAGAAACGTGTTCGGGATCTTCTGGAACGAATAATTTTGTATGTCGTCCAATGCTGCCGTTATCGATCAAGCGATGGGTACGATTCCACTCACTAAATTCTTCAATCGTCGTAAAGCGACTAAGAGGAAAGCCAGCGCCATCCAGAATTTCTGTCAATCGAAAAAGTACATAGGAACTGTCGATGACAAATTCTTTTCTATGAGGCAAAGCACGCGTTCGTTTATAATCAATAATTGCTTTTTCTGGTCGGTGCTCTAAAAGCCAATCCAACAGCAAGAAGAACCCTTCCATTCGATACTCATCGATAAAGAGCCGTTCAGAGTATTCCGACATGCGAAAGACTAATGGAATCAAGAATCGCTCTTTATAAATTAATAAGGGTGCGCGATCAACGACGACATTTAAATAACGATTCAAATAAGAAGAACCACGATAATCACCTAGACGATACCCTTCTACCCCATACTTTTGATATTTCCGACAAAGAGCCGAGCAGTCAGAAATCGATACAGACACTTCTGCTAGCTTTTCAAAACCACTTAAGATTCGATTAAATGGCTCTAAAACGATTTTTTCTTCCATGTCTGCCCCCCTAACGATTTGTTTGCTTATGTAGTAAATCATAACACATAAAATGTATAGAAACCAACTGAAAAGATGATCAACACAGAAGAATTTTCAGTAAATGAGCAACGCTACCGCTTCATTATTTCTCTTGCATAAGCGACAAAGCCTCTACATAAAAAAACATACTAAAAAAATGGCAGCCAGATTGTCTCTAGGCTGCCAAGTGACACTTATTCTTCCGCATCTGCCACATTGTGATAGACGTTTTGTACGTCTTCAAGATCTTCTAACACATCGATCATTTTTTCGAATTTTTCTAGATCGTCACCCGTCAAGGTTACTTCATTTTGAGGAATCATTTGCATTTCTGCAATTGAGAATTCAGTGATTCCTTTTTCTTTCAAGGCTTCTTGAATGGCATGGAAGTCACTTGGTTCACCGTGAACGATGATTTGTCCATCTTCTTCAACGACATCACGAACATCGATCTCTTTGTCCATCAAGTATTCTAAGATTTCATCCGCATCGTCACCGGCAAAGCCAAAGAGTGCCGTGTTATCAAACATATAAGCAACGGCCCCTGAAACACCCATATTCCCGCCGTTTTTACCAAAAGCGGCCCGAACATCGGCTGCGGTACGGTTGACGTTATTTGTCAACGTATCGACGATCACCATTGATCCATTTGGTCCAAATCCTTCGTATCGAAGTTCTGAGTATTGTTCATCGCCAGAACCTTTGGCTTTTTCAATCGCACGGTCAATAATGTGTTTTGGCACATTGTAGGTTTTCGCACGTTCGATAACAAAGCGTAATTTTTGGTTCGCGTGAGGATCAGGATCACCCGATTTTGCTGCTGCGTAGATTTCGATTCCAAATTTTGCATAAACTCGGCTATTGTTTGCATCTTTAGCAGTTTTTTTCGCTACGATATTTGCCCATTTACGACCCATGATTTCACTTCGCTTTCTTGTTTTTAAAAATCCTTATTCATTATACTTGTCAAATGGCGTTCTGTGAAGTAATTTTCACTTATTTATCAATAAAAAGCGGAATTCTTCGAAAATTTTGTTCTGTGATTTGAGGATTCCCTTGCTGATAAATCTGGTCGATCCGCAATGACAAGCCATAGCGCTGTGCTTCTTGCTTACCAAATTTAGCGATCAGCGGCAGGGTCAGCTCTTTTTTGACCTCTTTTAAATAGTGCTGCCCTTGCTTCGTATACCCTAAGACTCGAATAAAGGAATGTTCTTGAGCTTCCTTCATTTCAGCTTTTGTCACTTGGAACAATACATAACAAGCAAGACGCTGCAGTCTCGTTTGGGTATAGCGTTTTGTCTTTAACAACTTGATAAAATCTGCAAAAGAATCCGCCGCCGTCACATATTGTTTTAGTCGATATTCTAGTCCTTCTTCCATCTGGTAAATAGCAGCTAATTTTTCGATTGGGGCAGAAATGATCTGGTATTGAAGATACGGCCAAAAGGCTTCCCAGTCGACTGTTGCTTGTGAAAGAAAGTTTTGTGTGGCTTCAGGAACAAAATCCACAACAGCTGCACCTTGTTTGATTGCTTGGCGAATGGCTGTTGCACTGGCGATTGTTGGATGATCGAATTGTTCTGAATGATAAGACGCCGCAACGCGTTGGATGGGGACCAAACGCATTGGTTTTTCATAATGCAGCACTTCCCGTGCATACGCCATACCCAACAGATGATTCGGCTGGTCTTTTTCTGCATGGTACTCAGGATAAAGCTCACTGAGGACCATACTCATTTTTTTACTATAGGTAGCATTTTGCCTAGCTATGCGTTGAAATGCGTCATCGATCATCCGCTGATTTTCTTTTTCAAACTGAGCGAACTTTGCATAGTCAAAGGGTTGTTTCGCATCTGTTCCAAAACACAAAGAATCACATTGCAGATTTTGTAAGATCCTAATCGCTCCCTCTGCAAAAAAATCAGCAGACTGGACGGCCCAAGCGGATGGCAGTTCAACGACCAAATCGACGCCATTTTGCAATGCCGCTTGGGCTCGTTGCCATTTATCGATGATTGCTGGTTCGCCACGCTGTAAAAAATTCCCACTCATCACAGCTACAATGACATCAGCGTTGGTTTCTTGCCTGGCTTTGTCCACATGGTATTGGTGGCCATGGTGAAAAGGGTTATATTCTACGACTAGTCCGCAAGCCTTCATCGACATCCCTCCTGTTTTACATAACGGTTACTTATGGCAGACAAAAAACCAGCGACGGCTTTTTTCATTTGGTTTTGTATCGATAAAATCAGCGTAGCATTCAACATTAGCAAAACCAGCATTTTCTAACATTCTTAAATAGCTTTCAAGAGGATAGGTTCTTTCTTGATGAAGCTCATCTAAGCGTTCAAACAACCCATTCTCTTGTGCAACAAAAAAGGTCAAGAAGTGTTCAATGCTATGGTCTTTTTCGCCTTGATAGCTTTCCCAAAGAAAGGCAAATTCATCGGTTTGGTAATGATAGCTATAATCAGGAAAGACTTCATCGATTTGATATACGGAATGCACATCAAATAAAAAGACGCCATCTTCTTCTAAACAACTGTAAACACCATCAAACACTTGCTGCACACTCTGCTCGTCTTCCATGTAGCAAAGGGAGTCAGAATAGCAGGTAATTGCTTGATAGGTGCCAACATCTACGAGATCCAGCATGTCACCCGCAACAAATTGCACAGCCGCCTCTTCTTTTTCAGCCCGTTGACTAGCGATCATCAGCATCTCTTCTGAAAGATCTAACCCAGTCACGTCAAAACCAGCCTTGGCAAACTCAACGGCTAACGCACCAGTTCCACAAGCCAATTCTAACAGCTGTTTTCTTTTTCCTAAATGACGACAAGAAAAATCCAGCCACTTTTTATAGAGACTGGAATCCATTACTTCGTCATAGACAAATGCGAAGGTTTCGTAAGCCATTACGCCACGACCCATTCATTAAGATCCACAAGCGGCGCATCAGACCATAATTTTTCTAGGTTGTAAAAAGCACGTTCTGAGGCACTGAATACGTGAACGATCACGTCACCTAAGTCGATCAAGACCCATTTTCCACCATCTTTTCCTTCGACACGGCGAACAGATACTTGATTTTCTTCTTCTTTATCGATGACTTCATCAATGATCGCATTGATTTGACGTTCGCTATTTCCTGAACAGATCACAAAGTAATCTGCTAGCAAAGAGATTTCCCGCACATCTAATGCCATAATATCTTCGGCATGTTTGGAATCGGCGGCTTTTACAGCAATTTCTAATATTTTCTGACTATCTATGGTAATTCCCTCCTATATTTGGCTACCCAAAAATTGTAGGTTTCGATCGTTTTTGGGTAGATAACTGCTTCTGTTTCGATCAAATGAAGCAAGGTATGTTTCGTTTCGTAAGCAACAGCGGCATCTAAGTCAATCATTGCGATCTCTCTGGCTTCAACGACTCCAGGAAACGTACGTCCGGGTTCGATATAATCTGCCACATAGATGATTTTATCTAACAGGCTCATCTTAGCAGCTCCGGTGGTGTGCAAACGGATCGCTTGTAAGATTTCTTCGTCATCGATTTCTAATTCTCGTTGAACGAAATCAGCACCGACAAGTCCATGCCAGATGGCATTGTTCCAGTTCAAGAGATCCAAGTCGAATCCGTCTCTACGAATGACTAATTGAAATTCTTCATCGCTGCGTTCTTTCGCATAATCATGCGTCAAGGCGGCGATGCTGGCTTTGACCGGTGAAGCACCATATTTTTCCGCAAGGGCAACGGCCGTTTTTTCGACACCTAACACATGCTCAAAGCGCTTTTGACTCATCTGCATTTGGACCTTTTGCATCAAAAGTTCCCGTTCTGCTTGTGTGTAGTGTTCACTCTTCATCCAAGTACAACCCCTTTTCTTGAATATAGTGTAACACATTATCTGGCAATAAGTAGCGAACCGAACAACCTTGTTGCACTTTTTTACGAATTGTTGTTGAGCTGACATCCATTAGCGGGATATCGATCCAAATAATCGGGTATGGGCTATCGATCGGCACTTCTGGACGACGAACCCCCACAAAAGTCACCAATTCCATCAGCTCATCGATTTGATGCCATTTTGGTAAATAGTTCACCATATCCCCGCCAATGATAAAATAATAATTGGTATCTGGATTCTTAGCTGTCAATTCCCGCATCGTATCAACCGTATAACTCTTACCTTTTCGTTCCAACTCAATGGTCTCTACAGCAAATCGCGGATTATCGGCGATCGCCAACTCCAACATCGCCAAGCGGTGCTCAGCTGGGATCGTCTTTTTCTCATCAACATGAGGCGGTAAATACTCAGGCATGAAATAAACTTTATCCAGCCCTAATGCTTGCCCTACTTGCTCACCCATAACCAGATGTGCGTAGTGTACTGGATTAAAATTCCCACCAAGAATGCCCACTTGCTTTTTCGGTACAAGTTCTTGTGTTTGTGTCTCTAAAACCGTTTGTACCTTTCCAAATGTTTGTCCTTGCATGCCTTCTCCCTCCTAAATTGAACGAACTTTGCTTGAAATCGTTTGGTATTTTTCTTTGCTTGACGGTTTGAATAAAACGATCACTCGTCCGATGATCTGTACCACTTCACAGCCGACTTTCTCACGGATCGTTTCAGCTGCTTCGTCAGCAACCTCATCAGTATTTTGGAGCAATGAGACTTTGATCAATTCTCGTTTTTCTAGCGCTTCCTCAATTTGCGCCATCATCGCGTCATTCAAGCCGCCTTTGCCGATTTGAAAAATCGGGTTTAAATGGTGCGCTTCACTTCGTAAAAATCTTTTTTGTTTTCCTCGTAAGTCCATATTCTTCCTTCTTCCTTATACTAATGCTTTACGTCTAAGCACATCGACACCCTTTGGCGCCCACCCAGCGATGACACACGGTTTGGTGATCGTGATCCAGCCAAGTCCAGCAAAAACGATATCGGTTTTTTCTTTGATTGAAAATTCGAAACGGACGAGTTCAGGAAAATCCGCCACTTCATCTGCTCGCGGCGGCTGCAGCAGCCCACCAACATGTTTCTCATAAAACTCATCGGCTTTCGTTAATTTGGTCCGATGGATCGCCACATCATTTGCTACATAAGCAATAAATGAACTGCGTTCTCCTTGAATGAAATCAAATCGGGCAAGTCCTCCTAAGAACAAAGTTTGTTCTGGATTCAACTGATACACCTTTGGTTTGATCTCTTTGGCTGGTGCCACGATTTTTAGATCTTTTTTACCTAAATAATGCGCCATTTGATGACGATGAATGATTCCTGGTGTGTCGATCAAGAAGTGTCCGTCATCCAATGGAATCTCGATTTTATCCAATGTGGTTCCTGGGAAACGCGAAGTCGTGATCAATTCGTTGATCCCCGCTGTTTGTTTGATGATTTGATTGATCAATGTTGATTTTCCAACATTCGTCACACCCACCACATAGACATCGCGTCCTTCACGATACGTTTCGATCGCTTGCAGTAAAGCTTCCGTTTCACCTGGCTTCTTGGCACTCGTCAATAATACATCCACTGGTCTTAAACCAGCTTCATGAGCACGTTCCTTCATCCATTGGGTCATCTTCGATTTTTTCAAAGATTTTGGTAAAATATCCACCTTGTTGCCCACTAATAAAACAGGATTATTGCCGACAAAGCGGTGCAGTCCTGGGATCAATGAACCATTAAAATCGAAAATATCAACGACATTAACGATCAAGGCTTCTTTTTCCCCGATTTCATTCAGTAGACGCAGAAAATCATCGTCGGTAAGGGAAACATCTTGGATTTCATTGTAATGGCGCAAACGGAAGCAGCGTTGACAATAGACTTCTCCTGATTCAAGTCCTTTTTCTAATGCGGATTGCGGGGTGTAGCCCAATTCATTGGGGTTCGTTGTCTGAATCACTGCCCCGCAGCCGATACAGTGAATTTCTTCGATTCCTTCTGTCATATTAAATTCCTCCACGCCATTTTAACTCTGGGTTGTGCTTCAATAAATAGTTCATGATTTTTCTTTCTGCGGCTCGATTAAATTGGGTTTTCCAAGAATCCGTTGGGATCACTGGTTTCACTAAAATACTGCGAACACCGGCACGATTGGCACCTCGTACATCCGTCATGATTTGATCGCCGATCATCACGACCTCTTCTTTTTTCAAGCCTAATTGTTGATAGCCTTGTTTGATCCCTCTTGAAAAGGGTTTTAATGCGCGGTGTACGTACTTTAAACCAAAGGGCGCAACTGCCCGTGCCACTCGTTCACTATTGTTGTTGGAAACGACAACTACCGGTATCCCAGCATTTTTCATTTCCAGTAGCCAGTTTTTTAGTTCTTCGGTTCCGTCAGGATTGTTCCAAGCAATCAAGGTATTATCAAGATCGGTCAAAATCCCTTTGATCCCCTGTGCCTTTAGTTGGCTAGGGGTGATTTTATAAATCGCATCGACCATCCAAGTCGGTTTATAATTTGAAAACATAAAATCTCCTTTGCTGCATGATTTCTTCACGTATTAAAAATCGGCGACTAGTCATCGATCCAAATTGTCGATCCTTAAAAAGAAACAGTCCGATCTGCCTACAATCACGCAGATGGTTTCTATCAAGATCAGACCTCTTCAACCTGTAATTATACAATAGAATCTTTTTGAATACTAGCAAGTGCGCCAGTTTCTGCAGGTTTCTTGTAAAAGAACTGAAAAAGGAACCTGCCAAGACAACCGTTTGTCCTATCACTTCTTTAAAGTAGTCTTTTTTCCGTCAAAAAAGCATCCTTTTACTGAAAGGATGCTTAGGAAAGGTCCAAATTTATCACTAACAACTGCGAACTTCTCGCAGTTTACAATACTTTACTCAAAAAATCAATGGTTCGTGGATTTTTCGGATGATCAAAGATCTGTTCTGGCGTTCCTTCCTCCATAATGATTCCCTGATCCATAAATAAAATCCGATCCGCGACTTCTTTCGCAAAGCCCATTTCATGAGTGACGATGACCATCGTCATTCCTTGCTGAGCCAAACGCTGCATGACGGACAATACTTCGCCAACCATTTCTGGGTCTAACGCTGAAGTCGGTTCATCAAAGAGCATCACGTCTGGTTCCATCGCCAAGGCACGTGCGATAGCGATTCGTTGCATTTGTCCACCAGAAAGACTTTGAGGATAGGCTTTTGCTTTGTCTGGTAAGCCAACATCATTTAGTAGTTGTTTTGCCAACTGATCAGCCGCCGATTTTGCTACCTTCTTGACTTTCGTCGGGGACAAAGTAATGTTTTCTAAAACCGTCATATTCGGAAAAAGATTAAAATTTTGAAATACCATACCCATTTTTTCACGCATCTTATACAAATCATTCTTTGGATCGGTAATATCGGTTCCTTCAAAAAAGATTTTTCCGCTTGTCGGTACTTCTAATAGGTTCAAACAGCGTAAAAACGTGCTTTTTCCTGACCCAGATGGCCCAATCACCACAACGACTTCTCCTTGATCGATCGTCGTTGTGATCCCTTTTAGCACTTGATTGCTGCCAAAGGTTTTGTGTAAATCTTGAATATCTAACATCATAGCTTGTCTTCTCCTTTTAACGACGATAGCCTTTGCCTAGTTTCTTTTCCCATAAACTCAATAGTCGCGAAGTCGTAAACGTCAAGATGAAGTAAATGACCGCCGCCACATAGAAAGGCGTTAATGGTTGGAAAGAACTGGTGACAACGATCTGCGCACTGTTCATCAGCTCGTAGATGCCGATCGTTGAAAGCAAAGAGGAATCCTTAATCAAAACGATAAATTCATTGCCTAGTGGCGGCAAAATGTTGCGTAGTGCTTGTGGCAATACGACATAACGCATCGTTTGAAAAGGCCGCAACCCTAAAGAACCAGCCGCTTCTGTTTGACCGTAATCAACGGCATTGATTCCCCCTCGGACGATCTCAGCAACATATGCCCCAGAATTAAGCGAGAGCGCAATGATCCCAGGAAATAGCCGCCCAAAATCAAGACTCAACACGCCGATCGAGACCGTCGGCAAGGCAAACATTCCTTGCAAAAGACCAAAAGCGATCAATATCTGCACCAGCATCGGTGTGCCGCGGATGACTTCAATATACGCATTAGCAAACCAGCGCAAAGGCGTCACTTTTGATAATTTCATTAGGGCGAAAATCACCCCTAGAATCGTTCCAAAGATCACGGTGATGATAGAGATCACGATGGTGATCACCACACCAGAAAGAAAATAAGGGTAATATATCGCTAAAAAGGATAAATCCATAATTGTGTCTACTCCGTTCTATCTATTGCGCCGCATTTTCGTTGGCTAGATCTGTGTTCTTTTGTACATACTCATCGATTGTACCATCTTCAATCAATTCTTTCAAAATACTGTTTAGTTCTTCTTGTAATTCGATACTCCCTTTAGGTAAAGCAATTGCATAAGAATCGCCTTCAGATGCTTCTAATGCTACATCAGTGATCACGAGGTCATCATTTTGTGCAACATACGATTCAGCAACCGCACTTTCAAGGACCAAACCGTCGATCGAGCCTTGTTTCAATTCATTGACTAGATTCGGAACTTTGGCGATGGAAACCAATTGCGAATCAGCTAATTGATCTTGAACGATCATTTCTTGGATCGAGCCTTTTTGAGCGCCTACTTTTTTGCCAGACAAGCTTTCGATTGAATCAAATGCCGATTCATTGTTTTTATTAACAACTAATTTTTGTTCTGGTGTAAAATAGTTATCGGTGAAATCAAAAGTCTGTTTACGTTCGTCAGTTGCTGAGATGCCTGAAACAGCGATATCGGCTTTCCCTTGTTGCAAAGCAGTCAAAACAGCATTGAAATCAAGGTCCAAAATATTCACTTCGACACCAAGACGATCAGCGATCTCATTGACCATATCGATATCTGCGCCCACGATCGTATCTTTGCCATCGATCAAGGCATGAAATTCAAACGGGGCAAAGTCAGCAGAAGTTGCCACATTTAACACACCAGCTGCTTTGATGGCTTCCAATTGATTATCCGCCGAACCGCTGGCACTAGAACTTCCAGTACTCGATGAGCCGCCATTCCCACAAGCTCCTAAAACCAAAATCCCCGTCAATACAACAAGTGCTCCAAATAATTTTTTCATTAAAAACGCTCCTCTTCAAAACAAATATTTATGCAATATAATCTTCTTATATTCAGAATATATACATAATAGCACAGAATAATTAAATTTTAAACTAAAAACTTCGCCATTTGTACGATTTATTCAATAACACTTTTAATAAAAAAATACTAGGATACCCATCCTCTAATCAGAGTGGATATCCTAGTTTTTAAAATCGGCGAAAACGTTGATACCTTGCCTCAAGCAATTCATCTGTTTGCAAGGTAGAAAGTTCGGCAAGTTTCGTTGAAATTGCCGCTTTCATCTGTTCCATCAATTGCTCTTTCGGTAAAAAGTCCTCTTCATGGGTTTCTGCAATCACTTTTTCAATAACACCGAGTTCATATAGTTCTTGAGCTGTGATCTTCATCAAGCCAGCAGCTTCTTTGGCACGGCTGCCATCTTTCCATAGGATCGAAGCAAAGCCTTCGGGAGATAAAATGGCATAGATCGAATGTTCCATCATCCAAACCTCATCGCCTAATGCCAGTGCTAAGGCACCGCCGCTGCCGCCTTCACCAATGATGATTGCCAAGATCGGCACCGTTAAATCGGACATTTCCATCAAGTTACGGGCAATCGCTTCGCCTTCTCCGCGCTCTTCCGCGCCAATACCGCAAAACGCCCCTGCTGTATTGATCAATGTGACCACAGGTCGCTGAAATTTTTCTGCTTGCTTCATTAAGCGTAACGCTTTGCGATAACCTTCAGGATGTGGCGAGCCAAAGTTTCTGCGTAAATTTTCAGGCAGATTACGGCCTTTTTGAATACCGATCACGGTCACTGGCTTGCCATCTAAACAAGCAATGCCGCCAACAACGGCTTCATCTTCGCCAAACAGACGGTCTCCATGAAACTCTTCAAACTCAGAAAAAATGCCGTCAAAGTAATCCAGTGCCGTCAAACGGTCTTTGCTGCGAGCGAGTTCAACGATCTCGTGGGCTGCTCTAGTCATTGCGATCCCATCCTTTCCGCGTATGCAAAGAAATCAAATGGTGAATTTTCTCCCGCAAGTTCGTCCGTGGAACGATTTGATCGACAAAGCCATGATCTAACAGAAACTCTGCCTTTTGAAAGTCTTCAGGTAGTTCCTGACGAATGGTTTGTTCAATCACACGTCGTCCAGCAAAACCGATCAAGGCTTGCGGTTCTGCCAGGATGATATCCCCTTCCATCGCAAAACTAGCGGTGACGCCACCGGTTGTCGGGTCCGTTAAAACCGTTAGATAAAACAAGCCAGCTTTACTGTGGCGTTTTACCGCGGCAGAGATTTTTGCCATTTGCATCAGTGACAAAATTCCTTCTTGCATCCGTGCACCACCTGAAGCGGTAAAAAGAACAACTGGTAGCTGTTTTTCGATCGCACGTTCAAACAAACGGGTGATCTTCTCCCCCACGACCGTTCCCATACTGCCCATGATGAAATTCGCATCCATGATCCCGATCGCTAATGGCAATCCTTGAACTTTTGCTTCTCCTGTGAGGACAGCCTCATGCAACCCAGTTTTTTCTTGCATTTGTGCGACTTTATCCAAATATCCAGGAAAATCAAGAGGATCTTTTGTGGTTACATCTGTGTCCCATTCTTCAAAACTTTTCTCATCAATCGTGATAGCGATCCGTTCCCAGGCACTGATTCGGAAATTATACCCGCAGTGAGGACAGACTTTCTCTGCCCCCATCTCCTTCGTATAAAGCGTTCGTTTGCAACTAGGACATTTCGCCCAAAGATTATCTGGTACGACTGGTTCGTTCGTTGGCAGCTGACCTCGATTAGGATTGATGCGAATGTAGTTTTTCTTCTTAAATAAAGCCACTCATCTTCCCTCCTATTGTTCAGGTGTCCAATTTGGCAAAAATTCCTCTTGTAAAAAGGCGGTTGTATAGTCTCCCGCAATCACTTTCGGGTGACTGATCAAGTCCATTTGGAATTCTGCATTCGTAATGACACCATCGGTCACTAATTCGGCTAACGCCCGCTGCATCTTCATCAACGCTTCGAAACGGTTCTCGCCGTGAACGATCACTTTAGCGATCATAGAATCATAATAAGGTGGGATCGTGTAGCCAGAATACATGGCACTGTCTACACGAACGCCTAGACCGCCGCTTGGTAAAAACAAATTGTTGATCTTGCCTGGTGACGGTGCAAAATTGAAGGCTGGATTTTCTGCATTGATCCGACATTCGATCGCCGCGCCCGTCATCTTGATGTCTGCTTGCGTCAAACCTAGCGGTTCGCCACTAGCGACTTCAAGTTGTTTTTTGACTAAATCAATGTTTGTCACCATTTCGGTGATCGGGTGTTCCACTTGGATTCGAGTGTTCATTTCCATGAAATAAAACTCCCCAGTGTCCGCCATTAAAAACTCGATCGTGCCAGCATTACGATACCCTACCGCTTGTGCGGCACGCACCGCTGCTTCTCCTAGTTCTGCTCGCTTGCTTTCAGAAATCACCACAGAAGGGGATTCTTCCAACACTTTTTGGTTGTTGCGTTGTAGCGAGCAATCGCGTTCACCAAGGTGGATAATATTACCAAAAGAATCACCTAACACTTGCACTTCTATGTGTCGAGCAGGATAAATGATTTTTTCAATGTACATTTCATCGTTGCCAAATGCTGCTTTTGCTTCTTGCTGTGCGGAAGCAAAATGATGCGGCAACGCTTCTTTATCGGTGACTTTACGTATCCCTTTACCGCCACCGCCGGCCGCTGCTTTGAGCATGACTGGGTAACCAATCTCTTCAGCGATCGTTAAAGCTTCTTCCACATCAGAAATCGCGCCTTTGCTTCCGGGAATGACCGGTACTTCTGCTTCGATCATCAAGCGTCTTGCATTGATTTTGTTTCCCATTGCATCGATAGTCTCACTCTTTGGCCCAATAAAGACGATATTGCATTCCTCGCACATCGCAGCAAAGCGGCTATTCTCTGAAAGGAAGCCAAATCCAGGATGGATCGCCTCAGCCTTTGTGACGATCGCAGCGCTTAGGATCTGCTGTACATTCAAATAAGAGTCGGCTGCTTTGGCAGGTCCGATACAAATCGCTTCATCGGCAAGCTCTGTATGCAACGCTTCTTTATCTGCTTCTGAATAAACGGCGACCGTTTGAATACCTAATTCGCGACAAGCGCGAATGATTCGTACGGCGATTTCGCCACGGTTTGCGATCAATACTTTAGAAAACATGTCTCACCTATCCAATCATGAAAGTCAATTCTGCTTCCGCCACTTTTTTCCCATCAACATAGGCAATTCCTTTGCCGATGCCAGCTGCAGATTTCACTTTGATTATTTCTACTTCTAAGATCAAGGTATCGCCTGGTGTTACTTTTTTTCTGAATTTCGCTTTGTCTAAACCGCCAAAGTAGGCAGTTTTCCCACGAAAATCTTCCAATGATAGCAATGCCACAGCACCTGCTTGTGCCATTGCTTCCACGATCAATACTCCGGGCATCACTGGTTCATGGGGAAAATGACCTTGGAAAAACGGCTCATTGATAGTAACGTTTTTCTTCGCAACGACCCGTTTGCCTTCTTCTAACTCCTCTACCCGATCCACTAAAAGCATCGGATAACGATGAGGGATGATTTCTTTGATTTCTTGAATCGTTAATGCGCTCATTTTTTTACCCTTCTTTCACACGGAATAATGGTTGATTGTATTCAACGATTTGTTCGCTTTCAACCAAGACTTCAACTAATTCGCCATCGACGTCGCTGACGATTTCATTCATGACTTTCATCGCTTCAACGATACAGAGAATATCACCTTTTTTCACGTGATCGCCGATTTGTTTGAAGTTGTCTTTATCAGGACTTGGTTTCAAATAAACGACACCCACTAATGGAGAGACAACTTCTTTGCCCTCTAAAACAGGTTTTGCCGTTTCTACTGTGTCAGGTGTTGCTGAGACAGCAGGCGTTGGTGCAACAGGAGTTGGCGCAGCATTCGCTGCAGGAGCAGGTGCAGAGGATGCATTTTGTAGCCCACTTGTCGTATTTTTATTAAAATAAAGTTCAAATGTCTCTTTTTTTAATTGAAGCTCAGTTAACGTCGATTGATCGAATTGGCTGAGCAGCTCTTTTACCTCATGTGTTTCCAATTACGCTTCCTCCCAACGTTTCAACAAGATCACTGCATTATGACCGCCAAACCCAAGTGAATTACTCATGGCATAGGTCAATTCTGCTGGTTGGCTTTGATTGATAACAACGTTCAAGTCGATCTCAGGATCTTGTTCTGTCACGTTGATGGTTGGTGGAATAAATTGATGTTGTAATGCTAATAGTGAAGCAATGGCTTCGATTCCACCAGCCGCCCCAAGCAAATGGCCAGTCATTGACTTTGTACTGCTGACATATGGTTTTTTATAGTCTTCGCCCAATCCGTATTGGATCGATGTCGCTTCTGCACTGTCATTGGCAGGCGTGCTTGTACCGTGGGCATTGATGTAGCCAACTTCAGCTGGGGAGATCGCTGCTTCTTGCATCGCCAATTTCATTGCTTTTCCAGCACCTGATCCATCAGGATTTGGCGCAGTCATATGGTAGGCATCACAGTTCGCACCGTATCCTACGACTTCACCTAAAATCGTTGCCCCACGTTTTTGCGCATGCGCCAATGATTCTAAAATGAAGACGCCAGCGCCTTCACCCATGACAAACCCACTACGATTTTTATCAAACGGAACGGAAGCTTTGTCAGGGTCTGATTCAGTGGTTAACGCCGTCAGAGACGCAAAACCAGCAATACCGATTTCACAGATCGTCGCTTCTGAACCACCAGCGATCATGACATCTGCATAGCCATGCTTGATGTTCCGAAAAGCTTCACCGATTGAATGGGTACCAGAAGCACAGGCGGAAACAGTCGTCGTACAAATGCCTTTCGCACCTACCCGTAACGCAATGTTGCCGGCAACCATATTTACGATCGACATCGGTACGAACATTGGTGATACCCGATTTGCTCCTTTGTCATGCATCCGAATCACTTGGTCTTGAATCGTTGGCAAGCCGCCGATCCCTGAACCAACCATCACGCCAAAACGATCCACATCAATGGTTTCTGTATCTAACTTCGCCATTTCCATCGCTTCTAACGCCGCATAAATTCCATAAATGGAAAAAAGATCCATCCGCTTCGTATCTTTTTTAACGAAGTACTTTTCTAACGGAAAATCTTTGACTTCAGCGGCAACTGAGATCCCTGTTGCTTCTGCGTCAAATTTTGTAATCGGGCCGATGCCGTTGGTCCCGTTTTGTAAACTTGCTAAAAATGTTTCTGGGTCATTTCCGATTGGAGAAGTGACGCCGTATCCTGTAACTACTACTCGATTCATCTATTCTTCCTCCTACCCTTGCATTGCCATCCCGCCGTCTACACTGATCACCTGACCAGTGATGTAGGGGCTTTTTGCTAAAAAGACTGCTGTTTGCGCAACATCCTGTGTGGAACCAAAACGCTGTAATGGAATATTTGCCAATGATTGTTCTTTGACTTTATCCGACAGCACTTCAGTCATCTCTGTTTCGATAAATCCTGGGGCGATCGCATTGCAGGTGATCCCCCGAGCGGCACCTTCACGAGCGGCAGATTTCGTAAAACCGATCACGCCAGCTTTACTTGCCGCATAGTTGGCTTGCCCGATATTTCCCGTCAAGCCGACCACACTCGTCAAATTGATGATGCGGCCTTCTCGCAGCTTCATCATTTTTTTCAACGCGTGCTGCGTCATATTGAAGGTACCAGTCAAATTGATTTTGATCACTGAATCAAAATCTTCGGGTTTCATTCTCAACAATAATTTGTCATTCGTGATCCCGGCATTATTGACTAAAATGTGGATCGGTCCGACTGCCGCTTCTGCTTCCAAAAGCATGGCTGCCGCTTGATCAAAATCAGAAATGTCCCCATTGATCGCTACACATTTCACGCCGTAGCTGGTGATGCGATCGATCAGTGATTGGGGAATTTCTTTTCGTCCATTTAAAACGATATTCGCTCCTTCTTTGGCAAAGGCTTCCGCGATGGTAAAACCGATTCCTCGCGAGCTACCAGTTACAAAGACGTTTTTATTTTGCAGATCCATAAATTCCTCCTAGTTGAATCGGGCTAGTGTATCTGCCAATGTTTGGCTATCTTCTACACGCGCAGTCTGGATTTCCTTGTCTATTTTCTTCATAAAACCGCTCAATACTTTTCCTGGTCCGATCTCGATGACTTGTTGGATGCCAAGCTGCTTCAGTGTCGCAATGCTTTCGTAAAAACGTACTGGCGATTTCACCTGCAGCGTCAACAGTTCCTTGATTTGGTCTTGCTGCATTGGCTGCGCGGTCGTATTGCTGATAACAGGTACTTGTAACTCATCAAAGGTGATTTGAGCTAATTCCTGTGCTAATTGCTGCGATGCGGGTTCCAACAAAGCAGTATGGAAAGGACCGCTGACATTTAAAGGAATCACCCGTTTGGTTCCAGCAGCTTGTAACAATTCCACCGCTTTATCCACTGCCGGCGCTTCACCGCCAATGACGATCTGCTGCGGCGTATTGTAATTCGCTGGTGTCACGATCCCCACTTGACTTGCTTCTTTACAGATTTCTTCAATCGTTTCAGCGGGTGTGTTCATCACAGCGACCATTTTCCCAACACCTGCTGGCGCCGCACTTGCCATATACCGACCGCGCTTTTGTACCAATGCGACTGCTGTCTGGAAATCAAGCGCACCACTAGCGACTAAGGCTGTATATTCGCCTAAACTCAAGCCAGCAACAGCATCTGCTTTGATTCCTTGCGCATCCAAAAGACGCCAAAAAGCCGTACTTACCGTTAAAATGGCAGGCTGCGTATATTCCGTCTGGTTTAAACGTTCGTTTTCAGTAAAGCATAGCTCGGCCATGTCATATCCTAGAATGGTGCTGGCTTTTTCAAACGTCTCACGAACGATTGCTTCTTGGTGATAGAGCTCTTCTCCCATTTGGGGGTACTGTGCGCCTTGACCGCTAAATAAAAAGGCTGTCTTCATCTTGCACTCCTTCTTTACTTTGATCGTTGTCGTTGGAGAACATGGCTTCTTGCAGTTCATCTATGAATCAGCAAAAACACGTTCTTAAAAAGGAAAGGCTAGGCTGTCTGCCTAGCCTTTGTTTTATGCTTGTTGTTTTTCTACATATTTAACTAGATCTTCAACGGTTGTGATACCATCTTCTGTTTCGATCTTCACATCGAATTCATCTTCGATCTCGTTAATGATTTGGAAAAGATCCAAGCTGTCTGCTTCTAAATCTTCTTGGATGTTTGTGTTCAATTTGATTTCTTCTTTTTCTTTTCCTAATTCTTCTGCTACGATTTCTTGAATTTTTTCGAATACCATGTGTATATTCCTCCAATGTGTTTTTCAATAGTAATTTTGTTTCGTGAACAAGTTATAAGGTGGCTAACATAGTTCCCCATGTCAATCCGCCGCCAAAACCTGAGAACACCACTTTTTGACCACTGCCAAGTGACAGTGTACCTCGTTTGATTTCTTCATCTAGCAATAACGGAATCGAGGCTGCCGAAGTATTGCCATAATCTTGCATATTTTGCAAAAATTTCTCACGGGGCTGCTTCAGCTTGCGAGCAACTTTGTCTAAAATACGTGAATTTGCTTGGTGAAGCAAAAAATAATCGATTGCTTCATCTTGTGTCAGATCATTGATCGAGGCGACCACATCACGCGTCGCAAAATCAAAGATTTCTCGTCCAATCATTTGCATACAAGCACTATACGCCGGAGCGTTTTGTGAAAAAGGATTCTCATTCGTTCGAAAACCAGATGTTAAGGACATGCCTCGCGTCCCATCTGCTTTTAAAGACTCTTTGAGCAAATGCTGCTCTGAAGATGCTTCCAGCAATAGACCGCCGGCACCATCTCCGAATAAAACAGCCGTCGAACGGTCGTTCCAATCCAAGACTTTTGAAAGTACTTCTCCACCGATGACCAATCCTTTTTTAGCGCCCGTTCGAATCAGTTTTTCAGCCATAGACAATGCATACACGAAACCAGCACATGCTGCACTGATATCAAAAGCAAAGGCATTGACTGCCCCAATCGCCCCTTGGACTTGGCAAGCAACCGCCGGTGTATTGAAATCCGGTGTGATCGTCGCTACCAAGATAAAATCTAGACTTTCTGCTGAAAGCTGAGCATCTTGTAAGAGCGTTTGAGCGACGCGAATACAAAGGTCTGAAGTGTTTTCGCCAACAGCGACTCTTCTTTTTTTGATTCCCGTGCGAGAATGGATCCATTCATCTGAAGTATCCATCAAATTTGATAGATCATCATTTGTTACGATTTTTTCTGGAACATAACTTGCAGTCGCGGTAATTTTTCCAAACATATTCATCCATTATTCTCACTTATAATCTTGTAAAAAGTCATGCAGATTTTTCAGTGCTTTCAACAGTGCCTGTTCCTCTTCAGGAGACATCTGACTCAAGACACCTTTCACCATCTCACGATGAAAATGCTGATGAACACGATAAAGGAGTTTTCCTTTTTTCGTCAAACCTAGTTTGACGACTCGCCGATCATCTTCACTGCGAATCCGTTCTACATATTCTTTTTTCACCAAACGATTGATCGCGATGGTCAAAGTCCCAACAGTGATCGAAAGCTCTTTGGCAACTTCAGTCGTGGTCTTTTTTTTGTACATCCCGATGGCTTCGATGGTATGCATTTCGGTAATTGAAAGGTCTTTGAATTGAGATTTTTTCAATTCAGATTCTTCAATCACTAAGATGTCATTAAAGACGCTGACTAAGTAGTCATTAACTGTTTCTAAATTGGGTTCCATAACCTTCACCATCCGAATACTTTGATAATCAAATCATTTGATAGTCAAACTATATCGGAAGTTATTGAGAAATGCAAGAATTTTTTCGAACTTTTTTTATTTTTAAGCGCATTTTTATTTAAGAATTGATTTTCTAAGATTTTAAAAGCTGCGAGTTGACAAAATAATCTGTTTCCGTTATAGAGAAATTTCCTTTGAATGTCAAAGTTTATCATTGCGTTGCCTCCACTCTATTTCTAATTTTTTCTTGTCAATGGCCAGCAAACGTTGCTCTCTTACGCTTCATCTGCTACTCTTTGGAGGAAGGAGAGGAACGATCGATGAATCCGAACAAAGAGTTTCTAAAAAACAAAGCAAATGCACTGCCTGAAAATCCTGGTGTTTATCTAATGAAAGATCAGCACAACGAAGTCTTGTATGTAGGAAAAGCCAAATCATTGAAACAGCGTGTCGTTTCTTACTTCCGAAAAAATCAGCAGCATGCCAATAAGGTGCTTCGACTTGTTTATAATGTCGTTGATTTTGAAACGATCGAAACAGATACAGAATTGGATGCACTATTACTTGAATGTCGTTTGATCCAAGCTTTTCATCCTATCTACAACCGACAAATGAACCATTCAGCGAACTATTGCTTTGTTGATTTGACGAATCATAGCTTCACGATCACTCAAACACCACAAATTGGCAGTTATGGCCCCTTTCGGCAAACAAAAAAATTGCCTGTGTTGTTTCAATTATTGTCAGAAACGTTTCAATTGCCGACTGTCAACGAACTGACGCTATTAACCTTACGTAAACAACTCCCTCAAATGGAGGCGTATCCCTTGGAAGAGAAGTGGCGAGAGATCGGCTGTTTTTTTGCAGGAAAGAAGACCGACTGTTTTTCACTCCTTAAAAAACGCTTAGCATATCTGATTGATCACCTATTGTTTGAACAAGCTAGTGTACTGCAGCGCCAGATCCATTTAGCACAAAGCTTTTACCAAGAAATCGTGAGGGTCAATCAGTTTATTCAAGAACCAGAAGTGATTTTTTCTATTCTCCTTGACTTAGAGGAGCCAGGATCACAGACGACTCAAATCAAATACTATCAAGTTAGCTTTGGCAAGTTGATCCAAACAAAAGTTCTTTCTCCCGAGGAAACATTCCAGCCACTCCCGCCAGCAAGCGCTGCGCTTCCTTTAGCCCCGGAAGATCTCGATCCATTAGGGATCATCCTTAATCACTTGTATCGCCAAGAAAAAGCAGCAGATAAATAAAAAACAGCAAGCCCAAGTAGGCTTGCTGTTTAGAAATGAGAAAGCGACGACGAACGTCCCACTCATTCTTATTGGATCAAATCATAGATTTCCATGGCTACAATATCAACATTATCAAATTGATAAGATTGACTTGATTCTGCTTCCGTTAATTCAAACGTTTCTGTCGAATTGTCATAAGTAACGGTACATTTTTCGACGCCTTCTTTTTCAAAACGACGTACTTGAACTTCATTGTCTTGCGCTTCGACCATCGCTTCTAAACGTTTGATGATAGCGACTAATTGCGAACTTTTCATTCGTAAGCCTCCTTTTTCTGTCCGTTATATTGTATCAAAACATCCTCTATCTTGCATTGATTTTTCGTATTTTTTTTGTCATTTTAAGATTTTTTTCCATCTTGCCACCAAAGTTTAATCAGCGCCTGCGTTCCGTCATTTTCGAAGCCTTTTTCAGCTAACTGATCATACAATTTTTTAGCTAAAGCGGTGCTTGGCAAATCCAATCCCATCTTCTTGGCCTCATCCAAAGCGATCCCCAAATCTTTGATGAAATGTTTGACAAAAAAGCCTGGTGAATAATCCTCTTTTAGGATACGAGGACTGTAATTCGTCATGGACCAATTGGCTGCCCCACCGCCAGAAAGCGTGTCAATCACTCGTGGTAAATCAAGACCGGCTTGATTCGCATAGACCAGCATTTCTGTCATCCCCGTCATGGTTCCGGCAATCATGATCTGATTGGCCATTTTCGTATGCTGACCTTTTCCTGCCCCTCCTTGAAGTTGAAACGTCTTTCCTAATACTTCAAAAAGTGGTTTTACTTGTTGGTAAGCTTCTTCATCGCCACCAACCATAATCGTTAGCGTAGCGTTTCTCGCACCAAGATCCCCACCAGAAACTGGCGCATCGATACTCGCTGCTCCTTTTTCCTTCGCTGTCTGGTAGATTCGTTCTGCCAAATCAGGTGTACTGGTGGTAAAATCCACCAATGTTTTGCCCGTCACAGCCGTTTGAAAAATCCCTTGAGGCCCATAGTAAACCTCTTCAACATCGGATGGATAACCAACCATTGTAAAGATGATTTCACTTTCTGATGCAACTTCTGTTGGGGTGTCACACCAAATTGCTCCATTCGCAACGAGTTCATCTGTTTTTTCTTTCGTCCGATTGTAAACATTCACTGTATGTCCTGCAGCTAAGAGATGACCAACCATCGCTTGACCCATGACACCAGTACCGATAAATCCTAATTCCATGCAGATCCCTCCAAAATAAAAAAGTTCATGTCTTTAGTATACGCTAAAAACATGAACTTGCGAAAATTTTCTGTTTAATCGATCGTTCGGCGAAAGGCCTTTAATTTTACTTTGAATTTTTCTAGTGTCTGCTCGGTTTCTTTTTCGATGCGTTCTGTTTCATAATAAGCGACCATGTCATGGTAGAAAGATAGCATCGACTCACCGAAGCGCAATGCCGAGATCTCGTACATTTTTCTAGCAAGAACTTCGGGATCAGCAGGAATCTTTCGTTCATAATAATCAATAAATGCTTTTGCGAAATCCCGATCACTCTCATAGGTGACGCCTAAAGACGGATCATCGATCAAGGTATTTAAGTAGTCATTGCCTTCAACGACTAATGGCGTTCCAGCAGCCATTGCTTCCGTGTAAGTCAGTCCTTGTGTTTCTGATGTGGACGCACTAACGAAGTAATCCGCAGCGTGGTAATAGATCGCCACTTTATCATTTGCCACTTCACCGACGAATTGAACATGGTCAGATAAAGCCATATCCACCACTTTTTCTTCTAATTTTTCTTTATGCGGACCTTTCCCAACAATCACTAATTGCGCATCAGGAATCTTCGTTAAAATTTCTGGCATGCCGTCGATGATTGCTTGGATATTTTTTTCATAAGAAATACGACTGAGGGAAAGCAGCATGGGCTGATTCTCAGTGATGCCCAATTTCTCCCGCAATTCTTTTTTCATGTCAGTTGTAATATCCGGTCGGCGAAACTTCTCAACTTCGATCCCTGTGGGGATGATCCGCATTGGTGAAACCACACCATACCCTCTCAGCGTATCGATGACCCGTTCACTTGGACAAACAACACCTGTCGAGTGGTTGGCAAATAGCCGTGAAAGATATTTCACGTGAGATGGCCGCAAGACCTTTCCGTTTGCGATATAGTGCAAGTAATCTTCATACATTGTATGGTAGGTATGGATCACAGGAATCTGCAATTTACGCCCCACCATTTTCCCCAACATCCCAGAACCAAACTCTGTATGGGTATGGATCAATTCCAATTCTAATTCTTTGGCGATCAAATAGGCATACAACATGCCGCGAACCACGATTCGCCGATCTTTGAAGGACACAAACGGGACACTTGGCATGCGAATGATATCTTCTTCATCCAGATCAGCATTTGGATCGGTCGTTGTAAAGATATACACTTTATGGCCTTTTTTCTCAAGCTCTTCTTTCAATGTCTTGATCGATGTCGCCACACCACTTACCTGGGGGAAGTAGGTGTCTGTAAAAAATCCGATTTTCAAAACGGTACCTCCAAACTTTACATTAGTTTCTTCATTCCGTATTCATCACTTTTGTATAAACCTCTTGTAATTTAAACCCAATTTCATCAATACTCTTTTGCTTTGCTGTTTCATAACCCGCTTCACTCAATGGTGGCAACGTGCCCTCCACGATTCCTTTGATTTTCTCAATAAATCCTTCATTGGTTTTTTCCATGTATGCATTGCGCCCATTACTTAGCCACCCTTTATAAACAGGAATATCCCGAACAAGCACATTTTGGCGGCTGGCTAACGCCTCAAGGACTACGATCCCTTCTGTTTCTTCATAAGAAGGAAAGAAGAATAAATCGGCAGCGGAATATGCGCCTTCGATAATGTCTCCTTTGATATAACCTGGAAACAACACATTTTCTGGATGGTCTTCATTGACGAGGTCGCGGATCTGTTTAGGAATCGTCATCATTGGTGTATGACCAAACCAGATAAACGTATACTCAGGCAACTGTCTAGCTATCTCTACAAAATCAAGAATGCCTTTTCGTTCAAAAAATAAACCGACGGATATAATGACTTTTTGATCTGGTAAGAGATTGAAATACTCGCGAAAGGCTTTTTCTTTCTCTTGATCCGGCTGATATTTGTCAAGATCGATGCCGTTTGAGATTGCCTCGATCGGTACTTGGATACCATACCCTTCCAAAAGTTCTTTCGAATAAGGAGTCGGGGTGATCAACTGATCGGCTCTAGAATAAAGATTGATCAAATATTTTTTATATAATGGCGAAAGCTGGTTTGAGCCGATAAATGAATTCCGAAAATCCTCTTCTGTAGAATGGGCATGGTAAATCACTTTTTTCCCTTGTCTTTTGGCTTTGTTGACCATGTGCATACTATTGATCCCATACGTGTTGATATGAAGGATATCATAGTCCTCATCATTTTTATCAAGAGTAAAAGGAATCCCGACAGATGTCAGCGCTCGTTGCTGATGGGCCAACGCTCGACCGATACCTGATTTAGCTAATAATTTTTCTCCTTCAAAATAAAGAAGTACTTTCAAAGATGATTCCTCCTTGGAAATGCTTATATCTGATATTAGTATACCATAGGCAATCGGAGACATACTCCTACCATGGTCCTAGATTTTGTTCCCCATTTAATCATGATACGTGAAAAACCTACGGAATCATAGCTTTATACAAAGATATGACAAAATTGTTCGTTTTCTGAAAAAACGAGCAGGCTGTTGCAAGTCAAATCGAACAAGATGGCTTCTTATAACAAAAAAAAGGCAACAAGCAAAATTGCTTGTTGCCTAGAAATGATTAGTTAACATACTGTTCGATTAGCTCAACAACTTCTTCCATTGTATCGCAATCTTCTAAAGCACGTTTTGCTAATTCTTGCATGTCAGTCGTTGACAAGCGTTTCATTAAGCTACGTGTTTTCAGAACAGATGTTGCACTCATTGAGAACTCATCTAAGCCCATACCTACAAGAAGTGGCACAGCAGTTTGATCGCCCGCCATTTCTCCACACATACCAGCCCATTTGCCTTCAGCATGCGCTGAGTCGATCACGTTTTTGATCAAACGTAAAATTGATGGGTTGTATGGTTGGTACAAGTAAGACACGCGCTCGTTCATGCGGTCTGCAGCCATTGTGTATTGGATCAAGTCATTGGTACCAATACTGAAGAAGTCAACTTCCTTCGCAAACTTGTCTGCTAAGACAGCAGCTGCTGGAATTTCGATCATGATTCCGACTTGGATCTCGTTAGAAACCTCAACGCCTTCGTCAATCAATTTTTGACGCTCTTCTTCATACATTTTCTTCGCAGTACGGAACTCTTTCAATGTTGCCACCATTGGGAACATGATACGTAAGTTGCCGTGAGCAGAAGCACGTAACAACGCACGAAGTTGGGTACGGAACATGTCATCCCCAAGTTCAGATAAGCTGATACGCAATGCACGATAGCCTAAGAAAGGATTCATTTCATGAGGCAATTTTAGGTAAGGAAGTTCTTTATCGCCACCGATATCCATTGTACGGACAACCACTGGTTTGCCAGCCATTCCTTCTAAAACTGCTTTGTATGCTTTGTATTGGTCTTCTTCTGTTGGGAAATCAGGAGAATCCATGTACAAGAATTCAGTACGGTATAAACCGACTGCTTCTGCACCATTGTTGTGGACACCTTCTAAATCTTTTGGCGTTCCAATGTTCGCAGCTAATTCAAAGTGCTTGCCATCAGCGGTAACTGTTTCGGCATCTTTCAATTTTTCCCATTCTGCTTTTTGTTCTGCGTAGGCTTTCCCAGCTTCAACAAATTCAGCTGCTTGGTCATCTGTCGGGTTGACGATAACGTCACCGATAATACCGTTAACAGCTAAGATGTCGCCCGCTTTCACTTTTGCAGTGATCTCCATTGTTCCAACGATTGCTGGGATTTCAAGAGAACGTGCCATGATAGCGGAATGAGAAGTACGTCCACCGATATCTGTTACAAAAGCTTTTACAAAGTTGCGGTCTAATTGTGCAGTATCACTTGGTGTCAAGTCATGCGCAACAACGACTACTTCTTCGTTGATCATTGAAGGATTAGGCAAAGTCACATTCAGCAAATGCGCCAAGATACGTTTTGCGACATCTTTAATGTCAGCTGCCCGTTCTTGCATGTAAGCATTGTCATCCATTGCTTCAAACATACCAATATACATGTCAGTAACTTCTTTCAACGCAGCTTCTGCATTGACTTTGTTATCTGTCACGTTTTGTTTGATTTGACCAATCATCTCAGGATCTGAAAGAACCATTAAATGAGCATCAAATACTTGTGCTTCTGCTTCACCTAAAGTTTGCGCTGCTTTGTCACGGATTTGTTGTAATTCCGCTGTTGACTTCGCTAACGCATCATCTAAGCGTGCTTCCTCTGCTGCAGTATCTTCAACTGATACTTTTGAAAAAGATAAATCAGGTTGTACTAACAGGTAGGCTTTCGCAACGGCTACACCATCACTAGCAGCAATTCCTTTTAGCATCTCAACCATTATTCAGACAAACCTTCTTTTTTCATTGTTTCTACGATTGCAGCGATTGCATCTGCTTCGTCAGCACCTTCAGCAGTGATAGTTACATCAGAACCTTGGCCAACGCCTAATGACATTACGCCCATGATTGATTTAAGGTTTACTGATTTACCTTTGTACTCTAAGTTGATATCAGAGTTGAATTTGCTTGCTGTTTGAACCAATAATGTAGCTGGACGTGCGTGAATCCCTGTCTCAGCAACTACGTGAAAATCTTTCTTTTCCATATTGATCAATCTCCTTTATGATACGTTTTTTTGTGTGAAGGCAAAATTTCCATGCATGCAATGACACCCGAAAAAAATCGCCCTTTCAACTGTTAAGATTACCATTTTTTTCCTCGATAGACAACCGTTTTCTCTTAAATAAACGATTGAAATAAATGTCCTATTTATTTTCTTGCACATAACGGTAGATGATCTTCCCATTTAAGCCCGCTTCTCCGACAAAAGAAGACCGATCTTCCAACTGGAGCCAGACATCTCTAAACGCCAGGAATTCTGGCTGTTGGACAATCAATTCTTGGATCTCTCCATTGCGCAAACGCGTTATTTCTGAAGCAAAATCTCTGTTCTCCATCCTCAATTCTCACCTCTTTCTTTCTATTATAATGGAATTACTTTTTATTTAAAAGACGCTTCTGCTAATGAAAGAGCGGCAAAAATTTTTACGAGTAAAATTCTTGCAGTCTGACAAAAAGTTAGTATAATAGAATTATGGTCAGTAAAGGTCAATAACACATTACCTCGAAGATGACCGTTTCTATGCACACAGCCCCTTTTCTTTTACAAGTGTAAAAAAGCGCCGTAAAATAAGGGTGTTGGAACAAATATGAAAGGTCGTGAATCTATGCTTTGTCAAAATTGCGGCAAAAATGAAGCGTCTATTCATTTATATGCCAGTGTCAATGGTCAAAGAAAACAACTCGATTATTGTCAAAGTTGTTACCAAAAATTAAAAGCTCAATCTGGGAATGCTGCAGCTGCAATGGCGCAAGATCCTTTTGGATTCGGCAATATTGATGATCTATTTCGTCAAATGTCTCGCCAGATGCAGCAAGGAAATACCCCTTATGAACAAACCCCTCCGACGCAAACCGGCGGTAACGGTTTTGTCGGCGGTCAGCCTCCACGCAATAACCAAGCACCTGCAGGTCTGTTAGGAGAATACGGTATCAATATTACCCAAATGGCTCGTGATGGCGAAGTCGATCCAGTCGTTGGTCGTGATTCAGAGATCAAACGAGTGATTGAGATCCTTAATCGTCGAACAAAAAACAACCCTGTGCTTATTGGAGAACCTGGGGTTGGGAAAACTGCCGTCGTTGAAGGGTTAGCCCAAAAAATCGTCGATGGCGATGTACCACAAAAACTGATGGACAAAGAAGTCATTCGTTTGGACGTTGCGTCTCTTGTTCAAGGCACAGGTATTCGTGGCCAATTTGAAGAACGCATCCAAAAATTGATTGAAGAAATCAAGCAAGCAGAAAACGTGATTTTGTTCATTGATGAAGTCCATGAAATCGTTGGCGCTGGTGCAGCTGGCGACGGAAATATGGATGCTGGAAACATCTTAAAACCAGCTCTTGCCCGTGGAGAACTACAAATGGTCGGAGCAACGACGTTAAATGAATACCGCATCATCGAAAAAGATGCTGCTTTAGAACGCCGTTTGCAACCAGTACGTGTGGATGAACCTTCTGTGGAAGAAACGATCCGCATCTTAAAAGGTTTGCAACCACGTTATGAAGATTATCATCATGTGAAATATACTGATGAAGCGATTGCAGCTGCCGCTACCCTTTCTAATCGATACATCCAAGACCGATTCTTGCCTGATAAAGCAATCGATCTACTAGATGAAACAGGTTCTAAGAAAAACTTAACGATCCAAATCGTTGATCCAAAAACGATCGAAAAGAAATTACAAGAAGCAGAAGAACAAAAACAAGCTGCCTCTCGAGAAGAAGATTTCGAAAAAGCTGCTTACTATCGCGATCAAATCAATAAATTGCAAAAAATGAAGGAACGCCAAATCAGCGAAGAAGAAACGCCAGTCATTACCGAAAAAGACATGGAACAAATCGTTGAAGAACGGACAAATATTCCAGTTGGTGAATTGAAAGAAAAAGAACAAACGCAATTGAAAAATCTTGCGGATGACTTGAAAGCTAAAGTTATCGGACAAGATGAAGCGATCGATAAAGTAGCCAAAGCGATCCGCAGAAATCGGGTCGGTTTAGGCAAACAAAACCGTCCAATTGGCTCTTTCTTATTCGTCGGTCCAACCGGTGTCGGGAAAACCGAATTAGCAAAACAATTAGCCTATGAGATGTTTGGTTCTGAAGAATCGATGATTCGTTTCGATATGTCAGAATACATGGAAAAACACAGTGTATCCAAACTGATTGGCTCTCCTCCTGGTTACGTTGGCTATGAAGAAGCGGGTCAATTGACGGAAAAAGTTCGTCGGAATCCATATAGCCTGATTTTATTAGACGAAGTGGAAAAAGCCCATCCTGATGTATTGCATATGTTCTTGCAAATTCTCGATGATGGTCGTTTGACGGATGCCCAAGGACGTACAGTCAGCTTTAAAGATACCTTGATCATCATGACAAGTAATGCTGGAACTGGCAAAGTTGAAGCCAACGTCGGCTTTGGAGCAGCGCGTGAAGGCATCACTCGTTCCGTGTTAAATCAATTGAACAATTACTTTACGCCAGAATTTCTCAATCGCTTTGACGGGATCATCGAATTCAAAGCACTTAGCAAGGAAAACTTGTTATCGATCGTGTCCCTTATGCTGCATGATGTCAATCAAACACTTAGTCATCAAAAATTGCATATCGATGTTCCACAAGACGTGCAAGAAAAACTGGTCGATCTAGGTTACAGCGCAACGATGGGTGCTCGCCCATTGCGCAGGACCATCCAAGATCAAATCGAAGACGGGATTGCTGAATATTATCTTGAGCATCCTCAAGTTCGTCAATTAAAAGCACAATTGGAGGATTCCGATAAAATCGTTGTAACTTCAGCTGAATCCTCTGCACTTCCTGAAGAAACACCTTCTGCTGAAGAGGAAAAACCATCGGAAACAGATGAGCAATAACGTGTCAAAACGGTGACCAAACCGTTCGTTTTGCCAGACAACCATGTTTTGCCAAAAAATTGGGTAATTCCGAGTTGTCTGGCTTTTCTTTTGAAAAAAAACGACCTATAATGTTATTAATAAATACATAGAATGTGAGGTGAGTCTGGTGAAATTAATCAACGTTACAAACAGCCATTCTCGACTAGTATTGAATCAACTTGAAAATACCGACGCAGAACTTGTAAAGGTTTACACTGCCGGAGACACGACAGTGATCTTTACCTCAGCGCCGAACCACAATGAAATTTTGCTGATCAATAAAAAACGGAATATTCGCCCGACGGAGGTAGAAGAAATCAAAAATTACTTCTTGAAAAAATTACCTGATGGCTCCTATGATCCTGCTACGATCTCTGTGATTCAAATGCCCGAAGTGGTAGAAATCTCCATCAAAAAAACGTTGTCTTCCTCACGTTAGCTTTGCCTAATCACGTGTTTAAAAAATATCTATAAAAGGTGACTGTCGCAGCCCTCTTTTATAGATATCTTTTTTTGTCTTCTCTCCTCCTTCTTTCGTCTAGTACTTCGACCAACGCTACCTGATAGTCAAGCAAAAAAAGAGAGCGTTACGCTCTCTTTTTCAAGTATATTTATTAGAAATCATCGACTGGATCATCACATGTAGATTGTGCCAATCCTTGGTACTATGAACATTGCCAAAAAATGTAAATTTCTGTGACTCATTATGGATCAGCACGCCATCAGAAACCAGTATGTCTGAGTCTCCTAAGTTCGAACTAAAGTGAATCACATTTTCATTGTAAATTTTCAATAGTTTGTTCTTAATGACCGGAATATATTCTGGGTGGTTCAAAAGAGAAATACCAATGCGAATCGGTTCCTCTTTTTGGATAGGTAAATAAGATGCTGTAATCTGAGCGATTTTCCTTAAGAAAAGGGCTTCTTTTTCTATTACAAACGAATGGCGCTGCAAGACGGTCGCAATCAACTCCTCCACCTCTAATACACGTTCGTTCGTAGAGGACAAATCTTCAGTAGACACAAAACTATCCAAAAAGAGATGAAGACAGCCCCATGTATTCATCACTAATTCATAGGTAAGAAACGCTTCGATCGCTTTGGAAAGATCATACTTTTGCGACAAGACAGCCACAACATCGGCAGAAAATTCGACCAATGGATTCCCCGAGAGGTTTCGCAGCTGTTTCCCCAAAAGAAGTTTCTCTTGATCCGAGATCGTTTCAGGTATGAAGAGAAAAACCCAGAAGTGATAAAAAATCTGTTCTTTCTCGATATCTTGCTGACTTCTGATCGGCAGCAGCTTGATCACTTGCTTTTCCCCATTGAGTTGCTTGATTTGCTCATAAATAGCGATGGAAGCTTCGTCTAATTCATTGACGATATAGCCCCTCAACACCGCATTTTCAATGATTGAAAACATAATGTCGTGCTTCACTTTAGTAGTTTTCAACGGCTCATATTCTTTCGCAGCTAATTCAACGCTTGCACGGGTGCGCTGATTGATGTAAACATTGCAAGCCATGATCTCAACTAAATAATGGTACATCCGCACACAAGGCTCTGCCCCTGTCAGATCAATGGAATCTGTATTGTTATTGATAGTAATCGGGACATTTTGGATAACCAGCATTTTTTTCAGATAGCTGATCAATTTATAACAATAAGAAATACTAAAAATCAATTCTTCTGAGATGTCCACCATACGGGTCTTTCTTTTTCTTAACAAATAGGATAATAGACGATAATAAGGAGATTCTAAGAAATACTTCTTCTTTAGATTCACAAAAATATGCAGGCTTTGTTCTTCGTTTAATTCTCGTGACAAATAAACGGTTCTCTTTTTCAGCAAAAAAATAGACTCGTCAAAGGTCGTAAACTCTCTCATATCTTCGGCGATTTCATTGATCAATATTTTCACCTGATACAAAGATTTGTTTATCGTTTCACATATTTTATCAAGAGACAGCTGCTTCTCCAAAATGATATTTCTAATAATAGTTAATTTATCTACCTGTTTTTTGGTTAAATAAAACCTATACAACTTTTCTATATACTCCAAAATTTTTTACCCGCCTTATTTAAAAAGTATCCTAGTTTCCAATTATAGTAAAATAAACTTAAATTTGAGCCTCTTTTTTCATTAAACGGACAATTTTAATAAAAACTTCAGAAAAATCCCCGCTTCTTTAAAACAGAACGGGTGAGAAAAACTTGTGAAACGATTCTTACCTTTTATAACAAAAAAGTGTTGGAAACCATTAAAAAGATCCTGTGAATTAGCTGTTTCCATAGACTTAGAAAAAATTCGTATTCTTTCATTGATTGGTAAGTGACTTGGAGAGTAAAATCATTTTCTAGCTGGACAAACTTCTTTGAGGAATCAAGTTCATTTCAAAGAGCTTGTAATAAAATATCTTCTCTTTTTAGCCAGCAATCTTTGTATTCATAAATGTTGATGATCGACAATTCATCACTGATCTCATTAATTGACCGCATAATTTCTTCATCATCCGAATCAACATTGCCAATGACATGCAAATCATAATGAATACCAGATTTATCCACGCACTCAACGATATAACTGATGACATCTCCCCAAAAATGTTCCAATCGATGCGTGCCTCCTGCTTTTTCTAGCCTTGAACGTTCAGCGATACACAAAACGTTTTTCGAAGAGTATTGCAAGATGTTGATTTCCCCTAGTGATTCTGCTAAGTAGTCAAGAACCGATTGACGATCATCCTCTTGATCCACAATTAAATTTCTCTCTAAAATCGTGTTCGTCTTGTTGCTGAAAAAGCGCACAGTCAACATGGTAGCATTCTTTTGTCCACTGAAATTTATTCTGGTTTGCAGCATTTTGATTCACTCCTTAAAAGAACTTTGATCCTCTGCTATTAAGGATATAGTAAGAACCAGCTGATTTTTATCGTCTTTTTTTCAAAAAAACTACAAATAAAATAATCATTGTCACTCTTTTTCTTTCTACTGACTAAAAGACCTGTCGATTAGAAACGAGTAGCAACTTCATAAAATTAAGAAAGACAAAAAAACTCTTTCAAAGCTTTCTTCAAAGAGTCTGATTGTATATTCTTAAAAAAATATGCTTCCTATTAAAATCTATGGTTCATGAGATAGCCATCCCACACAGTTAGTTTTTTGAGATTTCTTTATAACGAAACAAACATGAACGTTTATTAACACAGGAGTAACCCTTGATGTCTCTGTCGCTTGAAGCTAGAAGAATTGTAGGTGCAGATTACTAATTGAATGAAAACGTTAATTGATATTTTTTCATAAGTAACTTCGATATACCTATCCAATAGGAACGCATAAATAGAATCATACTTTTCAATCCCCACCCTACGCAACTGTTCATACGCGTAAAGCTACTTCCAAAATAGTTTCTTAAAAATGATAAAAAGTTGATTTCTATTGAATTGCAGGGGTTCACTAAAGAAATATTAAACATGAATTTTCAGAACTAGTTTCTCTGACAGCGACTGATTCAGAGCAAATTCTCAGAGACTACGAATAACATTTTTTTCGTTTTTTAGGTCCAATCCTAGTTGGAACGACAATTCTTTTAACTCTGAGAAGACTTTGACTTAAAATAAAAGCCAAAATATAACCCTGCAACAAATTTACTTTCATAGTGATTATTACCGAATTGATAATTCGTAGACAGAAAGATAGGTCGACTTGATAATCAGCATCATTTGACCACTAGAATATTTAATTAAATTATTGTATAAAAAAATCAGATTAATAAAATACTTTCTACTTTTTCATTAAAAATAGCGAAAAAACGGATAATAACATAATACACCATCATTGTATACTTTATTTAAGCAGTAAATCATCTGCAAAAATTAAAGTGAGGTTTTATTATGAAGAAAGTTATTTTGGGTACAACATTGGCAACATCTTTACTACTAGTAGGAGGAATCACTGCGTCAGCGACTATTGGAGACCCGGTTACCGCTCCCCCAATCGCTGTTACTATCACCGAACCAGAAAATGGTGTTAGCTTTACATTTAACACCTTGACTTTAAATGAATTCGAAATTAGTGAAGACTTATTGGATGGAACTCAGGAAGGAACTATTGAAAACGTTGGTGGAACATTAACAAACTTGACCCGTGACTCTATGAGCGTTACCATTAGAGTTTCTTCTGGATCTGATGGTATCTACTTCTCAAATTCACTGAAAGAAATCTCTTTGACAGCAATAACTGCAGACCCTATCGCTCGTTCAACAGAAGGCGAGCCCGTTGACTTCACATTCAATCGTCAAACTGCTTTGCTAGATGGCACACCCACTATCACAGTAACTGCATCAGATACTACTGACTCAGGCAATGGTCAACAACTTTAATTCTTAAAAAGGATAGCATATGGATAAAATATCAAAACACAGAGACTCTTTTCTAAGAGTTTCTGTGTTCTTCCTCATATTGACAATAATCGCAAATATAAATATAAGTATTGCAACAGCGAATGAGACGACGAATACTTTAAAACTATCACTTAGTGATACCGAATATGAAACATCAAGAAATACTCTTACTTTTCCTTCTGATGTTGATAAAAAGTATACATTTGAAATTAAACTGGAAAACATTGGAGCTGGTGATTCATCAATAGCGGTCACTCCCTTTTCTTCAACTGCTATTTCAAGAGAATCCTCTATTTTGTACACCTCGAATACAGAGAACCTTCTCGATGATAAATACGACTTTTCAAATTATGTTACTATCGCTTCAGATGCTATAGACGAAGAGAATCAAATAGAAATTGCCCCTAATGAATCTGTTGGTGTCAGCATTACCATAAATGTTCCAGACGACATAGAGCTTGAAGGTACTGTAATGGGTGGAATTAATTTTAAGCAAATATTAGGTGTTCAAACAGCTGAAGATTCTATTAGTATTGCGTCTGCCTACGAGTCTATCATTTTTATCAACTTACTTTTTAGTGAAGTGGAAGAGATCAAAGACGTCGTTTATGAAGACTTCTCCTTCGTTGCTCTTCAGGACATGGCAAACCTACAATTTTATGCACTTAACTATAATCCTATTTTAGGCAACTTAAACAATGCGCTCTACGAACTAATAAACCCCAATGGAGAAACAATTGCCTCTGGGGAGTTAGCAGATTCCGTTCTTTTAACGCCGTTAACCAAATCAAGAATGCAGATTCCTTTAATAGACGATAGTGAACTTATTGAAGGCGAATACCGTTTAACTATAGAAACAACTAGAAAAGCGATCACGACTACTTTTTCTTATGAGAAAGAAGACTTGGATAACTTCAAAAAAGAGAACCGTCCAACGAACACTGCCGATGTTCAGACAAATAATCAAATCCTTATCTGGATCATCTTTGTTCTCGTTGCAGCGTTGGCAGCTGAAGTCATCTATATTTTTAAATCAAAAAGAAAAAGAGAGGGCTAGTGTTGTGACCCCAAAAGTTAGCTTTTAGGACTAACTTTTGGAGGTCGCTTCAAAGCTCCTTTTTTTAGTACCACCAATTAGTCTCAAACTTATTCAGCAAAAGCACTTTTCACCTAGTATTAGAAAAAGATGTGCAAAAAAACCGCTCCTATTCAGCTAAGCGGTTTTTTCTACACTAGTTTTAAACATATCTTTTATCAAAAATCACTTCTTTTGTAAAAATTGTCGCTATCTCGTACTGGCACTCTTCCTCTAAACGATCCTCATGGACAGTATCATCATTGATATCCTCAAGTGATTCTTCTTGGCTGAATGAATCATTCTCTAATGAGTCTTCTTCCTCTGGGCGTTCAGATTCATCTTCAATGCCATTGTCTTCTTGCTTTTCATCCTCTTGGTCTTCATCTGTCAAGTTTTCATCTGGAATCTCTTCTTTTTCCTCATCCGTCTGATTCATTTTCATCTCTTTCGTAAAGGTCTCTGAATCATCAATTGCTGTAAACGTGACTGATAGGTAGTACTCAGAGTTGGCATCAAGATATTCCTTTATGTTCAATGTTGCAGCTACGTTAAGAATCATTGATGTTTCATCAGTATCCTCAATCAGAATGATCTTCTCTTCCGAACCGTTCACGCTGTTTAGTTCTGCTGAAAATCCTTCTCCGACAGTCGTGATCGTTACGTCAAAAGCACCTTCACTGCCGTTGCTATTGACGGTCAGCTGAAGATCTTGTGTGGTTTTCAACAAATAATAGTGTTCGTCCTTAAAGTCAATCGTGTTCAAATCAAAAATCAACGTTTCGGAAACCTCATCAGCTGCAGCCTCTATTGTTGGAAAGAAAAATATCGCCGAAAATATGAATAACAAACTTTTTAGCACTACCTGGTCCCCTTTCTGGTTTCAGAAATCACTTTTATTTAATAAATAATCATTTGCTTTAGCAAAATCGATAGATAGATAACTAGTAGACTAGCAATAAGACTAATTCATTTTGGCGTCCCGAAGCCATGGTTCACCAACTGAAAACTTAAACCATCTGTTAGAAGTGCTTCAAATGAAGTTTCAAGGGCTATCACCGATTCATGCTCAGATAAAGAAAGCTTAGGCTTCACTAGTAGCATCTGACAAAAAGAACATGTCCTCGATCAAATGATTAAACGACCTCTATCACTGGCAATCTATTCTCTGCTATCCCTCTACTTTCAAACAAGTGAAAATTTCCTGAATCATCAAATGGGCCTATGATATTTTTCTATTCATTTCAAATGCATTTCCTTGTGGTCACCTTTAATACTACGCTCTTTTTCCGACTCATTTTATCTTCTTTTAAAAGAATGGTTATAAATTAGGATAATTGTCTGATCATTGGACGATTGCCCCCAATCATGCAACCTTCCTTCTGTATCAAAAGCACGTTTTCAGCAAAAAAAGCCCCTTCTTATCCATTTGAATAAGAAAGGACTTTCTACGATCGTTCAATTAAAAAAGATTAGCCTAACGTACAAACTTGCACCTACCTAGACAGTCTCGCGGGAAACGACTCTTACATCAAACTCTTCAATTCGACGTCTGGGTACTTATCTGCGAACCAACGCATTGCAAATTGATTTTCAAATAAGAACAATGGCTGGTCGAAACGGTCTTTCGCTAAAATGTTACGGCTTGAGCTCATACGCTCATCCAAGTCTTTCGGATCGATCCAACGGGCGATCTTGTGGCCCATTGGGGTCATAATGACTTCGGCATTGTACTCATTCATCATGCGGTATTGGAAAACTTCAAATTGCAGTTGCCCGACAGCACCGATGATATACTCATCACTAAGATACGTCTTGTACAACTGGATGGCTCCTTCTTGGACCAACTGATAGATTCCTTTGTGGAAAGATTTTTGTTTCATCACATTTTTTGCAGTGACTTTCATAAAGAGTTCCGGAGTAAATGATGGTAGCTCTTCGTAAGCAACTTTTAGTTTTCCTTCATAGATCGTATCGCCAATTTGGTAATTTCCCGTATCATAAACCCCGATGATATCTCCAGCGACTGCTTCTTCAATATTTTCTCGGGTATCTGCCATAAATTGTGTCACATTGCTGAGTTTCATTTTTTTGCCAGTACGCTCAAGTGTCACGTCCATGCCTCGTTCAAAGGTTCCTGAACAAATACGGACAAAGGCGATCCGGTCACGATGGGCAGGGTTCATATTTGCTTGGATCTTGAACACAAACCCAGACATTTCTGGTTCATATGGACTGACTTCATCACCAGCCAAAGTTTTGTGACCGTAAGGCGCTGGTGCAAAGGACAAGAAGGTTTCCAAAAAGGTCTGCACACCGAAATTCGTAAGGGCGGAACCAAAGAACACGGGCGTTTGATCGCCTCGTGCGATTTTTTCTGTATCAAAGGCATCGCCAGCTTCTTGCAGTAATTCTACTTCTTCTAAAACTTGTTGGAACAACCCGTCTTCGGCAAATGGATGATCTGCAGGAAATTGACCATTTTCATCTAGGGCAACTAAACGTTCCCCACCGTGATTGTCTGGACGATAAAATTCGACCCGTTGGTTATGGATATCATACAGTCCTTCTAAGCCTTTCCCCATGCCGATCGGCCAATTCATTGGAAATGATTCGATCTCTAAAAGATCTTCTAGTTCTTCTAATAATTCTAATGGTTCGCGGCCATCACGGTCGAGTTTATTGATAAAGGTAAAGATCGGAATACCGCGTTTTTTAACGACCTGGAAGAGTTTTTTCGTTTGCGCTTCGATCCCTTTTGCGCTATCGATCACCATGACCGCACTATCCACCGCCATCAAGGTACGGTAGGTATCTTCAGAAAAGTCCTCATGCCCAGGGGTATCTAAAATATTGACCCGTTTGCCTTGGTAATCAAACTGCATAACGGAACTGGTCACGGAGATCCCCCGTTGTTTTTCAATTTCCATCCAGTCGGACTTTGCGAAATTCCCAGTCTTTTTCCCTTTGACCGTACCAGCTTGGCGAATCGCGCCACCGAATAATAATAATTGTTCTGTAATGGTTGTTTTCCCCGCATCCGGGTGGGAAATAATCGCAAAGGTACGGCGACTATCTACTTGTTGTTTTAATTTTGGATTATCCATTGATTCTATTGCTCCATTTCTTGTATTTACAATGCGAACAGTGACCATTTTAGACTGTCGCTAGTTTTCTGACCAAATCAGTATATCATGGATAAGGGTGATAAAAAAGCAAAAAAAGACAAGAAACCCCTTTGACTACTCTCTTTTACAGAGTTAGGCAAAGGGCGTTCCTTCCATTTGATGGAAATAAATTAAAATGCTGGCAGTAAGGTATCGCTATGGTCGTTTTCTAAAAATTCGCGAACTTTATCGCTAGTCATGGCACGGCGCAAGACGGCGATTTTTTCAGAATCTTGATTGTCTTCTCGAGCAACCAATGAGATAGCAAAGCGATCATCGATCGTTTTTTCTAAGAAAAGGGCATCGGCTGGTTTCAAACCGATTTTCGCAATATAGGTTGGGTAGTTGTATACCAAGGATACATTCGGCTCATCATAGGCTTCCGCAAGATTCAGTAAATCAACAGATAACCATTCAAAATTTTTCGGATTTTCGGTAACGTCTTTAAGTGTTCCATTGACACCAACGCCTTCTTTAAGAGTGATCAACCCTTCTTCTGCTAAAATCGCTAACGCTCGACCTTCGTTAGACACATCATTCGGCAATGCAACTTTTGTTCCTTCTGGAATATCATTGATATCCGTATACTCTTTGGAATAAAAACCGACTTTTGCGTTGTAGATTTTATCTAATGCCACTAGGTTTGCATCTTTTTCTTCATTATACATTTGCATATATGGTTCATGTTGCGCAAAGTTGGCATCGACCTCGTCATTATTCAGCAGCTCATTGTACTGGATATTGTCATTGACTTGGACCAACTGGATTTCCCAGCCATCTTCCACTGCTTCCGCTGCAACTTTTACGACATCGGTCATTGGTGTCGTTTGCGAAGCGACTTTGATGATTTTCTCTTCGCTCGCCTCATCAGAGCTGGAACCGCAAGCTCCCAATACACCTAATGCCAATACACTCAATCCTAAAACAAATCCTTTTTTCACTTTCATTCCTCCTATTTTCGTTTATCAAGTTTTCTTGCTGCCTGATTGCCAATCCCTTGCAGGATAAAGACCAAAAGAATCATGATGATAATTGCAAAATACATGACGCCATATTCATAGCGTTGATAGCCATAGCGGATCGCAAAATCGCCGATACCACCACCGCCGACGATCCCCATCACTGTTGAATAAGAAACCATGCTGACTGCTGTCGTCGTTAAAGATAAAATCAAGCCGCTTCTAGCTTCCACCAGTAAAAACGACCAAACGTATTGCCATTGACTGACACCAAGGGATTTCGCCAAATAAGAAACTTCTTCGGGGACATCCAGCAATACTTGCTCCGTCAAACGAGCAAAAATACTCATAGCAACGATGCTCAAAGGGAAACTGGCGGGAATTGGTCCAAATGAGCTACCTAAAAGCATTCGCGTCAGTGGAATCAAGGCTACGACAAATAATAGAAACGGAAATGAGCGGATAATCGTCACAACGAGATTCAAACCCTCATAAAGAAATGAGATTTTTTTCCCACGACTGCGGCTAAGAAAGAGCCAGACACCTAGCGGTAGTCCTAAGACAATGGCTGCGAGCATCGAAATCCCCATCATGATCGCTGTTTCTTTCAAAGACTGAAGTAATTCAGGTAAATAATACAAAATACTCTCACTGATCGTCATGCAGCAAACTCCTCTCCACTTTGTCCACATAAGAGCTTTCTTTGCGGACAATTGGCTGCGGATGATTGACAAATTCCGCCGCAAAGACGGTATCTTCCAATACAAACACACGTTGACAAATTTGTCTGACTGCGGTTAGCTCATGACTAACGAAAATGACTGCTGGCTGAAACGTCTGTTGAACTTTTTGCAGTAAAGCAAGTACATCGGCTTTCGTATCTTCATCCAGCGCACTAGTGGGTTCGTCACACAGCAAGATTTTCGGCTCACGGATCAACGCCCGTGCGATAGCTACTCGTTGTTTCTCCCCACCGCTCAACTTGGCTGGATAACTGTCGGCTTTGTCTTCCATCCCAACAAATGAAAGCATCTCCAACACCTTCTCCGATGATTTCCCCATTAACTTCAAGGGCAAATAGACATTTTCAAAAACGGTTCGATTGTGTAGCAGATTGTAATTTTGAAAAATCATGCCGATTTCCTGCTGCGCATGTAGCAGTTGCTTTTTGTTTAAGGGATCGATTCGTTTCCCGTCAAAGAGCAGCTCCCCACTGTCAGGTGTCTCAATTAAGTTCAAAAGCCGAAGCAACGTTGATTTCCCCGAGCCGCTTTTGCCGACGACCCCAACAATTTCCCCCGGCTGAACAGCAAAAGAAAGACCATCTAGGACGCTTCGATCGTAACGCTTTGTGATGTTGATGGCTTCTAGCATCTTTTTTCCTCCTAATCAAACAGCAACGCAAGAAATTCAGCGTTAGTCATCTGATGGATAAATTGCTCGATGGCAATATCCTTTAGCAAGCGGCTAATGGTGTTTTGTTCAAAATCAATACCTCGTAGCATCGCTTCAAGTTCACTGATCTCTTTTTGTCCAAAAAAATCACCGGTAATTTGAATCGCTGCAATCTTGCCTTTGTTGACAGTAAAATCGACTTCAACGATCCCAACCTGCGCAAACCGCTTTCTTTTTTGCCATTCAAAAGCAGGCGCTTCATTAAAAATCCACTCATTGTTCGCGTAACGTTCTTCAAACAACGTTTGGATCGCTTGGCGATCCGCATCCGTCAAGACGATCTCTTGCTCACTGATTTCATCAATCGATTCTACTTCATAGATATGGCAAAGGAGTGTATCTCGAAATGCCTTGGTATCCATTGATTGGTATTGTTCTGCCAAATACGGTTTAATATTCGTCACACTTTTCCGTACGGATTTCGTTGCTTTAGAGGCAATTTTTTCTTGGGCAACGTGTAGAACTTTTGTTAATTCTTCTAGATCCACATCATACATCAATGTGCCATGAGAATACGTTCGGCCTTTTTTTGTATACATCGCATTGCCAGAAAACTTTTTCCCATCAATGAACAGATCATTGCGGCCATGTACTTCAACCTTCTTGGCTCCCATTGCCGCTAAACCTTTCATGATCGGTTGTGTTGCACTTTGGTAGTCACCAAAACTCGTGGCATCTTTTTTAGTGACAAAACTAAAGCTCATGTTGCCTAGATCATCATACACCGCTCCACCGCCAGATGTCCTGCGAGTCAACACGATATTGCGACTCCTTAAATAGTCAAAATCAATCTCTTGATACGCATTTTGATTTCTGCCGATTATAACACATGGTTTTTGTATGTATAACAGAAGACAAGGTTCTGAAACATCTACGTTATTCATTAAATACTCTTCAGTTGCCAAATTGTAACGGATATCCTCACTAAGCATACGGTAAAATTTCATTTCAAGCCCCTCGTTCTTATTAGATTTCTATGGATATTCTCGCTTTTCTTACGGAAAATTGCAATCAAACTGCTTAACGATAAGATACACTTGTTTTTTTATCTGTTTTTAAACTGTATTATTGATTAGATTTATCGTAACCGTTTCTTACAAACAAATCAAGGGGAATAAGTAAAAAAAAGGAACAAAAAAGACCAAAGCAGTTGCCTTGGTCTTTCTCATTTCATTCATGCGGAACTTTAACGGCGAGGCTCATCTTCCTCAAAATCTTTGCGGAAATAGCGGCGTTCTTCTTCTGGTTCCACTTCGCCTTCTTCTGGATCATGGAAGATTACACGGATCTTCAAGACACGTGATCCTTCCATTTCTTCAGAAATCAATTTCACGTTATCGACTTCAAAGGAAAGTTTCTCTCCTTCATCTGGAATCATTCCTAAAGCAGTGATCAAGTAGCCTGCCATCGTATCGACGTCGCTCATATGCAAGCTCATATTGAAAGCTTCATTGAAATCATCGATCAGCATCCGACCTTGGATCACGTATTCTTTATCAGAGATTTTTTCATAAAGCTCTTCGACCTCATCGGATTCATCATCGATCTCACCGACGATTTCTTCAAGCAAGTCTTCTAACGTAACTAACCCAACGACTCCGCCGTATTCATCAAGCAAGATCGCCATTTGGTTTTGGGTTTTCTTTAATTCATAAAGCAAATCATCGATAAAGACTGTTTCTGGAACAAACAATGGTTCTTGCAAGATCTGCTTGATGTCCATTGTTTCAAAACCGTATTTGTAGGCACATTTCAAAAGGTTTTTGGTATGCAAAATCCCAACGACTTTGTCTTTATCTTCATTATATACAGGAATACGAGAATAATTTTCTGCTAAAATTTCAGTCAAAATTTCTTCTACTGAGTCATTGATATCCACCATAAAGGCAGAGGTTCGAGGAACCATGACTTCACGGGCGACTTTCGTATCTAATGAAAAGATCCCTTGCAGCATCTCTAATTCATCTTCTTCAAAGACCCCTTCTGTTTCCAACATATACCGCATTTCATCACGGGTCATCTTTGTGTCTTCATCGTCAAATTCCATTGGAGTGATCCGCGCCAATAAGCTTGTTGAAGCAGATAAGAACCAGACGAAGGGCTTTGCAATAATCCCGATCGTTCGAATCACACCAGAAGTGAACTGGGCAACTTCTTCTGATTTGTTCATGGCGATACGTTTTGGATACAACTCACCGAAAACGATCGACACATAGGTCAAGATCGCTAAAACGATAATGTTCGCTAAGCTTTTAGCCGCCGTTCCTCCACCTAATAAAGGTGCCAGACGGGTCGACAAGGTATCTGCCAGAGATGCCCCAGATAAGATATTCACCAAGGTAATCCCAACTTGGATCGTTGACAAGAAATTTGTTGGATTATCAATGATTTTCAATAATTTTTGTGATTTGACATTTCCTTCTTCCGCTTTTTGCTCCACACGGTTTTTGTTGACTGAGACGACTGCGATCTCAGAGGCCGCTAGAAAAGCGTTGATCAATGTCAAAACGATCAATAATAAAATTTGCGCTAGAAGCGACTGACTCTCGGGGTCAGCATTCATAATAGCATTCTCTCCTTATTTTTTCATATTCTAAAAAAAATCGTGGGCTTAGCCCACGATAAAATCCTATCACAAAGTTTTTTTCTTTGCAATAAAAAACACCAGTCATTGATTACTCGATCAACCGTTCTTGATTTTTCTTGATTTTGTCATCTTTGATCAGACGAACAATAAAGACCACGATCGTCCGACAAATTGCGTAAAACGGTACTCCTAAGAAAATTCCCAGCAAACCTGCCAGATTTCCAGCGACCAATAAAACCAAGATGATCGTTAATGGATGGATCGCTAATGATTTTCCGATCACATTCGGGTAGATAACATTTCCATCTAATTGTTGGACGACTAGTACCACGACACAGCACAGCAATGCGCGGAACGGTTCATCAAAGACCGTTACTAAGACTGCTGGAATCAAGCCAAGATACGGACCTAAATAAGGAATCAAGTTTGTGACCCCTGCGATCACCCCAAAAAGAAAGGCATAGTTGACGCCGATCATCCAGTACCCAATAAACGTGAAGGTAGCGACAAAAATACATTCGATCGCTTGCCCACTGATGTAATTGGATAGTGTCTTGTTTAAATCACCTAGCAACCCAACAATCTGATCTCGTCTTCTTTCTGGAAAGACTGTTTTCAGATTAGGAACTAGCTTTTCTCCATCCTTCAACATATAGAAAAGGATGAATGGGACTGTAACGATGATCATCGTCGCGGAAGCAATCGTACTGACGATCGATCCTAAGCTAGTGGATAACCCACTAAGAAACTGCTGCAGCAAAGAACCATAAGAAAGATTTAGGTTTTCTAACTGCTGCGCGATATCGATTTGTTTGAAAAATGGATCATCTGCGATCCTTGAGATCCAGCTTTCCATATTTTTGGCAAATGTTGGAATATTTTCCGCCAATGAAGTAATCTGACTCACCAGATTAGGAATAACGCTGACGAAAATCAAGATGATTGCTGCTACTAATAACAATAGAACCAATATGACAGCAAACAGTCGTTTTATTTTTGTCGTTTTCATCAAAAATAGGACGATTGGATTTAGCAGATAATACAGAAAGCCAGCAATCAATACTGGTGCAAATAAAGTAGAAAAAAACGTGCCGATCGGTGCAAATAGAAAATTGACTTTACTTAACACAAACACGAGTGTCACTAAAACCAATGCTTCCAATGACCAAAAGAACAGTTTTGATTGTTTGAATTTGTCGAACAAAAGATTCCCTCCCTTTTTTATAACATTATAGTTGATTTTGTAAAAAAAAGCTTGCGACTTTAGCCGCAAAAAAAAGAAATTTGTAAAAAAAGTGGTATACTAATAAAAATAACGGAGAAATCATAGCTGAGGTGAGTTTTTTTTTATGCATATCGCACAAACAAAAGATACGCTAAGTGAGATCTATTTGGCGTCATTGAAAATACGAAATCAAGTGTTCGTAAAAGAGCAAGGGGTTCCATTAGCATTAGAAGTAGATGAAAATGAGGCATTGGCTGTTCATTTCGTCTTATATGACAATGACAATGAAGCAGTCGCAACCTTACGTTTTTTACCGATCTCTGATCATGAGGTGAAATTACAGCGAATGGCGGTGCCAGCTGCTCATCGAGGTTCAGGCTACGGCAGGCAGTTGATCGAGGGAGCGGAAGCATTCATTCAAAAACAAGGAATCAAAAAAGTCACGTTAGGGGCACAGTTAACTGCCAAAGAATTTTACTTGAAGTTAGGTTATCAGCCTGAAGGCGATGTCTTTTTAGACGCGGATATGCCCCATATCAAAATGAGCAAAACCTTTTAACGAGCAGTGATTACTTAAAATAGCGACCACAAAACAGATCCTTTCTCTGTTTTGGGGTCGCTGCTTTTTATTCCTCTGCTTCAACGATCTCTTCAATCGCTGTCAGCAACGCTTGCGCCACCCTTTGATCATAGCCTTCACTTGTAATCACCGCTAAATCAGTGTCACTGTTCAAATAGCCTAACTCCAACAAAACTGCTGGAATATATTGCTCTCGTAAAACATAATAGTTACCAAAACGAGTGCCGTTGGAACTCAATGCCACTGAACTACTCAAACTGGAAGTGATCGTTTCTGCCATCTCTTTTGCCCCAGTATAGTAATAGTAAGTTGTCAGTCCTTGAATGCTATTTGTTAGCTCTGAATTATCGTAATGAATGCTGATAAATAGATCTGGTTCCTCCGAGAGTGAAGCTGCAGTAATTTCAGACAGCGCTAAATAGCGATCTTCGGTGCGTGTATAACTAACTTGAATTCCCGCTTGGGTCAGTACTTCGCCAATCGTTTGGACGGTGGCTAACGTCAAATCTTTTTCCATGATCGTTTGATCCGTTGACAGTGCCCCAGAATCTTCGCCGCCGTGCCCCGCATCAAGAACGACTTTAAAGTCTGACAATTTTTTTGGAGTCTCCGAAAGTGGAACTTCTTGGATGGATGCAGAATGCTTTTCAATGTAACCCGTTATTCCATCGTCTGTTTGGATTTCAACCATCTCTTCTGTTTGACTAAGTACGGTTGCCCAACTTCCACGGTGGATCTTCCCGATGACGGTCTCTTGACTTGTTGTCTGATAGATCGATACATAATCGTTCTCACTTTCAATCGCTGCATCGTATTCTGAGGGATCCACGTAAATTTGGACCATACTTGCCGTTTGTGCGACCTCTTCTGCTTGAGCGTCCGACTCGGTTTGAGCCGTGCTTTCTTGGGTCTCTTCTTGAACAAAATGATCATTTCTCAACACAGCAAAACCTGCCGCAAAAAGTAGAATCATGGTAGTACCGATAACAAGCTTCCCTTTTTTCTTCATTTGCTTCCCCCACTTTTTTCTTGGTCTTTCTATCATGGGACTAGCAGCTTAAACAGAACTTAAAGGCAACTGCTAGAAGCAACCCTCTCACAGCACAAAAAAACTTCAACCGAAATGGTTGAAGTTTCTCGGGAAAAATGAGCGATCCGACCCATTTCACTTATTTTTGAGACAACTGCTTGTAGCGATCATACCAAATGTCCACATACCCTTGCGAAAAGGGTCCTTTGCCATTATTGATCCAATCTACTAAAATTTTGACATTTTCTTTCAAGATAAAATCAATGTCTTGCGGATATTGCATAATCTTACTGTGCAATTCATACTCATCCACATCTAGTAAACGTTTCTCGCCATCAGGAAATACTTTGATATCAAGGTCATAATCGATATATTTCAATGCCTCTTCATCAAGTAAATACGGTGAAGCAAGATTACAATAATAGGAAACCCCCTTTTCTCGAATCATTGCAATAACATTAAACCAGTATTTTTTATGAAAATATACAATTGCTGGTTCACGGGTAACCCAGCGTCTTCCATCTGATTCGGTCACTAATGTATGATCGTTGACCCCTATCACTGAGAATTCACTGGTCTTTAAGACCATCGTATCCCGCCACGTTCGATGCAAATTGCCGTCATGTTTGTAGCTTTGAATGCTGACAAACTCTCCTTCTTTTGGAACTCGCATAGCAACCCTTCCCTCAGCAAGAAAACTTGCGTTTTGTTTGGGTGTTCATTACACCGACATCGTTAATATTATAGCAATAAAAGAAAGCTTTGCCTAGAAATCTTTATCGAGTTTCTGATATTTCTTTAATTGATCCACCAATTTCTGCTGGGGTTTTGGGAAAACATAGTTTTGAAAGGATTCTTTTGCTGCCCATTCGCTGTCTTGTAACGTGAGCTCTCCACGTTTTCTGCCGTAAAATAAAAGGACGTGCCATTTCAAATGACTAAAGATATGAGTGATTTCGCCAAAATGTCGTTTTTGCCAAACGACAGGTAGATCAGGAAAAATCTCGAGTGCATCATCTTCGGCAATCAAATCCAACTGCAGCTGCTCCTCTTTTGCCCATGTTCGCTGCAGAGCCTCGTACTGTTCTTTCGTCACTTCTACCAAAGGAAAATGCCACATAGAAGCCAATAAGCCTGTTTCAGGTCGCTGCACGAGTAAAAACGAGCCTTGATCTTCGATGGCGCCTGCAATGTAATAGACATCTTTGGGCTTTGCTTTTTTCGATTTCACTGGAAAGTCTGTTTGTCGATTCTCCGCATAAGCAAGACAATACTGACTGATGGGACACTCTTCACATTTCGGTGTGGTGGGTGTACAGATTCGTGAGCCAAGATCCATCAAGGCTTGATTAAACTCACCAGGTTCATCGGGGGAAATGATCGTTCTCATCGCCTCGTCAAATGGTCTTCGGCTGCTGGCTTTCGCAATATCTGCTTCGATACAAAATAACCGACTGACGACACGCATCACATTTCCATCGATTGCCGGTTCTGGCAAGCCAAAAGCAATACTGCCAATGGCTCCAGCTGTGTAGGGACCAATTCCTTTTAATGAGCGAATCTCTTCAATTGATCGGGGCATTTCTCCGTCGAATTCGGCAACGATTTGCTGGGCGGCAGCCTTAAGGTTACGGGCACGAGAGTAATAACCTAAACCTTCCCAAACCTTTAAAAGCTTTTGTTCTTCGGCTGCCGCCAAGTCTTGGATCGTCGGGAATTGTTCCATAAAACGATAGAAATAGCCAATCACTGTTTCCACTCGTGTTTGTTGAAGCATGATCTCTGAGATCCAGATTGCATACGGATCGTTGGTCGCCCGCCAAGGCAGATTGCGTTTTTCTTTATGATACCAAGTTAAAAATGTTTCTTGGAACGTCTTGATTTTTTCTTCATCCCAAGTTTCCCATTGCTTACTCATCCATTACTTCCTCATCTAAGAATCGTTGTATATCATCGATGGCAAACCCTTTTTGATAAAGGCCTTGCTTGATTTTCATTTTTCGTTTCATCAACGGTAATCGCTGATGCCGCCGCATAAGGCGAGCACCTTCTCTTTGGAGCGCTTCATTTTCTTGGTCCTCATCTTTTTCCATTGGTAATTCATCCAAAATCATTTGAATGACTCCTTGATGAAAACCTTTTTGCATCAAATGCATTTTTATCTTTTGGATCATTTCCTTATGGCTTTTGTTGTGAAAACGACGCCTCGCTTTTTCAGCCGTATGATAACCGACTTCAAACTGCATTTCCTCGGTATACAAAGGCAATACTTCCTGAATCACGGGATCTTTTAATCCTTTTTTTCTCAATTGCTGACTGATGACCACGGGTCCTTTGTCACTCATGCGGACTTGGGTGCGAATGTAGCTCTCTCCATAGTTTTTGTCATCGATCAAATTCAGCTCTTTCAGACGTTCAACGACTAAGTCTCGGTCTTGTTTTTCGATTTCTTTGTCTTTCAAATAGGTACGGACTTCCATTTCAGAACGCAGCTGATAGCTAATATAGTTCATGGCTTGCTGCAATCCTAAATCAAACCCCGCACTTTTTTTGATTTCTTTTAATTCTTCTTCACTCAGTTCCTTGCCTTTTAATAGCCGAAAACGGACCAAAAGATCTTCTGAGACCCGCAGCGTTTCACCTTCTGATGTCGCCACTTCATAAAATGGTCCTTTTCCTTTACTGATACGAATAATTGTATTCATCTTCTTCACCTCGCGAACGTACATTCTATTTTACCACAACTACGATGAAATTCCTTCTAATCAAGCTGAAAAAATGTGGTAAAATGAACTGACTATTTTATTTAAGGAGTTCACATGGCAAATACACAAGTCCAGCTTGGACAAAAACTACAACTAACGATCAAACGCTTGGGGATCAACGGAGAAGGCATCGGGTATTACAAAAAGCTGATCATCTTTGTTCCCCGTGTTCTACCGGGGGAACAGGTCATTGCCGAAGTCACCAAAGCATCTCCCCGCTTTGCTGAAGCCAAGATGACCAAAATCATCAAGCCAAGCAGCGATCGCATCCAACCACCCTGCAGGTTTTACGACCGGTGCGGCGGCTGCCAATTGCAGCACTTAGTCTACGACAAACAATTAGACTTCAAAAAAGACCTATTGAAACAAGCACTTGAAAAATTTAAGCCAAAAGGCTACCAACAGTTTGAACTAAGGGATACTTTAGGCATGAATGTTCCTTGGCATTACCGCAACAAAGCACAATTTCAATTGCGTTACAACAGTCAAACCAAACGAATCGAAGCGGGTTTATACGAAATGGAGTCTCATCGCTTAGTCGCCATTGATGATTGCCTCGTACAAGAACAAGATACGCAAAAAGTGATCAACGGCATCGTCCAATTGTTGAATAAATACCAGATCCCGATTTACGATGAACGCAAAAACAGCGGGATTCTACGGACATTGATGGTTCGTATCGGGATCGCGACTGGCGAAGTTCAAGTCGTGTTTATTACCAACTCTGTCAAACTGCCGCAAAAAAATGCGCTGATTCGCGAGATCAATCAGCGCTTGCCGCAAGTCGTTTCCATCATGCAAAATGTGCAAAACAAAAAAACGTCCGTCGTGATGGGCGAGGAAACGATTCATCTTTGGGGCAAAGAAGCGATCGAAGAACGGTTGAATGAACTGACCTTCGACTTGTCCGCCCGCGCATTCTTCCAGCTGAATCCACAGCAAACCAGCATCTTGTATCAAGAAGGGTTAAAAGCCCTTGACTTGAGCAAAAATGAAACAGTCGTTGATGCCTATTGCGGTGTGGGAACGATTGGGTTGAGCGTGGCTCCTTATGCCAAAGAAGTCCGCGGCATGGACATTATTCCTCAAGCAATTGAAAATGCCCAAGAAAATGCACGCCGCATTGGTGCCCAAAATACCCATTATGAAACGGGAACTGCTGAGGAGCTCTTACCAAAATGGTTCAATGAAGGCTTCAAACCTGATAGCATCATTGTTGATCCGCCAAGGACAGGCTTGGATGAACGATTATTGCAAGCTTTGCTGAAACAACCACCGAAGAAGATGGTCTATATATCTTGTAATGTTTCTACTTTAGCAAGAGACTTGGTCCAATTAGCCAAAGTGTTTCACGTAGAATATCTGCAATCAGTAGATATGTTTCCACAAACCGCCCGCTGCGAAGTAGTGGTAAAATTGACTCGCAAATAATCATTCCTCAGATGCGATCGCCATATCAAAGACTTCGCCGTCTTCCCCTGTTCCTTGAGAAATGTTCGTCAATTCCATCTCAAAACGATCACCATCAATAAGAATGAGTGTGCCCGTTTCATCTGCTTGTGCCAATTCCTCATTCGCTCGCTCTGCATCAGTCTGAGTCACTTGTTGCGCTTTTGTCTGATCGGTTTGATCGTGATTATTTTGGGTCTCGTCTCCACTTTGACTTGTTTGCGTTTGCGGCGTATTGATTTGGTTGTTGATCGGTACGTTGTCGTTGTTTGTCTGTGGGTCATTCGCAGCAACACCACAACCACTAAGTAATGCCACAAACAAGATAATTGCTGTTTGTTTTTTTATCATAAAAAACACCTTCCTTTTATTCATAGCGTAATGCTTCGATCGGTTTTAATTTCGACGCTTTATAAGCGGGTAAGTAACCAAAAATAGTACCGATCAGCATTGAAAATGACACACTGATCAAAATGGATAACAATGAGATCGTCATCGGATACTCTAACAGACGCAAAGCGATCAGGCTGATGAGCAGACCGACGATGATGCCAATCAGCCCCCCGATCACCGATAAAACGATTGCTTCTGTCAAAAATTGCTGCAAAATCACTTTACGTTTGGCACCCAATGCTTTCTTCAAACCGATCTCTCTGGTACGCTCTGTCACACTGACCAGCATCGTATTCATTACACCGATCCCACCGACGAGTAAGGAAATGCTAGCAATTCCCCCCAGTAAAATCATATTCGATCGATTGATATCATCGGTCATTTTCTGCACTTCATCATAGTTGCGGATGGAAAAAACAAAATCTGAAGGCGGAATACTCTTGGTCAATTCATGGCTGGCTTGAACGACTGCTGATTCTAAGACGTCCGCATTCGTTGCCTGAAACAGCACTGTTGGCCTTTGGTTGAGCTTTCCTTCGACGAAACTTTGGCTGCCTCGAGGGATGAAGACATATTTCCCTGACAGTTGCTCCGTGTCAGAAACAGCTACGCCAACGATGCGAAAGGGCGTCCCATTGATTTCGATCAGTTGATTGATAGGATCACGATACGAGAAAAAAATTTCCACCAAATCTTTCGTAATCACCGCAACTTGTTTTTGTGTCTGCAATTCGGTTTCAGTCATTGCTCTGCCAGCAAGGATCGTATGGGGCAAAATTTCAAAGAACCCGCCATCCATGCCTAGCACTGTCGTATCGGTTTGCTGGTCTCTTTGGAAAACTGTCAGATTGGCTTCATAGAACAAGCTAACGTTCTTGGCGTGATCAATAGTCAACAGCTTTTGCAGCTCTCCTTCTGATAGTTGCGGGGCGTAATCAGGCAAACGATCATTTCTGCCGCTTTCGCCCGCTAAAAAAGCACTTCTAGCGTCATATTCGATCCGCATCGAGTTAGTATCACCACCAATCAGCTGCTTTTTCATGTTCTCAGTATTTCCGTTGATGATACTCACAATGGAAATGATGGAGGCAATCCCGACAATGATTCCTAGCATCGTCAACAAGGAACGCAAACGATGCTGGTAGATTGCTTGAATGGCTAAGCGAATATTTTCGGTCATCTTTTGCCCTCCTCAACAACTTCACCATCTTTAATGACGATTTGCCGCTTTGCATAGTCCGCGACTTCTTGTTCGTGGGTAATCAAAACCACTGTTTTTCCTAGATGATTCAGCTTAGTAAATAGCGCCATGATCTCATGACTATTAGCGGTATCTAAAGAACCTGTCGGCTCATCTGCTAAGATCACATTTGCTTCTCCTGCTAATGCCCGAGCGATCGCTACTCGTTGTTTTTGCCCCCCCGACAACTGATTGATCCTAAAATCGATCCGATCCCTCAATCCGACACTTTCTAAGGCGTGAATAGCTCGAGACGTACGTTCTTCCTGATTGATACCAGCATACAAGAGCGGTAAGGCAGCATTTTGTAAAACGGATAGTTTGGGCAACAGTTCAAAATTTTGAAACACGAAGCCGATTTTTTGATTGCGGATCTCGGACAGTTCGTCTTCACTCAATTGACTGGTATTTTTACCATCAAGTAGATAGCTGCCCGTTGTTGGCGTGTCTAAACAGCCAATAATATTCATCAAGGTCGACTTGCCTGATCCTGACCGGCCCATGATGGAAACAAATTCGCCAGCATTGATTGTTAAGTTGATTTTTTTCAAAACGTGAATTTCGCTAGTGCCCTGTGGGAACGTTTTGCAGACATCAATCAGTTGGATCATTTGGTTTCACATCCATTCCTTCTTGGATCCGAACTGTTGGGAAGACGAGCACCACTTGCATATCCAGTTCACTTTCTAACAGATACATGGCTTCATCCGTTTCATCTTCCATGATTTCCACGGATAGTTTACTGATTTTATGGTCCTCAACGACGTAGATGAAGGGCCTATCTTCTTCATAAAACACGAAAGATTTGGGCAGCTTGATCGCGGTTTGCTCTTCCTCAATGCGTTCTACAAAACAATGGATGCCAATACTAGGTGGCTCTTCACTTTCATCTAAAACGACCTCAAAACTAAATTGCGACAAATTGGGGTTTGCGCCTTGTTCTTCAACCACTACCGAAGGCTCTTTCATATCCCCAACTCGGGTGAACTTTCCAGTCCATCGCTGACTGCCGCCATTACGGTCTCTAAGTTCAACCTTTTGACCAGGCTCAAGTTGATTGCGGCGAAATTCATCCACAGTCCCTTTTAAAAAGAGCCGACTGGTATCAACGATCGTCATAAAAGGATTCTCTGGAGCCGCTTCACTTGCGCTTCGATTCATTTGTCGCTCGTCCACGTCTTTAACGATTCCATCAATTTCGGCTTCCACGACGTCTGAGCCATGTTGCTCTTTGACTGAACGTAGTTCTAATTCTGCCCGTTCCAGCTCTAATTCGGCATCGCCAATGCTGCTTTCCAAGTTTTGCGCTTCTAGCAGTAATTGACTTTGCTGCATTTCCAAATCGGTTTTACGATCTTCCAGCCCTTCTTTGTCCTCTTCTTCCGCACTGGCAATTTTTTGTTTCGTCTCCTCCAGCTGATTCGTGACCTTATTGTATTGTTCCCATTTTTGATTCGTTTGCCGTCTTGCTTGTTCCACAGCTCTCGAGCGATTTGCCGTCGCCTGTTCTGCTTCTTTAATGGCCAAAGCCCCCTCAGGGTTAGAGTAAACAAAAAGAGCTTGCCCTGCTTTGACTTGATCCCCTGCCTCTACTTTTTTCTCAACAACTGATCCTCTTGAGCTATCCACCTTGACTTCAACCGTTCTTGCTGGTTCAACGACTCCTACTAAGTAAAAATCTGCTCTCGGTTGCAGATCTTGCAAAGTTATTTGAGTGATGGAAGGTTCTTCACGACGAGCAATCCCCCAGGCACTCGTCCAGCCTAAACTGCCGATGATCAGTAAACTACTGATGATCATAAAACTCTTTTTTGATTTGTTCATATGCTTTCTCAAACATCTCACCTTCCTGATTGGTTAATCGAATGACCACCTTTATTTAACCATTGAATCAATTTCCGTTTTGAACGTTTCTCTTAATATCTGCTGAAAATTTCTTAAGAAAATAGAATTTTTCCATTCTTTTTTTATTAATATGAAGAATTAGCTATTCGCTCTTACTCCTCTTTGCTATAATCAAGAAAGAATCAAGAACGAGTTAGAAAGGACTGTTTCATGCGTAGTAAATATTCTTCATTTGTTTTTTTTCTGGTTGGCTTCTTCTTATTGGTAGGAGCCTTATGGCTATTAAAGGAAACGAGACTCATTCAAATGGTGCTAGATAATTTTTTGTCAAACCTTGTTACAGATGGCGTTGTGGAAACAAGTGATGGCGAAAGCGGGATGATCGTTGGTACCTTTGTCGACTGGCGCCCTATTAAACAATTGTTCTTGGCATTCTCCCTCTTTCTCGTTTTTGCCGTTACCTTGATTTGCTATTTTATCTATCGTTATGTTTCAAGGAAAAAAATTGCAAGGATCGCCGAAGGAATTCAGCTCTTTTTCTCTCAATCGGAAGCAAGTTCGACGGGCAGCCTAGCGATCGATCATGAATTATTAAAAATAAAAGATTCGATGAACCGCAATGAGGCTCTTTTAAAGGAAGAAACACAGCGCACCAAGGACTTGATCACCTATTTGGCGCATGACTTGAAGACTCCCTTAGCTTCAGTGATCGGCTATCTCAACCTATTGTTGGATACGAAAAACTTGACCAATGAACAAATGACGCAATCCTTGACGATTGCTCTAGAAAAGTCTGAGCGTTTGGAAACGCTGATGAATGAATTTTTCGACATCACCCGTTTTAATCTACAAGTCATCCAATTGTATCAACGGGAACTTGATTTCGTCTTCTTACTGAAGCAAATCCAAGAAGAATTCTATCCGCTGCTGAAAGAAAAAGAACAAACCATCTGCTACTCTGGACCAGAGAGCTTGAAATTAAAAGCCGATAGTGAACAGTTGGCGCGAGTGTTAAACAATCTGTTAAAAAATGCCATTGCCTATGCGCCTGATCAAACCACGATCACAATGCAGCTAACCGTAGACGAACAAGCAGCAACTTTTATCCTAGCGAATCAAAGTGAGCCGATCGAACAAGAACAATTGGAGGCATTATTTGAAAAATTTTATCGTCTGGATCAAGCTCGTTCAACCAAGACAGGTGGAGCAGGTCTCGGATTGGCGATCGCCAAAGAAATTATTTTGGCGCATCAGGGAATGATCCGAGCTGCTAGCAAGAACAATGAGATTCAAATGATCGTCACATTGCCTTTAGCGACAAACCAACACGAAAAAACGAGAAAGTCAGTTCACTGAAAAGGAAGGTCAATACGAGTGGAAAAGATACTTTTAGTTGAAGATGAAAAAGAAATTTCAGATTTGATTGCCTTTTATTTACGAAACGAAAATTTTTCTGTCATCACTTGTGCAGATGGGAATGAAGCTCAGGTACAGATCGAGCAAAACAGCTTTTCTTTGGCAATTCTTGATGTCATGCTGCCAGATATCACAGGCTTTGACCTGTGTAAAATCATCCGCAAAAAGCATCATTACCCAATTATTATGTTGACAGCTAAATCTGAGGAAATTGATAAGATCACTGGTTTGACCCTTGGTGCCGATGATTACATCACCAAGCCCTTTCGTCCGTTGGAAGTGATCGCTCGGGTGAAAGCTCAGATACGCCGCTCGACCCAATACAACGGCTCAGATCAAAACAAATTGATCGTGAGGGAGTTGGAATTAGATGTCAATAAGCGAAAATGTTTCTTGCAAGAAGAAGAACTTTTCCTGACGCCCATCGAATTTTCCATTTTAAAATTATTGATGGAGCGAAAAGGCCAAGTGGTAAGCTCTGAGGAAATGTTTCAAGAGGTTTGGGGCGAAAAATATTACACGTCTTCCAATAATACTATCATGGTCCACGTTCGAAACCTTCGGGAAAAAATGCACGATACCCACAAGAAGTCCTCTTATATCAAAACCGTTTGGGGGATCGGCTATAAAATTTAACATCAAAAACCGTCCTTTCATTGTACGAAAAGGACGGTTTTCTTGGGACTGAACACAAGTAAATCGAGAAACATAGAAAAAAGCCAGAACTGATTCTGATATGCTCCCCCTATATAGGACACTGAAATATAAAGTGGCTTATATAGGGGGAGTTTGTATGTCTAGAGGAAAAATGAAATTAAGTTCAGAAGAACGGCTAGCTTTTGTAGAAAGAGCTTTAAAAAATGAAGCTAGCATAAACAGCCTGGCCAAAGAAGCACAAGTAAGTTTCAGTACGATAGAAAGGTGGATCACTCTTTATGAGAATGAAGGACCCACAGGTTTACTCCCTACAAAAAGGAATCAATCATACTCAACAGAGTTGAAACTGAATGCGGTCCATGATTATTTAGCTGGAACATATGGTAGCTTAAGAGCTGTCGCCAAGAAATACGGGCTTCGTAACAAAAAACAATTAGAAGACTGGTTAAAGATATATAATACTCATAGAAACTTCAAATCAGAAAGTGGTGGAAGTAGAATGAGTAAATCCAGAAAAACAACATTGAATGAACGAATTAAAATTGTGCATGACTGTATTATCAACGGTCGAGACTATGGGAAAACCGCGATTCAGTACCAAGTCTCTTACCAACAAGTTCGGAACTGGGTGTTGAAATACGACGAGATGGGAGAAAAAGGCTTAGAAGACCGTCGAGGGCAACGAGCGGGAAGTAAACCAGCCAGAACACCCGAAGAAGAAATGCGCGATAAACTGGCTCAACAAGAACGACGGATCAAGTTGCTTGAAATGGAAAATGACCTGTTAAAAAAAGTCAGCGAGTTAGAAAGGAGGCGGGATTTGAATTAGTTCGTCATACGTTTGAATACCAATCGATCAAAGAGCTGCACGAGACAAAAAGCTATCCAATTAACACCATGTGTACCCTGCTCCATGTCACAAGATCGGCCTATTATCGTTGGTTAAAAAATCCCAAACTGCCTGAAGTGGTATTGAATGAACAGTTGGCAGACCTTGTTCGTTATATTTATGAAGCAGACAACGATAAAGGATATCGCAGAATCTGTGAAGATCTCGTGAATGATTATGGCTTTCAAGTGAATGACAAGCGTATTCTTCGAATCTGTCGCAAACTTCAAATCCAATCAACCATCAAGCATTCAGGCAATAGTATCACTAAGGCATCCAAGACTCCGTATCATATTGCGAAAAATTATTTGAATCGAAAGTTCTATGCGGATCAACCGAATCAAAAATGGCTAACAGATGTGAGTGAATTCAAGTATTATGAAGGGGCCGAAGTGAAGAAAATCTATTTGAGCGCTATTCTCGATCTCGCCGATCGTCGCATTGTTTCATTTGTCATCAGCGACAAAAATGATAATAAATTAGTCTTTGATACCTTCGATCAAGCAGTCGCCGCCGAACCAACCGCTCATCCGCTATTTCATAGCGATCGCGGATTTCAATATACAAGTAAAGTTTTTTGCACAAAGCTAAAGAAAGCGAAAATGAAGCAGAGTATGTCTCGTGTCGCCCGTTGTACCGATAATGGTCCAATGGAAGGCTTCTGGGGAATGCTTAAGCGAGAAAAATATTATCGGCGAAAGTTTATCAGTAGAGAAAGTCTCGTTGAAATGATCGAGAAATACATGAACTATTACAACAATGGTCGCTATCAACGATGTTTGAAGAGCAAAACACCGAGCCAAGTTCATCAAGAATTATTAATGGCAGCTTAATCACTCCCCCTCTTGGACAAGCGAATAGAATAAATCCGCTTAACCAAGAAGGAGGCCAGTCGAGCAAAGTTGAGGTTAAACAAAGTAAAAAACATAAAAACTGCCTACCGAATTTCGGTAGACAGTCGTCAAAATAATTTTATTCTATTTCATTGTCCACTTGACGGGGAGCCCAGCATTCTTTCAGTTCCAGCTTTTTTTATTTAGAAACCTGCAACTGCAAGCTTCTTTTATTTCGTAATCAAAGCATCTAAACTAGCCACTGCCAGACTCATCTTCGCGATTTTATCCAACAAGGCAAAACGGTTGCGGCGAATTTGTTCATCTTCCACCATGACCATTGTTTGATCAAAATAAGCTTCGATCAATGGGCGCAATGCCACTAAGCTTTGGTAGTTTTCTTCCATCGTTTGATGTGGGAACTTGTCCTCTACTGTTAAGACCGCTTCATACAAGGCAGTTTCAGAGTCGTTTTCAAACAAGGCAGGATCAATTGCTGCTTGATCCAATTCAGCTTTCTTCGCTAAATTGATCACCCGTGTCAAAGCTTCCATCGAAGGTTTGAAGTCGGTGTCTTGCAGATGCTCCCTTAACATTTGAGCCGTTTCAAACAACGTACTGATGTCTGCTTGACGTGCGCCTAAGACAGCTTCGATGACATCATGACGCGTATTTTTGCTGAGTAAGAATTGACGCAGACGACCTTTCACAAAATCGGTCACTTGTTCTTGACCAGCGGCAAGTTGAATCCCAAAAACTTCTGGTTGGGCATTAACGGCTTCACGAATCTCTTCTTGCAACTGAGCAAATGGGAAGTACCAGCGCTTTTCAGCTAGGATGCGGATAATCCCGTAGGTTTGCCGACGAAGTGCATAAGGATCGTTTGAACCGCTTGGAACCATATCAACAGCGAAGAAAGCAAGTAAGCTGTCTAATTTATCCGCAATCGCTAAAACAGCCCCAATTTTCGATTGTGGCAGCTCGCCTTCTGCTGAAATCGGCATGTAGTGTTCACGAATCGCTTGGGCAACTGCTGGTTTTTCTCCTTGGATCAGGGCATATTTTTCCCCCATGATTCCTTGCAATTCAGGGAATTCCCCTACCATATTGGTCACTAAATCAAATTTATAGATTTGAGCTGCCCGTTGAAGGTCGGTCAGTTCTTCTTGTGTTAAACCAACGGTCTTCCCGATGATTTGCGCTGCTAGTCCGACACGCTGCATCTTTTCATACAAGCTGCCGATTTTTTCGTGGAAGGTGACTTGCTTAAGCTTTTCCACGCAATGGTCGATGGTTAGCTTTTTGTCTTCATTGTAGAAAAACTCAGCATCTTCTAGACGAGCGGTCAGGACTTTTTGATTTCCTTTGATGACATTATCGATCTTCACAGCATCCCCGTTGCGGGCAGAGATGAAGTGCGGCAGCAATTCTCCATCAAGGGTGCGGACATCAAAGTAACGTTGATGTTCTTTCATAGAAGTAACTAATACTTCTTCAGGGACAGAAAGATATTTTTCTTCAAAGTCCCCTACAAAGGCTGTTGGGTATTCAACCAGATTTGTCACTTCTTCTAGCAAGTCTTCATCTAAATCGATCCGCCAGTTGTTTTCTTGAGCGATCGCATTGATTTGTGCAGTGATCATTTGTTGACGTTCGCTTGGATCAGCAATGACAAACTGATGCTTCATTTTTTCCAAATACTCGTCCGCATGATCAAACGTGACTGCCTCACCTAAGAAACGATGACCTTTTGACTCGCGACCGGTAACAATATCAAGGATTTGGAAAGGAATGACTTGCTCACCAAAGAGTGCGACGATCCAATGAATTGGTCGGATATATTCAAAATCGTAGTCTGCCCAGTGCATCGTTACTGGGAACGTCAAACTCGTGATTACTTCCTGCAATCTTTTCAATACCTCAACGGTTGGTTGACCTTGGGTATGTTTTGTTACATAGACATACTCAACCCCTTTTAATTCACGGAAGGTGATGTCATCGGTTGTCAATCCTTGTCCACGAACAAACCCTTGAGCTGCTTTCGACCAATTGCCTGCATCATCTAACGCGATTTTTTTCGCTGGTCCTTTGACCTCTTCTTGCGTATCCGCTTGTTTTTCAGGAATACCGGTGACATAGACAGCCAAGCGGCGAGGTGTGGAATAGGCTTCGATCGTTGTATAAGGCAACGCATGAGCATCTAAGAAAGCTGCCGTTTTTTCTTGTAATTGTTTCATACTTGGGGTTACGACATTCGCAGGTAATTCCTCTAAGCCGATTTCTAATAATAGGTTTTGTGCCATCTTATTTTCCCTCCTCAATCAGTTTTTGCGCCACTTCTGGATCAAGCAATGGATAACCGAGGTTTTCCCGTTCTGTTACAAATAGTTTTGCTACTTGACGTGCCATGTTACGGATACGTGCGAGGTACCCAGCACGTTCAGTGACGGAGACTGCACCACGTGCATCCAACAAATTGAAGGTATGGCTGCATTTTAAGATATAGTCGTAAGCTGGATGAACTAAGCGTTCATCGATACAGCGTTTTGCTTCTTTTTCAAAACGATCGAAGTTCCCTAAAAGCAAATCTTGGTCACTGACTTCAAAGGAATATTTTGAATGTTCATACTCAGGTTGGCGGAAAATCTCACCATATTTGACACCTGCAGACCATTCAAGATCGTAGACACTTTCAACTTCTTGAATATAAGATGCTAGACGTTCTAAGCCGTAAGTGATCTCTGATGTCACTGGCTTACATGCTAAGCCGCCGACTTGTTGGAAGTAGGTAAACTGAGTGATCTCCATCCCGTCTAACCAAACTTCCCAACCAAGACCTGCACAACCCATTGAAGGATTTTCCCAGTTATCTTCGACAAAACGAATATCATGTTCTAATGGATCGATCCCTAAAAGACGCAGGCTTTCTAAATAAAGCTCTTGGATATTTTCAGGAGAAGGCTTCATCACGACTTGGAACTGGTGGTGCTGATACAAACGATTTGGGTTTTCCCCGTAGCGGCCATCAGCTGGACGGCGAGAAGGTTCTACGTAAGCGGCGTTCCATGGTTCTGGACCGATTGCACGTAAAAATGTATATGGGCTCATGGTTCCAGCCCCTTTTTCTGTATCATAGGCCTGCATCAGCATACAGCCGTTTTCGGACCAGAATTTTTGCAGGGTCAAAATCATCTCTTGCACAGTTAGTTTACTCATCTTTTTCTTCCTTTCTTATAACGCATTGACGACAGGATAAAATTCGACAACTGATCCAGGGATCAATTTCACTTCGACCACGACATCTGCTTCTAAAACATCCGATAAGTCGTAAAGCATTTGGTCTGGATTCGTTGTAAATTCATGTAAAAGCTGTTCATCCTTTAAAAGGCGAACTTGCAGTGGAATACTTGCTAATACTTTGAGCTTTTTTTCGGTAAACGCACTTGCTGGAATCGTCATATCAAATAACATAAAAACCCTCCTTTGTTTTTGGCTATTCTTGGTGTGAAACATAAAAAAGTCCCTATATCTATACAAAGTGTATAGATATAGGGACGATAAATTCGCGGTTCCACCCTACTTCCGACAAGTCGGCAGCTTCATTGATCATGCTCACGGACGCCTGCGAAATAAGGTTCCAACTTGGCTTTCACTCTCCCAAGTTCGCTTCATGGAATGGTCTTCTTTCTTTCTTCCGATCATAGCACGGATTCGATTACCCTTATGATAGTAGTTGAAGCTAGGGTTTGTCAATGATTAATTTGAACTTTTATGCTTCTGGGCCTAAATCCGCCTGATCATGAAAGACGATCTCATCAGCGATTTTCCCATCACTTTCAAAAACGATGATCTCATTCATTCCGATTTTTAAAAACGGTGCTGGGACGTACAAGCGCTGCTGCGGTCCTTTTTCCCAAAAACGGCCGATCGTATGACCATTGACTTGGACAAACCCTTTACCCCAGCCTGGCAATTCGATAAAGGTATCTGCACATTCATCAAAAACACATTCAAAGCGTGAGAAACTTGGTTGTCCTTTTTGCCATTTTCCTTGGAAATCAATGGCATGCAAATTATCCATCGGTAAGGGATAGATTTCCCAGTTGCTTTGGAAGGCGCCATTGATGATCACACCGTCTTTGATGCCTTTGTGCTGATGGTTCATTTTTACAGAATAATTGACCCGCCCCATATTCTCCACCAAGATCCCCAACTCGTTTTCTGATTCTGATAAATCGAAACTGTAGGTTTGACCGATTTCTTGATCGTAATCGATGCGCAAAAGTTCCTGGTTGATAAACGTATGGGCACGATCCATCGTATTGATCAGACGGTAGTCGGCAATCTTCCGAGCAGACCCAATCAGTGAGCGATAATAGATATAACCTGTCGCTTGATTGCAGGCTTCCATCGATAAGGGGTAATTACTTATGATCGGTTGACTGATTGTGTCGATCGTCGAAAACAAGGAGACTCGTTCTTTCACTGAGAATGTTCCATAAGCTTTTCGCTCAATTTCCATACTCAAGGGAAACTCTGGAATTTCCGTATAGTCAGCGATCACCTTTTTGAAAGCTTGGTATTTGGCAGTTGGTTCTCCCCATTCTGTCAACAAGGCATCGTAATCATAGCTAGTGACATCCGGCGCTAAGTGTTCATAATAATTTGACCCGTTCATAAAGCCAAAGTTGGTCCCGCCATGAAACATATAGATATTGACAGAACCTAATGCTAAACAATCCTGCAATTCCTTTACTGCATCTTGTGTTGAGGTCGTATGGTGCTGGTCGTCACCCCAGGCATCAAACCAGCCGATCCAAAATTCCATGACCATCAGTGGCCGTTTTTCTCCGTGAAATCTTCGAAGTTTTTCAAAGTTTTCCTTGATGTTGGAGCCGCAGTTGATCGTAGGCAATGCCAAGTCTTTGATACTGCCGTTTTCTAGCATATCGTGCCAAGGTCCGTCAGAGGTCACTAACGGCGTTTCTACACCATGCTGCCGCATCGCAGCCACCATTTTCCGCAAATACTCTTTATCATTGGCGTAGCTGCCGTATTCATTTTCTACTTGCATCATTATAATCGGACCGCCTTGGCTGATCTGCAAATCCCGCACTTGTGGAAACAAATGGGCGAAATAACGAGTGATTTTTTCCATAAATGGGGGATAATCAAACCGAAGCTTCATCATAGGATCTTGCAATAGCCAATAAGGCAACCCACCAAATTCCCACTCCGCACAAATATAAGGTGCTGGTCGCAAAATGACATAAAGCCCTACTTCTTGTGCCGTTTGGATAAATCGCCGCAAATCAAGGATCCCCTCAAATTGATAGACGCCTTCCTGTGCTTCATGGAGATTCCACGGAACATAGGTTTCCACGGTATTACAGCCCATCAAGCGTAGTTTCTCTAAACGATCTTGCCAATATTCAGGAACGACACGAAAATAATGGATCGCTCCAGAGATCACTTTAAACGGCTTGTTGTCTAAATAAAAGTCATCTTCAATAGCAAAAGTTCGCATCAGTTACGCTCCTCTTTGACGATATAGGTGGTGTATTGTGCCAGCATCATTTCTGAAGAAAGAACCTCGCCCGTCAGAAGATCCGTTTTTCCAACAAACATTTCTGGCAGCGGTTGTGCTTCTTCGTGGAAATTGATGATGACGAAAAATTTCGCCTCTGCATTTTCACGACAGGCAATTTCTAGTTTTGTTGCCTCCTCGATCACTGGGGTAATACCGGTTTCTTCGACAATCGTTTTGAAAAGCTGATCTTGCAGCTGAACTTCCAACTGTCCACCAAAGTAATAGACGGTTCCATCGCCAAATGTATTTTTGGTCACTGCCGGCATTCCTGCATAGAAATTGCTCGTGTAATGCGCTAGCGCTTCGGCGTTTTCTAAATGGATCAAATCGCTGACTAAATTACTTGTTCCTGTAAGTTCTTCATTGACTAACGAAACCCCGTTTGATTGTTCTGGGGCTAATGCATCGATTTCTTCCACCCAGATGCCAGCTAACTCCCGCAAGGGGCCAGGGTAACCGCCTAAGTGAACATTGTCTGATTGATCAACGATGCCGCTCATATACGTCGTAAGTAAGGCACCACCTTGCTTAACGAAATCAGTGAGCCGCTCTTGCATCCCTTCTTTGATCATGTAAAGAACCGGAGCTGCGACTAGCTTGTATTTTGATAAGTCAGCATCCACGGGAACCAAATCGACCGCTATATTTTGGTCGTAAAAATAGCGATAGTAGCGATGGATCTGTTCAACATATTTCAGATCAACGGTCGGACCACTCGTGTATTCTAATGCCCAATAATTGTCCCAATCGAAAATCACGGCAACCTGTGCTTGGGTTTGCGTGCCAATGATGTCTGAAAGCTGCGCTAATTCAGCCCCAAGAGCTGCTGTTTCTCGGAAAACCCGCGTATCTTCATGACCGACATGTTCGATGACTGCACCATGGAATTTCTCACAAGCACCAATGGAACGTCGCAATTGGAAGTATTGGATCGTATCTGCCCCATGAGCGATCGTTTGGTAGCTTTGCGCCCGCATCTGTCCTGGTTTTTTTAATGAGTTATAAGGCTGCCAGTTTTGTTGGGAAGGTGTTTGTTCCATCAGCATAAAGGGCTGCTGTTTTAACCCGCGCATTAGATCATGAGTCATGGCTACTAAACTCCATGGCGTATTGTACGATGGATAATTATCCCATGAAACCAAATCCATTTCCTTTGCCCACTTGAAATAATCCAGTCCTTTAAAGGTTCCCATCAAATTCGTTGTAATCGGTGTTGTGGAATCGATTTTCCGAATAGCGTCCCGCTCCATCATGTAGTTTTTTAAAAGACTATCCGAGTTGAACCGTCGGTAGTCAATAGAAATTCCTGCAAATGCCGTCTTGTCATATCCGATTCCTTCTGACAGCGCATTTGGCAGCACGATTTCATTCCATTCATACACGGTATGACCCCAAAATTCCATATTCCAGGCTTTATTCAGTGCTTCGATCGTATGATATTTATCCTTTAACCAGACACGAAACGCTTTTTCACAGTTGTCGCAATAACATTCGCCGCCGTATTCATTATTGATGTGCCAACAAGTCACTTGTGGATTTTCGCCGTAACGTTCGGCTAATTTCGTTGCCAAGCGTTCTGCGTATGTTTGATAAACCAAACTGTTGGGACAGGCATTGTGCCGTTGCCCAAACTTATGATGGCGTCCATCATAATCGGTGCGAGCGACTTCTGGATACTTCTTAAACATCCAAGCTGGCAAAGCAGCTGTGGAAGTGGCTAAGACGATGTCGAAACCTTCCGTACTTAATTTTTCGATGATTTGATCCAATTCCTCAAAATCATAACAATTTTCAGAGGGTTGGATCTTTGCCCATGAAAAAACATTGACGGTCGCGCTATTGATACTTGCTTTTTTAAAGATCCGAATGTCTTCTTCCCAAATCTCTTTCGGCCACTGATTTGGATTGTAATCGCCGCCAAATAGAATTCTATCAAAAAATTTTGTCATGTAAGTGAACGCTCCTTTAAAATAAAATGATTTCTACTCTCTTATTGTAAGGCTTTTCATTCTGTTGTAGTATAATACATGAAACACTATTTTATAACTTTTCGAAACACGGAGGTACACTATGCCTATCTACTTTTATCAAACCAATCAGCAGCTGCCTTTATCTCTGGAAAGCATCGGCAACGATTGGGCGCAAGATGACGTCGCTCGTCCTGATGGCTATCCCTACTTCCATTGGCTGCAAACCGAGCAAGGGGAAGGCCGAATCACATTTGGTCAGGAATCGTTTATCTTACGTCCGAATGAAGGCATTTTGATTTTTCCTTTTACGCCCCATCGCTATTATCCATTGACTAACTGGAAAACATCCTTCGCCACATTCCAAGGCCCTTTGGCAGCTGAGGTGTTAAAGCAGTACACGAATCAGCCCTATATATTAGCTGAAGAGTCAGAAACCTTTTCTTATGTCACCTGGATCAATCAACGGATCAAAGAAGACCAACAAATCAGTTGGGACCCGCTACGGGCTTCTAGCGAATGTTACCGCTTTTTATTGGCGATCATGCAAGAACGCTCAGGGAATCCAACAGAAAAACACCCGCTGTTCCAACAATATCTGGTTCCCGTTATACAAGAAATCGAAACGAATTACGATCAGGCGATCACGATCAAAGAACTAGCAGGGCTCGTCTATGTGTCACCACAGTATCTCTCACGTTTGTTCCAACGTTTTTTGGGGCAATCTACTGCACAATATTTATTGAACTACCGCATGACCCGAGCCAAAGAGCTTTTGGTGGCACAGCCAGATCTGCCCATTCAACAAGCTGCCTTCGCCGTGGGGTTTCAAGATGCAAGTCACTTTACTGCATTATTCAAAAAAAGAGTCGGCTTAACTCCATTGAAGTTTCGCCAACTCTATCATTGATTTTTCGGTTTTAAGACGTCTTGCCATTGCCCCATCTGATCGATAAACTTCTTACTTTTTAAATGAATGCCCACATATTCATCATATAACAAATCAATCACTCGTCGGATCGCGGCTTTCGTTTCTGGCTTTAATTTGATTGAAGCAATCTGCTCGTAGGATATTTGCGAAAATAAGCGAATAAAATGGATCGCACGAGAATCAGCATGATAACGACGTTCGTCCATCCCCCAGTGCTGTTCACATAAAATACCGCTATATTTTGAGGAATAGTCAAACCGACCGTCGGTTTTTCCGCAGATCGCACAATGGGTCCAATTCGGGGTGATCCCGAAACGGTGCAAAATCTGGATCTCAAAGATATTGGTGATGATCTCTGCGTCGTTTTCTTGATCCATTAATTGCAAGGCCTCATGTAAAAATTGGTATAGATGTGGGTCATAGACCCGATCATCAATAGCAGAATCAGCCAAATTCAATAAGTAGGTTGCATAACCAGCAATAAAAATATCACTTTGGATCGTACGAAAAGGATGGATGTCTTTGGCATTGTTTAAAAAGGACAAGCCTTCCGTTTTGATGGTTCCCATGTAGGTGGCTTCAGTATAGGAGAGCAGCGCTGGTGCCAAGGGGTTATTTTTCCGATGGGCACCCTTGACATAAAACATTTGCTTCCCAGCAGATTCCGTAAAGATTTTGACTAGCTTGTCTTTTTCTTTATGGTCTTTTGAAAAAAGTAAGATTCCTTTTGTTTCAACAAGATTCATCGTCGCACCCCATTTCTTTAAAAAAACTGATCCAGTTCGCTGACTGCATCAGTTTTTCCTCATTAAAACAGATCATGTTTTATCTGCATGTCATCAATACTCATCTTTGCGATAGCCATAGTCCGTTAAGAAGGTTTGCTTGTCGCGCCAATCTTTTTGCACTTTTACCCATAATTCCAAGAAGACTTTGTCATCTAACAAGTGTTCAATGTCTAAACGAGCTTTCGTACCGATCTGTTTCAGCATTTTTCCGCCTTTACCAATGATAATGCCTTTTTGACTGTCACGTTCGACAATGATCGTCGCTTGAATATGCACCTTGTCATTGTGGTCTCGTTTCATAGAGTCAACGACGACTGCTACTGAGTGAGGTACTTCATCTCTGGTCAGTAGCAAGACTTTTTCCCGCACCAATTCGGAGACGATAAAGTATTCTGGATGATCCGTGATTTGATCCTCTGGGAAGTACTGAGGTCCTTCTGGCATTTCATCGATCAGTAGCTTCATTAACGTTTCGAAATTATTGCCTTCTGTTGCGGAAATCGGTACGATCTCAGCAAAGTCCATTTGTGAGGAGTAGTCTTCAATAATTGCCAATAAGGCATCTGGATGGACTTTATCAATTTTATTGATCACGAGGAAAACCGGTGTCTGACTTTGGCGCAATCGTTCGATAATAAAATCATCGCCCTTGCCACGCTTTTGGTCCGCACTGATCATAAATAGCGTCACGTCAACTTCTCGCAGTGCACTATAGGCGGTTTCAACCATAAAATCGCCTAAACGGTGTTTGGGTTTATGGATCCCTGGTGTATCGATAAAGATCAGCTGTGCGTCATCCGTCGTGTAGACCCCTTGGATTTTGTTACGGGTCGTTTGCGCTTTGTCACTCATGATCGCGATTTTTTGTCCTACGACTCGATTTAGTAGTGTTGATTTCCCAACATTTGGCCGCCCGACGATCGCAACGAAGCCTGATTTGTGTGTTGTCATTGTTGTTCCCCTTTATCTTGTGTTTTGGTGCGCATCAGAAGAGCTGCAGCAATTTTGGCAAGAAGATGATCGCTGCGACGACTAACGCAAAAACTGCGGTCATCAGCACGGCACCAGCTGCCATATCTTTGATTTTTTTTCCGATAGGATGGAAATGGAAATCTGTAAACATATCTACGACGTTTTCAAAGACGGTGTTGATGATCTCAACGATCCAGACTAAGAAAACAGCTAGCAGCAACCAGAGCCATTCCATTTGACTCAAACGGAAAATAAAGCCTGCAATGATCGCAACGATTCCTAGTGCAACATGTTTACGCATATTGCGTTCCTCTTTAAAGACGGTTTTTATACCAGTGAAAGCAAATTCGATCGACGAAATAAATTGTTTGTTTTTCCCAATATTCTTATCTTTTGAGTCCATAGGCATCCAGTATTTCCTTTTGCAATCCAAACATTTCCTTTTCATCTTCAGGTGTCATATGATCATAGCCATTGATATGCAAGAAACCATGTAACGCCAAGAAACCTAGCTCCCGATCATAGGTGTGCCCGTATTCAGCAGCTTGTTCTTTCGCTCGTTCAATGGAGATCATAATATCTCCAAGATCACGCGGCAGCTCTTCAAGGGCTTCGTCAAAAATGATCGACAGCTCTTCGTCTGTTTCTTCTTCAAAGGCAAAACTGATGACATCCGTTGGCATATCTTTGCCGCGGTACTCCCGATTAATTTCTTGGATCGCCGCATTGTCCATAAATGTGACGGACATTTCAGTATCCTCTGGAAGTTCTAAATGTCCTGCAGCAAATTGCAGCAGTCCTTCGATCTCTTTGATCTTGGTTTCCCCCACTGAATTTGTCTCATCTAAAAAGGTAATCTCCATTAGCGCTCTCTTCTTTCTTGTTCTTCTTTCATTTTCTCTGCTTCCGACTTCATTTTTGGATATTTGATCCGTGAATGGAAGGTACTGCAAAGTCCGTTGACCAGTGATTTTTCAATCATTCGGATTTCTTTCAAAGTCAGGCCTGTTTCATCCAGTTGACCGTCTAAGATCCGATCATTGATGAGATTTGCAACAAATTCTTGAATCTTTTGATTTGTTGGATTTTCCATCGCTCGAACAGCTGCTTCACAACTATCCGCGATACTCACAACGCCAGCTTCTCGTGTTTGCGGTTTTGGACCAGGATAACGGAAATCTTCTTCCGTCACCTCGGGATTACGCTCTTTGGCTTTCACGTAGAAATAACGCATCAAGGTCGTGCCATGGTGTTGACGACAAATGTCGATCACCATGCGCGGCATTTTGGCTTCTTCGAGAATTTCCGCCCCATCGATCACGTGACCGAAGATGATTTGTTTGCTGTCTTCAGGCAACAAGAAATTATGCGGGTTTTCGGCACCAGCAGGTAGATTTTCTACGAAGAAATTGGCATGTTTGACCTTGCCGATATCATGGTAATAACAAGCCACACGAGTCAGTAAGCTTTGCCCGCCGATTTCGGCAACGGCATTGGCACTAAGATTAGCAACCATCATACTGTGATGATACGTTCCTGGCGCTTCTTCCAGCAACTGTTTTAACAATGGATGATTCGGGTTACTCAATTCATTTAACACGATCATACTCTCATCCGTCACCAACAATTCGATGTAAGGATGTAGTCCCATCGTTAGCAAATAGCTTAAGAGAGAGCCTGCTAAACCACAAATGATCGTGGTCCAAGTGTTCCCGCGAGCAAAATCCATTCCTTGGAAAATCACCAGCACAAAACTCAGTAAGAGCGGAAAGACGATCACCCACGCTACTGCCGTTTTCCCTTGACTAGCGATGCGGGCGCGCTTGATCATCGTTCCCATCAAGCCAGAGAACAAATAGGTGACTAAGACGGTCGTCAACAAGTTGGTTCCGCTAGAATCAAAGTAAATAAAGAGTGCACTGATTACTTGGAAAATCGCAGACAAAATCCCCAAACGACGGCTGGAGAAAATACTCAGGATCAACGGTGTAAACGCAGCTGGGAAAAACAGTGGGATAAAGGTCACTAATTCAGATTGGAAAAGTTGGAAAAACTTCATGATCAAAATACTGAATGCCATTGCCAAAATATAAAACGTGACCGCATTCATCCGTTTTTCCACGTCTTTCGTCTGTTTCGTGTAATAAAACACCATCAGCATCTGTAAGACTGTTGCTAACACTAAAGCGATCAATGGAAAAACAGAAAAGGTCTGATTAGTCATTCCTAAAAGCTGCAGCTTCTCTAGGGCATTGGCATCGATCTGCGAGCCCTCACGGACAATGATCTCTCCTTGATAAATCATCACTGGAGGAACAGCATCCATGGCGGTTTGCCGTGCTTCTTCTGTCCGTTTTTCATTTGGGATATCGTTCACGACGATTCCTTGATTGACTAAGAAACGTAAGACAGAAGCCATGTCTGAGCTAACATCTAAGAACTGGATCTTATCTTCCGCCTCAGAACGAAACGTACTTAATTCCGTTTGGCGGATCTGTTTCGCCATTTGTTCATCAACTAATTGTAGCGCATAGGTACGCACTGTATTTAATTCATCATCACTTAATGAGAACATCGTCGTCAAAAAATTATTGGTAAATGACTGATAAAAATCCAGTTCATCATCACTCATTTTTTCAAATTCTTGTTTTAAGGCTGCGATATATTCATCTGTACTAGGTTTAGGGATATTTTCATCCTCATCGGCCTCAGCCACTTTTTTTTCATGGGCTTCATCCACTGATTTTTTGACTGAAGCAACTAAGTCAAATAAATGATCGATACGATCATGCTGCGTTTGCGCCAGTGTATCCTGATACGTGTACTCTGGTGGTACAGCTTCGGCAGCCAGTTTACGCTTTTGTTCCGTCGCAGCGGTATTTTCGATCGTTTTATTGGCACGGATATTTTCTTCCGCCACTTGACCTTCGCTATAATCGACATTGTTTTGTTTGACGCTGGTGTACATGATACCAATCGAAAAAAGAAAGAAAAGGAACATCAAAACTGGTAGATAGAATTTCCCAAGTCTTTCTCTAAATTTCCGTAGTGGTTGAATGATCATAGTTCTCCTCCTAAAAGACGATCAGCGCTTGTCTTTAAGATCTGCTTCTTCATATGCGCGAATGATCTCGGCAACAACTGGATGCCGCACGACATCTCCTGCTTCAAAATTAGCAAAAGCAATTTTAGGGATCTCTTGTAACGTCCGTTCGGCGTGGATCAAGCCGCTTAAAGTCCCTTTTGGCAAATCGATCTGGCTGGTATCGCCATTGACGATCATTTTAGAGTTGAATCCTAAACGGGTCAAAAACATTTTCATTTGAGCGATCGTCGTATTTTGCGCTTCATCTAAAATGACAAAGGCATCTTCTAGCGTACGTCCACGCATATATGCCAATGGTGCGATCTCAATGACGCCTCGTTCCATGAGACGGTTCGTATGATCCATCCCAAAAATTTGATACAACGCATCATAAACGGGGCGTAAGTAAGGATCGACTTTTTCTTTCAAGTCTCCTGGTAGGAAACCAAGATTTTCTCCTGCTTCAACGGCGGGACGTGTCAAAATGATTTTTTGCACTTGGCCTTTCTTTAAAGCTGCAATTGCCATTACGACTGCTAAGAAGGTCTTTCCGGTTCCAGCGGGGCCGACACCAAACACTACATCATGTTTACGGACGGCTTCGATATATTTTTTTTGCCCAGCATTTTTCGCTCGGATCGGTTTGCCGTTACGGTCTTTGATGATCTCTTCTTCATACATATCTTTGAAATAATCAAGACTGCCCTTATTCACCATATTCAACGCAGTGATCACATCAGGGGTACTGATATTGATGCCTCGTTTGATCAACTCTTGCAAAGCCCGAATCACGGATTGTGCCTTTTCAGCGGCTTCAGTTTCTCCTACGATTTGGATCAGCTCACCACGAGTGTGAATGACCGTTTCTGTGGAGTCTTCAATAATTTTGATGTTCTTATCGTGGGCACCTAATAATAAACGAACGTCATCGTTTTCACTAAGTGTTATCTCGATCGTTATTGTTTTGTCTGTCAAATATGTTACAGCTCCTTTTTTGGCGTTCTTATTAATAATAACATAAGATGGAAAAAAGAAAAATTACTTATCAAGCACAACAGTCGTTTCCCCTTGTCCTTATGCTTTTTTTAAGTTTTCGAAATCAGAAAAAAAAGCCGCAAGCATGTCATCCATACTTGCGGCGTGAGCTTACATTTGATCCAATAATTCTTTAACGATCGCATTGACTTGATTGCCGTCTGCTTTGCCTTTAACTTGTGGCATTACAGCACCCATCACTTTTCCAAATTCTTTGGAAGAAGAAGCACCAGTCTTTTCAATCGCTCCAGCGACGATTTGGCGGATTTCCGCTTCATCGAGTTGTGCTGGCAAATATTTTTCAACAACTGCAATTTCAACTTTGACTTTCTCTGCTAGATCATTTCGGTCAGCTTTCTCAAACTCATTTAAAGAATCACGACGCTGTTTCATCTCACGAGACAAAACGGTCAACTCTTCTTCTTCATTCAAGTCAGAACCTTTTTTGATCTGCTCATTTTGAATTGATGCTTTCAACATGCGGATCACCTGCAAGGTTTCCTTGTCTTTGGCTTTCATCGCTGTCTTCATGTCATCATTCAGTGTACTTAGTAGTGTCACACTACCAGCTCCAATTCTCAAAACAGTAGAAAATTAGAATTTTTTGCGTTTTCTAGCTGCTTCAGATTTTTTCTTACGCTTTACGCTAGGTTTTTCGTAAAATTCACGTTTACGAGATTCCTGTAAAGTACCCGCTTTTGACACGGAACGTTTGAAGCGACGAAGAGCATCGTCAAGTGATTCGTTTTTGCGAACGACTGTTTTTGACATGTAAATTCCCTCCCTCCGAGCTTAAAAAGTAACCGTAGTTGTTATTGAAATAAAATCCCAAAAAACACGACTGTCCTTTAAAAATTATAGCTAACCCCTGAAAAAGTGTCAAGGCATTCTGTTAAAAAAGTCTTCGATCCCATCAAGTTTGTTTGGGTTTTCATTGACATTCTTCACAACGGCCCAAAATCTCGAAGCGATGTCCCTCGATCAAGCAGCCAGGAAGCTGTTCTTGGAAGAAGTCCATCGGGCAAATATGCAGTTCTTTTGTTTTGCCACAAACCGTGCAAATAAAGTGATGGTGATGATGGTCCTCTAATTCTGCACAGCAGTTATAGCGAAACTTCATCTCCCCGTTCAGCTCTGTTTCTTCTAAAATACCGATCTCAGAAAAATCATGCAGATTACGGTAGATCGTATCATAGCTCAAGCCAGGATACTTTTCTGACATGTATTCATGAATTTCCTTGGCTGGCAAATAGCGATTGCGTTTCACTAAATAGGTGATGATCGCTTCTCTTTTTTTGGTGTATTTAAAGCCATTTTCTTTCAATGTAGTCATGGCATGCTCAATAAGTGTTTGATTTTTCATCGTAGGCCCTCCTGATAAATCAAAATCATTCCGATTCTATCGATCTTAAGTATGGTATAATGAAATCAATAAAAAAGCAAGAGAGGATTTTTCTTATGAAGCCAACTGAACCTGAACAACCAGACTTGCAAGAAAAATTGCAAACCAGTGCCGCAGTGACGATGTTCGTGTTGTCGGACTCTGCCGGCGAAACGGCATCAAAGCTTGCACAAGCGACAATGGCCCAATACCCCAGCGTCGAATTTAACCTTTTTAGACGCACGTTTATCCACACAAAAGAGCATTTGATCAAAGCTTTGTCTGATGCAAAAAAACACAACGCCATTATTCTTCATACCTTGATCAAAGAAGAACTTGTGGATTTGACGAATCATTTTTGTGAAGAAGCTGACCTTTACCATTTCGACGTATTGACCCCTCCAGTAAGTGAAGTAGAACGACGAACTGGCGTAGCACCTTCACGAGAGCCAGGGGCTTTGCACCACTTAAACGAAAATTATTTCAAACGCATCAAAGCCATGGAATTTGCGGTTATGTACGATGATGGGAAAGACCCTCGTGGCTTCTTGGAAGCAGATGTCGTGTTACTAGGGGTTTCTCGGACGTCAAAAACGCCTTTGAGTCTATTTCTAGCAAACAAAAATTTAAAAGTTGCTAACCTGCCTTTAGTACCGCAAGCCCACATCCCAAAACAGCTCTGGGAAATCGATCCGAAAAAAATCGTCGGGCTAACAAACGATCCGAATGTGTTAAACAGTATTCGCAAAGAACGGATGCGCTCCTACGGCTTGAACCCAGATTCTGCGTATTCCGATATAGAAAAAATCAAAGCGGAGCTGACGTTTGCCAATGATCTTTACGAGAAACTAGGCTGTGTCGTGATCAATGTCGCTTCTCTTTCCATCGAAGAAACCGCCTCTATGATTTTAAATGCATTAAACTTAGAAGATCATAGTTATTACACGTCAGAAACGAAAGACTAACCTCGATGAAGCAATGAAAAACGGTGAGCAGAAAATCTTCTGCTCACCGTTTTTGGTCTGTGGCTCATTTATTATTCTCTTTTAGAACACTTGCAGCCCTTCACGATCGATTTGCAATTGTTCAATATACGCATTGCTCTCCAAGGCGTGCAAAAGTTTTGAGATTCGTTCTGCCCGTTCCTCTGGGACGATCGCTAAGACCGTAGGACCTGCGCCGCTTAAGAAACAGCCATAGCCGCCTTCTTCTTCGCAGATTTGGCGAATGGTCGACAAGTGCGGTACAAGCTTTTCCCGATAGGCTTCATGAAAACGATCCTGCTGCATCAATTTTCCTGCAAGAGGCAGATTGCCATTGATGACCGCTGCGATCATCACGTTGGCGATCGCACTGGCTTCGACAGCTTGCTCGTGAGAAAGGGTCTGCGGCAAGACTTGACGACTTGCTTCAGTCAACAGTTCTTCATGAGGAATATAGGCAATGATCTCGCACTCTGGAAAATGATGCTTGACTAAATACGTATGCTTGTGCTGATGGTCGTAAGCAGCAACCGCAAAATCTCCATAAATTGCTGGTCCAACGTTGTCAGGATGCCCTTCGATGGCAGTTGCGATCTCAAGCTTTTGTGCTGCACTCAGATTCATGTGGGCCATGCGGTTGGCTAGTTCAATCCCGGCGACGATCACCGAGGAACTGCTGCCTAAGCCTCGTGCCAAAGGAATGTCCGAACTCATACGAATCTTCAAAGGCTTCATGTTTGGTGCTAATTTCAATGCCACACGCAAAAGCAAGTTGGTTTCATCCGTTGGGATCTCTGAACCTAGCTCATGGATGATTTCCCACGTATCGTTTTCTTTTAAAACTTCAATGAACAAATACTTTGACAGGGCAATCCCGCAGGAATCAAAACCAGGCCCTAAGTTCGCACTGGTTGCAGGAACGCGGATCTTCATAGATTGGCAACTCCTTCACGAAGATGCTGACGCATTTCTTCTAAATCACTCATCTTATTGATGGTTACTTCTGTCGCTTTGATAGCTGTATTAGGATCCTTCAGACCATTTCCAGTAAAGACGGCAACGACAGTCTCACCTGGTTTGATTTTACCTGCTTTCACGTGCTGGATGACACCAGCCAGCGAGGCAGCTGAGCCTGGTTCAATAAACACACCATCTTGCGCAGCAATTTTACGGTAAGCATTCAAAATTTCCTCATCGGTTACTGCATCGATGTGTCCATTTGATTCATCACGAGCGGCTTCTGCCAACTGCCAGCTGGCTGGATTGCCGATCCGAATCGCTGTAGCAATCGTTTCTGGTTGTTCGATGACTTCACCACGGACGATCGCAGCAGCACCTTCAGCTTCAAACCCATGCATTCTTGGCAACGCGGTGCCTTTTTTCTCATGCCATTCTTTGAACCCTTTCCAATATGCCGAGATATTCCCTGCATTACCGACAGGAATCGCAAGAACATCCGGTGCTTGTCCTAATTGTTCGCATACTTCAAAGGCCGCTGTTTTTTGTCCTTCTAAACGATAAGGATTGACTGAGTTTACTAGCGCCACGGCTTCGGTTTCTGCAATATCTCGTACTGCTTTTAACGCTTCATCAAAGTTTCCTGGGATCGAAATGATGTCGGCTCCATAAACGATTGCTTGCGCCAATTTTCCCATAGCGATCTTGCCATCTGGAATAACAACATAGGCTTTGATCCCCGCTCTGGTCGCATAAGCTGCTGCTGCCGCACTGGTATTTCCTGTCGATGCACAGACGATTGCTTTGGCACCTTCTTCCACCGCTTTTGCCACCGCCATGACCATCCCTCGGTCTTTAAAAGAGCCTGTCGGATTCAGCCCTTCGTATTTTCCATACAATTGAATCCCTAATTCCTTGGAAAGGCTTGGTAAGGGAATCAACGGCGTGTTGCCTTCAGCCAGCGACAATACTGGTGTATTTTCGTTGACTGGCAGATATTCCTTGTATTGATGCAATAATCCTTGATACATGTTTATTCCTCCATCACTTTCATTATTTGTATGTCTTGTGCATCGGTATAAGTTGCGAGTTTTTCTGTTAACTCTTTTTCGCTCATTGGATTGGTGATTCCAGCTATTCGTTGGTCTGCTTCGTTGAACACCGTTTGCTCAAACGCAAACCATTCTGGAAGAGCGTTCCCTTTGATCTCTTGACTTGAAAAAGACACATAATGCTGGCTAGGGACTTCTTCTACAGCTGCTAATGCTGTTTCTTTTTCAAAAGTTAGAAAAGGTTCAACGATCCCAAAGCTTTTATTTTTTGCTAAAACGGTCAAATCCGCTACCACGCTGGTGGCCGTCGGTCGTGATCCTGCTCCTGGTCCATAAACCATTGATTGATCGATGCCTTCACTCTCGATAAAAATGCCATTAAACTCGTTTTGGATCGTCGCTAACGCATGGTTTTTCGGCACTAATACAGGTCCAACTGACACAGTAAGGGAACCGTCAACTGTCTTTTGTGCTGCACCGATCAACTTCACTTCATAACCAAAGGCTTGTGCCTGCTTAATATCTGCCACAGCTAAGCCGCGGATGCCTTTTGTTGCCACATCAGCAACATGGATCGTTTTTCCAAAAGCAAATTTGGTCAGGATCACCATTTTATAAGCCGCATCGATACCGTCAACATCATTAGTAGGATCTGATTCGGCAAAACCTTTTGCTTGTGCTTGTGACAAAGCATCTTCATAGGTCATGCCATCTTCCGTCATTTTCGTCAGCATATAATTGGTCGTCCCATTGACGATGCCAAAAATCCCTGTGATGGTATCAGGCAGATAGTGGGTGCTCAATGTACGCAAGATCGGAATGCCACCACCCACGCTGGCTTCATAATAAAGAGACACCCCGGCTTTTTCAGCGATTGCCAGCAGTTCAGGTCCATGGGTGGCAATCAAGTCTTTATTTGCCGTCACAACGTGCTTCTTATTTTCTAAAGCAGCTGAAATAAACGCTTTTGCCGGATCGATCTTCCCGATCAATTCCACAATTACGTCGATGGTCTCATCTTCAAACAACTCATTTGCCTCATTCGTCAACGCAAACCCGTACTTAGCCGCTAACGCAGACTTATCCTCGTAAGGCGAAGCTAATGCTTTCGTGATTTGCACACTGACTCCTGTGCGTGCCAGAATGGCTTCTTTTTGCTCTGCCAACACTTGGCATACCCCGCTGCCGACAACACCCATTCCTAATAATCCAATGTTCAATTGCTTACCCATAATGCCCCCTAACTGAAAACGTTATTAAAAACCGTTCATCTAATTTTAATATTTCCACTAGCATACCAAAAACAATAAGAAAAAACTAGGACTTTTGAGAAATTCTCGCCCTAGTTTTAACGGTGATGGATATGTTCGAATGTTTTTTGCAAAATATCCACAACATGTTTGTCATCAAGACTATAAAGGATGGTTTTTCCTTGTCTTTCCGACTTTACGATCCGATTATCTTTCAAAAGTTTCAGCTGATGAGAAACTGCTGATTGTTCCATATGTACTTGTTCTGCAATCGAAGTGACATTGCGCTCTCCTTCTTGAAGAGACAACAAAATTTTTAGTCTAGTGGGATCACTAAGCATTTTAAAAATCTGTGTTACTTGCTGAATTTCTTCTAGTTTCGGCGTAGTCATCGCGCCACATCCTCTCTTATTTCCTTTTGCATTTTAGCCCTTGATAGACAGCTTGTCAATCAATGCTCGACGATCAAGGAGAAGAAACGAGCTAAAAGACAAGAATAGATCCAAGCGTCAGAAAATTCCCTTTAGAAGCTTCGGTCCCTCAACACCTGTTTGCTGAGGGAAGCGAAAGCTTCTTTTTCTACCACTCGGATCATTCAGTCAATTGCAATTTTTTTGATTATGAAGACATCAGATGACTTTATTCACCTGTGATTTCTTCGATCGCTGCTTGCAGATCAGCAATTTTTTGTTCTGCTGCTTCTGCCGTATCGCCTTTTACACCAATATAAAACTTGATTTTAGGTTCGGTCCCAGAAGGACGAACAGCAATCCAGCTTTCATCTTCCAAGGTGTATTTCAAAACATCAGAAGGCGGTGTGGTCATTTTTTGTTGGTGACCATCTAAGCCCACACGAGTCAACAATTTAAAGTCTTCTGTTTGCACGACAGGGGTTCCTGCGAAGACGGAAGGTGCTTTTTCACGGAAAGTCTTCATCAAGGCAGCAATCTTAGTTGCCCCTTCCATGCCGCTCATCGTTACAGAAATCGTTTTTTCTGCATAGTAGCCGTACTCTTCAAAAATATCTTGCAGACCATCATACAATGTTTTGTCTGATTGTTTGTAAAAAGCAGCCACTTCTGCTAATAAAACGAGCGCTTGGATCGCGTCCTTGTCCCGTACAAATGGTTTAACTAAGTAGCCATAGCTTTCTTCAAAGCCAAACATGAAAGTTTGAGAATGGTCTTTTTCAAATTGTTGGATTTTTTCGGCAATAAATTTAAAGCCAGTTAAAACATTGATCATATCAACATCGTAGGCTTTAGCGATCGCTGTTGGCAATTCACTAGAAACGATCGATTTTAAGACTGCTGCATTTTCTGGCAATGTTCCAGCTGTTTTATGGGCTTCTAAAATGTAACGGATCATCAATGCACCTAACTGGTTACCTGTCAAGACTTGGTAGTTGCCATCTGGCATTCTTACTGCAGCCCCTAAGCGATCGGCATCTGGATCTGTTGCGATCAATAAGTCAGCACCTTCTTTTTCACCTAAAGCAATCGCATATTCAAAGGCAGAGTGCTCTTCTGGATTCGGTGATTTTACTGTGCTGAAGTTTGGATCAGCAACCGCTTGAGAGGGTTCAATAATGAATTGTTGGAAACCAGCTTGTTTCAACGCTTTCTCGCCAAGCATCCGCCCTGTTCCGTGAAGTGGTGTATAGACAAGTTTCAAATCTTTGCCCACCGTATCGATCAATTCTTGATCGATCGTGACTTCTTTGATTTCTTTCAGATAGGCAGTATCGATTTCTTCGCCAATAATAGAGATCAAGCCGCTGTTTTTGGCTTCTTCTTCACTTAATACAGGAATCTCCAACGGATTTTCAATTTCCCGAACAAATTTTGTCAATGCATCCGCATCTGCTGGTGGCATTTGCCCACCATCTTCCCCATATACTTTGTAGCCATTGTATTCGGCTGGATTGTGAGAAGCAGTGATCATGATTCCAGTAAAAGTTTTTAAGTAACGCACAGCAAAAGATAATTCTGGCGTCGGACGTAAGCTTTCAAAGACGAAGGCTGGAATATCATGTTTTGCCAATGTTTTTGCTGCTTCCATCGCGAACTCAGGTGAAAAATGACGGGAATCATAGGCAATCGCTACGCCACGACGTCTTGTTTCGGGATCTTGTGTATCCATAAAGCGAGCCAAGCCTTCCGTTGCTTGACGAATCGTATAAATGTTCATCCGATTGATACCAGGTCCTAAAATCCCTCGCATGCCAGCAGTCCCAAATTCCAAAGGCATATAAAAAGCGTCTTCTAACATCGCAGGATCTGCTTCTAATGCGGTCAATTGTTCTTTTAATTGTGGATCTAAGTGTTCACTGTTTTTCCATTGATTAAATGTTTGTTCCCATGCCATAAAATAACCTCTCCTTTTTCCGTTAAAATGCTCTAAAATTAGTATAACACTACTTACAGATTTCTCAAAGAATAACCAAACGAAAAATAAAAAAAGCTGCTATCAAAAGTGATTGACACTTTAAAAATAACAGCTAATTCCATTAGATTATTTTGTTAATTGCGCATCCTTTTGTGTTTCAATAAAATCAAACACTTGTTGACCAGCAATACTGCCATCGCCGACTGCCGTTGTGATTTGACGCAAGCCTTTTTCACGAACATCGCCAATCGCGTAAACACCAGGAATTGAAGTTTCCATCTGATCATTTGTTAAGATCCAGCCAGCATCATTCGTGATACCGCTAGCTTTGAATGGTTCTGTCAACGGATCTAAACCAACATAGATAAAGACACCGCCAGCAGCTTCTTCTGTCACTTCATCCGTTTTTACGTTTCTGATTTGCACGCCAGTTACGACCATTTCATTGCCTTTGATTTCTTCTACAACAGAATCCCAAATAAAAGAGATTTTCTCGTTGGCAAATGCGCGGTCTTGGATGATTTTTTGTGCTCGTAATTCGTCACGACGGTGAACGATCGATACTTCAGAAGCAAATTGCGTTAAGTAGATAGCTTCTTCGACTGCCGAGTCGCCTCCACCAACAACGATCAAGCGTTTGTTACGGAAAAAGGCACCGTCACAAACCGCACAGTATGAAACACCGCGTCCTGCGAATTCTTCTTCGCCTTTGACGCCTAACTTTCTATGTACACATCCTGTGGCAATGATGACTGTTTTCCCTTGATAGGTTTTGTCTTCGGTGGCAACTTCTTTGAACTCACCTTGATCCGTGATGCTTTGAACGATCCCATAGGCATTTTCAACACCAAATTTAATGGCACCTTCATACATTTTAAATGCTAATTCAGGGCCTAAGATTGATTCGAAGCCAGGATAGTTTTCAACCTCAGCCGTATTGTTCATTTGTCCGCCAGGTGCTCCTCGTTCAATCATTAGTACTGATAAATTCGATCTTGACGCATAAAGCGCTGCTGTCATCCCCGCAGGGCCTGCGCCGATGATAATTACATCATACATATATTTCCCTCCAATTTGGACTACCCATACTTTACTTTCAAAAGCAAATTCTTTCAACTCATCTGCTTACAAAAAATAATAAGATATTCCTGCTTTTACTTTTGAAAATTACATTGACTTTCTTTTCAATTTTTGTAAAATTTTCACGATACGTCTATTATATAGAAAATAAGGAGTCCTTACAATTGAATAAGAAAAAACTTTTAGGAAAATCAGACCGTGAACTGATTTTTCTCAGCTGGCCAATTTTTGTTGAGCTATTTTTGCGGGTCGTTATTGGGAATGTCAACGTTTGGATGATTTCTCATTACTCCGAGCCAGCAGTAGCGGCCGTCAGTGCTGCCAATCAACTATTGAATTTAACGGTCTTTATTTACGGTTTCATCACCGTGGGTACTCAGATCATTATCGCACAATTGATTGGTGCGAAAAAACGCGACCAGATACCGAAAGTCATCAATACCGCTCTTTTTGGGTCATTGTTCATCGGGATTTTGATCAGCTTGATGTTCCTTTTCGGCTCAACCTACCTTTTGCGATTCATGGGCTTAGATGCTGAATTAGTTGCTTTAGGTCATGGATACTTACAAGTGTATGGCGGAAGTCTGTTCCTTTCATCGATCACGGCGGTCATAATTGCTGTCATGCGTAGCCACAGTTTCACAAAACCTGCGTTATTGGTACCGATGTTTGCTAGTATCCTAGCCGTCATTGGCAATTACTTTGTCTTATACAGCCCCTTTGGTTTACCGAATTTCGGTGTGACTGGATTGGCATTTTCTAGCGTCTTTGGTAATTCGATCGGTTTACTAATTGCCGCCATGTTGCTGAAGAAACATGTGAATTTTTCTGTTTTATCTGCCCGTTTCTCGAATGTCTCTTGGGGCGTGATGAAAAACATTTTGACTTACGGATTGCCTTCTTCTGGCGAGTCTCTTTCCTATCAAGGAGCGCAAGTCGTGGTGACGATGATCGTGGCGCAACTTGGCGCAAGTGTCTTGATTGCAAAATCTTACGTAACAGCTATCACCCAATTTGTTTATTTGATCGCCTCCGCATTAAGTCAAGGAAACCAAATCATGATTGGCCGCAATGTCGGTGCGGGTGAATTCGATCGCGCGCATCAGCGAGGCATGCGCACGATGGTGATCGGGATCATCGCCTCGGTAACGATCTGCTTATTGACCTATCTATTTATTGAACCGATCATGGGGATCTTTACTTCCAATACCGAAGTAATCGAGATTGCTAAAGGTGTCTTTTTAGTAGAGATCGTCTTAGAAACAGCGCGTGCAGTCAATATGATCCTAGTTGGTTCATTAAATGCAAGTGGTGATGTGAAGTTCCCATTGATCTGCAGCCTAATTGTTCTATGGGTCATCAGCTTACCGTTTTCGTACTCACTTGCCATCGTCTTTAAATTTGGCTTGATCGGCGTTTGGATCGCTTATGCCATTGACGAAGCATTGCGCAGTGTCTTAATGATCTATCGCTGGCATTCTGGGGTATGGAAAACTAAATCTGTCGTTCATCCACAAGAAGCAGAACCTGAAGTCTTACCAGAAGCATAATAAGAGTCCAGTGGTCCCAATGGCCGCTGGATTTTTTGTTTTTTATAAGAAATAAAATGCACCAAGAAGTTCGCTTGGTTTTTTTGAAGACTTTGCTCTATACTTATCTCAGAAGCTATTGACTATGATTTACATTAAAAGGAGCGTTTGCTATGTCAATCTATGACTACCAAGCAACATTAGAAAACGGCGAAACTTATTCGCTAGCAAACTACGAAGGTCAACCGCTGGTGATCGTCAATACAGCTACAAAGTGCGGGTTGAGCCCGCAGTTCAAAGAATTACAAAGTCTTTATGAAACCTATAAAGACCAAGGGTTGGTCGTTCTAGGGTTTCCTTCTGACCAGTTCAAACAAGAAGTCGGCTCAGCCGAAGAAGCCGCAGCCGCTTGCCGAACCACCTATGGTGTTGATTTTCCGATGCACAAGTTAACGGTGATCAATGGCAAAGACGCCGATCCCTTGTTTCGCTATTTGGAAGAAGAAGCACCGGGTACACTAGGCAAAGCCATTAAATGGAATTTCACGAAATTCTTGGTGGACCGCCAAGGTAAAGTCGTGGAGCGTTTTGCTCCACAAACCAATCCTCAAAAAATGATTCCAGAAATTGAAAAAGTTCTTTAAAAAATGGATAAAGGCGACCTTAAGGACAAAACATGTCATGCTTAAGGTCGCCTTTTTTTGTAATTGCTGCAACGCAAGCCTTTTACAGCACTCTCATTGTCGGTTATCAATAATCTCGGAGCAGCCATTTCTACTTATAGAAATCATTCGTGATAATAGTTTTTAAAAAGACTTTAAAAAAAGCTGCAGTCGATCTACTTAGATTTCTCTAAGGGATCAACTGCAGCTTCTTATAATTAGTTATTCGATAAATCTTCACCGTTTGAAGCAATCACTTGTTTGTACCAATCAAATGATTTTTTCTTTGTTCGTTTCAAGGTGCCGTTTCCTTCATTGTCACGGTCCACATAAATGAAACCATAGCGTTTTTTCATTTCACCTGTTCCAGCTGAAACTAAATCGATACAACCCCAAGTCGTGTAACCCAATAAGTCGACACCATCTTGTTCAACCGCATCTTTCATTGCTTGAATATGCTCTGCCAAGTATTGGATCCGGTAGTCATCTTCCACATAGCCATCTGCATCTGGTGTATCCACAGCTCCTAAGCCGTTTTCAACGATGAACAATGGTTTTTGGTAGCGATCATAAATGTCATTCATTGTGATGCGCAAACCAAGTGGATCAATCTGCCACCCCCACTCACTTGCTTCCAAGTATGGGTTTTTCACAGAGGCAAAAATATTGCCAGCCGTTTGTTCTAATAATTCAGCGTCCGTGGTTGATACGCGGGAAGAATAGTAAGAGAAGGAAATAAAGTCTACGGTGTGAGCTTTCAACAGCTCAAGGTCGCCTTCTTCCATTTTGATTTCGATCCCATTGCGTTCCATTTCTTTCAGCGCATATTGTGGATATTCCCCACGTGATTGAACATCAATAAAAAAATAGTTTTCGCGATCTGCTTTGCGTGATTCCCAGACATCTTCTGGTTTGCTTGTATATGGATAGTATGCGCCAGCAGCTAACATACAGCCTACTTTGTTCTCAGGATCGACTTCATGAGCGATTTTCGTTGCGATCGCAGAGGCCAATAGCTCATGGTGAGCCGCTTGGTATTTCACTTGCTCAACGTTATCGCCTTCTTCAAAGTAAAGACCTGCTCCCATAAATGGCGCATGGAGAATCATGTTGATTTCATTGAAGGTCAACCAGTATTTTACTAATCCTTTGTAACGGTTGAAAATCACGTTACACAAGTTTTCATAGAATCCGACCAATTCACGAGAACGCCATGCCCCGTATTTTTCAACTAAATGCATTGGGCAATCAAAGTGAGTGATCGTTACTAATGGTTCGATCCCATATTTGTGGCATTCTTTGAAAAGATCTTCATAGAACTTCAAGCCGTCTTCATTTGGTTCTGTTTCATCCCCTTTAGGGAAAATCCGACTCCAAGCGATCGACAAACGGTAGGTTTTAAAGCCCATTTCGCCAAATAGCGCGATGTCTTCTTTGTAGCGATGATACATATCGATCGCTTCTTTTGCTGGGTAGAAATGTTCGTCATCAAAATCGAACATTTTCATTTGACCAGTAATGACTGGAAAACGATCTTTGCCGATCGGTACCACGTCAACGTTTGCCAAGCCGCGTCCGCCTTCTTGGTAGCCTCCTTCACATTGATTGGCAGCTGTTGCGCCGCCCCATAAAAAGTCTTTTCTAAATGCCATGTTTCTTTCCTACTTTCTCTTTATTTAACTAGTTCGCGATCAAGTTCGCGGGCTACTTCATCTTGTACTTCTACGCCTTCTTTTTCAAGACGTGCGATCGTTTCCTTAAATTTAGGCAAGTGATCTTTGTGGGCAATAAACAGTTCGTCCATGACACGTTTTGCCGTATCACCTGATGGAACCAATGGGTTGATGGTGAAGGCTTGTAATGCGATATTGTAATCCCCCGTCACAGCTGCTTCGATCGTTAATAATTCCATTGCTTTCATTACCTGTAACCAACCTTTTTCAGCTGTCGGTAACTCACCAAAGGCAACATTTCTAGCCCCTTGTCCGCCAACGTAAGCTGTTACTTCGACTACGCAATCGGCAGGAAGATCTGGAACGGCGCCTTCATTTTTGGTTGAAACGACGATTTGGGTATTTTTATTAGCATAAATGGAAGCAATCGTTTCACACGCTGCATCTGAGTAGTAAGCACCACCACGTTTTTGCAGCTGTTCAGGTTTATGATCCAATTCAGGATCTTTGTACAACTCAAACAATTCGGCTTCGGTTTGCTTTACTTGCTGTGCGCGTGTACCGACAGTCTTGTACTCTTCGATCGCATGATTCAACATTTCTTCTTGACGATAGTAATAACGGTGATACCCGCAAGGAATCATCTTCATTTGTTCCAGCTGTTCTTTGTAAAATGGTACATCAAAGATATTCTTCGGTAAGCCATTGTCTTCTTCATACATTTTATCAATAATGTCCATCGTAACGTCATTGCCGTGTGAGTCGGTAACTTTGTGCCAGTGGAAGTGGTTCAATCCTGCAAATTTGTAAATCAATTCGTCAGGTTCTTTGCCAAGCAACGCAGGTTCAACCATCGTTGCCATGACAGGCACGTTACACAACCCGATGACTTTGTCCCATTTTCCGTAACGCACGATTGCTTCAGTCACCATACCGCTTGGATTCGCAAAGTTGATCAACCAGGCATCGGGACACAAGCGTTTCATATCTTCAACGATTTCAAGAATGATTGGAACCGTACGAAACGCCTTGAACATACCACCAGGGCCGTTGGTTTCTTGACCAATCATGCCGTAATAAGCAGGAATTCGTTCATCTTTGATACGGGCATTCAGCAATCCTACTCGGAATTGAGTCGTAACGAAATCAGCATCTTTTAATGCTTCTTCTCGATCCAATGTCATGTGGATTTTTACATCGTAGGGTGACGCATCCCACATCCGTTGTGCCATCGCACCAACGATTGCTAATTTTTCTTTTCCTGCTTCGATATCTACTAGCCAAATCTCACGAATCGGCAATTCTTCATAGCGTTTGATAAAGCCTTCCATTAACTCCGGGGTATAGCTGCTGCCGCCACCAATGGTTGCAATTTTAATTCCTTTTGTCATTGTATTGCTCCTTTGCTATTTTATTTACATTCTTATTATCATTCATAAAAACATTTGATTCAATGTAAATAGCCTATTTAGAAAAAGCGTTTGCAAATCTCGCTTCTTCTTGCAGGTGTTTTGTAAAAAAGATTTACAAAGAGCATCAAATAAGGAATAATTAGGATGTAAACGATTCGCTAGGTACTGAATAAAAACGAATTTCTGTAAAAACCATTTACAAATAATCTTAAAAAAATGTAAAAAGGAGCATACATACCATGTTGTTACAAGAAAAAATGCGCCAAATCAAATTAGCACCAGCGGAACGATCGTTGATCGATTATTTATTAGCCAACCCGACTGCGATGGCGGATCAAACCATCAAGGAATTGTCTGAAAAAACCTACGTTCATCCTTCTACTTTTATTCGGATCGCAAAAAAATTAGGCTTCAATGGTTGGCTCGACTTAAAAACGGCCTTTGTGGAAGAGCAAACTTATATGAGCAGCCATTTTACCGATGTGGATGCGAACTTTCCCTTCTCTTCCCATGACGGCATTATGACCATCGCCAAAAAGTTGGCAAAGCTTGAACAAACAACGATCGAAGATACGCTATCCTTGATCCATCATGATGAATTACAAAAAGCGAAACAATCGTTGCTCAATGCCAACCATATCAGGATTTTCGCCAGCAATGCTAACACCTTGATTTCTCAAGACTTTGTTTTGAAGATGCGGCGTTTAGGAAAAAGCATCCACGTCTGTGATACCTTCGGCGAAAGTGCCTATGAGGCATCGAACTGTACCTCCGATACGACCGCAATCTTGATTTCTTACACAGGTGAAAACAAAATGGTTAAAGAAATCGGTAAGATCCTTGCCGAACGGCAGGTCTCCATCATTGGGATGACTAGTATTGGCGAGAATGCGTTAGCGAAATTAAGCGATTGTGTCTTAAATATCACAACAAGAGAAAGGCTTTATTCAAAGATTGCGAATTTTACGATCAATACCTCGGTTTGCTACTTGCTAGATTTGTTGTATGCAGTCGTCTTTTCGGAGCACTATGAGAAAAATCTGCAGCATTTGATCGATATTGGGATGGCGTATGATAAGCGCCCCACTTCATCAACGATAATCGCTGAACCAACCTATGATAAAAACCTTCATTATAAAGACTCACTATTTCCCAATTAAATGACTGTCAAAAAGCGATCGAGCCTTCACGACCGATCGCTTTTATCCTTATATAGCTGTTTTGCAAGTAAACATTTCCTAAACTAAAGCCGTGATCAAGTCATCGGAACAACCAACTTCTCGTTTGTCAGACTCGATGATATCCAAATAATCCGCTGAGTTGGTCACTAGCACTGGGGTCTCAATATTGAATCCTGCTTTGATCAATGCATCTTTATCAAAGCTGATCAATTTTTGTCCACGAGTGACTTTATCGCCTTGCTTCACATGCGCTTCAAAGAACTCACCATTCAATTGAACAGTATCCAAACCAATATGGATCAAAAGTTCTAAACCATTCTCAGAAATCAACCCGATGGCATGTTTGGTTGGGAACAATGTCATCACAGTACCATCAAAAGGAGCCACAACTTCGCCTTTTGATGGATGGATCAGGATGCCTTTTCCTAGCACTCCTTGAGCAAAGGCTTCATCTTTGGCACTGCTTAGTGGCGCGATCGTTCCTTCTACTGGAGAAGTGATCACTTCTTTTCGAACAGTCATCGCTGGTTGTCCTTCTGCGATTTCTTCTTCCACTGCATCATCTTTCCAGAAAGCCATGGTCAAACCAAAGCCAATCGCTGCAGCAATCAAGATTCCGAAGACAGAGAACCACATGCCACTAGCATCGCCTTCTGGAGTGATATAGTTGAAAATGCCAAAGACCCCTAACCCACCAGAGGTGTAGCTCGTTGTTCCATTGATCATCAAGAAGGCACCTGCGACCGCACCACCGATCATTGAGTAGAAGAACGGCATTTTTTTCGGTAACGTGATCCCATAAATCGCTGGCTCCGTTACACCGAAAAGCCCTGAGATAATAGCTGGTGGACATAGTGCTTTCAGTTTTTTATCTTTCAGTTTAAAGTACATCGCCATCACTACAGCAGTTTGAGCAAAGCTGGCACCAAACGTAGCTACCAAAATCTGGCTATAACCAAGTTGCGTGATTTGCATAATGTGTAACGGTACGACTGACCAGTGAAGACCGAAAATAACCAATACTTGCCAGAAGAAACCTAGCAACAAGCCATAGGCAACTGGTGAGAAGTCCATCAACGCTTCAAATCCTGAGCTCAAAAGATCCGTCAACATACTGATTACAGGTCCAATCACCAAAAACCCAATTGGCAATGCAATCAAGAGAACCAAGAACGGCACTAAGAACGTTTGGACAACAGAAGGAATGATTTTTTTCGCAAATTTTTGAACTTGCGCAGCAAAGGCAATGATAAAGATGACCGGCACCACACTGCTAGTATACGTTGCGCCAACCCACGGAATTCCTAAAAACGTTTCGTACGCAGGCAAGCCTAACAAGCTATACGGTGCAGCAGCTCCCTCGCCAGCGCCTGCAAGAAATGCGGCTTGCAAAGCAGATCCTTGAATTGTTGGGTAACAAAGCGCTGACCCGATCACGATTCCCACCATTGGATTTAAGCGAAACTTTTTCGCTGACGTATATCCTAAAATCACTGGCATAAACATGAAGATCGAATCGCCGATCGCATTGAACATCACATAGGTACCAGTCGTCGTTGTATAATCGATCAAGCCTGTTGTACCAATAAAAAGCAACAGTGCGTTTAGTCCTTTGATCATCCCCGCCGCACACAAAGCCCCTAAGAAGGGTTGGAAGCAGCCGCTCAAAATATCGATCAAACGATCAAACAAGTTGCCACCTGAAGCTGTTTCTTCAGCATCACCACTGATTCCTGCTACATCGATCACTTCTGCATAGACATCAGGTACATGGTTTCCGATAACCACCTGGTATTGACCGCCACTCTTCATGACCGTCACGACCCCATCCATGTTCTTTAAGACTTCATCATTTGCGACGCCTTCATCCTTTAATTTAAAACGCAGGCGTGTGATACAATGCGTCAAGCTATTGATGTTCTCTTTCCCACCAACATTTGCTACGATTTTTTCTGCTAATTCACGATATTTTCCCATTTTTGATTCCTCCAATTTTTTTGTATTGAAGGTTTAGCCAACTGAATGTCACTATCCAAAATGTTTTCTTTTTTTGATTTCTTGCTACATGGTCAGATGCCTTGAAGTTGACGTTTAGTAAGAATCATTGCGAAGAAATACTTCTTTTTCGACATCTTCTCATGAATCAAGAAATCCTTCTCCTTTCTTGTTTTTTTTAAATCAACGATTTTTTTGCACAAGTCTGGCAATATGAATCGTTAAATACAAACTTTCGTCACTGGACATTTGATACTGATACTGATTTTCTAATAGCTCAGCGATTTTTTGTACGCATTGATACGCATTTCGATACTTCACTTTGACCATAGCCAAAAGATCTTCATCGGTTTCATCCACATGAGTAGTATGGTTTTGCATTCTTGAAACAAAAAATTTCAAATGCGTAGTGAAGCGATAAAAATAAACGGACTCTTCATCAAAGGTTGTTTTGAAAAAATATTTAACAATGTTTATGATGTCTTGCATCGTTTGGGTTAGTTCAGCAATATTGCCTTGGTCACCATTCTCAGTTTGCGCATTGACCAGATGCAGAGCAATAAAGCCCGCTTCGTCATCTGGCAGCTGAATCCCGTAATGTTCTTTGATTTTTTCTACTGTTTTGCAGCCTATTTGGTATTCATCGGGGAAAAAACGCTTGATATCCCACAACAAGACATTTTTGACCGTCATTCCTTTTTTCGATCGTTCAATGGCACAGTGCATGTGATCCGTCAACGAGATGTAAATGGAATCATTGATTGGGGAAGACAATTCTCGCCGAGCATACTCAATGATCTCATTGGACAATTCAAGATATTCCAGTGGTAAGTCAGCAAGCAACTCTTGAAATTGAGATAAGATCGTCTGATTTTCTAAGCGATACACTTTATCGACCGTTTCTGAAGAAATTTCATCTCCCACTTTTTTCTTAAATGCAATCCCCCGCCCCATAACAATAATCTCGTTTTGACTTTGATCGGTAGTGATCACAACATTATTGTTTAACACTTTACTGATTTTCATGTCCTACCCCCACTTACTTTATCATTGCGGATATGGTTCATTGCTTGTCTTTATTGCTGAGCCAACAGTCAACACAGAAAAAACCTCATGAAAGCAGCGCAAATACCGCAGCTTCATCAGGTTTAGCTTGTTAAAAATCAACAATCACTATCCATTAGAACCAGTTTTATTATCTTTATCATAGCAAAGGTAGAAAGCGCTGTCAATCGTTGTTCGTTATTTTTATTTTCATCCCTTCTTTCTTTTTTCGTACAAAAAAACCTTAAAAACGAAAGTCTTTAAGGTTAGCGTTACTATTAAAACTATTAAACTTCACTTGCCTGCAAACGGTACATATCGGCATACAACCCTTTTTGAGCCAAAAGTTCATCATGGGTGCCTCGTTCGACGATCGAGCCTTTATCAAGCACCAAAATCAACTCGGCATCGCGGATGGTAGACAAACGATGGGCGATCGCGATCGTGGTTCGCCCTTGACGCATATTTGCCAACCCTTCTTGGATCAGTCCTTCTGTTTCAGTATCGATATTGGCAGTCGCCTCATCCAAGACCAGTACTTTCGGATCGGTCACCATGGTGCGGGCAAAGGAAATCAATTGCCGCTGCCCACTTGAATAGCTGGCGCCCCGTTCAATCACTTTGGCGTGGTATTTACCAGGTAGTTTTTGAATAAAGGCATCTGCTTGAACAAATTTTGCTGCTGCTTCGATCTGTTCCTCACGAATGTCCTGATTCAATAAGCGGATATTGTCAGCGATGTCCCCATAAAACATGAAGGCGTCTTGCAATACGAGTCCGACTTTTTTCCGAAGCTCTTCCATCGTGAAGTCGCGGATATCTTGATCATCGATCAAAATTTGCCCTTCCCCGAATTCGTAAAAACGCATCAACACATTGATGATCGAGCTCTTGCCACTTCCTGTGTGACCGACTAAAGCTACGGTCTCACCTGGATAGGCGATGAAAGAAATATGATTCAATACGTTGTTTTTACCATCATAGGAAAAACTGACATCGCGAAATTCGATTTTTCCTTTGGTGATGGTTTGACTAGCATCGGGGTTTTGCTGGGGCGTGTATTCTTCGTTATCCATAATCTTTAGAATACGGCTGCCGGCGACCATCCCATCAGTAAAGACGCTGAGAAAATCCATCATCTGTGTCATGGGATTAAAAAATCCTTGAATATAGGTCGTAAAGGCGAAAATCAACCCGACTTCGATGGGCGATTCTAAGGCATCAAACCCAAAGACCGTCAACGACAAGGCGATCGCTAAGGCATACAACAAACTAATGATTGGTGATAATAGCAGCGCATTCGTGCGGATCATAGCGTATCTAGTTTTCAAATAATCATCGTTGGTCGCTTCGAATTCTTCATTCAGCCGCGCCTCTTGACGGAATTGCTGAATGATCTGCATACCAGAAATTGATTCATTCAATTTCGTATTCAGTTGACTCAGTTTTTCCCGCATTTGACGATAGATACGAGAGCTGAATTTTTGATAATACCAGATGACTACCATTAGGATTGGCAGAAAAATCAAGTTCAGTAAAGCAATTTTGACGTTGATGCGAAACATGGCGGCAAAAGAAGAAACCACCGCAAAAATCCCTGTCAATACCATCAAGAAGACATACCAAAATTCATACAACGTTTCTGTGTCGTTGCTGACCCGTGAAACGATTGAACCCGCTGGCGTCTGATCGAAATAGCGCATCCCAAGACTATGCAATTTTTCAAATAATTTTGCTCGAATATATTGATAGGTTTTTAAAGAACCCATCGAATAAAGGAACCATTGGAAAAACCAAATCACAGCTTTTACCAACACCCCAAAGAAATACAATGCAGCAAAGAAATAAATGACTTGCTGGGTCGCCGTTTGATTGGTCAAATAATTATCCATAAAGGTTTGAATGATCAAAGGCAACAGGATATTGACGATCGATAGCACAAAAGCAAAAAAGATCGCTGCATAGAAGGTTTTTCGAAATGGCTTGGCAAAAAGAAACATTCGTTTGATGATGTTTTTTTGCTCTTTAAAGGGAATCGATTTACTCCATTCTGATTCTTGCATTAGGCTTCACTCCCTTCGATTTTGGCTTCTAGTTGCTGTTTGTCCCACATTTTTTTATACCAGCCATTTGCAGCCAATAATTGTTCATGGGTCCCGCGTTCACTGATTTTCCCATTGTCGATCACGAGAATTTCTTCTGCGTGCTTGACACTGCTTAGGCGGTGGGCAGCAATGATCGTTGTTTTATTCTGACGAAACGTCCGTAATTGTTGTAAAATAGCTTCTTCCGTTTTGGCATCTACTGCTGAAAGGGCGTCATCTAAAATCAACAATTCTGGATCAGTGATCAAAGCACGGGCAATGGATAAACGCTGTTTTTGTCCACCAGAAAGAGAAACACCACGTTCCCCCACCATCGTTTCGTACCCTTCAGGAAACTGACTGATATCCTCGTGGATCACTGCCAATCCAGCAGCTGCTTCCACTTCTGCTTGAGAAGCCCGTGGTTGAGCAAAGCGGATATTGTCTCGAATCGTCATGGAAAATAAGAAATGATCTTGCGGAACATAACCGATCGACCCCAAAAGAGCATTCAAGGAGTATTGCTTGCTGTCGATGCCCCCGAAGGTGATCACCCCGTCAAATGAATCATACTCTCGCAACAAGAGCTTCATCAAAGAGGTTTTTCCAGCACCGGTTTTCCCGACGACACCTAGTGTCTGACCCGCTGGCAAAGTAAAGTGGATGTCTTGCAGGGCAAAATCATCTCCTTGATAGTGAAAATCATTGATTTGAACGTCAACCGTTCCTTGGGCTGGGGCATCGACCGCATCTTTGGCTTCAATGATATGGGTCTTTGCCGCCAACAATTCGGCAACCCGATCATAACTAGCATTGCCTCGTTCCAGCACATTAAACAGACGTCCGATGGCAAACATCGGCCAAACTAACATACCGATATAACTGATGAAGGATACCAATTGACCGATCGAGATGGTACCGTCCATAACATAATTGCCGCCGACGATGATCGTCAGCACATAGGAGATTCCGATGATGATCGTAATAAACGGATCAAACAAGGCATCCAGAAAATTGACTTTGCGGTTTTTGATGATGGCATGGTCGATTTTGGTTTGAAAATCAGCGATGTCCTCTTTTTCCTGTCCAAAGGTTTTGATGACTTTCATCCCAGTAATACTTTCTTGAGCTTTGTCGTTGATGGAAGAAAATGCTTCTTGCGAGTCACGAAACGCATCATGCAATTTGCTGCCAAGAACCCGTGCCATGACTGCTAAGAAAGGCAGCGGCAATAGTGCAATGATCGTTAACCGCCAGTCGATAAAGAGAACCATCGCAATGATGGTTGCCCCTCCCGAGATGAAGGAATCGGCAAAGGTCAAGATCCCTGCCCCTGCCACATTTTGGATGGCATTCAAGTCATTGGTGGCATGGGCCATCAAATCACCTGTCCGATGCTTTTGATAAAACAACTGATCCATCCTTGTAAAATGTGCAAATAGCTGTCTGCGTAACGTTTTTTCTAGCCGAGCGGCACTGCCCCAGATATGCGTTCGCCAGACAAAACGAAACACGTATTGAGCGATGGCTGAAGCAATCAAGATCATGACCCAAAAAAAGATCGTCTGCATCGAGATCTCTTTTTCCGCAATCTCATCGATGATGATCCCGATAACTTTGGGAGGTGCCAACTGTACCAAGGCGACCAAGACTAAAGAGCCTACGCCTAACAAATAATGTTTCTTTTCTTGTTTAAAAAACCAACCTAACTTCCTAAATATTGACATAACACTCTCCATTTCTTTATGACCTGTTGCCTAAATTTTGCGATTTTTCCGAATATTCATTGGATTCAGTTACAATTGCTACCCCACTATTTACAGAACGTAAACAGAAAAAGCAGCCTGGGGACATTTTTTATCAGTTGGTACGTTTTACCGCAATAAAAAGCGAGCTGATAAAATCAGCCCGCTTCTTAGAAAAAAACCTACTTTTGGTTTTTCATTTGCTGCATCATCTGACGAATTTTTTTCTCAGAAGGTTTTTGACCCATTGACATCATCATCGAGCGAAGCATATCCTCATTAACGGGAGGATTTTTCTTTAGATAATCTTGCATATATTTACGCGCCAAAAAGAAGCCGCCGACAGCGCCTAGTAATGCTGCAACAACAGCGATCACGATTACGATTCCTACACTAACCATTCGAAAACTCTCCTTTCTCTTGTACTCTCAATGAATCATTTTACTAGAAAAAAACACAAAAAGAAAGAGTGAAAGCTGGATTTATCCAAAAACTTTCACTCGTTTCCTCAACTTAATGCGACATCTCTTTTGTTGAATAACCAATTTGTTAAAAGGTAGATTAAAACACTGTAAACAAGGATCCCGATCGCCATTTCCCAATAGCCCAATCCCGGATCAAAGGCAGTCATCTGCATGTCAGGACTATTTAATAAACTCGGTATTTGCTCTTTAATATTCATAAAATTAAATGGATTCCACTTCAGCCATGGGTATTTTTCTTGCGCAAAAAGCATGATCGAGTTGATGATGCTGCTTCCAAACAACATACCCAAGCCTAAGCCTACCGCCAAACTTTGAGAGCGAATGACGGCTGAGATAAAGATGGTCAATGCAATATAAAAGACAATCAATAGCAAGTTGGTTCCCGCAAAAACAAGGGCAACGAGAATCGCCGCTAGCCCGTTGTAGCCAGTAGCAGCAAAAGGTGATTCAGCTGCTAAAAATAAATTGGCGGCTGCTAAACTACTGATCAGTAAAACAGCAGTCCCTAAAAGCGCAAATAAAAACGTGTTGATGGCTTTTGCTGCTAAGATTTGGCTTCTGGAAAAAGGCCGAATCAATAAGAACTTGATCGTTCCACGACTGAACTCTTCTGCTACTGAAGAAGCCGCCACAATCACTACAAATAAGTTTAAGAACGACGTCATATCGCTTAAAGAAGCAAATAAATCATTGGCACCAATTTCTGGACTACCTAAGCGTACAACATAGGTCAAGCCAAACGTCATTAAAACCAATAAAAGCAGCATGATCCAAGTAGAACGCTTTTTGGTTAATTTGATCCATTCATTTTTTATCAATGTCAGCATGCTTACAAACCTCCTTCTTCGGTCCAAGCCAAGAATGTATCTTCCAAAGAAGATTGCTTTGTCCGTAGTTCTTTTAAGCCGATACCCGCCGTCACGATCGCTGCAGCGATTTCTGAACGCTGATCTGATTGCAACGTGACGTGCAATTCGTCTTCTACATGCAAGACCTCGACGTCAAAGGAAGCTTTTAACAGTGCTTCTGTTTGCAAGTTATCATCGGTTTTGATGATCAACACATTTTTCTCTGCTTTCAACTCTGCCATTGCTACTTGATGGGTGACTTTTCCTTTTTGCACCACGATCAAATGATCCGCAATTTGCTCGATGTCGCTTAACTGATGACTGGAAACTAAAACAGAGACCCCTTTTGATCGCAAAGAAAGAATCATTTCCCGAAACTCCCGCATGCCTTTAGGATCCAGACCATTCATCGGCTCATCTAAAACTAATAGATCTGGTTGATGGACCAGCGCCTGGGCAACACCTAAACGCTGACGCATCCCTAAAGAATAGGTTTTGACTTTTTGATGGATATGTCCTTCTAAATGCACCTGACGGATCAGGGCTTCTAGCTCAGAGGCTGTGCCTTTCTTCTTCGCCATACGCTGATACTGCATCAAATTCTCATAACCGGTCATATAATTATAAAACTCAGGATTCTCAACGATCGCTCCGACTGAGACAATCGCTGTTTTAAAAGAAGAATCCAATAAATTCCCCATAATGGCAATCGATCCTGTGTTGTGCTTCATCAAGCCAACGATCATTCGGATGATCGTCGTCTTCCCAGCCCCATTGGGCCCTAATAAACCAACGACTTGTCCTTGGTCCACCACAAAGGAAACATCATCAATGATTCGTTTGGTTCCAATCAATTTGGAAACATTTTGCAGTGCTAATACTTCTGTCAAAGTTACCCCTTCTTCCTAACACCATTTCTGCAACGATTTTAAATAAAAAACGTTATGATAATATGTATACCATGCCATCTCTGTAAAAAAAAGTCAAGAAGCGAAAAAGGAACATCGATGCTCCTGTTATTGCTTCTTGACAACTTCGTTTATCACTGATGCTTTTCACGTTTGCCCTATTGCTGCTAGTCAAAAGCTTGGCAAAATTATAAGTTCTATTTGCTCGATCTTATAGCTGGCTCACTCCGTTTGGGTGAATGCCAGTTGGGCGAACGCAGCCTTGTTCTTGGCACTTCTGATCTGTTTGATCACTTGCTTGAGCTGTTTCCACTCCTTTGCGCTTGGGTGACCATTCCAATAAAAGAGGTAAGGCTGTTCTTCCTCGGAAAATTCCTGATGGATCGGATAATCGCTAATGACCAAATCTGGTTTTTGAGACAGCGAATAATGGGCCATCGCTCGATGCGTGGCATTCATCAAGCGGTTCTTGATCCAAAGCTCTTGCGTTTTTCCGTATTTCGAATGGATCGAGAACGTGACCGGCTGTTCATATTTGATAAAAATAACTCTCAGTAACATACAGTATTGGAAAATCAAGCGATCATTCATTTGCAGTAATCTACGCAACTCTGGTAAAGAAACAGTCGCTTCCAAAAAAAACCGTTTCATGGTTGGATAAAGCACTGGAAAAGCGGCTTGTAGCTCTTGCTCGTCGGTTGTTTTGCCAAAACTATCGCTTTTTTGTCGCGTACCAAAACAGCCAGAGGCGGAATGGATCATGACCAGATTAACCAGTAAATAGTTTTTTTCGGCCTCTGTAAACGTCAACCGAAAATACACGGCTAGTTTTTCAACGAGCTGCGCTTCTTGCTGGTACGTTGGCTGAGTCAGCCACGAGATGTTGGCAGCATCGAGATCCTCCTCAAGATAGGTGTTCATTACGCCAAACATATAATACAAGAAGCTGCGTTCAACCTCCGAAATTTCAGAAAACGGCAGATGATTCCTGTTAAACAATGGGTTCAAAAAGACCTGATCAAACTGTTTTTTTTCAATTAATGGGTGCTCAAAGGTAAGTACTTCGTTTGGTAAAAACGAAAGCGGATGCTTTTGATGGATTCTTTGCACGGAGATAGCGAATAGATGAAGAAATTTATCGATATCGATTTTTCTCATATAAGAAGCATGGGTTTCAAACAACGCTTCAGCCTGCTCTTTCTCCTTGATCGATGCCAAGACTTGTGAGTCCTTCTCATCAAAAATTTGCCAATAGGTAAGATGATAAAAATAGCGGATCGCATATTCAGCACCTGCCAAAGGATCACCTTTTTTTAAACTATAGGACAAATGATAGTTCGCCAAAACATGATTTAACTCCTGCAATTTTCGTTGAATCGTGCGGGGACTGCTAAAGGTTTTGTGGCTGAGTTGTTCAAGGGAATGATAATCCCCCTGAAAGAGTGCATCCAGCAAGATAAACCCAACGGTTCCCTGCAACAATACACTATAGGCTTGGCTCAATAGAAATCGTGGAGAAAAAGCAATCGACACTTCTTTTTCCAGCCGATCATAGGTCAAAGTAAACTGAGGATAGCGTGCACGAAACACCTCTACTTGCTGAACGATCGACTGCATTTTGTTGGTTTTCCTATCGAAAACACCTGAGAGCTCTTTAATTGTATAGTCTTTCTTGTTCGTTTCGTAACAATAACTTAGAAACGCATAAATTTGTTTTTCTGTCGTATCCAAAAGTGCCTGTAACATGAAATTTCCCTCGCTTGTATAATCAGCAAACGCTGTTTTTATCCTAAATTTGTCATCTTACAAAATTGTAAGCTGGCAGTGTTTGGTGATCGTACCACCGTGCGCTCTTTTCTGTCAAATCACTTTTAACAAATTTTCCTTTCGTTATCTGTATATTTTCATAAAAAAAGTCTGACGCCTCAAAACGATCGTCAGACTTTTTGTTAAAAACGGTAAAACAAAACGTGATTGTGCTTTCTGGGGAAGAAAATTCCAATCGTGGGTTATCAATTCTCTCATTATCCTCGGCTTTTTTCTTTACTGTCTCTCATCAGAAAATAACTTTCGATTCAGCCAGTAAAAGAAGACAGTAAGGATAACCACGCCTAGACCAAAGAGTAAATAGCGAATACTCGTATTTTTGCTGCCGGTTTTCGGTAGTAAGGCTCCATTGACCTCCTTAGCGCTGCTTGTCTCCGTACGTTGTTCCTGTTCCATTTTCACTGAAGACGATGCTTTAGCGAGTTGTTTGCCTGCGGGATCATTGGAGGAAACACTTCGCTTGCTTGACTGACTTTGGTTAGGCGCTAATTTGTTTGGTTTCGTTTCTGAATCTGAAAGATCCTCAGATGCCGCTTCACTAACGGTCGTTGTTCCTGTTGTTTCGGTGGTTTCTTGACTCCTAATTGTCTGACTCGATTCACTCTCACTAACTGGTTGGGTGTTGAAGTTTTCTGACTCACTTGCATTGTGACTACTTTCGATACTTTGAGAATCCTGACTTGTGTTTTCCGTAGTAGAAGTCCTTGGATCCGTCGATTGAGAGTCGCTAAATTTCGGTTCGATACTACTAAAGGAAGAGCCTGTTTCTTCAGACACCTTAGAGCTTGCGCTTATCTCAGAGTTCGTGCGCTCACTAGAGCTCGGGGGTGTTATTACCTGCCATTGACTAGGCTTCAAGTTTTCAGTAATCGTTGTTTCACCGTCATAAATCACAACTAAATCTACTTTATCCACACTTTTGATCTCATCGATGGCCATCTCAGCATAGATCCTTAAGTAGTTTTCAACACCTGAAAACCAATCGACATTTGTTAGATACGTTTCACCAATCACCTTTTCACTGTGTCCATTGCCATCCCAACCATAAGTTAAACGGATACAAACGTTTTGTGAAGTCAGCGTTTTGTTCGGCCGTACCGGGATCGTAATGACTTTCAAGGCTTCATCATAGATCACTCGGTTCGTTTGAACAGAAAACGATAAATTCCCTCCCGCTCGTTCTTTTGCTGAAGTATGATCGAAACCAAACACCAGCAGCAATAATCCCGCTAACAGCAAAATCAACACGATTCCAACCAGTTTTCTCATTTCCTCACTTCCTAAATGAATATTTCAAGATAACTTGATAAGGAAATTATAATAAATTCTCAGAGAAAACATGCGCCGAAAAAAAAAGGAAAGACCCAATAAAATGGCATCTTTAATTTCGAGTATTATATATAGAAAAGATATTTACCACCCTCTTCCGCATTTGAAACTCTCTCGAACTTTTACCACCGCCAATAAAACAGTTTATTACTTATCATTAAATATATATTATATATAATATATGACCATTTTTGTGCTAAAATTCAAGTATAAGCAAATCAACCTTTAGGAGTACGTGATCGATGGAATTAGAGCCAAAAGTAGCAAAATTGATTGTTAAAAGCTTAAAAGATATCATCAACCATGAAATCAATCTTTTTGATACCTCGGGTACGATCATAGCTAGTACAGATACCGTGCGGATTGGTACCAGTCATGAAGGCGCCCGTTTAGCAGCCAAAAATCAACAGACATTAACGATTGAACATGACAATCAATTTAAAGGAGCAAAAAAAGGAATCAATATCCCGGTCCTTTTTAATCAATCTGTTGTAGCAATTATTGGAATTACTGGCGAGCGTACAAAGGTAGAACCTTTGGGGAATATTATCAAAAAAATGACGGAGATTTTGATCCGAGAAAACTGGATTCAATTGACAAATTTCCATCAACGGCAAAACTACCACAATCTAGCTACGATGCTGATCGCTCCTCAAAGAGATGATAGCTTGGCGGCTTATTTAGCCTCGCTCTTGGACATTGATTTGGAACGACCTCGCATCCTCGTGATAGGGAAATTCCTTTTTACTAGAGAAAAAAATAATCTGAATTATGAAAAACTGCTCCATACCATCCAATCGCATTTGCACATTTTTCCAGGTAGTTTCTTCTCGTTGATCAATCAAGAAATTTGCCTGTTTTTCGAAAAGCAGGAAGAAGCTTCGCTGATCCCCCTACTGATGCAAATGCAAAAGGATATTTCTAAGCGTTTTGATCGTCAAATGTCCTTTGGGATCGGCGGTTTAGCAGAAACCATCGATGAGTATTGGTCTAGTTATGAAAAGGCGCAAAAAACCGTCAATTGGTTGATCAATCAAAAAAGTGCGACCATCTCTTCTTATCAAAAAATGGATTATGGGTTGCTCTTTGTCGGGATTTCTACAGAAGATAATAAACAATTGCAAAAGAAAGTGCTTGGCAGTCTGACAGTTGAGGAGATTGAGCAGTTCCAATTGATCTTTGAAACGTATAAACGCTACAATGGTAGTATTATGAAGTGTGCCGAGGCACTTTTTTTACACAAGAATACTTTTCAAAACAAACTGAATCGCATCACGGAAAAGACGGGCTACAATCCACGTAATTTGAGTGATTTTACTGTGTTGTCGGCTGCTTTTATGAGTTATCGCTTGTCTAATCTAGAGAGATGATTTGTTGAACAAGCAAATGCTTCAGCGTAACAAACTTCGCATTTAAAATCGATGGTATCATTTGTTGTTCAAGTCATCTGTTTCCAACCAGCGTGATCATCCATCGACAGCCTAACTCATAGCACCAGCAACGTTTCCTTGTTTTCTGTCTTCCAGTTGACGCAAAATTGTTTTTACACTGTATTTCTGAGTTTCAATACACATAACAAAAAGAGCGCTCCTCTGAGAAGAAACGCTCTTTTATTATGTCCTTTAGTTGTGAACAGCTCCGTGCTCTCTTTTCAATGAAAAGTAAAACAAATGACCTCGATTCGTTACTGTTAACCTTGCAATTTTAAATCATTGATCGTTTCATAATAGTTTGCGATTGCAGAATGATCACTTTTTTCTAATCCGTAGGCTTTCAGTGATTGCATAATCTCCATTGCAGATGCTGTAAATGGTGTAGAAACATTACTATCATGTGAGGTGTCTAATGCATTTTGCAAGTCCTTGATATGCAATTCGATACGGAAACCAGGATCGAAGTTGCCAGAAAAAATCTTTTCTGATTTTTGATCCATGACTGTGCTTCCTGCCAAACCTGTGCGAATGGCTTGATAAACTGCTTCAGGAGAAACACCTGCTTTTTTGGCTAGACAATAAGCTTCAGAAATAGCTGCGATGTTGATCGCTACAATCATTTGATTGGCTAGTTTCGTAATATTTCCAGCTCCTACTTCACCCACTCGTGTCACAGAAGAAGCCATCGTATTCAATAAAGCTTCATATTTCTCAAAAACTGCTTTTTCTCCGCCAACCATTACCGCGATCGTTCCATCAATGGCTTTTGGTTCTCCACCAGAGACAGGCGCATCAATAAAATGGACTCCTTGTTCTTTCAAACGAGCTGCAAAGTCTTGGCTGGCTTTTGGTGCGATTGAACTCATATCAATGACTGTTTTACCAGCTGACAAGCCTTCAGCGATCCCTCCAGGATTGAATAGTGCCGCTTCTACGTTTGGAGAATTCGGCAGCATCGTAATGATCACTTCTGCTACTTCTGCCACCTTGGCGCCTGATTCTGCTGCATGTGCACCAGCTGAAACAACTTCATCGATTGCGGATTGGTTAAAATCAAACACAATAACCTCATAGCCATTCTTTACTATATTTTTCACCATTGGTTTACCCATGATTCCTAAACCGACAAATCCTACTTTCATCAATACCATCTCCTACTTTCGTTGATTTAATAAATATGCTCGGATCGCGGTTTCTCCAGCGATCACCACATTTTCCTCTACTTGTGTCATTGCTTCTTGCAAACTCATTGGTCGATGGATGATTGGCAAAATAAGGTCAATTCCAGCGGCATAAGCTGCCGAAACCTCTTTCTCCCGACTACCGACCACAGCAATCACCGGTTTATGGTGCTTTTTGGCTAGCTCGGCAATCCCCACAGGAACTTTGCCATTCAGCGATTGCTGGTCAAGCTTGCCTTCGCCAGTTATGACGAGAGCAGCTTGGGCAATTTTCTTTTCAATTTCTACTAAATCTAAGATCGTTTCAATACCGTTGCACGTTTTGGCTTGGCAAAACACTTGCAATGCAGCCCCTAGACCGCCTGCTGCCCCTGCACCTGGTGCGTCAGCAATATCAATCTGCATCTCTTTTTTGATCACAGAGGCATAATGTTTCATCCACTGATCATAGGTTTTCGTTTGGTCAATCGGAATGCCTTTTTGAGGACCATAGATAGCAATGGCACCTTTTTCACCGACTAACGGATTCGTTACATCCGATAAAATATTGATTTTTACATCCTTTAATCGTGGATCGATTTTAGAAATATCTATCGAAGCAAGCTTTGCTAATCCAGCTAATCCTCTCGGGATGTCCTTTCCTTGATCGTCGTAAAAGGAGACCCCTAATGCTCTTGCCATTCCAGTCCCGCCATCACTCGTTGCACTGCCGCCTATGCCAAGGTAGATCTCTTTTGCGCCTTCATCGAGGGCAGCCAAAAGCAACTCCCCTACCCCGTAAGTCGAAGCGTTTAAGGCATTCTCAGCATTTTGCTCGATTAAAGTAATCCCACTTGCTTCTGCCATTTCTAATACGACGATTTGATTAGGTAAAACACCATATTGCGCCTTCACAGGATTTCCCAATGGATTTTGAACAGTTATCCTTTTTCGTTTTCCTGCCAAGGCATCAACTAAAGCTTCGACTGTGCCTTCTCCACCATCGGCGACTGAAAATTTATCGATAGGACTATGGGGCAAAACCCGACGAATCCCTTTTTCTAACCACATTGAGATATCTTTACTGGAGGCACTTCCTTTGAAAGAATCTGCTGCAATCACAATTCGCTGTTCTTCCATGAATCCACCCCCTTTTCTATAGTTAGGCTTGATTATAAGAAACCCGCCTTCTTCATTTCATCAATCATCTTGTCTAAAACAACGCCCTTACTTGCTTCCGTCGGCAAGATCGAAGGTCCCACATTCAAGCCCATCAAGTTTGCCATATCTTTGGTAGCTGAAGGGAAACTTGCTGCATCTTGCGATAAACGGATTGGGTTCAGGGTAAATTGGTTCTTTAGCGCGCCTTGAAAATCACCAGATACGTACTGGTCATAAATACCGCAAACCAATTCAGGATAAATATTTGCCGTTGAACACACCCCGCCGACTGCTCCCACACAGAGTGAAGGATAAACAATGGTATCTTTTCCTGCAATCACTCGAAAGCCAACATCAGCATTCCGTCGAACCAGTTCGCTTAGAAAGGTCAAATCTCCGCTTGAATCTTTGATCCCTACGATATTCTCAACGGTATGCGCCAGCTTTTCGATCAATGGTTGACTCAACGAATACCCAGCTCTTGCTGGATTGTTATACAAAAGCACCATCGTATCGGAAACCGCGTCTGCGATTGCTTTAAAATGATTGTACAATGCTTCTTCTGTGGGTTTGATGAACATTGGGTGTAAAACGGAAATACCAGCGATCGGCAATTTTGCTGCCTGTTTGGCAAGTGCCACCGCATGTTTCGTACGTATTGGGCCCATCCCAAAGAAAACAGGTACTTTTCCAGCGGCTTCATCTAAAATGATTTCTGTTGCTGCAAGCATTTCATCATGTTCGAACATATAAAACTCACTATTACTGCCAAAAGCCAAAATGCCATGAACACCATGATCGATCACATGCCGTACGATCTTTCGCAACTTAGTTTCGCAAATCATTTCTTCTTCATTCACTGGCGTGAGTAAAGGAACAATGATCCCTTTAATTTTTTCTTTTTCCATTATGGTCAATCCTCTCACTGAAAGCTTCGATTAATTTGTATTCCCTCGATTACTCTCTGACTAAAGCTGGTTTTTTATTGTCAAATGTCCAGCCAGGAATCAGATACTGCATGGCAATCGCATCATTGCGCGCCCCTAAGCCTTCTTTTAAATACAATTGATGCGCCGCATCTAGCTTTTCTCGGTCAAGTTCCAGCCCAAGGCCATGGGAATTTCTTGGAATGGTAATTTCACCGTTTTTGATTTGATGCGGATTTTTGGTCAAGCCTTCGCCATCTTGCCAAATCCAGTGGGTATCGGCGGCATTTACTTCCCCAGGTGCTGCCGCTGCAGTATGAGCGACCATCGCCAAAGAAATATCAAAATGATTATTGGAATGCACACCCCAAGTCAAATCTAAGTCATGACATAACTGCGCCACACGCACACTGCCTTGCATCGTCCAAAAATGCGGATCTGCCAGCGGAATCGTCACACTATCTAAGCGAATCGCTGCTTTCATTTCTCGCCAATCCGTTGCAACCATATTCGTCGCCGTCGGCAATCCTGTTTTTCGGCGGAATTCTGCCATCGTTTCTCTACCAGAGAAGCGACCTTCTGCACCACAAGGATCTTCTACATACGCTAATACGCCGTGAAGGTCTTTGCAAAGCGCAATTGCATCATCTAGTAACCATCCGCCATTCGGATCAAGGGTAATCCGAGCATTGGGAAATTCTTTTTTCAACGCTTTGACGGTTTGTACTTCTTCTTGCCCTGATAACACGCCGCCTTTTAATTTAAAGTCCTCAAAACCATAGCGCTCATAGGCAGCTTTCGCTAACTTGACGATTGCTTCTGGTGTCATCGCTTCTTCACGACGTAGTGCTCCCCATGAATCATCGAGCGTATTGTCAGAAGCATAAGGCAAGTCTGTTTTGTTGCGATCTGCTACATAAAACAGATAACCTAAAAACTTCACTGATTCCCGCACTTGTCCTTCACCTAACAAAGCGGCAACGGGCACCTGCATGTGCTGTCCTAGTAAATCCAACAATGGTGCTTCAACAGCAGTCATAACATGAACCGTCGTTCGTAAATCAAATGTTTGGTTCCCGCGCCCACCAGCATCCAACTGCGCATAACGTTCGTGAATCTCTTTCACGATGTTTTTGTATTCGCCCAAAGTCCGACCCACAACTAATTCACGACAGTCTTCCAATGTCTGACGAATTTTCTCACCACCTGGCACTTCTCCTAAACCTGTATTACCCGTGTCATCAGTTAAAATAACGATATTTCTAGTAAAGAAAGGGCCATGGGCTCCACTTAGATTTAATAGCATACTGTCATGTCCTGCTACAGGGACAACTTCCATTTTTACGATTTTTGGAATCATCAAAATCTCTCCTAGTCAAATTGATAGTTTTTAATATACTGTTTTCCAAAAAAAGAATACAGAGTATCGAGTGCAGACTTTTCGTCGAAAAACAGTGAATTTATGTGCTAAAGAACATTTTTAAATAAAGATCCCCAATAAGATCCCTACTAGCGTCCATGCCAAGCTGATTCCCCAGAATTTAAAGAAGGAATAACGCAAGAATTTTCGTACATTGGTTTCCCCTAAATCACAAGCCATGATGATTTGTGGTTGGGCAATCAGTGAAGCAAACGCACCAATATTAAAGAATAATGTCAAGGCAACAATATCTGGAGCAACGCCATATTCTCCTGCTAAAGCTGCAATGATCGGAATGAGCGCAAAAAACCAAGTATCGTTGGTAAACAACAGCATCAATGGTGTGCTGAAGATAGCGATCGCAATATGAACATAGGGACCAACAGCAGCGGGAATAATATTCACGAGAACTTGAACCATCGCATCCATCATGCCCGTTCCTTGCAAGATCCCGACGACAACCCCAGAAAGCAAAACGATGGGCGCAATCGGATATGTTTTTGAAGCATATTTGCTGATCAATTGATTTTGATCTTTGAAGTCCGGATAGTTCACGCACAAAGCGATGATCAAACCAGCTGCGAAAATATAGTAAGAAGGCAGGTTTGAAAACGACAAAGCGATCACTAAGAGGATGGTCAAGATCAGATTGAACCAAAATAGCTTGGGACGAGCAAGCGGTCCATAGTTTTGCTCTTTCGCTAATGAATCAGCGATCCCTTCAAACTTTTCTCCATTTGCCATATGCTTTTTATGGACACCTAAACCTAAGAAATAACCAAGGATCATCGTTCCGATAAAGACAGTGATCCAAACAGGTAGCAAGGTGGTAAATAAGGTCATCGGTGCATTGGGTACATCCGGAAGCAGACTTGCAGCCCGTAAGATCCGCGCGTTCCATGGTGTGATCGATCCTAACATGATACCGACTGAGCAAAGAAAGACGAGTATCACCGGATCGATTTTCAACTTCTTAAATAGCGGCAAAAACAACGGGATCGCAATTAGATAGGTCGACATGACACTTCCATCTAATGTGGTGATCACAGAAATAAACACAGTCAAGCTGCAGAGAATCGGCGCTTTGATTTTTACTTTTTTCAAAAACTTGAATACCATAATATCGAAAACTGCTGCATCAGATATCAGAGAAAAATAAGGTAATGAAAACATGATCATCAAAAAGATGTCTCGTGTCATATCAAGACCGTCAGCGATATATCCTTCCGTCGCTGTCCAGCTTGCCCCGCTTAAAAAAGAAAATGCGACAGGTATCAATGCAAAACAGACAAGTATATTTATTTTATTTCTTAGTAATAAACCCGTGATCAATGTCATCATGACAAAGCCAAGAATAGCTAAATAGCTCATTTTTTATATCCCTCCGAATAATAGATCAGTCAAAGAGGAATATAGCCGAAACTTCAAGCAAAAATTTCAGCTATATCTCTGACATCAAGTAGTCCTTCAATAAATACCTTTAGCGCACAAAGCAAGGTTTTTTTGAGTCAAACTGCCAATCTTCAATAAAGTATTGCATCGCAATTGAATCATCACGATCACGGTATTTTGGGTCCATTGACTGGTACAATTGATGTGCTTCCAGCAATTTCTCCATATTGATTTCAATACCTAGGCCAGGTTTATCGGTGATTTTGATCACGCCATCTTGAATCAAGACAGTGTCATCGCAAAGTTCTTGTCCATCCTGCCAAATCCAGTGTGTATCGATTGGTGTAATATTTCCTGGTGCAGCTGCGGCACACTGTGCGAACGTTGCCAACGTAATATCAAAATGGTTATTGGAGTGAGAACCCCAAGTCAATCCCCAGTCATTCAAAATTTGGGCCATGCGAACACTTCCGTTTAATGTCCAGAAATGCGGATCAGCCAGAACGATATCTACTGCTTTTGAATTTAATGCATGATAAAATTGTCGCCAGTTGGTCGCAATCATATTTGTTGCCACTTGATGTCTCGTGGCTGTTTTGAATTCATTCATGATCTCACGACTTGAAAAACCTGCTTCAGGGCCACATGGATCCTCCACATAAGAAATCGTGTCTAGTTTGTCTTTGCAAAGCTCGATTGCCTCTGCTAACGACCAAGCACCATTAGGATCAATATTGATCCGCGCTTCTGGAAACGCCTCATGTAAAGCAACTACTGCTTCCATTTCCTCTGTTCCCTTCAGCACGCCACCTTTGACTTTGAAATTTTTGAACCCATAGCGTGTCTCAAGTGCTTTTGCTTGCTGCACCATTCCCTCAGGTGTTAATGTTTCCTGTCTTCTAATGCGCTCCCACTCATCTTTTGGCTCTTCCTCTATGCGATAAGGCAGATCGGTTTTCCCTGCATCGGCGATATAAAACAAATACCCCAACACTTCAACTTCATTACGCTGCTGACCATCACCTAATAACGCACACATTGGTTTATTTAGAAACTTACCAAGCAGATCCAGCATCGCACATTCAACCGCTGCCTCCGCTTGGACGACAAATTTCAGATTTTTTAAATCCAACCCTTGAAGTCCTTCCCCATCGTTTCCTTTCATCGCCGCTGCATTTTTGCGAATCGTTGTAATCACATTACGATAATTGGCAATTTCTTGCCCCACGACAAAAGGAATGTAACTCTCCAGCATTTTGGTGATGTCTTCACCGCCATGGATCTCACCAATGCCTCTATTCCCAGTTTCGTCTTCTAATACAACAATATTCCTCGTAAAATAAGGTGCATGACACCCGCTTAAGGTAAGGGTCGGACTGTCATAACCAGCAATCGGAAACACCTGCATCTTTGTCACTTTTGGAGAACCATTTTTACTCATATTCATTCCACCTTCTCTATTATTTTTGGTTTGTTCAGTTTGAAGAAAAAACATGATTCGTAATCAAAACGCTTTAGGTTTTTATAAATTGCTTCCTGTGCATACCACTGAACCCTTCTTCGCTCATTCTTGTTAACAAAATCACAATCCATTGGTCAGTAAATGTTTTTGAAGAATTCTGCTCATTTTTCGAGCAATCGAAACAAAAATCAGTTTCTAGAAAGAAGGGTCCGAAACACTAACTAGACTAAGGGAACTTCTGATATTTCTCGCACATTTCCAGTCATATGTCGAAAAAGCGTCAGCGTATGGAAGCGGTTTATGATCATTAACTTGCTCTAAGAATACAAATATTCTTCGCGAATAAAAAGGGTATGTGAGATAGTTATCCGCATCGTTTCTGCTTGATAAATGTTACAGAAACCATTTTAAGAATTCCAAAAAAGCCAAATTTTTTCTGTAATCGGCGGGCTACAAGCGAAAAAACTGTAGGTCACCCATCGAGAAAATAGCAAAAAAACCGATAATGCCCTTGATGACCTCTTTCAGTAAAAAGAACTAAATTTTACTGAATCAGTCGATCAAAACACATGAACGGTTTTGTCACTACTTTTTATTCTTTTTTCTGCTAACCCAAGTCCCCATTGGATAATTATGTTTGTTTTTGCCCGTTATAGACTTTTGTTATCTGTTGAAGGGACTTTTCCCCATTGATTTTTTTAGCGTCACATAGGTAACGATAGACAGTATGACTATTCCTAAGAAAATCAACCGATCATTCAAGACTTCATCCGTCTGCGGGAGAAGCTTCTGCTTATTATGGTTGGCATCATCACTTCTTGCCGAGCTGGAAGAGTGACTTGACCCACTATTATTTAGCAAACCTTCCAGTGTATTGCTTGTACTACTTGGTTCGGTAGTACTACTTGTACTGCTTTCGCTACTTGGTTCCGTGCTACTACTTGTACTGCTTTCGCTACTTGGTTCCGTGCTGCTTGTATTGCTTTCGCTACTTGGTTCCGTGCTACTACTTGTATTGCTTTCACTACTTGGTTCGGTAGTACTACTTGTACTGCTTTCGCTACTTGGTTCCGTGCTACTACTTGTATTGCTTTCACTACTTGGTTCGGTAGTACTACTTGTACTGCTTTCGCTACTTGGTTCCGTACTGCTACTTGTACTGCTTTCGCTACTTGGTTCCGTGCTACTACTAGTGCTGCTTTCGCTACTTGGTTCCGTACTACTTGTACTGCTTTCGCTACTTGGTTCCGTGCTGCTGGACTCTCCTGGTTCACCGGTTCCGCCACCACCGCCACCATAGCGTGGCGTATAGCCAGTAATACTGCTTGTTCTTGGCACATCATTGACCAAAGCATCAAGGATGCCCCGATTGGTATATTGTTCCAATGAACCATCCGTTTCTGTTTTGTAGGTAATGTAGATCCGTTCCTCCGTATCCCGCAAAGGAATTTCAAAGGACCCATCACTATTTAAAACGATCGGTACTTGCTCGACATACGTTGGGTTGGAAACGCTGGGTCCATAGACCACTCGAGCACTCGTACTAACTAAAGTCTGATGAGGACCTACAAAGTCAATAAACGTTCCATCTTTGATCGTCACTTGGTCCGTGTCAAACGAGTTGATATACACACGCCAATCAATGATCCGTTTGGGTTCTTGCGTACCTAAATACAGTCCTTGTTTGGTGAGTAAGGCACCCTCCCCTGTGTCATCCACTGCTTGAATAAAAATAGGCACCGATTGCGTCCCATTTGCCGTTTCAAAGTTGATGTTGTTGATCTGATTTTCTATCACGTCATCACTGAACTTTGTCCAAAAATAAAAGTCCCCATGTACATTGGTATTTTGTTCGACAAATTCTGTGAAAACAAAGATCAGCTGATTGCCAACTTGGGTAACATTGACCACTAAGTTGTTATTTTCATCGTATAAAGCATACGTATTATTAACGCCTTCAATCTCAGCTGGCAAGGTGACGGTCGCTTTGTCACCTGCTTTTAAATCACCTAAGTCCTCCAAACTCCAGGTCATATCTATTTTGAAGGAATCATCCTTTTCAATACTTGTGATGACCTCGTTGTGGCTATTAACGATCGATACATTTGTAATCAGCTTGGCACCCACATCGGTTTCCCCATAAACTACCCGCATACCAGCAAAAACAGGAATCAACAGCAGCAAGACAGCAAATGCTTTTCCTAAACGTTTGATCATTGGTTTCCTCCCTTAAGTGAGCGCTTAGCTAACCCCATCGATCACAGCAATTACTGTACTCGACATGAATATTGTCATTAACAGTTGTCTTTTCGTTTCACGGTGAGAAAAATAGACTTCCAGTTGCCACATTCTTGCAGCGTATCAGCGACTGCCTAATAGAATCAGTGTTAACTAATTTTATCTGCTTTTCGGTGATTTACACAATTAAAACGCTTCATTGGTGAAAGAAAATAACAATGCAGCAAACAAAAAAACCAAATCCCAATCCGTGTTGATTGAAAGGGATTTGGCTAAAAAATAAATCACTCTGTCGGATCGGTGATCCTATCAATTTGCTGGAAGTACCGATACTGACAAACAAAGTAAAAAACGATTTGGAAAATCAAAAAGAGACTAACGATCACACCATAGTATTGCCAAACAGGCAATTCTACTAAAATACGCAGAGCGGTCATTGCCACCGCAAAATGGATCATTGCAACGACTGTTGGCAAGAAGTACATCACTTGCAGCTGGCGTCTCAGAACGTTGTGACGCTCCTTGGGCGACACACCTAAAATATGCAAGGAACGATGGTACGCCCCATCTTTATCTAAATCTGCAAATAAACGGAAATAGATAATCGAAGCGGAGAAAATAAAGAAAACCGAACCTAGTAATACCGTGATCATTAAGATGATGCCATTTCCTTGACGATTTTCTTGGAAAACTTGGTATTTTGAGGTATAAGACGTACGCATCGGAATGTCTTTTGCAGCTTCTGACCACTCTTCATCTGTATAGTCACCTTTGGCTTCAAACTCCCGACTGAGTTCTTCGTATTGCTGATCGATCAAGGCATTTTCTTTATCTAAATTCCCATTGAAATCAGATACCAATTCAGGTGTTTCAGCCCATTCTGGATAGTCTAACCAAATAAAACCAGATTCCATATCATCGTTAAATTCTTGTAAGAGAGCTTGCCATTCCTCAAAGGTCTTATCTGTCACAACTGACAATCCAAAGTAATCCAGAGAAAGCATTGAGGGGCTGTGGACAATCGTAATATCCTTTTTTATACCGGTTTCTGAACCTAATTCAAGTGGATAGATACTTGTGCGTTCGTTCTCAGGGACTTCTAGAAGCTGTTTTCGACGTGAATAATTAGCACTAAGTGTCATTATTTGATTATCTGCAACGGAATCAGCTTCCTCACCGATTTGTTTCATCATTTTCTGATAGTCGCTTTCTCGCATAATTGAAAAGCCATTCGTCGTATAAAATGAATCATTCATAACTGCAGATTCATCAAGATTCGCATAGGCCCATAGTAAGGAAACACTATCCGTTACAGGCGCATACCCTTTTTCTTCTATGGCAGTTTTAATTTCATTCATTTTCCCCTCAGAATGATCGAGGTCTTCTGGCCCCGACCACGGAAACACATAGGCTACACTGATTCCTTGGATCGAAGAAAAAGAAGAACTGCCGATCGCCAGCATCACGGAAATCCCAACGAATGCCACGGAGGTACTAATAGCGATCAGACTATACATCGCCGCATTGTCTCGCATGCGAAAGATCCATTCGCTGATAGTCAGCATCCGAGTCCCCCGTAAGAAGGTTGGGCGTTTCTTTAATCGTTTCAATAGAAATACGCTGAACTGATGGAATGACAAGATCGTGCCTGCAACAGTCAACAAGACTCCTAGCATAAGTGGCAGCATTGAGTAGGTTTGGTAGCTAAAATAAAAGACCGATCCATAGCCAACTAGTAACAGCACAATTCCTGAAAATGCCAATGCCCAATGACTTTTTGGCTCAGGACGTGGTTTTTCATTTTCCTTGATCAATGAGATGATCTGTTCTCCTTGCAAGGCGCGAGTACTGAAAAAGGAGATCAAAAGAAAAATGAAGACATAGATCCCAAAGGTCAATCCTAAAGCTTCCAGAGGAACCATAAATTTCAGTCCTTCTGTTAAGTACATGACATTTTGCGCAATCAGCAGCAACAATTTCGTCACTAAAATCCCCAACCCAATACCGGTCACTGTAGCGCCGGTCCCTAAGAAGGCATTTTCGACAAATAAAATCTTTCGCAGATCTTTTTCTTCGATCCCCAAAATCAAGTAGATCGCCAGATCACGTTTGCGTCGTTTCAAAAAGACCACAAATGTATACCATAAAAACAACAGCGACAGTAAGGCGATCACCACGAGTGCGACGGATAGACCAACCTTAGCTAAGCTTGAAAGTGTATCGCTATTAGATAAGTTTTCTTCCAATTGCGGATGAAAGAGCAAAAGACTAAAGATATAAAACACCATCGCCGCAAAGGCACTGCTGACGAAGTAGGCCGCATAAGTTCGAAAATTCCCCCGCAGATTACGATTGATCAACTGTCTGAAATTCATGACGGCGACCTCCTAAATGTGCTAGGACTTCAAGAATTTTTTGATAAAATTGCTGTTGATCAGCACCACGATAGACTTCGTTATACAGCTTTCCGTCTTTGATGAAAACGACCCGATCAGAAAAGCTGGCGGAATACGGATCATGGGTGACCATCATGGTAGTGACTTTGCGCTGCTTGTTCATCTGACTTAGTATTTCCATGACATCTCGTGCTGCCTTGGAATCAAGATTACCCGTCGGTTCGTCTGCTAAAAGCAATTCCGGCTGATGAATCAAAGCTCTAGCAATCGCAACTCGCTGCTGCTCTCCACCGGAAAGCTGATAGATGCGTTTGTCTTTTTTCTCATAGATCCCAAGTTCACGTAATAGCTGCTCCGAACGTTCTTTCATCTCAGGAACCGGCACCCGATCCAATGTCAGTGGTAAAATCACATTCTCAAGCACGCTCAATGGCGAAAGCAAATTGTAGTTTTGAAAAACAAAGCCTAATTGTCGACGACGAAACTCCGCGAGTTTTTGCTTAGATAATTCCAGTGGCTGCTCTCCCTTGAGGATCACCGAACCTGAAGTCGGTTTATCCAATGTTGCCACCAAATTCAGCATGGTGGTCTTGCCACTGCCAGATGGACCCATAATGCTGATAAATTCTCCTTCTGGCACTTTGAGATCGATTTGCTGTAAAACCTCAACAGACACTTCCCCTGTATAGGTTTTCGATACATTTTTCAATTCTAGTAAAGCCATCATCTTCACTCCTTTGCTACCAGTTTAGCAGGCGGCACCGCAATCAGTTATCGATTTCGTGATAGAAAGCTTACAAAATTGTAAGAAAGACTTCACCTCCGAAATGTTAAGGTAACCGTCGTGCCTTGATTCTCCTTAGAGGCAAGCGATACATCGATATCTAATTGCGTACTGATCGTCTCAACTAAATAAAGACCGATCCCAGTTGCCTCTCCTGTTTGCCGCCCATTCTGACCTGTATAAAAGGGGCGAAAAACCCGCGGTAGATCCGCTGCTGCAATCCCGCAGCCTTCATCTGCGATCGTTAAGCTTCTAGAAAAAGGATCGATCTCAAAATAGACCTTACTGTCTGGCTTGGAGTACTTGATGGCGTTGCTGATGAGTTGAAAGAGCAGAATACCTAGCCATTTTTTGTCTGTTGTCACCGTGATATCTGCTTCACTCATCAGCTTCGGATAGACTTCACTACGAATAAAATTCCGCTTCTGGTCACCGATACTGCGTTTTAACAATTCCAACAGTGAGGCTGACTCGATAACGAAGTCCTCCGTGAAATCTTCCAAGCGCACAAAATTCAGCGCAGTCGCCAAGCCACTTTTTAAGCGATCTGTTTCAGCCAAAAGATCATAGCTATCGACTTCTTCACTTTCAGCCATTAGCGCCAAAACTGAGACAGGTGTTTTCATTTGATGAACCCAGATATTCATGAAACGAATATGATTTTTATGGTGCTGATCTAGTTCTGTCAGCCGCTCTTGCTCTTGCTGTTCATGTGCATCGAACTGCTTGCGCCATTGCTTGGAAAGGTAGCCATTGCTTCGATGTGTCGCTCTTCCATGCTTGATATACTGATAAAACGCAGTATTGGAAAGGTAATCTGCCAAATAAACAAGAACAATGAACAGCCCGAATAGAAGCAGACCATAACCAATTACGAGGTAATTTCGATAGCCATCCAACCAAATCACTAAAACGAACAATGAAATGGCTAGGACGGTAACGAGTAGTTTAGGTAAATGAACACTTGCATATGCTTTCATTCTTCCGTACCTACCACTGATAAAGCGTAGCCCTTTCCGCGAATCGTTTGGATCGGATCATTGATGCCCATTGCCGCCAATTTTTTTCGCAAACGGCCGACATTGACAGAAAGCGTATTGTCATCAACGAAGCGCTCATCATCCCATAATAGATTTAAGATCCGTTCCCGTTTGACCATCTCTGGGTGTGCCGACATTAACAGGGTCAATAATTCTCCTTCTCGAACAGTCAGCCATTCACTGGCTTCACGATAGACCATCTTCAATGCTTCGGGATAGTAGATCAATTCGCCAGCTTTCAAACTTCTCGCCCGATCAGACTGTGCATAATCCCCGTAGACTCTACGAATGTGGCTTTTTACTTTTGCCAGCAGCAAATCATAAGAAAAAGGTTTGACTAGATAATCATCAGCACCATATTCTAGAGCCATCACTTGATCCATATTGCCGTCACGGGCGGAGATGAAGAGAATTGGAACCAACGAGCGTTCCCTGATTTTTTGGCACCAATAAAACCCATCATAATAAGGAAGATTGACATCCAACAAAACCAAATCAGGTTGGATCATCAAGAATTCATCTAAAACCGCAGCGAAATTTTCTGGAACAAAGGTTTGATACGCATAGCGGGATAATTGATTTTCCATCATTTTGACTAACGATTTGTCATCTTCGACCACGAATATTTTCATATAAATCCTCCTGTTTTCTCTAAAGTTTACCAAATCTGTGTGAAAAAAACTGCAAAATTCCAGCTTTTTTAAAAAAAGTGTACTTATTTATTGTAAGCAAAATTATTTTATAGTATACTACATTTTGTGATTAAAACTTACTTAAAGTAAAGGTGGAAAAAAATGAAAAATATTTTAGTTGTTAAAGCCAATAACCGTCCTGATGGAGTATCTGCAAAAATGTTTGATACGTTCGTTGAAAATCTTGATACCAACAATGTGGACGTTGTAACCTTTGATGTGTACGCACAACCAATGCCTTATATCGGTCAAACGTTATTTGAAGCATTTGGCAAACTTTCACAAGAACAAGAATTAAACCAAGAAGAACAAGAATTGATGACTGTCCGTCAAGACGTGATGAACAAATTCGCAGCAGCGGATACCATCGTTTTCGCTTTCCCAATGTGGAACTTAACGATTCCTGCTGCCTTGCACACATTCATCGACTACATCTTCCAAGCTGGCTTTACTTTCTCTTATAACGAAGATGGTTCAATGAACCAATTATTGAAAGACAAAGAAATCGTTCTATTGAATGCCCGTGGTGGTGTTTACTCAGGCGAAATGAGCGCAATGGAAAACGCTGTAACCTTTATGGAAAAAGTTTTCGGTGGTATGTTCGGCATGAACATCACAGAAGAAGTAATCATTGAAGGCCACAATGCAGATCCTTCTAAAACAGCAGAAATCATTGCTGAAGGTTTAGAACGCGTAGCAGCTGCTGCGAAAAAATTCTAATCATTGCTATCGATCAACTCCTCAACAAAGCGCTATTGCTTGTTGAGGAGTTTTTTTATCCAAAAGCGTAGCTCGTCTATGGGATCGATAAAACAAAGAGGCCCCATAGAACACAGCGGTCTAAGGGGCTAAATCTCTTTTATTTTGATGCTTTCCAATCAAAAGGCAACAGCTCTTCTAGCGTCATGATTTTTCCTGCTGCGATCATGACCTGCGTGTTATGGTTGGCAGGATCCAGCTGGCTGATAAATTCACGGCAACGACCACAAGGTGGGATCGGCTCACCTGCCGTATTGATTGCAACCATCTGTAACACCCGCTGCTGACCATCGGTGATCATTTGCGCAGCCGCAGCCTGTTCGGCGCAAAAACCCATAGAACAGCTGGTATCGATACAGATCCCTGTATAAATCTGTCCATCTGCAGTAGCCAGAGCTGCCGCGACACTCCCTGCTTCTGCAAATTGAGAGAGCTGTCTGAATCCCAGTTTTTGTTTCGCGGCATCGATCAGCAACTGAAAGTCCATTTTTCTTCCTCCAATAATAAGCTGGCTCATGGTTAAATGAACCGTTTAAGCACCCGCCATGATTTTCGTCAATAGCTCAGGATCAAATGTCTTTTCCCGCAGCATCTCGATTTCATAGCCATAAGGGGCTTTTTTATTCTTTTTGTCTTCGCCGACATAGGGTGTTTCCAAAATTTTCGGTAACGCTGATAATTGCTCATGATGAACGATCTTATTCAAGGCTTCAAAGCCGATCGTGCCAAAACCAATGTTCGCATGTCGGTCTTTGTGGCTGCCCTGTGGATTTTTTGAATCATTGACATGGATGACCTTCAAGCGATCCAACCCGATGATTTTGTCAAACTCGTTTAACACGCCGTCAAAGTCTTCTTTGACATTGTAGCCAGCATCGTTCGTGTGACAAGTATCTAGTGTAACGGATAATTTTTCATTTAAGGTGACACCATCGATAATTGCTGCCAATTCTTCAAAGCTGCGACCAATCTCGGTGCCTTTACCTGCCATTGTTTCTAATGCGATCTGAGCAGTTTGATTTTTTTCAAGGACCTCGTTTAAGCCTTTAATGATCTGCTTGATCCCAGCTTCTGGTCCTGCACCGACATGGGCACCGGGGTGCAATGTGATTTGAGTTGCACCTAAAGCTTGGGCTCGTTGGATTTCTTCTTGTAAGAACGAAACAGCAAAGCCAAAGTTTTCTGGTTTGATGGTATTGCCTAAATTAATGATGTACGGGGCATGGACGACGATATTCGAAATTCCTTTTTCCGTCATAAAATCTTGTCCAGCTGCGATCTGCATCTCTTCGATCGGTTTGCGCCGCGTGTTTTGCGGAGCTCCGGTATAGATCATAAACGTAGTAGCTTGATAGCTAGCTGCCTCTTCTGCTGCTCCTAAAAGCATTTTTTTGCCGCTCATTGAAACGTGTGAACCAATCAACATTTTTCTTTTCCTCCTAAATCTAGTCTTCTCTATTATCGATAAAAGCGCCTTGTAAAGCGATTATTTTGCTCATTGCCGTATTTTTTTATCAAGCGAGTCCAAATAACATCAGAACACCCGTCATTAGCGGCATACTTATCAAAAAGCTAATGGAAGAAACGAACCCCACCGCTTCTTCCTCCATTCCAGCAATCACGGAATTAATGACACCGAATAAAGGAATTGGAGCAAACATTAACAAACAAAGAACTGGCTTTAATAAAACTGGGATTGGTAAAACATAGAAAGCTGCGAACAGCACGAATGCCAGTCCGTACCGCAAGCTTAAAATTTTGATCACTGTTTGGGTGGTGTGCTTCGGTAAGCGGAAATCCAAAAATAAGCCAATCATAAACATGGACAAAAACGTATTTGCGATCCCGATTGGTTGGACAAGCGCCAATGCCGCTTCGGGAATCCTCCAATCCGCACTGCGGATAATCAGCATCACTAGATAAATAGTAAACGTTGGCGAACGCAGGAGATTCAAAAAGATTTTCCCTGGTTCAAACGTCGTCCGCTTTCCAATCAAGAATTCGATGAAAATCGTCGTTCCCCCTGCCAACATGATACTGTTCCCCATATCAAACAGCGAAATCAGCGGAATCCCTAAAGGATAAAAGCTTTGGGCAAAAGGAATCGCAAAATTGCCGATATTAAAGCCTGAACCGCAGTACATCGCAAACTGCTGCAGCGTGTTCGATTCTTTTTTGGTCAAGAAAAATGCGAAGAGGATCTGGACGATCGTAATGATCAACGCGATCACAATCAAACTAAGCGCACTGACTTGTACTTGCATTGAAGCTAAATTCAAAATGATTGCTGCCGGTAACGTCACATTCAAAATAATTTTGGATAAGATCGAGCCATCCGCTTTTGAAAGGACATTTAGCCGCTTAAGAAAATACCCTAAGAAGATCATGGCAAATAAACCGGCGGCATTCAACACTATATTTCCCATTCCAACAAAAACCCTTCCTCTACAAAAATTTGAAAAAAGCGAACCAACAAGGCGGTTCGCTTTTTGCGATTAAAATGTTAATAAGAAATATTTTTTCTTGCCACGACGAATCACGACGTATTTTCCACCGATCCGATCACTTGCTTGGAGCTCGTACGTTAGGTCTTGGACGCGTTCCCCATTGATGTAGATGGCACCATTTTGTACATCTTCTCTTGCTTGACGTTTTGATGGTTCGATTTTAGCAGTCGTCAACACTTCAACGATGTTCAAAGAATCATCCGCTGTTACCTGATGACTAGGAACCCCTTTAAAGCCTTGTTCGATCTCTTCAGCGTTCAATTCTTTGATATTGCCGCTGAATAAACTTGCTGAGATGCGTACGGCTTGTTCATAAGCCTCTGCCCCATGAACCAAAGTAGTGACTTCTTTTGCCAAAGCTTTTTGTGCTGCTCGAGATTCTGGTGCAGCGTTAAATTCTGCTTCGATCGCAGCGATCTCTTCTAATGATAAGAAGGTGAAATATTTCAAGAATTTGACTGCATCACGATCATCCGTATTGATCCAGAATTGGTAGAACTCGTAAGGCGTTGTTTTCTTGGCATCTAGCCAAACCGCATTGCCTTCTGTTTTCCCAAATTTCGTTCCATCTGCTTTTGTGATCAATGGCATAGTCAAACCGAACCCTTGAACTTCACGCTCACGACGTAATAATTCGATCCCAGAGGTGATATTGCCCCATTGATCGCTACCGCCCAATTGTAATAAGCAACCGTGGTTGTCGTAAAGGTTCAAAAAGTCATAGGCTTGTAAAAGCTGGTATGCAAATTCCGTGTAGGAAATTCCTGTTTCGATCCGACGTTTGACACTTTCTTTGCTCATCATGTAGTTGATGGTAAAGTTTTTCCCCGTGTCACGCAAGAAATCAATCAGTTTCAATTCCCCTAACCATTCATAGTTATTGGCAATGATGGCAGGATTTTCTTGGTCATCAAAATCAATAAAGCGAGATAATTGGCTCTTGATACTTTGGGACCATTCTAAAACGGTATCTAGTGTGTTTAATTGACGTTCTTGATCTTTAAAGGATGGGTCACCGATCATTCCGGTACCGCCGCCTACTAATGCGATCGGCACATGTCCGTTTTGTTGGAAACGGCGCAACATTAAAATAGGCAATAAATGACCAATATGCAGGCTATCTGCGGTAGGATCAAAGCCGATATATAGTTTCACAGACTCTTCATTTAATTGTTTGGTCAAGGCTGCTTCGTCTGTGGTCTGATGAACTAATCCGCGTTGCTTTAGCTCTTCAAAAAAGTCTGTACTCATTCTTTCTCCTCCTAATAATTGCTTCATTGTTCATCTTAACTGAAAAAGAGGTCAATGAAAAGTCTTTCTCTCAAAGTCCTTTACCAAAAAAGAAACTTTTAGGCAAATCCGTTCATTTTCCTTTATTATCGCTGGTTCAATACAAACACCAACTGGCATTTTCTCCCACACTTCTTTCGATAACAGATAGGGTGCTACCCAAGCGCCTTGTTTTTTGCTATAATTACACGGAATCTATTCTAATTTATTGAGGTGACTCTTTTTGTCCCAGAAAACGAAAAATCAAAAGAATACAGAAAACAAAAATAGAGGCTGGTTCTATTTCAACATCAGTCTTAGGGTTTTACATGCCTTGTTCTTAGTTGCTATTTCTTTGCTGGTGCTAGGCGGTTCTTTAGCCTTAGGGATCGGTGCCGGCTACTTTGCTTTTCTTGTGGAAGATACCGCAGCTCCTTCTAAAGATGAGTTACAAAAAGAATTGACCGACATCACAGAGACTTCTCAACTCGCATACGCTGATGGCAGCAAAATCGCAACGATTCGCTCGGATCTAATGCGAACATCGGTTAATTCCGATCAAATTTCAGATTATTTGAAAAAAGCGATCATCGCAACAGAGGACGAATATTTTAATATTCATAATGGGGTCGTACCAAAAGCAGTCGTGCGGGCATTATTATCAGAAGCGACAGGCTTTGGCGGCAGCGGGGGTTCCACTTTGACCCAGCAGCTGGTAAAACAACAAATCCTTTCCAGTGAAACGACCTTCAAACGCAAAGCCAATGAGATTTTATTAGCCATGGAAGTGGAGAAATTTTTCGATAAAGATGAGATCGTCACCATGTATCTAAACATCTCCCCTTTCGGTCGGAACAATAAAGGGCAAAATATCGCAGGTGTGCAAGAAGCGGCGCAAGGAATTTTTGGCGTCAACGCAGCTGACCTATCTTTACCACAAGCAGCCTTTATTGCGGGTCTGCCACAAAGCCCGATCGTCTACAGCCCTTATACAAATACGGGTGAGATCAAGGAAAACTTGACCGCTGGCTTAGAACGGAAAGACTTCGTGCTCTTCAGTATGTATCGTAACCACGATATTACGAAAGAGGAATACGAAGAGGCGCTTAATTATGACTTGAAGCAAGACTTCAAAAAACAAGAAGCCATTGAACAAACGGATCAAAGCTTCCTTTATTACACTGTGTTAAATGAAGCAAAAGACATTATTGCCAAACAGCTGGCAGATGAAGATGATGTCAGTGACGAAGAATACGCCAAAGAGGAAACCTATCAAAAATACTTCGAATTGGCGCAGCAAAAACTTGTTAATGGTGGCTATACCGTCACATCAACGATCGATAAAGATATTTATAATGCGATGCAAGATGCCGTCGACAAATACGGCTATATGCTAGACAACTGGGGTGACTCCACCATCGAAGTCGGCAATGTCATGATGGACAACGCCACTGGGAAAGTACTAGGCTTTATTGGCGGTCGTAACTATGCTGACAATCAATTCAACCATGCCTTTGATGCCAAACGCCAAGCTGGTTCAAGTATCAAACCCATGCTGGTTTACGGACCGGCAATCGAAAGTGGCTTGATGGGCTCTGAATCAATGGTTTCTGATTATGCTGCAAAATGGCGAACAGGAGAAAACGCCGGTGAGCCGATCGTCAATGCCACAAACCGTGGAACCAATACTTTTATGTCGATTCGTGAATCATTGGAGGTTTCCAGTAATATCGCAGCGACAAATATTTTCCAAGATCTTTGGGAAAAAGAAGGCGATCATTTTTATGCCTACACAAATTATTTAAGCAAAATGGGCTATCCCGAAGACAATAGCTGGGCGTATGAATCAGCGCCATTAGGGGTTACAGATGTCACAGTCTTGAATCAAACGAATGGCTTCCAAACATTTGCCAATAATGGTGTTTATCAGCAAGGCTATATCATCGAATCAATCAAAGACAATGAAGGCGAAGTGCTTTACCAGCATGAAGCCAAACCTGTCCAAGTCTTTTCAGAAGCGACGGCTTCCATCATGACCGACATGATGCGTAGTGTCATCGATGAGCAAAAAACCAGTTCCTTTAAATCGGTTATCAGCGGATTGGATTGGAACCTCGGAAATGCCGATTGGGTCGGAAAAACTGGTTCCACCAACAACTGGTCGGACTCTTGGCTAGTCGTCTCCACCCCATCGATCACCATCAGCAGCTGGTCAGGTCGAGATGACAATAAAGGGACCGATAGCGCTGCAGGAACTCGGACAGCTAACTATATGGCTTACTTGATCAATCGTATTTATCAAACAAACCAAGAAGTCTTTGGTGTGAATCAGAAGTTTGAACTTTCTAGTGATGTCAAAAAAGCTCAAGTTTCCAAGTTTACTGGTACCCAACCAGGAGGAACCGTGCGAGTCGATAATCGAACCTATACGAATCCAAGCAGTACCGTTACTTCGTATTGGGCCACTGGCGGACCAGATACGGTCGATTTCAAATTTGGACTCGGTGGTTCAGATACAAACTATGCTGACTATTGGAAAAAAGCATCTTCTAGCCGTTCAACCAATCGTTCGTCGAATACATCATCGAATAACGGATCCAACAATGTTACACCTACGGCAAATGATGAAGATGACGATGAGGAACAGCAAGACAATAATCAACAAAATACCAACAATAATGATGACTGATCAGCCTTGTGCTGATCAGTTTTTTTATGCAAAAAAAAAGTGTGAGGAGAAAATCCATAGATTTTCTCCTCACACGAACGATCGTTGAAGCAAAAAGTGGAACAACAAGGCGTTGTTCCACTGATCGTTTGATCAAATCGCTGCTTATTTCGTAGAACTTTTTTCTGAAATACCGTAAGGCAAGACGATCGTTTTTTGTTCTACATCTTCTTTGTTCATCATTTTTGTCAATAGACGCATCGCAACGGCACCCATATCATACAATGGTTGCGTCACACTTGATAAGCGTGGACGAGCGGCTTCAGCCAATAATGAATTGTTGCTGGTGATGATCTCGAAATCTTCAGGAACTTTAACACCTTTGTCTAACAAACCATCTAAGACGCCGATGGCTAACTCATCGTCTGTGACATAAGCTGCTGTCGCACCACTGTTGATGATGCGATCAACTAAGGCTAAGCCTTCTTTAAAGCTGTATGGTGATTCAAAGATCAACCCTTCAGAATATTCAAGGTTGTTTTCTTTCAAGGCTTCTTTATAGCCTTTCAAGCGGTTTTGGCCATTGATTGGATCGATCAAAGCACCGCTGACAAAAGCGATTTTTTGATTGTTTTTCGCCAATAATGAAACAGCATCTTTGGCAGCTGCTGTGTAATCGATATTGACACTTCCTACTTGTTCATCAGGATCGATCGAACCAGCTAAAACGACTGGTGTTTTTGAGCGAGAGAATTCCCCGCGAATTTCATCCGTGATGCGATGACCCATGAAGATAACGCCGTCCACTTGTTTTGCTAACAAGTTGTTCAAAACGTTGACTTCTTTCATAGTATCGCCATCAGAGTTGGCTAAGATGATATTGTATTTATACATGGTCGCTACATCATCGATCCCACGAGCAAGTGATGAGAAGAACATATTGCTGACATCAGGAATGATGACACCAACAGTCGTGGTCTTTTTACTTGCTAACCCTCGAGCAACTGCGTTTGGACGATAATCCAAGCGGTCGATCACTTCCAGCACTTTCTTACGAGTTGCTGGTTTTACATTTGGATTTCCGTTGACTACCCGTGAAACAGTTGCCATCGATACATTCGCTTCCCGTGCAACATCATAAATCGTAATTGTTTGTTTTTCCATGATATATCTCCCTTATTCTATTTTCAGAAAATCTTATTTACATTTCTTTGTTAGGATAGCAAATTTTTTCCGTATTTGCAACCGTTTTAATTTTGTTTTCATGAAAACTTAGCAATTTCCTACTTTCCCCGCCCCTATTCTCTTCGAAAGCATGATAAAATAGAAAAAGAATACTTGAAAGAAGGTTTTTTCAAATGAATGATAAAAAAATCAATGAGTTAAATGGCTGGTTGAAAACCAATGGCGCAGATGTTGCCTATATTTCTAATCCAGCAACGATCGCTTATTTTTCAGGTTTTAAAAGTGAACCTCATGAACGGGTCCTTGCTTTGTTTGTCGCACCTGGAAAAGATCCCTTTCTTTTCACACCAGATCTGGAAGTAGAAGAAGCAAAAAATAGCGGCTGGCCTTTTGACATTATCGGTTATCTCGATAGCGAAGACCCTTGGGCGAAAATCTGTCAGGAATTGACCTCTCGTTACCAAGTTTCTTCCTTGGCACTAGAAAAAAATGACCTTTCCGTCGAGCGCTATGAAGCATTGAAACGGTTTTTGCCACAGACCGATTTTTCTTTAGATGTGACTCCGGTCATTCAAAAAATGCAGTTAACTAAAACGGCTGCTGAGATCGACACCTTGCTAGAAGCTGGCAACTGGGCAGATGTTGCTTTTGAGATTGGGTTTGCTGCCATCAAAGAAGGCGTCAGCGAAATGGCAATCGTGGCAGAAATTGAGTACGAGTTGAAAAAACGTGGGGTTTCCCATATGTCCTTCGATACGACCGTATTAGCTGGTGCCAATGCAGCAAGTCCTCATGGCGTACCTGGTGACCGCAAAGTGACTGCCAATGAACTCGTCTTGTTTGACCTAGGGGTCGTTTGGAAAGAATACTGCAGTGATGCAACCAGAACGGTTGCCTATAAAGAACCGACTGCCTTACAAAGAAAAATTTATGACATCGTTCTTGAAGCTGAACTAGCAGCGCAAGCAGCGGTCAAACCTGGGATTACCGCTGGAGAATTAGACAAGATTGCTCGTGATGTGATTACTGGCTACGGCTACGGCGACTACTTTAACCATCGTCTAGGTCACGGCATCGGGACCACGGTTCATGAGTTCCCCTCTTTGATCACTGGCAATGATTTAGTGATTGAAGAAGGCATGTGCTTCTCTATCGAACCGGGCATTTATTTACCAGATCAGGTCGGTGTCCGCATTGAAGACTGTGTGTATGTCACAGCAGATGGCTGTGTACCTTTTACCAAAACAGCAAAAGAATTGTTGGTTTTATCTTGATTTTCTAATAAAACGGCACAACATGTTGGAATTACATGAAAAGGAGTGTTCTTATGAGTAAAAAAGTGTTGGTTTTAGGCGGCACGCGTTTTTTCGGTAAATATTTGGTCCAATCACTAATTGATCAAGGATTGGACGTGACGATCGCTACCCGAGGGAACACGAAAGATTCCTTTGGCGATCAAGTCAACAGAATCATCTTCGATCGTATGGAGGAAGAAAGTATCAAAACGGCATTAACAAAAGAAACCTATGATGTCATTTACGACAATATTGCTTATACTTCCAACGACATTGAGATTCTACTGCGTCATGTCACACCGAAGCGCTACATCGTTACTAGCTCAATGTCTGCGTATCATGAATTACACTTCGATTTGAGTGAAGCGGATTTTGACCCTGCTAAAGAACCCTTCAGACTGGTCAGCTCTGAGGAGGTCGATTATGCACAAGGCAAGCGAACCGTGGAAGAGATCCTGACCCAAAAATACAGTCAGATCCCATCCGTTTTTGTCCGCTTTCCTTATGTGATCGGTGCAGATGATTACACAAAACGTTTTACCTTTTACATTGACCATCTGATAAAGCAAAAGCCAATGGCTGTCGATAATCTAACGCATCAAATGGGCTTTGTGGATGCCCAAGAGGCTGGTGAATTTTTAGCGTTTCTAGGTACTAGCTCATTCACAGGACCCATCAATGGTGCGTCAAAAGGTACGATTTCTTTAGAAGAAGTGCTGCAATACGTATCGAAAAAAACCGGTCTTTCCCCGCTCTTTTCAGAAACAGGCGATCAAGGCTCTTACAATGGTACACCTGCTTATTCGATCAATGTGGAGCTCGCTGAGGAAATTGGTTTTTCATTCAGTCACCTGCAGGATTGGATCTACCAACTTTGCGATTGGGAAATCGCCCAAGCATCAAACGAATAACTACTGAAATCACAAAAAAACGTTCGCCGATTTAATTGGCGAACGTTTTTATCTTTTAAAGCAATCAAGTTTTATCCTTACTTATGCTTCTGGGTTGTTTTTTTCTAATGTGTCTTTTAATTCTTCTTTGGCATCTTCCAAGTCAGCTTTAGCTTCTTTTGTTTCTGCTTTCGCTGTTTTTTTGGCATCATCCGCTGCTTTTCCAGCTTCTTTTTTCAAATCAGCTGCGGCTGCTTGACCGTCTTTTTTGGCTTCTTCAACTACAGGTTTTGCTTCTTGTGCCCCTTCTTTGACGGTTTGTTTCATATCCGCTGCAGAAGATTTTGCATCAATAATGATATCTTGGACTGTATCATCTGCATCTTCTTTGGCATCTTTCGCTGTTTCTTTCACATCGCTCGCTGATTTTTTGAAGCGTTCTGATAGATCACCTGCTTGTTTCTTTAACTCTTCAACGGTTTCTTCGGATGAACCAGCTGCTGTTTCTTTTAAGTCATCGACTTTCGCTGTTAAAGAACCGGTAAAGTCAGATGCTTGCTCGCTTAGTTTTGCCGCTTTATCTTTAGCAATATCGACAAGATCCGTACTTCTTTCTTTGGCTAAATCACCATAATCAGATGCTTTATCTAATAAATCGTCTGCTTGTTTTGCTAATTTATTTCTTAATGTTTTACCAGATTCTGGCGCCAACAAAAGTGCTGCTGCTGCTGCTGCTGTTCCTCCGATGATTGCTCCTAATAAAAATCCGCCTTTTTTACTCATTGAAAGTCCTCCTTTTATTTTTGGTTATTTTTGTCTTTGAAAAATTTCATGGCTGTTTGACCGACTTTTCCAGCTACCGTTGCTTTGGCAGTGGTCCGGCCAAGACTACCCACGCGCGTAATTAAATTTTTTCCAGAAACATTTAGTTCTGAAACACTGGTACTTAGATCTGCAACTGCTGTGAACAAAGGATCGATGGTTGCGACTTTTCCGTTCACATCTTGTAAAAGCTCATTCGTTTTTACCAATAGACCTTCAACCTCTTTTGAGAGAATATCAACGTCTTTGGTAATGACACGGATGGTTGTGTTTGCTTCTTCGACCGTTTTGTCTACTTTGGTCATTGTCTTGCTGACTTGCATCAACAAACGAACGACGAAAATGACCAATACGACAAATGCAATCGCAGCAATCAATGCAGCTAGTTCTCCTCCTGACATAGAATGGCTCCTTTCCCCATTTACTTATATTAAGAATAGCATTTCACTGCACTTTCTACAAATAAAAGACTGCATTTTTAAGAAAATTATCCGCTTTCAACGAGAAATAATAAAAAAACAAAGCAATTTCATCAGAAATCGCCTTGTTTAGGAGTTTTTGTTATTTTTTTGACGCTTTCGGTGCTTCTTTGACTTCTTTTTGAGCCGGAGCTAGTTCTTTTCCTAACTCGATCAAATACTCTTTCAAGCTGTCTTTGACTTCAGGGTGCACTAGACCATACTCGATACTTGTTTTTAAGAAACCGAATTTGTCTCCAACATCGTAACGCTTGCCGGTAAATTGATGAGCAAACACGCGTTGGGTTTTATTTAATGTGTCGATGGCATCCGTCAATTGGATCTCGCCACCAGCACCTGGTTCTTGATTGGCTAAAATATCAAAAATTTCAGGGGTCAGCAAGTAGCGGCCAATAATTGCTAAATCACTTGGCGCATTTTCTGGCGCTGGTTTTTCAACAAAGTTTTTGACATTGAACAAGCCTTTTTCAACTTCCATACCAGGATCAATGATCCCGTATTTTGATGTATCTTCATGAGGAACATCCATGACAGCGATCGTTGATGCATGCGTTTTTTCATAATTATCGATCAACTGTTTCGTCAACGGTACTTGATCTTCCATCAAGTCATCACCAAGCATAACTACAAACGGTTCATTTCCGACAAATGCCCGAGCCTGTAATACGGCATGACCTAATCCTTTTGGATGAGATTGGCGAATGAAGTGAAGATTTACGTCAGTTGTTTCTTCCACTAATTTCAAAAGCTCCGTCTTGCCTTTTTCTTTTAGATTCATCTCTAATTCTAAATTGGCATCGAAATGGTCTTCGATTGGACGCTTTGCTTTCCCTGTGACGATCAAAATATCTTCGATCCCTGATTGTAATGCTTCTTCCACGATAAACTGGATCGTTGGTTTGTCAACGATCGGCAACATTTCTTTTGCCATTGCCTTTGTAGCTGGTAAAAATCGGGTACCTAGACCAGCTGCTGGGATAACTGCTTTTTTAACATTCATGTGACTCGCTCCTTTAATCATAATGATTGATCTACCGAAAATTCGTTTTCTTCTTTGCCGTCTCGCAGCATAATATCTTTAGCTGCTTGCTTGATGTCTTTGCCTTCATACAAGACCGAATAAATCGTTTCTGTGATTGGCATTTCCACCGACAAAGCTTCTGCTAATTCGCGGGCAGCTTTTGTGGTTGAAACTCCTTCAACGATCATCCCCATATTGTCTAATACTTCATCTAAGCTATGGCCTTTTCCTAATAGGTTTCCTGCACGCCAATTCCGCGAATGGACACTGGTACAAGTGACGATCAAATCGCCAACCCCACTCAATCCGATAAAGGTTAAAGGATTGGCACCCATTGCCACACCAAGACGACTGATTTCCGCTAACCCACGGGTCATGATCGCAGCCTTCGCATCATCCCCAAAGCCCAGTCCTGCGATAGCACCGGCACCAATGGCGATGATGTTCTTCAAAGCGGCGCCAGTTTCGACACCGATCACATCGTTATTCGTGTAGATTCTAAAGTAATCATTCATAAATAGCTCTTGTACATACTTAGCAGCCGCTTCATTTTCTGAAGCTGCCGTGATCGTCGTGATATCATGGACAGCGACTTCTTCAGCATGAGATGGTCCTGACAAAACAACGATTTCTTGCCGTTTATCAGCTGGGATCTCTTCGGCAAGTACTTCTGAGATTCGTTTATGACTGCCTTGTTCTAACCCTTTTGAGGCATGGATAATGACTGGCTTGCCAGTTGTTTTCTTAGTGAATTCTTGTGCCACGGCACGAATCGCTTTGGTTGGTACGACAAACAAGACGGCATCTGCCCCTTGGATCGCCTCTTCTAAATCTTTACAACCTAGAATATTTTCAGGAAGCTTCAGATCTGGCAAATAATGCCGATTCGTATGATACGTATTGATTTCATCGATTTGGGCGGGATTGTTCCCCCAAATAGTCACTTCATGTCCATTTTCAGACAAGACTTGTGCCAAAGCAGTCCCCCATGATCCGGGACCTAAGACGGCGATTTTCTGTTTCACTATGGAAACCTCCTCTATCCTTTTCGCAAATTCATGCACTTCATCATTTTACCATAATTTCGATAAAATAACTGTTTAGATAATCGCTTGGTTCTTACCAAAGCTGCGGTTGTAATCCTTTAACGCTTGTTTTTTCCTGCGCCAGATCATTAAAGCGATCGCTCCGAAGAACAATAAAGCGGAAAGTGCCTGTGACACACGGATTCCACCAAATAAGTATAAACTATCGGTACGCATTCCTTCAATAAAGAAGCGCCCGAATCCATACCAAATCAAGTAGCTCAAGAAGACTTCGCCTTCTTTTAATAACCCAGTTTTCTTACGCAAGAAGATCAAAACGATAAATCCAATCACGTTCCAAACCGATTCATAAAGAAAAGTCGGCTGCCGATACGCTTCATCAATATACATATTATCGATAATAAATTTCGGTATATACAAACTTTCTAAGAAGGAGCGGCTGACTTCAGCGCCAAATGCTTCATGGTTCATAAAGTTGCCCCAACGCCCGATGCCTTGTGCCAATAAGACACTTGGTGCGGCGATGTCTAAGAAGGTCCAGGGAGAAATAAAATTTCGTTGGCAGAAAAAGTATAGCCAGATCCCCCCGGCGATCAGTGCGCCGTAGATCGCGATCCCACCAGAGCGAATATTGAAAATTTGACTTGGGTCATCAATGTAGTATTGCAAGTCAAACAGAATATAATAAAGCCGCGCACCAATGATCGCTACTGGCAATCCAATTAACATAAAATCAGTCACATCATCTGGCTTGAGCCCGACACGAACCGCCTCTCTCGTGCTTAACCACATAGCAATGATCACGCCTGATACGATAATGATCGCATACCAATAAATCGGCAAACCAAATAGTTCAAATGCGACTCGATTTACTAAACCTAACATCTATCTTATCCTCTCTAGTTTCCAGAATTTTCTTCGATCAATTGCGTCAATCGATTTTCAAAGGTCTTCGTTGCATCGTAGCCCATCGTTTTCGCTCGGAAATTCATGGCAGCGACTTCGATAATGATCGCAACATTTCGACCAGTTTTTACCGGGATCTTGATTTGTGGTACATCGACGCCACCAATTTCAACCGTCGTATCATCGGTTCCTAGTCGATCATACTTTTTGTCTTTCGCCCAAGCTTCTAAATACACCGCTACTTGAACCTGCATATACCCTCGTACGGCACTGGCACCAAAAAGATTCATGACATCGATGATCCCGATCCCGCGGATCTCGATCAAGTGCTGCAAGATTTTCGGCGGTTCCCCTACCAAAGTCAATTCATCTTGCTTATACACATCCACCCGATCGTCAGCGATCAACCGATGCCCACGTTTGATTAACTCTAAGGCTGTTTCGCTTTTCCCAATTCCGCTATCGCCTTGAATCAAAACACCTAGCCCATAGACATCCACTAATACCCCATGGACACTGGTTCTTGTGGCTAAGCGCCCATCGAGGAAACTAGAAAGCTCTCCTTGCAGACGTGACGTTGAGATGGGCGAACGTAGAATCGTAATCTCATGTTCTTTGCAGGCTTGAATCATTTCTGCTGGTACTTCCAAGCCGCGAGAAACGATAAACCCTGGGGTATCCTCGGCACACATTTTGCGCATCACCATCAAGCGTTCTTCTGGCATCATTCGTTCCGCAAAGGTGATCTCTTTGCTGCCGAATAATTGCAGACGATCATGGGAATAGTAATTAAAATAACCCGTCAATTCCAAACCAGGTCGGGAAATATCGCCGGTAATGATTTCTCTTTCTAAACTGTTTTCAGTTCCTTCAACTATCTCTAAATTTAAAGCCTCCGCCAGCTCGCTGACTTTGACGGTTTCTGCCATAGGTTTTCCCTCTTTTCTCAATGATTCTTGCCGCTGTTTCTTGTAAACGACACTCTGGTTCTATTTTATCATTCTATCAGTAAAGTTACTACCTTCGCCAATAGAAGTCCTCATTCTTTTTCGTTTGTGTTATTATTTTACTAAGGAGGGATTTTTAATGAAATTTTCAGCATACAAGTATCAACGCCCTGATTTTCCAGTTTATCAAGAAACATTCAAAAAAGCATTAGCAAACCTTCAGTCAGCCGATACCTTCTCGGAGGCGAAGCAAGCCCTTGATGCTTTGAACGAACTAAGAGGAACGATCGATACCGCAATGAACTTGGCTTCGATCCGCTATTCGATCGATACTAACGATGCCTTTTATGAAGCAGAAGACACCTTTTGGAATGAATACCAACCTCATTTTGAAGCTCTGGATTTTCAATTCTATCAAGCACTCCTGGCTTCACCTGTCTTAGATGAATTAAAAGCCGAATATCCAGAAACACTTTTTTTATTTGCCGAAAGCCGTGTGAAGCTTTTTGATGAGGCCTTGATCGAATTATTTCAAAAAGAAAACCAATTGGCTTCTGATTACAGCAAATTGGTCGCTTCTGCCCAAATCGACTTCCAAGGAGAAACCTATACCCTCGCACAACTGCGACCATTTACCGAAAACAAAGATCGAGGTGTTCGAAAAGAAGCGTTTGAAAAACAAACGGCTTTCTTCACGGAAAATGAAGACCGTTTTGATCAAATTTATGACGAGATGGTCAAGGTTCGTACCGAGATCGCCCATAAGCTCGGCTTTGAAAATTATGTTGCCTTTGCGGATACCCAAATGAATCGTTGGGACTATGATCGTTCAATGATCGAAACCTATCGTCGGGAAATTTTAGAAAAAGTCGTCCCAATTACCCAAAAACTGTACCAAAGACAGGCGCAGCGTAATCAATTAACTCAGGCAACCTTTACCGACCTGCCGCTTGTTTATCCTAGTGGTAACGCAGAGCCTAAAGGAACTCCTGAAGAACTAGTAGAAAAAGCCCGTGTGATGTATCAGGAACTATCCCCTGAAACTGGCGAATTTTTTGATTTTATGGTCGAGCATGACCTACTTGATCTACTAAGCAAAAAAGGCAAACAATCTGGCGGCTATTGTACGTTTATCCAAGACTATCAATCGCCATTTATCTTTGCCAACTTTAACGGCACTTCTGGCGATGTCGATGTTTTGACCCACGAAGCTGGCCACGCGTTTCAAGCCTTTCGCTCTCGTTGGATCAAAGAACCGGAAATTCTCTTTCCCAATTATGAGTCTTGCGAGATCCATTCAATGTCGATGGAGTTTATCGCCTGGCCATGGATGGATGCTTTTTTTGAAGAAGAAACAGAAAAATACAAATTTGCGCATCTTGCTAGTAGCCTGCAATTTTTGCCTTATGGCGTTTTAGTGGATCACTTCCAACAAGACGTTTATGAGCATCCTGAGTGGTCACCAGCACAGCGCAAAACCCGTTGGCGGGAATTAGAGCGCCAATATTGCCCAGAACGGGATTATTCAGAATATCCTGACCTTGATCGTGGCTTGTATTGGTTTAGACAAGGGCATATTTTTGAATCACCTTTCTATTATATCGATTATACATTGGCGCAAGTGTGTGCGTTCCAATTTTGGTATCGATTCATCGTGGCAAAAGACGAAACCGCTTGGCAAGATTATTTGGCCATCTGCGAAGTCGGCGGCACAAAAACATTCCTTGAGATCCTGTCTCTTGCTCATTTGCGTTCACCTTTTGAAAAAGGGGCGCTTGATGAGACGTTACAGGCAGTAGATACGTACCTTGCTGCTATCAAAGAAGAACAGTTAAACTAAAAAAGACGTTTCCGTTTCTCCACTAGCTTGAAAGCTAGTGGGAGAAAACGTGAAACGTCTTTTTAACGTGAATATTTTTCGATATGGTGTTCGGTCACGATCATATTGATCACTGACATGATCAGTGCCACTAATAGCGCTGCCCCAAACGAGGAGAAGCCGAAGTTGGCTGACCCAACAAAATATGAAGTCAAATTCAGCATGAGCGCATTGATCACAAAAGTGAAGAAACCAAGCGTCAGTAAAGTCAATGGAAATGAAATGACGATCAGAATTGGTTTAATCAAAGCATTCAGGATCGACAGTACGAAACTGGCGATCACTGCAGTCATAATGCTTTGAACATGGATCATATTTGGTAATAGAACCGCCAATGTGACAAACGTCAATGTATTCATGATAAGCCGTTGAAAATAAGACACTAGAAGTCACTCCAGTCCTCATCCTCCACCTTTTCCGCTTCTTTACGGGGACGATTTGCTTCATTGTATTTGTTTTGCTTGTAGTAGTGATTGTCGTGGCCATATCCTGAGGTACTCTTGCGACCAGAAGGAATCAAGACCGCCATGATGATATATAAAGTGATTCCAGGAAACGCAGCAGTCACTAAAGATAGAAAGACATAGATCACGCGAACGATGGTTGGATCAATTCGCAAGTATTCTGCCAGCCCCCCTAGAGTACCTGTAATGACAACGTTATTGGCTGATTTTGTTAATTTTTTGTTCATTTATCTACACCTTCCTTCTTTTCTTTAATGAGTGTAAACCCAGCGATTCTTATTTGTCTGTATCTTTGATAAAGACATTTCCTGTTGTTGTAGATAGATCGATTTGAGCGACTTTATCGGCAACCCGACGGAATTGCAATAGTTGGTTTAGGCGTTCTTTTTTCTCACGCACAACTTCCATCTCGCTTAAACGATTGTTGATGCTACCTAAACTTGTTTTTGCGATCCCTTCAAAACCGATTCCTGTCGGTAATGCTACTTTGACATTCCCATTTACAGAGCTGGCGTTTAATTTTTGGACCGTTTCTTCTTTGTAGGTCACACGGATGTTGCCGTTAACTAAAGAAATACCGGTATTTTGTGGCGTTGCTGTCAACGTAACGTCGCCGTTCACCGTTTCAATAATGGCATCTAAAATCTCACCCTCTTGAACAGTGATCGTTCCATTCACGCCTTCAATCTCTAACATCGATGCGTTTACTTTGCGGAAATCGATATTGCCGTTTGTTGATTTTGTATAGACATCTTTCGCATCCAATTCATTGAATGTAACATTGCCGTTCAGCAATTTCACTGCCACATGATCATAGGTACGTTTTGGCAAGTAGAAAACGAGATCGGCACGAATGCGTTTGTTGGGAATTTGGAAAGAGATGCGTTCATCATCGACATTAATTTGGCTTCTTGCTTCAAAAGCATCGAAAGGCTCCGCCGCATCCATTTTACCATATAGTTTGATTTTGGCATCTACTTTGACACCTGGTTCATCCCATAATTGGAAGGAAACATTGCCGTTTGCCAATTTCACATCGATCAATGTCGCTGCCGTTTCATCATAGCTGAATGTGTGCTCAAATTTTGTCGCTGCAACACCAGGAACTTTCAAGTTGATGTCTTTCCATTCCATGTTGTCATTGACTGACTCTGTCACTGCCCGAACTGTTTTCTTCAAGAAGTGTCCGAAGTGTGTGCTGGCATCGACCATTTTTTCACTTACTTGGTTAAAGGTGTCAGTCGCTTGCTCTTTCCAATCCTCTGGAATATCTAATTTTTGAGAAATTTTTTCTTTTGTTTGAGACCATTGGTCTTTGCGAATATTTTTTAATTTTGCTTCCAATTCTGCTTTTTCTTCAGATAAACCATCTAAGGTTTCTTCCAATGCAGTAATGGTCGCTTCTGTTTCGTGACGCGTAGCCAATTCATCTTCTGACAATTGATCCAACTCTTCTTTGGTGTTCAATTGCATCAATGTTTCTTGTGCTTCTTTTAATTCTTCTTTGACGCCAAGAATTTCAGCATTGATTTCGTCCAACTCAGCAGATGCTTGGTTGGCTTCCGTTGCTAAACCATCGAGAATCTTTTCAAGATTTTCTTTGTCTTGCGCTTCGTTTTGACGAAGTTTTTCTTCGCTGTCAAACGTGAACATCTCATCGTCGTTTTCAGTATCATCAAATGGGCTTGTCGCATTCTTATCCGCGGTTACCTCAGCAGCAGCTTTGTTAATTTGTTTTTCGTCTTTGGCTTTTGCCATACCTTCTAGTAAATCTAAGGCTTCTTCTGTAGAAAGCACACCTTTTTTTACTAGATCCAATATACGTTCTCTTTCGTTCATGGAAATTGCCTCCTTCAGCAAATGTGTGATTGCAAGTTTAGCTTACGAACCTATTATGCCTTGTTTTTGCAAAAGTGTCATAGGTCTTAAGTACCAAGTTTTTCTCAATCTGCAGATTGGCAAGCAAAACCGACACTTTTTCTTCATTACACTAGGCTCAAAACGATCTTCCTATTATTAACAGTACCACGAAAAACCAATAGAAACAAAAGTTTCAGCTAGTAGCAGCCTTGAGGAATAGGCCTGCTAGAGCAAATGAGCGATTGCTCCTTTCACTGCAGGTCGGCGACGAAAAGAATAGACGGCTCAACTAGTAAATTTCAGGGACGATAGAATCGATTTCCATTGGCCATCTTTATGGTGGAGCCATTTTCTAATTTGCCTATCCTGTTCACGTCATCGATTGAAGCGATTCTTCCAAATCAAAAAGACCGCCGAGAGAAGTTACTCCTTAAAGGACAACTTCTTTCGACGGTCCGTCCCATCTCTTTTAAAAGAGATATGTGATCAAGAACCCAAGCTGGTTTCTTAAATCATTTCCGTACGGTTTGTATTCAATTCACTGATTTTCCCAGTAGCAAGATACACGATCCATTCACAAATATTCGTTACGTAGTCACCGATTCGTTCCAAGTATTGAGCAACGGATAAATAATCGGTCCCACTGACAACTGTTTCTGGATTTTCTTTCATACTCTCGATCGTTTTGTAATAAATGTCTTTGTAATATTCATTGACCCGATCGTCCATTTGAGCGATCATACGGGCATCTTCTTGGTCGGTCTTTACATACGCCACTAAAACATTATCAACCATTTTTTTGACGTAATCCGACATATCTGAGATTTCTTTTTCGATTTCGGCGATCCGCGTTTCGCCTTTGACCCGTATCGTTGACTTCGCGATGGATACCGCATGGTCCCCCATCCGCTCCAAGTCAGAGCTGGCTTTCATAACGGTAATGATCATTCGTAGATCGGTCGTTACTGGTTGTTGCAAAGCAATCATCTCAAAGCTCTTTTTTTCTAAACGAACCTCCATATTGTTGATCGCCAAATCATTTTCAATTACTTCCTGCGCAATTTCTTTGTCATGTCTGACATATGCTCGCACAGATTTATGAATGGCACTGCTGACTAGCATCCCCATTTCATAAAATTGATTGTGTAAATTTAATAACTCTTCTTCAAATTGTGTACGCAACATCCCTTTTCCTCCTAACCAAATCTTCCTGAGATATAATCTTCTGTTTCTTTTTTGCTTGGACTTAGGAACACTTTTTTCGTGTCATTGAACTCGATCAAGTTGCCGTCCAAAAAGAACGCGGTTTTATCTGAGATTCTTGAAGCTTGTGACATGTTGTGAGTCACGATGATCATGGTGTAGCGTTCTTTCAGCGCTAGAAGGGTATTCTCGATTTTCCCTGATGAAATGGGGTCTAACGCACTGGTTGGTTCATCCAGCAAAATGATTTCTGGATCGACAGCCAATACCCGAGCGATACAAACCCGCTGCTGTTGTCCACCTGATAAAGAAAGCGCACTTTGGTGAAGTTTGTCTTTGACATCTTCCCAGACAGAAGCTGCTTTCAGGCTTTCTTCTACCGTCTTATCAAGAATCTCCTTGTCCGTGACTCCTTTTAATTTTAACCCATAAATCACATTTTCGTAAATTGAAAAGGGAAAAGGATTCGGTTGTTGAAAAACCATCCCGATTTCTTTGCGCAAATCAACGATGTCTTGCTTTGGACTATAAATGTCTTTCCCTTTATAGACAACACTTCCTGTAATTGTCACACCAGGGATCAAATCATTCATTCGATTAAGAGAACGCAAGTAGGTCGATTTCCCACAACCTGAAGGTCCGATCATTGCAGTGATCTCGCCTTTTTTGATGGAAAGGTCGATTCCTTTCAATGCTTCTTTTTTTCCATAGTATAAATGCAGATCTTTCGATGTAATAATTTCTTCTGCCATTGTTTTGCCTCCGTTTACTGATCGAATCGGCTCAGCCAAAATGACCGGATACGTAATCTTCTGTTGCTTTAATTTTTGGACGAGTAAATATCTTACGGGTCTCATCGTACTCGATCGCATTTCCTAAGTAGAAAAAGGCAGTATAATCGCTGATCCGAGCAGCTTGCTGCATATTATGGGTCACGATGATGATAGAATAGTCGTTTTTCAAGTTGATGAGGGTTTCTTCCACTGTCCCGGTCGAGATGGGGTCAAGGGCGCTGGCTGGTTCATCTAGAAGTAAGATATCTGGTTTCATCGCAATTGCTCGAGCGATACACAGACGTTGCTGCTGTCCACCAGACAATGCCAAAGCACTTTTATCTAAACTGTCTTTTACTTGATCCCAAAGAGCCGCTTGTTTCAAGCTGGTTTCGACTGCTTCATCCAATTTCTTTTTGTTTCTTTCTCCATGACGGCGTAAAGCAAAGGCGATATTGTCATAGATCGATTTACTGAAAGGATTTGGTCGTTGGAAAACCATGCCGATCCGCTTGCGCATTTCGAAGACATCGACTTCTTTTGTATTGACGTCGACTCCTTTATACATGATGTTTCCTGTGACTCTCGTGTTTGCGATCCCGTCATTCATTCGATTCAAAGAACGCAGATACGTTGATTTTCCGCAACCGGAAGGTCCGATCAATGCGGTGATTTTATTTTTTTCAAATTGTAGATCAATGCCTTTGATGGCTTCATTTGATCCATACCATACATGCAAGTCAGTGGTATAAAGCGCCACATCTTCTGGTTTATCGAAGGTAATGATATTTCGATCGTCCCAATTGTAATCGTTCATACTGTCATTCTCCTTATGCTGACGTCATTTTCTTGTACAACCGTTTGCCAGCTGCACGGGCGCCAAAGTTAAATAGCAAGACGGCAATGATCAATACCGCCGAAGCCCCGGCTGAAACTTGAGCGCCATCAGGCATCGTACCTTCTGTATTGATTTTCCAAATATGGACTGCCAGCGTCTCCGCTTGTCGGAAAAGACCGATCGGGCTGGAAACACTCAATGGATTCCAGTTTGTAAAATCAAGGGCCGGTGCACTTTGTCCTGCAGTGTAGATCAGCGCTGCCGCTTCACCAAAAATCCGACCAGAACTTAGAATGACCCCAGTCAAAATTCCTGGTGTTGCTTCTGGAACAATGATGCGTGTGACAGTTTCCCAACGGGATAAGCCTAAAGACAAGCCCGCTTCACGCTGCGTATAATGAATCGCTTGTAGAGATTCTTCCACATTTCTAGTCAATAGTGGCAAATTGAAGAAAGTCAATGCCAAGGCACCTGAAATGATCGAAAAGCCATAACCAAACTGGATAACAAAGACCAAGAAACCAAAAAGACCGACAACCACAGAAGGCAGTGAACTCAAGATTTCGATCGATGTCCGAATGATATCCGTCAACCAGTTTTTCTTCGCATATTCTGATAAGTAGATCCCCGCTCCTAAAGAAATCGGAAAACTAATGATCATTGTCACTAAAAGCAAGTATAGGGAATTGAACAATTGGATGCCGATCCCGCCACCTTCTTGATACGCTTTTGAAGAAGAAGTCAGAAACTCCCAATTGATATGGGGAATACCACGTACCAAAATGTACAATAGTAAGGAAGCCAAAATCAAAACAATGACTCCAGCAACAGCATACAAGACGCCGGTAGCAATTTTATCTGAACGTTTTGCATTCATTATTTCAATGCTCCTTTCTTCCCAATAAAGCGAATGACAATGTTAAATAGTAAGGACATCAATAAGAGAATCAAGGCTAATGACCATAGAACGTTGTTTTGGACTGTTCCCATGATCGTATTCCCAATACCCATGGTTAAGATCGATGTCAATGTTGATGCAGGTGTCACTAAGCTCGTCGGCATCAATGCCGCATTACCGATAACCATTTGGATCGCCAATGCTTCCCCAAATGCGCGAGCCATTCCGAAAACAACTGCCGTTAAAATCCCAGGGACAGCTGCTCGTAAAACAACTTTATAGATCGTTTGCCAGCGTGTTGCACCTAAAGCTAAGGATGCCTCACGGTAGTGCCGAGGGACTGCCCGTAACGCATCGACAGTCATCGTAGTCACTGTCGGCAAAATCATGATAAATAGGACAAAGGTCCCCGCCAAGATCCCAAACCCTGTACCGCCAAAAACCGAACGGACTGCTGGTACAATGACAGACAAACCGATAAAACCATAAACTACAGAAGGAATACCGACTAATAGTTCGATGACGGGCTGTAAAATCTTCTCTCCGTTACGAGGGGAGATCTCCACCATAAAGACTGCTGCACCGATCGCAAATGGTGTTGCGACGATCGCTGATAGGAAGGTTACGAAGAACGAACCAAGGATCATCGGTAAAGCACCTACTAATGGTTGGCCATCAGGACCAACAGCACTTGGATTCCATTGCGTACCAAACAAAAAGTCGAAAACATTGACTTTGTCTACAAAGAATGTCGCTAATCCACGGCTAGCAACGAAATAAAAAATGGAGATCACAACCAATACAATCAACGCAATACATAGAAAGCTAACCAGCTTTCCTCTTTGTTCCATTCTTGCGCGCTTGGATTTTTTTGTTAACACTTCTTTTACATTTTCCACGAGGGTTCCTCCTCAAAAATCAAACTAAACTCATAACCATTAGTTTATCGGTTCAACATCAATTTCTGTTAAAGCTTGTGTAAATTTTGTGTAAAGATTATTCGACGATGTTGCCTTCCCAATCTCTTTCCACCTGCATGATGGAAATTGGAATATAACCCAAATCCCCAACAATATGCTCTTGTACTTCATCAGAAAGCATATATTCGAGAAATTCAGCGGTCAATCCCGTTGGTTCTCCTTTTGTATACATATGCTCGTAAGCCCAAACTTTCCAATCATTGGTCGTTACATTTTCAATCGTTGGTTGAACCCCATCGATCGAAAGGACGTTGACTTCATCCGTTACATAAGAAAATGCAACATAACTGATGGCGCCTGGTGTATCTGAAACGATCGAACGGACCATCCCACTAGAATCTTGCTCTTGGGAAGGAATCGCTGTTTCGCCATCCATGATCCATTTTTCAAACGTACTTCTCGTGCCGCTTCCAGTCGCCCGATTCAACAAAACGATGGGCAGATCATTTCCGCCAACTTCACGCCAATTTGTAATATTTCCTAAGAAGATATTTTTTAAGTCCTCTGTTGAAATATCCGTGATCCCGACGCCTTTGTTGACGATCGGTGTGATACCCACCGTTGCCACTCGGTGGTCAACGAGTGCATCCGCATCGATCCCTGGCTTTTCTTCTGCAAACAAATCAGAATTCCCAATATCGACTGCGCCTGCTTGGACTTGACTTAACCCAGTGCCGCTCCCGCCTCCTTGGACATTGATAAATCGCCCAGGATTTGAGTTTTGAAATTCTTCCGCAACGGTTTCTACGAGTGGCTGCAAGGCAGAAGACCCGACTGCTGTGATCGATTCTCCTCGATCTGCCCAGCTTGCACATCCTGAGAGTAAAATAACCAATCCGATGATAGGACTTAGAAGTTTTAATTTTTTCATCATAACGCTCCTTGTACTTTCGAAAGTCATTGATTGTAAAAATCAATTATTTTCATTTTACCATTAGTTGAAATCAATGAAAATTATTATTTGCTTTTTTTTCTTGAGCTGAGTCTGTCCCTTTATTTAAAACGCTTTTTTTCTTTTACAAAATAACTATTTTGTAAATAAAATGACAAGATTTCTTAATTAAATTACGTGCATCCAGAAGGTATGCTGTGCTATACTGTGAGAGGAAACGTATTTTAAAAAGAACATAATTATTAATCTTGCTTCCCCAATCAAGTACAATATGTTGTTATGTTCAGCGTTTTCACGATTTCATCAACATTTCCCCAAAATGTCTGTTGAATCGAAACGGCAGAAAGAAGCATTCCTATGCATCTTCTGCCGTCTTTTTTTATTCTAATTCACTTAACCATGCCGCCATCTGCTCAATGATGGCTTCTTGCTGTGCTTCATTTGGTAGATCCGCTGCTGCTTCTCCTTTTTGTAACCCATAGGTACCAAAGCCAGCATGATTGCCGCCTTCGATCGTTTCAAACGTCGTAGTTTCTGGAAGGAGGCTGCGGGCAGCTTGCCAATTTTCTTGGTTCACTACTTGGTCTTGACTGCCTGAGAGTGACAACACAGCAATCGATTGATCAGCTAAGGATCCTTTTTCATCTGGGTAGCTAGCAAAGAAAAAGACGCCTTTTAACTCGTTGTCATTTTCAGCCAACTGATTCGCTGCAAAACGGCTTGCCATGACGCCACCTAATGAATGACCGCCAATGACATAGGAGCTATGGGGAATTTCTTCCAAGACCTCTTCTGCACGATTGCCTGCTAAAACAGCCATGTTAAAGGGCATTTTAACGATCGCGACAGGATAGCCTTTTTCCGCTAAAGCTGCTGCCCATACACTATAGCTTTCGGCATCGACAAGCGCACCAGGATAGAAAATAACCAAAGGCTTTTCTTCATCTCCAGCAAAATAGAGGACATTTCCCTCATCATCTGCCTCTTTCGCAGCTGTAACTGCAGCATCCACTGCTGGGTAATGCAGTTGTTGCCAACCGAACCAACCGGCAACAGTTAAAATAACAACGGTGATCAATACACCGATCAAGACTTTTGTTCTTTTTCTCATCATGTCCTCCTGCAAAAAAGAAGATCAGGAAAGGATGGCAGACGAAACTTGCGGGTCCATCATCTCCTGAATCTTTTTATAAGTGTTTCCAATTTTTATCGGTGAGCCAGCGCCAATAGTTCTCGTGCATGTTCGATCGTTAAATCGGTGATTTCTGCACCTGAGAGCATACGGGCGATCTCAGCCACTCGTTCTTCTTCTGATAATTTACGGACATGGGTTTCTGTCCGACCTTCTTGAATTGCTTTTTCGATAAAATATTGATTGTCCGCCACAGCCGCTACTTGCGGCAAGTGGGTGATACACAAGACTTGCGAATTCGCAGCGATCTTGGCGATTTTTTCGGCGATTGCCTGAGCTACTCGGCCACTGACCCCAGTATCCACCTCATCAAAGACAATACTAGTGATTCCTTGCTTGCGGGAGAAAATCGATTTAAGCGCTAATAAGATCCGAGAAAGCTCTCCTCCAGAAGCAACTCGCACTAACGGTTTCATGCCTTCACCGGGGTTGGTGGTCAAATAAAACTCCACGGTATCAAAGCCGCTGCTGCTTAATTGTTTTGAGCCAGATGCAAACCGTACTTCAAATTGCGCGTGCTCCATATACAGCTCTTTTAACTCTTGAACGATTTCTTTTTCTAAACGATGAGCCAGTTCACGTCGTTTGACGTGCAAGGCTTCCGCCAGCTGCCAAACTGCTTCAGCTTTTTGGGCAAGCTCTTCTTCTAATTGCTCCAACTGACCTTCCGTATAGGCTGATTCGCTGATTTCTTTGCTGATCTCGTCATAATAAGCAAGGATCACAGGAATCGATTCCCCGTATTTGCGCTTCAATTGACGAATCGTTTCTAGTCGTGAAATGACTTCTTCCAGTCGGCCTTCATCTAATTCAAGGTTGTCGACTTGCCGCGAAATATCAGTGGCTGCATCTTGCAACAAGTAATACGCACTTTGGATCGCTTCACTGATTTTTTCATACGCAGGATCAAGATGGGCGATCGACTGGATCTCTGATAATGCCACACTGACTCCATCTAGGCTATTAACTTCTTCGGCGGATAGAGCGCCATAGCTTTGCCCTAGAGCATCCACGATTTTTTGATAATTGGTCAGTTTTTCTCGTTCATCGATCAGCTGCTCTTCTTCATTTTCCATCAATTCCGCTTGGGCGATCTCTTCTTGTTGAAAACGCAGCATGTCCATTCGCTGCACATAGAGCTGCTCATTTTCTTGAATGGTCCGCACATGTTTTTCTAAGGAGCGATAGGCTTGATAGGCTTGACGGTAACTTGCAAGTTCTGCTTTAAAGGCATCATCTCCAAAACCATCCATCAACGCCAAATGTTTTTCTGGCTGCAGTAGCTCTTGATGCTCATTTTGTCCTTGGATATCAACTAAAAACAAGCCGATTTGGCGCAAAACCGACAAGGTAACGGTTCGACCATTCACACGACAAATAGTTTTACCCGATTGAGAGATATCCCGTTGTACGATCAGAACTTCTTCTTCATCAATACCCAGATCGGCAGTCAATTCTTTGAACTCCTGCTGATTCGGCCATTCAAAAATCCCTTCCAAACGGCATTTTTCTGCGCCTTGACGCAAATAGTCACTGGATCCTCTGCCACCTGCTAGTAAGCCCATCGCATCGATAATGATTGATTTTCCAGCACCTGTTTCACCTGTTAGAGCCGTCATCCCCTCATGAAAAGACAGGTGCAAGTTGGAGATAATCGCAAAATTTTGGATCGACAATTCTAAAAGCATCCCTTGCCTCCTCTTTTATACGTAACGTTGGAAATCCTTGAATAGGTTCTCAGTATCTGCTTCTGTTCTGGTGATCATCAAGACGTTGTCATCATCGTTTAGCGTGCCAAATAATTCTTTGGCATAACGCTTATCGATCAAATTCGCCAAAGCCGAAGCATTGCCAGGCAGTGTGCGCAGGATCACAAATTTGTCCATTCGATCGACAGAAACAAACGCCGTTTTTAGGATTTTATCTAGTTTACCACTCACGTCTTCCGTTGTCTCTTGTGGAATACTATAGCGATAGCCGCCTTTTTGGGAAGGAACTTTCACTAACTTCAATTCCTTGATATCCCTTGATATGGTTGCTTGTGTGACTGAGACGCCGCGATCTTTTAACAACTCGACAAAATCTTCTTGTTTCTGAATATCTTGTTCACTTAACAATCGTGTAATCAAGCGATGCCGTTCTTTTTTTCTCATCTCTTGTTCCTCCTGAATGAATTCCTACTAATTTTATCCTATTTTGTGCAAGAAAGAAAGAGAGCCGACAAGTAAAATGTCCACTCTCTTCCATTCTTTATTTTGGTTGATGAAAGGTCTCATGTGCTGATGCAACAACTTTCGGGATGTCGATCCCTGCTGCGGTGCCTTCTTGCAGGCTTTTCTTTAAATGTACGATAAACTCGATATTCCCTTCGCCACCAGTGATTGGTGAAAAACTTAGGTTTAATACATCGAATTTTGTTTTCTTAGCGAATGCCAGTACTTCCTGCAACACTCGTTCATGGGTTTTGGGGTCACGAACGATCCCATTTTTTCCGACCGCTTCTTTGCCCGCTTCAAATTGTGGTTTGATCAGCGCCATCACTTCGCCATCCGCTACCAAAATATCATAAAGGGGAGGTAAGATCAGTTTAAGTGAAATAAAAGAAACATCGATCGTAGCAGCTTCAGGAAGACCATCCAGGAAGTCTGTTGGTTTTGCATAACGGAAGTTGACCCGTTCCATTACGATCACTCGCTCATCTTGCCGCAGCTTCCATGCCAATTGATTGTAACCGACATCCAGTGCATAGCTTTTTTTGGCGCCATTTTGCAGCGCCACATCAGTAAAGCCACCGGTGGAAGCGCCGATATCTAACATGATTTTATCGGTTACGTCAAAATCAAAAACTTTGAGTGCTTTTTCTAACTTGAGACCACCACGAGAAACATAAGGCAGCTTCTTCCCTTTGATCTGCAGCAGTGTATCTGCGGCAATTTTTTCTCCAGGCTTATCTAGGCGCTCATTGTTTTTTTCTTTGTACACCAATCCAGCCATCACTCCTCGTTTGGCTTGCTCGCGGGTCTCAAAGAGGCCTTGCTGGACTGCTAAAACATCTACTCGTTCTTTCTTCATGCGTTCCCTCGAATCTCAAATCGTTCCACAAATGCTAATAAAACATCCTGCGTAAATTGACCGTATCGGCTTAACTGTGCCAGAATTTCTTTGGCTTTGCTCAATTCTTCAGTCAAGGCTTGCTGCGCGCCTGCTAAACCAAGTAAAGCAGGATAGGTACTTTTCGCCAACTCGTCATCTCGGCGGACAACTTTGCCTAGCTCTTCGGTCGTACTAGTGGCATCTAACAGATCGTCGCGAATTTGAAAGGCTAACCCAATATGCTGGGCAAAGCGATCCAATTCATGCAGAACCTCTTCCGTCTGGTCGGCTAAGACACCACCAGCAATCACCGCAAAGCGGATCAATTCTCCAGTCTTACGTTCATGGATTGACATGAGCTCCTCAAGACGAAGGGCTTGGTTCTCCCCTTGAATATCAGCTGCTTGGCCGGCGACCATCCCTTGCGTGCCCGCTGCTTTACTCAACTGCTGCAGCAGCAAGACTTTTTGATTGGCTTCGATTTCCGCCATAGCGACTAATTGAAACGCAGCCGTCAAAAGACCATCTCCAGCTAAAATCGCTAAAGCTTCACCAAAAACCTTATGGTTGGTGGGTTTTCCTCGACGCAGATCATCGTTGTCCATTGCTGGCAGATCATCATGGATCAGCGAATACGTATGCACCATTTCTAGGGCTGCTGCACACTGGTACACCGCGGTATTGATGGGTTTGTGAAAAGCGGCGACTGTTGCTGCCAATAAAAGCGGGCGAATACGTTTGCCGCCGGCTTGGATCGAATACTGTATGCTTTCAAATAATCGTTGATCAGAAGTGTGTTCTTTGACAAAGCGTTCCATGACTTCTTCGATCAATGGGGCGTGTTCTTTTGTGAATTCTGTTAAAGCACTCATTGGTTTTCCTCTTCAAAGGGGACTTCTTCATTGGATTCAGTCATCATTTTTGTTAAGGATTTTTCCGCTTTACTCAAGGTGTCCTTGCATTGCTTGCTCAAAACCATGCCTTTTTGAAAAGCATCTAACGCTTCTTCCAATGGAACATCGCCTTGTTCCAAACGGGTTACGATTTGTTCTAATTCTTGTAATGATTCTTCAAATGTTGGATTTGCCATGATTAACTCCTTCTGTACTAATAACTTCGACCAGTGCTTGGCCATCTTGGTAATGGATCGTCAGCTGATCTTCTGGCTCGATCGCATCAATCGATTTGATCACCTGCTCATTTTTCGTGGTATAGCTGTAGCCGCGCCCCATGATTTTCAGCGGGCTTAGCAAATCAAGGGATTGGACTGCATTTGCAAATTGATTTTCTTTTGCTGCATAGATATCTTTCATGGCTTTCGTTAAGCGTTGAGAAAGATAGCTGACCTCTTGATTGCTGGCTTGTAATCGCGCTTTTGGTTGTTGTTGTGCCAACCGTGAAATCAATTGCTGTGCTTGGCGATCCTTGTCATAAAGCAAGGTTTGCAAGCCTTGCTGCATCCGCTGCTGCAACTGATCGAGTTTGATGGACTGTGCCTCATACAAGCGCTCTGGTTGTCGAAAAACATACGATCCAATCACTCGCTGATAGCGTTCTTGTTTGTACTGGATCTGGTGCATAAATGCTTGCTCTAATCGGGCTTGTCTTTCTTCGATCCGCAAAATCTCCTCCGACAGCACTGGCACCGCTAATTCGGCAGCGGCGGTCGGAGTTGCCGCCCGCACATCCGCCACTAAATCGGCAATCGTCGTATCGGTTTCATGCCCCACTGAAGAAATAATGGGGGTTTTTGCATCAAAAATGGCTCTTGCCACTCGTTCTTCATTGAAAGGCCAGAGGTCCTCGATCGATCCACCCCCACGTCCGATGATCATAGTATCAAAGGTCCCATCGGCTTCGACTCGTTGGATATTTTTCACCACATCATCCGCAGCTTTATTGCCTTGTACCACGGTTGGATACAAAACGATCTGAGCAATGGGGTAACGCCGCTGTGTCGTCGTGATGATATCTCTGATCACCGCCCCACTAGGACTGGTCAAAACCGCGATGCGTTTCGGGTATTTCGGCAACGACTGCTTCGGTGCAGAAAATAATCCTTCCGCTGCCAATTTCTGCTTTAATTGTTCATAGGCTTGATAAAGAGCGCCGACACCGTCTGGTTCCATATGATCGATCACCATCTGGTAATTTCCGCTTGCCTCATACAGAGTGATACGCCCAACCGCCATGACTTTCATGCCCTCTTCTGGTTGAAAGCGCAGCTTGTCAAAAGCGCCTTTGAACATGACGGTCGAAATTTTTGCACCATCATCCTTCAAACTAAAGTATTGGTGATTGGGGCGCCGACGAAAATTGGAGATCTCCCCCGTCAAATAAACCCGCTCTAGATACGGATCGACGTCAAACTTACACTTGATATATTTTGTTAATGCGGTTACCGTTAAATATTCTTGCGCCATTTAGTTTTTCATTGTCTCCTTTGCTGCCTCGATCGTTTGGGCCATCAACATCGTGATCGTCATTGGACCTACACCTCTAGGTACCGGTGTGATATAGCTAGCGATCGGTTCGACTTCATCAAATTTCACATCGCCGATCAACTTGCCGTTGGCATCACGATTCATCCCAACATCGATCACCACAGCCCCTTCTTTTACGAAGTCTTTTGTGACAAAATGACCGCGGCCGATCGCCACGACTAAAATGTCCGCTTGTTTTGCCAACTCGGGCAGATTTTTGGTTTTTGAATGAGCAATAGTCACGGTGGCATTTGCCCCCAAGAGCAAGTGCGCCATTGGTTTTCCGACAATGTTGCTGCGACCGATCACTAAGGCATTTTTCCCTTCCAATTCGATCCCATACGCAGCAAACATTTTCATAATGCCATAAGGGGTACAAGGAATTCGGTCAGGTACACCTGCGAATAATTTTCCTAAATTGATTGGATGAAAGCCGTCGACATCTTTTTCTGGTTTGATGGCTAACAGTACTTTTTCTTCATTGATATGTTTTGGCAAAGGAAGTTGAACCAAAATTCCATGAAAGGCATCATCGTTATTGAACTGTTCGATTTCTGCTAATAATTCTGCCTCAGTAATGGATTCAGGGTAGCGGGCAACACGGGAATTGATGCCGATTTTCGCCGCAGCTAGTTCTTTATTTTTCACATAAGTCTGACTTGCTTTGTCTTCTCCAACAAGCAAAACAACTAATCCCGGTGTCACACCCTGCTCTTTTAGTGTTGCTGTCTCTGAAAGAAACGCTGCTTGCATTTTTTCAGCCAATTCTTTTCCATTGATTAATGTACCCATTCTGACAACTCCTCCAACCTGATTATACGGACTTATTTTGTAAAAAGAAACGCACCAATCGTTTGTCGATATGCTTCTTCATGTTTTCTATCATAGCATTTTCTGAAAAGAAAAACACCGTCTAACGCTCCCTTTTTTCGGAAAAAACGAGGGCAAACCGACAAAGTGTATGCAAAAAAACCGAACGATCAAGCAGGACCGTCAAAACAAGGCGGTTGCTCACAAATCGTTCGGTTTCTGCCTCGATCGAAAAAAGGCTGTTTTCTTTTGATCGATAGTGTTAAGGCTAAAAATTACTCACTTACTTGGTTGTTTTTTGTTTCTAGCTCTTGATTGACAGTCGATAAAATACCGTTGACAAACTTTCTTGACTGATCGTCACTAAAGGTTTTCGCTAATTCGATCGCTTCATTCAAAGCCACACGATTCGGCACATTATCCACATAGATCATTTCATACAAAGCGATTCGTAAAATCGTCACGTCCATTTTTGATAAACGCTGGATTTTCCAACCGGCTTTTAGATGACTTTGAATGACTTCATCCAAGGCTTCTTTATAATGACAGACACCTGCCACTAATTGATCTAAATAAACAGGGACAAAATGCTCTTGTTCTTCATCAATCAATTCATGGTGTTCCAACTCGATGGCATGCATGATGGCATCTTGTTTCGTTAAATCTTTGTTAAAGTCTAGTGGAAATAAAGCTTGTAACGCCATTTTCCGTATTTCATGCCGTGATAATTCTTTACTCATTTTCTTCCTCGTCGTTTCCAAATAATTCTTCGATGTCTGGTAAATCTACTTTTTCTGGCACGACTGCCACAACATGAACATTTACTTCAGCCAGTTGCACATCTGTCATAAATAAGACTTGCTGTTTGACCCGTTCTTGGATCTCCATTGCCACTTTAGGCACTGACATCCCATAAGTGATATAGCAGTAGATATCCACTTTGATCCCTGTTTCATCGATCGTTAAGTAGACTCCTTTGCCATGAGCTGCGCGGCCTAGTAATTCAGTGACACTGTTTGCCAGTGTTCCTCGCATCCCATAGACACCTTCCACTTTAGAAGCAGCGATCCCAATAATGATCTCGATCACTTCTGGCGCGATGACGATCTCGCCTAATTCAGGACTTGCATTTAATACAAGGTTTTTATCTTCATTCATACGTTTTTGCCTCCATTCTAAACAGCTGTACCGTATTGTTTGTAAAAAAATCGCTCGTTTTTTCCGTTTGAAGCAAGCCAGCGCTTGATTCAATCAATAACATCCATGGCACAGTGTTTCTTCTCGCTCTAAGTTTATCATTTTCTGCACTGAGAATCTATAATAACCCACTATTCTCAATGAATTTTCTGAAAAACAAGGTCGATGAATCAGAGAATGATCAATTCTTTCGGTGAATGTGTCAACACTTTATTACCAGTTTCGGTGATCAAAAGATCATCTTCGATACGAACGCCGCCAATTCCTGGAAGATAGATCCCTGGTTCATCTGTAATGACGTTTCCGACAACAAATGCTTTATCAGCGCGGAAGGATACATTTGGTCCTTCGTGGATCTCTAAACCAATCCCATGGCCTGTTGAATGACCAAAGGCATCTCCGTAGCCAAAGGAAGCAATGTGATCCCGGGCGATCGCATCTAGTTCAATTCCGGTCATTCCAGGTTTTGCTGCTGCCAAGACTTTTTCTTGCGCTTCAAGTACGATTTGATAGATTTCCTTCAATTTATCGCCAGGATCTCCTACTGCAAAGGTTCTAGTCATATCAGACACATAGCCTTGATAGTAACAGCCAAAGTCTAACGTGATCAGATCGCCTTGTTCGATCACTTTTTCACTGGCAACCCCATGGGGCATTGCTGAACGCAGCCCACTAGCAACGATCGTTTCAAAAGATACGCTTGTGGCACCTAATGAACGCATAAAGAAATCTAACTGATTCGCCACTTCGATTTCTGTCATTCCTGGGCGGATCATTTTCAAAATATGTTCGAATCCTTGATCGGCGATATGGCAGGCTTGTTGGATCAATGCGATCTCTTCCTCATCTTTGACTTCCCGCAAAGCCTCGATCACCCCCGATACAGGGGCAAGGGATGATTCCTCAATCAAGTCTTCTAAGACGGAGTATTCGGCAAAGCTGACGAAACTTTCTTCAAAAGCTAAGACATTGATTTCTTCACTTTGGCAGATGGTTGCAACTTCTTCAAAAATCGGTCCGCTATTTTTTACGATCTCAAAACCTTGAGCTTGGGCAGCTGCTTGCTCTGTATATCGGAAATCTGTTACAAAAAAAGCTTTGTCCAACGTAATGACTGCTAAACCAGTTGTCCCAGTAAAGTTTGTCAAGTAACGCAAATTGTATGGGCTGGTGATCAAGAACCCATCAATCGAATCTTTTCTCATTGCTTCACGTAATTTTTCAACTCTTAACATGTATCGTTCCCTACTTTCTTGTTCTATACGATAGTATTATAACAAACTTCCAGAAAAAGCGGAAAGCAAGCGAAAAGTTTTCTAAAAAATCAAACAATATGAAAAAAATATAGAGTGCTTTAAAAAGACTGCCGTGTGATCTTTCGTTGTTCTCTTCTAAATGATGGCTTCCGTGCACAAAAAAAGCAATTCAATCAATGAATTGCTTTTTTGATAATTATCTTTTACGTCCCAAAAAGAACGATACGACCGCCACGAAAATGACCGCGCCGATAATCGCAGGCACGATAGCCATTCCTGCTACTTGCGGTCCCCAAGTGCCAAAAAGGCCTTGACCAATCGATGCGCCTACAAGTCCTGCAACGATATCAAAAATACAACCGCGTTTTTCGCCTGCAATGGCACCACCGATTGAACCAATGACCGCTCCAACGATCAATGTCCATAAAAAGTGCATACTAACCCCTCCTAAACTTTCTTATAAAAAGGGTACCATATTGAGAATCAATTGGAAAAATATATGCTCTCTTGTTATTTTCTGCGAGTGAAGGCTCGTTTCAATACATCAAAAAAGCCTAATGAATGCACCATATGGTCAGGATCGACGTATTCACGAATCGCTCGCAAGACTTTTTTTGGTTCTTTTGAGGAGAAGGTATACGTGCCATTCTTTTTGGTGCGGATCGCATAGCGTGGTATCCAACGGCCTTTGAACATGACCGAAGCGATCACATAGTCGACATCTTCCCATGGGATCTGAATAAACTTGCGTTTGTCACGGTCATTGTAAAACTCAAAGGCTTTATCGCCGATCATGATTTTGCCGTACTCATTGATCCCTAAAAAAGACGTAGCATCGATCGTCAAATCCACTTTTGTATTAAGAGATTGTACCATTTGCGCTTACTCCATTCTATATCGTCTTATTATCTTATTATACGTGTTTGCAGCAGGTTTGGCGAATAAATAAAAAGGTACTTGGGTTGCCCCAAGCACCTTTCATTGAAAAGATTATAACAATCCGATCAAGTGTCCACCGATACCGACTAAGAATAGACCGATAATAATGATGATTGGAGAAACTTTTTTCTTCAATAACCACATACATAATAAAGTAAGCAATAGTGCAGCTAGACCAGGAATCAATTGATCCAAGTTGTTTTGCAATGTTGTTACTTTTGTATCAGTCAACGCACGGCCTTCAGCAACTTGTTGGAAGGCTTGTTGCAAACCAGCAGAGCCAGAAGGCAAGTTCGCCCAATCGACATAAGCACCTTCATCAAGCGGTACGCTTGAGACAACTGGCGCAAATGAGATCGATACCCAACGCTGAACGAGTGACCCTAATACGAACATCCCTAAAATTGAAGCACCTTTTGTTACATCTTGCAACAATCCGCCTGAAAGGTCATCAGTGATTTTTGAACCAGCACGGTAGCCGAATTCTTGTGTGTACCACATAAATGCCCAACGGATGATGTTCCATGCAACGAAGAAGATGATTGGACCTAAGATGTTTCCAGCTAAAGCAAGAGAAGCACCTAGAGCACCTAACATCGGACGTACAGTAAACCAGAACACAGGGTCACCGACACCGGCTAAAGGACCCATCATCCCAACTTTTACCCCTTGGATCGCTACGTCATCGACAGGCGCGCCATTGGCACGTTCTTCTTCTAACGCTAAAGTTACCCCTAAGATTGGCGATGCGATATATGGGTGAGTGTTAAAGAATTCTAAGTGACGCTTCAATGCAGCGGCACGGTCTTCTTTTGTTTTGTATAATTTTTTGATTGCTGGAATCATTGAGAATGCCCAACCACCATTTTGCATACGTTCATAGTTCCATGAACCTTGAATGAAGGTAGAGCGCCATGCTACGGCTAAACGATCTTTTTTATTTAATTGAATTTTTTCTGCCATTTTTTTCTCCTCCTTCGATTCTAATAGTCATTCAAGATATCGCCTAGAGGGTCGCCAGTGTTGCTGCCGCCGCCTCCATTTGATGATCCGCCCATTTTAGTTAGGTTCAAGTAGATCAATGCGATTGCTACTGCCAAAGCACCGATAGCGATCAATGTCAATTGAGAAATAGCTGCGATAACGAAACCGATAATGAAGAATGGCCATACTTCGCGAGTTGCCATCATGTTGATAACCATTGCATAACCAACGGCAACGACCATACCACCACCGATAGCCATACCATCAGTTAACCATGCAGGCATTGATTCTAAGAAGTTTTGAACAGTTGCAGCAGGAATTGCCAACAATGCAGCTGCAGGAATCGCAATACGAACCCCTTGCATACATACAGCGATCACATGCCACATTTCGATTTTACGAATGTTGCCTTCTTCAGCAGCCGCATCCATAAAGTGAACGATTGGCACAGCCAATGTACGAACGATCATTGTCAAGAACAAACCAGCAACAGCTAGAGGGATCGCAACGGCAATCGCTGTATCAACACCAGCAGTTCCTTGTCCACCTAAAACTAAAATAATTGCAGATGCAACAGACGCCAATGCAGCATCAGGTGCAACAGCGGCACCGATATTTGCCCATCCAAGTGCGATCATTTGTAATGATCCGCCCAAAATGATACATGCTTCCAAATTACCGGTCACTAAACCGATCAAAGTACACGCGACTAGCGGTTGATGGAATTGGAATTCATCCAAGATTCCTTCCATACCAGCTAAAAAGGCAACGAGTACTACTAATACCATAGATATAATAGTCATGATAGACCTCCTATTTAGTTGAATACGTTTCTATTTATTCGCCAATTCATTTTTGGCTTTGCGTAAGATTTCGTCCATGTTGTCTCGAGAGTCATTTGGCACTTTACGCACATCAAATTTGATGCCGCGTCCTTTTAGATCTTCAAATGTCTTCACATCGTCCGTACCCATCGACAATACTTTACTTACAACAACTTTCCCAACAGAGTGAGCCATTGAACCAACGTTCACTTCAGTGATGTCAACGCCACCTTCAACTGCACGCAATACATCTTGTGGGTTTTCAAATAATAGTAAAGCTTTCGTATTCCCGAAACGAGGGTCTTTAGAAACTTCGATCATTTTGTCCACTGGAATGACGTTCGCTTTTACTCCTGGAGGAGCTGCTTGTTCGATCAGTTTTTTACGCAAATCATCTTTTGCCACTGCATCAGAAACAACGATGATCCGAGATGGATTGACTGATTTTGTCCAAGCTGTAGCGACTTGACCATGTAGCAAACGAGAATCCACACGCGCAAGCACGATTTTGATTTTGCCATCGCCTAGAACAGTTCCCGGAGGAAGTGATCCTTTAGGTTGATCGTCTTGCACAGCTTTTGGTGCTGTCGCTTCTTCTGGTTCAAGCTCTTCTGGTTTGACCTTAACCCCTTCTTTAGCTGTTTCAACGATGTGCGCAGCGATTTCATGCGCAGTGTTCATTGAAAAACGTGAAGCATAGGCTTCGATCACCATTGGTAAATTCATACCAGCAACGATTGCCCATTTGTCTTTGTGATCTTCAAACAAGCTGTTTGCTTGGTTGAAAGGAGTACCACCCCAAAGATCAACTAAGAATAATACTTCTTCTTGATCGTCAAATGTAGCAATTGCTTCTTGCATTTTTGCCTTGATGTCATCTGGACCTTCACTTGGCATCAATGTAACAGCTTTAACATTTTCTTGTTCGCCGAAGATCATTGAACCAGATTGCAAAATGCCGTTAGCAAATTCTCCATGACTTGCTAGGATAATTCCTACCATCTTTTTACCTCCTATATCAAAATTGAAAAATGTGACACGAATACGAAAGAAAAAACAACATCGAAAAAATTAAGGGTGACTACCTTCTTTTTCCAAAATATCCTTCAAAAAGATTTTACGATCAGCTGGAACTTTGCGTATCTCTACTTCTATGCCTTGATTTTGCAAATAAAGCAGCGAAGCAAGATCTTGATCATTGACTGACACGAAATTAGTGATCATCCGTTTTCCCATTGAAAAGCTCATGCCGCCGATATTGACGGAACGAATGTCAATGCCTCCTTTGACCAGAGTCACGACATCTTGAGGGTTGGTAAATAATAACATGACTTTTTGGGTATTAAATAATGTGTTATGCGCCACCTCAAGCATTTTTGCTACTGTCACCACATTGGATTTGATTCCTGGTGGAGCAGCTTCTTTCAAGAGAAACTTCCGTAATTGGTCATTTGCGACCTCATCACTGACCACGATGATTCGATTGATACCAGTCATTTTCGACCAAGCTGTGGCGACCTGACCATGAATCAACCGATCGTCGATTCGGGCAAGACGTATATCCATTCCCATTGTGCAAGCCTCCTACATCCATCGATCCGCTTTTCATATTGAGGATCTGTTCTTTTTTCAATCACCTCCTGTATCCACTTATATAGAAGCAAGAAGCGTGCCAAGTTTTTTCGATACACTATTCTTGAAAAAACCTTAAGAATCAGCATTCGTACAATACACTAAAAAAGATACACTAAAAAATACTGTATCTTTTTTAGTGTATCTGTATTATTTGCAGGATTTAAAAATACATTTCTTTTTCGTGATGGTTTTTGATCAGCTCCAGCAGGTAATACTCTTCTGTCTTCGGCACTTCGATATTCATCAAGCGCGAAAATGATTGGACATGCACATGCAATTGGCCGTAAAGAGGATTCTCCTCCATCGCTGCTAAATCAATTTCAGAAACAGTCAATGGTTGACGCAATAAGATCCGCTCCAGCATACCTGCGCCATGCATCACAAAATTGATCTGAAAGCCTTGCTGCGCCCCTACCAAATCCAAATCGTGAATGATCTCTTCGCCAAATTTCCACAACGGCTCTACCACTTTTTTCGCATTGATATAGGTAAAGTTTTCCTCTAAATACCGAACACAGATTTCCTTTGCCTGCCGATCATCTAGCTGCACTTCATCTTCAAAACTCAAATCGTTTTCCAATAAGATATCATCCAACAAAAGATCAACATCTTGGTCGATAAAACGTTCTAATGAAATAAACGGTGCATCGATATGCGGATCAATGATCCCCGTTGCGGCAATCAGCCGATAGCGCTGTTGAATCTGATCCAAGTCCGTTCTCAGATCCGCCACCGATAAGGTCACTACGTCAACATTTTGATTTTGGCGTTTTGACAATGAGCTTTGGATCAATTCTTTGATGCGCTGCGCTGTCCCTTTTCCCGAAGCGCAGACCGCTAGAATCGCTTTAGGGTGGTGGTTTTGTGTCACTGGTTCTTCCACAGTGACCGCTCCATATCCGCGGAACTTCCGTAATGAATCATAGAGCTGATCGAGGTCCGTGCCGATCACTGACGCTTTACGGACCGTCTCTAGGACGATGGAGGTGGTCACCATATCGACTGTTCGAACAGCCACACCCGTTTCTCGCTGGATTTCATTATTAAAGGTCGCTAAGGACCCCATATCGACTAAGAGGATCACCCCACTGCCATCATTGACTGCTCGTACACTATCCACGATTTTTTTCAACGCCACAGCCGGTGGCATATCTAATGGCATGTCCACCGCTGTCACTTGATCGACTTCCAGCAGCTGCTTGACTACTTGTACCATGCTACTGGCTGTGCTGTTGCCGTGGGCTGCAACGACGACGCCAATTTTCCCAGAGGAATGTGTCGTACGCAGTGAAACCAATAGAACTGCCAAGTAATAGGATTCACTTTCAGGAATCGCCACGTGAAAGCTGTCGCCGATGAAGTCGCGGACTTCTTTGGCAACTTCGAACTCTTGCGGGTAATCCGCCACCATTTGACGAATGTTGTCGTTGGTTTGCCGTTCTTCTCCTAGATGGATCTTTTTCAAAAAAGAACTGATGTGCAGACTCATCGCGTAAATAAAGTTTTGCTGGAAATCGTAATTTAACCGTTTCCGAACCATCTCATAAATTTGATTTGTTACACTGATCACTTTCTGATCGACAAATTCACTTAGTTTATTGACAGAATTAAAAGAGAAGCCGTGATCTTTATAAAAAGATTTCAAATGAACATTGATATCGGTTGAAATAAAATGATTGATTGCTTCTTGATCCAAACCATCTGCTTTTAATAAGGCTGCTTTATCCCCGATGATGTCGTAGAGATTGTAAGGCAATTCATAGGAATCTGATTGAATATTGTTTAAGTTTTGATTCGGTTGAATGCTGATCTTCGGTTCAAGGATCTTAGAAAGCTCCGCCAGCTCATTGCGGCGATTCCCCAAAACGATCAATCCTGAACGAATCCCTTCTGGCAAATCGATCAAATCGATCTCAATCTCATCTTGTTGCATATGATTCAAAAAGCCCCGGGCACAGACGAGCTGGACATTGGATTTCAATTGACCGATATTCCCAAAACTGACACTGCCGATCAACGCTTTGACTACATCTTCTGTCAAGGTGATCGTCCGCTGAATACGGGACGCCTCTTGCCCGACTAACACCCGAACGAGATCGACTTTTTCTGATGCGGGTCGTTTCTCAAAGAAGGGCAGTTGAATATTGATAGGAATGCGTCGGGTAAAGGTATCTAATAGCGTTGAGTTGGGGTCTTCGGTAGTCGCTCCAACGATTCGGACATTCGCTTGATGATTTTTGCCCGTCTCCCCTAAACGACTAAACGTTCCATGGTCCATAAAGTAAAAAATCATTTCTTGCCCTTCTGGCGGTAATCGATGGATCTCATCGAGAAACAACATACTCTCATCCGCTTGATCAATAATACCGATCTTCTCTTGATCGGCACCCGTAAATGCCCCCCGTACATAACCAAACAAATGACTCATCAAAAGCTCTGGGTTATTTGCATAGTCGGCACAGTTAAAGACGATCAATTCTTTGTCATCGGCAATTACTTGATTGCTTTTGGCAAACTGGAACATTGCATGGGCAAAGTAGGTTTTCCCAGAACCAGTAGGCCCTGTGATCAAGCAGTTTAGCCCTTTTGGCGGATACAAGATCGCTGCTTTCGCCTGCTCAACAGCATTTTTCATACTTCCGTTGGCACCGATGATCGTCGCAAAAATATCTCGGTCAGAGGGGTTTCCTTGTACCCGTTGAGGGAAGGCTTTTTCTCTTTGCGGGCGACTTTCTTTGTAGCTTGGCACATACTTTTCCCTACTGCTGGGATCGACCCCTGCCGCCCAGTAGCGAACAGGCCGCGAGTCGCTTTTTTCGACGCGCCCTTCTTTGACAAGCTTATTTAAATCCTTACTGGCATTACTGCGCTGAATGGCTAAATGATCGGCAACTTCTGAAGTAGACAACCCTTTCTTTTCCCCTAAGCCGCTCATCGTATTTTCGACGATATATTGATAAATCCGTTCGATTCGCTTGCCCAACAGCTTCGCCTCCTTGTTTTTTCCACTTGAATACTTTACTCATTTTTCTATAAAAAAGCAACTTTTTTTCCGCACAGAAAAAGCAAAATACTTTGTTCGAAAGAGCAATAGAACGTCCTATCACATGCTACTCTCAGCATAAAGCATTTTGCCAAAAAAAGATATTCAAAAGTCAGGATGCGTTAGGCTTTTTCATTAGGAATGAACGCTGGTACCTTCTCAGGAAACCATTGCAGTTCTTTTTGCATCCAAATCACATCGTGCCATTGATTGAACTTATAGCCGACATGCGCAAAATCAGCAACTTTCCGATACCCAAGATTCTCATGAAAAGCCTCGCTTTGTTGATTGCCTCCTGTAATGCATGCAGTCAGATTGACCACGTTTTGCGCTTTTAATTTTTCTTCAAGCGCTTGATAAAGAGCGGTGCCGAGCCCTTTTGCTTTGGCATCCGGTGCTAAATAAACGGTTACTTCAACGGTCCAATCATACGCCGCCCGTTCTTTATAGGCTGACGCATAGGCATAACCGACGATTTCACCAGCCTCTTCTGCAACGAGATACGGGTAGCGTTTCAAGGTCTTGGCGATGCGTTCCGCGAATTCTTGAACCGATGGCACCTCCGTTTCAAAGGTAATCGGTGTATTTTCTACATAATAAGCATAGATTGCTGTCAAGGCTTGGGCATCTGCAATCGTGGCAGAACGTATCGTCATAGAATCCCTTCTTTCAGTAAATTTTTTCCCAGTATACTCTTTCTGAACAAAAAAAACAATCCGCTTTTGACGGATCGTTTCCTAGTGATAAATGATTTAGCGGGCTTTTTCAGCTCCGCAATACACGGTAAGATGTTGTGGCAGCACCGCTACTGTGATTGGCAATTCAGGTCCAGGATCACCATCGACATTCGTTTCGATCGTTGCCCCATCCGTCAAACGAATTGCAGCTTTATCAAAGGTTTGATAGCCAAGAACATCATTTGATTCTGTCACCCCTTTGAGAAGCTCTGGGACACTTTTGACGGTTTCCCAAAGATTCGTATCCTTCAAGTAGATCAGATGCAATTTGCCGTCATCGGTACTCGCTTTAGGCAAAAGAGATTCGAAACCGCCGATCGTATTGGATGACCCAACGATCATCGTACTGCTTTCCACAGCGATCGTCGTTTTTTCGCCATTATTTTCGGCGGTCACTTCAAACGGATGACTTTCATTTTTACGCACTTCCCGTAGACCAGAAACAAAATAGGCCATTTTTCCCAGCTTGGTTTTTTCTTCAACTTCCACATTGTTGATCGCCGCTGGAATCATACCGATCGCCACCACATTGGTAAAATAGGCTTGATTGACCTGACCAATATCGATTTTACGGGTGTGATCCACTGCAAATGATTCGATGGCTTCCTTAGGATCTAGTGGAATCGCTAATGCTCTGGCTAAATCATTTACTGTTCCCAGCGGGAAGAAACCAAAATTTGGTCGTTTGTCATGAGGGGCTAAGCCATTGACCGCTTCATTGACGGTACCATCACCGCCCATTGCAAAGACACTGTCAAATTCTGCTGCCGCTTCAGAGGCAAAACGTGTGGCATCTCCTTCTTTTTCGGTATGTTTGACCACGATTTCTGAAAAAGCTTCCCGCAACTTTTCTTCTGCCAGCTGCTCATATTCTTGGGCCTGTTCCCCACCAGAGCTTGGATTGACGATCAATAATGCTTTCATAAAACAGCCTCCTTGTTTGGGTTCATTTTCTATGAATCCAGTATAACAAGTTTCACGAAACCTGTCTTAAACGACCTCCGCCTATCCCCCTACAAAAAAAAAACACAGCCTAATCAGACTGTGTTTTTTCGAGTACTCACTTCATTTTATTAAACCAATCGTTTACGCAAACGCCCAGAAATAAAATCAATGATCGTGACCGTCACCACGATCCCTAATAAAATGATTCCTACACGGCTCCATGAACGCGCATTGATGGCAAAGATCATCGGTGTACCGATCCCACCTGCCCCTACGATCCCTAAGATCGAAGCTGAACGGACAGCCAGTTCAAATCGATACAAGGTAAAAGAAAGAAATTCTGGGATCAGTTGCGGCAATGTCGCAAAGCCTAATACATCCCAGCGGCTTCCTCCCGCACTAATGACGGATTCCGAGGGACCGTGGTCCATGTTTTCGATCGCTTCGCTGTAAAGCTTTGCCAACATCCCAATGGAATGGACACTGACCGCCAAGACGCCAGCAAAGGAGCCCGGACCTACCGTTTTGATAAACATGATGGCTAAGACGATTTCTGGAAACGTTCGAATCGCCGTCAGCACGATTTTCCCAAATCCCGATAACCAGCGAGGGCTGTTTTTGCTGCGCGCCGCCCAAAAGGCAAAAGGAATACTTAAAATCGATGACAAAAAGGTCCCAACAAAGGCAATCGCGACGGTTTCGATCATCAGACTGATCAAATCTTCGCCATCACCGGTATAAACATAGCCCCAATCAGGATGGATCAGGCCATAAAAGATCGAGCCGACAATTTGACCGACATTTTCTTTAACACCAGCAAAAGGCACGCCAGCAAAAGCCCAGATATAAAGGAGGATAACGACTACAGCGATCAGCCAATTCCGTATTTTTTTCTTTTTCGGTTCTGCTGGCAACATCATAATAATCGCTCCCTTAATCTATTACTAATGGTATCAATCACCAAAACAACTGCAAAAATCACTAAGACGATGATCGACGTCTGGTCATATCGAAATTGGCTTAAAGATCGTTGTAAGAAAACACCGATTCCGCCTGCGCCGATATACCCAAGAATCGTCGATGCCCGCACATTGATCTCAAAGGCATAAAGCAAGTAACTAAGAAAATGACTCATGACTTGCGGTACGACTGCATAGCGGATGATATCAAACTTCGATCCTCCAGAAGCCGTGATCGCTTCGATCGGACCTTCATCAATCGTTTCAATCGATTCATAAAACAATTTGGTGATCATCCCAAAAGAAAACACAGAGATGGAGATCACCCCTGCAACGGGACCAATTCCGACAATGGCGACAAATAAAGCCGCCAGCATCAAATCAGGTACCGTCCGAATGATATTCAAAACAAAACGGAAACAACCACTGATCCAATGATTCGTCATGATATTTCGTGCTGCTAAAAGTGAAAACGGAAAGGCCGCCAGTGCACCAAAGGTTGTGCCGATGATCGCCATTTGGATCGTTTGCAAAATCGGCTCAACAATGATTTTGGCATATGCCCAATCAGGATGAGCCATCTTTTGTAAGATGACATTCATTTGACTGCTATTGCTAAAGAACCGTGCCAAATCAACACCTGAAATAGAGCCGCTAACGAACAATACCACTAAAAAAATGACGAGCCAAAGAACATTTTTCCATAGTCCGCTGCGTTTCGGCAACGTATTTGTCGTCATTGTCCCGCCCCTTCCTGCTCTTCCATGATCTCGCTGCCATAAATCTGTTTCAATCGCTGATCGGTCGCTTCACTGACAGGACCATCAAAAACCAAGCCTCCGTCTCGCAACCCGATGATCCGCGTGCCGTATTCTCTAGCCAATTGGACAGAATGTAAATTGACTACGATTGTGATCCCCAGATCTTGATTGATCCGTTTTAAGTCATTCATGACTTTTTCAGTGGTTAACGGATCCAATGAAGCAACTGGTTCATCCGCTAAAATAATCTTCGGCTCTTGCGTCAACGCCCGGGCAATCGAAACCCGCTGCTGCTGACCGCCAGACAATTCATCGGCTCGGGTATAGACTTTTTCTGCTAAATTGACCCGCTGCAGTGATTGATACGCCAACTCTTTGTCCGCTTGCGGAAACAGACCCAGCAGCATTTTGAGCGTGGGATGATAAGCCACTCGCCCCGTTAAGACGTTTCGCAAGACACTCGAACGTTTCACCAAATTGAAGCTTTGGAAAATCATGCCAATGTCTCGACGAATCAAGCGCAGCTCTCTTCCTTTTGCTTTTGTGATCGACTTGTTATCGATTAAAATCTCGCCGCTTGTGATCTCGTGCAGTCGATTGATGGAGCGCAGCATCGTCGATTTACCTGCACCGGATAAGCCCACTACGATGACAAATTCCCCTTTTTTGATATCGATGTTCAAGTCCTTCAACCCCAACACCCCATTTGGGTATTGCTTGGTCACATTCTGAAATGAAATAATCGTTTCGTTCTCTAGAGCCATGATTCTCCTACTTTCTTTCCATTAGGTAAAAATTGCTGTCCATTCGAAAAGGGTACCTCAACTACCGGTACCCTCCCGATCTATTCATCTATTAATTATTGTCCGACCTGCTCCGCATACTCTCTTACGATGTCGAAATTGCTGTCTTGTGAAACAACGTATCCTTCATGAGAGTAAATATCAGAGATGATTTGTTTTCCTTCTTCATCTTTTCCGATCGCGATAAAGGCATCTTGGATTTTTTTATCCCACTCTTCACTCATATCGCTGCGAACACTGATCGTATCGTTCGGGATCGGTTCGGTAAAGTACATTGGTTCTACCTCATCCATGATTTCTGGGTAATCATTTTTGACCGTGTTACGGGCATCTTCAAAAACGAACGCCGCATCAACGTCGCCATTCAAGACAGATAAGACCGCTTGGTCATGGCCTTTGACTTGAACAGTCGTCACATCCGTATTGATATCGATGCCTGCTTTTTTCATTTCTGCTACTGGCCAAACATAACCGGCAGAAGAAGTAACATCTTGTGTGGCAATCGTTTTGCCTTTTAAATCTTCCAACTCTTTGATGTCGCTGCCGCTTTTTACGACGATCATTGAACGATAGCTATCAACCAATTCATCCGTTGATTCGCCACCAGGCTGCTTGATGCCATAACGCTGTGCTTGCAACAGTACCTTAACATTGCTTTGTTCATTTGCTAAAACATAGGCATTCGGCGGTAAAAAGCCGACATCTACTTGTTTCGAAGCCATTGCTTCGACGATTGTATTGTAGTCAGTGGAAACACTCACTGTGACTGGAATCCCTAATTCATCACTTAATAATTGCTCAAGTGGTTTTGCTTTTGCTTCTAATGTTTCTGCTGCTTGTGATGGGACAAATTGAACGGTCAACTTTTCTGGTACATATCCTGCGTCCTCAGCCACCGAGTCAGTACTTGCTCCACCTGAGCCACATGCCGCCAGCGTAACTGCTGCCACCAAACCTAAACCAAACATTGCCGTTTTCTTCCAAACTTTCATCACTTTTTCTCCTTTTCATATAAAAAATCGAACTCATGGAATTCCGAACTTTCCTTTTTGATTATAAAAAACCAACGAATTAAAAACAATCTTTTTCGAATTACGAACGTTTTCTTTTTTGATAATGTTCGTGTTTTGACCAAAATCATTCGTGAGCACATTCTCAATAATCAACGTTTTTCGAAAGTTTCTTTCCATTTGTTCTACTTCCTCAGAGTATCAAATGAATATAAGGTTTGTGTTGTCAACGTGTAAAGATTCTGTTAACAGCAAAAGGAACTTTGTGAACAACAAAGCATGGATATACTCGTCATTCTTACTCTAAGTGCACAAAATTTCTTGAAACGTCTAACCAGAAGATGACCGCACACTTTTTTTTACGAAACAACACAAAAAAAGCAGAGGATTCCCTTAAGAACCTCTGCTTTTGACCTCATTCTCTTACTGTAGAAAGAGTCATTTACCCTTGCTCCGTTGGCAGCTGCAACAAGAGTACATGCTCGTTCTCAATCATTTCACCCGTCAAAACAAAGCCATTGCGTTCGTAAAGCTTCGTTGCGATCTCGTTGCCATCCACAGCGGAGATCCTTAATTCTTGCGCTTGGATATGGGTTTTGAACCAATCTAACCCAGCAAGAAACGCCTGAGTGCCTAACCCTTGATTTTGGAATTTCTCTGCGATCATAAATCGCTCGATCCACCACGAAGCTTTTGGATAATCCTCATCTGCCTCGTAAAAACTAAATAGCATAAAGCCGACCATTTCCTCACCATTGTATAGGGCAAATGCCTGACGAGGTTCCTCATAGATCGCCTCTAACATTGAGTACCAATTGGGCGCAACAAAGTCTTCTTGCTCCTTCGTTGTCTTCAAATTCATGCACGCACGATAGTTTTCCTTCGTGATTTCTTTCAACTGAATCATTGCTTCGCTCCTTATCTAAGCCATTATAAATAACTATTTCGTTAAAACGGTTTCATTGGTGTATAAAAAAACACCCAGGTTACTTTTACGTAATCTGGATGTCATTTTCTTATGCTTCTTGCGCTACTGGATACACAGATACTTGTTTTTTGTCGCGGCCTTTACGTTCGAAACGAACAACGCCATCAACTTTTGCAAACAATGTATCATCTCCACCGATACCTACGTTTACCCCTGGGTAAATTTTAGTACCGCGTTGGCGATAAAGGATTGATCCGCCTGAAACGGTTTGACCGTCAGCACGTTTCGCACCTAAACGTTTTGATTGAGAGTCACGTCCGTTAGAAGTAGAACCCCCACCTTTTTTGTGAGCGAAGAATTGCAAATTCATTTTCATCAACATGAGATGCACCTCCTAGTTTTCTTTAGTAGTTTTGATTTGGATATAATCGTTGTACTCTTCTTGAACTGATTGCAAGCCGATCAACAAATTTTCTAAAAGAATTTGTGCGATATTCGACTGCTCTTGGGTCAAACGAGAAGGCAGTGTGACTAATAAGTACCCCCCATTTTCGTTATCTGCTTCAACTTTTGGCGCAACGCCAGCCAAAGCATCGATCCCATTGACTGCACTGATCGCTAAAGCGGATGCTGCAGCACAGACGATGTCTTTGCCGTATTCTCCTGCTTGTGCGTGTCCAGCTAGTTCAAAAGAAACAATCCGACCAGAGTCATTTCGTTTGAATGTCCCTTTGATCATATTCGTTACCCTGCTTTTCGTAAGAATTAAGCGTTGATCGCGTCAATAACAACTTTTGTGTAAGGTTGACGGTGACCTTGTTTACGGTGTGAATGTTTTTTAGGTTTGTATTTGAAAGTTACGACTTTCTTTTGTTTGCCGTGTTTTTCAACAGTCCCTTCAACAGTTGCTCCTGCAACGATTGGGGCACCAACTTTTGTTGATTCGCCACCTACTAAGATAACTTCATCAAAAGTAACCTTTTGTCCAGCTTCAACGTCCAATTTTTCAACGTAGATTGCTTGACCCACTTCAACTTTTACTTGTTTCCCACCAGTTTTGATAATTGCGTACATGCTCTACAGCACCTCCTTATAATATACTTAGACTCGCCATCCCAAGTGACTTTCGTACTTACTACTTGTTCTGTGCGGTTGTAGCTGTGGAGTCCACAATTACAACAGATTAACTTTATCAAAATGTTTTCCTAAAGTCAATCACTAATTAAGGAAAAGACAGAATTCTTTTGCTACTAGTCATTTCCTTTTGTGCATTTTTTATTTTCTATTACTATAGAAGAAAGAGCATAAGTGAAACAGAATTGGAGGAGTTTTCATGCAATACCCCAAAGAATTAGCCACTGCCGTTCAACAGGCGTCCCGCAGTTATCCGTTGGAAGGATTTGTTCCCGGTCAAGGACCGCTGCAGCCCAAATTGATGATCGTCGGGGAAGCCCCTGGTCGAACCGAAATCGAAAATTTTATTCCTTTTAGCGGACAAGCAGGAAAAGAATTGATGAAATCGTTGGCTTTAGCCGGTTTGACCCGTGAGGATGTTTACATCACCAGCGCTGTCCGCAGCCGTCCATATTCCGTCAAAGAACGAATCAACAAACGCAGCGGTGCCCATGAGATCGTCCATCCCAATCGGACACCTACCAAAAAAGAAGTCTTGCTACACGCACCGCTGCTTGACTACGAGTTGTCCGTTGTAGATCCGCCTGTCATTGCAACTGTTGGCAATATCGGACTGCAGCGATTATTAGGCAACGCCTATTATATCAAAGATCACCATGGCGAAGTGATCCGTTCCAAAATACAAGAAAGCAATCCAACAAAAGATGGCTATCAATGGTCGGAAAAAGAATATTTGATCGTGCCGATGTATCATCCCGCTGCGATCTTTTACAATCGAACGTTGACTCCGCAAATCGAAGCCGATTGGCGAGGGTTAAGAAACATTCTCTCACAAATACCCGCCGACGAATAACGACCAGTCCCCTAGCCCTACTGCCAATACGCTGGAATCGTCTGCTCATAGGCGGTGATTTTCGCCTCTTCCTGCAACGTGATACTGATCTCATCGAGACCGTGGATCAATTTGTGTTTCCATGTAGCATCGATTGCAAAGAAATGCTCCTCCCCCGCAACGGTCACACATTGCCTTGGCAAGTCAATGCTGATTTTTTCTGAAGCAGGCAGCGAAGCGATCCTTTGGCGAACAGTCAAAGGCAGCTCGATGGGCAGCAGCCCGTTTTTGGTGGCATTCATATAGAAAATATCACCGAAGCTGCCAGCAATCACGGCTTTAAAGCCGTAATCCAACAGCGCCCATGCCGCGTGCTCTCGAGAAGAGCCAGAACCAAAATTATCACCAGTGACGAGGACTTGAGCGGTCTGATATGCTGGATCATTCAAGATAAATGCTGGATTAGGCTTGCGTTGCGGCAAATAGCGCCAATCGTCAAATAAAAATTCGCCAAAGCCCGTTTTTTCAACGCGCTTCAAATAATTTTTCGGTAGGATTTGATCGGTATCGATATTGTCATTCATCAAAGGCAGCGTCGTACCTTCAAATTGCGTAAAAGCTTCCATTAACCAACACCTCCAACCACTTCTCGTACATCGACAAAGCGCCCATGAATCGCAGCTGCTGCCGCCATCGCTGGACTACAGAGGTGCGTCCGCGCGTTTTTCCCTTGCCGTCCAACAAAATTGCGGTTTGATGTGGAGGCACAGTGGACGCCTTCTGGTACTTTATCAGGATTCATTCCTAAGCACATGGAACAGCCAGGCTCCCGCCATTCAAAACCAGCGTCAATAAAGACTTTGTCTAAACCGATCGCTTCCGCTGCTTTACGAACAGGGCGTGAACCAGGAACGATAATACCAGTGACCCCTTCTTTGATGGTCTGACCTTTCAAAATCGCCGCTGCCTCTTTCAGATCAGACAAACGACCATTGGTACACGATCCAATAAAAATGTATTCAATGGGGATATCAGCAGCTGTCTGTCCAGGTTGCAGCGCCATATATTCATAGGCTTGCTGATCATTGTGATCCCGCACTTCAGGAAACGCTTCGCTGACTGGCACCCCCATTTCTGGATTGGTTCCCCAAGTGATATAGGGTTCTAAGGTTGTTGCGTCTAGGGTGATCAGGGCATCATAGTTGGCATCTTCATCGGTATAAAGGGTTTGCCAATCAGCCACCGCACTGGCAAACGCTTGTGGCGCAAAGCGTCGATCCTTCACATAAGCAAAGGTCGTTTCATCAGGTGCGATCAAGCCCATTTTCGCCCCACCTTCGATCGACATATTGCAAATGGTCATGCGTTCTTCCATCGTCAGGCTACGGATCGTTTCGCCAAAGAATTCTACGGCAAAGCCACCACCAAAATCAGTGCCATGGGTCGCGATCAATGCCAAAATAATATCTTTGGCGTACACTCCCGGCTGCAGGTGACCGGTGATCTCAACTCCCATGCGTTTCGGTTTTGTCTGCCAAATCGTCTGTGTCGCAAAGACATGCTCCACTTCACTCGTACCGATCCCAAATGCGATCGCGCCGAAAGCACCATGGGTGGCAGTATGAGAATCACCGCAAACGATCGTTTTCCCTGGTTGGGTCAAGCCAACTTCTGGACCAACCATGTGGACGATTCCTTGATTGGCAGAGCCATTGTCACACAATTCGATCCCAAAATCACGACAGTTTTTTCGTAACGTGTCCATTTGCTTTTTTGCAACCAGATCGGTGATGGTAAAAATATCTTTAGTAGGCACGTTGTGATCCATCGTTGCGAAGGTTTTTTCGGGACAACGGACTGTCCGTCCCGCTTGCCGCAAGCCTTCGAAGGCTTGCGGTGTCGTCACTTCATGGATCATATGCAGATCGACATAAAGCAGCTGCGCTTGCCCTTCTTCTCCTGTGATGACATGCCGATCCCATAGTTTATCAAACAGCGTTTTCCCCATAATTGCTCACTCCTAACTGTGCAATAACCGCTTCTGTAAAGGCAGTTGTCGTTGCTGTACCACCTAGATCACGGGTCAAGATTCCCGCATTCATTACCTCGTAACAAGCACTTTCGATGGTATCCGCCAGCTCTTCCTCTTGAAAGGACTCTCTTAGCATCATGACGACAGATAAAATCATGGAAACCGGATTGGCGCAATTTTGCCCAGCGATATCAGGTGCAGAGCCATGAATCGGTTCATATAAAGAAACCCCTTCTGCGCCATGACTTGCGCTAGGCAGCACCCCTAATGACCCTGGCAAAACCGAGGCTTCATCACTTAAAATGTCGCCAAAGAGATTTTCTGTCACGATTACATCAAAGTCTTTGGGATTTTGGATGATTTTCATAGCGGCGGAATCAACATATTGATGGGTCAACTGACAATCTGGGAATTCCTGTGCCGTTTCTTCCGCTAATCGGCGCCAAAGTCGGCTAGTCGCCAACACATTTGCTTTATCGACAGAGAGAACCCGCTTCTTCCGCGTGCGGGCAATCTCAAAGGCTTTACGCAAAATCCGTCGAATCTCTGCTTGATGATAATGATTGATGTCGTAGGCTTCTTCAGGTTTTTCTGCTTTTTCGCCAAAATAGATACCGCCAGTCAACTCACGAACGATGACAAAATCTGTCCCCCGAAGGATCGCTTCTTTAATGGGAGATAAAGCAATCACCGCATCAACTACTTTGATGGGTCGAATATTGGCGTATAGCCCTAACGCTTGACGCAAATTCAAAAGTCCTTTCTCGGGTGTTATCGGTGCGTTTTCCCAAACTGGATCACCAATGGCTCCTAAAAGGATCGCATCCGCCTGCTGGCAAGCTTGTAGTGTTTCTTGCGGCAATGGCTCTCCAGTAAGTGCCAGCGCCGCACCACCAAATGGCCGCTGGTCAAAATGAAAGCGTTGAAGATGGTCTGGACAAGCCGCTTTCAATACCGCAAGCGCACTGGCCATAATTTCTGGTCCGATGCCATCTCCTGCTAAAACCACGATCTTTTTCAAACAAGGACACCTCGATTCTTTAGAGCTGCGCTAGCCTGTACATAAGCTTTAGCTGACGCCTGCAAGACATCAAAGTCTAAGCCGATCCCGCTGATTTTTTCATTGGTTTCCTGACATTCAATAACCACGTGCACTTCCGCTTGCGCATCTTCCCCACTGGTCAAGGCAGTGATCTCATAGTTCAACAACTTCGGCTGCTGCTGGAAAATCTGATCGATCGAGTTGTAGATTGCTTGGATACTGCCGGCACCGATGGCTGATGCCACTTGTTTTTCCTCGTCTTTGATGATAGAAACCACCGCTCCTTGATGGCCATTGGACACGTATTGCAGCTGAACTGACTCCAACTCACAGCCATCTTCTTGGCTGCGGCCCTGGTCAGCCACCAACGCTAACAAATCTTGTTCGGTCACTTGCTTTTTCTTATCTGCCAACTCTTTGAAGCGTTTAAACAATTCATTGGTTTCTTCTTGGTCAAACTGGTACCCCAGCTGCTGCATTTTATCGACAAACGCATGGCGGCCAGAAAGTTTGCCAAGAGGCAGTGAGTTGGTTTGTACGCCTACCAGTTGCGGGGTAATGATTTCGTAAGTTTCAGGATTTTTCAAGACGCCATCTTGATGAATCCCAGATTCATGAGCATAGGCATTGCCGCCGACGATCGCTTTGTTTTTCGGTACCGTGATCCCAGACAAACGTGCCACCAGATCGCTGGTACGTTTTGTTTCGTTTAACTTGATGTTGGAGGTAGCCTGATAGAAATCATTGCGAATATGCAACGCCAGCGCCACTTCTTCTAGTGCGGTATTGCCCGCTCGTTCGCCGATCCCGTTGATCGTTCCTTCCACCCGATCAGCACCATTTTCGATAGCTGCCAGCGCATTGGCTGTCGCCATTCCCAAGTCATCATGACAATGGGAAGAAAAAATGATCGGCTGCTCACTCTTGATATTGGCGATCAAATAGGCAAAAAGCGCACCATATTCCGTAGGATTGGTAAACCCTACTGTATCGGGCACATTGATGATCGTCGCGCCGGCATCAATTGCTGTTTGAACCGCCTCAAGCAAGAAGGGCTTATCGGTGCGGGTGGCATCTTCTGGCGAGAATTGGACTTTTTCAAAGCGTTCACGGGCATAAGCCACATGTTCTTTGATGGAAGCGAGTACTTCTGCTTTCGTCATATTCAGCTTGTACTGGCGATGTACCTCACTCGTTGCTAAAAAGACATGGATCTGGGGATCGACGGCTTGATGAAGAGCTTCATAGGCACGATCAATGTCTTTTTTCTGACAACGGGCAAGTCCTGCAACGGTCATTTTCGTCACCGCCCCAGCAATCGCTTGGACTGCTTGAAAGTCTCCTTCTGATGCAATCGGAAAGCCTGCTTCGATCGTATCGATCCCCCATTTTTCTAATTGCAGCGCCAGTTGAACCTTCTCTTTTGTATTGAAGTTGACTCCCGGCGTCTGTTCACCGTCTCTCAATGTGGTGTCAAAAAACTGGATTTTTCTCATCACTATTTCCTCCTTGGCAGTGGCAGGGGCACGCTTGGCGCGACCTCATTCAAACAAATTGAAAAAATGGTATAAAAAAAGCACTCCATAAAGGGTTTCCTTCATGCAATGCGAATAGGACTCTTCAAATGATGCCTTAAAAAGGCGGGTCATAGAAAAAGAGTCCTTACGATAATAATAATAAAAATGCAGCTGTTTGTTTCAATCGTTTATCCATCGTCGTCACCTATCACTTTTTTTATCTTGTTATGAAGATACCAAACAGCAGGTTCCTCTGTCAACACTTTTCCCTGAATTTTCTGAATATTTCGACAAAAAGTTCGTTTTCGCCCTGATGATGGGTTGCTTTTCTTCCTTGATGAAAATTTAAGCAGAACCTGACGAGATCTTCACAGGATTTTAACCAAACCTCCACATAACATCGTTATGATAGAAATATCCCAAAAATATTTTTCACCCCTTTATCCTGCCAGTCGTATGACTGGTTTTTTTGTTGTTCCAAAGACTCGAAAAGATTGAACTTAAGGTGAGTTATTCGTATAATAAGGGGCAGCGATAAATGAGGAGGATGAAGATGCGCAACGAAATGATGCATCGTCCAGTAGTCAAACCAGAACTAGTGGCGTTTATGCGTGAAAAACAAAAACAATTACCCGGCGAACTTGGTGAAATCGAGCAAGCCGCTCATGAAAAAGAAGTGCCAATCATCCCACATGAAACTGTGGTCTTTTTGCAGTTTTTATTGGGACAGCTTCAGCCAAAAGAAATCCTTGAGATCGGCACAGCGATCGGTTTTTCTTCAAGCTTAATGGCACAATGTGTGAAAGAGGGTCATGTCACAACGATCGATCGCTTTGACGTCATGATCCGCAAAGCCAAAGAAACCTATGCTCGCTTAGGAAATGAAGACAAAATCACGCTATTAGAAGGACAAGCGGCAGACGTCCTGCCTACATTAAGTGGCCCTTATGATTTTATCTTCATGGATAGTGCCAAATCGAAATACATTGAATTTTTACCAGAATGTCTGCGTCTATTACGCAAAGGCGGTGTGCTGATGGTGGATGACGTGTTTCAAGCTGGAACGATTCTACAACCCATCGAAGAAATCCCGCGCAACCAGCGAGCGATCCATCGCAAGTTGAATCTTTTCTTGGATACCGTGATGAACCATCCTCAATTGACCTCCACCCTCGTCCCTTTAGGAGATGGCGTGATTCTCATTACGAAAGAAGCAGATAGCGTAATCCTTGAGGAACCTGAGAAAGGTTGAGGGCAGCTGCGCTTCCTTTTTTCAAAGAAAAAATAAGAAAAGGGCGAAAAGAGATTGACATTGCTGCGCCCTTTTTCTATAATGTTATTTGTTGCTGATTGATTTCAACAGCTTAGGCGAAGTGAGCATTCGCTGAAATTTATTTGTTCCAGTAGCTCAGCCGGATAGAGCATTCGCCTTCTAAGCGAACGGTCGGGGGTTCGAATCCCTCCTGGAACGTTATTTAACCGTCGAGAACCCTTGTTCTTGGCGGTTTTTGTTTGTTCTTGTGCCAAATTGATCTAATTTTTTTGCCATAGCAATTTGGTGACTAATCAACAGCCTGTTCCCTTCCTCATCAAAAGTAATCAAACGATCGCTTCCCATCCGCTTCAATCTTCAGCAAATTTCTTTCATTGGCATCATCGTTTCCGTATTTATTCTAATTGTCAGCAATTTCTCTCCCTAAAATACTCATTCTCTAGTTAAATGATACCTCGCCGTTTTATTTAGTAGACACTGTTCTAACAAACGAAGACTTGGCTTTGCCTGTATGATCGATGAGATCTATAAATCGTTCCATTTAAACAGCTTAGTTTCTTCAATTTCACAATTCCAAGAAATATCTGATTTACTTAACTCGATGCCGTCATGCTATACTTATTAGCTAATAATCTAATTTATTAAAGGAGACGAACTATGAAAAAAACGAATTTCGTTGTTGTTTTTTGGCTGATTCTTACACTTATTTCTTTCATTGTCTTTCTGTTCAACTTCAATTCCTTCTGGCAATACCTCTCTTCCTTGATTTTTCCCATTGATGGCAGCTACTTAGATAAAAATCGTTATTATCGTCAACTGTTTTCTGTGACCCCTATGTTGATAGTTACAGTCGGATTTTTTTACGCTGGTCTCAAACAAGCATTGAAAGTTTACAATCAAAGTTAAACTATTTCCGCCTCGCAGTAAGGTTATCATTTTTATATGCAGCAATGATTTTAGCATAACCTCAACGCTTTTTACCAAACGATTTAAGTAAATGAGAAAGCAACAGGGATGCTACGTTCTCATTTGCTTTTTTGATAGCTAAAATATTTACTGGTACCTATAAGATAATAGTTGACGAGAAAGGTTGGCATGCTCAAAGGAACGTTTTTGCTATAGTATGCTTACATACCGCACTCTTCGATCACTCATTTTTTTCATTTTATCGTACCTTCAGTATAACACGCTCAACCAATCCGTTTTCTTATCCTCCTCCTGCAAAAATTATGCTATGCTTGACAAGGATTAAGAAAGCAGGTGTCCTATGGAGATAACGGTACATATCGCAAGCGGTTTTAGTAAAAATCAAACAGGTGGCAACAAGGCTGGAGTCGTTTTGCTGGAACAGCCCCTTACACCACAACAAAAGTTAGCCATCGCAAAAGAGTTAGGCTTTTCAGAAACAGCTTTTTTATCGAAATCCCCGGAGGCCGATTTCCGATTTGACTATTTTACACCAAAAGAAGAAGTTGACTTATGCGGACATGCAACAATTGCTTCCTTTGCACTATTATCGTATCTAAACAAACTTTCCAAGCAACAGTATCACATCGACACCAACGCCGGACGTTTGTCGATCACCCTCAAAGATGGTGTCATTTTCATGGAACAGAACAAACCGCTGTTTTCAGATGTCCTTTCACTAGAACAATTAGCTGACTGTTTTGATACCAATGCTATCAATGATCAAATTCCTATTCAAATCGTTTCTACAGGATTAAAAGATATCCTTGTTCCAATCAAAACAACGGCCCAGTTGCAGCATGTTGTACCTGATTTTGAGGAAAAAAAAAGTAAGCGCGCTGCAACAAGTAGTTGGCATACACTTATATGCAATGGAAAAAGAACGAATCATTTGCCGTAACTTTGCCCCATTGTTTGGCATCAATGAAGAATCTGCTACAGGTACTTCCAATGCCGCTTTGGCTTGCTTCTTGTATCAAAAGTGTTCCCTTGATAAAGAAGTGTATCGCTTTGAACAAGGCAGCAATTTAGGTGAACCTTCTGAAATCTTTGTCAAACTAGCTACGACTTCGCGAAAGGAAATCCAACATGTTTACGTTGGGGGCAGAGGGCATTTTTGCGAGACAGTCACCATCGACACCGATACACTGGCATAATCAAAATAATTTAGGCTGATCTTCCATCAGCCTTTTTTCCTCTTCACACATCGTGTTCTTTTTTCCATAGCAGCCCATCAGTATCTCGAATACTAGTTTTCTCATAAAAAAAAGAACCCAACTCGGGTTCTTTCCTTCACCTTGATTTTCTATGAAATACCAACAAGTTCTGCTAACAGCTCACTGACTTTAGGCAGTGGCTCGTTCTGTAAGGCTGCTACGATTTTTGAACCGATCACTACCCCATCGCACACTCGGGCAAAGCGCTGCACGTCTGCGTGGGTCGAGACCCCGAAACCAGCTAGTACAGGAATCGGACTTTTTTCCGAAATGGCTTGCAAATGCTGATCCAGCTGTTCGTTGTATTGGCGATCTTCTCCAGTGACACCGTTCACTGTCACAGCATAAACGAATCCTTCTGCGTCTTCGATCAGCGTCTGAATTCTGTCTGGAGAACTGGTCAAAGAGACCAGTGTGATCAGCGCGAGATCCGCCGCATCAAAAGTAGGCGTTACTAGTGATCGATGTTCAAAAGGTAAATCTGGAATAATCAACCCTTTCACATTTGTCGCTTTTAACTCATTTGCTAACTGTTCAATCCCATAATGAAAGAATGAATTGGCATACCCCATCAATACCAGTGGAACCTCGGAATGGATTGTTTGCAGCAAAGCAATGATCTTTTTTAAAGTGGTCCTATTGGCTAATGCCTGCATTCCAGCTGCTTGGATGACCGCTCCATCTGCGACTGGGTCTGAAAAGGGCACGCCGATTTCAATGGTGGCTGCGCCATGTGTCGTCAACAGTTCGATTTCTGCTGGCAGGCGTTCCAGTCCGTTGGCACCCGCCATAATATAAGGAACAAATAGTGGCTTGCCTTGTTTTTGGCGCTCCTTTAGTTTCATCGTCAATGTTTTGCTGGTCATTTCGCTGCTCCTTTCCGGTCTTTGATTTGTTGAACATCTTTGTCCCCTCGCCCAGACAAGCAGATCACTAAGCGTTCTTCGGGTGTCATGATTGGGGCTAGCTTTAGGGCATAGGCAACGGCATGAGCACTTTCCAAAGCAGGAATAATGCCTTCGATTTGAGACAAGAGATAAAAGGCGTCAACGGCTTCTTCATCAGTGACAGCGAAATACTCCGCTCGCTCAATCTCCTTCAAGTAAGAATGCTCGGGACCGACCCCTGGATAATCCAAACCAGCTGAAATCGAATAAGGTTCGATCACTTGCCCATCATCGTCTTGCAGCAGATGCATTTTGGTACCATGTAAAATACCGATACTGCCTTTCGTCAAGGTCGCCGCATGCTCAGTAGTATCCACACCTTTCCCAGCTGCTTCAACGCCAATCAAACGAACGGTCTGATCATCGATAAAAGGGTAAAACATTCCCATCGCATTGCTGCCGCCGCCAACACAAGCAACGACTGTCGTCGGTAGTCGACCTTCTTTTTCTAATAGTTGCCGTCGTGTCTCACTGCCAATCACACTTTGAAAATCTCGAACGATCTCTGGAAAAGGATGCGGACCGAGTACGGAACCCATCACGTAATGGGTGTCCTCGACGGTTGCGACCCAGTAGCGTAGCGCTTCATTGACAGCATCTTTCAACGTCTGATTGCCTGAAGTGACTGAAACCACTTTCGCTCCCAACAATTCCATTCGAAAGACGTTTAGTGCTTGCCGCTGAACATCTACCGCACCCATAAAAATCGTGCATTCCATACCGAACAACGCGGCCGCAGTCGCTGTGGCGACGCCATGCTGTCCAGCACCGGTCTCCGCTACCACTTTCTTTTTCCCCATCCGCTTTGCTAATAACACTTGCCCTAGCGCATTATTGATTTTATGGGCGCCCGTATGATTCAAATCTTCTCGCTTCAGATAAATTTTGGCACCGCCTAAGTGTTGTGACAAGCGCTGTGCATGATAAAGGGGGGTCTCTCTTCCTACATACTCTTGCAAATATTCCTGTAATTCTACTTGAAAACTTGCGTCCGCTTGTGCTTCACGATAGACAGTTTCCAATTGCTTGACTGCATACATCAATGTCTCTGGCACAAACTGGCCACCATAGGGACCATAAAATCCTGCTTCTGTGGGGTATTGGGTCATTTTATCTTCTCCTTTACTAAGTAAATAAATTGTTCGATTTTCCGACTGTCTTTCTTGCCCTGGGTTTCCACGCCTGAAGAAACATCGACAGCATAGGGCCTAAAAAATTGGATCGCCTCTTCTACATTTTCCGCGTGCAAACCGCCAGCAATAAAAAAACGCTCAGACAACGGCAACGGTTTTCTCGCCGCTTTTTGCCAATCAAAGGATTGGCCGTTGCCGCCAGCATAAGGGTGATCTCTTACTGGAGCGTCCAATAACCCAAAATCTGCATCGCAGCTTAGGAAATCTTGTTCTAAAGTCTCAGCTTCTCCATCAAAGGCTTGGATCACTGCGATCTTTTGATGCGCAAAAATGCCTGTCTGGATGGCTGTTTGCAAAGATGGCAGAACCTTTCCATGGAGCTGAATCGCTGTCAGCTGGGCGGCTTGAATTGCCGCTTGCACTTCTTCAAAACTTGGAGAAACGAAAACCCCAACTTTCCCTACATTTTGGGGTACTTGCTCCGTTATCTTGCGGACTTGTGTCGGATCGATTCTCCGACGGCTTTCGGCAAAAACAAAGCCAAGGTAATCTGCTCCTGCACTGATGGCAGTTTCGACATGCAGCCGTTCGGTGAGTCCACAAATTTTCACTTTGGTCATCGGCGGCTCACCTGCAAATCTGCAGCTGTTTCAGCAATTCGATTGCTTCTCATCAACGTTTCTCCAACGAGGACTCCATGATAAAACGGTGCAAGCTGCAGCACATCGGAGGCAGTTCGAATACCAGATTCACTGATGTAAACCGCCTCTGACGGCTGAGGTGCTAAAGCAACACTGACATCCAAGGAAACGTCAAAGGTTTTTAGGTCACGATTGTTGACGCCGATGATTTTGGCCCCTAAGGCTTGGGCTTGTTGAAATTCAGCCGCATTATGAGTCTCAACGAGTACTTCCAACCCTAGTGCTATTGCCTCTTGATGAAGTATGGCTAAGCGTTCTGGTTTTAAAGCGGCCACGATCAATAAAACAATACTGGCACCCGCATTCTTGGCGCGAATCAATTGTTTTCTGTCGATAATAAAGTCTTTGCATAGTATAGGCACCGAAACGGCATTACTGACTGCTTCAAGATCTGCCAGCGAGCCTTTAAAAAACTGCTGGTCGGTCAAAACGGAAATCCCGCTGACACCCGCGGCTTCATAAGCTTGCGCTTGTGTGACTGGGTCAATCCCTTGGTTGATATCTCCTTTTGAGGGTGAAGCACGCTTGATTTCAGCAATGAGGTGCATCTTTTGTGGTTGGTCCTTGACTTGCTGATAAAATGATGGACGTTTCGCTACGACCTTTTCGATTTCTTGTGGCATCGCGGCAACTTCTTCAACTTTTTTCTGGATGATCGTTTCTAAAAAATCCATGATTCTCCTCCTTACAGCTTTCGTAGTTAATGGCTATTTGACTGACGAATCAGCATCTGCAGTTTGTCGTAGGCCGCGCCCGAAGCGATACACGCTCGTGCCATCGCAAAGCCTTCCGCTAGGGTGGCGGCTTTGCCGTTGGTATAAAAGCCTAACCCTGCATTTAAGACCACTGTCTCTAGATAAACGGAAGGGTGATTTTTCAAAACTGCTGTTAAGATCGCGGCGTTTTGAGCCGCATCTCCGCCGACGATCGCCTCGATCGGTGCTGGCGTAAAGCCATACGCTTGCGGATCAAAAGAAAAATTCGTCACCTTTCCTTCGTGATAAAAACTGATCGCCGTTTCACCAGCCAAATTGGCTTCATCCATCCCATTACATCCATGGATCACCATTGCTCGTTGCCGACCAAGACTGCCTAACGCCTGAGCGGTGTCTACCAAGCTCTCGCCAGCGTAAGTACCGATCAGTTGCGTAGTCAACGGAACAGGATTGATCAAAGGGCCTAATAGATTAAAAATCGTTGGTGTCGCTAATTCTTGCCGTATTTTCATCACTGCTTTCATGCCCGGATGCAACGACGGGGCGAAGAGAAAAGCGATGCCGACTGTCGCTAATAGATCGGCGATTTTTTCTGGTGATGCTTGGATCGATACCCCCAAGCAGGCTAAGACATCGGCACTGCCTGAACGACTAGAAATACTGCGATTGCCGTGTTTTGCCATCGTGATTCCCCCGGCTGCTAAAACGAAGGCAGCCGTAGTGGAGACATTAAAACTATTGGAGTGGTCGCCGCCAGTGCCGCAATTGTCCATGGCGTCTCCTCCTTCATAAGGAATGGTCACGGCATGCTCTAACATAATTTCTGCTAAAGCAGTCAATTCGGCAGCTGTGATGCCGTTGATCTTCATCGCAACTAATGCTGCGCCCAATTGACTTTCTGAAAACACCCCGCTTAAAATTCCTTGAGCAAAGTGACGCATCTCCTGATAACTTAAATGACGGCCATTAAAAAGCTGCTGGGTGATTTGCTGCGGCTGCTGTATTTTGACTGCTTCCATAAATGTTCCTCCTTTTTCATTTGCTGCTTTTTGCTGAGTTTTCTGGAATGAGTTCAAGAAACCGTTGGATAAAAAATGCCCCTTCGTTTGTCCCCATTGACTCAGGGTGGAATTGAAGTCCTACGATCGGCTTTTGTCGATGCTGGATCGCCATGATGATCCCTTTTGTTTCAGCCAACACCTCAAATTGTGTAGGAAGGGTCGCTGGCTCAATGACCAGCGAGTGATAGCGCATGACAGTCATGTCTCCTAGGTAGGTTTCGAATACGCCTTTTTTCTGATACGTAAGGCTCGATTGCTTGCCGTGCATAATGGCTGGTGCTTGGACCACTTTGGCACCAAACGCTTCTCCAATGGCTTGATGACCTAAGCAGATCCCTAGAAGCGGCTTGCTATTGTGATATGTTTTGATCAAAGGAATCATAAATCCTGCCTCTGCGGGACGTCCTGGTCCTGGAGAAAAAATGATGGCTTCTGCTTCTTCAGCAACAAGGAAAAGGTCTGGATCATCATTTCGCAAGACGACTGTTTCTTCTGGACAGAGCTGGAGAAGATTGTAAGTAAACGAATCATAGTTATCGACGAGTAAGATCATTGGCTGACACCTCCAATAGTGCTTTGGCTTTGTGTAAGGTTTCGTGGTATTCAGATGAGGGATCAGAATCATAAACGACACCCGCCCCTGCCTGGACATAAGCGATCGCGTCTTTCAAAACCATTGTCCGAATCCCGATGGCAAAATCCGCTTGATCGTTTCGAGAAAAATACCCAACGGCTCCCGCATAGACCCCTCTTCGAACAGCTTCCCATTGATAGATGCGAGTCATGGCACGAATCTTTGGTGCCCCGCTGACCGTGCCTGCTGGCAGGGTTGCTTTCAAAGCATCCATTGCCGTCACACCTGCTCTGCGCTTGGCAGCCACCACCGAAACGATATGCATGACATAGCGGTATTTCTCGATCACCATGTATAAAGGAACATGAACCGTGCCATGTTCAGCGATTCGTCCCAAATCATTGCGCCCCAGATCGATCAGCATTTGGTGCTCTGCACGTTCTTTTTCATCTGCTAATAGTTCCGCCGCCAAAGCTTCGTCTTCTGCTTTGGTTGCCCCTCGTTTGCGGGTACCAGCGATTGGATTTGTGGTGATCGTTGTTCCTTGAACCCGAATCAAGCTTTCAGGTGAACTGCCGATCACTTTGAATCCGTGATCGAAATCAAGATAATAGAGGTAGGCAGACGGATTCGTCACTCGCAGTTTTCGGTAATAGTCAAAAGGATCTTGTGTAAATGCTGCTTGCAGACGTTGGGAAGGAACCACTTGAAACATATCCCCTGCCGTAATTCGGGCTTTTGCCTCACGAACGATCGTTTCATAGGCATGTTGGGTAACATTACTTGTAAAATGCAGCTTTTCATTCGATAACCCACGGGTCTCAGCTGCGACCGGTGTCCTTAATTGCTGCTGCACCGCTTGGAGTACCTGCTTCATCTCGGCGGTCCCCCTTTGGCTGTAGCAATTTTCAAGGATGATCGTCAAGGTTTCCCTTTGATGGTCCAAAACGAGAAAGGTTTCAAAAAGCCAAAAGGCCATATCAGGCACTTGTAATTCATCTGCGGGCAGTTGTCCAATGTCTTCATAGCAAGCAGCGATATCGTAACCCGCATACCCGATAGCCCCACTTTGCAACGGCAGATCAGATAAAGCGGTGGTTTCTTTTTTGACTACATACCGTTCCATTTCTTTTAAAGGGTCCTGACAGGGATACTTGTTGACCGTTTTTTCCAAAAGATCCTCCACTTGAAAAACACCATCTTTAAATGTCAGTTTCTGAACAGGATCAAAGGTGAGGATCGAATAGCGTCCGGTATCTTCTTCTCTGGGAATACTTTCCAGTAAACATTTATGCGCCCCTTGAATCCGTAAAAACACTGAGACAGGTGTCAAACAATCGCTGTTGATTCGTTCCATTCGATACATAAGCTGCTCCTTTCTTTGTAAACAAAAAGCCCTCAAGCAAACATCATAAAAACGTCTGCTTGAGGGCGAATGACCGCGGTACCACCTCAATTGAAAGTTGCCGAAAGAAACAACTTCTTCTCTATCAACCGTCTAACAACGGTCTTCCTCTATAACGGGAGTTCCCGCATTTTCCTACTGCCAAAAAAGGGTTCAAAAAATGATCGGCTAAGGCCATTTCCTTGATTTCTTGGTATCGGACTCTCATCACCGCCGACTTTCTGTAACCAAAAAAGACTCAAGTACTTCTCTTAGTTTGATTTTACGTTTATTTTTCTATTGGTTGAAGGGCAAGAAAAACAAAAAAGCCCTCATGCAAACAAACTCGTCTGCATGAGGGCGATTACTCACGGTGCCACCTCAATTGGTTCTCTAGATCGTCTATCAACGATCGTTCTCTGTAACGGGAGATCCCGAAAAAAGCCTACTGATTTCAGCCTTTCGACACAAAAGTCCATTTCTGAAGCGTCAATCTGCTGATTTGCACCACCATCAGCTCTCTGCAAGACGAACGTCCTCATACTTCTCTTTTGTTTGGTCTTTACTAGTTATTGGTAGCTATATTACGTGGCTTTTGCTGATCTGTCAACAGGAAAAAGCGAATTTTATTTTTTTGACTCCTTTTGACAATACAAGAAAACAACCTACAATGGGTTGCCTTAACCAAAATAAAAAGACATTCTTTAGGACAAAAATCTCCTTCACTTCTTTCAGCGTACTTTATTATAGCTGCCACTCTATTTAAATAATATTTGTTTTTTTATAACCCTTGCGTGAAGATCAAAGAGTGAAAAATTTGCTATAATTTTGCCAAAAAATCGACATTTATCCAAAATTTTCATAACATCATGAAAAAACAAAATTGTTATTTGAAATATTCTTCTATATGATTGAACCGAATGTAAGAAAGGGTGATTAAATGCACATAGACAAATTATATTTTTCCACCTTTATTTATAAAATGAGCTGCTTAGAATTTACTTACTCTCTCATTCAATCCAATGAGAAAAAAGTCGAATTATCCGAGGAAGAACAAGCAGAAATTGAATGGATCATCAATTCAGCGCTCCATCGAAAACTCTACGCCTCTCGCAAAAAGAGTCTTTTTTCCTCAAAAATAAAATTGTCGAAAGAAAGTTATTCTATGTATTTGTGAATGAAGAAATACGAACACATGATAGACCTCTAACCGTTAAAACACATAAAACAAACGCATTCCTTTAGACAGTTACTCAGAAGGTTGCCGATCCCATCTTTTTTAATAAAAAAAACATCATCCAGTGAATTGGAAATAGCAAAACTTGCCTTTTTCGTATAAAATCAAAAAGAACACGAAAGAGTTGTCTTTCATCAAAACAGTCAATGTGACTCTTTTGACCTTCAAGACTCGGAAAGGAAGTTTTTGTCATGGATGGGATGATGAAAAAAATCATTACGGAGAAGGATTTATTACGTCAGATCCTTCTCTTGGAACAACTGGCGAATCACAAAATGATCACTGCCAAGCAACTAGCAAAATTGATCGATACGACGGAGCGAACCGTTTTTTCCGATCTAACCTATATTCGCCAACAATTGCCTGATGGTTGGCAGATCGAAGCTGCCAGTAGTGGCTTTGCTCTGACCCATGATGGGCCATTGTTGATGAGTCAGCTCTGGGAAACGTTTTTCCCTCAATCGATCGGTGTTTCTTTGATGAAAGCATTGCTTTTTTCCAGCGAACTCCGTACGCAAGATATTCTTAGCCAAACAGGGACATCTTATGAGACCTTGCGACGACATGTGACAAAATTAAACAAAAGCCTTACTGATTTTTCGTTGCGGATTCGGATCACCAATCGCATGATCCGCTTTGAAGGAAGTGAGATCAACATCCGTGTTTTTTTTCATCGCCTGTTACTGCCATACACCCATAACAATTACTTTTTTGAGGAATATACGATTCATGAGTCCCACTATTATCATTTCTTGGATCGCTTAGCAAAAGCCAAGCTGCAGATCGAAGTGGAACAAATCTACGGTACCTGCTGGTTTTTTATCAATACGATTCGCATCAAAGCCAATTGCCGTATCGATTCCTTTGAATTTCAGGGGGACGATCCCCTTTATAGCCTTTTCCAACAGCCATTAAGCCAGCTGTATCAAAAAGAAGGCGTTTATTTAGAACGCAGCGAACACTTCTTTAGCTTCTACTGCTTCTTAGAAAGTTGGAACTACAATAACGACTGGTCCGCTACGATCCAAGCAACCCTTGAATCCTACCAAACTATTTATCAGAAAACGACCCATTTTGTTGGAAAACTAGACCGCTTGTTGCAGTTGTCTTTAGCTAGTGATACACAACTGATTGAGAATCTACTGTTGCTTTTAATCAAATCGCAAGAGTCAGCCAAGCTCTCAGAATTGTTCGGGCTAGAATTTCACGAGATCCAACGGTTAAATCAACCCTATTCGCTATCGATCGAAGCGACGATCCATGACTTTTTAGAAGAGCAAACAGCCAGTCAATCGGAAATGAGTTTTCCATTATGGTCAACCACCACCTTACTGATCCAACAAGCGATTTTACAAATCAATCCCATTCGCGCAAAAGGATATTTTGTTTTCCAAGGTGAGCCTGCCTGGAAAGCTTATCTCCTGCAAGAATTGAATGACTTCCTCGGTGCCCGCATCCTTTTATCGGCGATCGAGCCTGGTCAACTAGAAGCGTTGGCGAAAATCGAGGTTGATTTTATTCTCTCAAATTTCCCTTTAGAGGAAGTATCTGTTCCAGTTTTTTACTTATCGATGGTACCAACGAAAAATGAGCTCAATCAAGTGACTGAGCTCATCCAAAGCTATTATTTAAGTTATCACTAGAATCATCAAGCTGCCTTTATTGTTTCACTGGGGCGGCTTTTTGCCGTCCTTGCAACTTATTTGTAATAAATTTCTCACCTTCGACGACTGCGAAAAGGAGTGCGCCGTTAGCAGCGATACTCAACTGCTGCATCAAGGTCAAAGAACCGATCCCTAAAAGCTGGTGCCCAAGAGGGGTTAGGAAAATCGCTGCCTGCAATACGATCAGCAGTGCCAGGGAGACTAAGAGTGCTTTATTGGCAAAGAGTTGGCGATTCAAGGCTGGCTTGACCAGCTCACGACAGTTCAACAAGTAGACTGCTTGAGCAAAGACGATACTTTGCAGTAGCATGCTTTGCTGAAGGACCGTTCCTTCAAACTGAATCGCTAAGACGTAGGAAGGAATCATGATCAACAGCGAGACGTAGAAGATGCGGAACAGACTGTACCAAGATAAGATACCTTCTTTGATTGGCCGTGGTGGTCGATTCATGACATCCGCACTTGCCTTTTCAAAACCGAGTGCGTAAGAAAGCGTGATGGTTGTCACCATATTTACCCATAAAATTTGGACAGGTGTTAGTGGCAGTGGTCGGTTCAACAAGAGTGCCGCAATAACGATCAATCCTTGGGCAACCGCAGTTGGTAAGAAGAAGTTGATTGTTTTCTTCAAATTATCGTAGATTCGACGACCCACTCGGACGGCATTGGCGATCGTATGAAAATTATCGTCTGCCAAAACCATATCGGCTGCTTGCTTGGTTACTTCACTGCCTTTGATCCCCATAGCGATCCCAATATCGGCTTTTTTCAGCGCTGGTGCATCGTTGACGCCATCACCGGTCATTCCGACGATCTCTTCATTCACCTGCAAGGCACTAACGATCCGTAATTTATGCTCTGGGGTCGTTCGAGCAAAGATATCTGTCTTTTGGACTGCTTGCTGCAATTCTTCCTCCGACAGCAGATCGATTTCTAACCCTTCCAACACGTGATTCGTGTGCTTCAAGCCAATTTGCTTGCCGATGGCTTGAGCCGTCTTGCCATGGTCTCCTGTGATCATTTTGACTTGGATGCCCGCTTGCAAGCACTCTTTTACCGCTTTGATGGCACTGTCTTTCGGAGGATCAATGATACCAGCGATCCCGACAAAGGTTAAATTGGTTAGCCCTTCGTGGGACAAGGCCTCCTGTGCCGACAGCGTCAGATGCGCAAAGCCGATCAGCCGCTGCCCTTTCGCTGCTAATTTTGCACTTTCATCTAACCACCATTGCTTTTGATCTGAAGTCAGTTGGCTTTTCTCAAGCAACACTTCGGGCGCACCTTTGACAAAAACTACCGAGGCATTCGGCTCTTCTTGATTTTGATGGCGTGTTGCCATGTACTTGTAAGAGGAACTAAAAGGAATCTTATCGACTGTTTTACGCAATGGTTGCTGCGCTGATTCTGCGTATTGCAACAAGGCTTTTTCGGTTGGGTTCCCAACGAGATCCGCAGCCTTTTGTCCTTCGTCTTGCTTCAAGTCTTGACAATTTGCCATGATATCAAGCACCGTTTCTTTATCCATGTTTGACTCAACTAAAACATCGACGACCGTCATTTCATTTTTGGTCAAGGTTCCTGTTTTGTCTGAACAAATCACCGTCATGGCACCTAGTGTCTCCACTGATGGCATCGTTTTGATGATTGCTTGCTCCTCAGACATTTCCTTGACACCCATCGATAAAATCATGGTCAGCACGGCTGGCAAGCCCTCAGGAATCATCGCTACTACTAAGGCGATACCTGATGAGAACAAGAGATCAAGATCAAAGCCGTAGCGGAAGGTAGTAAAGAAGATCAAGAAAACCACTAATCCGATAATGCCTTTAAAGATTTGGTGATTCAATTGCTTCATTTTTTTGATCAACGGGGTTTCTTGCGCTTTCACAGACTGAATCGCTTGATTGATCTGGCCGATTTGCGTATCGTCGCCTGTTTCAACGACGATCCCGCTGGCAGTTCCGCTTTCTACATAGGTACCAGAAAACGCCATGTTCCGCTGGTCACCAATCGTACTTTCTTGAGTAATAGGCTCGGTCATTTTTTGAACAGGCTCAGATTCGCCAGTTAAAATCGACTCTTCAATCACAAGATCATGGGTTTCGATCAAGCGCATATCTGCTGGTACGACATCTCCTGGTCCTAAAACGACTAAATCTCCATTTACTAAGGAAGAAACAGAAATTTTCTTTTTGCAGCCGTGAACATAAATCGTTGCTTCTTGCCCCATGAACTGCTTCAATCCATCCAGTGATTCTTGGGCTTTGCGCTCTTGCCAGTAGCCGACGAATCCATTGATGACGACGACCGCCATAATAATGCCGCTTTCGATATAATCACCAGAAATCCCTTTTAAGACGGCTGCGACGATCAAGACCAACATCAGTAAGTCGGTAAAGTGCTTGCCGACTTTCTTCCATGTGGGGATCTGCGCTGCCTCAGTAATTTTATTTTCACCTTGCTTTGCTAAACGCTGGTTGCGTTCTTCGGAGGAAAGGCCCTGCCGTGATGTTTGCAACGTGTGTAATAGTTCTTCTGTTGTGTTTTTGTACCAATTCATATTTTTTTCCTCCTTGTTTATTTATTTGATCTGAACATAGTATAAGACATTGAAACCATAAAATTCTGGCGATAATTTCAGCCGAGCCTGAAAAAAATGATTGTTTTTATTAAAGGGGAAGAGCGGCTTGGTCGCGCGGTTTTATACAACTAAATGAAAACGTAAGTTGATTGTTTTTGCAGGTGGAATCAAGTAAACTAGGACACACCCAATCAATTGCTATCTGCCCCCATCATCCAAAGGCAAGATAGACGAAAGGAGCCAAAGAAATGGCAATCTATACCGATACAAAAATCGCTCAAGGACCTTTTCTTTTCATTTCTGGTCAAACGCCGTCGCAAGACGGAGCCACACCTGAGGACCCGCAAGAGCAAACAACCATCGTTTTGAAAAAGATCGAACAGCTTCTATCAGCCAATCAACTGTCCTGGTCATCAGTGGTCAAAATGACCGTCTTTTTAACAGATGCTGCCTACTTAGCTGCTGTCCGTACGGCGTTTACAACTATTTTGGCAGAAAACAAACCAGCCATGAGTCTCGTCATCGTTGCCGGCTTGGTTGCCCCTGAATTTAAAGTAGAGATTGAAGCACAAGCTACCATGGCTTAAGCACAGAGAAAAACACCAAAAAAACTTCGTACAAAAGGCAGTAGCCAATACGAAGTTTTTTTGGTGTTATCTTCTTATTCAGTCCTATGTGAAGTGTCTGATTCAGTCTTTTTTTGCCACTGCTCCACAAAACTAGCGATGGCTTGAGCAGTCTGTTGAGCATTCACTAAGGTTCGCTTTTTCTCCATCGCTTCTGTCAACGAAATCGGACCTTGCTGGATACAAAAGACGGCAGATAATAGTTGCGGCAGTTTTCCTAGATCGTCATTTCGAGAGCCGCAGATGGCAACAACCGGGACCTGATGTTCGTGGGCGAGCAACGCGACACCATAGGGTACTTTTCCCCCAGCGGTTTGCCCATCGATGCGTCCTTCGCCGGTGATCAATAAATCTGCTCCTTTGATTTTTTCCTCAAATCCAACCAATGAAGCGATCGTCGCAAATCCTGGAACCAATTGTCCACCTGCCAAACGAATAGCACCACCAAGCCCACCTGCCGCACCAGCGCCAGGGACTTCCAGATCGATCCCCGCGGTCCGCTTGATGTGCTCAGCCAAGCGCTTTGCCTGCTGATCCAACTGCTGGATCGTTTCTTGGGATGCCCCTTTTTGCGGACCAAAAACCGGCGCAAATCCCTGATTGCCAAAATAGGGATTCGTTACATCGGCCAATGCAAACAGGTCAATTTGTGCAAGCAGAGGGTTCAACTGGCTGAGCGCCAGAGATTCTGCTTGCAGCAAAGGATTGTTTTCCATCCGCTCGTTTCTTTGAATGGTTGCTCCTAGCGCAAGTAAAAAGCCTACGCCCCCATCAGAAGTGCCGCTACCGCCAAGGGTCAGGTAAATTTTTTTCACACCTCGCCTGCAAGCTGCTAAGACCATTTGGCCTAAACCAAAAGAAGAGCTATTGCGGGTGGTCTCGTCACTAGGTTCCACGAGTTGCAACCCAATCACTTCTGCAGATTCAATCAGGGCAATTTTTTCTTCCTTGATTTTTGTGACCAACATACGGGCTTGCAACTTACCGCCTAATGGAGCGGTCACTGAAACCGTTTCGTAATTGCCTCCCAGCGCAGCAATGACTGCTGCCATTGACCCTTCTCCCCCATCAGCGATTGGGATACTGCGTGTTTCCCACTGGTCTGAAAACCCGCTTAAGACCGCTTGATTTAGTTCTGCGGAAGTGGCACTTCCTTTGAAGGAATCGATCGCTGCTACAACTTTCATTTTTCTACCTCTCATTTACGATCATCTCTTTCCCAAAGATTGGAATACTTCGCCTTATAATCAACTTTTAGTTAATTAAATCAACCAAAAATTAACTAGCAATCCATTGTAAGTCATCTCTTCTCCTCTTATGATAGAAGTATACCAAACAAACCTATCGGAGGTGCACTATGGACTTACCAATTGGCGAGGAAATCGCTCGGAGAAGAAAACAACGAGGTATTACCCAGCAAGAATTAGCAGTGTTTATGAATGTGTCCAAAGCATCCGTTTCGAAATGGGAAACGGGACAGTCTTATCCAGATATCACCTCGCTGCCCTTATTAGCAGCGTATTTTGATTGCAGCGTCGATGAATTATTGATTTTGGACTCGCAGCTATCACCTAAAGAGATCCAGCGAATCTATCAATTATTAAAAGACGCCTTCCAAACAAAAACACCAACGGAAGTTCTCGCTCTTGCTCAAAGTTTTACCAAACGGTATTACTCTTGTTATCCATTCTTATTACAAATGGGGTCCTTTTACTTGAATCATTGGGATCTGTTGCCGGATGTCCCCGTAGAAGGCGTCCCGAAAGGGCAAACTTACGAAGACGCTTTGATGGAAGCAAAGAAAAATACCTATTTGAAGGAAGCAGAAACCCTGTACCAACGGATCATGGACCAAGGAGACAGTGAGCTGGCACAACAAGCGAAACAGATCGATGCTTATTGTCTTCTGATGAGAAACAAGCCAGAAGAAGTCTTGGCGATCCTTGGCACGAAAACTCTCTCTTTTTTACCTAGCGAACCGTTGATTGCCGCAGCATTTCAGCAAAAAAATCAGTTGCAACAAGCTGAGATCGTTACGCAAAGTGCGATTTACCAGTACTTAATTATTTTTATGAGTTTGCTAACGAATTATTTAGCAATGCTCACACAAGACGAGGAGCAACTGGAAAAAACCTATGCACGTGGACTGGCACTCAGCGAGAGCTTCCAACTGGCCAGGCTACATCCTATTTCTGTGCTGAACTTTTTAGCCGCTGGAATGGTTTCGTTTGCAGCTTTAGGAAAAGAGGACTTACTAGCAGATGCATTAGCAAAGTACGTCAAAACAATAGCAACAACACCTGAAGAAATCGTTTTAAAAGGGGATGATTATTTTCACGATATCGATGAGTGGATCAGCGAATTAGAATTAGGCAGTCAGATCCCTCGAGACTCCAGCAGTGTCAAAAAACAATTTCTTGAGTTAGCACAGTTGACACCATTTTTCGAACCGTATCAAGAAAAACCGCCATTTAAAGAATTATTTCAGCAGCTGCAAAAACTGTCCGAACAAGAAAATGAGCCACAAAGGAGGGCTTCACATGAATAGTGTTTCACTAAATATACCAGAAAATATGTCTGATTATTTGCCCGTACTGATCCCCTTGATTGTTTTGCAATTGGTCTTGATCATCTTGGCGGTTCGCGATATTTTAAAACAAGAACAATTTAAATTCGGCTCCCGCATTCTTTGGCTTTTCATCGCCTGTTTTGTTAGCCTGATCGGTCCTATCCTTTATTTTGCTTTCGGAAAAGAGGACCAACAATGAAGATGATCGAGATCAACCATTTATCCAAGCGTTTTGGGCGCAAACAAGTGCTGCAAGACCTAACCTTTTCGGTTCCAAAGGGCAGCGTTGTGGGGTTTGTCGGGGAAAATGGTGCTGGCAAAACAACGACCATGAAGGCGATTTTAGGATTGCTCCCCATTGATGAAGGCGAAATCACCGTTTGCGGCGAAGTGGTGCAATTCGGCTCAGCCAAGACCAATCGCTGGATCGGCTATTTACCAGATGTACCGCAGTTTTACTCGTTTATGACAGCTGTAGAATATTTGACTTTCTGCGGAAAAATTCAGCCAAATAAAGAATCTTTTCAGCCTCAGCGAGTGATGGAAGTCTTAGAGTTGGTAGGCCTGAAAGCTTCGAAACAAAAAATCGCTGGCTTTTCTCGCGGCATGAAGCAACGTCTAGGGTTAGCCCAAGCTCTGATCAACCGCCCCGCCATCTTGATTTGTGATGAACCAACATCCGCACTAGACCCTCTAGGACGCAAAGCATTTCTTGATGTATTGGAAAAAATCAAAGAAGAAACGACAGTGCTTTTTTCCTCTCATATTCTCGCAGATGTCGAACAGCTGTCAGATTATATTGCGATTTTGCACAAAGGTCAGATCCGTGCGTTCGAAACGATGGATTCCTTAAAAAACCGTTATCGAAAAACCGTCTTTGGGATTGTCTTTACCGACGAAGGTGACCATTTAAAATTTGCCAAAGTGTTAGCAATCCACGGCATATCGGCAAAAAGAAAGAACAATCAATTACTGATCGATGAACAAACTGGAACCAATATCGGTTCACAGCTGCTACAATTGCTGAACGAACAACACATTGTCCCAGAATCCTTTCAAAGAATCGAACCATCGTTAGAGTCGATTTATTTGGAGGTGATCAAATGAATGCGTTTCTTGTTTTCTTAAAAAAAGAGTTTCTCGGCGGTATTCGCAGCAAAAAACTACTGATTTGCTTGATCCTGTTTGCCCTGATTGGTATGCTTTCTCCCTTTACTGCCAAAATCATGCCAGAACTGATGGCCAGTATGATGCCGGAATCGATTGAAATCACGATTGCTGATCCGACATCGATCGATGCGTGGCTTCAGTTTTACAGCAACATCGGCACGATTGGCCTGCTAGTATTTGTGATTCTTTTTACCGATACGCTCTCAGCCGAAATAAATCAGGGTACCTTTATTCAGCTGATCACCAGAGGCTTACCAAAAACCACGATCGTCTGTGCCAAAGCTTGCTATTTAATGATTCTTTGGTCTTTGAGTTACCTCCTAAGTGCCAGTGTCAGTGCTTTTTATACGATGATTTATTTCGATGATTCCAGCGCTGCTCAAGTCCCTAGCGCTTTGGTCAGCTATTGGCTTTTCGGTTTACTAGCAATCAGCATCCTGCTGCTAGGTTCCAGCTTTGCTAAAAGTATCTATCAAGGTTTGTTGTTTATTGGCGTCTGTTATCTGATGGGCATGTTAGGCAACCTATGGAGTCAAGTAACAAACTGGAATCCATATTCCCTTTCCAGCCAATTTCCTAACTACTTAACCGACCAAATCAAACTAGGGGAACTGCTGCCAGCACTGTTGTTAACTTGCTTTTTGATCATCGCTTGTTTGACTGGTTCCATAGCTGTTCTAAGAAAAAGAAAATATTAAAAAACATCGGTGCAGATTTTTTGCACCGATGTTTTGCTTCTGAAATGTTACTCTATTTTGCTGTTCCTTGGACTTTCACAGATTTCTTGGCCTGCATTTTTTGTTCGATTCTCATGAAGAGCCGCATGAAGAAGGCAATCAAGTAGATTGAAAAGGCAGAAATAAGTGCTTCTTGCCAAGAAAAGATCAGAAGGTTCAATAAGATGATGATCAAATTGGTTAAGAAAACCCCACTAGATCTGCGAATGCCATAGTATTTTTCCAAAATTAGTGGCGGAATCGTCACGCCGCCATTAGACGCACCAATTTTGTAGAGCGAAAAGATGCCGAAGCTAAAGAAGAAACTACCTAAAATCAATGAGATGGAATAAAAGCGCAGCAGCATAATTTCTGGTAAAAGTGCTAGAAGAACGGGAAATGCCAAACTACCGATAACCGTATTGACAAAGACCTCTCGTTTCAAAAGTAAAAACGCAAGGGCCAGCATCAATAAATTTATACCCCAGACAACGATATGGCGATTGATCGACCAGCCAGTTTCGATGAGGTAGCCAATCGACCCGACGCCGGCAGAAGCAATGCTGTGAGGTAAAAGGAAGAAGTTTAATGCGATGCAGATCCATAGCACCCCAAGCAATAAAGCAAGATTTTTTTTGATAAGTGTTTCCATCAACGTTCTCCTTTCGATCTGGCAACTATTTTTATGTATAAAAGCTTCTGTCTATTCTATCAAAAAATTTGTAAAAGAAAGAACCAATTTTTTCATGAAAACATGAAAAAATTGATTCTGACCTTCAAGAAAGTATTCTGCTATTTTTTCATTCCTTTAAGATTGCTGTTAAGCTGCACAGCAATCACAAGCGGAAAGGATTTCTTCTACAATAGATTCCCGCCATGCTCTTCTATTCGCCATACATTTCTTCTCTGACGGCAAATGAACAAAGTAAACCGACAATTCTGATCCTTTAATCAATTGATAGGACATCAAGCGATTTTTTTGCTGCAAAAGCAGCTGATGCTTTTTCGGGGAAAGGGAAAGATCAGTTGCGGACACCAATTGCTTTAATACATCTGGATGACAAAGGTTTCTTTCTGGTGCGACACTGATCAATTGGCTGACCTCTGCTAATTTCATCGCCTCGATCACCCGCAGCGTTGCCCGCGGATCATGGATATCCGTCAAAAAAACCGACTGGCAACCCTGCAATGCCCGTACGAGTCGTCCTAAATCGAGAAAGTCACCATCAATGATCGTCTCACGCGCAGCATCAATCTGTTGCAAACGCTCCGTTGCCTGGCGGGCATAGAGTACTAGGGAGAAATTGGTTCTTTCTAAAAGTGTTTGGCGTGTCAGCTGCCCAATCGTTCCAGCAGCACCTAAAATCGCAACTCGTTTCATAAGCTTCCTTTCTATTGGATTCCATTGAGCAGAACGTTTCAATTTCCATAGTAGCGAATTCAGTCATTAAGACTTAGTGACCAAATTGGCTTTTCGTTGACGCAATCGTTCTTCTGTCGGCAGAACATGCTCGTCGTAATGTTCTAGTTTGTATTCTAAACGTTCAACAGCTTCCGTCATATCTGAGATTTTCTCCCTGAGTACCGCAATTTGTTCTGCTAAGAGCTGCTTGCGCTCAGGAACCGTCCCTCGCCCTTCTTCAAATAAAGCCAGGTAATGACTCAACCCATCAATCGATAGTCCAGCGTTTCGCATTTGTCTGGTAAAGGTGATCCATTTTAAGTCGTCATCATCAAATTCACGAACACCGTTTTTATTGCGTTTGACCGGCGGAATCAGCCCAATTTTTTCATAGTAACGGATGGTATCAGCTGAGACACCGCTCAGTTCACTGACTTTTTTGATATTCATGGCTTCACTCCCTTTGTTTCGCGTTTTTTCTTCCTCATTCGCGGTGTATTCCCTCTTTAATCAAGGAGCCGCTTTTGACTGTGTCTGATTATTCCGCTCCTACCACTGCATGAGGCAAGTAAGGCTCTTCCAAATAAGCAATCTCTTCGGCAGTCAGCTTTAGATCAAGGGCAGGTAAAGCATCCAATAAGTGGCTTTCTTTTGTTGCGCCAATAATTGGTGCGACCACTTGTTCTTTTTGCAATAACCAAGCCAAGGCGATTTGCGACCGTTTGCTTTGGTGATTATCAGCGATCTTTGCGACTCGTGCCACGATCTCCCGGTCTTGTTCCATCGTTTTGTCGTACTTTTGATTGGCGGTTTTATCCGTTAAGTACCGTTTGGTCTCTGCACCCCAATCTCTTGTTAAACGTCCAGCAGCCAAAGGACTATATGGCGTCACGGCAATTTTTTGATCGGCACACAAGGGCATCATTTCTCGCTCTTCTTCTCGATAAAGCAAGTTTAAGTGATTTTGCATCGAAACAAATTTGGTCCAGCCATTTTTCTCTGCAACTGCTTGTGCTTTGGCAAATTGCCAAGCATACATCGCGGATGCACCAATATAGCGCACTTTTCCAGAAACCACCAAATCATGTAATGCCTTCATGGTTTCTTCAATTGGCGTGTGGTAATCCCAACGATGGATGATATACAAATCAATGTAGTCCATTTGTAGGCGTTTTAAGCTTTGTTCGACTTGATAAAAGATCGCTTTTCGAGACAGCCCTCCACTGTTTGGCCGTTGCTTCATTTTTGAATACAGTTTTGTGGCAACCACGATCTCATCCCGCGGAGCAAAATCATTCAATGCTCGACCGACGATTTCTTCGCTCGCTCCATAAGAATAGACATTTGCCGTATCAAAAAAGTTAATGCCTAGATCCAAGGCTTTTTTGATGACTTCGCGACTATCCGCTTCTTCTAACACCCACTCATGAAAGCCACTATTGGGATCGCCAAATCCCATTGTCCCTAAACATAATGGTGACACATCAAGTCCCGTATTGCCAAATTTTACATAGTTCATTTGCTCGTCCTCCTGTTTTTTAAGTTACACTAAGCATACAGGTTGAAGTGCACTCTAAGTCAAGCGAATCAGCAAACTTTTTTTCATTTTACTCGCAAATGACTCAAAAGGACATGCTTTTTGTCGTGCGTTTCATTTCGAATCAGCTTTTGGTACATTAAAGATAAGTATCGATACGCTATCTAGCTGAGAAAAAGGAGCGGAAGATTTTGACTTGTATTTTTTGTACTGCCTCAAAACATGCGATCATTGAAAACGAACGCTTTTATGCGATCTTTGATAAGTTTCCCGTCACCCCTGGACACCTGCTATTGATCCCCAAAGAACATCGAAGGGATTATTTTGCCCTCACCCAAGAGGAATTACAAGACTTGCAGGCTTTGTTGCAGGAAGGCAAAGCCTATTTGTTGGAAACCTATCGACCAGACGGCTTCAACATCGGCTTCAATTGCGGGGAGGCTGCCGGACAGACGGTCTTTCATTGCCATTGTCATTTGATCCCACGCTACCAAGGCGACGTGGAGGAACCAAAAGGCGGCGTTCGAGGCGTGATTCCTGACAAGCAAGCCTACTAAATACAAACAAGCCGTTTCTTCCAGCAAAGGGAAACGGCTTGTTTGTGTTTGTTAAAAATGAGGACGCTTAGGAATTGATCGCTGAATGGTTCATCAACCGATTGATATGAACGCCTAGATAGACGATTTCATTGACAGGGATCTTCGTTTGATATTCTTTATCGATATAGGCTTTGACTTTTGTCGCAATCTCCATAGCATTCGGATAAAGAGCCCACATTTGACGGTATAGTCCTTCATCTTCTTCTTGCAGCAGACCATCCAAAAAGAATCGGTCAACGAAGAAACGCACGTGGGTGATAAAGCGATTGTAATGGATCGAATTGGTGTTGACGTCTTGCTGGATCGAGTAGCGCACCATATTGACGATCAACCCGATCAATTTGGCCTTTTTCAACCCATCTTGATTTTCCTCGGTGTTCGACTGGGCATTGATCAAATGAAACGCGATATTGGAGGCTTCTTCTTCTGGCAGCTCAATCTGATACTTCTCTTTCAGTAAGCGCAGTGCCTGTTCGGCGGCTCGAAATTCCTCTGTATAGTAATTCTTGATTTCCCAATAGAGCCGATTCGTCACACTCAAGCCTTTTTGCTGACGTTCTACAGCAAAGTGCAAGTGATCCGATAAGGTGAGGTAAATCGTTGAATTTAGCGGATATGGCAGCATTTTTTGCGCCAGCTGGACGATTTCTTTGGTCATTTCAAAATAGTACAACGGAATCTCATCCACTAAATCGGCAAACTGACCTGATTTTTTTTCATCGATTGGCAGAAAAACTTGATCGATCTGGGTATCGGCTATGCTGTCGCCGACTTTCTTTCCATAGCCGATGCCTTTCCCAAGTGCAATCATTTCTTGGCCTTCCTTATCAACAAGTACGACACTTGAATTTAAGACTTTCTTGATGTAAATCATGCACTCTCGCTCCTCACTGTTTATTCTGCCAAACTTGCGCCATTGGTGGCGATCACTTCTTTGTACCAGTCGAAGGAATCTTTTTTCAAACGGTCATAACTGCCGTTTCCTTCATCATCGGCATCCACATAAATGAAGCCATAGCGTTTCGTCACTTGTGACGTCCCAGCACTGACCAGATCGATCGGTGCCCAAGAAGTATAACCAATCAAATCGACCCCTTCATCGATGGCTTCCTTCATTTGTTTGAAGTGTGCCTTGAAATAATCGACCCGATACGGATCATGCACTTGGCCGTCTTCAAGGACATCCACGGCGCCCATACCATTTTCAACGATCATTAATGGCACTTGATACCGATCATACAATGAAAGCAAGGAGATTTTCAAGCCTTTAGGATCGATCTGCCAGCCCCATTCAGTTGATGGCAGCTTGGGATTTTTTACCCCTAAAACCGTATTGCCCGGTGTCCGTTCGGCATTTGGATCACCTGATTCGGCCATAGACATATAATAACTAAAGGAAAGAAAATCAACGGTGTGATCTTTTAAGATTTGGCGGTCTTCTGGTGCCATTTCAATTTTGATGCCGCGTTTTTCCAGATCTTTTTCAATCATTCGCGGATAAGCCCCCTTGACTTGAACGTCCGCATAAAAATCATTTTCCAAGTTTTTCTTTAAGGTCAATTCAACATCCAATGGGTCACAAGTCAATGGATATGTCATTAGCTTCGTTAACATGCAGCCAACTTTATTGTTTGGGTTTTTCTCATGAGCGATTTTGGTCACTAATGAGCTGGCAACAAATTGGTGATGGAGCGCTTGATACACATCCTGTTCTTCTTTGCCTGCTTCTGATTGTTCTGGAATGATGCCCGCTGTTGTAAAGGGATGACGATGGATACTGTCGATTTCGTTAAAGGTCAGCCAATACTCCACATACTCCCCAAATTCTTCAAAACAGACGGTTGCAAAGCGGACAAAGTCATCGATCACTTTGCGTTCCACCCAGCCATTGTACTTCAAGCTAAGCGCTAGCGGCATTTCATAGTGAGACAACGTTACGATCGGTTTGATCCCCAAGCGCTGCATTTCTTGAAAGACATTGCGGTAAAAAGCGATCCCTTCTTGATTGGGTGTCGTTTCTTCCCCGGTTGGGAACAAACGGGTCCACGCAATCGACAATCGCAACACTTTAAAGCCCATTTCCGCAAACAAAGCCAAATCTTCTGGATAGCGGTGATAGAAATCGATTCCTCGCCGTTTTGGATAAATGGTATCTGTTGGATCTGCCATCGCTTCTTTGACAGCTTCTACGGTCACGTTCATGTGCGCCGCATAATCTTTGTTATCGACATGAGGTTTGTAGGTCGCCACATCTGCCACCGACAAGCCTTTGCCGCCAAGATTCCAACCTCCTTCTACTTGATTTGCGGCGATTGCGCCACCCCATAAGAAGTCCTTTGGAAAAGTTGTTTCAGTCATTTTTTCAATCCCCTTTTACATTGTTTTTGTTGCTTTGCTCATTTGTTTAGACGAGCGGTGCGATCGATAGAACGCCTTGGTCGCTTTGCTCATCGGTTGATTCGATCGTTTTGACCGTAAAGTTTTCTTGATTGGTGACCACACAGATCACGATTGGATCAAAACCAGCTGCTTTGATGGCATCCAAATCAAATTGGATCAGCGGTTGCCCTTGTTTCACTTGATCCCCCGCTTTTACGTAAGGGGTAAAGTGTTTGCCTACTAGTTGAACGGTATCCAAGCCGATATGAAAGAGCAATTCTGCGCCATTGCGGGTTTTTAACCCGATCGCATGGTTGGTTTCAAACAACATCGTGATCTCGCCATCTTCTGGTGCGATCAATTCGCCAGACGTCGGAATGATCCCGAACCCTTCTCCGATCATGCCGCTTGAAAAGACTTCATCGTTGACTTCAGATAAAGCTACCACTTGCCCATCTACTGGTTTGCTCAATACTTCGGCTTTGGGATCGGCAACAGTCGTCTTATTTTCTACCACTTTGTCTTTGAATAAGAAAAGGACAAGGACAAAAGAAACAGCAAAGGATACCCCTAACGTGACCAATGCCCACACAAGATTCATCGGGTTGGCTTCATCCACGAACATAGTGATACTTGCTAGACCAGGGCCAACTAATGCGAAGGCCTTGATGGCAAACAAACCAGCCACCGCTCCACCAACTAGGCTGGAAGCCATCACGCCGTAAAGCACTCGTTTATGCAGGATCGTCACCCCATACAAAGCAGGCTCGGTGATGCCAAAAAGGGCGGAGATGCCTGCAGAAACAGCGGTTGAACGAAGTTTTTGGTCTTTGGTCCGAACACTCACCGCAAAACAAGCACCAGCTTCTGCAATGTTATGTGCCAATGAGGCAGGCAAGTATAACAGCTCTGCCCCCATCTCACTCATGGACGAAACAGCATAGGGAATCATGGCTTTGTGCATACCAGTAACCACCATCAATGGTAAAACAGCGGCTAAAATCCCTGTTGCCACCCAACCTAAATGGGCATACAGCCAAATGATCGCTGCTGAAAAAATCGTTCCGACTTCAAAGCCTAATGGGCCTAAAATCAATAAAGCAACTGGAACCGTAATAACTAAGCTCATCATCGGAACAAAGAAGATACGGATCGGTTTTGGTGAGATTCGGGTAAATAGCTTTTCAATTTGAGCGTAAAATAAAACCGTTAAAATTGCTGGAAATACTTGTGACGCATAGGCGATATTTTGTAAACCGAAGCCCATGAACGCTGCGCCATCTGTCAATAGTGTCGTTAGTTCAGGCAAAATCAAGGCACCGACAGCGGAAACCGCCACCAATTGGTTGACCTTTAATTTATTTGCCGTGGTGATCGCCACTAAAATCGGTAAGAAATACAATGGTGCGCCACCGATCAGATTCAAAATTTGATACGTCTGGCTCGTATTGTCCATCAATCCAATGACAGAAGCAAGTAACAGTAAGGATTTCAAGACGCCCCCTCCAGCGACTGCTGGAATCAACGGTTGAAAAATCGAGATAATAAAATCAAGCAGGACCGCACCCCACGATTGTTTTTGTTTGCCTTCACTTCCTCCATCAGCTGTTAGCTCATGACCTAACACGTTCATAACCTCATCATACACTTCAACGACATCATTGCCGATGATGACTTGGCATTGAACATTTTGTCGCACCCCAATCACGCCAGCGACTTTTTCCAAGGCATCTTTTTGTACGAGGCTATTGTCTTTTAAGGTAAAGCGCAAGCGTGTGGAGCAATGTTCCAAATGTGCGATATTTTCTTTTCCGCCAATCAACTCAACGATGGCAGTTGCCGTTTCTTTTACATTCATAATTTTCTTCTCCTTTAATTAGTTTTCCTTTGTTGGCCAAACAAAGAAAAAAGCAGGCAGCACCTACAAAAACATTGAACGGAATCCAACGATCCCTTCCATGTTTTTTATAGGTCCTGCCTGCATTACCAGTCACATGCCTGTTTTATTACTTGCATAATACCATGCTTTATTTGAAAACGCAACCACCGTTTTAAAAATATTTTGCTAAGCCTTTTGCTGAAACGAGAAGTTTGCTACACTTAGTGGATAATTAGTTGTTTCGTCTTCCTTGGCTTGCACCAGAAGCAAGAAGAACATCGCTGGCTAAACGTATCACAAGAAAGGATGAATCGGATGACTTCATTGAATCACTCATTGCATGTTGCCGTCCCAACAGCATTTGATCATGCAGAAAGACTTGACACGAAAAGAACGATCGCTCATATCTTGCAACTGCAAAAGCAAGGGATCAAATCGGTTTTGGTGTGCGGCTCCACCGGTGAACAGCACTCATTGACCTTGACAGAAAAAAAACAGCTTCTACATGCCTTAGCGCAAGAAACCAGCTGGGCAGCCGATTTCGAAGTCCTCTTCGGTTTAGCTGGCATCGTATTTCATGAAACGCTCGCGTTGGCAGAAGCAGTCAGCAAAAATCCCCGAATCGATGGTGTGGTTTTAGGCTTTCCCCCTTATCTTTGCCTGACGCAAAAGGAAGCCGTGCTCTATGCTCAGGGATTGATCCATACTTGCGAAAAACCAGTTATTTTATACAACAATCCCCGCCGCACGGGCTTTGATTTATCTGAAGAAAGTATCTTGACCTTGATCGCTGACCCTCGGGTGATCGGCTTAAAAGAAGCTGGCAGGAAGGAGCGAGTGCCTCAACTAAAAACAAAGACGGCTGCCGATTTTCGCTTTTATGCTGGTGGTGAAGCGGACTTGGCGGAAAAGGTCGCACTAGGGTTTAACGGGCTGTCATCAATGGCAGGAAACCTTTGTCCCAAGGAGATCCAGGTGATTTGGCAGGGCTTATTGAAAGGTGATGCAACGATTTCTACGTCGAATGAATGGCAGAATATGGAACAAGCAGCTGCTGGCGATCCAACCAATACCATCAGTTACCTTCCGTGGCTCAAGCAGCAAATCACCATTGATGGACAGCCCTTTGGCTTTTGTCGTCAGCCGCTAGGTCTAGAAACAATTGATCGGTTTGGCACTGGCTCAATTCCCCCTCATCTAGCACATGAAAGGCAGGAGAACCAGACAAATGAAGATTGATGCACCGATTGATCCACAACTAAAGCACTATATTGAAAGCTCCATCATCCCGCAATACAACCAATTGGATAGCAGTCACTCCCCAGCGCACGTCCACCAAGTGATCCAAAATAGTTTTGAAATTGCTGAAACATTGCCCGTTGACCTGAATATCGTCTATACGGTAGCTGCCTACCATGATATCGGCTTGCTCTATGGCCGCAAAAACCACGAAAGCAATTCCCGCAAGATCGTTGAACAAGATGCTGTGTTGCCACGCTTTTTCTCTCCTCCAGTCATTTCAATGATCGGCGAAGCTGTAGAAGATCATCGCGCCTCGCTGCCCTATGAGCCTCGCTCGCTTTATGGCAAAATTATTTCCGAAGCCGATCGCGACTTAGATTTTGAGCGAATCCTCAAGCGTACCTTGCTTTTTGCTTATGAGAAAAAGCAGCTGACAGATTTAGAACAATTGCATCATGAAGCGTATCAGTACATTTCAAAGAAATACGGTCCTCAAAGTAAGCTGAAGGTTTGGTTGGATTATCGCAAAAACCAAGACGGTTTGGCGATCATCTATCAAAAATTAGCACAACCTGAAAGCTTCCGTCACTCCTTTGAAAAAATCGTGCCGTTAGTTATCGCTACAAGCAAAGAAACTGACGATTGACACTTTGATCCAGCACCAAACTTCAAATAGGAACCCTCTGATTCAGCGCCGCAGTTGTGCCTGCAATGAATCAGAGGGCTTTTACTGTTATTCTAAACGTTCTTTCTCCACTAAAATCCCCCGCCCCTTCGCTGCTCCTACGCGCCTATTCAAATCAAAGGGCAGCAAGTGGTTTTCTTCAATCAACAGACACCCCTTCTAAATAACCTTCCTTTCTTCACCGAATTTACTCTTTGTAAGCAAGATAGTTTGCTGAAAATAAAAAAAATGGTATTTTTATTTTATCAAGTGATAAAATATTAGGAGGAATCGTTATGTTTTTGGCAATCAATGAAATACGCCATTCCAAATTGCGTTACGCCCTAGTCACAGGGGTCATGTTTTTAATCGCCTATTTGGTCTTTTTTTTAACTGGGTTAGCTTATGGGTTGGCTCAAGATAATCGGATGGCGGTCGACAAATGGGAGGCAGATCAAATTTTGTTGACCGAAGAAGCAAATGATAATTTAAACATGTCGATGCTTCCTCGCAGTCTTTATGATGAAGTCGATGCACCAGAAAAAGCAGTTTTGGCGCAAACCGCTGGAGTTGTGACCAAAGAAGACAACGGTGAAAAAGTCGATGTCACCTTTTTCGGCATTGATCCAGATCAATTTTTAGCACCCAATATTACCGATGGCGAGATGTTTGCGTCAGATGATGAAGCGGTCGCCGACAGCAGTATTGAGGAAGAATACGGGATTTCCATTGGTGACACCATCAAATTAGCAGGCAGTGACAAAAAATTAAAAATCGTCGGTTTTACAGATAACGCCCGCTTCAGTGTCGCTCCGGTCCTCTACACCTCGATCGGTGCCTATCAAGAAATTCGTTTTGAAAAAGAAGATGATTCTGAAAATGCCCGTATCAACGCGATCGTGACTCGTGGCAAAATCAAAGAAGTGCCAGATGATCTGGTCGCTACGGATATCAGCAAATTTATTAATGAATTGCCTGGTTACAACGCGCAAGTGCTGACCTTTGGCTTTATGATCGGGTTCTTGATCGTGATCGCTGCCATCGTTATCGGAATTTTCATCTATGTGCTAACGATGCAAAAATCAGAAATTTTTGGTGTCATGAAAGCTCAAGGGATCTCTAGCCGCTACATTGCTTTTTCGGTGATCGCCCAAACGTTCTTATTGGCAACCTCGGGTGTTTTGATCGGTGGTTTGGCAACGATCGGTACCGCCCTCGTGTTACCTGCGGCAGTGCCATTCCAAATCAATCTATTATTCTTTGCTAGTATCAGTGTCATGATGATTCTGATCGCGATGCTAGGTGCTTTCTTCTCGGTGCGAACGATTGTAAAAATCGACCCATTGAAAGCAATCGGATAGGAGGAAAAAACATGAGTGCCATTGAATTCAAACAAGTCAAAAAATCATTTAAAGATGGGGACGCGACAATTGAAGCCTTGAAAGAAACCAACTTTTCGGTAGAAAAAGGCGAATTTGTCGCCATCATCGGTCCTTCTGGCTCTGGGAAAAGTACCTTTCTAACGATCGCCGGTGGTCTGCAAGCCCCCTCTGAAGGCGAAGTATTTATCAATGACGAACCCTTCAGTAAACAAAAAGAAAAGCAACGGGCAAAAACTCGTTTCAAAAAGATCGGCTTTATTTTACAAGCTTCCAACCTTGTCCCTTTTTTGACGGTCAAAAAGCAACTCCAATTAGTGGATAAGGTCAGCAAAGAAACCCAAGAGCAATCAGCAACTGAATTGTTTGAACAACTTGGGATCGAAAAGCTGCAGAACAAATACCCCGATGAACTTTCTGGTGGCGAAAGACAGCGTGTGGCTATTGCCCGAGCGCTCTATCATGATCCCACCATCATATTGGCAGATGAACCAACGGCGAGTCTTGATTCAAAAAAAGCCGTCGAAGTCGTCAAAATCTTAGCAAAAGAAACCAAAGAAAAACAAAAAGCCACCATTATGGTGACCCATGATACCCGTTTAACAGATTATTGTGATCGGGTTCTCGTCATGAAAGATGGCGTTTTAGAAGAAAAAGAACACACGAAAAAAGAAGCCGAATCAGATGATTCGCAGAAGGAGCAAGCATGAAAAAAATTATTGTTGTCGGTGCGGGCGTGTCAGGATTAGCTGCTGCTGTCCGTTTGCAAAAACTTGGCTATGACGTCACCCTCTACGAAAAAGAAGGTCAACCTGGGGGCAAAATGAATCAGATCAAGGAAAACGGCTTTACCTTTGATGTGGGCCCCACCATCGTGATGATGCCTGAAATTTATCGTGAAGTGTTTGAATTTGCTGGCGTTGATCCGAATGACTATATTCCTATGGAGAAAGTCGATCCGATGCTGCAGCTGTATTTTGCCCAAGACGAACCGCTGACCTTCTCAAATGACTTAGTAGAATTGACCAAAACGCTAGAAGCGATCTCAGAAGAAGATGCTCAAGGCTATTTTGCCTTTTTAGCAGATATTTACAAACGCTATGTGATCGCCAAAGAGTCCTTCATCACCAAGTCGTTTCGGACATGGCGAGATTTTTACAATCCCAAATCATTATGGGCAGGGTTAAAGCTGCGAACGTTTAGTGACGCCTACTCTTCCATTTCTAAATTTGTCAAAGATGATCGCCTGCGTAAATCATTGGCGTTTCAAACCTTGTATATCGGTGTCTCCCCTTACCAAGGGCCGTCCCTTTATACGATCATCCCTATGATCGAGTTGATGTATGGGGTCTATTTCATCAAAGGCGGCATGTATACGTTAGCCACTGGTATGGCACGTTTGTTCCAAGAATTAGGCGGTACGATCCATTACAATACGCCGATCGATGAATTATTGATCGAAAACAAGCAAACCAAAGGCGTTCGTGTCAATGGAGAAACGATCACCGCAGATGCCGTGATTTGTGCGGCTGATTTTCCTTATGCTATGGAAAGCTTGATTCCTGATGAATCAAAACGCGGCAAATACACCAATCAAAAAATCTCTTCGATGGATTATTCTTGTTCTTGTTTCTTGCTTTATTTAGGTCTGGACAAAAAATATGAGGATAGCGCACTCCACAGCATTTATTTTGCCAATGATTTCAAACGCAATGTAGATGATCTTTTCGAGGCTGGTAAGCTGCCAGAAGATCCTTCCTTCTACTTGTATCGCCCAACCCTGAAAGATGCTTCCTTAGCACCTGATGGTCAAGAAGGTCTTTATGTTTTAGTCCCAGTACCTGAATTATCTAAATTTGATCAATGGACGGATGAAACGATCCAAAGCTACCGCCAGCAGATCATTGGATTATTAAAAGAAAAAACGATCTTTACGGATATCGATGAACACATCGTGTATGAAAAAATGTATACGCCAGATACGTTCAATGATCGGTTCAATGCCTACAACGGTGCGACATTTGGCTTGAAACCGACCTTAGCCCAAAGCAATTACTATCGTCCCCATAATAAATTTGATTATGCAGAAGGCCTATACTTCTGCGGCAGCAGTACGCATCCAGGAGCGGGTGTGCCAATCGTGATGCAAAGTGCCAAGTTAGCTGTGGAGGAGTTGTTAAAAGATGACCGTTAAATCATTAAGCGTCTTTGATGAATACGACAACGATTTTTTATACTGTGAGGCCATCATAAAAAAGCATTCGAAAAATTTTCATACCGCCTTTTCTCAATTGCCAAAAGACAAAGCCCGCGCCGTCTATGCCGTCTACGCCTTTTGCCGACGTGCCGATGATGCCGTCGATGAAAAGCAAGACCCATTGTTGATCGAAGCCATGAAAAAACGCTTGGAAGAAATGCAAAAACAAGTATCAGACGATACGATCGACTTGCCGCAAGCCGTCAAGGAAGAAGATCCTGATGAAGCCATTTGGCGGGCATTGACCCTTTCTTTCCAACAGTTTGATCTGCAATTTCAACCCTTTTTCGATCTATTGGTGGGGCAAAAACAAGACCTTGACTTCCAGCAGCCCACCTCTGAAAAAGAGCTTTCTGACTATAGTTACTACGTAGCTGGCAGTGTAGGTCTGATGCTCTTGCCGATTCTCTCGCAAGCAGCCGCTGCGATTCAAGAGCCTGCCATCAAATTGGGTGAAGCGATGCAGCGCACCAATATTTTACGTGATATTGGCGAGGATCTGCGGATGGGCCGCATCTATTTGCCGCAAACGGTCTTGGCGCAATACAACCTTTCGCGAGAGGCTTTAGCAGCTGGCAATCAAAACCCGCAGTTTATCGAGATGTGGGAACACGAGGCGCAACTGGCAGAGACGCTTTATCAAGAATCTTTTGTCATGATGCCGCAAATCGATGAAGATTGCCGTGAAGCTCTATTAGCAGCTGCTTTGATCTATCGGGAAATCTTGACTGTGATTCGCAAAAACAACTATCAAGTATTTGCTGAAAAAACAGCGGTACCGAAACAACGGAAAATCCAACTTTTGTTTACCGCGAAAAAAATGCTTCGTCAGGAACGTTGGGAGGGCTGACTTTGAACTTGCGAGAAAAAATATTACGAGTGGCAGAGAACCTGTTTATGCAGCAGGGGTATCAAGCAACTTCTACTAGACAGATCGCAGAAGCCGTCGGCATCACCCAACCCAATCTTTATTATCACTTCAAAGGCAAAGAAGCCATCTATTATGAAGTGATGGTCTCTTTGGCACAAGAGGTTTCTGGAAAGCTAAATCAGACCGTTGAAGATACTTCCTTGACGATCTCTGAAAAAATCTTGAACATGTTTCTTTTTTTAAGAAGTCGGCATCGGATCAATTTTTATATGATGATGCACGACATTCAGCATACCGTTTCTGAGGACACTTCTAAAAAACTGTACTTGCTTTGGCGGAAAAATTACAAAGAACCGTTTCTTGACTTGTTTCGTCGCAGTGATTCCAATCTCCGTTCGGATGTCGACCCGGAATTTGTCACCAGTCAATTGTTAGTACTGATGGCGGCTCATTTGGACTCACCAGAAAAAGAAGACAAGATGCCAGAAGCGATCGATTTGTTTTTATTCGGTGCACTAGGCAATGGGCCAATTGCGAAATAGCTGGAACGTTGGCTTTTGTCCCGAGAATAATCATTCGACGAATTTCTGACAATCGCGTACACTGATCCAGTAAACAGAAACTTAAAAGGATGGATGTACATGTCAAAAAATCGAATCGAAGCCTTTACCGATGCGGTCATTGCGATCGTAATGACCTTATTAGTATTGGAATTGCACCAGCCCGAAGGCGATACCTTTGCTTCTTTTTTAGGAGTGGAACAGCAATTTATTATTTATTTGATCAGCTTTGTGATGTTAGCGATCTACTGGAACAATCACCATCATCTATTTCAAGTAGTGTCTAAAATCGACGGTTGGACCTTGTGGGCGAATCATTTGTTGATCCTGGCACTGACCCTCTTTCCTTTTGTAACGTCATGGGTCAGTCGTTATCCAGTCGCTCTTGCCCCACAGCTGCTATACGGGGCTGTCATTTTATTGACGGATTTCAGCTATTTCCTAGTTGGAAAATCCTTGGTTCGTGCCAATCCTGACAATCAAGCCATCGTGGAACTGTTTCGCGGATACAAGAAACTCTACTTTACGTTGTTTATCAACGTGCTGGCATTGCTCCTCGGCTGGCTGATCCATCCCCTATTTATCATCACACTGGATAGTCTTGTACTATTGTTGTGGGTGATCCCTGAGAAAAAAGTAGAAACCTTTTTAAAACAATAAAAACACTTGCGTCCTTCTCCTAAAAGCGGTGAATGATTGCGCACAAGCAGCCGATTGGTCTACTTTTGCGCAGTCATCCATCAAGAGAAGGACGCAAGTGTTTTTTCTAACGAATCAAGTCTTTCCCTGGTGCCTGTAAGACTTGTTCAACTTGTTCTTTGGTGGTTAAGGGGACATCTCCCAGCATCGTATGAGCCAAAACTGCATTCGTGATAGCAAAATCAGCGGTGCGTTGGAGCGACCATTTTTCGGCATAGCCTAATAATACGCCAGCAGCATAGGCATCCCCTGCCCCGATCCGATCCAACACTTGCAGCAGCTGCGGTGCCGTTTCATAGGTATCTTGTGCCGTAATGATCCTTCCGCTGATAAACTGCTTGTCTTCCACGGCTAGACGCCGTGTCCCGCAGAACCATTCTAGTTGATACTGGTCAATAAAGGATTGGATCAATGCAAGCTCGGCGCCTTCTGTTTCCTCTAAGGGATAAGCCAATAGCTCCTCCAAGTCACGGACAGACCCGAAAACTAGGTCACAATAGGGTAGGATCGTTTCATACCGTTGTTTCAGTACCTCCCGATTTAATTCTTCATTCAAGCTTGGACGGAAGTTGAAATCAAAGCAGACGCGAATCTGCTTGGCATGGGCCTGTTTCGCCAAAGCCAAAGCTGTTTGCCAGGTTTTCTCAGTCAAACTAAGAGAGATCCCGCAAATATGAATGAGATCGATCGTTTCTAAAAAACCATCGATAGCATATTCTTCTGGACCTGAAACGCCAAAGGAACTATGATGTCGATTTTGATACGTCACATAGGTCGGACGAGCGCCGTAGCCGATCTCGGCGAAATAACTGCCGATATGACTATATTTTTTGCCAACAAATGCCGTTTGAATCCCATAGGAACGCAAGCTGGCTTTTGCCGTATCTCCTAATCGGTTGGCTGGCACCTGCGTCAGCATCGACGTCGTCAAGCCGAAATGCGCCAAATTGCCTAACAGATTGACCCCTGTTCCCGTAAAATCCATTCGCAAAGAGTGGGTCTGTTCCAACGTTCGATATTCTGGTGGCGTCAACCGCATCATTACCTCACCGTAAGCACCGATCCGCATCATTGATCCCCCCTATTTGGCTGCTGCCAACACCTTTTTCGTCATTTCTGCTAATGTCTGTACATCTCCAGGGCGTGTGTCCCCTGTTTCGCCATCGATGATCGAGCTGTAAATATGTGGAATGATTTTTTTCACGCCTGCATCAACAGCGATCTGCAAGATTTCTTCAAAGTTTTCTAAATCGATACCGCCGGTCGGTTCCAAATAAAAATCATTCGCGGCACAAGCCTCGGCTACCGCTTGATATTCTGCTTTATGAGCCAACCCTTTCATTGGAAAATACTTGATAGAACTAGCGCCCATGTCTTTTAATAAAGCGATCGCTGTTTCAACTGGGACTTCTGCAGATGGAGTTTGTGAACTCAATGGACCAGTCGCAATATTGACATAGCCGACTTTTCCCGTTGGTGAAACCAGGGCATTGACGATCGTTTCAGATTGTCCTAGCAAAGCTCGTGAGGTCCCCGCTCCCGTGAACACTTGGTTAACATGCTGTGGTTGAAGAACAGCGGAAATTCGGGAGACCATTTCACTTTGATTGGGGTCGCCAGCACCAAGCCCTACAGAAAGGGCATTATTTGTTGCCACTTGATAGTTCTTCATGTCAGCGATAGCCGCCTCGTCACTATCATAGTTTTTTGATAAAACACCTAGGACGATGTTGCCCTCTGCTGCTTCGTAACAAGCTTTCGCATTGTCGATGGAGTTTGCTAACACATTTAGACAGACACGGTCAGCGAAATAATTGGGTGAAGTTTTCATTTTTGGGTTGCTCCTAACATAATTTCTTGTAAGCGATCAGTGATCACTGCCATTTCTTGTTCATTGACTGCTCGAATATCAAATTCAATAATGCCGTTATTGGCTTGGTACTCACGGGTATAAATCGCTGGTTCTCCTGCTTTTAGCGCGTCGATCACTGCTTTGGCACTTGGTTCTTTCACTTTAACACTCGCCCGATAAATGTCTCTGCCAGCGCTGTCTTGAACGATTTTTGCTTCGAAACCAGTGATTTCATTGATTGCCGCAATAAATGGTTGCAGACGCTCTTGCATCGAAGCGCCAGATTCTGTTCCCTCCGCTAGATAATCCGTCACGGCTTGGGTAAATCCGAGAATATTGTCTTTACCGATTTTCATTGCTCGACCTATCCCTTTGGATTGCAGGCGCACCCAAGAGACATAGGGCTGCTTGCCGATCACTAAGCCAGCACTCGGTCCTGAAAATGCTTTGGCACCTGAATAGATCACTAAATCAGCACCAGCTTGGGTATAGGCAAACAAATCTTCCTCAGCAGCCGCATCAACGATCAATGGAAGATCGTGTGCCTTGGCAACTTGGGCCGTTTCTGCTACCGTCAGCATACTTTTTTGAACGGTGTGATGACTCTTTATGTAGAGGATTGCTGCCGTTTCGGGTGTGATCATCTGTTCAATGTGCTCGGGTGTACACATATTGGCATAGCCTGCTTCCACTACCTTCCCACCACCTTGTGTCACCATCACTTCCACTGGTGTGCCATAATCTACGTTGTGGCCTTTGGGCAAAATGATCTCCCGCTTACTGATTTTCTCACTATATGGATGATACAAATGATAGCTGTCGCCTTGACCGATGAGTGCCGCCACTGATTGGGCGATCCCCGCTGAAGCGGAAGAAACGATCTGTGCATCTTCCGTTTTCAACAATTCTGCTAAATAGGCTCCGGTTTTTTCTGCTAGATCTGCCATTTCAAAGAAATGCTCCCCGCCGTAGCGCTGGGCTGCAAGCACACTTTCGCTGACTTTCGAGACACCTAGAATCGTCATTTTGCCAGAAGCATTGATGACTTCTTTCAAGCCTAATTCTTCAATATTCAGTGTCAAAAAGTTCCCCTCCTATCACCGCTTTTTGCGGCACGATCTGTTGTGTCGTGATTCGGCGATTGCCGTTAGAATCCGTCAATTCCTTTTCGCCCGCTTCAAAGCGGAAAATCGTAAAATCAGCATCATATCCCAATGCGATCTCGCCTTTGTTCTGTAAATGAAATTGCTTCGCAGGGGCACTGGTCACCTTCTCGATGATCTCACGCCAATCATACCCTACGACCGCTAATTTTTCCATAGTCGTCGCTAAATCAAAGACTGGTCCATTGGTACGATTGCGAATGTAGATATCTGTACTAATGGAAGAAGCCTTCAGCTGATTGGCAAAGGCTGTCTCCGCCACGTCAAAATTGAAACTGTCTGTCCCATGACCAATATCGAAGACCAAGCCTTTTTCATAGGCAGCAAAGACGAAAGGCTTGATGGTTTGGTTTGTCTGATCCAAAATCCCATTGGCTTTGCCGTTAAAGCAATGGGTCACCACATCGCCTGTTTCCAATTCAGCGAGAATCTCTGCTAAATTCGGTGGTGCTGAACCAATATGGACCATCAAAGGCAGCGGTTGATTTTCAGCTTGGATCGTTTTCGCTAATTTCAACGGCGTGATGCCATTTTCGCCGATCACCGTTTTGCTCATTCGGGCTTTGATCCCGACGATAAAGTCAGGAAACTTCTGCAGTGCTTCTTTGACCAATTCTTTTTTGACTTTTGACAGATCCGCAAGTTCATCCTGCTCTACGATCCCCCATTTGGAAATGTTGACTAAAGCAAAGACATTGGTTTTGGCTTCTTTGGCTAAATCATAAAACCGATGGATATTTTCAGCGCCCGTCGTCCCCGCATCGATAACGGTCGTGACGCCTTGTTTGACACCGATCTCGTCTGGATAATCATAATAGAGCGTCATTTCCTCGAAACAATGGACATGGTCATCGATCCAACCAGCTGACAAGAACTCCCCTTCTGCTAAGGTCAGCTCTTGTTTCGCCTGCTCCTGCAATGTGGGTGCCAGAGCAGTGATTTTGCCGTCTTGAATCCCAATATCAAATACTTCTTCATCGATCGTGCGGGCTTGACGAATAATCAAATCAAACATTTCGTTACACCTTCCTCTCTGTGAAAGTGAATTTCGACCAAGGATGGATAAAGGGCAGCAGAACTAACTCTTGTTCGACGATCGAACCGATTTTATTTTTTCGTGGATCTGAGTGAGGCTCTAGCACGACTTGCAGCTCGTTTTTGTACTTGCCAAAACGATCGTTGCCGATCACAACGTCCCCTCGTTGAAAGACGCCTTCGTGGTCATGGACAGGATTGTCATGGTTCTTATACTTTTTACGAACTTCTGTGGAACGGATCATCCGATCGGTGATGTCGCCTCGACGGTAATGCTGCTCGTCCAGGGCGATTTGGCGTTCAACTTCATTGATTTCAGGCACAAATTCAATAGCAAATGCAGTCTGGTAGCGATCAATCGCTCCTAGCGCTGCCAATTCTGCTTCAGAAGCATAAGCATTTCCGATAATGACATCGTCGATCAAGCCTGTGGCAAACAAATGCTTTGCGGCTGTTTCTACAGGCATTTTCCGGTGCATTTCTAAGGTCGGTAAGCCATCATTGATATCCCAAGGTCCGATCGTTCCCGTTTGAGAAGAGATAAATGCGGCGGTTCGAATGCCTTTTTCCTTGAAACGACGACTGCATTTTTCAAAGAAATCATAGGGCAAGGCAGTCCCTTCTTGCGGATAGAAATTGTGGCAGCCATATAAGTAAGGAATGTTGGCTTGATAGGTCAAAATATTGTCTAAATACGCCACATCATTGCTCATATTCAATTCAACAGCTAAGCCAAAGGGATTGTAGGTCAACATCGCTTCTTTATTGCCGTCAAAGCCTAAATCTAAACGAATCCCATCGGCACCTAGTTCATGGAAAAAGGTCAAGTCATCATAGGAGATGCCTAGTTCCGAAAAGATGGCTGGTGCCACGTCTAAAATCGTTTCATAGCCTAATCCTTTGGCAAAATCAATCAACGCTTTAAACTTTTTCTGCACATTTTCTTTGCCGTCACTCACTTCCAGCATACTCATAAAAATGCGGCTAAAGCCATAATCATGGGCTAATTGCAGATAGGCTTTGTCTGTTTCAAAATCACTGTGATCGGGATACACCGATACTCCTAGTTGTCTTTTCAACTTATCTCATCCTCATTTCTTCATAAAAAGCAGTAAAACGTGTCAGTAAAAGCGAACTGCAAACAATCGTCGCCGTTATCGTCAAAAATGGTCCCCACGGAAACTGACGGCTCAGTAGGATCGCTGCAGCAACGCCAAGAATCCCGAACAAAAGCATCCGCCAAAACGGCACTTCTTGAATTTTTTTCCCTTGTGCTGATTTTGTTAACCAAATTTGACAACCAAAAAATAAACAAATGGCATAAATCCCCATGTTTGCACCTCACTCTTTTTTGTCTTGCTTAAGCGGCTGTTTCTTCTTCTTGTTCGCGGGCAATCTGCTGTTTCTCAAAGACTTTAAAGAATGGGTAGTAGATTGCGAGTGTGATAAAGAAGTTGACGATCACTAAAATCGCTGCTGCGATACTCCAGTCCGTACTCATCCAGGCGGCGATTGGTGCTGGAATGGCAAACCCAAGTCTGGCAGCCATCATCGGTACGACACCCGTAATAGTCGCGAAGTAAGAAATCGTTGTCGTAATCAATGGTGCCACCAAGAACGGAATGCCTAAGATCGGGTTCATTACGATCGGTGCACCGAAAATCACTGGTTCATTGATATTGAATAAGCCTGGCAAGATGGACAAACGGCCCAATTGTTTCAAGTATTTTGATTTGGAGAAGAAGAACAAAACGACCAACGCTAAGGTCGTACCGGCTCCACCGATCCAGACGAACCATTGTAAAAATTGTTCCGTAAAAATATTAGGCAATTCATGCGCATTGCCAGATGCTTGGAACGCTTCCATATTTTCAGCGATGGAAATATCCCAGAATGGACGAATGACAGGACCCATGATGGCTGGTCCATGAATCCCCAGTACCCAGAAGAAACAGATCAAGAAGACAGTCAATAAGCCACCAAACAAGCTGTTACCAGCTAGTACGTCTTTTAACGGCATCAACAAGTTACTTAAAAAGCCATTGATATCAAAGCCTAACATATGACGGATCACCCAGAACAAAATCAGGATCGCTCCTCCAGGAATCAACGCCATAAATGAATTCGTTACTTCTGGTGGCACACCATCTGGCATTTTGATGGTAATGTTTTTTACGATAAAGAAACGATAGATTTCAACGGACAAGATCGCCGTGACGATCGCGCCAAACAAAGAGCCTGAGCCTAAGTTTGCCACATTGATATAGCGTCCCGCATCAATGATGCCTTCCACAGAATCAAAGACGCGCAACGGTGGTGCAGCGGTTACAAGAAAGGACATCGTTGCTAAGATACCCGCAGTCAATGAATCCAGCTTGTAGCTTTTTGCTAGCGATGAAGCAATCCCATATGTTGCATACAATGCCAATAATCCGACTGTATAACGAAAGGGAATATCCAAAACTTCCCGATACGGTTCGATCACCGCAGCGACTGATTCGATGGGAAAATTCAGTAAGATCGTGAAGAAAGACCCAACGATCGTTAATGGTAACGTAGCGATGATCCCCTTACGAATCGCTACCATGTGCCGTTGCATCCCCACTTTATTTGCAATCGGCATCAACTTCTGTTCAATAAATTCTACAAACCCTTTCATAATTGCCTCCTTAGTTTATAACATTATAATGTTTATACAAGGATAATAGCACAGAGGATCTGGGTTCGTAAATAGTTTTTTAAACAGTAGATAGAATAATCTTTTCGCAATAACATTTCCTACAGTAACCATCAAGCGTCCTATCGTTGTCCTTTCGGTCGATACTGATACATAAAACGATTTTGGATGACGGTACAATTGATAATAAGTAACAAAATGAAAACTGGTGCCAAAGGAGTGCGGATCAACAAGAAAAACAAACTGAGTAAGAAAAGTAAGGAAACAAGTAATAGTTTCCAAAAAGCCAGCGTGATTTTGGCATTATTTTTTTCTAAAAGAAGATGGGTCAGAAAAATCAAAAGCAAACAACTCACTACTAGAACCATTCTACTCACCTTCTTTAGCTGTTTCTAGCTCTTGCGCCACTTGAAGTTTCTCAAATGCTTTAAAGAATGGATAGTAAATCGCTAATGAAACGAAGAAACAGACGAAGACCATCAAACAAGCAACCCAATTCCAATTTGAGGTAATCAATGCGCCAAGAGGTGCGGGAATCGAAAATGGTGGTTTGACCATCATCTTAGGCATCCAATCTAAAGCGGTAACGATATAGACTAAGATAGTATTAGCGATTGGCACAAGAATAAACGGAATTGCCAACAGTGGATTCATCACAATTGGCGTCCCAAAGATCATCGGTTCATTAATATTAAAAATCCCTGGTAAAATGGAAAGACGACCCAATTGTTTTAAATAGTTTGAACGAGAGAACATAAACAAAACAACCAATGCAAGCGTTGATCCAGTACCACCCATTTGCGCATACCATTGATAAAATTGTTCGGTAAAAAGATTTGGTAGATCAAAGGCAGACATACCGTTTTGGAATAATTCCGCATTTTCTAAAATTGCTTGATCCCAAAATGGACGAATGATGGGTCCTAAAACGGCATGGCCATGAATACCCAATACCCAGAAAACGCAGATAACAAATTGTGTGATGATTCCGCCAACCAAATTATTGCCTGTTAAGAAACCTTTTAAAGGAGAGATGGCGATCGTCAGTAATCCATTTAAATCGAAGCCGAAAAAGTGGCGCGGAATCCAAAAGACTAAGATAACCAGCAAGGTTGGTAGGAGTGCCGCAAAGGATTCGCCTACAACAGGCGGTACGCCTTCTGGCATCTTGATTTCCAAATTTTTTGCTTTTGTAAAATGATAAATCTCTACTGAAACTAGCGCCGCAATGATCGCACCGAATAATCCTTGTGATCCAAGTGAAGCGATGGGTAAATACCTTCCTGCAAGTACGGCATCTCCTGTCGTGCTGATGCCTTCCGCCAAATTGATCGGAACGACCATTAAAATCGTCGCTAACATGGATAAAAACCCACTTGTTATTCGATCGAGTTTGTAACTGGCACCTAAGTTGGAGCCAATCGTAAATGAGGCATAAAGAGACATTAACCCCACCGTAAATCGAAAAGGAATGTCAAGTGCCGGTAAATAAGGAGCGACCCATTCGGTATAGCCAGGAATCGGCAAATTTAAAATAATGGTGAAAAAAGAGCCAACGATCGTGAGCGGCAAAATAGAAATCAACCCATTTCGAATTGCCTGCAAGTGCCGCTGCTGTCCAATAGCATTGGCAACCGGTAATAACTTCATTGCAACCGAGTCTAAAACTTTCATTATAAAACCCTCCTAAAATTCGTTTGAAAAACCATTTTTTTGAATCACTTCTTTAAACCATAGACCAGACTTTTTCATCGTTTTTTCTCCCGTTTCTAAATCCAGACGATAAAAGCCATAGCGGTTTTTGAACGCATTCTGCCAACTCCAACAGTCCACAAATGTCCACATGTGATACCCCAGACAGTTACTCCCCTCCATCATTGCTTGATGAAGCTCAATTAAATGCTCTTTTAAAAAAGCAATTCGGTAGTTGTCTTGCACTTGCCCCCCTTCGATAAATGTTTCTTCTCCCTGGATTCCGATGCCATTTTCTGAAACAAACCAATCAATATTCCCATATTCTAACTGGATTTTTTTAGCGATATCATACAAGCCATGAGGATAAATCTCAATCCCCCTTGAAGTATTCATTCTTCTGCCAGGCATCTCGTAATCATCGTAAAACCATTCTGGTGAGAAAACTCCCTCGGGATTAGGCAAAGATTCTTTGGCTTTCACTCGCCGTGGACGGTAATAATTGATTCCTAACAGATCAATCGTTGTTTCAGCAATCAAGGCAAGATCTTGTTCTTCCACTCGTGGCATTTGGTTGTAGCGCGTTAAAATAGCCTTTAACTCCTGCGGGTAACGACCTTTTAAAATCGCTTCATTAAGCGAGCGAGTATAGAAGAGGTCTGCCATTTCCGCTGCTTTTAAGTCGGCAGGATGCTGGCTTCTTGGGTAAACTGGAATCACATCCATAATGATACCGATTTTTCCTTGATATGTTCCTTGTCGAAAGACCTTAACTGCCTCACAGTGAGCAAGGATGATATGGTGAAGTACTTGCGCCGCTCGTTTAAAATCAACTACATAAGGATAGTGTCGGTCATGCAAATAGCCGGCTTCTGCTGGAATCATCGGCTCATTAAAGGTAAACCAGTAAGCAACTTTCTCATGAAATAGATCAAAACAAATTTTTGCATACGCCCGATACGCTTCGATGACCTCACGATTTTCAAATCCGCCGATTTCTTGTAATTTCATTGGCATGTCAAAGTGATAAAGATTGATAAACGGTTTGATGCCTCTTTGATTTAACCCATCAAGCATTCTGGTATAAAAGTCAACAGCTTCTGGATTAACTTCCCCTGTACCTTCGGGAATAAGACGTGACCAAGAGATCGAAGTCCGAAAAGAATTAAAAGAAAGTGCCGCCATTCGATCCAAATCCGCTTCCATTTCCTGATAAAACCTTGATGTATGTTCTGTTGTAACTCCTTCAAAAAACCGATGGTTATAGTTTTTTGATGCATAATCCCAAATGTTTTCTCCTTTATTGTCTCCAGCAATCGTTCCTTCTGATTGTGTCGCACTTGTTGCTGCACCCCAGAAAAAGTCCTTCGAAAAATTATACGCCATGTCGCCCTCCTACAATTCCTTTTTTACTAAGCGAAGCATCCGCTTACATTATTGAACAACGAAAGTATAGCATGAAGTAAAATCAATATAATGTTATAATCCAAAATAGAAAACGTATTCATCCCTTGTCATTTGTTCCACAAAAAAAACACTTTGTTACGGAGGTGCATCATGCTTTTTCTTGACTACAATCCTGAACTTACTGCACTAGAATACGAGGTTTACCGATTTGTATCAAAAAACTTGGCTTCAGTGTCTAAAATGAAGATGAAAGAACTTGCCAAAGAGACCCATACCAGTACTGCTAGTATTAGCCGCTTTTGCAAGAAATTTGAATGTAATACGTTTACTGAATTTAAGATCAATTTGCGCTTTTACTTAGATTCTCTCGTAAAATCTAAAATATCCGATAGTGATGAATCCCAAACAATTGATTTCTTGAAGCGAGTAAACCAGCCCTTTTTATCTGAAAGAATCGATCGAGCAACAGAGATTCTTAAGAACAAAAGCTTCGTGCTATTTATTGGATCAGGCTTATCTGAAACGATTGCGGAATATGGCGCACTCTATTTTACTGACTTTGGAAAAACGGCATTAAAAGTTGACGATCCCTCAAATTATCCTATCGACTGGTTTCCAGAAGACATATTGTGCAAAACCGGTATCATTGTTTTGTCTATTTCTGGAGAAACACAAGAAATGATTCGATACTTACAAAAGTTAAATCAAAAAGATTGTCAGATTATTGCCATCACGAATACCGAAGATTCAACCATCAGCCAGTTATCCGACTTAACGGTGCCTTATTACATCGAAAGAGAGACCATTTTTAAAGCCAGTCAGAAAAAAGAGAAAACCATTGAACTGACTTCTCAACTACCAGCAATCTATTTAATTGAAAAAATTGCCAAAAGAATACGCCTATCAGAAGAACTTCTCTGATAGGCGCAGGTAGTTTCATTTATTCAGCGATCTTCACAATCTGTAACTAAATCAAATAAAAGTTCCACCAAATAAATGGCTGGAATTTGTGAGGACAATGAATCAGCTGCTTGATTATCGGAAAAATAATAAGCAAAATTTCGCTCAGATAGTTTAGCAATTGACGTTGTTGAACGATTTGTCAGTGAAATGGTCGAAATTCCAGCGGTGGTACATTCAGTAATCAAGGATTCAAGGAATGGATCGGCGCCTTTATTAGAAAAAACCAGCAACGTGGCTTCGCTACTTAAGGTTCGCCAAACAGATTTAATCGGTGCTGCTTCTTCCTCTACGCTCACGATCTTATCTAAACGTGCAAACTTTTGTTGGGCATAGCTCAAAGCAAGTGTTGATTCCCTGTCACTGGCTAAGATCAAAAGTTTTGCTTTACTTATTCGGTAGGCGATCGTTAATAATGTTTCTCGATAGAAGGATTCATCCATACGTTCAAAAAAATAGTGCAGGGCTTTTTTATCTTGTTTGAATAATCGATCAGTCTTTCCTTGTTTCTGTAACGTCTTTTTCAGCTTGATTTTAAATTCTGAAAAACCTTCGCAATCAAATTTTCGACAAAACCGTAGAACAGTCGTTGAGCTAGTTTTTGTTGCATCCGCCAACTCACGAATAGACATCGAACAGACTTCTGCTTGCTGATTTAATACGTACTGAAATAGTTGCCATTCTTTCTTACTAAATGACTTATTCTCGGCAGTGAGTTCCATCAGTTTTCTCCTTGCTGCGCACCTTCGCCTTCAAACCATCTTCTTCTCATAAATAAAATCATCCATAACAAATCCCGAACCAATCGTAACGGTGCGTTCAGAAACGCGTTCAAAGCCGCGATGTTCATAAACAGCGATCGCTTGCTGATTTTGTTTGTTGACGTTTAAATGCAACGTTTTGCCTGAGGCGATTTCCTCATACCAATCAAAGACTTGGCTGGCATAGCCTTTGCCTCTAGTGGATTGGTGGAGATACAATTTACTTAAATAAATCTGCTGCGGCGTTTCTTCATACGCTGTATACCCCACTGCTTGGTCACCTTCCATTAGTAAAAGATAGACGGCTCCTTGCTGGACTTCGTTTTGAATCGCTGCTGGTGATTGATAATGAGCCAGCATATACGCGACTTGATCCGAACCAATGATTGGTGTAAACACTTCTGGCCAGATTTCTTTGATCAAACGATCCAACGTTTGGAAATCTTCAGGTGATTGAACGATTTTTTTTGTGATTGCCATAAGAACCCCTTCTTTCTGCTGCACGAAACAAAAACTCGTTTATAAATATCTCTATTATAAGGGATAAGGAAAAAAAAGAAAGGGCACGTGGAACAAAGACCCCAAAATGTCTCAAAAGATGGTAAACTAGAAGTGAAAAAATGGTGACGAAAAGGAGGTAGCAACACGATGCAGCTCTTGCAACTACTTTTACTGGCAATCATTTTTGTTTCGTTCTTCATGGCGTTGATTGGCTGGGTTTTATCGATGACCAATGGCTTGATCTTCTCTCGTTCTCCTCAGCAATTTAAAGCGCATGCCCATGATCCTAACTATGAAAAAGAACGACAAGCAGGCAAGCGCTTGAAAGAGATTATATTTCGACGCATTGTTCCTCTAGGAATAGCCTCTTTGTTCGTCTATGGGTTAATCGCACTATTAAACGTCCTTTAAAAGTTTTTAAAAAGACTCAAACAAATCAAAAAACAACCGGCATCTTTTCCTGTTGATCAATGCGCCTTTCGCTTTCGCTGAGGGGAACATCAATGCATAAGATGCCGGTTTGTTTTTTATTTGCTTACTGCTGCTTTAGAGGCTTGAACTTTTTTCAGTAAAGCGAAGAGGACTTGGCTATCATCAATAGCCGCAATATATTGTTGGCAAAGTGCCATCATTTCTGTTTCATCCATTTTATCTAAAGAAATAACTAACTCATTTTCTACTACCTGCTTATTATTCATAGGGCTCCCTACTTTCTTCCTTTGTTACCTCTAGTTTGCCATGAATGAGCAGGTTCCGTAAGAACTTTTCAGTTTACAAACAGGAAACGGGTGGTTTACATCCTTGTCCTATCAAGGTTTTTCCAGAAAATTTATTCGGTAGCAGGCTCGATGTGGATGTCAGTATCAAACACCTGAAAACGATCAGCTAAGAGATCTTCAATAGCATCTGCTACGTTATGACTCTTTTCAACCGTCAAAGATTTGTCCATCGTCACGACGACATCGAGAAAAACATTGGCGCCATACATTCTTCCTCGAATCGATTTGACAGATTTCACTTCAGAAAAACCAGCGATTGCCGCTTCATACTCCACGACTAGCGATTCATCAAACCCATCAGAAAGTGAAAAGGCACTCTCACGAAAAATATCGACGGCGGTTTTGATAATCAAAAGAGCTACCACGATCGCAGTCAAACTGTCCAGCCAACCGATACCAAATGAGGCGGCAAAAATAGCGATCGCCGTTCCAATACTCGTCCACGCATCGCTGCGGTTGTCTTTAGCAGCTGCTAGCAGAGCGGGGCTTTTTACGCGAGCGGATAATCGCTTATTGTAGTAATACATACCATACATCAAAATAGCTGAAATGATACCGACGACTGCCGCAATCATATCGGGACTTTGCGTTTCACCGAGTAGAATCGTTTGAATGGAGGACCATAAAACCTGCAGACCGACTGCCAGCATAATCAAGGATGTTACGAGACTCGCCACGTTTTCTGCTTTCCAATGACCATATTTATGGTCTTCATCTGCTGGCTTTTGAGCCAAACGCAAACCAATCAAGACAGCGATCGACGCTACGATATCCGTCGCATTGTTCAACCCATCTGCCCATAGTCCTTCAGAGTTTGCCAAACGACCGATGGCAAGTTTGGCGATCGAAACCAAAATGTAAGCAACGATACTTAAGATGGCGCCTCTTTCTGCTTGTTTTAATTCTGCGTATCTTGTTTGATTCATGTCATCCCCTCCAAATAGTCAACTTGAAAATAATAGCTGAAATTTTCACAGTTTGCATCATTTATTTGAGAGATTTTATTTTTTAGGAGCGGCAAACATTCACTTCTAGTGAAACGAATTTCTGTTCTGAGGACACCAAAAAAGCAGGACCCATAAGGGACTCCTGCTTTTTCTACTTTTTCTTTCACAAAGAAGCACGGCTACTCATTCACCAACAACTGGCGATTTCTTTCACTGAATTTCTCATTGTGGGATGAAACCATCGCCTGTGGGACACTGGTCGGCTCTAAATAGTGTTTGATTTGGTTGACTGCTTGCGCAGCATCTTGAAAGGCTCCCGCCAAAAGATTCACTTTGCCTTTGAAATAATGAATGTCGCCCGCCGCAAAAACACCGGGATGGCTAGTTTTTGTAGGAATCTCGCAATTGAGGTAAAAGTCTTCATGGCGTGCAAGATCAAAGGAGACTTTATCTAACAAGCCACTGTCACGGTCATACCCGTGTTGGATCAGTAGATGATCACATAAAAAATCGATCGTTTCATGGTTGGCACTGTTTTTTAGTCGTAGAACCATATTGAATGTTTCTGCTTGATTCACCCCATCGATGGTGTGATTCATCAGCACTTGAATCCCTTCTGCTTTCATCTTCTTTACTTGTGCTTCATGGGCTTTCAATTTTTCTCCTCGGTAACACAGGGTGACTTTGGCACCATAAGACACTGCTTCGATCGCATAATCCACTGCCGCATCACCGCCGCCAGAGATCACTAGATGCTTGCCTTGGATCGCTTGCTGGTCAGGAAACTGATAGTGGATATAGTTGTCGACATTATTATGGATGAAACATGGCAATTTTTGCGGAGAAACGACACCGCCGCCGATACAGACTAAAACGGTGCGTCCAACATGGGTCCTCCCTTGGTCATCCACTGCATAAAAAAGGTCGTCTTCCTTGGTCAATGAAATGATTTTCGTTTTCAGATAGATCGTTGGATCAAATAACTTGGCCTGTTCAATCAAGTGTTCTTTGACTTTCTTTCCCTTGGTGGGCGGCAATGCACCCACATCCCAGACCATTTTTTCAGGATAGAAATTGATCTTCCCGCCTAATTCGGCTTGTGCTTCAAACAATACGACCGATAGATCACGTAATCCAGCATAAAAACTCGCATAGAGTCCAGTGGGTCCTCCGCCGATAATCAGAACATCTGCTATAGTGGTCATTGGCTAGCCTCTCTTTCGTAAATGAAAATCATTCTCAATTAGTTAGTTCGATTATAGACAACGATCGTCCATTTGTAAAGAATTTTCTGAAAACAAATTAATTATGTTTACCAATTATTTTTCTTTACATTGTAAAGAAAAAAGCCTTTTCCTGAACTTCTGGTAAAAAAAAGATGAGCAGATTGTTATTTTTTCTCATTTTATCTAGTGATATATTTGTGATCGTCCCTGACTTCAAGGTATACTCTTAGAAAGTAGGTGAAAAAATGGAAGTTGAAAAATGTTACGCGCCCTTACCGGACGGGTCTGTCCTCTATTACGAGAAAACCGGTTCAGGACGCCCTCTTTTTTTACTGCACGGAAATGGCGGCAGCAGTGCCTATTTCTCAAAGCAGGTCGACGCCTTGCGTCAAAAACATCAACTGTATTTAATCGATAGTCGAGGGCATGGCAAATCCACTAATACGCAGAAGAAAATCGATTTTTTTAAAATGGCAACGGATCTTTTAGCAATTATTCAGCAAGAAAAGCTAACGAAAATCGCCTTACTAGGATTTAGCGATGGTGCCAATCTGGCGATGGTCTTTTGCCATCTCTACCCAGAGCATGTCAGCTGCATGATTTTAAACTCTGGCAACACGGAACCGCGAGGTGTGAGGCTCTTTTCTCGAATCGGCAGTGTCTTGCAATATCTGATCGTTTGGCTTTGTTCCCCATTCTCCAAAGGCATGCGGGGCTTTCTGCCTATTTTGGGATTGTTGTTTCGTCCAATCGGTTTATCTACAGCCGATTTGAATCACCTCAGCGTGCCGACATTGATTTTGGTCGGCAAACGTGATTCGATCAAGCTTTCCCATTCTTTTTATATTGCAAACAGTATTCCTCAGTCCAATTTTATCGTCGTCAAAGGACAAGGACATAGTTTTGCACGAAAAAATCCAGAAGTATTTAATACGAAAGTTTTATCTTTTTTAGAAAAGGTCGGTGAATAACTATGAGAATCTTTACTTGGCTCCGCGACCACCGCTCACTGTTTAAAACCCTCTTCTTAATTGCAGTCGCCGTGATCGTGTTCGGCGAGCTGCTTTCGTTAAGCAAGACGATCTCGATTGATCAACTAAAACAATTGTTTGCGCAGCTATCCCTTTGGCGAGTGGCTTTAATGGCTGTCATTGGCTTACTGTGTGTCTTTCCCATGGTCTTATATGATATCGTCTTGAATCGCTTGCTAGGGGACAAACCTGATCGCCGTTATTTACTAGAAACCAGCTGGATCATCAATACCATGAACAATTTGATCGGCTTTGGCGGTTTCATCAGTATCGGGTTACGGTCGGAATTTTATGGCAAAGGAAAAAAAGGCAAAGACGTTGCCCAAGCAATATCGAAGATTTTTATCTACCTAATGTCTGGTCTTTCGATTTTATCGCTTGCTGCTCTGGCATTCGTCCTCTTCGGTCCCACGACCGATTATCTCCAACAGTATTGGATCTGGCTTTTAGGCGGCAGTCTTTATTTTCCAATCGTCTATGCGCTTAGTTTTTCCAAAAAAAATGCCTACTTAGGTGGGCTGCAACGACACGATCGTCTGCAGCTGATCGCCGCTTCCTTGTTGGAATGGCTGGGTGTTTTTGCCGCCTTCTTTACGACGGGTCTGTTGATGGGCATCTCGGTGGATGTGTTTCAATTGTTGCCGCTTTTCATCGCTGCTTCCGTGATTGGGATCGTCTCGATGATTCCCGGGGAACTGGGAACCTTTGATGTCATGATGATCATGGGAATGGGTTCACTACAGATTCCCCGTGAAAGTGTCATTGCCTGGCTCTTGCTGTTCCGCCTGTTTTATTACATTATTCCCTTTTTGATCGGTTTGATCTTTTTTTCAAAAAATGTTGGCGTCTCCCTCAACCAGCGCTTTTCTGGTATTCCAAAAAGCTTGTTGTTGGAAGTATTCCACAAGATCGAAGTGTTGCTGCTTTATCTGACTGGAACGATGTTGGTGCTTTCCGCCACGATCCCAGAAGCCTTTGATCAAATCAAATGGTTAGCCCACCTCAATCCGATTCGCTTGAATTTTGTGATGCAGTACCCGAGTATCTTTCTCGGCTATCTCTTTTTGATTGCCGGTCGAGGGATCTCTGCCCGTGTCAGTCGCGCGTATGTGCCGACGCTTTTGTTGATCGCAGCAACGATCGGCTATGCTATTTTTGCAGGATTCCGCTTTTCGACCATGCTGTTTCTTCTATTATTACTGGCGATCATGATTTTTTCAAAAAGCGAGTTATTCCGTAAACAGCTAGTCTTCTCGTGGGAATGGTTGACGATCGATGGTTTGCTGATTGGTTCGTTGACGATCCTTTATGTCATTATCGGGGTCTACAATATGCCCCATCTCAATCGGCATCCGATGCATCACCATTCGATGGACTTTTTGCTTTTCCCTTCTGAAAAATTATGGCTCCAAGGTTTCGTTGCGATTTTATTTGTCGCCGTTGCGATGCTGCTGTTTGCACGCTACTTGATGGGACCAAAGCACCAACTAGGCATCAGTGCCGCCACTGATAAAGTGAAGCATGTTTTGAACACCTATGGCGGCAATAGCGACAGCCATCTTGTGTATTTAAAAGACAAGCAAGTGTACGTTTATCCAGAAATCGGCGAGCCGACGGTCTTTTTTCAATTTACGACCTTTAATAATAAATGCTTAGTCATGGGGGATCCTTCTGGGAAGCAAGCAGACTTTCCACAGGCACTGGAAACCTTCCTAACAGAGATGGATCAGTGGAATTACTTACCGGTCTTTTATGAAAGTAGTGAAGAAATGGTGATGCTGCTACATGAATTTGGGTATGACTTTATCAAATTCGGTGAGAAAGCCTATGTGGATCTGCCTAGCTTCACCCTCTCAGGAAAGAAAATGAAGGGACAGCGAGCATTGAACAACAAGATCACTAAAGAAGGCTTTACCTTTGATGTGCTCACCCCACCCTTTTCAGCCGAAACCTTTGCAACTCTTAAGGAAATTTCTGACAACTGGCTAGATGGACGGAAAGAAAAAGGGTTCTCCCTTGGATTCTTTTCAGAATCCTATCTAAGTACCGCACCAATTGCAGTCGTCCGTAATCAGCAACAAGAGATCGTCGCGTTCGCTTCCTTTATGCCCACGTATCAAACAGGTCTGGCATCCATCGATTTGATGCGCCACGATCCTGAAAAAGCGCCAAATGGAACGATGGATTTCTTGTTTATTCAGCTGTTTGACTATTTTAAAGAACATGGGTATCAACAATTCGATTTAGGCATGGCACCGTTAGCCAATGTTGGTACTTTCCGCAGTAGTTTCTTGCAAGAGCGGATCGCCTATCTCGTTTACACCTTTGGTTCTCGCTTCTATTCTTTTGAAGGGCTACGAGAATACAAACAGAAATATGCCGCTTCTTGGTCCCCTCGCTACATCTTATATTCTCGGGACAGTTGGATCGGTTATGTCATGATTGCCCTGTTGATTGTCGATAATCAAGCGGCAGACAAAACGAAATAAAAAAGCTCAAATGCGCCGGTTTATTCTCGGAGCATTTGAGCTTTTTTAATTATTACGCTTAGAAGTTATTCTGCTGATTTAGATGGTGCGTTTTCCCAAAGTTGTTTGACGACTGGAATATTTCCTAGTTCCGTCATATTGGATGGCAGAATGACCGTGTTGGTATTGCTGTTGACCACGTCTTTAAAGGCTTCGATCCCTAGATAAGATAAGGAGCGCTCGTCTAGCTGGCTTTCTTTGATTGCTTCATTGATAGCTAAAATCCGTTTGCGTTCAGCTTCAGTGATTTTCGCGATTCGTTCCGCTTCTGCCTCAGCATCGATCCGTACACGTTTTGCCCGCGCCTCTGCATCGATTTGGGTTTGTTCTGCCCGAGCTTGCGCGTCGATCGTCATTTGAGAAGCTTTGGCTTCGGCACTTAAGACTGAAGAAGATTTCTCCCCTTGGGCTCTTGTGATCATGGATTCTTTGTCTCTTGAAGCTGTGATCAATTTATTCATTGATTCAATGATTTCTTGGGAAACTTTGATTTCCCCGATATTGATCCGGTCGATCGCTAACCCATAGCCAGCAGTGATGTCTTTGATTGAAGTAAATAGAGCCACGTTGATTTCTTCAGTTCCATTTAGAACCTCGTTCAGATCCATTTTCCCGATGATCCCCCGTAAGTTTGATTGGGCATCTTGAATCATTGAGATAACGGAGTTTTCATTTTCGTAAACAAAGGCACGAACATCTGTGACGTGGTATTTGATTGCTTCATCGATCTGCACGATTACGTTGTCTTTTGTAATTGCACTTTGCGGTTCGATCTCCAGAGGAATCTGTTTCAAGGACACTCTTTCTCTTACGGTATATAAAATCGGAACAAGAAAATGAAGACCTGGTTCCAACGTTCGAACATATTTCCCAAAACTTTCCACAACTTTGACTTCCCCTTGACGAACGATCACAGCAGTGCTTGCGATCAGCCAAATCAGAATCACTAATACGAAGATAACTAAAATAATTTGGATAATGATCATTGTAAAAACCCTCTTCCATTTTCAAATAATGTATTGTTAACACGGGTCAATAAGACACCGTTTTCAACCCCGATAATCTCTAACATGACATTTTCAGCAGGAATCCCTGCAATCACCCGATATTCTGTGTAGGTGCCATAAAGACGGATATAGCCTGAATAATGATCCGTCAGCGATCGAAAATAACGTCCAACCGCTCGTTGTTCCATGTAGTCTACGATGATTTTCCACCCTCTTTGCCTTCGTGCAGGTTATTTTTCGTTTCAATTGATTCGTTCATTCTATGACAAGTGTTACTAACTATAATAGCACGTTTCACCCAAGAGGACAGTATACATTTCATAATTCCCTCCTTTTTAGAAAAAAAGACGAGCTGAAAACCAATTCCTTGCATTTTCTCATTAAATTGCATACAATCAAATTGTACAAAATATAAAAAATAGGAGTGAAGAAATGATGAAAAAAATGTATTCTACTAAAATGATCAACACTGGTGGCCGTTCAGGAGAAGTTCATAGTCCCGATCATTCATTTGAACTAAATATTACTGCACCTGGCAAACGTGTTGAAAATGCCACCAATCCAGAACAACTTTTTGCGGCTGGGTTTAGTGCTTGTTTCAATAGTGCCCTTGAATTGGTGAAAAGCAACAAAGGAATCGACGGTGCTTCAACTGTCAGTGCACAAGTGACTTTATACGCAGAAAGTGAATCAAGCTTTGTTTTAGGCGTTGAGATCGAAGGTCAAATCGAAGGTTTATCAACAGACGAAACACAAGAATTGCTTGAAATCGCTCATACCGTATGTCCTTACTCAAAAGCTACAGCTGGCAACATTGAAGTGACTGTCAAAGCCGTTAGCGAGTAGACTTTCGTTGAAAAAACAGCTATGATAAGAGGCGGATGTTAGAAAAAGGGGTGAAAACATGAATGTCTTAGCGTTAGAAAACCAATTGTGTTTTCCTCTATACGCCGCTTCAAAAGAAATTATCAAACAGTACAAAGACTTACTGGACCCGTTGAATTTGACCTATACCCAATATTTAGTGATGTTGGTGTTATGGGAAGATGAAGCGATCAGTGTCAAAGAATTGGGGAAGCAATTATGTCTAGATTCTGGCACACTGACACCGGTTTTAAAAAAGCTTGAAGCAAAAGGATACCTAGTAAGAAATCGAAATCAAGACGATGAACGTTCCTTGCGGGTCACATTGACTGATTCAGGCAAACGACTCCATGAACAAGCGCTTGAGATCCCCTACAAAGTAACGGAATTCTTGCCCCTTGAACCGGAAGAACTGTCAGTCCTCCACGAATTGACGACCAAAATGGTCCAAAAATTTCAAGAACAAGAAAAATGATCCGCTGTTTTCACAGTGGATCATTTTTTTATCTTTTAACACTTCACTAACAAACAGCGAAGAAAACGGAATGACCTACGAAGCTTTGGTTTTCAATTCGCCAATTACATTTCGCAACTGAGTTAATTGTTCTGGGTCTTCAATTTTTTTGATCGCAATTTTTACCAATTCAAAAATTTGTTCCTCCGACAAACCACTTTGCAAAATCTCCAATTCGGTGACGGCTGGTTGGAAACGACGAGCCAAAACTGATCCACTCATCTTGATACTTGCGATCTCAAGTATCCCTTTATTGACTAACTTACGAATCACTGACAATGACGTGTTGCGATTCAAGCCGAAGCGTTCACTAAATTCGGTACAGCATAGCGGCTCATCCACAGCCCAAAAACAAACTAAGACTTCCCACTCTTTTTTTGAAAAACTCAAGTAATCCATAACTGCTCCTTTCCATGCCAATCAGGCTGGTTCTTATTTTCTAATCAAAACAATCGCAGCTATTGACATAAGCTATCTATCCTCTACATTTTACGATTGTTTTTTCTTTCACTAAAAGGATTATATACCAATAATAATCTATTTTATTCATAATTTCAAAATATTTTTTATTTTAATGATAAATAACACGTTTAATTCTCCTTATTCTCCATAAAAAAAAACGACTAGATGCGCTAGTCGCTTTCTTTTCTATCAAGTGATTCTAAGAAGAACCGCTTATTGGATGTTGAAGATCAGGCTTTCGTGCTCTTTTTCTTTTAAGGAATAGCCACAAAACTCTTTATTCAAATTCGGATAATCGCGTTCGATCATCTGAATAACCTCGATTTCCGTCAAAAATTTGTCTTCTGACAATTGCAGCGAGTTCAACAAGACAAAGCGTGAGTCATAGCCTAAAATTTCTGGCATCAATTGCCAAAAATTTGAGTGATCAATTTGTTGGATCGTTTCTTCAAAGTTAGCAATCAATTGTTGTACATGATCATAGACTTTGGGATAATTAGATTTTAACAAATTCAACAGTGCTTGATCGACCACCTTATCCAAATAAGCCTTTGTGTCCGTATAGATTATTGAAGAAATCACTTATTTCATCAATCCTTTCATTCAAATGCCATATTCGACATCGTCAAGGATGGCTCCCTGTTCCTATATATAGCATACTATCGGTGATTTTCGTTCTCAGATTAAGGATAGAATCAAGAAAAAAAGGAGAAGTCGTTTTTTGATTCCTCAATCTTACTCCACAATAGCAAAATTTTGCTGAACTGATAAGCAAAGCGAATCAGCAACATCTGAAAATGAGAAATTTGTCAGATTTCCCTCCTTTTTTAGATAGATTGCCTCTCTTCTATACGAAAAATCAACCGCCAAGGATCGCATCCCTTATCAGCGATCGATTTGAAACAAACAACCAGCAGCCCTTATTGCCCTTCACAAAAAACGGAGACAGCATAATTTCAGACAGAACCTTCAGCAACATGTATAATTAAAGTAGAGAAAGTCATCAAAATAAACGAGACGAGGAGTGGAGCAAAGATGAAGAACCATTGTAAATGCGGCAAGAAGTTAACTGGCAATGAAAAAAGCTGTCCGGACTGCAAACGCAAAAAACAGCAAACTTTAGATTCCTTGGAAAAATTCGTTAAATACGGCAGTTTTGCTTTAGCAGGCCTATCATTAGTTTTAAAAATTGCGAAAAGTCGACAAGCTTAGCATTGATCGACTGAGAACTTTAATAAAAAAAACGCCGTAATGGCGTTTTTTTTATTCGTCTACAATCGTACTCTCCAACTGCCAATTGACCGTACCTGAATAGGTACCAGGTTCTATCAAATCCACCTTGGGAACAAAGCGAAAGTAGCAATCATATTCCTGAAGATCCAGAGTTAAGTCCGTTGATCCTGTTGGCTGCTGTTGGAAAATCACTTGTTCTTCAGAAGTGACAGAAGCCACCAGCTGATTGGTCACCGGATCATAGAGGACCAATTGGATTTCCTCCGCTAATTGTTGCTGATTTTGCATAAAATCAGTCATCTGGCCGCTTAACTGCCAGGTCCCTTCGCTGGTATTGCTGACAGACAAAAGGGCTTCTTGATCAAAAGAAATCGTTAAATAAGCAAAGCCATCGTCTCTGATGGATCTTGCGAGTTCATTCAAGGTCACTGCCGCTGCGTTGATTGAAGCAGGCGCACGCTCAAATACCATGATCCCTCGAAAGTCAATGCCATAATAACGTGTCGCCGATCGATTGCCTTCTGTATCGATCACATAAGACGCAAGATAATAGGTTGTGCCCGGTTCTAGATCTGAGGTGTCTAGTGCCAATGTATCCGACAATGGCTCCGACAATGTTCCCCGTTCAACCAACGCTGCTTCAGAGAAATCCGTTTCGGTGATTGTCTTATCCTCCGTAAAGAAATCCGTGACATATATTTTGGCTTGGGTCGAATTTTGGTCATCAATCGTGATCGGTATGTAGGAATTGCGCTTTTGCCGCACGATCTGCAGGTCTGCTTTTGCTTCTGCCAATGACGCCGAACCTGTTGAAAGAGTCGGTGGAAAGGATCCGGTCATTTGATAATAATGAGTTTCTGGATCACCTGATGTCATACTGGAAACAAAAGCATTTCCATTAAAAACAGTTTGGACAGGGATGGCTACATCTAAATTCTGATCGAGCGGAGCTTCTGTGTAATTGACGGAAAAGTGAACGATGTATTCATTCCCTTTGACCATGTCGGGCAGTGTCACAACCAATTGTCCATTTTCAATGGCAAAGGGCAAGGCAGTTCCGCCTTCAGGCATGCCATTAACCATGATTTCACTGGCTTTCCCAAAATAAACCGCCTCGGGAACTAATGATAGTCCTTCTGGAAAAAGCGATGAGAGCAAGATTCCCGATTCCAAGTCAGCTAGATCACTGGTGCTTTTATAGGAGAGATAGGTCGCATAAGTAATGGTTTTGCTATTGTCGACAGTGGCTGGCTGGGCAAGTGTCGTACCAGTATCCAACAATAGTTTGACTGGGTCTTTTTCAAAAACACCGGTTCGCATATCAAGTTCTACTAGTCCTTCAACATCGACAAAGGCCACAGCTTTTTCTTGAACATAGCCCCCGTTTGCACCTGTAAAACCAAAATAGACCGGTGCACTATTGGTGAGATTCAAATTCGATTTGAAGGTGTCATCAACAGGAACCGTCACATCAACACCGAAATCTGGTACGGTGTAACGCAACGTTTGCGTCGGCTGATCAAAGACTACTGTAAAAATATGCCACTGCCCATCGGAAATATCTGGTACGGATACCGTATCTCGATGGTTTAAGACTTTGTCAATAATCAGCCAACCATCGGTGGTATATGCGTCATTTGAACCTGGAAAATTCCAAGCGATATGATGGCCGGAAGGAACATCACGATCCATCATTCCGTCCCCCGTCAACCCTGCATTATTATAAAATGTATCGAATTCAATCGCAAAACTTTGGGGGATCGCCCCAGTACTTAAAGGAGTCGCTCCTCCCGAATTTGACCAGACACCAATCGTCGGTCCCGCTTGTTGCGCCAGTGCATTTAAACCATTGCTTTGCATCACAAAAGCGATCCCATCACTGTCCGTTGCTGTATTATCGATACAAAATGCCATTTCTAAGCGAAAGGAGCGAGTAAAGGAAACTGGCTTATTAAACCAAACACCACCACTGGAATTGGTAGTAGTTCCATCATTGATCTGAACATAATTGAATCCTGACTCTCCTTGTGGCGAACCCGCTTGCCCCACAGGAGTGATCAAAGAATCGTCAATCGCCAACGTAGGAAAGTCCGGAACAGATACCGCAGCATAGATTGTCTCTTGCCGCCAGCCCATCAGAAAGAAACTAAAAAGAAGTACATAGAACCATCGTTTAATGCCAAACTTTTTCATCGCTGTCCCCTGCTTTCTTCATTCTGATTCTTCTTGCATTGCCGGTGCATCATCTGCTTCTGCTTTTTTGCGTCGCTTGTACAAAAAGAACAAAAGAAGCAAGACAAGCAGGAAGAGTAGTATCCCTAAAGCATAGAACCAGTACTGTTTTTGAAGATACGCTGCACCTAATGTTGTCTGACGGTTGATAAGGTTGGCTTGCTTGCGATCAACCACCACCGAATCCTCAAACACCCACGTTCCTTTAGGCGCATTCAACTCGATCCGTAACAGATAGGTCCCCGGTTCGAGAATGTTCTGATCAAAGGTACTAAACAGCTCCAAAACCGAATTTGGAGCTATTTGAAAATTCTCTGCAGAAAAACCACCAACTTTGTTGCCGCTGTCTTGCTCACGTATGATCGTTTTCACAGATATTTTGCCAAATGCTGTGGGCTGACTATTGCGGATACTGCTTTTGAGAGCAGCAGAACCATTTCTTTCCGCCGCCTCAGAATTAATCAAAGACAATTGGGGATCAGGCATGGTTGCCACATTCTGACGCAAGCGGACCCCTTGCTGAATTTTATAGTTGGCTTGCAGATTTGTTTGCTGGCTTTCAGTTGTCTCTGACGGTTCTTCTTCAAAGGCAAACACACCAAGTATTTCTCCTGCAAATTCTTTTCCTTTCATTGAAAGGGTAAAATGAACCTGATAGCTTTCTCCAGGGGCAAGTTGGATCGTCTGCCTTGGATTTTCAATCAATTCACTAAAAGAGATTCCTTGATTCTCTTCGGCGGTCTGTTCTGCTTGGTACGCAATAATCCCAGTAGAGGCCGTATAACTATTTAGTGCGGATGCTTTAATGGTCAACGGGTCTGGACTTGTATTATGAAGGGCAACGGTCAAATTCTGTTCGGTCTCATGATTTACCAGTAAGTCGAAATAACTGACGTCACTGACTTGATTTTGGGGAAGTTCAGGGGTTACAGTGAACCGTGTGGTCTGTGCATGACCGGTGACTTTCGTAACGCAACACAAACTGATAAAGAAACTAATGAGTACGAAGCACTTGATTTGTTTTTTCATTGTCGCCCTTTCTTTCCTACTCTGCTTGATACGTGTTCGCTAATGTCCAAGTGATCGTGCCGCTATAAGTGCCGCTGTTCACATTTTGCTTCGGTACGGTTAATGAAGCATTGGAAAAGTTAAAGTCATTGGTTGCTAAGCCAGTTGTGCCATTAGCAGAAGCAATCAGCGTTGGGTCTGTTGCCCCTACCATCAATTCGGTGCCCGCGACTAGCGCTGCATCGCCAGAAGCCGTTGTACCATTTAAAGTGACTTTGGCATTTGCCAGCTCGTTATCGCTAGCATTCGTCATTTTCGATAATTGCGCCGTCAACTGCCAGCCAGCTTGATTCGGCCCACGGTAATCTGTGATCGATGTCACTTCATTCGACGTTGCTTGAATCACTTGTTCATCGGTAGCGATCTCTTGGATACTGCTTGTACCGAAGTTAAAATTAGTCACCTGATCCAGTGACAAGATTCCTTGTTCGATCGTTAGCGTTGCTTGACTCGTCATTGAAGCCGTTGGATTCGCTTCTGCTGCAGCTGCCGCAGTCGGCGCCATTCCTAAACCCATTCCGACCAAACCTAACATTACTGCCTTTTTATTCATTTTCATCTCTTCCTTCACTTTTTTTAATGAGAAACCGAGGTTAATCAAAAAAACAGCCTTAAAAAATAATAATTTAATTGGTGTTTTTTCATTCTATTCTCATCTATCATAAGTATAATCCATCATGGTTATCATACGGTTCACAGATTTAGCGTAAAAAAAACGCCAAAAAGGAGAATCCCTTATGTATCGAGAATTCATTTCTCCCGCAGAAGAAAAGAAATTAGAGATTTTCAAAGTTGTCTGTAATTCCAATGGCGTGACATTGGTCCAACTGTCAGAAGTTTTGAACATCCCACAAAAAAGTCTGCAAAAATATATTTATTTTTTAAATGAAGATTTGCAGTTGCTTTCCCCTCACCTGCTTCTATCAAAAAATCATTACAATCAGTATTTTGTTGAGCGAGCAGAGGATAATGAACCTTTCTATGCAAAATTGATGTATCATTATTTGCTCAACTCCACACAATATACCTTGATTCACTACTTGATTGGGCGCCCGCAAATGACCTTGACGCAATTATGTTTGGATTTGCATGTCAGCCAATCGCATATGTATCGGTTGATCAAGAAAATCAATCAACTATTGGAAAAGTTTCAAATCCAAATTCGAACAGACCTGAATAATCGCATCGTTCTTGCTGGAAAAGAGCTTGATATCCGTATTTTCACCTACAGTTTCTTGACCCAAAGTGCGTCTGCTGATTTGTGGCTATTGCCGAGCGTTTCCCATAAAAATGTCGAAGAGTTTACAGCGTTCTTTGCTGTTTCTCACTTTGATCCGTTGACGAAAAATAAACTCGCTGCATTTTGGCAAGCAGTGGTCAGCCGAACGATCCAGAAAAAATATTTGCCAGCGATTCCTGATAAATACATGGGATTGATGAATTTCTATTGTTTTTTACCAGAAGAAATCCTCGAATCACTTTTTTGAGTGCCGATTATGCCTCAGAAAAGACGCTTCAGTCAGAATATCTTTACTTAAATTTCTTTTTGCATGTCTTTTTGCCAGGGGTGATTCCCCAAGAGAAGAATCGAGCGATCATCCAAGAGATCAAACATTCTGATACCGATCTTGTGCGCTTTTTCACTGCAATGATCAAAGATTGGCACGATACGTTTGCTCCAAGTCAAGAAGTCGCCGAATTTGAAAAATTATTAAGCAGCTGTCTGCTGGTCTTCAATCTATCGATCATTATCGGCATCGATCTTCTGGAAGTGTGGCAGCTCGAACACCAACTGTTGACTGAAAATGCTCCTTCCAAAGACAAAACCTATGAAGCAATCTGCACACTTTTACTGACCCATGTTGAAAGGTATCCATTTGCTGACTTGGATAAAGAGTATTTTGAACAGACACAGTTGCCTTATCTTGCGCATCTCTTGTATTTGGAAACACAGATGAATACGCCCCCGACCGTATCGATCTATATTCAAACGACGATCCAATACCGCACGAAGCAAATGATCGAGACAAGGATCCGTTCGATTTATTCCAAAGCTTCAGTGACTTTTGTTAACCAGATGGAAGCAGCCGATCTTTTGATCACCGATAGCTATGAAGAAGTGATTTTTTCCGAAAAATTAGTCTTACTGTCTAACCTGCAAGCCGAACAAGAGTGGGCAGCCGTTTTTGCAAAGATCAATCAACTGATGATGACCAAGATGTTTGCCAAACAAGGAAAGTAAGCTGCCGATTCCATTTTCATCCGCAAAAAAAGCCCGAGCCTCTTTGCTCGAGCTTTTTTCCTACGTGTTTAACCAGGGAATGTTAAGCGAAGAAGCTACCACCCGTTACACTGTACACTTGTCCAGTTACATAGCTTGCTTCATCAGAGGCTAGGAAAACATAGACTGGCGCTAATTCGACTGGTTGTCCAGCACGTTTCATCAATTCTTTTTGACCAAATTCTGGGATCGCAGATTGTGGTTGTCCACCAGAAATTTGAAGTGGCGTCCAGATTGGACCAGGCGCAACGGTATTGACCCGAATGCCTTTTTCACTTAATTGCGCAGCTAGCCCTTTACTAAAGGAAGTAATGGCACCTTTCGTGGCTGCATAGTCTAAAAGATGGGCGCTTGGTTCCGCACTTTGAATCGATGTGGTCGTGATGATGCTTCCACCAGCTGGTAAGTAATCCAATGCTTCTTGGACTGTCCAATACATCGAGATGATATTCGTTGTAAAGGTGTCTTGAATTTGTTGCGTAGTCAACTCTTTGATGTCCTTCACCGCTTGTTGCATCCCAGCATTTAGAACCAATGTATCTAACCCGCCTAATTCTTTGGCTGCTTCATGAACCAATTGACGAGCGAAGGTTTCATCTTTCAAGTCTCCTGGAATCAAGACTGCTTTGCGTCCAGCTTTTTCAATGACTGCTTTGACTTCTTGCGCGTCTTCTTCTTCAAAAGGAAGATAGTTGATTGCAACATCGGCGCCTTCTTTGGCAAAAGCGATCGCTGCTGCTCGACCAATACCAGAATCACCACCGGTCACTAATGCTTTGCGTCCAGCTAATTTGTCTGAACCTGCGTAGCTTTCTTCCCCACAATCAGGTACTGGCTGCATCTTTCCTTGAATCGCCGGTGCTTCTTGCACCTGTTTTTCAAATTTGCCATCATAATACTTCGTTAACGGATTGTTGATTTTTTCTGACATGCTCGTTTCCTCCTTGATTATTTCTACTTCTATTTGTCATCGTTTGTTATGACCTTACTTAAAAGTGTAAAGGAAGATGGAGGGAATGAGAAACGAAACGCTCAGTAGAATAGACGAAACACCGAAAATAAGGAGGCTTGTTCATGCTGGAAACCGTGCTAAATCACGATCAAAAGCGTCGCCTCATCGAAGCTTTCCTCTAGGGATGACTCGTCGACGGCGACGCTTAAGAAAATGATTATTTTACCAAAAGTGTGATAAGTGCCTGACGAAATGTATCCATCTCCTCAGCGGTTTGCAAAAAAACATCGGGATGACTATGATGGCTGTCGATCATCCAACGTTTGGTATCCGTGATTTTTAGAAAATCTGCTACCAAATCGTCCGTTTGCTTCGGTTGAGCAGCTTGAGCGGTCTTCAAGAGATAGAAATCTTCAATCCCCCGCTGTAGTTGTTTATATCTTAGAGACAACAATATATGTCCGTGATTCCCAGGATAGACGAAACAAAGATCACCGATCGGTAGTGAGCTCGTGTTGTATCGAATATCGGTCCGAGCCTGTTCTGGCCAGCAATTGTATGCCCAACGCAGAAAGCCGTCTGTTTTGAACTGATACGATAAGATTCCTTGCATTCGCGTCTCTAACAAGGGACTATGCAAAAAGGTATTTGGTTTGTCGGGATAATTGCAGACATAGTACTGCATCTTGCCCGGATGGCTTTGTGCTAGTGTTTCGTAATGGTTGCAAGTACAGTAATAGGAAGTCACAGGATGATCGATCACTGGCAGCAGCTCAAATAACACGTCTTCTTTATCAAAAGCAGCTTTGATCTGGATCGACGGATCAATTTCTTTTAAAACAGCTAACGAGGCTCGGAAACTGTCGATTTGATGTTTCTTCGGTTCGTCAGAAACGATCCGAACCTTCTCCCACAGATTCTTCTCTTTAAAATAAACAAATACTTGACGTAGATATTCCTGCAACTCGGCCTTTTGATGAATAAAACCGAAGGTGCCTTTTCCCTCATCGTAAAAGCGAATCACCAATTTTTCTGGATGGTCCAAGTCGACCAGTGGGAAAAACGGCGGTTCCCAGACACCGAGTAAGCCAAATACATCGATTTCTTCAGAGATACCCGCTTCAAAAAAACATTCGAGGTAACGAGTTAGGACAGAAAAATCACAATGCAACTGTCCGTCTTGAGCCTTTTTAACTTTGACCATCGAATACTCATATAAATTGGCGGGATAATCTTTGACGATGTAATTGAACCAGCCCTTCCAAGGGATCTCTCCGGCGATCACTGTGATCGCTTTTTGTCCGATCACAGCGAGACTCTCAGCCATTTCCTTGATCAAGTCAAAGTGGGCATCGCTCCATAACGGAACGTCAAAGGTGCGAGCCAAATTGCTGGGCTGCTGCCACATATTTAAGTGGAACGTCTCTAAATAATCTTTTGGAAAAGTAAAAGCGTCCACTTCAATCGTTAGGTTCTTTTCTAACAAGCACTCCTCTTGGCTAGTCAGATGTGCCCGATAGACCTTGATTTTCACAGGATAAGCTTGCGGTTTGATCGTCTCATCGATCTGCCACTCCAAATAAAGTGGTGCAAAGCGATCGCCAGGATAGGTTTTGGCAGTTCGTTCAAGTAATTTATCGGCGTACGCCAATTCCTGCTGACCGACATAATAGTCGACGAATTGCGCTTTGACCGGCAATTCGCTAAAAATCTCAACGCGTATCATGGGAATCTCGATTTCATCGGGGATCGAAAACTCGTCGCCAATAATATAATGATTGCGGTTGCCATCGTGCAGCAGCAACTGACAAGCAGCAGTACTGTTACGAACAGCTGATAACTGTTCAATCGCTTGTGGCTCTTGGGTGATCAATTCTGTTGAAGCCTTATAGCTTTCATGGACCAGGATTGCTTTCATTTTTACTCTTCCTTTCTAGGATCAATCAGCTGCAAAACAAGCGCTTGATAAGAAACATTCTCAAAAGCTTCTGGCATGATCGTTAGTAGTTGCTGCAAGCTGATGTTTTTTACGATTTTTAAGCGGCTTTTGTCTGCCCATGATGGAAAAGCCTGCAACAGCAAGCGTTTGTTTTCACCTGACTCGAGTAATGCCCGAATTGGCCACTGCCCTAAATCAGGAAACAAAGCTGGCTGGGCAACTTTATCTGCCCAGTTCAACTCTAGCCATTCGACGCATTCATCAAACCAACGGGCAAAACGTGGATCGACCATTTCTTTACGATTACCGAAGCGTTCGGTCGCCAAAGAAAGACCGTGACGTCCTTTTTGGAAAATATGACTTTCAAAGGGAACCTCGTGATCTTCTAAGGCTTGCAGATACGCCAATGAATTTTCGATAGGAACGACATTGTCTTCAAAGGTTGAAAACAAAAAGGTGGGCGGCGTATCTTTTGTGACACATTCCTCTAATGAAGGGGCATCGATCTTCATCACAGTAGCAAATGAAGACAATATCGCTGGGTAGCCTAAAATACATAAACTCGGTTTCATTGAGGAGAGTGTTGATAACGCCGCTGCCAAATGGCCGCCGGCAGAAAAGCCGATCACAGCGATTTTTTCGGCATCGATTCTCCATTCACTGGTTAGTTCTTGGATTTTGACAATCGCTTTTTCGGCATCTGCTAAGGAATGGCTGAAACTGCGATGTGTCCCTACATGATAGCGTAAGACCCCGGCGTGAAACCCTTGGGCAGCAAAATTTAAAGCAATCGGCTCAGCTTCCCGCTCACTGCAAAAGGAGTAGCCGCCACCGGGAATCACCAAGACAAACGGACGATCGCCCACCCGTTCATACTCGGCTTTTTCCTCATGCAGGTATACTGTCAAACCGGCTTGCGCTTCTGGATCAAATAGATATTCCTGAAAAAACATCACTTACTCTCCTAACCCGTTTTTATCGATAACGTTTTGATACCAATAAAAACTATCTTTCTTGTATCGCGCCAAGTCCAACAGCTGCTCGTCCGTACGATTGACATAGATAAACCCGTAGCGTTTAGCGATGCCTTCATGAGTACTGACTAGGTCAATCGCACTCCATGGACAATAGCCGATCACATCGACGCCGTCTTCGATTGCGAGCGCCATTTGTTCGATGTGTTGTTGCAAGTAGTCGATCCGATAATCATCGTGGATTTTACCATCAGTTGTCAAAACATCCTTGGCACCGATGCCGTTTTCCGTGATCAAAAGAGGCAGACGATAACGGGAATAGATTTCGTTCAACGTAAAACGAAAGCCCTCTGGATCAATCGGCCAGCCGAATTCAGTCATGGGCAAATGGGTGTTTTCTACTGCTTGGAAAAAGCCGGGAATCCCGAAACCAGACTGTTGATCGAGTTTTGTCTCTTTTTGAAAATAGCTGCTGACGGTCATCGTATTATAATAATTCAATGCGATGTAATCACATGTTCCAGCTGCCAAAATCTTTCGATCTGCTTCAGTGACTGTCGGTGCTGCACCAATCGTCTCTAACAAATGCCATGCGTTATGGTTGTATGTGCCGAAAACAGCCGCATCTAGGAATAACCAATTTCTCAGCGCACTCATAGAAAGAGCTGCCAGCTGATCGGCTGGTTTTTCAGAAGCTGGATAGACACTGGCGATATTCGGTGCTGGGCCAATCTTGCCGCTAAAATTACCGGCATGAAACTGTTGGGTCACCAATGCTTGGGCCACTAGCATATGGTGATTTTCTTGAAATTTTTCTTTCATGGATTTTTGACTCGTACCAATGACCGAACCAGCAAGTGCCATCACATTTTGCTCGTTGATGGTTTGCCATAGCGGGACTTGATGACCAAAGTTTTCGAACAGTACTTGGCAGTAATCAGCAAATGCTTGGATCGTCTCTCGGTTTTCCCACCCACCTTGCTTCGCGATCGCAACGGGAAGGTCAAAATGGAAAACGGTGACGATCGGTTGAATCTCGTTTTCTAGTAGCAGATCGATCAGTTTTTGATAAAACGCCAATCCTGCTGGGTTGACCTGACCATCGGGCATGACTCGACTCCATGATATGGAAAAACGATAGGCTTTTAACCCTAATTCTTTAAACAATTTCACATCTTCTTCATATCGGTGATAGTGATCTGATGCTACTTTAAAATTAGTGGTCCCTTGCGGAATCTCTTTGATATCTTGCACTGAGGGACCTTTGCCGTCTTCTGCCCATGCGCCCTCTACTTGATAAGCACTAGTGGATGCTCCCCACAAAAATGCTTCCGGAAATTTACTCATCCCACGGTTCCTCCTTGGCTGCGCCGATCAAATTGGCGTCCGCTTGAAAATAAGCGGCTTGGATCGCAACTGGCTGCAGCGTTTTCTCAATGATTGGTGCGGTTTTAAAAATAGCTTGATAGCTGCTAGCTATGGCTTCGATCAAGCGTGGCTGACGGCTGATCCCGCCACCGATAACGATTTTCTCCAGAGCTAAAAGACACTGAAGATCGAAACACAAGACAGCGATTTCTTTGGTATAAGTTAAAAATAAAGCCTCTGCCTCAGGATCAGCAGTTTTCGTAAGGGTATCAAAGACCAAAGGACCGTCAGGCGCGATAGCCATACTAGAAGCCAAACGCTCAATTAATCCGACAGCCGAAAGACCGATTCCCACAAAAGAGTCCGCGCCTCTCATTTGTCGGTCACGAATCATAAAACTGACTTCACCAGCTTGTCCATGATGCCCACGATAGAGTTTTCCATTGAGACAAAGACCAACACCAACACCTGTTCCTAAAATGATTGCCGCACCATTTTGGATCCCTTGCAGATTGCCGGCTTTCATTTCCCCTAGCGCAGCGGCCTTTGCGTCGTTTTCGACCGTAACCTCTGTCACCATGTCATCGCTTAACTGGCAGATCAATTCTGGCAAATTTACCCCATCAAGGTATGGCAAGGCACCACCAAAGAAGACCGTCCCTGTTTCATTAACTGAACCAGGGACTGCGATAGCCACTTTCGTGAAAGAAACTTGACGGGCATAGCTTTGCAATAGCCCTTTGATAGCTTCTTTAAAGGGTTCAAAAGCTACAGGGGTTAAAATGGTGCGTCGTTTACTGACCTCGTCGTGTTCGACCCATCCCGTTTTGATGTGCGTCCCACCGATATCAATTCCTAAATAAACCAAATGTGCCACTTCCTTTGTTTACGCTTGAATTTCTTCCACGACTTTTTCTGTCATTTTTGCTGCTTCACTTGCTTGCTTTTTTTCAGCAGCCATTTCTAATTCGTACTCTTTTTTATCCGCAATTTTTAGAAACGGATACCACATAACAATACCGATCAGCATACAGATGATCATTAAGATCGTGTAGTTAAGCCCTCCTGAAAAGGGCATTTTGATAAAAGTCGGTGTGGTCCATGGCAATAGACTCATGGTTGGATTCAAGCTAATTGGGAGGATCGTTATTGCCAATCCCCAGGTCACAAAGCCAGCGATCAATTGTGTAAAGACTTGCGGAATAAAGAACAACGGATTCAAAATAATCGGCATCCCGAACATGATTGGCTCTGTGATGTTAAAGATCGACGGGATAAACGACAATTTTCCTAATTGTTTCATTTTTGCCGATTTGCTGCGGATCATAAAGAAGGTCACAAAGCCCATGAAGCCAGCAGCATACATGCCCATATAAATCACTGAAGGAATCAGATAAGGCAGCGCTTGTCCTTGTTGGTAAGCGGCAATATTTGAAACGACCATGGTCATACTAATCGCCCCGAGTGGTCCTTGTAAAACTGCATTATGAATTCCGAAAAACCATAAAACAGCTAATAATTCCATAATGATGATGATCGATAGCGGGCTGGCAACTAAGGAGTTCAACGGCGCATTGATCACATCGATAAAGAATTGGAAAATCGAACCGGATGAAGTAAACCCAAATAAGACACGTAAGACAAAGACGACTGCAAAAATGATCGTGACAACAAACACTGGTGCTAAAGATTGGGTTACCATTGGGGGAACACTATCCGGTAGCTTGATCATAATGTTTTTTCTCGATAAGAAAGCATAAAAGCGAGTGACCAACAAAGCGGTCAGCATGCCGATAAACAGTCCTTGCCCGCCTAAGAAATCAAGCTTCAAGGCACCAATCGTTTGTTCCACTGCTTGGCCATCTTGCATGACAGTTGTTGCGACGGTTTGTGGCATCAACATAATGAAACTAGCAAAAGAAATAATCGCTGAATTGCGTTCATTGCTTCCTAATTGTTTTGCGTAAGAATACGCCAAACTGTATACAACATACAAGGCAAAAACGCCAGTTGCTCCGTTGGTGATCGCTTCAACATGCTGGAAGATGCCAATTTTCGTCAAATAGTCCGTCCAACCAGGAATCGGAAAATTTCCAATGATCGTGATAAACGCAATTCCTAAAGTGATGGGACTTGTTCGAATAAAACCCTCCATCAAAGCGGCCAATACTTTGTTTTGTTGTAATTTTTGTGACATTGGTAATAGTTTGCTACTTAAAAATGCTTCTAATTTTTCCATTCTTTCTCACTCCTTTAGTTTAGATCGTTACACTAAGCATCGTTTCTTTTTGATCGATCCGCATTAGGAATCGATAAGTACCTTTGGTTATGTGTTTCTTCCCTTGATTGTCATAGAAAACAAGTTCTGACAACGCCAGTGACAATCTGCGCTCTTTTTCTTCTTGGGGCGCGAATGAGATGAGGTCACTCGCAATTAATTGGCGACTTGGACGAACCATTGCCGCTGGGCGCTGCATGAGATAAATTTGGATGACGGTTTCTGCAGCTATTGCCGATTGGTTTTTCACTCGATAAGCCAAATGGATTGTCTCGCTAGATACTTCACTACCAAGCCATTCACCAGTAAACGAACTGTAACTAAGACCTGTTCCGAATGCGAATAAGGGTTCATTTGATTCATCGCGGTATTTTGACAAAAAGCGATCAGAATGCTCACTATCTGTCAAAGGTCTGCCCGTTGGCAGTTGGGCACTGTATAGTGGGATCTGTCCTTCACTCCGAGGAAAGGTCATCGCCAGTTTTGCCGTCGGAGAAGCCTGCCCACTCAACAGATTGGCGATCCCGATCCCGCCCATCGTTCCTGGATACCATACGAGCAACAGACTATCAAATAATGCTTCCACTTGTGTTAAGACTAACGGTCTGCCAGTGTAAAGCACGCCAATCAAAGGCTTGCCAGTTTTTTTCAACGCTTGGATCAAACGAATTTGTTTCAATGGCAGCTGCAAATGAGCTTTTGATGCCCCTTCGCCGCTCTCCAAAAACTGCTCTCCAAAAGTCAAGACGATAACTTCGGCGGCTTCGGCGGCTTCCATGGCTTCCAAAAGCAACTGATCTTCTGGTTCGATCGGTCCATTCAGCTGTTCGATCCCGGCTTTTAAAGGACCAAATTTCTCATACGAGTCGAATAGATTGTATCCACGAGCAAAGATCAAGTTTTCGGGTGCGAAATGCTGCAGCAAACCGGTTTTTAAAGGAATCGTGTCTTGTGGCTTGCCGCTGACTGACGCCCAAAAACCTAAGGTCAACCGGCTTTCTCCATAAGGACCGATCACAGCGACGGTTTGGTCCTTTTTCAAAGGTAAGCTGCCCTCATTTTTTAACAGCACACAGCTTTTTTCTACTAGCTTAACGGCTAGCTCTTTGGCTTTATCCGACAAAACCTCTCCAGTTTGTTGCGTTTTCAACCCTCGATAGGGTTCCTCAAACAAACCTAATTGATTTTTTAGTACGAGAATTCGCCAGACTGCTTCATCCAGCAACGCGGCTAATTCGGGTTCTTTAATCAGTTCTGGCAAGTGCGTCGCATAGACCGATGTCATCATATCAAAATCAACGCCCGCTTCCAAACCTTTCTGAGCGGCCTCCCGTTCATCTTTGACAAAACCGTGGGGGACCAATTCTTTGATGGCGGCATGATCGGAGACCAGTACCCCATCAAAACCGAAACGTTCGCGCAAAATCTCTCGGTTCAACCAGCGGCTACCCGTTGCAGGTTCACCATTCAATATGTTGAAGGCCGTCATCACTAGCAGTGCTTGGGCTTCGATCGCCGCTTGATAGGGTTGCAAATATTCATTGAATAAGCGCTGATTGGACATATCGACCGTATTGTATTCTCTGCCCGCTTCAGGTGCACCATAACCAGCAAAATGTTTGATGCAAGCAGCAACGTGATTTTCTGCCACTCCTTGATCAAGATTGCCTTGGTAGCCGGTCACGACGCTTTTAGCAAAACGTTTTGCCGTATACACATCCTCTCCTGGCGACTCCATCACTCTGCCCCAGCGAGGATCGCGAACAAGATCCAGCATGGGTGAAAAGATCACATGAAGGCCATTTTGGTAACATTCTTTGGCGGTCATCTCAGCGGCTTGCCCGATCAAATTAAAATCGTAGGAACCTGCTTGGGCAAGGGGAATCGGAAAAATCGTTCGAAACCCGTAGATGACGTCCGACATAAACAGCATAGGAATCTTTAGTCGGCTGTGTGCTAACGTTTCCCTCTGTAACTGAATCAATTTTTGGTAATCGTTCACATTATAAATCGAACCAATCTCGTGAATCTTCAAATTTGGTGGAAGCCCTAAATCTTGCATCGGGCCAGTAGTCATCACCTCATTTTCAATGACTAAACTGCCATTCAATTGAATCGTCTGAGCGATTTTTTCTTCTGGCGTCAATTGCTGAAACAATTCTTTCAATTTTTTACTATCCATGTTTGCTCCTTCCTGTAACCGTTTTATTTATCTGAATTATAGAAAGAATCCTTCCTTAGATATACTAAGAAACTAGTGTTTATAATAAAATATTTATTGAATGCGAAAAAATTTACGTTATACTAAAAGAAAAACAATGTTTTGATTTGAGGTGTCTCATGAACAAAACAACACTTACGACCGCCATGGATCTGCTGTATCGCAAATATTTGATTCCAATGATCCTCTTGGATCAAGAAGGAACTCCTTTGTATCCCCCACTCACCTTAACAGCCCAGAATCCTCTGAAACACTATTTGGAAGAAACGAACGGCCCAGTTGCGAATCTCTATCATTACGGCAAATATATGCTTGGTTGTTTTGCATTTCAGTTAGCTGGAAAAACCTGTTATATGGTCATCGGACCCTGTGGTGTGATTGGTACACCAGATACGTCTTACCTGTTTCTTGAGCATGAATACCACTACAATGTGCACTACTCAAAAGAAGACAAATACTCCTTTGAAGAGTACATCCAACTGCTTTATACGCTGTTTGCGGAGCAGCCGTTGGCAAAAGACCAAATCCATTGGCATTACCAAACTGAATCCCACGACCGATCCATGCAAACAGATCTTAGCTTGGAAACCAATCTTTATGAACGCCGTGTGCATGAAGCTACCTTTGATTCCTATCATTTTGAATTGCGCTATCTTGACTACATCAAACGAAACGAGCCGGAAAAAGTAGTTTGGGTGTTTAACAAAATGAAAGAGACCTACAGTGTTTCCCTTTCCCCTCATGAACTTGAAGGCTTAAAACTAAAGTTTTCGGCTTTTGTCGCTGTCGTGACCCGCATGAGCATTGATGAAGGAGTACCAGTCAACCAAGCATTCGGCTTATCTGATTCCTTGATCCAAGGTCTGGTTTATATTCATTCTGCTGAGGAGTGCCTCCGCTATATCAAAGAAGCGACTTATCGCTTTATGGAGCTTTTACACAGCTACCCGCTGGCGAAAAAATCGCTGCTGGTCAAAACGATCGTGAATCATGTTGATAGCCATCTCTACGAAAAAGTGACCATTGATGACCTCGCTGCCATTACTCAAAAACATAAGACCCATCTGTGCAATCAATTCAAAAAAGAAATGAATAAAACGATCCACAGTTACATTCAGGAACGAAAAATCAGTGAAGCCAAGCATTTATTGTTGTTCACAGACTATTCCTACGAAAAAATCAGCACCCAATTAGCCTTTGCCAATCAGAGCCATTTTATCCGCAATTTCAAAGCAGTGACGGGGCAAACACCAAAAGAATTTAAAGAGCAGCATTACGCCCATGCTTTAAGTTGAAAACACACGCTTCGAAAAAAAATACTCATAAGCAATGGCTATCATTTTTAATAACAAGCGTTGTAAGCTATCCTTTTACTCAAATCAATTTGAATGAGGAGAGATAAAATGATCCAACTTGCTCGCTTGATCTTTTGGGTACCAGTCATCTTTTTTTCGTTAGGTTTGGTCTTCCTAACAAAACGACTGCCGCGTTTCACATGGGTTTCTCTAACGATCACTGTTTCTTTGATCATCTTTGTTTGTAAAATCTTAGAATACTCCTATGTCATGCCAGATATGAAACTAACCGTTTATTTTATGGGTTTCTTGATTTCTGCTAGTCTGCTTGGGTATATTTTTTATTTGCGTAGTAGAAAACGTTGACTACAGCTGCGCCTGACTCGCGCCAAAACACCCTCTTAATGCCTTTTGACTACAACAAAGACGAGCTATACCTATGAAGTAGCTCCTTTCATCCCCTTTCGAGGGGATTTTTTATTCTTCATCCTCACTCATTCTTATTCAATCTGCTTTGATGAAAAAATCACTTTTCGCCGATCACGGCATGCCAAGCCTTTCTCTCTGATTCCTTTCGTTGTGACACTTGCGATCCCTAAGAACACATTGCCTTCCTAAATAATTAAATATATAATAAAATTGTAAATTACCACATCATAACAAAGAATCATCAAACCTCTTGAAAGGAGCGTTTCCTATGAACTGGCTGACCTTTGTCGTTCAACCACTGACCCTGCTATTTTTTCTCACGGTTTTTTCCCTTGTGTATTTGATGCCTGAATCCGTTGTGCCTAAGCCAAAAATGAAGAAGTGGGCGTTGACTGTTTCTTTGATTTATCTGGCATGGCAGCTGCTGATTCCCTTTTTCTTCTTTGTTCTCTAAACCCAGCAAAAAAAGCGGCTCTCACAAAAGAGAGCCGCTTTGGTTTAGTTTTTAATCCTGTAACAAACTACCGCCATTGGTGGCAATCACTTCTTTGTACCAGTAGAAACTATCTTTGCGGGAACGGTCAAAGCTGCCGTTTCCTTCATCATCCGCGTCTACATAGACAAAGCCGTAGCGTTTCGACATTTCTGACGTGGAAGCCGAAACTAAGTCGGTACAACCCCAAGGCGTATAGCCCATCAATTCCACACCATCTTCGATCGCTTCATACATTTGTTCGATATGCGCCTTCAAATAATCGATGCGATAACTGTCATGGATTGAACCATCTTCTTCCACCGTATCCAAGGCACCTAAGCCGTTTTCAACGATAAACAACGGTACTTGGTAGCGGTCGTACAAGTTATTCAAAGTCACACGCAAGCCGATTGGATCGATTTGCCACCCCCAGTCAGAGGCTTCCAAGTAAGGGTTTGATTCGCCTAAAGAAAAGTTGCCAGCAGTTGCTTCGCCGCCTTCTTCAGGATTGTGGCGGGCAATAGAACTCATGTAGTAAGAAAAGGACATGAAGTCGACAGGGTATTGCGCAAGAATGTCTAAATCGCCGTCTTCGAAGGTCACTTCGATGCCGTTTTCTTTAAAGAAGCGCTTCGTATATGCGGGATACTTCCCACGAACTTGGACATCAGAGAAGAAGAGATTCTCGTGGTCACGCTTGATTTCTTCCATCACATCTGCTGGATTTGGTGTAGCTGGGTAAGCTTGCATTCGTGCCAACATCATCCCTACTTTGATGTCAGGATTGATTTCGTGGGCAAATTTTGTTGCTAAACTAGAAGCCACAAATTGATGATGCACGGCTTGATACATGTCAGAAAGGTTTTGTGTGCCGTCTTCGGATAACAAGGCACCACCAACATAGCCAGAGATCCCCATAATATTGATTTCATTGAAGGTCAACCAGTATTTGACTTTGTCTTTGTAGCGGGTCAACACGGTTTCTGCGTATTTGACGAACAAATCGATCACTTGGCGATTTTTCCAGCCGCCATAGTTTAACGCGATCCCGATAGGTGTTTCGTAGTGAGAGAGGGTCACTAAGGGTTCGATCCCGTATTTCGCACACTCATCAAACACATTGTCATAAAATTGCAAGCCTTCTTCATTTGGCTGAGCATCGTCACCATTTGGAAAAATTCTTGACCAAGCGATGGACAGACGGAAGGTTTCGAAGCCCATCTCTGCATACAAGGCGATATCTTCTTTGTAGCGATGGTAGAAGTCTGACCCCCAACGTTTTGGATACAAGCCTTCTTTGTCATTTAAGGCAAACAAAACTTTTTCCCGTGTCATTGGTGCAGCAAATTCTGCCATGTTTTTGCGGTCTTCTGGTTTGACAGCGATCGCTGTATCAGATGTGGCTGGACCACGTCCGCCTTCGTTCCATGCTCCTTCAAATTGGTTGGCTGCAGTGGCGCCGCCCCATAAAAAGCCTTTTGGAAATTGTTTTTCTGTCATGATTAGCCTACTTTCTTTTTCTTTAATAATCGACACAGCAGATCAGCAAGAAAGCATTCTTACTGATCCAGCGACGTGCCGATAAACGCATTTATTTTACGACTTCGATCAAATTGTCGTTCGCTGTTACTTCTTTTGACTGTGTCGTTTGGATGTCACTGTAGTCGTTAGAGTTTGTGACGATGACTGGTGTCAGTAAGGAATAGCCTTCCGCACGAATCGCTTCAGTATCAAAAGAGATCAATTTTTGACCGGCTTTGACTTTGTCTCCTTGGTTGATGTAGGCAGTAAAGTGATTGCCTTCAAGTTCCACCGTATTCATGCCGATGTGGATCAATAATTCTGTCCCATCCTCAGTGACTAAGCCGATGGCATGTTTTGTTGGAAACAAGATTTTGACTTCTGCATCTGCTGGAGCAGTGATTTCACCGATCGCTGGTTCAACGGCGATCCCTTTTCCCATAGCACCTGAAGAAAAGACTTTGTCTTCCACATCTGCTAAAGCAACCACTTGACCGGTTACTGGACTTTTGACTGTTTCATCTTTGACGCTGACAGAAACGGTTTTTACTTCTGGTGCTGGTGCTGCTGGTGTTGCTTGACCGTCGACTGGTGAATCAACAGTTGTATACAATGTTGGTACTTTCAACAACATCATGATGATAAATGACGCCACGATCGCAATCACTGTACCGATCGCCAAGTGGATCACGCTATGGAAGCTGCCTGTTGCTGGATCGATATATGCAGGATACAAGAAGATCCCCATACCACCCATTGCATAACCAGTGACGTTAAAGATTGACAAGTAGATACCGACGAAACCTGAAACTAAACAAGAAACGATAAATGGTGTTTTCATTGGCAACGTGTACCCGTAGATCGCAGGTTCAGTCACACCGAAGATCGATGAGATCAATGCTGGCATTGCGCCTTGTTTGACTTTTGGTTCTTTCGTTTTCAACCAAATCGCTGCTAACACACCCGTTTGCGTGAAACATGGTAGCACTGCGGCGGTCAAAATAATCGATGAGCCGTTTTGCGCCATATCCATGATCGCCAATGGCACAAGACCCCAGTGAAGACCAAACATAACTAATACTTGCCATAATGCCCCTAAAGCAAATCCGTAAATGATTGGGCTGAAATCGTACACTGCTTGGAAAGCAACACCGATCCAGCTAGAGGCTGTATTTGCGACTGGACCTACCACAAAGAAGGTCAACGGCACAGTGATCAAAATCGTTACAAAAGGAACCACAAACATTTTGACTACATCAGGTGTAACTTTGCGCATAAACTGTTCAATTTTCGAAGCGACAAAAATCGCTAAAATAATTGGCAATACGCTGTTGAAGTAGCCGCCTGCTGGCAAGGTCAAGGTTAGACCGAAGACTTTGCTCGCTTCAGCCACGCTTTCTGCTAAGCCAGGATAGACCATCGCACCTGCGATCGCTAATGCTGTATAGGTGTTCATCTTGAATTTCTTCGCTGCAGTGACGGCTAAGATCATTGGTAAGTATTGGAACAAACCATCGCCTAGGGTATTCATTACTACATAGATACCATTGGTCGCTTCCATCCCAGTTGCTGCCAGCAACGCCGTGATCCCTTTTAAAATACCGGCTGCCGCTAATGGACCTAAGAAGGGTTGGAAAAGGCTTGAGATAACATCGATGAAACGGTCAAACAAGCTGCCTTTCTTTTCGTCGCCTTCGTCGATATCAAGACTGCCGCCATCGGCTAATCCGCCGACTTTCAACACTTCATCATAAACATCTGGCACATGATTGCCGATAACGACTTGGTATTGTCCGCCTGCTTTGACGACGGTCACGACACCGTCACGTTTTTGCAAATAATCAGTGTCCGCTTTGCTTTCGTCTTTTAAGTGGAATCGTAAGCGAGTCACACAGTGTTTTACAGATGAGACATTTTCTTTGCCGCCAACGTGGGCCAAAATGTCTTGCGCTAATTCAGTATATTTTGCCATTTTGATTGCTCCTTTTTTATTGGTCATTTATATAGAAATAAAAAGACCAGCCATTTCTACAATAAACAAGTATGAGAGACCCCCTAAAAAAAGAGCGACGGGTTTCCTCATCGAGTATTGTAAGAAAGTGCAGGTCTTGCCAGCCGAACTGTAACGAATCCATTTCCATTCTTAGGTTAATTTTGAGTGAGCGGCTAAGTTACCGATATGCAGAATCAAATACATCAATTCCATATCGTTGACATGCCAGCCCTTTTGTTCAAATAAGTATTCTTTGATTGAATCTGCGGTTTCTTTTTCTTTTGGATAGCTGCTGAAGGCCAAGGTAATCATTGGATTTGCCAATACTGGCTCTTCTTTTTCTTGACTTTGTCGAATTAAATAATAGCGAATGTGGGTCACGAACCGTTGGAAGTAGGAAGAATTCTCATCAAACTCGATGTTCATGCTGTACTTAACGATCCGTAAAATATTGTTCGTCAACTCGGTGTGCTCATAAGCACTTTGATTGGCGCTTTTTTCAATTTGCGCATTGACGAAATGCAAAGTGATAAACGCAGCTTCTTCTTGTGAAAAATCGGGATACAGCTCTTTGCGGATCAACTCGACCGCTTGGACACTGACCGCATATTCCTTGGCATAGATTTTCTTGATTTCCCAATGCATGGGATTGGTCAAAACAATTTCTTGCTTTTGACGACTGATGGCAAACAAGATATGATCCATCAGTGTGAAATATACATTTGGATTGAAATCGGTTCCAACACTATCCCGAAAAAGACGCACGATTTCATAAATGACGGCCATTTGTTTTTCGTCAGCCTTCGTCATGACTTTCGACATATGTTCCACTGTCAAATCATCTTCTGGATAGTATTTTTTTTCGATTCGCTCAGCTGGAATCGGGTCACCCGGTTTCGTTTGAAAGCCGATCCCTTTTCCCATTAGGATCACTTCAACTTCATCTTCTTTTGAAAGTACAACATTGTTGTTGATCCTCTTGATAATCTTCACGAACGATCCTCCTTGATCAGCATAGCCCGTAAAAAACGTTGCATCCTTTGACGTCTATGCAGAAGGTCTTGTATTTTTTTTCTTTCTCTGACGTGCCGTTAAGTAACAAGGTGATTGACTGCTCTAGAAAGTGTTGCAGGCTATCGTCAAACCTAGCTGGCAGTTCGTTGTGTTTTACTTCTCCCCTCCTTTGCTGATCAATGACTGGACCTTACCTTGGAACCGGTTCTTTTTTAGCGAATAGAAATAATGGAGCAAAAAAAGAAGACCAAAGCAAAAAAGTGTACAACCCAAGAAACTTTGGGTAATCAACGCACTTTTTTCCTCTGGTCTTGCCTGCCGAACAGTAACGAATCCAGTAATGAGAACACTCTCATGTTCCGTTGAGATAATAGTACTCATTCTGAGAAAAAATGTCAACACTTTTTTTGCAAACGTTTTTCTTTTTTCGTTTTCGGCTTCGTTTCACTCTTATTTGAAGTGGATTTTTTACTGATAGTGAGGGGTTTTTCTGTATAAATCCTCTGTAACAGCTTGGGCATTTTTTATCCAACAGCACACAACACAAAAAAAACCGTAATCTTCGTATATTACGGTCATAGCTAGAAGGATGACGCTTTACAAAAAACGATCAATCACAAAGAATCAAAGAATTGGGGAAGGTCTGGTGCATGACAGACATTCAATGTGACTGACCGCTTTTAGCGATTCATGCGATTCATGACTTCCACAAACGAAAAGGTGTCTTTGAGAGGGGGAAGCAATCAAATAACCTTTCGATTCTTCAAGATGTTGCTCGATCCTGCGATAAAAACCGCAGAGAGCGAGGAAATTGCTGTTCCTATCATAAAGGAAACAGTCACAAGACTTATCATTGAAAGGTCAACGATAAGGTTTCGCAGAAAAGGCAGTACTAGTTTTTAAATGGGTTGATTTCCCAAGGGCCGAATGGTTCAAATTCCATGAAAAACTACCTCCTTTATTATTTGCTATACCTTATTATATTTGATAACATGTTATTAAAATCACATTGTTCAGAAATGCGTCACAATTAAGGAGGTCCCCCATGAAACAGCAAGGCTCTTTAATCAAAAAACTGCGCACAGATCGCAAAATCTCGCAAGCCAAGCTTGCCGAAGGTATTTCCTCACGCACCACCCTTTCCTCTTTCGAAAATCGTAAAACAAACCTCTCATCACAAACCCTGTTTGACTACTTAGACAAAATGAATATTACAGTTCATGAGTTCAGTCTGTTGATCGACAGCGAAGTCACGGATCAGAAACGTCAGCTGGTGCAAGATTTCTATACCCGATACTATGAGCGAACACTGACTCTCGATTACTTGGCTAACCTAGAAAAACGCTACTTTGAGACACAAAATTTTTTCTATTATTCTTTGTATGTCCAAGGATTGCTGCTGCTCAACCGTGAATCATTTCTGATGAATCAAGGAGCTTACACCCAAGAAGTCGAACTGGTAAAGCAATACTTGTTTGATATCGAAACCTGGGGGCGCTTTGAGTTAAATTTATTCTCAAATTTGTTATTTATTTTTGACCAAGAAACGATCAGTTATTACTTAGATCATGGGATCAAAAAAATCCTTCACTACGCCAATGATCCATTTTATGCAAATCTGTTAAGTGTCGTGATCTTAAACGGCTGTGCCTTTGCCAGCGAAAATAAAGATGCCTATCTACTAAACAAGTTTCTGCTTTTGTCTGAACCGCTACCCAATACTCCTCTCTATTTTTATTTAAAAATCCATCAAGTGCTGTATCAGGAAATATACTCGTATTTGCAATCCGCTCAGTTGAACAAAGAGATTCTAAAAAACACCTTAGTCGTTATTGAACAAGCGGGTTACCAGAACCATAAAGACGATCTCCAACAGTTGCTTGCTGCTGTTACCAATCGTGCGATTTAGCCGCTTATTAAATGGGCATTTATGTAATGTTATCTATCAAAAAAAGCTGATCTGTCAACGGAGCTCAGCTTTTTCGTCAATGTCATTCCAACCCGACCACGAAACAGCCGCTCGAAATGAAGGGGTCAACATTAGACTTGCTTCTTCCTTCTGCATGGACCAAGAAAAAACCAGCTAGGTTTTAGACCTAACTGGTTTTGTTTGGCAAAAGAAACGAACATGCTGCTGCCGTTTCATTTGTGTAATTTACTAACCGATTAACGAGATTCTGAAGTCACACCGATGGTTGCCCATGGGTTATGATCAACATCATATGCCCAGGTAAAGTTTGCGACACGATCAGAGATTGGTAAGATTTGATTTCGATACAACGTTGGGATCGCAAAAGCTTCTTCAATCGCATATTCTTGCCATGCATCAAAAGCAGCTTTCCGTGTTGCTTCATCAAATGAATCGATTGAATCGATCGCAGCTAACAATTCAGTATTTTCCTCTGCCTCGAAACGAGTGTAGTTAAATGCTGAATTTGGTCCCCATAAGCTTGTTGGTGATGGATCTGAACCAGTAGACCAAGCAGCTTGGAAGACATCGATATCTGGATCGTCGTTTTTCAACTTGTCATAGAAGGCTTGGAAATCGATCAAACGACCTGTTGAATATTGAACATCTAAACCGATTTCTTGCCATTGTTGAACATAGTAGTCCGCCAATGGTTGGGCAACTTCCCCACCAGACATTGACGCAAAGTTGATGGTCAATTTATTGCCATCTGGATCTTCCCGGAAGCCATCGCCATCCACATCGATGAAGCCAGCATCATCTAGAAGTTGATTTGCTTTATCCATATCTAAATGGTATCCTTCGGCATCACTGTTGTGCAACGTACCATAAACAGGTGGGATCAATGTCGAAGCATTTGAACGCAAGCCGTGGTAGAAACGCTCACCGATCGCATCATTGTCGATGGCGTAGCCCATTGCTTGACGTAATGCTTTGTTCGCCATTTTTGCATTTGGATCAAAATCAACACTGTTTGTTTCATCATTCCATGAACCTAAACTAAAGCCAAGATACGTGTAAGATTGTTCTGGACGACCTAACATTTGGTAGCCATCCATGTTTTGATACGTATCAAAGGTATCCGTTGGCATTTTTAAGACTAAATCGTATTGCTTCGCATTTAATGCTTCATTGATTGAAGCAGAAGGGACGTTACGCATCACGATTTTTTCTAAGGTCGGTGTATCGCCATAGTAATATTCATTCGGTACATATTCCACCGTTTCACCTGGTACGATATTACTCATTTTGTATGGGCCAAAACCGATTGGATTGGTTCGAACGGGATCACTTGAAGGCATATCTGCTACTTCAATGCCTTCAAAGGCATGTTTCGCTAGTGCAGAATGCCAGATCGCTCCACCGGATTGCTGCATACCTGGATGCATTTCTTTAAACTCGATTTCAACGACTTTGTCGCTGACTGCTGTGATCCCTGAGATCTTATCGGCATCGCCGCTGTGGTATTCTTCCATACCAACGATATTCGTAAAATCATTGTTGTAACGAACGCCATCATAGTCTTGATGTCCAATCACTTCATAAGAGAAGATTACGTCTTCAGCCGTTACATCAACCCCGTCAGACCATTTCAAATCCTCACGCAAAGTGATCGTTGCTTTGTTGTTATCGACATCTAATTCTAAATCAGCTGGTCCACCATTTACAACTCGAAAATCTTCATCTTGTAGGAACAAATATTCATGGCTTGGCAACATGAAGTCACGGTCATAAGCATCCCGATAAAACTCCCATTGAAACAACCCTTGGAATTGCGTATCTGTTACTACCGCAACATCTAAGACGCCCCCATCGATCACTTCATCGTTATTTTCAACTGCAAGCTGCAAATCATTGATATCAAATCCAGCTGCCTCAGTTGATGATTCTTGTGTATCTGTCGAACCTGTTCCACCTCCGTTACTTTGTCCGCAAGCCCCTAAAACAAGCGCTGCCAATAAAGTAATCATGCCAAACTTCGTTTTCTTCATACTCTTCCTCCTTATTTAAATCCCTTCCTCGTGATTCAGTGACCACTCGATCTTCGAATAAAAAAACCAAGCAAACAGTTTTTTTTATCTTAAAATGGCTTTTTTATTAGAAAATCTGAACGAGATTAACTAAATTATAACAATTTTCGTAAAATTCTTTCTGTCAATAATTTCATCGATTGATGAAATTATTGAAAAAAGGGCGATTCTCCTTGATAGATCGCCGTTATTTTTATTCGCATTTTCTTAAATTTTTCTTTTTCTCCCTTTTTTGGTTCTCATTTCTCTTCTTCTCCCGCTACTTAAAACTGTCAAAAAATACTTTTTTGTCGCTAAAAGGTGTGATACTATGAAAAAAAGGAGCGTTCAATGAAACTATGGCAGATAAACGAGTTTTCTTACAAACAAAATCGAAACCCTTTGCACCTATCTCACAGCTCTTAACCCAGCGCTTGCTTTTGGCGTATAGCATCGTCTTGATCCTCATTGGCTTGGTAGCTTCCTCTCCTCAAGCTTTGTGGCAAGGCTCGCTGGCAATCTTAAATGCCCCCAGCAATTTGATTTCTGATTATTTTGCGATCGGCAATCTTGGAAGCGCCTTTTTAAACAGTGGCTTATTGACATTGATCAGTATCCTTCTCGCGAAAAAGCAAGGAACGATTATTAGTGGACCAATGATCGCTGCTTTTTTTACCATATCTGGCTTTTCTTTTTTTGGAAAAAACATCTTTAACTCGATTCCCATTCCACTTGGTGTCTATTTATACTCTTACATACAGCAACGCCCCGCAACACAATATTCACTGGTTGCCTTATTTGGCAGTGCCGCCTCGCCGGTCATCAGTTACTTAGCATTCGGTTTAGGGTTGCCTTTACCCGTCGGGATCGCTTTCGGTTATGGGATCGGTCTATTGATCGGTTTGGCGCTCCCTCCTCTAGCAGCTCAATTTTTACAATTCCACCAAGGTTTTTCTTTGTATAATATCGGGTTTGCTGCTGGTATCATCACTATGTTTTTCACGAGTTTTTTACGCCTGTTCGACTTAGAAGTCTATTCAAACAAACAGTTGACGACGGAGTATCACTATTACCTGACTGGGTTCTTGCTCATTCTTTGTCTTGCTATGTTTCTTATTGGGTATCTTCTAAACCAGCGGTCCCTCAAAGGCTTGCCTGAGCTTTTTCAAACGTCAGGGAAACTAATGACGGACTATGTCACGATTTTTTCCCTTGGGGTCACGATGATGAACATGGCGATGATGGGGACGTTAATGCTGTTCTTTGTCTTCTTCTTACAAGGCGAACTATCTGGTCCCCTTTTAGGCGCAATACTGACCGTAATTGGTTTCAGTGCATTCGGGAATCACTGGAGAAATAGTTTGCCTGTCATGATTGGGGTGGTTTTAGCAACCAAGGTCGGTTTGACCTCTGATGTATCGACCTTCAGTTTATTGCTGACAGCGATCTTCGGCACCAGTCTAGCCCCCATCAGTGGGTACTATGGTCCAGTTGCTGGCGTAATCGCTGGGGTGGTCCATGCAGCCTTGGTCACAAATATCACCTATTTACATGGAGGATTGAACTTATACAATAATGGCTTTTCCAGTGGATTTGTCGCGGCAGCAATGGTACCATTGTTAGATGAATACCAGCAAATCAGAAGGCGGAGAAGAAAATGATTGAAAAAGAACGGGCACGGCGAATCGTTGATGAAGTGGTCACCTACTTTTTGTCCCATGACTGTCAAAAGATAATAAGTGAGATGGCCTTTGAAGCAGAGGGGTTTAAAGCAGTTGTGCAAGGTCAATTTCCAGAGCAGCCCTCTGATTTAGAACATTTTATCGACATGCTCAACACACCAAGAGATAGCACGTTAGAAAATTATTATGTGGAGCTGTTAGGCGGTCATCAAACGATCCATGAAGAAAAAGATTACTATTTATTAGGATTAATGATTGACGAAGCCGCCATTATGTATGACGAGGGCCAACTAATCGTTGAACTATTTCGCAAAAAATACAACTGAAAAGCCCTACGCAAAAAACGTTTCTAAGCGGTGACCTTCACCCTTTAGAAACGTTTTTTGTTCGTTTGTCGTGACAAAATTGAAAGTTTATTGATAGATTTTTCACACTACTTTTCAGAAAACCAGCGTTATACTTTCATCATAATAAAAAACGAGGTGACCGATAGATGAAAAAACTTCTGATTGGACTTGCAGCGCTCCTCCTCATAGGGTTCGGCGCATTGCAGGTCGCACAAACCGTCATCATGGGCGGCGACAGCTACTACGTCCAAATCACCACAGATGGTGAAAAGACGACTTCTAAGGATGACAATGGGAATGTCTATACTCAATACCATTACGAATTGCCAGGGTATGACGAGAACGGCAAAAGCAAAACCCTTGATTTCAATGGTTTCCAAGAACGACCATTGCGCAAAGAAGCCTATTTGAAGCTTACTTGGAACGAAAAAAAAGGGGTAACTGGCTATGAAGAGGTCAAAGAAAAAGACATCCCAGCCAAAGCATTAACCCAATTAAAAGGAGCGTAACGCAACGATGGAAAAAATTATTCAAGCAAATGAACTGACCAAAGTATACGGAAAAGCCAACGAAAAACAAACCGAAGCCTTAAAAGGCATCAGCTTTGATATTGAAAAAGGCGAATTCATTGGGATCATGGGGGCTTCTGGTTCAGGAAAATCCACCCTACTAAACATTCTTTCAACTTTGGATCATCCGACAAAAGGTGCCATTCGCATCAACAATAGCGATATCACCAAACTAAAAGGTGATGCCTTGGCAGATTTCCGCAGCCGCGAAATCGGCTTTATTTTCCAAGACTTCAATCTATTAGAAAACTTAACGGCTTCAGAAAACATCGCTGTGCCGTTGTCTTTACAAGGAGTCAAACCAAAGATCATCCAACAACGGATCAAACAAGTCGCAGAACGCTTGTCCATCACACATATTCTCGACAAGTATCCAGCAGCGATCTCTGGTGGACAAAAGCAACGGGTGGCAGCCGCTCGAGCATTGATCACGGAACCAACGATCCTTTTTGCGGATGAACCGACAGGTGCCTTGGATTCAAAAAGTGCGAAAGATTTATTGAATATGATGGACGACTTGAACACCAATGACCAAGTATCGATTTTATTGGTCACTCATGATCCCCTTTCTGCCAGCTATTGCCAACGTATTTTATTTATCAAGGACGGAAAGATCCATCAAGAAGTCAAACGTGAGGATCAAAGCCGCGAAGCATTTTACCGCCAGATCCTTGTCATTCTAGGAAACTTGGAACAATAAGGAGGAAGAACACATGCTTTGGAAACTATCACTTACCGGGATCAAAGCTCGGTTGAAGGATTATATCGTCCTCTTTTCTGGTTTAGTCATGGCTTCAGCCATCTTTTATATGTTCGAATCAATGGCAAGTAATGAAGCCTTTTTAAAAAGCAACTCGATCATCAGTATGGTGGTCTTTATCTTTCGTTTTGGTTCGGTCTTATTAGGGATCATCACCTTTGCCTACATCTTATACGCCAATTCTTTCTTGATGGCGATGCGACAAAAAGACTATGCCATGTTTATGATGTTAGGAGCCAAAGGACGAAAGATCGCCCAAATGATTTTTATCGAAACCTTTATGGTAGGTATTGTTGCCACCGCCGTCGGCTCTATCTTAGGGATCGGCTTAGCAAGTGGTGTCAATACTTTGCTAGTCAATCAATTAAACTTGCAGATCACCCATTATGCATCATTTAGTCCAAAGGCATTGATCGTAACCGTCGTCTTCTTCTCGGTTCTCTTTTTGATTGCTGCCATCTTCAATGCACGGGCAATTGCCAAAAAATCGATTTTAGCATTATTACGGGAAACAAGCACGCCCACACAAGTCAAACAACGACCATTCTTGCTCTTCTTGCAAACCATTTTAGGTCTTTGTTCCTTAGCCATCGGCTATTATATGATGAGCGACTTGATGAAATTCCAATTGATCGGGATCGGGATCGCCCTAGTCACCATTGTTCTTGGCACATACTTAGTCTTTCGATCGGTGATCATCACTATTTTATCCCTATTAAAGAAGAACGATACGATCGCGTTAAAAAAGTTAAACAATTTCACCTTGTCTCAATTAAGTTTTCGGATTCGTGAGTATACCCAGATGCTTTCGATGGTGGCGATGCTCTTTGCTTTAGCATTAGGTGCCTTGACGGTTGGTCTTGGCTTTAAAAACGAGATCCCTATCTTAGCAAAAACTGTTGCCCCTTATGACCTATATTTGAACAATGCTCAAAATGCGTCTGACGAAAAAGTCAACGCGTTAAACCCGACCCTTGATGTGACCTACAGCATGAAAGAAACGGATGACACCATTTATTACGTGAAGGAACAATTCAATGAAAACAACTTGCTCAGCTCCAGTATGGATCAGATGAGTGTCGATGTCACTTACAACAAGCTGACTGGCGATCAATTAGCTTCTGATGTGACCGCCCAAGACCAATTGCGTAGCTACCTCTTACCAGAACAACGAGGTAAGGAGATCCAAGTCGTGGATCAAACCGCTTTTGGTGCGGTCAATGCGCCGGAAACTAGCTTGCGAATGGTACAAGTCAAAGACTTCCAAGCAAGCTACGATGGTCTGCGTGATTTGGCGCAAGCAAATCAAGACGCAAATTCTTCAGAAACCGCCGATATGAATTTTTCACAACGGGTCTTCGCCTACGACAGCTATAACGGGATTTTCTCTGGTTTTGAATTTATGGGCTTCTTCCTAGGCATCGCCTTCTTGACGATGTTAGCTAGCTGCCTGATGTTCAAAATTCTTTCAGGGGCAAACAGCGACATCCAACGTTACACGATGCTGAAAAAAATCGGTACCCGCACGCGTTTACTAAAAAGCTCGATCCGCAAAGAGATTGGCGTGCTCTTCCTAGTTCCTGGTATCTTAGGAATGATCCATGTCTTGTTCGGTCTAAAAATGTTCACCACCTTGATGATCGATCCGTACCATGACCTATGGCTACCTTTTGGTATCTTTATCGCCCTCTACGCCATTTATTACGTGGTGACTATTGGGTTATACACCAACATTGTTTTAAACCTAAAGAAAAAATAACAATCACTCTCTGAATTGCTCAACGCAAAGAGACCATCAAGCCATAAAGGGCATGATGGTCTCTTTCATTTTTTCGTTTTTTCTCGGACAAAGGAAAGTAATCTTAGGGTTTGACCCCTAGATGCATCGCCGCCGCACCTCCTGCATAGCTTTTGACTTGCAACACATCAAAGCCAGCTGCCTGAAACTCACGTTTCAATGCCTCTTTGTCAGGAAAATCCCGTGCCGACTCCTGCAGCCAGGAATATTCTTGATAGCTTTTGGCGAACAGTTTGCCAAATAACGGCATGACATGGTGAAAATAAAAAGTAAACAGCTGCCGCCAGCCGATCAGTGTGGGCTGTGATGTTTCGAGACAAACGAGTTTTCCGCCTGGGCGCAACACCCGATGGATCTCCGCCAAGACTTGTTGGCGATCTGCGACATTTCTCAACCCGAACCCGATCGTCACATAATCAAAGTGCTCGTCTGGAAAGCTTAATGCCATCGCATTGCCCGTCTGCCACTGGATCTGCGTTTGTTGCTTTTTCTGTGCCTTTTCTTTGGCAACCGTTAACATTTCTTCGCTAAAATCAACGCCGGTCACTTGCCCCGTCGGACCGACCGCTTCATTCAACGCAAACGCCCAATCCCCGGTCCCGCAGCATAAATCTAATATCTCAGCACCCATTGGTACTGCCATTCGTTTCATGGTGTCCTTGCGCCACCGTTTGTGCAGCTGAAAAGAGATAATACCGTTCATTCGATCATAACGGGAAGCGATCGATTCAAATACATCATGTACTTTGGTTTCTTTGGCTGTTGTTGCCATTGCGGCACGTCCTTTCTTTGTTCCCTTCGTTTTGCTGTTGCTTCACGTGCTTCTGCTTTTTAGTCTAGCACGAAAAAACCTGCGGAACAAAAACTCTGCTTTCTCCTTTTCCTCCAGTCATTTTCCCACCAAAAAACAGCCGTTCCTACATAGATCCCCGCGTTGTTGACCGAGGCAATTCGGTCAGCAACAAGCGGATCCAGCAGTGAAAGACTGTTCTTCTAGCTTTTAAAGCAGGTTATTCAGGTTTAATCGATGAAGTCCCAGATATTGTTCCAATAAGAAACACGGTCTGCGCCATTTTCATCTTTGTAGCGCACAGAAATCAAATTACGGATGTCATGGACAGGAATATCAAGGGTGACAGAATCCGTGACAGGTCTTTGCTGCACGTTGTATGTTCGATAAAAGGTTCCATCCATATAGACGTCAAAGGTACTAAGATTGGAGTAAAAAATCTGCAGCTGATTGTTATGAACAGCAAGGTTGATCAACTCACCAGTGACAGCGCGTGTACCGGTCTGAAGCGTGAGACTGTCTTCCCCTATCAGGATGTTTTCCGTCTCTGGTTGATTCCCCGAAACTCTTCCGTTGATCGTTACCGGGGTCAGAACATTACCAGCAGCTGCCTGTTCATCCACTCGAGCAGTCAAGTTCCATTCCATGCGATCCCCCGGTGCGATTGGTCGTTCTAAGTGGATCGTGATACGATCGCCAGAAAGACTAGCCGAGACTATATTGTCTTGGTACACGAGCGCATCGACATTTAAGAACGTCAATAAATTCGGCGAGATATCTAACGTCACGACAGCATTCTCAATATCGTCTTTCCCAGAATTTCGCGCATCGTTGCTTTCTACGATCGTTCGCAAGATCAATTGATTACCCACTGTGATAATCGGATTGCCTTCTTCATCACGATCAAAGCTTTGCGGTACTCGCAACGTAATCGATGGGTCAGAAGGTCGAATACTGGTGACTTCAAAGGAGAGCGCTGGTGGGAAACGATCATCGCCAATGGCATCACGATACCCTAAATAGTCCTCGTAATCGCTGGCGGACGGATTCGTGCTCCCCAACTGACCATTGGGTTCCGTCGTGGTCGTATCTGGTAAGGTTCCTACGAAATCGTCGTAGCGATCATTTGCGAAATCTTTTGCGTAAAATTCGATATACACATCCTCTTCAGGAACAAGGCGACGAGGTAATTGATACTGCCATGGTACGGAATTGCCTTGTTCGGCATCAAGCGTAATGACATATGGGTCACCTGAAGCATCACGGATCAATCCTTGCGCGGTACTCGCATAAATGGCGACCCGCTCTTTTGGCTGATCGTCTTGCGGAGAATGAAAATCCATGATCCCCGAAACTGTTGTCGTCCGTTCATTAAAGACCTGATCCTCTGCCACTTGCAGACCAGTCGGTGGTCGTACATCCACGACGACCGCATCAGGCAAAGCGGCAATACTCTCTTCTGTTGCATGAATAAAAATCGAATCGTCAACACCCTCCATCGTGGGGTCTAATCCCCGATGGGCACGCAGCACTTCAAAACGTTGACCTGTCTTGAAAAAGTCGTCCCGCGTCCATGCGATCACACCATTATGCACCTCACCAAAAACATCGACAGTTGATTTGGAGGAAAGCCATTGCGTTTCAAGCTGGTTGCCTGCTTCGTCCTTCAAAGCAACTTCCACCCAGACTTCATCTTCCCAGGCATCACGAATCGCCCCCGTATATTCATACGGAACGACCGCTTTGGCATAAAAGGTTTTGTCGGCATTGGTCGGGGTCACTAAGTGCTGGATCATTGGCGGATAATTATTGGCAGAAAATCGCGTGTAGGCATTCCCGCCCCTAAAAGTCGTACTGTTGAATTCATTTGAAAAAGGCTCTCCCGGCTGCGGACTAACGATTTGTGCAAAATTGACATTGCCTAGTTGATAGCTCAGTGGATTCCAGAAATTGTCCGGATCACCATCTAGATTCACTCCGTTGCGTTTTTCCCAAACCGCTAGTCCAACACGATTAGACGTAAAGGTACTGTTGCGATTTGTGTTTGAGAAGGCTTGTCCGCCATTCGGACGGTTATTTCGGAAGTCATAAAACAGTGGTTCGTCGATAGTGAAATTACTTACATTGGTGGAACTGATAATACCATTGTTGGCTCCACTTGTATGCCCCTCCATTCGAAAGGTAGCATCTTTGCCAGCTAGAAATTCGAACCCACCACTTTGTCCCCAAACTGCTGGTCCCCTGTGAGCATAAATATGAATTCGACTGTTTTCGTCTTTTGCATTAAAGACCGAGGTTCCACTGCTATCAAGGGGAAACTGAATCCCTTGTCGACCTGCTCTATCTGCACCATTACTGGCAGTAATGGTGGAAGCGGCTGACGGATCAAATTCTCGTTCTTCATCATTGTACTGATCGAATACGGCAAAGCCTGTTTCATCAATATAGATGCCGTCATCTGCCGCAGTCCTGGTGCCTGCATGGTTAAAGATGTTCAATTGGCCAGCTGACTCCACATAGAACTCGTTATCTCGACCATACATCCGCACTGCAGCCGCATTGCCATGGTATTTGACGATATTCATTCTCCCTTGGTCGGCAAGCACAAAGGTCTGTTCCCCTACTAAGCGAAACCGCATGACAGAAGCATAGTCATGATTTTGCCCATCGCCAAACAGATTGAACTGCGACCCTTCTCCCGTCACCGTCACATTGCCACCGAGTTTGGTGGTCGCTCCCGCTTTTGAAATTTGATTGACAAAAGAAGGGGTTCCTTGCGGTACACCATTCGTGGGACTGGGCGCTCTAGAATACGAGTTTACGACCGCCCCACCAGAAATAATCGTACGAGAAAACTTATTTTGCGTCTCATCCCGCCGTCCAATCAAGGAAATGATTGCACCGTCAGCTCCAGCTAAGTCCATTTGTGACGAGGCATTTAAAACCGTGCCTTCACCTTCGACTTCAAAAATCACCTCGTTGGTACGTCCTTCAAGATTTGCCCAAATTACTTGTCGCTGGACGCTGTAGAGGTCTACTTTGGAACCCTTATTGACTCGAAACGAGGTTGAAATGTTGTTGTTATTTGGATGAAGTCGAAAAATCGGCCGAGTATTTGAGATCTTGACATCCGCCTCATCGGTGATCAAGACACTTTTGACATTAAAGCTGCCATTATCATTATTAGTACCTGCCGTTGGATTTCTGTGAGCCACCCAATGGAACGTTCCGCGAATCTCGAGATTTCCTTGCTGCAAATAAAGGAAATCATTGCCCGTACTGCCCTCTAGCACACCACTTTTTGCCTCAATATTTTCTATTTTGACTGTCCAAAAAGCCGATGCTGCCAGCGATTGTTGATAGATCAATGCATCTGTAGATCTATTGCTTCCTTGAAAATCGATCATCATGTTTTTTAATTCAAAGACCGCCGGCTCACGATCATGGGTAGTCGTCAGTTCAAAGAAACGTCCAGTCGGAATCGTGGTATTGTTTGGTGTCCCATTCGTGTTGAAACGCTTCGGTGTGGTCAGGGTAAAGCCATTCCCATCGATGGACACCGACCGGTTCAACGCAGCTAAACGATTGTTGGTCTCATTCGTATACTCAGCGGTAATGTCAGCGAGAAACACGATTTCAGAGATCGATGAATCGCTAAAAGCAGCCCGCAGCTCTTGATAGTCCGAAACTTCGGCACGCTCTCCTTGTGTCGCCCGTTCTGAAAGCAGTTCGACTGCCGCTGACTCATTGGTTTCCTGCTGCTGAATGTCAAGCAAGGCTACTTCTTCTACAGCCTTGTCGGCTTCCAATCGCAAGGTTTGTCGTTCCTCGAGAGAAGGCGGAGCGATTTTTTGCAGCGTCCGGTTTCCCCGCTTAAGAACAAATTCGATGGCGTCTTCTTCTCCTAAAGAGACTGGTAATGCCAAGGACAACGTTTCTTCCGTAGGCGCCACTTCGATTTCCACACCATAAACACCCTCTTGTTCAGCTGGATGCAAGGTCGCTTCTTCCAGCTCAAGCATTTCAAACATTTCTAATGACACCAGCGCTTCATGATTCGCCATCAAGAAAAGCGTCTCGCCCGCAGCTTGTTCCGATTCGATCGTCAATACATATTGTCCTGTTTCTGGGTCAAAGTGACCGGACACTTCATAAGAATTGCCACCATGGATAGCAAAGACCGCATACAAGACAGAAATAACGATAAAAACCCCTAATGCAGCGGCAGCCAGTTTGATTTTCGAGACAGTCGCTAGAACAGTAAATGATTTCATCTAGGCACCCCTTTCCTTTGATTACTCCAACAGTTCTTGTCCCGTTTCAAAGCTCGATAGATAATACAGCTTGATAACGACACTTGCCGAAAACGCATCTGCTCCTGACGTATTGCTTCCTTGCCGATATTCGACTGATTCAACTTTTAAAAAGCGATTCAGGTTTTCCATACGATCAATAAAACGCACGATTCCTTCATTCGTCTCACTCAGGAGGTCAAAGCCGATCCTTGTGACCCGAAATTGCGTCGCCAAAGGATTGTCACCAGTCTGATCTGCCATTTGTTCTGGTGTAGGGTAAAGCATCTCCTCATTAAAGGTCGATTGCAAAATCGTGATCGGCAATTCCGTTTCAAGGGCAGCGAGATCGGTAAAATAAGACTCGATCGCCATGCCATTGGGAATGATCGGCACCTCATTGACCGTCTCTGATGAAAGAAGGTCTGGTTCCCCTTGCAGGTAGACCAGCTGTTCTTGAATGTCGCGGATCTCAGCTTCGATCCCAGCTAATTCCTGAGCCAATTCGATCCCTTCGGCACGTTTGGGATTCAGCAAAAATAGCCAGAAAATGAATACGGAGGTAGCGAGAACTAGTGCAATCACCGCGGAGATGATGATGTGTTTTTTGGAGAAAAAGACTCTAGTCATCCGCTTCCACCTCGCTTTCTTCTTCGCTGTCTTCACTGATCACTTGTGGTGCATCGATTCGTGAGAGATAGACAGTGATGCGCCCATCTTGCGGCGTTGAACTATGAGAGAAGGATTGATAGGTCACATGGTGCACCCAATCGATTGCTTCAAAAGCTGATTTGAGGCGAATCAGACTTTCATAAACATCCCCTTGGACCGCCAAGTTCACCGAAGGAAACAATGGCGTGCCGTCTTGGGCTGTTTCGGACGTTCCCCCATCGCTATTTAGCAGCAAATTATACGAATTGATGGTCACATCGATCCCTGATGCCACTTCCTCAAAGGTTTCCATAATAGGTGCCGTGAAATATTTCTCTTGCTTTTGCAGGGCGATGAATTCTTGTAGATCTTGTGATTTTGATGCCAGCATCTCTTCTAACTGGCGCTGAAAGACGATACGCTCTGCTTGACTAGACATGATATTGCTTTGATAATTAGTCACCAAACGTTGATAATACCAAAAGCCTAACCCGCAAACCCCAACAACAACTAACGAAAGGAGAAGCGAAACCGAAAGAATGACTTCAAACGCCCGATTACGGATAAATTTATTAGGCAATAGATTGATGTTCATGGTTACACCTCTTTCGTCGCTAATCCCGCAGACAAGACATAGCGGTCGGGAATTTTTTTCTTGCTGGTTTCACTTACTTTTGCAGAAATCGTCTTGACTGGCAAAGAAGACACGTCATGAAATATTTCTTGGACTTCTTTGCGCAGCATTGGATGACCGCCGACTAAGTAGATTTTTTTCAGTTCACAATCAGGCGAGATTTCCTGATAATAGTAAGCAATGACCGAATTCAGGGTTTCTGCCAACCCTTCCAGTGCTTGGATCTCCGCACTTTCCCTAAAGTTCACTTGCACAGATTGGGCTTTTTCAATATATTTCCAGTTGGCTTGATTATAATCTTCATACTGCAAGTAGGTCGGCACCAATTCTTCAAAAAAGGTGATATTGGCGATGCCGGCATCTAACTCGACCAGCACGAAATTTTCACTCCAGTTGATCTGTCGCTGAAACATGCGACTATACGCCAAAAAACTGCAATCGACGCCCATCAGCTGATGGCCGCCTTTTTTCAATGTGTCGCCTAGTTGAATCAAAATCGGCTCTGATGTGACCACGACTGGCACATTGCCATTGATGGTAAACCGATTCCGCTGGATGACCACAGCTTGCGGCTCAGCTTTTTCTTCCTTCTTGCTGGCTTTTCTCTTTTGTGCTTTTGGTGCTTTTTGCTTGTTGCCTTTGCCTAGGATCAGCAAATCAAAAATCGGGTTTTCAAAAGGCAAGGAGATGGACTCCCCCAATTCAAAATACAAGTACTCACGAATCTCTTTTTCCGAGTTCATCTTGCCGATTGGGATCTGCTTGATCAGCAGACGAGAATTTAGCGCCGTGATCACCACACTCATCGTGCGTAATCCCAAGCGTTTGGCAATCTCATTGAAGGCGGCTTCAAGACTATCAGGATTGCGTAGCTTATCATCTTTAAAAATCGTACCATTTACAACCAACTCGCCGTATTTGAGGCGGTCACCTTTTTTGGTACAGTAACGGATGCAGTTTTTTTGAATGTCGATCCCAACTAAGCGGGGAATTGTTTTTTTGCCAAACATACGAGGACCTGCTTTCTTCTTGTTGGTTTTTATGAAGGCACCAACGTTATTTCTATGTACAACGCTTGCTTAGCAAATCAAGCAAACGCCAAGGTCAGCAACCCAATTCAAAGGAACCAGCCGCTGCCAAGATAAACCATGCCAGTAGCAATGGCGATAAAGGGACCAAAAACAATGTAGCGGCTTTTGACTTTGCCCCGTAGCATTTGGATCACGTAAAAGATCACTGCCAAGCAAGAAGCGACAAATAAAACGGTCAAAACTTGCACTGGACCGATATACACGCCTAAGACGGCAAATAATTTGATATCGCCGCCACCCATGCCTTTTTTACTGAGCTCCGCTAAGAGATACAATGGCAAGAAGCCAGCAAAGAAGCCGACGAGCCAATACCACCAAAATTCATTTTGCGGTTGGATCAACCGCAAACCGATCCCTCCGGCGAAAAAAGGGGCTAACACTTTATTGGGAATCAGCTGATAGAAGATGTCGCTGGCAGAAATAATGGCTAATAAGGCTAATAAACACCAAGCGGCAATCACTTCAGCAGTGCCCCAAAACAGCAAGGTCGTACCCGTAAATAGCATGCCGATCAACACTTCATAAAGAAAAGCAATCAGCGGGATCTTTTTTTGACACTTGCGGCACTTGCCTTTTAAAATAAGGTATGATAAAACTGGAATGAGGTCCCTTGCACCTAATGTCTGTTGGCAGTCATCACAGTGCGAGCGAGTCAGCAGGGATTCCTTTTTGGGAACCCGCCAACCAACCACTAGGAAAAAAGAACCTAGACACATTCCTATGATGAAAAGATAACCAATGATTAGGCCCATTGGGATCTGTTGCAAAATTTCGTTCATAATAAACTCCTTTTTTCCTGGGGGGTTGAGTTGCCGTACACCTTAGGTCAGGTTAGTGACTTAGGGTGTTTTTAGTTTTAAACATCATCATCATCATCATTCCCAAATAACGTATTACGTGTCAAACTGTTGACTTCACTTTGAGTCACTCCATTGTCTACATCACCTATAGGTTCGTTGGTAATTTGTCCTGCTCTGAGCACACCACCGGGAACGTACATAGTTAACTCACCAGTTGCTGAAACATAGAATTGGACTGTGCCTGGAGCAGCTGCTGATACTGCTGTCCACGAATTTGCACTCAACAAGCCGTCATCAATCACATTTGCTAAATTAAAATTTGCTGCTCCTGCTGCTCCATTGTTTAATGTACGATTCGTTGATTGGTACAATATTGCTGCTGAAAATGCTTGTTGTACATCTGCAACAGCTGCATCTTCCCGTGAATTTTGAATCACGTTGCCGATCGCAATAACCCCGATCCCAGCGATGATCGCTAAGATAACGACTACTGCCAGCAACTCGACCAAGGAGAGGCCGCGCTCGTCTTTCAATAATTTATTCAATCGATTGTCTGTTGTTTCTTCTGCTAAAATTGCATCAATCATAGTGTGTTTACTCCTCCTGTTTCTTCCATATATATTAAACAAGCCGTCTAGGTGGCTTGATAATACCAAAATCATTACCCTTGGATCGCACCGAATAAATCGAACATCGGGATCATGATCGCCGCAACGATCAAGCCAACGATCACACAGATTATCAAGATGACAATCGGTTCCATGATCGTTTTCAGTCGTTTACTGGTTTCATCAACTTCTTTTTGATAGATGATACTCAATCGTTTCAGCATGTCCTCTAAGGAACCAGTACTTTCGCCAATCTCGACCATCTGGGTCACTAACATCGGGACCATCATGTTGCCACGAAAGACATCACTCATCTTGCCACCTTCTTCAATTTGAAAGGCACAATTATCGATGATTCGCTTGATGTATTTATTGGAAACGACATCCCGACTCATATTCAAGGCGGTCACCATACCGACAGAGCTGCTGAGCAGTGTCGACATGGTTGTCATAAATAATGAAAAACTATTTTTGGTGATCATATCGCCCACCAACGGAATACGTAATAGAAAACTTTGAAAAGCGAAATCAAAGGTTGGATTGCGTCGCGCGATCCACAGTCCGACGAAAAATCCGACGATCAGGACGGCTAAAACCCACCCTCTGGTTTGAAGGAACTCGCTGATCGCCATCGTTGCGACGGTGATCGTCGGCAGATCGGCATCAAATCCCTCAAATACTTCTACGAACATCGGTACGATCATCACCAATAAAATGATCCCTACGATAAAGGTTAAGATCACTAAAATAATCGGATAGACCATCGCGGTGACGATCCCGCTGCGGTTTTCGGCGCTTTTTTCATAGTAATCCGCCATATCCTTCAAATTTCCCTCCAGTGATCCAGACATTTCCGAAACAGCGATGACACTGGTCAGAAGTGTCGGAAAGGCATTGGGATGATCTTTGTAGGCTTCTGAAAGCGGGCGGCCGCTATCAATCTCATCCCGAACTTCACCAAGAATTTTCTTGAAATTCGGGTTTTTTTGCTGTTCTTCCAGCATTCGTGAAGCATCAACGATCGTGATCCCCGAAGCGATCAATGTCGAAAACTGGCGCAAATACCCTACCAGCAGTTTTAACGAAACTTTTGTAAAGAGTTGAATCTCTTTATTCGCCAAGGTTTCAGGCTGTTCGATCAAGCTGTTGACTTTGATGTGCTTTTGGCGCAGCTTTTGGCGAGCTTCGACGGAGGAATTGGCACGCAAGCTGCCAGAAAACGTTTCGCCTCGGACATTGGTGCCTTGATAGGCAAAGAGTGCCATCGGCTATTCGCCCCCTTCCTCCATTAAGTTATCTGCCACATCAGCATCGACCCGTTCCGCAGCAACCAGTTCTTCTAAAGAGGCGCTCATGGTATGCATGCCTTCGTTTTTTCCCATCTGCAGCATATTATGGATCTGGTGGGTTTTCCCTTGACGGATCAAGCTGGCGATCCCTCGGGTATTGAGCATCATTTCGGTTGCTGCTACCCGTCCGTTGCCATCGATCGTTGGCAGCAAGCGCTGGGACAAGATCCCTAGTAATGCGCCAGCAAGCTGTGTACGAATCTGAGTCTGCTGATCGGCAGGAAAGACATCGACGATCCGTTCAATGGTCGCCGGGGCACTTGACGTATGCAAGGTTCCTAATACCAAGTGTCCCGTTTCCGCTGCCGTCAAGGCAATCGAGATCGTTTCAAAATCCCGCAGCTCCCCTACTAAGATGACGTCTGGATCTTGCCGCAGGGCTGCTCGTAAGCCATTGCCAAAGGACATGGTGTCGCTGCCGACTTCCCGCTGGGCAACGATGCTTTTTTTGTGGTTATGGATGTACTCGATCGGGTCTTCCAACGTCAAAATATGCGTCTTTTTGGTGTCATTCAAATAGTCCAGCATCGCAGCAAGTGTCGTTGATTTCCCTGAACCGGTCGGCCCTGTAACTAAGAACAAGCCTTGGCTTTTATGAATCAGGGTCCGCAAGACGGTCGGCATACCGAGTTTGCTTAATTTCGGGATCTCGATGGGGATCTGCCGCAAGGCGATCGAAACGGTATCTTTTTGACGGAAAATATTGACCCGAAAGCGGCAGATGTCGCCTAATTCGTAGGCCAAATCGGTCTCGCCTTTTCCCTTGAATTCCTCCCATTGCCGTTGGTTGCAAAGGATTTCGGCAATGGCTTCGATGTCCTTGGTGTCGATGGTCGGCACCCCTTCGATCGGTAGCAAGTCGCCGTGGCGACGAAAAATCGGCGGTACGCCTTCGACTAAATGGATATCTGATGCTTTTTGCTCCACAGCGATCATCAGCCAATGATCGATCCGCTCTTTAGGTGACATGGCAGCAAACTGCGCCGCTTCGTTGCGATTGACGCCCTGTGAACTGCTGGCAGTCGTCGTTTTTGTTGCTGCTTGCCGTTCTGCTTTTTGAATGATCTCCCGCGTTGAGACAGATCGGTCTTGATCGCTCTGGCGATTGCGGGCACGTTTTTTTTCTCTCAGTTCACGATTTTCACGGATGCGGGTACGGGTCGGAGCTGTTTTTTCTCTCGTCGCCCTTTTGGTTGCTCGCTCTTGTGTTGCCACTCTCGTTTGATCCATTAAACCAGCCCCTTTCTATGTGCATTTCCCTTTAAAACAATGTATGTAGTTCTTCGGTGATCCCTAGATCACCGATAAATCAATCCGTGCCTCACTCTTCTGCGGCGACCACCTTCAAGACTTCTTCGATGGTGGAAAAGCCTTGTTGCACTTTGTCTAACCCATCATCCAACAAAAAGCGCATCTTTCGTTCCTGAACATAATCCATCAGCTGGTCGTTGGTCGCTTTGTTCGTGATCATACGGCGCAGCTTGGCATCGATCGTCAACAGCTCTTGGACGGCCATTCGCCCTTTGAATCCCGTATTGCCACACTTTGGACAGCCCACAGGCTGTGCCAGTTCCGTAACCGTGATGCCATAGGATTCAAATAACTGCTTGTCCTTGTCGCTGGCTGGTCCTACTGTCTTACAAGAAGAACAAAGGGTTCGGACGAGCCGTTGAGCTAAGATGCCTTCTAACGCATTGGCGACCAGAAACGGTTCTACCCCCATATCGACTAAGCGATTGATGGTACTGACGGAATCGTTGGTATGCAGGGTGGATAATACCAAGTGCCCAGTCATGGAAGCTCGAATCGCAATCTCCGCCGTTTCGCCATCCCGAATCTCTCCCACCATCACGACATTGGGGTCTTGCCGCAAGATCGACCGTAACCCAGCGGAAAAGGTCAAACCGACGTTGCTGTTGACTGCCACTTGGTTGATACCTTGCAGCTGAAACTCTACTGGGTCTTCGACGGTGATAATATTGATCTCAGGCGTGTTCAACTCTTGCAGCGCTGCATACAAGGAAGATGATTTCCCTGATCCTGTTGGTCCAGTGACCAGAATGATTCCGTGGGGTTTATGCAAAATCGCTTTAAAGGTTGCCAATACCTTCGGTTCAAAGCGAAACTCATCTAGGCGCCGAATGCCACTGGAGCGATCCAACACCCGAATCACGACTTTCTCCCCATGAATGACAGGTAAAACCGAGACCCGCAAATCAACCACGTTGCCCCCGTTACGAATCATTGCCCGACCATCTTGTGGCACACGTGTTTCGGTGATATCCAAGGAGGAAATGATTTTCAGTCGTGAAGTAACCCCAGTCTGAATACTCTTAGGCAAGTTTTCATGGGTGCGAAGCTCCCCATCGACCCGTAAGCGGACGACTAATCCTTTTTCTTGGGGATCGAAATGGATATCACTGGCGCCACGATCCACCGCATCTTGCAGCAGGGTATTGACCAATTTGACGATCGGCGAATCATCTAATTTTGAGTCGCCTTCTGGGTCGATGGTTTCAACGAGAGAGTCGCTCAAGCCATCCAAACTGATCTCAGAAGGGTAATCGCGAACGATCAGTTGTTGGATATCGGCATTGTGGGCTTTTTGCGGACGAATCAATAACCCAGTGATCAAACGCATTTCATTGATCGCCGCATAATCCCCAGGGTTTGCCATCGCAACGGTCAAACGATTGCCTTTTTTCTCTAACGGAAAGACGCTGTGCTGTTTGGCAAACGAGCGGGGGATCAGGGACAAAACCTCTGAGCTGATCTCTAAGTCAAACAGGTTGCCTGTTTGTGTTTTCTCAGCGGTGGTTGAACTTGGACTACTCTCTGACTTTTTGAGAGGCCTTCTAGGTTTTCTACGTGACGTTCTTTCACTTGATTGCGGCAACTGGCGCCCTCCTTTCAATAATCGAGTTTGTTGATATAGTCAAACATTCGTGTAACGGTTAAATATGCTTCATCATCAGACCACATGTTTCGATCCAAAAAACTTCTGAGGATCGTTACCTCCCCCGGTTGCGCCTGACTTTCAAAGTCGCGGACGCGATAATTGACGCCTAATTGTTGCAGTTGATTTTCCAGTTCTACTTGGTCATCCATATAGTAAGGTACGAGAACGACCGTTCCTTCAAGACGACGGTTATGAGCCCCTGTTGCTAAAAAAGTCGGGTCAAATAATGCCAAATCTGGCAGGATTTCCATGACAAAGGTCGACTCTCTATCCACAGCTAAATGAAAGGGTTCAACGCCTGTATGACCCAAGATCAGCTGGGCACCATTTTTTAAGGTGATTTGATTCCAATACGCTGGATCTTCATAGTAAGAATCAAAAACCGCTGAGCTGCCTGCTTCTGCTAATGCCAGTCTTCGAGCAGTCTTCGGCGCATCGATAAATGAAAGCCCGTGAACCTCCATCATGGTATTTCTGCCATCCAAAGTGATTCTTGACGGGTCATGAGGCACTGTGAATTGATTTTGATTCTGAAAATACGAGAAATCATCGATTGTTCCACCACTAGGCATCATCGTATTCGTCAGCATAAAATCACCATAAACAGTAATCCTTCGTTCCGTATCTTCGGTACTATGCACGATCGAGCCTTCCGTGACTGGCCCTGCATAAAAATTGCTGCTCGTCAGAACCATCGACGGCTTCATAAACGTCAAACTACCATCTGCAGCAGGATTCTGTTTCGTGGCTTCTCGATGATAGAAATTAAAATAATTGCTATTTAATTCGCCTAATCCAGAGCCTGCATCTGGTGAATTTACGGAAACATTCAGATGCCCTTCAGCAAAGAGAACTCCTTCTTGCTCAACTCTCGAAGCCGAACTATTGGTATTGTTGATCCATACGTTTCCAGCAAAAATATCCGTATAGGCTTGTGATAGGACCAAGCGGCTGCCAGCTCGACTGCCCAAATCGATATACATTCCTAACCCCGCTTGCAAGAAGACGTCTTTGATCAAGTTCAACCCGTTGCTAGGCTGTCCGCCATCATTCTGGATCGCAAGCAGACTTTTTGCCGAAAACTGCCCGCTTCCCTGTCCTTCCATCTGGATCCCATGATTAAAGAAAAAGGAACCATCGAAATGCAGCCAGTTAAGAATCGGCTTTGTTCGAAAATCTAAAAATCTGCCGTCTTGAAAATCTTGCAGGACATTGTTGGCAAACCCGAATTGCAAGAAGTCATCCGATTCAAAGGCGAGATAATCAAATGATGGGCGTACGCGCTGGAAATCGGCGACTTCGAATAATTTTCGAACCCAAGTATCGGCGGATACCGCTTGTCCTACTGTAGAGGGTAAGTAATAGGGATAAAAAATGTTTCGCCAAATATCCAGCTGTGTTTGTCTTTGTTCGAGGTCTTCTTCTTCAAGCTGCATTTCATAGATATATTCGGCAGAAGCTGTATGTACTCGCGGCTGTCCCTCAGCCAGTTGCGTCTGATCCGTGACTTGCGATTGAATTTGAATAATGATTTGAAGATTGGTTTTATCTGGCAGCATCGAGGCTGCTTGGATCCATCCTTGCTCCCCACCAGATTTCGTCATTACATAAGGGGCGATCTCATTATATTCATAGTCAACGATAGAGGAGGTAAAAGAAAATTTATTATCGATGGTCTCATTCACATTGACTTCATCCAGCACAGATCTCAATTCGTTATCTAGATTGTCTTGCCAGTCATTATTATTAGAATAGAAGCCGCCATTCTGCATGGTTCGAGTGATTAAATCATCTATTCTCAGTTTTAGGTCTTGAGAAGCGAGTTGAAAGGAATATTCGTGTACATCTTCCACGCGACGGAAGCTATCTACCGTTCGAATTTGTGAATTGACATTTCGAGCAACTAGGAAAACCAAGCCAATCATCAAAGAGGAAAGAATGATCGCCGCGAGGGCATAAATCAGCGCAAAACCCGCTTCATTTTGTCTACCATCGTCCATTCCCCGGTACCCCCCCTCTTGCTTTCTCATTGTCCCGATAATTGATCGTAAATTCTCGTCTATAGATAATCTGCTCGTGGTAATCAGTGACCAGATCCTCCATCTGCCACCAGCCAGTCAAATCATCATAATAATCCGCAAAATTGATCGTTTCCGTGTAAAATAAAACGAAAAATTTGGTCTGGATACTGAACGTATCGCGATAATTTGGCGTATAGTGATGAGTCAGCGTCGCTTCATTCTCATTTTTTTGTTGAATGATCTTTAACTTAATGGTAGGGTCTTTCGTATCATAGACTCTGGCACGGATATTGTTGGTATCTGTGATATCCGTCACAACCATTCGCGGACTGCCTTCTTCCGTAATTGCTGCCCCTAAGGTTCCTTCGGGCATTGTTTTGACAATATGTTCCTCGTGGAAAAGAAGACTATCATATTTTCCTAAATACCCCGCATGTTCATAGATGCCGTCAATTTTGGCGATTTGGTCTGCTTGCGCCATGATTTCATTCGCGATCCCTTGAAAGGCAGCAATTCGACCTTGACGGACAGAGGCTTGGACGATCAGAAAGAGTGTCCCAGAAAAGAGAGCAATGATGATGCCGAATATCACGATCGCCCCTAACAATTCGACAAGCGTGACTCCTTGCTCATCCTGTAACCGATGCTTCATCTGCGCCCCTCCTTTGCAACTTCCGCAAGAACAGCCAGCCCTTTCAATAGTCAACTACCCAATGCAGATACGTTTCTGTCAAAAATGCGCCCGTTTGTTTATCGAAGACCTGAATAATAAGTCCGAGCCCGAGCTGACGGCGGTCGTAACTGTCTTCTCGCAGTCCATGTCTGGGGTCTTCGCGAATGGAGACCTTGACCAAATAGTTGGTGGTTTCTTCATTCTCCGACAAGTACGTTCCCATATAGAGGCGATTTTCTTCCGAATTTGCCAAGGGCTGCGGCAAATGAGCGCCAGAATGATCGTATACCACTTTGCGAATAAATCGGCCCCGATTGAGATCATCTACAGCAATCGGGATTTCTTCATACATCGGTTGCCCTTGCGCATTGTATTGAATCCCTGAATTATCGAGGACCAAATGGTGTCGGCGAATTTCTGAGGGGACATCTGGATCAACCATCATCCAAGATGGTCGAGCAGTAAAGATCCCGATATTCAAATCCGCCAAATCTTGGGTCTGCGCTCGGTAGATTAGCCATTCCTTGACGTCATCTCGTGCTGCGATGGCCTCTTCCATTCGGGTATTGTAGCTAAGGATCAGGTTGTTTTGGATGATCAGCATGGCGATCATGACCATCGCGATCCCGAGAATGACGATCGCTCCAAGGATCTCAACAAGGCTGAACCCTGATTCATCAAGTACTCTATGTGCTTGTCTGCCGTTTTTCAGTTTCATCACCTGCTTTTTGCCTAGCCCCCGATCAAGGAGAATCCTTTTCTTCTAGCTGGTTGATACTTGTATCTGGGTCAAGAAAAGATAATTTGCTAAGGGTAAACCCCCAGTGAATCAGTTTATTGAAATCAAGGTAGTCAGCTAACGGAATACTTTTTTTGGCTTTGCGTGTGATGCGGATTCGTTCCCTGATATAATGATACCTTTCTTCTTCAACCAGTCGCTGAATCTCGGCGATCCCTTTTTCAACATCAGGATCTTCGACATTCGCTTGCATGTATTGTTGGTAGAAATAATCCAAATACTTCCCGTATTGAAGAAAATAACGGTATTCAATTTCTTCAATGACCATTTTCACGTGAATCTCTCCTTGACTTATTTTCTAGCAACTTATTGAAGTGAGTGCAAATGCCGATAGATGATCGCAGTGGCACTCTCTGGCCGTTCATTGTCTAACTGAAAGACCTCCTTTAATGATTGTCGATCAGAAGCCTGAATGACTTCGACTTTCGGTAAAAGTTCATAGGCAAGATGGCTATCGTCTGCGACACTTGTATCGATCATCACTTGTTCGATCAGTGAACGGGTGACGCCATACCCGTCTTCACTTTGATAGGATCGGTCCAAAGGGAAACTATAATAAAACCAGCCATCATCGGGATTATAGATCCAAGTATTTCGATCAATCTGACGGTAATCGCTCAAAGAGCCGAATTCGATCATGATGGCTTCTGAGTCGATCTGGGCGGGACTTTCAGAGACAAAGCTGCTTAGCGTTTTCACCGTTTGGGTCGGATACAAGCCAGCAGCATCAGGAAACGCACTGATCATCTCTGGCAATTGAAAGGCACTGCCTAACCCAGATTCTGTCGTCGTGTAATCAAATGACGACTGGTCAATCGTTCCCTGTTCTCCGAGATACGTGAATCCCGTAGGTTCTTCACTGGTGGAAAAGGGGCTGGCTAGCTGCGACTCCGCCCAATTTCGAACAAAATAACGATACCCTTCAAGATAATAACTATAGGTCAAGTTGGCTGCTTCAAAGGTCCACTCAGCAACCGGATCAGCAGGATTGAGCAGCAGCAGTTCCCCACTCATTTTCTGCATGACCGGTTGTTGGTTTCGTCGAAAGGAATAGCTGAAGTGAGCTTCGACAAGGACCGGTTCTTGCCAGAGATCTGGTGGACCATCGATCAAGTCTGATGACGGTGGCTCCTCCATTTCTTCATTGCCTTCGGTGCGATCGTAGAAGTTCTCAGGATTTTCCTGTTCTTCAGCGTCTAATTCCCCCAATAACTCCTGCATCTCTTCACTATCGAAGGCATCCAAGGCAGGCGTGGGTGCCAACTCTTCGATCGTCTCATCGCTGATCCAAACCATCACTTGACCATCAAGAGCATTTCCAATGAGTTCTGGGATCTGCTGGGTCACGTTCTGATACCCTCTTGCTAAAATTTCGTTTTCATCAAAGCGAGACAGTACTGGTAATAAGTCTGGCGCATCACTCGCATCTGCCGCCTGCTCAAAAGCTGCTTCCTCACTGTCTGGCGCGATATAGCGCAGCACTTCTTCAAAACTTGCTCGGACAAAGACTGGCACTTCACTAGCGTTCATTACCCGAACGGATCGTTGGATCGTCGTCCCTGTAAGGGTCATTCGTTCCTGCCATTCTTCCAAAATCTCGATTTTTTCGAACACTTCATTTTCATCCGCTAATCGACGAATATGAATAGACTGATTATTCTGCCAAATCAAGATGCTAAGCAACAAAAGAAAGAAAAGCAGACCCGCGATACTATTTCTTAACACTATTTTTTTTTGCAACATTGTTTCCTCTTTTCTCAAGTAATGACGGCTCTCAAGTAAAGAGATAAATGCCTAATAGAATGAATAAGGCGATCAATGATACACAGAAGATGATAGATAATATCAAGTTTTGATCAATAAAACGAAACACATCTGCTACATGGTTGATACTCATTGAGACTTCCCCAACGAAACGGTCTGCTTCGATGGCTTCTTCCCCAAATGCCTGTCCATCACCAATGACGGATAAATGATAGCCTTGCTCTTCGTCAGCCTCGATCGATAGCACTCGGCGGGCAATATAGCCTGTTCCTGAGCTATTTGTAAAGACTCCGATCCCGTTTGGCTGTACTTGAGTGAAGGCTTGTTCTCTTAAAATGATCAAATCTTGTGTGCGTAATGCGGAGCTGTCAAGATTCGCCATCCCATTATCTGATAAACGCACCACCCGATGATTAAAAACCGTCATCTCATTTTGATCAGTCACATATAAGCCGATAAACGTAAATAGGACAGTCATGCTACAAACCAAGAAAATCAGATAGATGATTTTCAGTACGAGATCGCCAGATTTCTTTTTAGCTGCTGGTTTCTTCGTCGCGGCTTTGCCTTTTTGCGGGGTTGGTCGTTTCTGGGAAACCTCCGCTGGTTTTTTGCCTTGCTTATGGCTTCCTTTTGATTTGGCATTCGGACTACTTGATTTCTTGGTTTTCCCCTGCTCGTTGCGCTGGCTTGGACGTGCTTGCTGCGGTGGACGCTTTTTCTTTTTGCGTGGTGTTTCAGTGGTCGTACTGGCAGCTGCTCTTTCTTTTTGCTTACTAGGATGCTGCTTTTCGGTCGGTAATTTGGGGCGATTCGCTGTGCTAGCCGCTTTTTTTCGTTTCTTTTTCGCAGGCGCCTGTCCTGTCGGTTCTTTTTGGGTCGGCTTTTTTGGTCGTTTCTTGCCACTAGAAGTGCTGGCTTTTTTTCCTTCCGCCTGAAACTTTTCGATTCGGGGTTTTCTTGGTGTCTCCTCTGATTGTTCTCGTTTTTTTTCCCGATTGGCAGGCTGTGACGGGCGTTTTTTCCTTCTAGGTACTTGCGACTGATTACTCATCGGCATCTACCTCGCTGCCCGCTCGTTCCATCCCTCTTAATTGGTTTGCATAAGTATTGGCATTGGCATTTTCCTGCAAGCGATCCTTGACGGTCCGAATGGACGCTGGCAAATTCCCTGAGCCTCGACGATTTGCCGAGCTTCTTTGCAAATCTTCAAACAACGAACGGGTCGTCTCCGCTTCTTCCTTGCGGGCTGCTTCAATTGCTTGTGCACGTGTGCGTTCAATCTCTTCCAAGACCTCTTCGGTCGGCTCGTTGTCATAGATGGTTAGATCATAGGCCTCGATCAACGCATTCAGCTTTTGGTCATAATGGATGTCCGTAGCATAGCGCCCGGTCAACCACGCAGTTGCTTCCCGATAGGTTGGGGCATTTTCTTTCCAAACCGGGGCATAAAAGCGCGTATTGCCTGTGATGCCTCCTCTTAGTAAGCGAGCGTAATCTTCGATGGATTCACGGTAACTTGGGTATTTACGGAAATTGGAAGAGATCGTATACCACGCACCACTTCCATCATCTTCTTGCGTATTGAAGGTCACTTTTTGCCCACGAAAGCTGCCCTTGATGCCAAAGAGATTGTGGTTTGGCGGACTGGATAAGGCGCTGTTTCCTGAGCCGGTCTCCAAGATAGCTTGTGCGATCATCACTGAGGCATAAAGATCATTGTTATAGGCAACATCTTGCGCGTCAGAACCAATCTCATTGATGAATTGTTGTGTCGTTAGATTACGAGAAACCGAAAACTGAAAGTTGCTTTCCCGCTCTTCTTCATCAATCGGCGATTCGGGTTCTTCAGTGATTGGATCGGGATCTTTTTCTTTGTCCTGATTGGTTTGATTCCCATTTGATTGGTTGTTTCCGCTATTGTTGCTGCTGTTCGTATCGTTGGTTTCTTCCTCATTCGTTTCAGGTCCAGCAGGCTGATTCGGCTGTTGATCGCCTTCTGAAGTCTCTGGCGTCGGCGGAGCATCTTCAGTCTCTTGGTCTTCTGTTTCATCGGTGCCGCTCTCTGTTTCTTCCTCGTCTGTCTGCCCATCATCTGCCGGTCGTTCAACATCATTTACGACTTGGACTTCCGTTCCTTTTTCGGTCTGCTCCGATTCTTCTGAGAGGCTTTCATTTGTTTGTTCTGGAGGAGTATCAAGTTGCTCCGTTATCCTGTCAGCTCCTTCGTAAGAGACCGGTCGGAGGGCATCCGTTATCGAGTGCCCACGACTTTCTCGTTGTGCATCGATGGTTTCCATATAAGTAGATGGTTCTACACCTAAGATCGATCGAACCATGGCTTCAGAAATCGTTTGATTATTGATGATTCCGATAAATGCTCCGATCGCTAACAGACTTTTTACGTTTCTTCTGGGCTTTTTCATCTTCTTGATCCTCCTCCTTGGGGCTGTTCTTGCTGGTGCCTTTTTTTGGTCGTTCATGGTCTTTGCTTTCATTTTTTTCAAGCTGTACAAGCAGCAATTGATAATGAAAGGCATTGTTCCGCAAATACATCGTAAAACCTAGCAAAAGAGCGAGTAAAAACAAATGACTGATAGTGACATATTCTCGAAAGGCAGAGAGATAAAAATAGGCGGTCAGCTGCAAAAATACCGCTAATGGGATCAAAGAAGCAATAAAGTAGATGCGGTATAAGAATAAGAATCGTTGTTTTTGCTTTTGGGTTCTCATAGACTGCTCCTAACGTCTGTATTGCCTTCGATCAATGCTTTTTTTCTAATAGATAGCTTTCGCTTTGGAGAAGATCAAAGTATGCGGCTTTTCGTAAAAGATTGTCATAGTCCATCTTCATAATGCGTGCGTAAGGTTTTCTAAACCATGGCCGCTCATACAATTTGACTCGTGACTCAATCACGCTGCATTCATAAAAAACCAAACTGATATCCTTAGCAGAAAGGTTGTTGTCGACCACTTGCTGCACTTGCCCTCTCTCATAGGTCAACTCTTTTTCGTTCAAGGTCATTTTTTCGATCTTTTGTACGAGATTGTCATTGATGCGCCAAACCTGTTCGAGGTATTTGGCTTTTTGAAAGAGATAGGTATATTCTCGTAAGCTGATCTTCAATTGCGTATGCCAGTTCTCGTCTTCTTCATCAGTCAAGCTGTTTAAATAGTGGATACTATTTTTGATCAAAGAGGCTTCTAAGTTTTCGATGTAGATCTCAAGCTTTTGATTGGCCAAGCGCAAACGCTCTTTGCTTGCTCGTTCTCGCTTCGCCTCTTCCTCCAACGCTAATTCATTGGCGTTGACTTTGGGTAATTGCTTGGCTTTTTTTGACTGTTTTTTTTTGCTGCTTTTTTTGCGAACTTTCTTTTTGAACTTTGGTGGCTCATCCGCACTGACCTTTTGGAACTCGAGCGTGTCTTCCAGCTCTTTTTTCACTGCATCGGTTTTGCCTTGACGTTTTTCTTCATGGACTTGCGCTTTCGGGCGACTCACGAACGTGACATTTTGTTCGTCGATCACGCTTTGAACGATTTTTGCCAGTTGCTCTTTAAAGTCGTTCGCATCACTTACACCAGCGGGGGCTTGCTGCTGCAAGCTGGCATCCAACTGAATCGTAAAGGGAAACTCTTCTTCTGTGTAAGCGATTGGTACAAACTCTAAAAACAAATTGCTTTTCTCATCGGACACATGATTAATGCCGATTTGCGTCCACACAAACTGAGGAAATTGCTGTTCCAAGGGAATGCGTAATTTTGAGTAATCAATTTTTTTCCGTAAGATCTCCATCTCGATATGATGGGTGAAAGCTTCGATGGAATAAAATTGCTCAAAGTAATGCGTCACTTGTTTGCGAATCGACGATTTGAGCGGCCACTTTTTTTGATAGAGGTTATCACAAGCAGTGATTACTGATGGAAGTGCCTCTTGTTTGTAAAATAATTCCTCAAGATTTGGACTCAAGGTTGGATAGATGGCAATTTTTAAAATATCATTCGTCACATTCGTCCCAATAACCAACATGCTCATAAGAAATCAAGTCGTAGTTGATGCTCGTGATTTCTTATACAGCATGTATGGTCCTAGTGGGTTTCCCTCCTTTGTCGTGTCGCTCTCGGAAATTATTCAGCAGACCTTTTCGTCTATTCCGACTCATAACCTTCTTTTTAGTCTGGAAGATTCAACACTTTGCTATGCTGGATCAACTGCTCAAACAACCCTTTCGACTCATGATGAAACGCCGTAAGTCGTTCTTGGTATTGCTTGATCTCTTGACGGATTTTCATCACTTCCATCGATGCTTCTGAAATGATTTTGTGAGCTTCATTTTCCGCCACTTGACGTCTTCTGTCGGCTTCCAGTTCTGCTTCAGCAGCGGTTTCCCGTGCTTTTTCTTTTGCTTCGATCAAAATCGTCGCCAGCTCGTCCTTCATTTGTTCGACCTTAGCCAGTTCACGTTCCAAGTCACGCTGTAAAACATTCTTATCTGCCAGTTGTTCGACTCTTGAACGTTCAAGATCCCGATATTTCGCTTCCGCTTCTTGCAAGCGCAAGTTCAACTGTTGATTTTCATTTTCAAGCGAAGTGATCCGCCGCATGCTTTCGACTTCTTTTAATTTGTAGTTTTCGATAATCGCTGCTTTTTCTTCTAAATGAATCGCTTTTTCTTCAAAAGCTTGGACTTGCTTGCTTTTCTCTTCTAATTCTTTTAGCAGTTCATCTTCTCTTTGACGCAATTGTTCGAGTTCTTCTTCTACTTCGATCAATTCGTCTTCTTGACTTGTCAACTGCTCAATTTCCTGCTCATAATTGGTTTTGAGGGCTTCTTGTTGACGTTCTGCTTCTTTTAACTGCTGCTGTAACTCGTTGTAACGCATTTGCAGTTGCTTGTTTTCATAAATGATACTTTCTTGTTGCGTCGCTTGTGAAGCCATCCGATTGATGGATTCTTGTTTGTTTTCCAATTGCTTGGTCAAATGTTCGACGGTTTTGGTCAGTTGTGAAACGGTATTTTCTAATGCCAGTAGCTCTTCTTGGGCATCATCTTCATACTCATCTTCCTCATATTCCTCTTCCTCGTACTCATCATCCTCGTACTCGTCGTCATCATATTCTTCATCGTCGTACTCATCGTCATCATATTCTTCATCGTCGTACTCGTCTTCGTCGTACTCTTCTTCATCATATTCCTCGTCGTAGACATGAACGCCTTCGTAAGTTTCTTCATCTTTCTTTTTGCGAAATAATGCCATGTTACCCCTCCTGATTCCTCACTCATCGATGATTTGATTCGTTAACAATTTAGTGTGTCTACAAATTGGTCTGCTTGAACGTCTGCTTTCGTGAAAAGTTGCACTTTTGCTGTTCTATCCGCGGTCGTTCTTTCAAACGAGCTGACGTTTCTGCTGTGACCTTTTGAGCAGTGATGTCCGCTTGCTTCTTGTCCCCCTTCGCTTAAAAAAAGAAAGCAAAGACCACCACATCCCTTGATTTCCACGACCTCCATTTATTTTGGAAGATAGAAATCAAGTAAATGAATCGGCCTGTTTCTCAATAAAATAGCCATTAAACGAAAAGACGGCTTCCGTTCGCAGAACATCTGTTGTCTATTTGATAGTATCAAAGCAATAACAGATTGAAAAATCAGATATTTCTTCACTTGATGAAATATTTGTCAGAGGAAACCATTCATCTCAACGATATTGTTAAAAATTGAGCAAAATATCCTCGTTTTAAGAAAACGAGTGTTCTTCTTTAAACGATCTTTATCTTGAATCAACAATCACGCCTTCTTAACCGCCGCTCAATCCCCTCAAAAAAAATCAGCGACCTTATAAGCCAAGGTCGCTGATCGATTCTTTACCTATTATATAGTTTTACTGCTCAGTCATTTTTCATCTATTGGAAGCGATTCCTTTTCTCTCAGTTTGCCAGTCAGCTGCTCCGCAACTGTAAGTTTCTTTCTCCCTGATGGGCTGCTTTTCTATTGCCTTAAAAAAAGAAAGAACCGTTTCTTGAAAATCCGTTTTCTTTAAACGAACAACTTTTTATGCATGTATAATGTCGCCATCCGATAATCATAATGGATCATCGAAAAGGCTAATAGCTCCCCATTTCTCAGATAGCTGTCGTCTCGTACGATCAGTGCGGGCATGCCTTCTTCTAGATGAAAAAACGCAGCTTGTTCCTGTGATAGCGGTTTGCTTTGAATGAACTTGTCGATGAAGGCGACTGTCAGTTGTTTTTCTTCTGCCAAAGCTTGGAACATTGACCCCTCCATCATTGTTTCGGAGATCTCCCCTACGATTTCAGGTATATAATAGGAACGCTCAATCAAATACGGTTTGTCATCTAGCGTGCGAAACCGTTGGACTTCGATAAAGTGCTGATCTTTCGCAAATTGTTTTTGACTTGGGAGAAACAACGCCTCTGATACTTTGACCAGTCGCTTTGAGGCTTTGACCGTTCGAATGTTTTTCTCGCCCCGTGTCAAGTCTTCATTGAAGCCAAGATCTCCTTGTTCAATGGTCGGTTTTTGGTTGTTATGAAAACGAATATACGAGCCGCGGCCTTGCATCTGGTAGATCCAGCCCATCTTGCTCAACTTATTGAGGGCTTGGCGTAACGTATAACGAGAAACTGGATAAATTGCCAAAAGCTCTCGTTCACTAGGCATCTTCCCCTGCTCATTTCCAATGTCACCGGCTTCGATCTTTCTGATCAATTCTGCTGCTAAGTCTTCAATACTGAGTTTCGTCATCTGCCTACTCCTTTCCTTGCGATTCTCTACTACTATTATCGTCTTTGGCGTAAAAAAAGCCAGCTATTTTTCATAGCCGGCTTATCAAAAAAACGGATAGATTATGCCTTCGTTGCGTTTGCTTGTTCGTCCTTGTATAATTTGCCATCATACATTTTGATGAATGGGAACCAAATCAAGAAAGCAACGACTGCACAGATGATTGCTAAGACAAAGGCACGCCAGTCACCACCTGAACCAATAAAGCCGGATAAGCCAATTGGGGTCGGCCACGCTACTTGGGCAATCGGTGGGTTAACAAAGCCTAAGTTGATGCCAAAATAAGCAACGGACATTGAAACCATCGGTGCTAAGAAGAATGGGATCGCTGTGTACGGGTTGTATACCACTGGCATCCCGAACAAAATCGGTTCATTGATATTGAAGAAGGATGGCACGATCGCTGCTTTTCCTAAAGCACTTAACTGTGCTGATTTTGCAAAGAAGGCGATGAAAATCACCATTCCTAACGTTGCTCCTGAACCACCGATCGTTACGAAACTATTGTTAAACTCACCCGCGAAGGCAATGTTGGCACCATTTTGGTTTTCCACCATATTCGACAATACGATTGGCGTCAAGAATGAGGTCACGATCGTTGCCCCATGAATACCCACGATCCAGAGCGCATGCATGAAGAAGTAGATAACAAGTAGTCCGACCCAAGTACTGGTCAATTGCGTCACGAAACTAAAAGGAATCGCAATGACTTTGAAAATATCTGTGCCCATTGCGACTAATGCACCATTGATGACGATTACAGCTAATGAAGTCAGTGCCGTTGGGATCAATGCTGTAAAAGAGGAAGATACTCCTGTTGGCACTGTGTCAGGCATTTTGATAACAATATTGCGTTTCACACAGAATGCGTAGATTTTTACGGCAATAATCGCCATGATGATCGCTGTAAAGATCCCAGTTGTTCCTAAACGAGTCACCCCGCCAGCCATTTCCCAACCATCGATGATTTTTTGGTCATCAGAAATGACATTGACTAATGTTGCCATACCGCCTTCAAAAACTAATTGTGGCAAGCACATAAAGAACGCCATCATTGAAAGCAACGCGCCATTGACTGGGCTAAGAACGATTTTTTCTTCTTGTGCTTGGATTTTGGTGTACTCGTAACCAAACACGACACAGAAGTAAAGTGCTAAAATCCCCATCGTTGCGGTATTACCTAACATGTAAAGATTTTGGATCTTATCGAATGACGCACTCCAAATGCCCTCTAATGCAGGGAAGCTTTGTGGCAAAACGCTGACGATCAAGAACATAGATCCTACAATAGTGAAAGGAATCGACGCCATCCCGGCTGCCATGACCCCACGAACGATCCGTAATTGTGAGATTTTCCCCATTGGACCCATTAAGTAGCGGTCCAAGAAGGCAAACATTTTGTTATTTTCTGAATCCATTGACTGTTCCTCCTTGAGTTTCAAATGTAGTCAAATACGTGAAATATTTGTCGCGGTCATGCTCGATCAACCACGCTTTACGCTGGATGAACAGGCACGCGATCATGCCGACAGTAAACAAGGCAAGTAAGATGCCTCTACCCGATTGATTCATAAAAGGAATCAATGTTGCTTGCTGCCCGATCAAAATAAATAGAATTGCAATCAGATTGACACCGAATTGGAGCCAATATCCGATTTTTGTCACCAGTAAACGATTCGATTGCTGCCAATATTTTTGAGTTTGTTCAATAAGTATAAGTCCATCAACGATCAATAAGGCAATGGGAATCAAACCAGCCCATGTCCATTGAGACAGACTCAATAGGGTCCAATAAAGATTGACAAAGAAAAAGATCGCCGTCATATAACGAAAAAGTAAAAAACGATTAAACCGCATACTTTTGTTTGCATATTCTTTCTTGGCTGCTTGGGTTACCGGTTTCCTTTTGGTCACAAGTCCTCCTCCTTTCTTTTTGCTTTCGCTCAACAACTTGTTCGAACAAGTTATATTCTAGCAGAATTCTTGTTGAATGCAACCGATTTCTTTTTGAAAGTTTTCTCTGAAAATAATCTGCTTTTTCATTTGTTATTTCTGAAAAGTTAAGCTGATCTCAAGGAACCGTGGAGGATAATACTGGAATGTTCCTGATGTTTGGCTTTTGTTCGAGCAGAAAAAAGTTGTTTTTAGCGTTACTTTTTGCAAAAAATGTTTGTTTCTGAAGGCTTTATCCCCCATGCAAGGCAACAGGTTTGTCAACTTACTAACTTTACAGTACACTCTAAGTAACAAAATAGTTGATTTCAAACATGCGTTATTTTTATTAATCGACATTGCCTGTACTCGTTCCTTAAAACGAAAGGAGATCTCCCAATGGATGTATTAGAAACTTACTTAACCAGCATTGAAGATCCAGTAAAACAAGAAAAACTGCGTGCCTTATTTGCCGCTATTACCAAGAAATTTCCTGACCTCGTTCCAGTCATTAAATGGAATCAGCCGATGTTCACCGCCCATGAGACCTTTATTATCGGTTTCAGCGTTTCAAAACCGCATTTTTCTGTCTCCCCTGAAACCAAGTGTCTTGAACAGTTTGCCGATGCCATCGAAAAAGCTGGCTACAGCCATACGGATAACATTTTTCGCATCAAGTGGACTGAGCCGATCGATCAAGGATTGATTGAGGACATGATCGCTTTCAACCTGAAAGACAAAGCGGAGATGACCCGCTTTTGGCGCTGAGCCAATCGAGACTTCGTAAAAGAAGAGCAACCAAAAAACCGCAGAAGCTGGTTCGCTTCTGCGGTTTTTCTGACTATTATAAGCCTAATTCTGGCGCCGGATCAAAGAATCCAGACCATAAGCTTGTTGACATCCCTAAATGTAGATGGACGCCAGTTGAATTCCCAGTCGTTCCCATACCGCCAACATATTGTCTAGCTGAGACGCTTTGTCCGACCGAAACAGCTGGCAGCGTACTAAAGTGCATGTAGTAGCTGTAAACGCCATTGGCATGTTTGATGATCACATAGTTACCAGTTGACGGACCATAGCCCGCTTCAACGACTTCGCCTGCTTGGATCGCATAGATCGGCGTTCCTGTGCCCCCAGTAAAGTCGATGCCATTATGTTGATTTCCTGATGCACCTGTTGGATCTGTTCGATACCCAAAACTACTCGAAATATGAACCGAATCGACTGGCATTTGCCATCCACCTGTGCTTGTTTGTTCTTTTGGCTCAGCTGCTTGCTGCACGGGTGCAGGCGTAGTTGCAGTTTTTTCTGACGACACCGATGTTTCTGACGACACTGCGGCTTCCGTCTTCGGCTGTGCTGCTGCCACTGCTGCTTGTTGAACGGCAGGACTTTCGGCGGTTTCAGCTGACTTGGCTTCTGCTGCTTGCTGACGTTTTGCTGCTTCTTCTGCTTCTTTGCGCGCTTTTGCTTCTTGTGCTTCTTGCTCAGCCAGTTGCTTCAACGCTGCTTCTCTTTGCCGTTGTGCTTCTGCTTTGTCCGCTTCCAATTGGTCTTTTTTCTCTTCTTCAGTGTTCAACGCCAAGGCAAGGTCGGCTAGTGCAACTTCTTGATTCAATTTGACATCAGCTAATTCCGCTTGTTTTCCTTGCAATGCGCTTGACTGCTCTTCGATCGCAACCAATTGTTCCTGCAACTCTTTTTCCAATTTCTGGCTCGTTGCGATATCTTCTTGCTGTTGTTCGACGATGCTATTGCTGGCATTCATGATCGTTACTGAAGCGATCGCCCGTTGAATAGCTTCTCCGATGGATTCCGCGTCAACGATTTTTTGGAACAAACGATTGGAAGGTTCCGACGTTTGAATGTCACGCGCTTGATTCGCCAGTACTTCTGTGCGCTTGATGATTTTCTCTTCAAGGACTTGGATCTCTTGTGCCAAGGCATTGACTTCTTCTTCCGTCGTCGTTTTCTTTTGTAGGATTGCTTGGATTTCTCCTTCAATCGATTGAATCTCTGCCTCTGTGGAGCGTTTCAGTGATTCTAATGAGGTGGATTCATTTTTTATGTCATTGATTTTTTCATTTTGCTGCTGGATCTTCTGATCAAAGCTGTCTGCGGATACCGTCACGACAGGCAGCGTCAGCAAAACAAGTGAACTTGCAACCAAAAGTGTCTTTTTCATTTTTTCTCCTTAACTAGATATGTCTTATCGCTTTCTCTAGCATACCGAAAGATTTCATTCTTGGGGCTGTTTTCACACAAATAACATCTTGCTGCAAGAAATTGACACCTAGCTGAAACAAAATTGTTAGAATATTTCAACGAAAAAGATTGCTTTTCTTCGCCATTTAACCTTCGTTACTTGTCAATTGGTTCATCTTCTGTCCGATTGCCTACGAAAATACCGCGATTTGCAGTAATCAGCAGTGGTCCTATGCTATACTGAATAAAAAAACGGAGGTTCTCATGATACAACAAGTGACCCAATTTACCGATTCTGAGTTAGAAACTATCGCCCAGATTTGGCTGCAAAGCAATTTGGATGCCCATGACTTTATTTCAGCTGCCCATTGGCAAGATAACTATGACTTTGTGAAAAAAGCCTTTGCTGATGCCCTTATTTACACCTATTCGGTGGATGATCAGCCCGTCGGCTTCATCGGGATGTTGGATGATTATATCGCTGGTATTTTCGTTTTGAAAGACTATCGTGCCCACGGCATTGGCAAGCAGCTTTTACAAAAAGTACAAGCAGAACACGAGAAGCTGACTCTGGACGTCTACCAAAAAAATACAGCTGCTATTGCGTTTTATCTCAAACATGGCTTTACCATCGTTTCTGAACAACTGGACTCTGATACCAATGAAATCGAAAACACCATGGAGTGGCATCGTTGATGCTGCTTTTTTTCACCTTCTTTTTCCCCTTTTGATCAATCGTACGACCATAACCGCTGATCGGCTTACCCGTCGAATCAATGGATACAATAAACGACAAAAAGCATTGCCTTCCATTTGCTGGATCGGCAATGCTTTCTTTATTTACTAGCGGTATTTCAACCAATGGTTCCACCATTGGTGACAATCACTTCGCGATACCAATTAAAGGATTTTTTTCGATACCGTTTAAGTGAACCAGTTCCATCATCGTTTCGGTCTACATAAATGAACCCATAACGCTTTTTCATCTCTGCGGTCGAAGCACTTACTAAATCAATACACCCCCACATGGTATAACCCAATACATTGACACCATCATCGATGGCTTTAGCAACGGCTGATAGATGATCATTTAAATAATTGATGCGATAATCATCAACAACGGTTAATTCTCCATCAATTTCAATTAACTGATCAACAGCACCTAAACCATTTTCAACGATAAAAAGTGGCAACTGATAGAGATGCGAAAAACGGTTCAAGAGAATACGTAATCCGTCTGGATCAATCTCCCATCCCCACTCCGTTTCATCAAGGTAGGGATTTTTTAGAACGTTTGTCATATTTCCTTTTCCCTGTTGGTACTTTTCAGGCGTAGCAGAAACACATCGGGACATATAATAACTAAACGATATAAAATCAACGGTATTTTTCAATAATTCGAGATCGTCAGGTTCCATCTCGATAGTTGCATTATACCTCTGCCATTCTCTTTTGATCCAATCAGGATAATATCCACGAGCTTGAACATCCATAAAATAGTTTAAGTTTTTATCCGCCTCCAAAACAGCCAAGGTGTCTTTCGGGTTTGAAGTCATCGGATAATTATAGATCCCTAACACCATATTCCCTACCTGCATCTGTGGATCAATTTCATGGGCGGTTTTGACTGCTTGGGCACTGGCAACAAGCTCGTGATGTGCTATTTGAAAGAGATCTTGCTTAGATAAGCAATCTTTTTTTGTCATCACTCCTGCTCCCATTAAGGGAAAATTCCAAAGCGCATTGATTTCATTGAAAGTTAACCAATATTTCACTTTCCCTTGGTAACGAGTAAACACAGTCCGACAAAAACGATTAAAGTAGTCTACCAATGCCCGATTACGCCAACCATCGTAACTTTTTGTAAGGAAATAAGGTGTTTCATAATGAGAAAGTGTAATTAGCGGTTCGATCCCATGAGATAAGCAGCAATCGATCACCTCTTCATAGAACTGCAATCCAGCTTCATTTGGTTTTTCTTCATTGCCATTAGGGAAAATTCGTGTCCAAGCAATCGAGAATCGTAAGACTTGAAAGCCCATCTCAGCGAACATTTGAATATCTTCTCGATAACGATGATAAAAATCGATGCCTTCTAGTTTTAAGTTTTGTAGATTTAGTTCAGGATCTAGTGGCTTTGTGACTCCATTTGATAAAAAATCTTGAATGGAAAGTCCTTTGCCATCCTCGTTGAAGGCACCTTCTGCTTGATTGGCGGCAATCGCACCACCCCATAAAAAAGTTTCTGGAAATTTTGCCATGTTTGTCCCCTCTTTATTCAAAAATCGATACTAAAACATCACCCTGCTTGATGGTTTCATCCTCAGAATGGACAATAACGTCTGTAAAATCTGCTGTGTTTGTCACTACGATCGGTGTCACTGTTGAATATCCTTGACTAGTAATATATTCTGGATCAAAAGTCACTAGCAAATCGCCTTTTTTAAAGGTATCTCCTACTTTGATTGCTGCAGTATAACCTTTGCCATCAAGTTCGACCGTATCGATCCCAATGTGGATCAACAGCTCAACTCCTTGCTTATTTCTGATCCCAATTGCGTGATTGGTGGGAAAAATCGTCACTACTTCACCATCAAATGGGGCAACTACTTGACCGTTTTTAGGTTGAATAGCCACTGTTCTCCCCATAATCTCATTGGCAAATACACTATCAGGAATTTCATGAGTCGCCAACCGATCCCCTGCCAAAGGACTGCTGATCTCTAAAGGTGTCCGTAATGGTCGAAGTGGTTCAGCAACCTGATTCGGATTTAACGTTTGACTTTGTGAAGACACTACTGCTTTTTTCTTTCCTTCTGCATTCACAAAAAACAAAGTAAGTGCAAAGGACATTGCGAATGCAATAATAATGCAAATCACTGCGTTAACGATATTTGACAGATCATCCGTTAAATAGACTGGCAACGCCAAAACACCTGCAGTTGCTGATGCATAAGTTCGCATGTTGGTCAAACCTGCCCATAAACCAGCTACTCCTCCAGAGGCTACCACGACCCATAAAGGCGTTTTTAGTTTCATCGTCACCCCATACAAAGCAGGTTCGGTGATTCCAAATAGCGCTGTAGTACTAGCCGAAAAAGCCGTTTGCTTCATCACTTTATCTTTGGTTTTTAATGCTACTGCCAGTGAAGCACCCGACTGAGCAATATTTGATGCCAACATTCCCGGTCCTAATAACGTTCCATAGCCCAATGTGGCATATTGTGCTAGTTGAACAGGCATAAAACTGTAATGCATCCCTGTCATAACGAAAAATGGGGTGAACGCCCCCATCAGGACTGGTAAAACCCAGCGTGCTTGTTCATTGAAGAATTCAAAGACTACTAATAACACATCACCAACTAATGCTCCTAGTGGACCGATAATGATCCAAGCTAACGGAGCCGTAACCAAGAAAACCAATAATGGGACCAGAAAAATCTTCACAGGATTAGGCGATATTTTTTTTGCTAAACGTTCAATGTGCGCCATTGCCCATACAATCAAAATTGGCGGTACAACTGCCGAACCATAGGATACAGCTCTGACAGAAAGACCTGCAAATGAAATAGGTTCACCAGCTGCAACCATAGCAGTAAAAGCTGGGTGAATCAGCATAGCGCCTAAAACCGCTGCATAAAATGGATTTGCTTTAAAGTATTGTGCACTTGTTACAGCTAACATTACTGGAAGAAAATAAAATGCTGAATCGGCTAGTAAACTTAATAGCTGATACGTTTGAGCTTCAGCATTTAATACTTCAAAGAAAACAAGTAAAGCTAAAACAGCTTTTAACATTCCTGCCCCACAGATTGCTGGAATAATCGGTTGGAAAATTGAGGTGATCGCTCCTAAAACTCGATTGATGACTTTTTCTTCTTTCGGTGACGTTGGTTCTGAAGAATCACTTCCAAAGTCCCCCATTTTGTTGATTTCTTCCGTAACATTTGCTACATCTGTTCCAATAATTACCTGATATTGTCCGCCTTTTAAGGCTGTTCCTTGAACACCTGGTGTTGCTTTAAGATGATCTTCTTTGACTTTTGAATTATCTTTTAATACGAATCGTAACCGTGTCATGCAATTCGTTACAGACTCAATATTTGACGTTCCACCAATATTTCCAACGATATTCTGTGCAAGCTCTTGATACTTAGTCATTTTTTTCCTCCTTATAAATAAAACAGACCAAATAAAAACTAAGCCCATATTTGGCTCAATCTTTATTTGGTCTTGCCCATTCGGTAACAAAACATTTAATCTAGTTCTCTTGTGGTCACTCGATTGATATGAATGACAAAATATAACAATTCTGAATCTGTAATTTTCACTTTATATTGACCAGCAATATGCTTCTTGATTTTCAAGCCAGTTTGGTAAGCTTTCGGATATAATTGCTTCACATGTTGCAATAAATCAGCTTCATCTTTTACTTCTTTACTTTCTGAAAAAATTCGGCTTACAAAATAGCGTATATGGGTCAAGAATCGATCATAGTTCATGGACGTCTCATCCAACTTCATCCCATAATCATACTCCACGATCTGAACAATCTCTGCAATTACTTTTGTCGTAAAAATCGTCTCATTTTTAAATCGTGAACTTGAGCTAGCGTTTACAAAATGCAGGGCTATAAAGCCAGCTTCATCTTCAATAAAACGAATTTTCTCTGATCGTTCAATAAACTGCAACGACCGCTTTGCTGCTGCAAATTCTCGTGGGTAATATTTTTTGATTTCCCACATTAAGTCATTGGTGATCGCTTCTCCTTTAAGATTACGCTCAATTGCGTAATTAATGTGATCACCAAGAAATAGATAGATGCTGGAATCAAATGTTCGCGCAAGATCCTTTTCTGCTTCTTCAATAATTTTGGCGGTCAGAATCACATGCCGTTCATCCATTCCTGCCATCAGCGACCCAAATTTGTTTTGGGTAAATTCTGCATCTAAGACATATTTTTTATCAATTTTCGTTTGATCAATCACCCCACTGCCTTTTACACCGAAACCAACACCGTTGCCAATCACTACACATTCTGTGCCATTATCCTCCACGAGGACGGCATTGTTATTGTAGATCGTGATTGGTTTCATCTTTTCTCCCCCCTTCAAACAGACAAAAAAACCGACAAAAATATACACTCCGAGCATAAATAAGCTAGTGTATATTTTGTCGGTGTCGCCTTTTCAGTAGCAATCCTAAGTCCGATTATAGCTTTGACCAATTTGGTTGTCAACAACTCTTTTGCCATATCTTTTCAAAAAAACCAAAGAAATGTTGGCGCTATCAGTATTCGTAAAAAAAATGCGCGTCCATTTTTTATCAGTGATAATCTGGTAAATAATCCCCATGGGCTTCGATCAAATCATCGACTAATTGGGTAATGTCTGCCAATGATAGTTCTGATGATAAATGAGGATCGAGGTATGCTGCTTGATAAATCTTGTCTTTCTCAAGGGTCAACGCTGCTTCGACAGTCAATTCTTGCACATTGATGTTGGTTCGGTTCAATGCTGCAAGCTGCGTTGGTAAAGCGCCGACGTAGGTTGGTTGGATGCCGTTCTTATCCACCAAACATGGAACTTCCACACAGACATCCTCTGGTAAATTGGTGATCAAGCCTTTATTCAACACATTTCCAGCAATAACAGTTGGATTGCCAGTCTTGATGGCATCCATGATATAAGAGGCGTATTCGCGACTTCTCTTATGGGTCAAATCGCCATTATCGACGATATCCTCCCGCATCGTTTCCCAATCGCGAATCTGATTTTCGCAACGGGTTAAATATTCATCCAACGGAATCCCCAGTTCGTCGATCAATTCTGGGTATTTTGATTTAATGAAATAAGGGTGATACTCGGCATTGTGCTCACTAGATTCTGTAATATAATAGCCAAAACGTTTCATCAATTCAAAGCGGACTGAATCACGGTGAGGATTTTCTTTCTCTTCAGCCAACTGACGGATCGTTGGATAGAAATCTTCCCCATCTTTGGTAATTTCCAATAAAAATGCCATATGATTGATCCCAGCAATTTTCCACTGGAAGTCAGCCAGATCATATTGTTCTTTGATCCCTAAATGCTCGAATAATTCTGGAACACATACTTGCACACTATGACAAAGCCCAACCGTTTTGATGGATGTTGCTTTCAATACCCCCATCGTCAGCATCGCCATCGGGTTCGTATAATTTAGCAACCATGCGTTTGGACAAACTTCCTCCATTTCTCGAGCAAATTCCAACATGACTGGTAACGTACGCAACGTCCGAAATATTCCGCCAATGCCCATCGTGTCACCTATTGTTTGGCGTAAGCCATATTTCTTCGGTATCTCAAAGTCAATGACGGTGGAAGGTTTGTAGCCACCAACTTGAATGGCGTTTACTACAAAGTCGGCATCTCTTAGTGCTTCTTTGCGGTCATGATAGACCTGTATTGCTGCTCGGTTTTGATTGGCATTTTTATTGATCGTCTTTAACATTGCCTCGGATTCACGAAGTCGTTTCTCATCGATGTCGTAAAGGGCGATGTGGGAATCTGCTAAGCTCGGGGTCAACATTGCATCTCCTAGAACATTTTTAGCGAAAATAGTGCTTCCTGCTCCGATAAAGGTGATTTTTGTCATTTTTTATTGCTCCATTCTTTTATAATTTACCGCCAGTAGTGGCAATTCCTTCAATAAATTTACGTTGAAAAATGATAAAGACAGCAACCATGGGCCAAATCGCTAGTAGCGAGCCTGCCATCAATTGTGGGAAATTGGTCGCATATTGTCCCTGAAGATTGGCTAACCCTGCTGCCAATGGCATTTGTCGAATTGATGTATTGACGATCAGTGGCCACATTAAATCTTTGAAAGCAAAGAGGGTTGTAAAAATACCTAGTGCGATCAACCCGGATTTCGCCAATGGCAGCATGATTTTGAAAAAGATCGTCCATACATTTGCTCCTTCAAGGTGTGCTGCTTCCTCCAGCTCACTTGGTAAGCCTAGAAAAAACTGTCTAAGTAAAAAGGTTCCAAAAGCGCTGACAACACCTGGCAAGATCAATGCCGGTACTGAATTTAGAATTCCTAATCTTTGCGCTAATAAATATTGGGGTGTGATAAAGATTGATGCGGGAATCATCATTTGGATAAGGACTAGAGCAAAAAAAAGATCTCGTCCAGGGAAGCGCAAGCGTGCGCAGGCATAGGCTGCCATCGCTGAAAATAAAACGGAACCGATCACACGTCCAATGACCATCAAAAAAGTATTGAGATAGAAGGCACCAAAGGGTAAAAGATTTAAAACTGCCTGATAATTTGAAAGTTGAAAGGATTTAGGAAACCATGTTGGTGGAATCTGAGTCGATTCAACAAGTGTTTTTCCAGAAGTCAGAATCATCCATACAAAAGGCAATGCCATAATTATTCCGCCACTGATCAAAAGTAGATGGATAAGCCAATTCTTGCTAATTCGTTGCATCAAGAAACCTCCTTTTAGTAGTTGACCCATTTTTTTTGCAACTTCATTTGTAGTGCTGTGATCAGCAAAATAATACATAGAAGAAAGACGACGATTGCTGAACCATACCCTTTATCATTTAAAATAAAGGAATGTTTGTAAAACAAGTATGCTAATGATTGTGTCTTCAGCATTGCCTCACTTGAAGGTGCGATCATCATAAAAATCACATCGAATACTTGAAAGGCATTGATAACCGTTGTGACCACGACAAAGAATAGCGTTGGTGTCACAAGCGGTAAAGTGATTTGAAAAAATTGCTGCCATGAAGAAGCCCCATCGATATCGGCTGCCTCATAGTAATCTTTGGGTATCTCCTGTAGTCCAGCTAAGAAAAGCACCATGTTGTAGCCAATAGCACTCCATATTCCGACAATAATGACGGAATAAATCGCAACATTCGGATCGCTAAGCCATGCTGGACCCGTTAGACCAACTTTTGATAAAAGCTCGTTGACTAATCCATAATCATCATTGAACATCCAACGCCAGATCATCGCGACTGCAGAGGGGGCTGCAACTACAGGTAGAAAATAAATCGTTCGATAAATCGACACGCCTTTGATTTTCTTATTCATTAGGACCGCGACTAAAAGTGATAACACTATGATTGATGGAATTGATACCACTGCATAGATCAAGGTATTGATCAAGGATTGCAACACCTCTCGATCCGTCAAAAGTTTCTGATAGTTGGCTAAGCCGATCCACTCGGTGTTACCAAAACCAATTGTTCGTTGAAAACTTAGAATGATTGTTTGGATCGCTGGCCAAATATTCAATAAAATCAATCCGACTGCTGTTGGGAGAATAAATAAGTATCCCCAGAAAAGGTGGTCTTTCTGGTAATTTCCAAGCATACGATTTTTCATAGAGGTCTCCTTTTGTTTAGGTGGGTTGATTAGCTAATTTTCCGTTTTGATCAATTACTTTCAGCTAAAATTGCATCAACTTCTTCCGCAATCTGTGCAGTCCCTTCCTCGACACTTAATTCTCCAGAAAATACCCGGTTCATAATTTCTGTCTCTATTTTTTCAGCATTCAAGCCATTTTTGTTATAGGGACGAGGCACGCCATACTCTAGCATTTCTGCAAAAACACTTAAATTGAAAGTATCCGCAGAACTTGCCCAAACCTCCTCAAATCCTTTTAGCGCTGGGATCGATGCCCCTGTTTCTGCTTGAATTTGGTTGGCTTCTTCACTTGCCAAGAATGCTAATAATTTTTTTGTTTCTTCAGGATGCTTGGTATTGACACTAGCTGCCCAACCTAAACCATTTGTGATCGTCGCATGTTCTTTTCCTTTAGGTAAAACGGCAACATCCGCATGTTCAGCCAAGTATTCATTCTTTAAAAAACCTGGTGTTTGCCAGTTGCCCTCCACGATCATCGCCAATCTTCCTGCTTGAAAACGACCCACTTTATTCGTATCTTGCAATTCTTTCGCTGAAGGTGATGACTGATCATTTAGATAAAAATCAATATAATACCTTAATGCATCTTGTACTTCTTCGCTATTCATTCCCGATTTCGTATTCTCATCAATAAAGACTTCTCCACCATTTTGATAAATAAATGGCCAATAGCCTCCCTCTGTTGAATTATCCGCAGCAAATCCATAAATACCTGCTTCTTCATCTGTTAACTGAACAGCTGCTTCCTTCAGTGTATCCCATGTCCACGTTGCGTCTGGATATGCAATTCCTGCTTGATCAAAGAGCTCTTTGTTGTACCACAATCCAATGACGGAGGCATCTTTGGGAATCGCGTAAAGTTCTTCTTCATACGTATAAGACTCTGCGATTCCTTCGGTGAAGTTTGTCATGTCAATGTTATTTTCTGCAATCAATTCATTTAGACCCATCAGCATCGATTGAGACATATATTTGTAGGATTCAGTTGAATGCATCGTGACAATATCAGGCATATTTCCTCCAGTAGTAGCAGCTTCAAGCTTCACCCAATATTGATCCCATGGGGTGGTTTCCATTTCGACTTTAATATCTGGGTTTTGTTCTTCAAAAGCATCAAGCATTTTTCGCAGCCCCGGTGCTTGTTCAGTATCCCAACTCGCATAACTTAACGTGACCTGACCACCACTATCACCGTTGCCATTACCACAAGCTCCTAAAACCAAAGTTCCTAAAAGACTCAAACTAACAAGTGTTACTCTCTTGAAACAATTCATCTTTCATTCCTCCTCTAGTTCTGATCCATGTATCCGCTTTCTTTTCACAAAACAAATATACTGTTTACTAATAAATTTGTCAATACTTTTTAACTAAAATAAAAAGGTAAACACATTAAAGCGTTTACCTTGAACATTAATCTCTTTCTTTTTCACTTTCTCTGACGATCATCTTACTGGCCACCATGATTTTAACAGGTACTTGACGAATGCCTTTGATCCGCTCTTCTATCATCCGTAAAGCAATTTTTCCCAGTTCTTCCATATCGATGGCAACGGTACTTAAAGATGGGGTCAAAAATTCTGCAACTTCGATATTGTTGAAACTGACTACTGAAATATCTTCTGGTATCCGATACCCACGTTTTTGCAAGGAGCGATATGTACCAACTGCAATCGAATCATTGGCGACCATAATAGCTGAAGGAAGGCTCTCTTTGCATTGTTCAAGCAATTGCTCAGTGGCTTTGATACCGTCTAATGTGTTCCATCCTTCTAGGTAAACATTGATGTATTCTTCCAATCCTTTTTCTTTCATCCAATACACATAAGTGTTCATCCGCATATCATCTGGCGATTGATGTTTCTCACTGGATGCATCCAAACGTACCCGATATCCCCCAATAAAAGCGATATTTCGATGCCCTTTTTTATACAAACGCTCTAAGTGCTCGGTTGCTGCTATAGAGAAATCCGTATATACCGCATCCCATTCTGAAGACAAAGAAGGATCATCGATCACGACGATATGAGGATTGACTGCTGCGATCTTTGCTAAAAAAGTTGGCAAGACTTGACCAATGACAAGGATTCCCTGATACTCCCTTAGCTCCTCAATGGCAACGGGGCGTTCAGACATATAATACGTTTTTTTTATGCGAAACTTATTTTGCTCTGCTTGTGCTTGAATGCCACGACGAATCGCCCGAAAATAGGGATCTTCTAATTCAGCTTCTTCCGAAACAGTGGATACCACTGCAATATTCATTGCCTTTTTCACAGGTACTTTCTTCTTACTATAGTGAAAATATTCCACGGCTTCGTTGATCTTATTTTTTGTTTCTTGCGTGACAGATAACGTAGGATCTTCATTGAGCACCCTCGATACAGTTGCGATCGATACACCTGCTCGTTTTGCGACGTCTCTAATTCCTGCCATAATACTCTCCTTTTTTACTTTATACTATGATATAAACACAAAATGATCAGAATGAAAAGAAATTTTAGTTAACAACCAACCTACTTGTTTACCCACAGTTTCAAATCATCTACGGAGAAGCAATCAGTTCAACGTCTCTTCGCAATTAACAAAAAATAGAAACGTGCAGCGACCAAAGAGCCGCTGCACGTTTTTCCTCCTTATTTCTAATGACGACCGCTACTCTGCTGGATACTCCCGCAAGCGATACCCGACGCCGATTTCAGTGATCAAATATTCTGGCTGCAGCGTATTGGTTTCGATTTTTTTGCGAATGTTTGAGATATTGACTCGTAAGGTTTGTGCATCCGCTGCAAAAGGTCCCCAGACTTCACTGGTCAGCGTATCGTAAGTGACGACTTTGCCTAAATTCTTGAACATTACTGCCATGATACGGTATTCGTTTTTGGTCAAATGGATCTCATTTTGATTCTTGTACAGGATTTTTTTCTCAAAATTGATCGTTAACTCCTTGTTTACGAGAATCGGGCTGCTGCTAAAGGCAGCTGACTCCTTGTGTCGTAGTGCCGTGCGGATACGGGCAAATAATTCATTGGTACTGAAGGGCTTCGTTACATAATCATCGGCACCGAGGTCTAATGCTTGCACTTTGTCTTGTTCATCTTTGCGGGCAGAGATCACGATGATCGGTGTGTTCATGCGCTTACGAATGATTTTCAACAGCTCCATGCCGTCAATGTCTGGTAAGCCCAGATCCAGCAAGATGAAGTCGATGGTTTCTTCCTGCAAGAGCATCAATGCCTCCATGCCAGTGCCGACTGATGTAAAGTTGTAATGCTCTCTTTGCAAGACGACCTCCATAAAATCAACGATATTCGAATCATCTTCAATCAATAAAAAATGTCGCTGCATGTTCTCCCTCCTTACTGCTTTAAATAAATACGAAAGATCGTACTGCCTGCTTTCGTTTCGATTGCTAATTTGCCTTCATGGGCATGGATGATGGTTTTCACGATACTCAGTCCGATACCTAATCCATTTTTTGAATCCACCGGCACTTCGGTGTCATTGATCAAATTCGCTTGGATTTTTTGGTATTGTCCTAAGGGGATCTCCCCTTGGTTTTCGATTTCAATGACCACTTCTTGCTCTTGAGAAACTCGCAAGAAAATCGGTGTATCGGCGGTTCCATGGCGAACGCCATTTTCAATCAGATTAAACAAAGCTTGTTCGATTAAGATTGGATCGACTTGGACAAAAATCAGCTGATCGGGCATCTTCACGATGATTTTTTGTTGCGGATAGACTTTTTTTAGGTGCGTTAAAACCGCTTCGATAATTTCTTCGATTGGTTCTTCACTGCGCTTGACCGCCATGTTAGTCAAATTGATGCGGGTCACCGACAGTAAGTTTTCGACCATGCGGATCAACCACTGGGATTCACTTTGGATATCTCCTAGCAGCTTTTGTTTCGTTTCCTTTTTGATCGCGCCTTCGGTTTCGCTCAATGTTTCGGCAATGCCAGAAATCGTCGTCAGTGGCGTCCGCAAGTCATGAGAAACCGCACGCAGTAGATTGCTGCGGACTTTTTCCCGTTCGTTTTCCAATTGGATCTGTTCTTTCTCACTCGCCAGAGAGACTTGCTCCAACACGGTAGCGATTTGGGTGATCACTAAACGTAAGTAATTCAATTGACTATTGGCCAACTGATGCTCCTCGTTGCGTTCTACCCCAAGGGCGCCTAGTGGTTTGCCGTTTAAAACGATCGGTAAGTAAAATCCATTGGCACCAATCAGAGTATCTGTGCCGCGACCGGCTTCTTTTTGATTTTTCACGACCCAAAAAGCGACGGCTTTCTCATCCTTGCCAGTCAGTTGAGACAGTGTTTCTCTTGAAGAATGCAGACTTCTCAAGTGACCTTCTCTGTCATATAACGCCACTTCTCGCTGGAGTAAGCGTGCCAAATAGGTGGTCGTACTTTCATAAATGTCTTGCTCATTCCGCGTTTCCATGTATTGTTTGTTCAACTCATACAATATCTCCATTTGATGCTCTTTTTCCTTGGCATTTTCTGCCTGAGTCTTCAATCGAACCATCAAGTTACTGATCATTAAGGCAACGATCAGCATGATCACTAATGTGATTGGATAGCCTGCTTTATAGACCGTCAAGGAATACAAGGGTTCGACAAAGAACCAATTGTAAGAAAGGACACTAATGATCGATGCCATGGCACTCCAAAGATAGCCACTCGTGTAACGTGCCACTAAAAGAACAAAGAAAATATAGACGAGCATCAAGTTCTGCTCACCGAAATGCAGATACTGCATGCCTTCTGTCACTAAGGTGGCGAGCATGATCAGCCCAAAGGTCAAGGTGAAATCTCGACCGCCGCCTTCAAATAATTGCGAAAACGTCAGCCGTGGTCGCTGCATTTTTTCTTTAAAAGGAATCAAATGGATCTCAATGTCATCAAGGCGCCGAATCAAGCGGTCTTCTAAATCCTCGACAAACAATTTTTGGAACCACTTCTGAGAAACCTGTTTCCCCATGATAATGTCACTGGCACCCGTCATTTTGGCATACTCTACGATTGTCTCAAAACTGTCATCCGCTTCGATGTTGATGACTTCTGCTCCCAAACGCTCTGCCAATGGCACCTCGGTAGGTGTATCATCTAACGATCGAACTTGGATGACTGTCCATTCCGCCCCCACTCCTTGGGCTAAGCGGGCGGTCCAACGAATGCATTTCTCTGCCATTTTCGGCAAGCGATCATCAATAATCGTCAAAAGCTTGCTTTGGACTCGTTTTCTACCGCCGTTCATTTGATTGATATGATTGGAAGCTTTTTGGATCGCTAATCCACGTAAGTGATCCAGTTTTTCTGGCGTAAAAAAATTTTTTAGCGCTCGTTTGGCATTTTCATCGGCATAGATTTTTCCTTGTTCCAATCGATCGATCAGTTCGTCTGGTTCAACATCCACCACCCGCAAGCTGGCGTGCTGGAAAAAGGTGTCAGGGACCGTTTCTCTGACTTCCACTTCCGTGACCTTTTCCACGATGTCATTCAGACTTTCGATATGCTGGACATTGATGGTCGTGTAGACGGTGATTCCTGCATTCAGTAATTCATCGACATCTTGGTAACGTTTTTTGTTTCGCGCACCAATGGGATTGGTATGTGCCAACTCATCGATCAAGACGATATCTGGTTTTAGTTGGATCAGTCGATCGATATCTGGCTCATATAGGGTCAATTGCTTGTGCTGGTATTGCTTTAATGGTACTTGTGGTAACCCTTCAAGCAATCGATTGGTATCGGGACGTTTGTGGGGTTCGATATAGCCGATCACCACATTTTTGCCCATGAGCAAACACTCATGGGCTTCGGTTAACATCGTATAGGTTTTTCCGACACCGGCAGCAAAACCGAAAAACACCCGTAGTTTGCCACGTTTAGGGCCAAATCCGGCTTGCAGCAGCATCTCTTCTGGGATCGTCTGCTGGTTGTTTTCACTCATAGATGCTTCCCCCTATTCCTCGGGTAATTGATCGAGCTGCTGATTCAAGGTCATGATATTGACGTATTCTCTCGTGGAGAACAAATCAGCTACTTTATTCCTGTTTATTATATCATGAATTGTTTGTTCATCGATGCCTCTTGTGTCAGCGATCCGCGGCAGTTGAAAAAGTGCCGCTTCGACACTGATATCAGGATCAACGCCACTACCCGAAGCGGTCACGAGATCGATCGGCACACTGGTTTGGGTTGGGTTTTCTGCCAGCAACGTCGCTGTCCGCTCAGCTACAGTCTTTTTTTGGGTCGGATCATAGGGCGACAATTGTGAAACGGTTTGATCACGGCCTTGGAAGTAACCTGCTTGGTCAAAGGGTTGCGCAATTAGCTCAGACCCTTTGACCGCTCCATCTTCCACGATTTGACTGCCGTTGGCTTGATGGGCAAAAAAGACTTGACCGATACCGGTGACCAACAATGTATAGAGACCGCCAAATAGCACGGTACTAACTAGTAAAAATTTGATACTGGCAAAGAGGGTGTTCTTCATCATGTTTTCCTCCTAAATGACTCCTTGACTCTGATGGATTTTTCTTATAGCAGAACAGCTGACAAAAGCAAATCTACTAGCTTGATGCAAATGAATGGTGCGATGATGCCGCCTAGACCGTAGACGACAAGATTGTGCCGCAGCATTTGGCTGGCTGGTTTTTCTTGGTATTTGACCCCTTTTAACGCCAGAGGGATCAAGGCGATGATCACGACTGCATTGTAAATGACTGCGGACAAAATCGCCGTTAAGGGACTACCAAGATTCATGATATTCAGCGCCGCAAGTTCTGGATAAATCGCATAAAACAGGACAGGGATCACTGCGAAATATTTGGCGATATCATTCGCGATACTAAAGGTCGTCAAAGCCCCACGGGTCATCAGCAGCTGTTTACCAATTTGGACTACTTGCAGTAATTTGGTTGGGCTGGAATCAAGGTCGATCATATTGCCCGCTTCTTTGGCTGCTTGCGTACCAGTGTTCATCGCCATTGCCACATCGGCTTGGGCGAGTGCGGGTGCATCGTTGGTTCCATCCCCCGTCATCGCCACCAAATGCCCTTTTTCCTGATATTCCCGAATCAGATTCATTTTGTTTTCTGGTGTTGCTTCGGCCAAGAAATCATCGACGCCCGCTTCGGCGGCAATAGCAGCTGCCGTCAAGGGATTGTCTCCGGTGATCATGATCGTCTTGATGCCCATCTTGCGCATGTCGGCAAATTTTTCTTTGACGCCGTTTTTCACGATGTCTTTTAAATAAACGACTCCGAGTACCTGACCATTTTTCACTACGACCAATGGGGTTCCACCAGCTTTAGCGACTTTTTCTACGATCTCGTCACACGCAGTGGGATAGGTCTGCCCTTTTGCCGTCACATATTGCTTGATCGTATCCGCAGCTCCTTTACGGATCTCATCGCCACGATAATCGATCCCAGACATTCGTGTTTTGGCACTAAAATCGATCCAATGGACATCGGCTTGCTGAAATACCCGTTCACGAATATTGAAGGCTTCTTTGGCTAAAATCACGATACTGCGGCCTTCCGCCGTTTCATCAGCAAAAGATGCCAACTGCGCTGCATCTGCCAACTCTTTGGCGGTGACCCCTGGTACTGGCAAGAACTCACTGGCACGGCGGTTTCCCAGAGTAATGGTTCCTGTTTTATCCAGCAGCAAAACATCCACATCTCCTGCTGCTTCAATCGCGCGGCCACTCATAGCGATGACGTTTTCTTTGGTCAAACGACTCATTCCAGCGATCCCAATCGAGGAAATCAAGGCGCCGATCGTGGTCGGTGCAAGACAAATCAGTAACGCGATCACGATCACACTGGAAATCGCCGTTCCTCTACCAGATAACTGACTGCTAAAATCGGTAAAAGGAATCAATGTGATGGAAACTGCCAAGAAGATGATGGTCAGTGTCACTAAGAACAGCTGCAAGCCAATCTCATTGGGTGTTTTTTTCCGCTGCGTCCCTTCCACCATCGCAATCATTTTATCCAAAAAAGAATGACCATTTTCAGCGGTCACTTTGATGACCAAGTAATCCGAAACGACTAAGGTTCCTCCCGTGACTGCACTGCGGTCGCCACCAGATTCACGAATGACAGGTGCTGATTCTCCTGTGATGGCACTTTCGTCCACCGAAGCAGCACCTTCCACGACATCCCCATCGGCAGGAATTTGTTCGCCAGAAGGAACGTACACCAAGTCGCCTTTTTTCAAATCGGAGGAACGGACTTCGATAAAAGCCTCTTTGGCAACATCTTCCAAGGACATGACTTTGTAAGTCATGATTTCTTTTTTAGCTTGCTTCAAACTATCCGCTTGTGCTTTGCCGCGCCCTTCTGCCACTGCTTCGGCAAAATTGGCAAACAACAAGGTCAACCATAAGAAGACGGTCACACTGATGCTAAACCACAACGGGACTGTTTGTTCTTGAAAACATAAAACGGTTGTCAAGATCGCCCCTAAATAAACCACAAACATCACGGGGTTTTTGATTTGTTGGCGAGGGTCCAATTTCTTAAAGGATTCGCCGATCGCCCATTGATAGATTTTTTTCATTTTTTCTCTCTCCTATTTCGTTGTAAAGAAGTCTGCGATTGGGCCTAAAGCCATCGCTGGTAAAAAGCTCAGTGCACCGATCACGATGATCACAATGATCAGCATCGTGACAAAGACTGGACTCGTGGTTGACAAGGTTCCTTCATTACGAACGGTTTTCTTTTTGGCACCCATGTTTTCTGCCAGATACAAGATGGCTGCGATGGGAACGAAACGTGAAACGAACATCAAGATACTCCCCAAACTATTTAGGAAAACAGTATCTGCGGTCAAGCCGCCAAAGGCACTCCCATTGTTGTTGCTAAAGGAAGTTGCTGCATACAGCAGTTCGCTAAAGCCATGGGCGCCTTGGTTGGTTAGCCAGCTCATGATATCAGGATGCAAGGTCATCAACATAGCCCCGAAAAGCGTCAGTAGCAATGGCGTCAAAATAACGATACTCGTCATTTTAATGTCAAAAGCTTCGATTTTTTTGCCGATATATTCAGGTGTTCGTCCGACTAATAAACCAGCGATAAAGACCGTCAATAATAGAAAAGCGATCATGCCATAAAGCCCACTGCCGACACCACCAAAGATGATTTCCCCCAGCTGCATCAAGAACATCGGGATCGCACCCCCAAGTGGTGTGAAACTATCCAGCATGGCATTGACTGATCCACTGGAAGCAGCGGTGGTACTCACTGCCCAGAGACTCGACCAACCGACACCGAAACGTACTTCTTTGCCTTCTAGATTGGCATTCCCAAGCACTTGACTGAATTGCGGTCCATAAGCTTCACTGATCACTACGCCAATAAAAGCTAGGATCAAAAAGACGGTTGCGGTGATCAAGATCGTACGTCCTTGTTTCCACTCTTTGATCCAAAAGCCAAAGGCAAAAATCAAAGCAGCTGGTAGCAACAAGATCGCTAAGTTTTCTAAAAAGTTACTGAACATCGTTGGGTTTTCAAATGGATGGGCAGAGTTGGCGCCAAAGAAACCGCCGCCGTTGGTCCCTAATTGCTTGATGGCGATTTGACTCGCTACTGGTCCGAGCGCCATCCAAAAGGATCCCCCCTCAAATCCATTGACTTCCACGCCGCTGCTCAACGTTTGGACAACGCCTTGAGACAGGAGCAAGATCGCTAAAATCAATGAAAGTGGCAAAAGGATATAGAGCAAGGAACGGGTGATGTCTTGCCAAAAATTCCCTACCGTACGTTTTTGTTTTTGCTGCAGCCCACGAATCAAGGCACACAGTACAGCTAATCCTACTGCCGCAGATAAGAAATTTTGCACTGTTAATCCTAATGCTTGGGAAAGATTGGTCAGTGCTTCTTCCCCAGCGTAAGCTTGCCAGTTCGTGTTCGTCACAAAACTGACGGCTGTGTTCAATGCTAAGTCAAAGGACATATTCTCAACGGCTGCCTCTTGCGGTAACCAGTGCTGAACCATCAATAATCCGGTCAAGCCGATGATGGAAAAGACACTGACGGCCAAGACGGAAAATAGATAGGTTTTGGCGGTCATTTCTTTTTTGCTGACCGAACCAATCACTCGATAGGTCAACCGTTCAATGGGTTGAATAAAGCGGACAAACCGCGGTGTTTTTCCTTGCATGATTTCTTTGATATACCAGCCCAAAGGAACCGCTGCTGCTAGTAAGATCAGTAAAAATAAAAAGCCTTGCACAAAATAGCTACTCATCGTTCTCCCCCCTCAAACAAGTACCAAAAGAGATAGATCATTACGATCACTCCGATTATTCCTAAAACAAGATTCATATTCTTCACTCCTTCATGACGTAAGCATACGCAAAAAGAAATAAAAATAGTGTAAATCTTCTGCTAGCATCTTTATATCTTCTTTATACGGCTGCTTATCGGACAAGAAAACCGCAATACAGCAGGTATTAAAAAAAACAGCGGATATCTTTCACGATATCCGCTGCTAGAGTCATTGCGACTTATTTCGTTTTTCTGCTTTTGTTCGTGTGTTTCTTACGAAAGAAGACGATCCCCGCTAGAGCAACAAGGCTCACTCCTGCAATCGAATAGCCTTGAGTGATGGCTGTACCAGTCTTTGGTAGCACCCGTTTGTCCTTTGCGGTCGCTTTGGTTTGTTTGTCAGTCTGCCCTTCATCCGTTGGTTTTTGTTGCCCTTTGTCAGAATCATCTTTCTCTGGTTGCTGATCGTTCTCTTCTGGTTCTTCTGCTTTTTCAACGACTTTGATCGTCGCTGTGGCGGTGACTGCTTCTTGTGAGCGAGTACCAAATAAACGTGCGAAAAAGTTAGGATTTGCTGCTTCATCAGTGACGATTGAATAAGTGACTTGATAGGTGCCCGTTTTCTTCGTATCCACCGAACCGTCCACCAGCAGTTGCTCCAATGCGAGTGACTTACCGTCACGATCTGTAGCGGAGACAAAATTGTCGGCTGCTGTCCAGTTGTCACCGACATAAATCACGCTATCTTTCACAGTCACAGAGGTTTGGTCTGCCAACACGGTAATTGTGGCAGTGGCTTCGGCTTTGCCATTGCGATAGGTTACTTGGTATCTGCCTGGTGTGGTGCTGTCAACTGTACCTACTGTTGTGATATCAGTCAGTTGCACTTCTTTGCCGTCTTTATCTGTTGCAGACACAAAGTTATCGGCAGCTTGCCAGTCTTCACCCTCATAAATCGTACTGTCTTTGGCAACTACCGTTTCTTGGTTGGCAACGACCGTAATCATCGCAGTTGCTTTTACATTGCCATTTTGATAAACCACTGGGTACTCGTCTGCTTTGGAGGTATCGACTGTGCCACTAACCGTCACTCCTGAAAACGGTAGACTTGCTCCCGTTTTGTCTGTGGCTGAGACAAAGTTGTCGGCAGCTTCCCAATCGTCGCCGACGTATAGGGTACTGTCTTTAGCTTTAATGCTTGTTTGATCAGCTAACACGGTGATCGTCGCTTTTGCTTCGGCTTTGCCATTGCGATAAATCACTTCATATTTCCCTGGTGTGGCGCTGTCGACTGTACCTACTGTTGTGATATCAGTCAGTTTTACTGCGTTGCCGTCTTTGTCTGTTGCCGACACAAAGTTATCAGCAGCTTGCCAGTCATCACCTTCATAAATCATACTATCTTTGGCGACTACCGTTTCTTGGTTGGCAACGACCGTAATCGTAGCAATAGCTTCCATTTTCTCATTGCTATAAGTAACTTTATACTGACCTTCTTTGCTCGTATCAACTGATCCGCTAACAATCACTCCTGAAAATGGTAGGTTTGCTCCGGTTTTGTCTGTGGCTGAGACAAAGTTGTCGATTGCTTGCCAGTCATCCCCGACATATAAGGTGCTATCTTTGGCTTTAACTGATGTTTGCTCAGCTAACACGGTGATCGTCGCTTTCGCCTCAGCTTTGCCATTGCGATAAATTACTTCATATTTCCCTGGTATGGCGCTGTCGACTGTACCTATCGTTGTGATATCAGCCAGTTTTACTTCGTTGCCGTCTTTATCTGTTGCCGACACAAAGTTATCGGCGACTTGCCAGTCATCGCCTTCATAAATCGTACTATCTTTGGCGACTACCGTTTCTTGGTTGGCAACGACCGTAATCGTCGCCGTTGCTTTAACATGGCCATTCTGGTAAACCACTGGATATTCGCCTGCTTTGGAGGTATCGACTGACCCACTAACCGTCACTCCTGAAAATGGTAGGTTTGATCCGGTTTTGTCCGTTGCGGAAACAAAGTTGTCGGCGGCTTCCCATTCATCACCGACATATAAAGTACTGTCTTTAGCTTGAACGCTCGTTTGATCCGCTAACACGGTAATCGTGGCAGTTGCTTCGGCTTTGCCATTGCGATAAATGACTTGGTATTCTCCTGGTACTTTCGTATCCACGTCACCACTGGTGGTGACTTCTGCCAAGCTTAACGGTTGTCCCTTCTTATCCATTGCTGAAACAAAATTATCCGCAAGCTCCCACGCATCTCCAACATAAAGTGTACTATCCTTGGCAACGACTGTTTCTTGATTGGCAACCACGGTGATCGTCGCTGTTGCTTTTTGATTGCCGTTTTGATAAACCACTGGATATTGACCTTCTTTGGAAGTATCCACGGTTCCACTAACGGTCACTCCTGAAAATGGTACATTCGCTCCTGTTTTGTCCGTTGCCGAAACAAAGTTATCAACCGCATGCCAGTCGTCCCCGACGTATAAGGTGCTATCTTTTACTTTGACTGATGTTTGATCAGCTAACACGGTAATCGTGGCTGTCGCTTCGGCTTTGCCATTGCGATAAATGACTTGGTATTCTCCTGGTGTGTCCGTATCAACTTCGCCGTTGATAGTCACGTCTGCGATTGTCACTGCATTGCCGTCTTTATCCGTTGCCGATAGAAAATTATCAGCTGCTGTCCATGCATCGCCCACATATAACGTGCTGTCTTTGGCTGCTACCGTTTCTTGGTTGGCAACCACGGTGATCGTCGCTGTTTGACTAACACTGCCGTTGATGTATTTGACCTCATAGGTGCCAACGTTTGTCGTGTCGACCTCGCCATTGACTGTGATTTCCGAGAAGGTCAACGCATTGCCGTGTTTGTCTGTCGCTGAAACAAAGTTGTCTTCAGCATGCCATTCATCTCCCACGTAGATCGTGCTATCCTTGGCGTCGATCGTCGACAAGTCTTCTTCTGGTGTGATGCCGACAGAAAGATGATTGCCCGTCCGGTTCACTTGCACCTCTTTACCAAGCTGAAGTTCCTGTGGTATGACGTAACCTTCTGGGACGTAGGAAACATAAAGCGTATAGTTCCCCGTATAAATATCAGTTAATTGGTATTCTCCATTTTCATCCGTTACGACAGAAACGATATCTCCAGTCAATTGATTCCAAAGCGTCAAAGTAACCCCCGCAATCTTCTCAGTTGGTTCTTCGGTATTATAAACATCAAGCGTCGCATTGGTTTTGTAGATGATCCCGCTGGAATCGCCTGCCGAAAATTGCAGATTGGCCACCGTCGAGGTAGCCGTCCGTTTGGCTTCCGACAAGGTATCGATCGTATCAGAAACGATCGTGGCTGAGGCTGAGATTTGGCCGGCGTTTTGTGAAAGGACGTTGTAACTGATTTCGATATTTTTCGTTAGAACATAGTTTGAAAAGACAAGCTGTACGTTCCCATCAACTTCTTTGACTTCATAGCTGTCATCTGGCACATTCGAAACAGTGATCGATCCTAAATCGATTTCGCCATTGGTGTTCCCTAACGATTTTAGAAGGATCGTTGGATTTGCTACTTTTTTCGAGCCATCATCGATATTTTTTGTCGTGACCTTGACCTGCGTCATGTTTTTCGTATTATTGACGGTATTTTGCGTAATGCCAATAATATCTGTCGCCGTATTGGATACTGAAACTGTGGCTGTGCCTTGTTGATTATTAGATAACGGTTCTTTTGCATAACCAGGTACATAAATCGTACTCATTTCCTGCCATCCATTGGCGTATTGATAGGAAATAATGTAGCGCCGATTGGTCGTCCCAAAATCAAAGGTATAATAGTTGGTTTCTTCATCATGGGTGATCGTTGGATAATTCGGATCACTTTCCTTCATGGCTTGGTTATCATAATAACCGCGATCCCAATACTGTGGATAAATGCCACTGACTTGTTCATTGGAAACATCGATGATCGAAAACACGACATCGGTATTTTTCGGTACATGAGTTTCAACGGTCAAATCACTGATGGTATCTTGACGCGCGTTGACTAAAAACTGATTCTTACTGCTTTGGAGCGTGCGTTCAGAGTACAGTTTCCTACCGGTATAGACGGAGGTATGAACCGTGTCAAGTCCCGTTGCGGAAATCGTGATTGGAATTGTATCATTAGGAATCGATTTTGTCGGTGCTAAACTGTCTGGCACGTAATTGAAGCCAATATCAAATTGAACGGAATAGGTAATGGGCGACGTAAAGGTGACCATCGTTCCTCCTGCTACTTCTTCAATCGTATAATCTTTTCCTAATGTGTAGTAAAAACTGACTTTTGGTACCTTTCTCAAAGAAAGATACTCTGGGTGTTCAATAAACATTTGTAAATTTTCGATTGGTTGTGAGTTTCTGCCTTCGATGTTGATGGAAGTATCACTCATGTAAGCACCATTTTGCTCATAATTTCCCCAAGCCGTTTCAGCATTGTTGGGATTAAGAACACTGATTGGTTCGACATAGTTGTCTTCAACGATTTTGAATTCTCTATTGGCGATCAACGGTGTCGAGACATTAAGAATGATATCTTTCTGATCAAAGGGTACGGTTACGTTCGTGGAACCAAGAGTGAGATTGCTGTCTTTTGTAGCGGTCACAATCAGTTTGTCCCCGTTATTTTCGACAGAAAAATAATCCGCAAAAGTCACATTTTGATAGAAGGCATCTCTTGCTGTTAACTGTTTCGCCGTGATCGGCTGTCCGTTTTGACTCGAAAGGATGATTTGTTGACCAGCTTTCATCTCCGTCGGCATTTGATGAATTGATACATAGTAGTTTCCTTTAGAAAGGCCATTCATAAAACTGGCAGAAGCAACCCCCATATAATACCTAGAATCGACTTCTTTTTCATCTTTGCTGGTTTTTGCGATAAAGGAAAACCCTCTGTTTTGGGCAGTTGTTTGTTTTAGCTGTACCGAACCAAATCCGGTCGTTGGATACCCTTTTGAAAAAGAAGCAGTATAATCCGTCAGCTCGGTCAAACTCATGGTGAATTGATAAGAAACCCCATAAGCCCTTTGTTTGTCCATCTGTTTGATTTCAACAGCAGTATTATAGAGACTATTTGAAGCGATCGTATAGTCAGTCCCTTCAGCTAATGCTGTCTGCGTTTCTGGCTTGATTTTCCCATTGATATCGACCTCATAGCTGAAAACTTCTAATGGTTGAGTGTCAATCTTTTTGAACACTGCTCCCGGTGTATCAACCAATCGCAATGAGAGGGTCTCTGTCCCAGACAACATCCGATCGGTATTGTAGTAAACCATTCCTTCCATCCCAAAGACATTTTTTTCTGACACATATTGAATCGGATCGACCTCTTCATACAAATCAATCGCATAGCTTGTCTGGTTTTGATCGCCGATCTCAATCGTTAGCTGAGGCTTATCTTCTGAATATAGATAACTAGTCAACTCGATCGAAAAAGAGGCATCATGAACCGATTGATTAAACGTGATCATCAGTTGATGAGCTGCACTATCTACAGCCCACGATGCATTGATCGCTTCATTGGTTCCTTGCACATCACTAAAGCCAAGGCCTTGCGGCAAGTCAAAAACAGCAGTGGTGCCAGCGAAATAATCTTTGTCATTGATTTCAAAATCCAATTTCAGTTTCACTGGACTATTGTTTAAGATTCGTGTTTCTTCCGTTCGGCTGAATTCTTCGCCAGAAATGGTCAGCAGGGTGCCTTTTTCCAAAAGTTCTTGGTCATTGATGCGCGTGCTGACACGAGGTGTGTGTTGCTCTTCTTTGGTTTCTTTTGAATCGGATGTTGAAGAACTTTCTTGTCTCGCATGGCTAGAATCTTCCGTTATATTTGAGGAAGCCGATGTGGTCGTTTCACTTGGTTCCGTGTTTTCTGAACCAGCTGATGATTCTTCTTTGTTCGCTTCGGAAGAATAATCTGTTTCAGCATCCTCAGCTGCTTGTGCTTCGTTTCCGTTAGCATCATTTGTCGATTCAGTCATCGTTTCTAGTAGTTGATCGGATTTGTCTAGCGTGTTGACGGTCTGTTCTTGTTCGGTTGTTTCCGCTATCGCCATGATCGGAGTGATCACTTGAGTGATTCCTAGTGCGGTAACAACGATCCCATGACAAATTCTTTTGCTTCTCTTATTCATTTTTTCCTCCAATAAATGTATGTAGTTTTAACTGATTGCCTTACGGATTTTTTTCCCGACTTCTAACTCTTCTCCATTAAAAAAGCACAAAACATTGTTTGTTCGATCGATCATTTTGATTTGTCGCGCATTGATAATGTAGGATTTGAAGACGTTATAATACTCTGGCAGCTCTAATTGTTTGATCACCTTCAAGGAAGTTTCGAGGAATTCGATCGACTTTTTTTGGTGAAAAGCGATTCGGTTTCGCTCTCCTTTGATCGTTGTAATATAGTTGATTGCTTCTGCATCAACCACCATCAACTCTCTTTTACTGACGATTTTTAATAAGTGCTTTTTTCCGAGTAATGATCGTTTGACTTCGATCGCTTCCGTTAATAAATTTCTTAGCTGCATTGCCACCTCCTTTTCTTTTGTATCGATGATCCCTAAAGGACAGATAAGATTCAGCTTCTTGATTTCGATTTTGGAGGCATAGGCACCATAAAAAGCGATTTGACACTTTTTGCATTGTTCTCTCAAGCTTCCTGCTAATTGAAAACTTCGATCAAATCCTTTCATTTCAATGGAAAATAAGAAGAGATCGTTCACATCTGTTAGGTATCCGTCAAGAAAAGGGGCTAATTCTTCAGGTGAAAGAATCTGCACTAAAGAATGCGGAACACGACTTTCCGTAATCATTTTCTTCATCAAATTCCCATTAAAAAAGTTGTCATCTACTATATAAACAGCGAAATTGCTCAAATTTGCAGACATCTTAATTCTCCTTTTTGCATCATTTCTAATTGTATTCTTAATCAAAAATGCCTGCTTGCACTTTCAAACGAATTAAAGAAACATTCATGCAAAAAAGGTAGTTTAAATTAAAAACAAAGTAAGAAAAGACGCTGTAATTGTTCTAAACCTATTATAGATAAAAAGACACGCTAAAGAGTTTTCTTAAAGCTTTTATAAGGGAGTAAGCGTAGCCATCAGAAAAATATTATGTTTTTTTAACAATATCTACGAAAGACTTCAAGGGAAGCGGAAACATTATTATGTAAAGTTTTATGATAATTTCATGTGAAAAAAAACGATCAGAACCCAACATCACAAACGTTATTTATTTTCCACTGGATGCTTCTCTCCTTTCAATGATTGAAGAACAATTATTCATCAGTGATGACATGAACTCCTATTGGCGAATGTCAAAATTCCCTCTGCACTGTTCTCAACAAAACGTGCGGAACACGAAAAAACCATTTATTCTCAATGATAAATGGTTTTCTTTCCTGATTCTTTTTATGAGTGGTACTGCTTTTAGCTATTTGAAAACATTTCTTACTATAATAGTAGACTTTTCCTGCAACCACCGTTGATTTCCACTACCTGCTAATCATCACTTTTATTCAATGCTCGCTTCAGCTTACGATTATGCCAAATCAAATAGGCGATGATCAGACATAAAACACCACCGATCAATAAATAGAGAAGGATCGGCGAAGAGGTTTCTTTAATACTGACATCTTGCTCGTTTCTTTCTTGCGCTTCTTGCCTTGCAACTTGGAAGGTCGGCTCTCCTTGCCATTGTTGATCAGCTGCTTTGAGGGTCGTTTTTATTTCATACTCTCCTGATTGCAGTTCGTTTCCATCTAATGGCAGTGCGTAATTCATTAACGCATTGGGCGCTAATTGGATCTCTTTTTCTCCTTTGATCGCTGTTGCTTGTCCATCATGAAACACTTCATAAGCAAGCGTGGCCTTGCTAAGATAATTTGCCGCTGTATTTTCCACCGCTACGATGATGACATTGCGGCGATTGATTTCTTCCAGATGGGCTTCCTCAATCCGAACCGCTGGTGGGATGTCGGTCTCTTTGTTACGGAGCAACACCGCCACTTCTCTGGCTAGTAGGTTTTGGACATTTCCTTGAAATTCTTCACTGCCGGTTTGCTGGACGTATAGTCCCCCTGCCAAAATCCCATCAAAGGATTCAGATGGCATCTGGACTGTCAAGGTGATTTCTTTTTGCTCACTAGGGGCTAACGAAAGAGTTTCATCACTTAAAGTGACGAGTTCTTCGATCGCGTATGGAGCAGAAGGCGTTGCTTCCTCATTTGCCCCAGAATACTCAACGACGCCCGTCATATTCGTGACCGCTCGATTAAAGGATAGCTGTAGATTGATTGGTTGCTCGCTTTTATTGGAAACCATGACCGCTAGTTTTTCTTCTGCCTTGGGCTCCAGCAACAAATCATAGTACATCAGCTCTTTGTCTTGCTGTGACTCTGGCAATTTGATTTGAACATCGAAGGTATCAAGTGAATCTGCTGCCCCCGTAATGCTCGTACCAATGAAAAATAAGACCGTTAGAATACTTACTACCCAATACTGAAATCCTTTGCCTCGAACTTTCTTCTGATGCATCCTGTCAGATCCTTTCTACACAAAATAGGAAAGAAAAATCAGCTAGCATAAAAAGCAGCCGCTCAGGCAAGCTGCTTTTTTTCTGCTAACTGTTACGCAATGACTACTGCCCTATGGGGTCGTCGGCGCACTGCTGATCGTCCAAACGAGGGTCGTTTGGTAGGTTGCTGATTGTTTTTCCGTATTAGCTGGGATCGAAAGGGTAAATTGTTCTAAAGGCATCGACGTTTCACCAATCCCTTCGCCAGCATTGGCGGTCAAGAACGCATACTCATTGTTGATCGCCGCAAAATCAAGCTCGCCATTGGCAATATCACTGGTTCCTGTTGGCGGCGAACTCAAGTTATTGGTCAACGTCCCCGTATCTACCGTTAATACCGCACCGTCCAACGTGCTGTCTCCTGCCGTAAATTGGGTTGCTTGCCGTACTTTGATCGCCCAAGAAGAGTTCGCCTGTCCTCGGTTATCGCTGACCGCAACTGCCCCTCTTTGCAGCGTTGACCCATCCCCAGGTAGTCCAGTTCCATCCGTAGTAGCCACCCATGTTTCGGCATTTTCTGTTTGGATTTCATGGGCACCAAAATCTAAATTCGTTGGTAGCTGCGTATTGGGATCACTCCCGCCTTTATCCGGGTCAAACACGATGCCCCCAGAGGTATATTCTACGACACCGGTCGTGTCATCTGCTTGCACTGTCGCACCAATGCTAAGTGCAGTCAATACCCCCAATGCGCCTATTATCGTTTTCTTTGAAATCATTTTGCCATCCTCCTTTTTTTGATGCAAATGATCAATGCCATACTAGTGAAGAATCCGCCTATTACGGGCAACCAAAAGTGATTGGTTTCTGCAAGCTGTGGCAGCGGTTCTTCTGCGTTAGTGACCGTTTCTTGACTGGTCGGTGGTTCAATTTCTTCATCAATGGAATCACTGCTAGCTGTTTCCGTTGGTCCTTCATAAAACTCAATGTTGCCGGTCGTCGTATTGGCTACTGCTGATGGAACGATACTGTAGAAACTGCCGATCATCAAAATCAGGAGCAGCACAAGGGAATTTTTTTTCATTCTGCTCTTCCTTTTCAAGGTGTATCAGAAACGGTCCACACGACTGTGGCGCGATACTGACCTTGAAATTTCGGTGTTTTCTCAGGTACAAATAAATTGAACTGGGAAAAATTAACAGTCAGTCCACCAGTCGATGCCGCATTTTCCAACGTCACCACATTTTTTTCGACATTTTGCTGCAGGGCAATCGTTGCATTATCAGGTAAAACCACTCGACCGTCTGTAAATGACGAATTGACAGTTCCAAGCTGAACCCTTAATTCGGCAGCTGCCAATGTTCGCGTACCATTGACCCAATTGGTGGATTGTCTGACCTTGACTTGCCATTTTTTCTGACGATTGCGGGTATCATTGATCCGTAAAATCCCAGTTGTAGCTGCTGCGCTTTGGTCGCCGTTGGCGGTTGCCCGCCATGTCTCACTCTTTTTCGTTTGAATGGCATGTCGGCCAAAATTCAGCTGAGTCGGCAGATTTGTCCGATCCATCGTCAGTGCTTCGACCATGAAATAAATCATGGTTTGGCGACTGCTGATATTTAGCGCACTAAAGTTCAAGAGATTGATGTCCGTCGGCTTTGCCTTCAACACAGAAGCCGAAAAATTGGCGGTCCAATTTGCGGACAACTGTCCTGGACCCGAAAGTAGCGTCGGAATTTGAACATCCGTTGCTCCTAAAACGGCTGCATCCGCCATTTGTTCTTGGACGGTTGCCAAATTATTTAACGCTGACGTTACGGTGCTAAGCAAGGTATTCAGCAACCCTTGCAGCAATGCACGAACGACACCACCAATATCGATGCCGATCACTCGGATCTGGGTATTTTGAATCGCCGTGCTTAAATTCCGTAAAATTTGCGGGACATTGGTTCCTAAAACGACACCGAGGTTCGAACTCATATTGGCATACAACGCTTCTCTTTGGGTGGTGAACTGCAACGGACTGCTTATTTCTACATTGCCTAAATTACCAACAGTTTTTAGCAAGGAAATTTGCTGATTGACAGCCGTTAAATCGATTTGCACAATTCCGAGATTGAGATTTAATGAGCTGGTCAAGGAATCAAGCGCTGTTAAGATCGCATTCAAAAGCGGGACATTGGCAATATTGACTGTGGTCGACGTTTTGATAGCTGCTGATCCGTTGGCACTGATGCTAGTTCTCAACTCTGTGGGGATCGCCAACAAAGCAAATTTATCCTCACCGTTGACATTGACAGAAGCGTTCAAACCCCCGTTCCCTTTGATCGAAAAAGTCACTGGTCGATTTGTCACACTGCCTGGCCAAGGTGCACTTGCTGAAGTACCACTTGTATTGGCACTTGTTAAATTGCTTAAAATTTCCACATCTAATACGTTCACTGCCGCCTCGGCTTCTTTGGTCGTTGTTAAAAGATACAAATTGACGAAACTGATGCTGGTCAACAAGAAAATCAACTGAGCGATCGTCCATTTGTAAAAACGTTTTTCCCTCCTTCTGCTTTCCATACCATTTCTAACCCTTTCTTTACGAAACGATGATCAATGCTTCAACGTTTTGATTCACTAGAGATACCAGCGGAGGATGTCCACTCCGCTGGTAAAGTCATGCTATTTTTGCTGGTCTTTTTTCTTTCTTGCTTTGAAGAACAAGCCGATTCCTCCGACAACGAAGACTGCTGCTCCAATCACTGAAGCGTACCAGGTTCCTTCTGATCCCGTTTTCGGCAAGAATTTACTTCCCCACCAGCTTTGGTTGTTATTGTTGCTGTTCCAATTATTGTTTCCCCAGTTGCCCCAGTTGCCCCAAGCGCCGTTGCTTCCGTCGGTACCATTCGTACCATCAGAACCATTGGTGCCATCAGTACCATCCGTACCATCCGTGCCATCGGTACCGTCCGTACCGTCCGTACCATCTGAACCATCCGTGCCATTGTCACCCATTGGTACCACGATTGGTGTTGCTGCACTGCGGTATTCTCTGCCACCTGCTGTAACGATCGCAACAACGTTAAGGGTTTCTTCTGGTGAAACATCCTCTGGATCTAATGTGATGCTAAACGCACCATTTCCATTGGTCGTTCCTGTTCCGACAACGTCACCCGCTTCATTCAAGATTTCGATTGTCGCATTGGCTGGTCCATTCCCGAAGACTGGATAGCCATCGGTAGGATTGCCAGTGATCGTAGCAACTGGTGCATCAACCGTCAAAGCATCGACTACGGTCGTCGTCGGATCACTTAGGGTTTCGCCATCTGCTAAAGCAAGAACCGTAACGGTTTCACCTTCCGTCGCTTCCGCGGATAGCTCAACACGCCAGTCGCCATTTTGATCGGCGATCGTTGTGATTGGTCCTTCAGCCGCGAAGATGGTCAGGAATCTACTTGTTAACGGATCGCTGATGGTAACGGTGATCGTAGCACCTGGCTCACTCGTTCCGCTGATCGTTGTATCACCAGCCGTGACTGGGTCAATGGTTGGTGTATCTGTCTTGATGCTTTCATCATCGACAGGTACGACGATTGGCGTCGCATTACTGCGGTAGTCATCCCCACCAGCCGTGACGATCGCCACAACCGATAAGTTTTCTTCTGGTGCGACATCCTCGCTAGTCAATGTGATCGTGTAGTCACCATTTTCATCGGTAGTGCCTGTTCCAACGACATCTCCCGCTTCATTCAAAATTTCAATCGCTGCATTGGCAGGCCCGTTCCCAGTTACTGGATAGCCTTCTTGGGAATTACCCGTAATGGATGCTGAAGGTGCGTTGACCGTGATGCCATTAACAACGGTCGTTGCTGGTTCACTGGCGGTTTCTCCTTCACTTTGCGCCACTGCTGTTACGATTTCATCTCGAGAAACTTCCGCAACGTCCACTGACCAATTTCCTGCTTCATCTGCTTCGGTTTCAACCGCTTCTTCGCCTGTTACCGTCACGGTGACCATCGCTCCCGCTACAGCAGTACCGGTAATGGTCGTGTCACCAGCTGTGACTGGTTCGATGATTGGTGTAGCGGTTTGATCGATCGTATTCTCAACGGGCACTACGATTGGTGTCGCATTACTCCGATAGTCTTTGCCACCAGCGGTGATGATCGCAACGACATTCAATGATTCTTCAGGAGAAACAGCTTCACCAGAAAGCGTGATCGTGTAGTTGCCATTTTCATCGGTAGTGCCTGATCCAACGACTTCTCCCGCTTCATTCAAGATTTCAATCGCTGCATTTGGTGCTGCCATCCCCGTCACTGGGTAACCATCCTCTGGATTGCCAGTGATGGACGCGGTCGGTGCTGAAACCGTGATGCCATCCACACTCACTGTGATTGGTGCACTAGGATCTTTTTCAGGTGATTGTGCCACAACAGTGACGGTATCACCCTCCGCAACTTCAGGTACCTCGACTGTCCAATTGCCCTCTTCGTCCGTTTCGGTCGTGATCGGTTCATTTTCCCCAATCGTTACCGTCACCGTTGAACCTGGTTCGGCAGTCCCGCTGATCGTCGTATCGCCAGCTTTGACTGGATCGATCGTTGGTGTTGCAGTTTGTTGCTCTTCTTGATCCAAAGGTACCACGATCGGTGTCGCGTTACTGCGGTATTCTTTGCCGCCAGCTGTCAGAACTGCAACGACGGTTAAGCTTTCCGCTGGTGCAACAGCTGTTGGTTCAAGAGTGATACTGTAGTTTCCTTCTGCGTCTGCAGTTCCTGAACCGACGATTTGTCCATCGCTATTCAAGATTTGTACGGTGGCATTGGCTGGTGCCGTTCCAGTTACTGGATAGCCGTCCGTGCTATTGCCTGTGATAGTTGCACTAGGAGCAGTGACCGTCAACGCACCTACACCAACTGTGACTGGAGCGCTTGGCTCTTTGTCAGGTGATTGTGCCACAACAGTGACTGCATCGCCTTCAGAAACTTCTGGTACTTCTGCCGTCCAATTGCCTTCGTCATCCGTTTCAGCCGTTATTGGTTCCGCATCTGGTACGGTGATCGTCACGGTTGAACCTGGTTCAGCCGTTCCGCTGATGCTGGTATCCCCCGCCGTGATTGGATCGATCGTTGGTGCAGCTGTCTGATCCACTACCGTATCTGCTGGTACGATGACCGCTGTTGGATTACTGCGATACTCTTTCCCACCAGCTGTAACGATGGCAACGACGTTTAAGGTTTCTTCTGGATCGACAGTTTCAGCAGTTAAGGCCACTGTATAGTTGCCGTCTCCATCGGCAGTGCCTCTTCCAACGACTTCATTGGCTGCGTTCAAGATCTCGATCGCTGCATTGGCTGGTGCTGTACCAGTCACTGGGTAGCCATCCGTGCTGTTGCCGCTGATGGAAGCTGTTGGTGCTGCGACAGTCACTCCTTCAACGATGACAGTGATTGGATCACTTGGGTCTTTGCCGTCACTGTCTGCGACGACTGTGATGGTATCCCCTTCAGACAATTCTGGCACATCGACACTCCAGTTGCCTTCGTCATCTGTTTCGGCGGTTTCTTCTGTGCCATCCGGTAGTGTTACAGTCACAGTTGAGCCTGGTTCGGCGGTTCCGCTAACTGTTTCATCGCCTGCTTTGATTGGATCAACCGTTGGTGCCGTTGTTTGATTTTCACCCGGTTCAGCTGGCACCATGATCGGTGTCGCTGGACTGCGATAATCCTTGCCACCAGCTGTGACCACCGCAACCACCGTCAAGTTTTCTTCAGGAGAGACATCTTCACTGGTCAAATTGATCGTGTAAAGCCCTGCATCATCGGTTGTACCCGTTCCAACTGTCTCGCCAGCTTCATTCAAGATTTCGATGGTCGCATTCGCTGGTCCTGTTCCGGTCACTGGATAGCCATCGGCTGCATTGCCGCTGATAGACGCACTAGGAGCCGCCACCGTTAATGCCCCGACCGTGATCGTTGCTGGTGTACTTGGTGTTTCATTTTCTATTTCTGCCACTGCCGTAACAGTCGTTCCTTCAGAAAGCGCTGGTACCTCAGCTTGCCAATTGCCCTCATCGTCAACTTCAGCGGTGATTGGGTCTTCCTCACCGACCGTCACGCTGACTGTTGCTCCTGGTTCGGCTGTCCCGCTGATTTCTGTTGCGCCAGCCACTGCTGGATTGATCGTTGGTGTCGCCGTTTGATCCGCAGGTACCACGACAGCCGTTGGTTGACTACGGAAGTCATCCCCACCTGCTGAAACGATGGCAATGACACGGACCGTTTCTCCTGCTGATGCCTCTTCACTGGTCAAGGTAACGGTGTAAACACCATTCTCATTGGCCGTCCCTGTGCCAATCACTTGATCATCAGCATTTAAGATTTCGATTGCCGCATTGGCTGGTGCTGTACCAGTTACTGGATAGCCATCTGCACTATTGCCAGAAATCGTTGCCGTTGGTGCTGCCACGATCAGCCCTTGCACCGTCACTGTTACTGGTAAACTTTCTGTTTTGCCGTCTGCCAAGGCAGTAACTGTCAAGACATCATCCAGAGAAACCGTCGGCACAGTTGCCGTCCACTCACCTTCGTCATTCGCTGCCACTGTAACAGTATCACCGCTTGGCAGTTCAACGGTTACCTCTGCTCCTGGTTCAGCCGTTCCGCTAACGGTTGTAGCCCCAGCAACCACGGGTGCGACAGTCGGTGCTGCTGTTTGGTCTTCTGCGTTATCTTCTGGCACCACGATAGTAGTTGCTGGACTGCGGTATTCTTGACCGCCAGCAGTTACCACTGCTACCACTCGCAAGTTTTCTGCTGGAGAAACACCTTCTGTCAAGGTGATCGTATACTCACCGTCTCCATTGGCAGTCCCACTGCCCACCACTTCATTGTCATCATTTAAGATTTCAATGGCTGCGTTGGCTGGTGCTGTCCCTGTGACTGGATAGCCGTCAGTACTGTTGCCAGTGATCGTTGCCGTTGGTGCTGCCACGTTCAAGGCACCGACACCGACACTGATTGGTTCACTTGGGTCTTTGCCTTCAGCTTCAGCAACCACTGTGACCGTGTCGCCTTCTGAAAGCTCTGGTACGGTGACCGTCCAATTGCCTTCCTCATCCGTTTCGGCAGTCACTGGATCTTCTCCAGGAATCTCCACCGTCACCGTTGAACCAGGTTCGGCCGTTCCTCCGACGGATGTATCCCCTGCTTGCACTGGCTCGATCGTTGGTGTGGTCGTCTGGTCTGCTGGTACCACGATGGAAAGCGGTGCACTGCGGTATTCATCGCCCCCAGCGGTTACCACTGCCACCACCTGAAGCGTTTCTGAAGGATCAACATCGTCGCTGCTCAATGTGATGTTGTAGGCACCTTCCTCATTTGCTTCGCCACTGCCGACAACCTCACCGGCTGCATTTAAGATCTCAATCGCTGCATTCGGCGTTGCCGTTCCTGTAACTGGATACCCCTCTGTACTATTGCCGCTGATCGCTGCTGTCGGTGTTGCCACACTAAGTGGATTTACGATGACCGTTGCTGCGTCACTTGGCGTTTCCCCATCAAGGGTCGCTACCACTGTAACTGTTTCTCCTTGAGAAACCTCGGGCACCGTTGCCGTCCAATTGCCTTCGTCATCTGCTTCGGCAGTGACTGGCTCTGCGTCACCAATCGTTACCGAGACTGTCGCGCCAGGTTCAGCTGTACCACTGATGGTCGTGTCGCCGGCTGTCACTGATTCAATCGTTGGGACTGCGGTTTGATCCAATGGTACTGTGATTGGGGCAGCCGCACTGCGGTAGGCTTGACCACCGGCTGTGACTACCGCCACCACCCGTAAGGTTTCAGCTGGAGACGCATCATCACTCGTCAACGTGATCGTGTATTGGCCTTCGTCATTGGCAGTGCCAGTACCTACCACCTCGTCATCGGCATTCAAGATTTCGATGGCTGCATTGGCTGGTGCCGTTCCCGTTACTGGGTACCCATCGGTACTATTGCCACTGATCTTCGCGGTTGGCGTAGCAATCGTCAATCCATTGACCCCAACACTGATTGGTGCACTTGGGTCTTTGTCTGGTGCTTGTGCGACCACTGTGACGGTTTCTCCTTCAGAAACTTCAGGAACTTCAACCGTCCAGTTGCCCTCGTCATCGGCTTCACCAGTCACAGGTTCTTCACCTGGGATCGTTACCGTCACCGTAGCGCCTGGTTCGGCAGTCCCACTGATCGTCGTGTCCCCTGCATTGATTGGGTCGATGGTTGGTAATGCTGTTTGTTCAAGCTCATCTGCTGGGACCGTCACTGGTGTGGCAGGACTGCGGTACTCATCCCCGCCAGCTGTTACGATCGCAACGACAGACAAGGTTTCTTCTGGTGCTGCATCGGCTGGTGCGATGGTTACCGTATAGTTTCCATCCCCATCGGCTGTGCCAGTACCGATCACATCGCCTGCTTCATTCAGCACTTCGATCGCTGCATTCGCTGGTGCAGTCCCCGTGATTGGATAGCCATCGGTACTATTGCCGCTGATGATCGCTGTTGGTGCTGCTACCGTCACTCCATTGACTCCAACGCTGATTGGCGCGCTTGGCTCTTTGCCTTCGGCTTCCGCAACGACCGTGACTGTATCGCCACCAGAGACTGCTGGCACTTCTGCAAGCCAGTTTCCTTCGTCATCCGTTTCAGCCGTTACTGGTTCTTGATCGGTGATCGTCACAGTAACCGTCGACCCTGGTTCTGCCGTTCCGCTAATCGTGGTATCACCTGCTGTGACCGGATCGATCGTTGGTGTCCCTGTTTGTTCAATGTCTGCTGGTACGGTGATTGGCGTGGCATTACTACGGTAGTCTTGACCACCTGCTGTCACAACTGCCACTACCTGCAAGGCTTCTTCTGGCGCCACATCGGTTGGATCTAAGGTCACGGTATAAGCACCCGTGTCATCCGCCGTCGTGCTACCAACAACATCGCCTGCTTCATTCAAAATCTCAATTGCCGCATTCGGCGTCGTTGTTCCGCTGACTGGATAGCCATCCGTGCTATTGCCTGTGATGGAAGCGCTCGGTGCACTGACCGTAACACCATCAACGGTCACGGTAATCGGTGCACTTGGATCTTTGCCATCAGCTTCGGCAACGACTGTTACCGTATCGCCTTCTGATAATTCAGGAACCGTCGCTTCCCAGTTGCCTTCATCATCGGCTTCTGCCGTGATCGGATCGCCTTCAGGCAGCGTGATCGTCACTGTTGCCCCTGGTTCAGCCGTTCCGCTGACAGTCGTATCCCCAGCTGTTACTGGGTTGATCGTTGGTGTTTCCGTCAAGTTTTCTACATCATCTGCAGGAACTACAAGCGGTGTGCCTGTACTGCGATAGTCTTCACCACCAGCCGTCACGATCGCTTCCACCCGCAAGTTGTCGCCAGCTGCCACCTCTTGAGGATCAAGGGTGATCGTGAAGTTGCCATCGTCATCGGCTGTTCCACTACCAACGACATCGCCTGCTTCATTCAAAATTTCAATCGCTGCATTGGCAGTCGCTGTTCCCGTTACTGGATACCCATCTGTGCTATTTCCAGTGATCGTAGCTGTTGGCGCCGCCACAGTCAAACCACTTACACTCACGGTGATTGGGGCACTCGGATCTTTGCCTTCAGACTCAGCTACGACCGTCACGGAATCGCCTTCTGACAATTCAGGAACCGTTGCTTCCCAGTTGCCTTCATCATCGGCTTCAGCCGTGATTGGGTCGCCTTCAGGAAGCGTGATCGTTACCGTTGCCCCCGGTTCGGCTGTCCCACTAACAGTTGTATCTCCAGCACTGACTGGATCGATCGTTGGTGTTTCCGTCTGCAGGATATCTGCAGGCACCACAACAGGTGTCGGGTTGCTTCGATAGGTTTCGCCGCCAGCGGTCACAACCGCCGTCACATTCAAGGTTTCTTCCGCGGCAACATCTGCTGGATCTAACGTCACCGTATAAACGCCATTCTCATTGGCAGTACCTGTTCCGACAATTTCGCCATCCGCATTGGTGATCTCAATGGCCGCATTTGGTGCAGCTGTTCCAGTCACTGGATAGCCTTCTTGACTATTTCCTGTGATCGAAGCTGTTGGGGCATTGACCGTCAAGGCGGACACGGTGGTACTTGCTGGCTGACTTGGTGTTTGTCCTTCTAGTTCGGCGACAGCTGAAACCGTATCGCCCTCTGACACTTCGTCCACATCAACACGCCAATTGCCCTCTTCATCGGCTTCCGTCACGATCGGATCTGCACCGTTGACGGTCACAGTAATCGAGGCACCAGGCTCAGCCGTTCCGCTGACGCTTGTATCCCCGGCAGTCACTGGTTGGATCGTTGGTGTTCCCGTTTGTTGCTCGGCATCGTCTGCTGGAACGACGATTGGCGTATTGCCACTGCGATAAGTTTGACCGCCAGCAGTAACGATTACAGCAACATTCAAGTTTTCATTTTCTGCTACATCTGCTGGGTTCAATGTGATACTGTAGTTGCCGTTCTCATTTGCCGTCCCAGTGCCAACGACTTCACCCTCGGCATTGGTGATTTCAATGGCTGCATTTGCTGCGGCTGTCCCCGTCACAGGATACCCATCGGTGCTGTTTCCTGTAATCGAAGCCGTTGGGGCATTGACCACTGGTGCTGCTACCGTTGCCGTCGCAGGTTCACTCGCTGATTCCCCATCCGCTTCCGCTACTGCTGTGACTGTATCACCTTCTACCAATTCAGGGACATCGGTCGTCCAATTGCCGTCACCATCTGCGGTTGTGGTAATAGGTGCACCGCCGTTGATCGCCAATGTGATGGCTGCGCCTGGCTCAGCTGTTCCGTTGATCGTCGTTTCCCCTGCTGTCAATGGATTGATCGTTGGTGTATCGGTTTGATCTTCTGGTGTGTCTGGTGCAAACCAAATCGAGTTATTGCCGTCAGCATCCGTAAATAAATCAATCGTGATGAGGTCAAGCTGAGACATTGTTGCTTCAAAGCGAGCTTCGTAAGGATTAGATGGATTCGCCACACCATTTTCAACCAATTGTGCATAGGTCGGACTGATAACATTCGTTGGAATGACCACATTGGTTTGGCCTAAAACAGAAGCAGAAGCGACCTGATCTGCTAGATTGGTCGTAGCATTCAAGACATTTTGAGCAGTTTCAACCGTGCCATTTAAAGTCGCTTTGGCGGTATTGACCGTCGTTTGTACCAGTGTATTGATCCCGCTGATCAAGGTACCAATTCCTGGGATGCCGCTGGCACCATCTAGAATACTGACTTGGATCTGTGCCGCTTGTAAATTATCAAGAATTTGATTGATGCGCTGATTGACAACGATAAATAAACCATCATCCACATTGGCAATCAGGGCACGTTCATTTTCGGTTAGTCCAGCTGGAACTTCAAAATTCGCTTGGCCAAATTGTCCGAGTTGGTTTAGTAAGTCTAACTGGGTCGTAATTTCATTTAAGTTGACGGAGATCACTTGGCTGACATTTACGATTGAAGCCGCCGTATACAACGGATTTGGTACGCCGGGTAGGATTGTTGGCGGAATATCCAGTGCGTCAGCTAAATTTTGATTGACGATCCCATCCACCGTGCTGATCAAGGTATTGACTGCTGGTGTGACTGTTCCGATCAATGTTTGCAAGGCTGGGAAATTCCCCAGTTGTAGTGTCACATTGGTGGAAATCGATGCATTTCCTGCCGGTTGAACCAAACCAGTAAGACCTTGAGGAACCCCAACAATTGCGACTTTATCCCCGTTCAAGACATCAACCGTTACTGCATTTGATCCAGAAATCGAGAAATTGACTTGGTTCGTTGCACCAGGCGTTGCATAAGGTGCAGACGCACTCGTTCCTGAGTTATTAGACGCTGTGATATCTGAGAAAAGTTCAGCTGAAACCAAAGCAGCTTCAACCGTCGTTGGTGCCCATAATAAACTTGCTGGCACGACCACCGTACTCGTCAACAACATCCCACTGACAGTTAAATTCGCAATAATGTTTTTCTTTGTTCGAACGCGTGTATTTTTCTTTGAATCCATGAGCTTTTTGTAATTAATGCCTTTCATTCATTCTCCTCCTGTTCGAAAAAATTTAACCGACAAAAGATAAAACTGATGATCTCTGGAATGATTCCTGCCCCCTTTTAAACCAGATGAAAATCTATTTCAACCCAACACCCAAAGGCATAGAGAGAAAACAAAAGTTACCGATCGCAAAGCGAAGATTTTTTCGCATGCTTTCTGAAAAACCCAGTGATTTTTGTTCAAATAGTTTCACAGCACATTAGAATGCGCTTGTGAAAAACGAGAGATAAAATAACTAATCGAACACACTGTGTAACAAAATTCTAGCAAATTTATTTCTTTCCAACAAATTATAAACACGATAAATAATTAAAAAAACACTGAAATTAACGTTACAAAACATAAAACATTTATTTTATAAACAAGCGCAGATTATTTATATTTATCTTATAAACAGATGCATAACGATAAAATGCTAACATTTTTTATCAAAAAAGCACCTTACTATTCATAATTAACCAACATAATGAATACGATTACATTTGTTTCTTTATACTCAAGAAGAGAGAAAAACGATGATGTTGTTTTTTCTTGTCTTCAACCCCGTTTTTTACCTACGAAAATAAAAAAACAAAAATAATTCAGTCGTTTTTCACGATATCCCCTAAAATAACTCATACTAATGATAAAAAGGAATCGAAACGCTCGTAAAAAGTTCTGTGAAAAAAGGAATGAAAATCCCCAATTAAAATTGAGCATGCGCCATCATGAAATAGAATTTCTTCAGACATCATTTGCTTCTTGTTTATCTGTGCTAAATTTTTCAGTAGCTATTTGGTCTTACATTTTGGACCTAAGCATTTATTAGATTCTTTTTGATTATACTTGCAGGTAAGAAGGAAACGCAGCTGCCCAATCGTCTTCTTCTAATACCACATAAGGAGCATAAGAAGATGGATTGGTTAGTAATGATTCTTGTATTGATATGTCTTAGTTTTGTCTGAGAAAGAAACGTAAGGGAGAAGATTATGAAAAAAGAAATCGTAACAAGTTTAATGACCACTGCAATTTTAGGAACCTTCACTGTTGAAACCTGCTTCGCACAGGAAAAAGATCCATCCTATTTGACCGATCCAACCACCCATCACGTCTTATTAAAAGATGGTGACTATTGGTATGACGAAGGCAAAGCCGTTTCTAAGGAATACGCGGAGCAATTGATTGCAAACGAGCAATTAAGCAAACCTGCACAGGCGCCCGATCCTCATCCGACTTTGCAAGTTCCTTCGCAAAGACAACCAGCATGTGAACCGCAACAGATACCAGCGCTGAAAAAACAAAACGAGCAAACAGTTCCCCTTTCAAAAGAACCATTCGCCGTTCCAGAAATGAAACCTGACAAACCAGAGCAACAAGGATCGACTGAAGAACCCAGAAGAACACCACAAGCCGTACCTCCTGCTGTTCCAAAACCCTCAGGAAAAGTAGAGCAAGAGGTAGTACCTACGAGCGCTCCCTATGCTGTACCTGATGAACCAGCGGTATCTTCAATAAAAAAGAAAGACGATTCTTTCCCGACAAAAGCTCCGATAGCCGTACCAGAGAAAAGTCCGACTCCTTTAGTAACCTTTGATTCCTTGATGCCGAATAAAATACCTTATGCTGTACCTAGCGCTACGCCAACTGTGATTAACCAAAAGCAGGAATTTCTGGTACCGACGAAAATTCCGATGACTGTACCTGAGAAAATTCCTGTTCCTTTATTAACCTTTGATTCCTTGGTGCCGAATCAAATACCTTATGCAGTACCTGGCGCTACACCAACTGCGATCAACCAGAATCAGGAATTTCTGGTTCCGACGAAAATTCCGATGGCTGTACCTGAGAAAATTCCCGTTCCTTTAGTAATCACTGATCCTTTGGTGCCGAATAAAGTGCCTTATGCTGTACCTAGCGCTACGCCAACTGTGATTAACCAGAAGCAGGAATTTCTTGTCCCGACAAAAGCTCCTATGACCGTACCAGAGAAAAGTCCGACTCCTTTAGTAACCTTTGATTCCTTGGTGCCGAATAAAGTGCCTTATGCTGTACCTAGCGCTAAGCCAACTTTGATTGACCAGAAGCAGGAATTTCTGGTTCCGACGAAAATTCCGATGGCTGTACCTAGTAAGATACCGACACCTTTAAGCCAAACGGAATTCCCGCAACCTGGAATTCCTGCCAATGCTGAACCTAAAGCATTGACGATTGTTCACCCTAACGGAAAAGAACAGATTGCAGCCCTTCCGTCATCTAAAGCAATGAAAACGAAAAATTTGGATAACGGCATTCATAGACAACAGAAAAGCAACACTCCTTCTAGAGTCAAATCGATCAGAAAAAAACTTGTTCAACAAAAACCTAAAGACCCATCTAAGAAAAACTTTGACAATAATGAAGAGCGCGAAAAAACCCGACTAAATCATAAGCAACAGATCAATTCATACACTGCAGCTGACAATCGCTATTTACCCAAAACAGGCGAAAATAGACTTTTATCCTTTTTGATGCAAGCTGTCGGGATAATGGTCATTGGAATTGCTGGTCTACTTTTCTTTCGAAAGAAAGGTCGCCATGAGAAATAAAAAAAACGTGAGAACCCAGCGTTCTCACGTTTTTAAATTGGCTTAATTTATTTTTGTATCTGTCTAACCAACAATCATCACAAAAATTGCCAACTGTTTTCTCATGAAATCAGAAGAGGTCTGAAATATAAGACCTTTTTAATTCCTACACTGGACTTATTTTACTATAATGGGGATACATGATTTCATTAATTCAATGAGAGCGGAGGCTTTCTTATGTATGGCGAAACGATCAGACAAATCCGATTGAAAAAAGGCTTCACCCAAAAAGAAGTCTATGGCACGATTATTTCAAAATCCTATGCCATCGAATTTGAAAAAGGCAAGCATCAGATTGCTGCCAACCTGCTGCTGCAAATCTTAGAAAATCTATCAATGGATATCGATGAATTTCTCTATATCGCGAATGGCTATCGGCTGGATGAGCAAAACAGCTACAACCATCGGTACACGCAATATTCAAACAAGCACGATATCAACCAGTTACAAATTCTATTACAGGAGCTGCAGCAAACCTCTAGCCGACTGAACAATGTCCGCATTGCAGAGGTTCGCTCACGGATTCGCATGCTGCAATGCTTGGCAGAGCATGGCGTCTATCGGAAACGTGCGGTTTTGGAATGTGATCGTCAAACGATTATCTCCTATCTCGTTGATGTTGAGAGCTGGACGTTACAAGAAATCCAACTATTTGGCAACACCATCGATCTTTTGGACAACGACCATAATTTCCTCTTCTTCAAAAAAGTATCCAAGATGCTCGAATACTACATCGATATGGAAAAAGGTCGGGAAATCTATTGCGCACTACTGATCAATTTGATCGAATATACGCTAAAACACCAGCAATACGATGCGACGGAAGTTCTCGTCGTCCAATTAAAACTTTTGGCGACAGACTACAAAGAATTTTTCCACCAAGCCGTCTGCAAGTTTTTCCAAGGCGTGTTGCTCTTAAGAACCGGTGACAAAAAAGCAGGCAAAAGGATTACCACAAAGATGCTAGCTATCATGCGAGAATTGGATCAAGGTGCCCTTGCCGATGATTTTGCTTTACTGCTGGATGATGACTACCTCCGAGCATTTGCCTCCTCCGAGTGATAAAGCGGCAACTGCATCGTTCGTTTAATAAAAAAAGGAAGTGATAATTGCCGTCACTTCCTTTTTTCAGCTATTAGCTAACGCTGCGTTCGTCTGTCGCCCCAAAGTATTGATACATTGGTTTTTGGCTGCCATTGAGCAATTGATCGACCGTCACAAATTCATAGCCTTGCGCTTTGAGTGCTTTGATGATGCCCGGCACGGCTTGAACAGATTTCGGATGAATATCATGAAGCAAAATAATCGATCCATCGTAAACATTGTTTTGGACGACCTTCAAAATCTTGTTTGGATCTTTCAGCTTCCAATCCTCGGTATCAACACTCCATTGAATGATCGATTTTCCTGCCGCTTGGGCGCTTTGCTGATCGATCGCCCCATATGGCGGGCGCAAATTCTTAGGCAAGACCCCTGTCGCCTGATAGATGGCTTTGTCCGTTTTGGTTATTTCCGCTTTGACCTCCTCTGGCGACAACGTATTTAATTGGGGATGAGAATAGGAGTGACTGGCAATTTCATGCCCTTCCTCATGGACTTTTTTCGCGACTTCAGGGTATCGATCCACCATTTGGCCTAATTCAAAAAACGTTGCCTTCACATCATTGTCTTTCAAGATTTTTAAGAGATCCAATGTCGAAGTATCATTTGGTCCATCATCAAAAGTCAACGCAACATATTTTTTGTTTTCGTCTAACATCGCTTGTTGCTCTTTCAATTGATCCGCATTGACCAGCTCTGGATCAATAAACGGCGCAATCTCTTTGTAAGCCAAAGTGATCTCGGATACGCCTGTTTGATTTTGCGGCAACTGGAGCGTTATTTTTTCAGGATCATAAGTAAATTTCGAGTCATAGGTAATTCGGTCCATCCCCAGAACCGCATCAAGGATTTTAGTCGGTTCTTTGGCTTGATCCAAAAGCTTTTGTTGAATGACTTGCTGGATCCCTAACAAGCTGCCTTCATCGGGTACTAATTCCTTCAAGGATAGTTCATTGCCAGTTTTCTCGGAAATAAAAATTGGATCGGCAACCACGCTATCCGCATCTTCAAACCGCCCAGTCTCCCGATTCCAAACATAGCTGTCCGCTTTTAAGGAATAGGTTGACACTTTTGATGCAACTGCTTGTGCTTGAATCCGGGCGATCGTAACGGTCTCTTTGTCGGCGTGTTTTTTGCATAGCTGGTTCGCCATGGTCGATAATTTCTTACTTGCATCCTTTACAGGGATGGCATTTTCTTCTTTTGGTCGGAAAATCAATTCTTTTTTGTCGCCATCAGACAATGTTTCAAGTTTTGCGGGAATTCCCTCTTTTGCTTGTTCTTCTTGGATCGATGCTAATAGCTTTTGCGCGGCAGCTTCATATTTTTCGCGTGCCAATGCTTCTTGCTGCTTCAAAGTAAAAGCGATATAGCCCCCAGTGGCGATAATGACAATTGTCAGCAGCGTCATCAATGAAAAGAGATATTTGCGATGGGTTGGCTTCTTTTTAGAAACTTGACGATTGGCAGTTGGCGTGCGTCTTGTCGTTCCCGTTGTTTGCTTTTGATGTGATTCGACCCTCGAAATAGGTACTTGTTTTTCAGAAGTCGCTTCTCTATGTTGTGAATTATTTGAATCATTGCTTGATTTCTTCATAAACATTCTCCCTCAAACATAATAACGTAAACAAAATGTAACATAATCGTAATAATATTTCAACAGTGTTACAGTGATTCTTATAAACTTCTCTTTTTGTTCACAAATTTTGAGAATTGCTCTTAGAAATCCTTTATTCTGCTTTTAAGAAAACCAATTCTGCCAAGTATGATATCGTGTTCACTGCTTTTTCTTTTTGTTTAAAAATAATGAGAGATATCTTTTTGTACTTTGAAGTTTTTTCTGTTTATAATTCAGCATGTGGCAATTACTATGAAGGATGTGTTCAAAATGAAACACAAATCAGCAGTTTATTTATTCGTTCTTACCTTAATCATTGGGTTAACCTATCAATTACTTCCTTATACCCCACTAAACGATTCCGTGTTATCGATCGTCGGTACCATCTGGAATCTGGTCTTCGCATTTAGTGCAGGGTATTTTCTCTTACGAACGACCTTTTTGGAGCAGTTCAAACATTTTCGTTTCACCGTTTTATTGTGGGGTGTCCCTTTCGTCATTTTGACTGGCGTGTTCTTTTCCTTTATTTATGCCGCTATTTTTGGACAACCAACAACCAACTCGATCAGCGAAACCATCACTGTCCAAATGGTCTTTTTGCAAGTCCCCTTTATGCTGATGGGAGAAGAATTGCTTAGTACCAACCTCTTGTTGGCGTTGCAGAAAAGAGGCCTTTCTTTTGCCTGGTCATCCATCATTTGCAGTGTGCTGTTCGCTTTATGGCACATCCCAGCGTACGGCTTTCATCCAGCTCAATTATTGATCACCTTGATGCCTGCCAGATTGGCACTCAACTACGTTTGGAAAAAATCCAATAGCGTATGGGTCAGCTGGATCTGCCATTTTCTTTATGATTCCCTGGGATTCATTTCATTTTTAGGTAAATAAGCAACAAAAAGGACAGCTGAAGCATAGCTGTCCTTTTTTATAGTTAGTAATGCCTTTACCCAAAGGCTTACTTGATCACTATTTACGCTTTTTGAAATAAAGCCAGCTTGCCGTGGCGATAAAGCACAAACCAACTACAAATGGGAACAACGTCCCCTGTTCATCGGTCTGCGGCAATCTTTGTGCAGAAGCGCTTTTTTTCGAAACAACAGTTGCTGTTGGTGCTTTTTCTTTTTTATCAGAAATAACGACGGTTGCTGCGTTTTCTTTTGTATAAACATACGTCACAGTTGCCCCCTGCTTACCGAATGTACCTTTGGTATTTTGCGGCAGCCGACTTTCGTCTACTATGTAGCCTTCGATTGTTAGTTGATATTTTTTTGTGCTGGCATCGTAAGACTCGCCCACGTTTCCACTAATTGTTTGTGAAGCGTGAATTTCTTTAGCTTCCGTATCCACGTACTCCACAGTGACATCCGTTGCTGGTATCGGATTTTTTGTGTAGATATACGTTACTGTTTGCGTTGTTTCGCTAAATATGCCTTTACTATTTTCTGGCAATTGGCTTTCGTCTAGTGTATAGCCATGGATTTTTAGTTGGTATTGATCTGTGCTTGCATCATAAGACTCGCCTACGTTTCCATTGATCTTTTGCGAAGAGCGAATTTCGTTGCCTTCTGTATCCACGTACTCGACCGTTATATCTGCTGCTGGTACGGGATTTTTTGTGTAGATATAAGTGACTGTTTGTACCGTTTCTCCAAACACACCCTTATTGTTTTCTGGTAATTGGGTTTTATCTAAGGTGTAGCCTTCGATTGTTAGTTGATATTTTTCTGTGCTAGCATCATATGAATCCCCCACATTACCGCTAATCGTTTGATTAGCGTGAATTTCATTGCCTTCTGCATCCACGTACTCGACCGTTATATCTGCCGCTGGTACGGGATTTTTTGTGTAGATGTAGGTGATGGTTTGCGCTGTTTCGCTAAGTACACCTTTACTATTTTCTGGTAATTGGCTTTCGTCTAGTGTATAGCCATCGATCGCTAGTTTATATTGATCTGTACTTGCATCGAAAGAGTCGCCCACATTCCCGCTAATCGTTTGAGAGCAGTGTATTTCTTTGCCTTCTGTATCCACATATTCAACAGTTACATCCGCTGCTGGTATCGGATTTTTTGTGTAAATGTAGGTGATGATTTGTGCTGTTTCGCTAAACACACCTTTACTATTTTCTGGTAATTGGCTTTCGTCTAAGGTGTAGTCATCGATTGTTAGCTGATATTTTTCTGTACTAGCATTATAAGAATCGCCCACATTCCCGCTAATCGTTTGGCTAGCGTGGATTTCGTTGCCTTCTAAATCCACGTACTCAACCGTGACATCCGCTGCGGGTATCGGATTTTTTGTATAGATGTAAGTGATGGTTTGTGCTGTTTCACTAAACACACCTTTAAGATTTTCTGGTAATTGGCTTTCATCCAATGTGTAGCCTTCGATTGCTAGTTGATATGTTTCTGTACTAGCATCGTAAGAGTCGCCTACGTTTCCACTGATCGTTTGGCTAGCGTGAATCTCGTTGCCTTCTGTATCCACATACTCCACTGTTACATCCGCTGCAGGTGTCGGATTCTTTGTATACACATAGGTGACGGTTTGTGCTATTTCGCTAAATACACCTTTACTATTTTCTGGTAATTGAGTTTTATCTAGTGAGTAACCTTCGATCGTTAATCGATATTGTTCCTTACTGGCATCGTATGTATCACCCACATTACCGCTAATTTTTTTAACAGCGTGAATTTCTTTGCCTTCTACATCTACATACTCAATCGTGACACCCGCTGCTGGTACAGGATTTTTTGTGTAGATATAGGTGACGGTTTGTGCCGTTTCGCTAAATACGCCTTTACTATTTTCTGGTAATTGGCTTTCGTCTAGTGTATAGCCATCGATTTTTAGTTGGTATTGTTCTGTACTAGCATCGTAAGAGTCACCCACGTTTCCACTGATCGTTTGTGAAGCGTGAATTTCGTTGCCTTCCGTATCCACGTACTCAACCGTTATATCCGCTGCGGGTACGGGATTTTTTGTGTAGATATAGGTGACTGTTTGCGCTGTTTCGCTAAATACGCCTTTGCTATTTTCTGGCAATTGGCTTTCATCCAATGTATAGCCATCGATTTTTAGTTTATATTGATCTGTACTAGCATCGAAAGTGTCGCCCACATTACCGCTAATCGTTTGAGAGGAGTGTATTTCGTTGCCTTCTGTATCCACATATTCAACAGTTACATCCGCTGCGGGTATCGGATTTTTTTTGTAGATGTAGGTGACTGTTTGCGCTGTTTCGCCAAATACACCCTTACTGTTTTCTGGTAATTGGCTTTCGTCTAGAGTGTAGCCTTCAATCACTAATTGATAGTTCTTCGTGCTGACATCGTATGGTTCGCCTACGTTTCCACTTATAATTTGAGAAGGGTGAATTTCGTTGCCTTCTGTATCCTCATACTCGACCGTTACATCCGCTGTTGGTATCGGTTTTTTTGTGTAGATATATGTGACGGTTTGTGCCGTTTCGCTAAATACGCCTTTACTATTTTCTGGTAATTGGCTTTCGTCTAGTGTATAGCCATCGATCGATAGTTTATATTGATCTGCGCTTGCATCGAAAGAGTCACCCACATTCCCGCTAATCGTTTGGCTAGCGTGGATTTCGTTGCCTTCTAAATCTACATACTCAATCGTGACATCCGCTGCTGGTATCGGATTTTCTGTGTAGATATAGGTGACGGTTTGCGCCGTTTCGCCAAATACACCTTTACTATTTTCTGGCAATTGGCTTTCGTCTAGTGTATAGCCATCGATCGATAGTTTATATTGATCTGTGCTTACATCGAAAGAGTCGCCTACATTCCCGCTAATCGTTTGACTAGCGTGGATTTCGTTGCCTTCTAAATCTACATACTCAATCGTGACATCCGCTGCTGGGACAGGATTTTTTGTGTAGATGTAGGTGATGGTTTGTGCTGTTTCGCTAAATACGCCAGTACTGTTTTCTGGTAATTGGCTTTCGTCTAGGGTGTAACCGTCAATTGATAACTTATACTCATCCGTACTAGCATCATATGAAGCACCTATGGTACCAGATAAAGTCTTCGTTTCATGGATTTCTTGCCCTTGATTATCAAGATATCTGACAGTTACCTCTCCCACCTGCTCCGGATCAACAATGACATTGACTACATGTGTCGTATATACACTATATGAGGCTTGTCTAGCCATAAAAATTGCTACGTAAGTCCCCGGTTTACTTGGATCAACATTTGTGTAGTACGGAAAGATCTGCGAGTCAGAAATACTTTTTTCTATGTTGCCGCTAAAATTTAACTTAAACGCTTCAATCTCTAATGCCTGAGTTGAGAATTCGAAGGTACTGTTTACAGGAATATGAATCGTATCTGGACTATCTCCAAAAGCATACTCGCCCACAATTAGACGCTCATAAAGTGCCAATGTTTTCGTTTCTCCTGCTTGCAAAGTGATAGAATTTCCAATCGATGTAAATGCGTAGTTCAATCTTTGATTCGTTGTACCCACTTGCTTAATAAAGTAGCCCCCTGAAGGAACCTGAATCGTTACCTTTCCTGAACTGTCCGTGACTAACAACGTCACTTCATCAGATGTCGAGGAGGTCAATGTGAAATAAGCGCCTTGGATCGGCTGGTTTGAATTACTATCTAAAACTTGAATCGTCAGTTGCGCATTGGCAGCTCTTGCAGAAGACGGATCAACAGAAGAAGGGTCATTATCTAGAGGGCTTGCAGCAGATTCATCCTTATTATCTGATCCATTATAGGCTTCTTCACTGTCACTACTTGCTTGTGTTTGTTCGTTCTCAGCATCCACACGCGCTGAGGTTGTTGTTGTCATTGTAGCATTTTCTACTTGAGAGGTAGCTTGTCCAGTATCCGAAGAAGCATTCGTATCATCAGATTGTACAGTTTTCACTTCTTTCTGATCCACCTGCGGAGATTCTGAAAACACTTGGCTTTCCGCCACTACCTGAAATGCTGGTGTTACCACCGCAGCACTTAATAAGATTACTAAAGATAGAATAGATTTAAACTTCTTTTTCACAAACTTTCACCTTAACCTTCTTTTTCAAAATTAAAACCTTTTTATCCAAACTTTTTTCACGTCTAAAAATCATTATAATTTATTAATTTTTAATTTACAAACAATTTTTTATTTAGCGTATCATCCACTCCTATCAAAAATTTTTTATGCGGACACATGAAATACCATTGAGCGTATGTATACTTAATTCACTTGTCATCGCATTGCATCACCTCTTCAGAATTTTATAATTCAAGCACCCTTACCTTCAAGCAAATCCAGTGCTAATCAGCGCAAATCTTCTTTGCATCCTTGTTTTATCAATGATTTCATTTTCAAAAAAGCAACTTATTTTTTACTTAATCGTGGCATTCTTTTTTTGAATGATTCGAGCAAGTCTATCTTCTACTCTCAATATGTGCTATCTTTGAACATTTATCAGTTCATATATGACAATTGTTACTTATTACAGGTGAAGAATTCACTGAAAAAAATCGAGCACTTTCAGGGAATTTTTTAGGAAAATCTGATCGAAGCTCATTTTAATTTAATCTTATATAAACAAAGAAAACATCTTGTGCATTTTTTCGTTAAATCGAGCTTTACGATTGTTTCTTTGAACCGCTTTATGATAGGATAGGTCAGAAGGAGCATTGAAATGACTATAGCTGAAAAAATAAAAGAGAGTCGCTTGAAGTTAGGACTCACCCAACAAGAAGTTTCCGAAAAATTATTTGTTACTAGACAAACGATCTCAAATTGGGAAAACAACCGAAGTACCCCAGACATCGACACATTGATCAAATTAAGTGATCTCTACCAAATCGATTTAGAGTCACTGCTAAAACCAGAACAAGCAGCAGACGAACCAGAAAGAATGAGTGACGAAAAGAAACCAACCATTCGCCTTCCTCTATACTTGCTTAATTTAACTGCAGTCGTCGCTTGCGTTTTCACCGACTTCTTAACACCTAAAGGAACAATGACCCTATGGACAGCTGCTGCACATTTTTTGTTACTAGTTAACTTTGTCCTTATATTCGGCTTTTTCCTCACAAAAAAAAGACCCCTCCCTGCAAAAACAATTGTCTTTGCATTAGGAAAAGGTCTGATGATCTTAGCCATTATATTAGGTTTTACTCTTTGGTCGAATAAAGGAGCTTCTGCAGATGCGTTACATCTGATTGGCCATAATTATGGTCATTTTATCTATTTAACGTTTAAAGCAATTGGGGTGATTTATTTGTTTGATTGGCGGAAGTTTAAGATGTAAGCCCATGAAGGATTATCCAATGAAAGTCATGATCTTATATGCTATTTCAACTTTCCAACCGTTTGGTTTCAGAGTACCACTTTACAGTTTTAATTAAACCTTTTTCTAGGTTTGTTTTTGGTTTCTAGCCAAGTGATTCTATCTTTGATGTTTGCATGGCATAACGATAATCATGACCTAGTCGATCTTCAACGAATTCAATCATGCGTTCATCATATGAGCATAAGTGACATAACTTCTTAACTAAAGTAAGATTATCAATTTCTTCATGGGCGCTAACATTATAAATTTCACCCGTTTTTCCGCACTCTAATACGATGAAGATTGCCCTGCAAAAGTCTTCAACATATAGCCAGTCACGTTTATTCAAACCATTTCCATATACCGGCAATGGTTTATTATTGCTTATTTGGTGTAACATCAACGGGATCAATTTTTCTTTGTATTGATTTGGACCGTAATTATTTGCTGCTCTAACAATATTGACATTCAAATCGTAGGTTTTATGATAGGACATAACAAGATGATCTGCAGCAGCCTTAGAAGTAATAGAAACTATTCTTTGTTTTATGAATGGACACGGAATCACTCAGTATTTTAATGAGAATCTAGCTTTCGCTTCCTCAATACTTTGTTAAGTGCAGATTGATTTTAAAAGTATATATAAACGTGAAAAATATTCTGATAGATATATTACTTATTAAATCTTAAATTTGTAAAAGTGGGTGAAGATGAGTAAATAATATTTGCTTTGAAAACCGTCAGGTACTGCTATATCAATTTAAATACCCAGAAAGTTAAGAATCTTTGGATACAACAAACTACTTAGATTAGTATTTCAAAGTTATATTTACTTAAAGAACTAACTGTGCTTAACCTAAGTCACAAAAATTTATTATGTGAAAATTAAGTGGTGATGATTATTATTCATTTAATCCTAGCCTTTTTTATATAACAAAGCAATTCTTTTTGACATCATACATAAAAGTCTATTAAACGTAGCATACTATGTGAACTATGATGCCTAAGAAAATAAACAGATCAATTTATGCTAAATTCTAATTATCTTTTTAGATAAACCCTTTTTAGTTCCGGATCATCGCTCAAAAATTTTGGCATTAAAAAATTCATCCATTCAAAATCCTCTTTGTCATCTATATCTAAAACTTTGTAGTCTTTCATAACAAACAGATCAATTATACCATCGAATAAATATGTGTTATTTTCTAAAAACAGCGGTTTATATAGGTACATTGAACCATTAATATCATATACATCAGGAGCTTGTTGTCTAGAGGTAAACTGAGATTTTATTGCCAAAGATACTTCGTTTCCATCTAACTTAACCATATTAAAAAAAGGATTACGTCTAGATGGAACTACAGAGAAGATTAAATCAGTATTTTGACTATTCATGTATTTTTCAATCAATCCATTTAGATCAGGAAGTGTACGTAATGGAGAGGTTAAATCTAAATCAATAATAAAATCATAGATCACTTCTTTTTTTTGTTTCATCTTAAAAAAAGTATCTCGTATTACTTCTATTTTACCGACTGTATCATTTGCTAATTCTTCTGTTCGTTCAATGATTACTATTTCAGAGTTTCTACTAATTGCTTGTTTTTTCAATTCATCACTATCTGTATTTAATGCTATATGAACTTGATCATTAGGATGAGTATCTATATACAACTCAATTAATGATATACCATAATCAATTAGCGGTTTGTCCAAAATACTGAGTAAATTTTTGCTTTTTAGCCCCTTTGATCCTGCGCGCCCACAGAGTGTAAACAATATATTCATCATTTTTCCTTCCTTTTACCATAAAGTTTCATTGATTATTAATTATATCTAATAAAGAATCAGCCACATATGTTTGTTCGTCTAAGCTCATTTGACTTGAGGAAGGCAAGCATAAGCCTTTACTAAATAAAACTTCACTGACAGATTTATCAAAATTGGGATTTTTATAAAACTTATATCCTCTAAATAATGGTTGCAAATGGAGTGGTTTCCATAAAGCTCTAACCTCAATGTTTTTTTCAGACATTTCATTAATAATTTTCACTACATCTTCTATGTCACAACATGTATTTATAGTCAAAGTAGATAACCATCTATTTGAAAAATATTGTTCAAGCTCTGGCATCATTTTAATAGCATCATTTTTTCTAAATAACTCAGTATATAAATCAAATATTTTGCGTCGTTTCTCTATCCTATTCGGTAGAACTTCCATCTGCCCACGTCCAATTCCTGCAGATATATTACTTAATCGATAATTATACCCTACATGTGAGTGTTGATAGTACGGAGCAATGTCCCTAGCCTGCGTAGCTAAAAATCTAGATCTCTCTATATAATCTCTATTATTGGAGACTAGAGCACCCCCACCAGAAGTTGTAATAATCTTATTGCCATTAAAAGAAAAAATTCCAATGTCCCCTAACAAACCGCTCTTTTTTTCTTTGTAACTTGATCCAAGTGATTCGGCAGCATCTTCTATGATAGGCACTTCATATTTATCAGTGACTCTTCTGATTTCATCATAATTAGCTACTTGGCCATATAAATTAACTACTATGACAGCTTTGGGAAGTTTGTTAATTGAAGCTGCATCGATAAATGCTTGTTCTAACGCCTCAGGGCTCATGTTCCAAGTATCTGGTTCTGAATCAATGAAAATAGGAATAGCCCCTTGATATAATACGGGATTAACTGTAGCCACAAAAGTAAATGATGGTACAAAAACTATATCTTCCTTTCCAACACCCAATATGTCTAAAGCAAGGTGTATGGCCCCTGTTCCCGAACTCACGGCTGAAGCACCGCCTTTTGCACCTGTGAAATTCTCAATATCACGTTCGAACTCGTCCACATTTTGTCCTAGCGGAGCAATCCAATTGTCCTCAAAAGCTTTCTCAATATACTTAATTTCATTTTGTCCCATGTGTGGGTATGAAAGTAAAATTCTTTTAGTCAATATTACTCCTTCTTTCTTTTACCTGAGCTGGTACTCCATATACAATAGATTTATTCGGTACATCTCTGATTACAACACTACCGGCTCCTACAGTTGCACCATAACCTATATTAATCCCTTGAATTATAGTTGCACCAATACCTATGTGGGTATCTTCATCAACAATTACATTACCGGCTATTTTCACACCTGGTGAAACGTGGACAAAATTATTAACTTTGCAATCGTGTTCTATAATTACCCCTGTATTAATAATACAAAATTCACCAATTCTGGAATCCGCATTAATAATTGCGTTAGCCATGATCACAGATCCATTGCCAATTTCTGCTGTACTTGAAATAATAGCTTTAGGATCTACTGCTCTACCATATGAAATTTTTCTTTTGGACAAAATTTGTTTGATGCTCTTTCTCTGCAAATTATCACCAATAGTAATAATAAAATAATGCTGTGATAGAAAATCATCTGTCATTGATAAAATGTCACTAATATTCCCTAAATATTTCAAATTATAAAATCGTTTTTTTTCATCATCAAAATAGCCTTTTATTTCTTTGCCTTCATTTAAAAGTATCTCTCGAACAACTTTGGCATTACCACCGGCTCCAATTAAAATATAACTATTTTTCATCATTACTCCCGCTTAATAAGTAATCTTTTTTTGAATCCATTTTATATCATCCTTAGATGTTTCATATATTTTTCGCAAGATTTTAAAAGCTTTCTCACTCGATTTTCCATCTCCGTATATGTTATCATCTGCACAGAGTCCCTGTAAGAAAGAATCAGATGTTACTTTGTCAATAGAATCTATAATATCTTCTAAGAGATTTGAACTATCTATAATATTTTTAGATTTTTCCCGGCCACTTTGTCTAGAACCAATATTTATTACCGGAACACTAAGCGAAGCTGCTTCTATTATACCTGATGACGAATTACCTATCATATATGTGCAATTTTTTAATATAGATAAATAATCATCTGGATGAAGATTAACAACAAATTCGAATAAATTTGAATTTATATCTTTGTAAACATCTTTTATACTACTACTTCCTGCATCTGAGTTTGGTAAGATACAAAGAACCTTTTGCTTTTTCAAGTTTAATGCTTTGATTATGGTCTTAATTTGTTCACGAGTATCATCATATTCTGTCACAACTGGATGAAAAACTAAAAGGGCATATTTCTTTTCGATTATATTTAGCTTATATTTTTGTTTTACTAAACTAAAATCAGGAAACGAGATGTTTAAAATTTCGTCTAATCTAGGAGCTCCAATGTTGAATACTCTCCAAGAATCTTCACCCATCTTCTCTAATCTTCTTTTCGAATTAATAGTAGAGGTGAAATGAATGGATGATAATTTAGATATCGCGTGTCTTATAGATTCATCTACTGTTCCAGAAACTTCCCCCCCATGAAAATGAACAGTTTTAACACCTAAATATAGACAGGAAATACTAGCCGCTAACATTTCTCCTCTATCTCCTAATAAAAAAACAAAATCGGGATTTTCTTTTTTTATTATATTTGTGAAACCATTGATTTCATTCGAGACGGTTCTAGCCATATTACTTTTTGTATTTTCTAAAAACAAGCTATCAACTTCACCAATAATGTCAAAACCATCATTCTTTATTTCGTTGACAGTATATCCGTAATCATGCGCCAAATGCATGCCACTAATCAGGAACGATAAATCACATTTTTTCGACAAAAAATACTTAGCAACAGGTTTAAGAATCCCATAATCAGCTCTGGTACCACTAATAACAACTATTTTCATAGCACTAAATCATCCTCATATAATAATTCGTCTTGATTTTTATCATTCACCAATTCTCGTCCAATTACTTTGTATAACATATTAGGACTAATACCACTTCCTGGTCTTTTAATTTCTAACATATTTTCAGTTAAAATCTCACCTTTTTTCAAATCCTGAGTCACAACCAAGCTTTTTCTAGCTTTCTCTTTTGTATCCAGTTCTGAAGGAGCAACTTTTTTTATTCCATCGCCCATAAAAATCTCACAATTCCTAATCCTATCAACAAACAACTTGAAATCTTGAGGATTTAAAGATGATTTATGATCTGGACCTTCCAAATTATTATCCAAAGTAAAATGTTTTTCTAAAACCCGTGCTCCCATAGCGACCGCACAAATCGCAACATCATAACCTAAAGAATGATCTGAATAACCAACTTCCAAATTCAATTCATTTTTTAAAGAGTTTAAAGCTAATAAATTTATATCCTCTGGTTGAGCAGGATAGTTTGAAGTACAGTGAAGAACTGTTAAAGGACTGTAGTTAAAGCACCTAACAGCTTCATTAACTTCATCTAAGTTAGACATCCCCGTAGATAATAAGACAGGTAATCCGTACAAATCAATTTTTCTCAAAAATGGAATATTCGTCAGATCACCCGAACCAATTTTAAAAGCATGTACCCCGATTTCTTTTAAAAAGCTAGCACTTTCTTCATCAAAGGGTGTAGATAAAAAATCAATATTTAATTCTTCACAATATTTTCTCAAGTAAATAAAATCCGAATTTTTTAACTCAAGAGCTTTTAACATTTCAAACTGGGTTTGTGTTTTTCCAGTATTAGCCTTTTGATAAGCAGCCATCTCCGCATTTTTAGAAGTTAACTTTTCGGTTTTAAATGTTTGAAATTTTACTGCATCTGCTCCTGATATTTTTGCTTGATATATACTCTTTTTTGCGATTTCCAGACTACCATTATGGTTTACACCTATTTCTGCTATGATGTAAACAGAATTTTTCTTTTTCATAATAACCTACACCTACCATTTCAACAGATTATTTTTACGAAGAATTTCTAAAAATGTTTTTTTATCCAACAAATCTGTTTTATCTGAAGAATATGTGTTTAATTGGATATGCTTAAAATTTTCATATAAATTACGATTTTTTTGATCGGGAATCAAATAGAGCTGATCATTCTCTAAACCAACCGCGATTTCCTCTGTAGTCATTAATTCTTCATATAATTTTTCACCCGGTCTTATACCAACTTCAATTATATTTCCACTGTATGGAACTTTACTTTTAAAATTATAATCTTCAATCAAATATCTTGCCATTGATTCAATATTTATAGCTGGCATCTTCAAAACATATGTTTCTCCAAATTTCGCATGCTCAGCAGCAGTTAGAACCAATTTAGCAGCATCTGGTATAGACATCATGAACCTTGTCATATCTTTACTTGTTAATGTTATATTTTTATTTTCTTTAATTTGTTTTATGAATAATGGAATTACTGAACCGCTAGATCCCATAACATTTCCGAATCTTACAATAGAGAAAACAGTATCTGAGTTCCCTTTATATTTATTTGCTGACAAGATTATTTTCTCACTCAGAAGCTTGGTAGCTCCCATTGTATTCTGAGGATTCACTACTTTGTCAGTACTGATTGCAACCAATCTTTTTACACCTTGATTAATTGCTGCCTCTATAATATTTTGGGTTCCAATAACATTAGTTTTAACTGCCTCCATTGGATTATATTCACTAGCTGGAACATGCTTCATAGCAGCTGCATGAAAAACATAATCAATCCCTTTACATGCGTAATTTACTCTATTACTGTCTCTTATATCTCCAATTAAGAACCTTATATTTTTGTACTCCGATAATTCTTGTTGCATGTAAAATTGTTTTTCTTCACTTCTGCTAAAAATTCTAATTACTTTTGGCTCGTAGTTTAGTAGCTGTCGGACAAGTTCGCTTCCTATAGATCCTGTACCACCTGTAACTAAAATCGATTTATCTTTAAACATCCTATTCTTCCCCCAGATTCACTTGTTCGTTTTTTTATTTAAAATATAAGCTAAAACACCAATCATCAAAATTAAAGCTAATGTGAAACCATACCTTATCCAAAAATAATCAATTAAATATAAAATTGTAAACGAAAATAAAATCATTAAAATTGTTAAAATCATTAAAAGTTTAGTATCGAACAATTGTTTACTTATTATTCTCTTAGCCCAATTATAATGAAACAGGAATAACAAAAAATACGTAAAAGCTGTAGTATATCCAGCTGCTAAAATACCATATACTGGGATAAAAATTAAGTTTAACACTATATTAACTATCGCACTAAATAAAGTACCAAAGGATATATACCCCGTCTTTTTTAAATAAAACTCTATGTTTACTGGTAAACTATACAAAAATTGAAAAAAATACCCTAAACAAATCGGAATTACAAGTGGAATCCCACTATAATAACTAGAATCTGCCATAATCTTTGCTAAGTCCACCGAAATAACCATAAATGCCATGGAAATAATAGTAAAAAAAAGACTATATAAACTTGAAACTTTTTTTATATTTAAATATTTTTTTTTACTCATTTGTTCATAAAACCACGGAACCCATGAATTATTTATTGAAATCCAAACTACATTTAATATGATAGCTATGTTGCTAATATAAGAATATATACCAGCTTCATTAGACCCTAACGAAAAATTAATCATTATCCGATCAAATTGGGCTAACATAATGCTTGCTAATGAGTGGGGTATGAGTGGTAATGAAATTCTCAAAGCATACTTCCAGTAAGTTATATTAAACCTTTCCTTGCCTTTAATTGCTATGGATAAATAGATAAATACTCCACAAATTAATAAACCAACCGCTCCTCCTAAAACTCTTCCCAGATATTTATCATAGGAAAACACTGTTTGCATCAATAAAACAGATGCACATATATTTAATGCTGTTGATAGGAGAGAAATTTTGAGAAATTTAAAATGTTGAAAATTTATTGTGTATAACGCTTGTAAAAATGTGACTAAAAAAGTTGAAAAACTTTGAATTATCATCAAATTAAAAATTAGTTGATTCATATCAAAAAAATTATCAAATATCAAAAAGTAAAAGTTTCCAAAAAATAAAAAGAAGATTAAGCTTAATGTTGCTAAAGATAAAATTGAGGACATAAAATTTGATATATCCTTCTTAAAGTCAAAGCTAGCATTATTCACTGAAGCATTTAAACTTAGTCCTACTAATATAGAAAAAATAGAAACAAAGGATGTATAATTGTTAATCAACCCGTATTCTGCTTGTGTTGTTATCCGTACAAATAAAGGAACTGTGATAAATGATATCCCTTTAACAAAAAAATTTCCAATTATATACCAAAAACTTGATTTAATAAGCTTTGATTCTTTTAATTGATTCAACAAACTCAGCTTCTCCTAACTCTTTGTTCTCTTTCAGCGAATTTAAATAGTTCCAAAACAAAGAAATATATATTATGCCCAACGGAAAAAAAATTAAATTATGGAAATTTGCTAGCAAAATTAAAAGTCCTACCGATAATGGAGTTTTTTTATAGTATACTCGTCCGGATATGAACAACAACACAATACCAATTATTCCTAAGTCATACATTATTGATAAAAAATCAAAATGCAATGGAAATTGCAAATTTACTGTTCTTGAAATTAAGTCATATGCAGCCCCTGGACCATTTCCTATTAAAGACTTGCTCGGATTAGCCACAAGAGCATCAACTACCGTTCTGTACAAAAAAAATCTAGTTTCTGTACTAGCATCCCCATTTAATCTAGAATTTAAGATGTTATTAAAAATTTGATAAATTGGGAAGATACCCAGTATTGATATTGAAAAAAACAAAAACTTTATTTTATAAGAATGTTTCTTAATATATTTTTTGTAGAAATAAAATATATTAAAAATCAAAGCAAGAATTAAAACACTTCGTGTTTCACTCAAGTAAATCATGTACAATGAAACGAATATACAAATTAAATTCAAAAATTTGGTTCCCGAATTAACTTGTTTATATTCCAATTCTTTCAATAAAACTAACATTGAAATTAAAATAACTATCGAAAAATTTGGTGGACTGGTTATAAAAAAACCTGCCGTTCTTTCAAAGTACAAATTTTGATTGGTTAAGACATAATATAATCCATTCATTATTATTATTTTTGATAGTACTGAAAGGTTAATATAGTTAATTTTGGAAACAATCACGAATAGCAAATAGTCAAAGAGGTATCGAAATGTCTCATCCAGCGAAGCTTTATTTAGTAAAAAGGTAATCATTAATAAAAAAAGAAATATAAAAGAAACTAAAATTTGAACTTTGGTAAAACGTATATCTAAAAAAAAACCAACTATAACAATTAAAACAAGCATGATTATAGATATATATGAGTTATATGTACCTGATGCTTGATTAATACTCATGTAGATTTTTTCGTTTAGAAAAAAAATTATTGGAAAAACTATGAATACATTTTTCAAGGAAAAAAAATTTTTTGAAGTCAAATTCGGCTCTCCTCATCGAAAATATTATTTAAGTTACAATATATTACCGAAATACTTCTGTTTTCCGGAAATTCTAAATTCAGATTAATTTTTCTCTTAGCTTTAATAGTTGAGATACTACTTGAAAATATACTTATAGCATCCGACACTACAAAATTATTGTTGTTTAATAATTCTGACGGGATAAATTTATTAATTAATATAGTCAAATCCTCATTAGAATAATACGAGCTATCTAACGGATGCTTTTTTAGTAGTACAGTATATCCGTTATTTTTATATTTTTCTATAATGTTATCAAATATTAGAATCTTTTGCTTTTCATCCATATACGCAGTTTCTGACAAAGGTTGAGTTAAAACCAGCGCAACCTCCTTATCAGAAATTTGATCGAGATTTTCAGGCACATCAAAAATATTACTAATTTGTCTTTTCGTTTTGTTTGGTAAAGATAAATACTCCTTATCATTATTATAAATCTCCAGTATAGAAGACTTGAACGAAAATTTTTCTGGAAATGTCACTAATACTTTTTCTAATTTTGAGTCATACATATATTTATAATTAATTCTATATATATATTTCCTTATCATTTTTTTGCTAAAAGTATCTTCAGGATACATATAAATATTTGGAGCATCTTCTATTAAAGTGACTTTTTTAGCAAAATAAAATAATTGATTTGATGAAAAAAACAAACTTTGGGGTTTCCAATTATAAGTTACTAAATGAAACTCATTTGGCAGATATCTAATCCTATAGGATAAATCTATAGCATAAGAAACTAAAATGCGATCCAAAAAAAGAGGTCTTCGCCTTAATATAACTTTTTTAACTTCATTCAACTTATATAATTTAGGTGTCATTTTTTTAAAATTGTCATACAGTTCTTTACTAACAGGTGTTAAATAAATATATGCATCATTCTTATTTTTTGAAATCATTACTAAACTGTTCAAAACATGTAAGGGTGTCGAACATGAGTATAGATCTATCATTATAAATTCCTTCCTAATAATTTCAGCTTAAATACTTTAAAAAGAAATCTTGAATTACCAAATACATATCGCTTAAAAAGTCTTTTAGGTTCTTGAATTAATCTATAAAACCATTCTAAAGAATTATCTTGCATCCACTTTGGTGCTCTTTTAACATTTCCGGAATAATAATCAAACAGTCCACCACATGTAATTATATTATTCACATTCAAAGCCTCATAATTTTCGATTACCCATTTTTCTTGTAGTGGACACCCTAATCCAACGAAAAGAAAGTCAATATTCAACTTGTTTATTTCTTCTATTAGCATTTTCGAATTATTTAGATCAACATTATAACCGTCCATCACTCCAGCAATTTTTACATTTGGAAATTTAATTTTGAAGTTTTCTCTAACTGTTAATGCAGTATTTTCTTTACCGCCAAACAAGAAGAACTTTTTATCAAATATCTCATTTTCTTCTAAGTATGAGAATAGTGCAGGAAATAAATCTGTAGTTGCAATTCTTTCTTTTGCAACTTTCATCTTCAAAAATTTTTGACCTTTTATCAAACCCATGCCATCAATATAAACTACTGCATATTTATTTTTTAATATATCTCTATACTCAACATTTTTTAAAGCAATATTGTAACAATCAACATTTATAGCAAAATACATTTTCTTCTGTTTGTTATTTACCATCATTGATATGAATTTATTCATATCATCCAAGTATAAGTCAATCTTATCTAACATATTGTCTCCCTAATATGCATTATTTGGAAAAAACATAATTAAAACTGTTTTAAGAATAATTTTAAAATCATTTAGAGTGCTAAGCTTTTTTATATAATTTAAATCTAAATTTACCATTTGATCAAAACTAACATCATTTCTTTCGCCGACTTGCCATAACCCTGTTGCTCCAGGTTTTACCATTAATCTTTGTTTATCATAATTAGTGTACTCTGCTACTTCCCTTTCTAACGGAGGTCTAGGCCCAACTAGACTCATATCCCCTTTTAAAATATTCCATAGTTGAGGAAGTTCATCTATACTTGTTTTTCTGATAAATTTACCAATTTTAGTTACCCTTGGGTCATCTTTTATTTTAAACATTGCTCCTTCAATTTCATTCTGATCGAGGAGCAGATTTAATTTTTCTTCTGCGTCAACACACATTGATCTAAACTTATACATTCTAAAAATCTCTCCATCTTTACCAACTCTATTTTGCGAAAAGAAAATGGGGCCTTTAGGTTCCTCTTTTTTTATTTTATAAGCAACAAATAAGAATAATGGGGACAGTAATACTAAACCAAGAAAGCTAGCAAAAATATCTATTATTCTTTTTAATATGAAATACCCTTTTTTCGAGTCTAATACTTTTTTATCTATAATAATTTGATTACTATTCACAGCAAAATCTTTGTCGATTTTAGTTGCTCTCACTTCTTCCACCTTTTTTCCTCCTAAAACAAACCAAATTTTTTCTTTTTAACCAACTTAAACTCTGGAAAAACAACTTGCTCTCCATTTACTAAATCTCTGACAACTTGTTTCATTTGGCTTACTTTATCAGTACCAAAATCGTCATAAATAAGCTGATAGGCTTCTTTTAAGCAAAAAGGTCTTTTAGTCACTCCATGAGCATCCGAAGCTACCATTTGAACCAAATTATGCTCTACCATTATTTTTGCCGTTTTTTGAATATCTTTACCAAATACACCGACATAGCTTGGAGCAGTAAGTTGTGCCAAGCAACCCATTTCTAAAAATGGAATCAGGTTATTAGGATCCTTTCGAAAATGAGCATTTCTTTCTGGATGAACGATCACAGGAATCTTCCCCATCTGTAATAGCTCAAAAAAAACTTGTTCTGTATATGAAGGAACTTCCATTGTAGGAAATTCTATCAAGATATACGTATCCTCAAGGTCTGTAAATAAAATCTTATCATTTCGTATATCCTCAATTAAATCACCTGTAATTCGAACTTCTTGTCCTTCTAGTACAGTTAACGGCAGATTTCTTTTGTCTAATTCTGCCTGTAAAGATACGACAAGAGAAATGACCTCTGACTTAGGATTTGTATATTTCCCATTATTATGATGGGGAGTGCATAGAATATGTGTTATTCCCTGGCTGATTGCTTTTTCAGCCATGGCAATACTTGCCTCAATATTTTCTGCTCCGTCATCAACACCTGGTAAAATATGACAATGTAAATCAATCATTTCTCCCGTCTCCTTTATATCATTTAGTTTCCATAATAATAGTAATAGCCTGAATCTTTACTATTTTCGGCGCCATTGTAAACAACCCCTAAAATTCTCGCTTGAACCATAGCTAATAAATCTTTTGCTTTTGCCAGAGACTCCTTACGGGAAACATTTTCCCGAACAACTAGCAAAGTGCCATCTGCTTTCGATGCCATGATCTGTGCGTCCGTAACTGCCACCACAGGAGGCATGTCGAAAATAACTACATCATACAAATTCTTTGCTTCTTCGATCACTTGATTCATTCGAGAAGATCCTAAAAGCTCGGATGGATTTGGGGGTTTAGGTCCACTAGTTAGCACAGAAAGATTATCGATAACCGTTTTTTGTGATGCTTCTAAAACGCTTGTCGTCGTGCTTAACACCGTACTTAAACCAGAAGCGTTGTTTAGGTTAAATGTTTTATAAACCGTAGGCTTACGCATATCGGCATCAACTAACAACACCCGCTGACCAGATTTTGCAAAGACGACTGCTAAATTCGCAGAAGTCGTAGACTTTCCTTCTCCTGGACCAGAAGATGTAATTACTAATGTTTTGATCTGTTGATCAGCTGAAGATGCAAATTGAATATTCGTCCGTATTGTTCTGTATTGCTCTGAAATAGGTGACGATGGATCAACCAACGTAATCAAGCTAACTGCATGCGTTTGGGTTCCCTTATGCTCTTTTATCTTCGCCATTCATCTTCCCTCCTTAAACTCTTGTGCGACTACGGCGTGATTCAGCTGCCTTGTCACTTGTATTTTTTTTGATCATAGGTGTTGCTGGTTTTTTCTGAATAGTCGCGTTTATTTCTTTCGCTGACATTTGTGGAACTGTTCCCAGAATCGTGAACCCTAGTGTTTCTGTAACAAATTTATTATCTTTTACAGTCCGATCCAGCAATTCCAATAAGAAAGCAATACCAATACCAACTAAGACACCTAAAACTAAACCAATTGCTAAATTAAGTTTATTGTTTGGTGATACTGGTGAAGAACTTGCTTCTGCGTTGGAGATGATTGATATTTTGTCCACGCTCAAAACATCTTTAGCGTTTTCTTGGAAAACTAAAGCTGTCGTATTTGCAATGTTTGCAGCATAAACAGAATTAGTATCTGTAGCCCTAATAGAAAACATCAATGAATTTTGTGATTGTGTCACTTCAACAGAATCTTTCAATTCTTGTACGCTTTTATCAATGCCATATTCTGATTCTATTCGGTCTTTGACCTGGTTGATAACCAAATCTCCTGTAACTAGTTCTTTATATGTGTTGATCATTTGTAGATTCATATTTACATCATTTGCATTTGTTGTTTCGGTTTGTGGCAGAGTAACGATCAATTGCGCTTGAGAACGATACTGGGGTGTAAGAACAAAAAAGGTAACGATCGCTGCTAACGCCAAGCCGACAAACATCGAAATTAAAATTGATGTCAGATGTTTCCGTAATATATCAAATATTTCTTTTAAACTAATAGTCTCTTCCATATTTCTCCACTTTCTTCTAGTTATTGATGTCTAACTGGTCTTTAAGGATAGTTTGTACACGATTTAACTCTTCATCACTTACACGCTGATACGAGATGCCATCTTGCATGAATCCTTCACCTTGAAGCTGGTCTTGTTTGATCGTTTGAAACGCACTGCGATAATTCATTGCCAATGTCCGCATATCATCAAAACTCATATCAGTTTTCATATTGTTCTCAACTGCATTTAAGATTGACTGATATTGACTAACACCGTCTAGACTGAGAACTTTCTTTACGATCGCTTCCACCATCTTACGTTGTCGGTCTTGTCGACCGTAGTCTCCATTGGGATCATCATATCTCATTCTTGAATAAGCGAGTGCTTGTTCTCCGTTTAATTTTGTACGACCAATTGTAAAATCAAAGCCATCTTTTGAAAAAGTCAAATCATTATCAACTTCAATACCGCCGACTGCGTCAACTAATTCTTTCAAGCCTTCCATATTAAGGGACACGTAATGATCAATTGGAATATCTAAAAACTTCTCAACCGTGTTCATAGACATGGCTGCCCCTCCAAAGGCATAGGCATGATTGATTTTATCTGTTGTTCCATGTCCTACGATATCAACATAGGTATCGCGCGGAATACTCACCACCGTCGTCTGATTGTCTTGAGGACTGATGGTCGCCACCATCATGGTATCAGAACGGCCTTGTTCGACTCTGCCTAAATCACCGGTATCGATCCCCATCAGTAAAACCGAGAAGGACTCTTGTTGGGATAGATTGACATCATTTTCACGTAGGCGATCTTCTCGATCACGCTCAACTGATTGATAGGTTTCGTTAATTGAGTTGGACACATCAAAATATAGTTTAGCAGCAACACCGATCAATCCGATGACTAACACTGCAACGATTGTAAAGATAATTAAAAAGATTTTTTTTCCTTTTGACATTTGCTTTCCTCCAGTTATCTAAAATTTCCTTCAGCACGATTCAACTTATCTAATAGTAAGACGCTGAACTCATGTCTGTTCCAGTACCGTCTCCTGTTGATGTATCGTCAGAATAACTTCCAGTTGAAGCTGAGGGAATATAACTGGTATAGCCTGTATACCCCATTTGTGCCGCAATTGAATTAGCGGACTCTGTAAAAGAATCTTTGAGCACTTGATTTCGCACTTGATTGATGCTGTCAATCAGAGCTAAATAGCCATCCAAAGTCACTTCGCTAGTTACAACATTTTCTTGCAGCATAGCATTCAAGCTGGCTTGAATTTGTGTAATGCGATCCAATTGAGCGGTCGCAAACTCTAAATAAGCAGAAACAAGGTCTTTCCATGGACCATCTTCAAGAAAATTTAAATCCTCACGTACATTCCCTAAGTCCGTTTCTTTTAAATCCTCTTTAATAGTGACATTGTTCTCAGCAGCTTGCCAATTCGAAACACCTTCAGTAAACAACGCTGCTGTCTTAGCTTGTACTTTCACTTTTGCCTCGATCTCTTTTAGTTGATCATCCAGCGCTTGTTTCTTTTCTTGAATTTCAACAGATTCGCTCGGCAATGCGCTCTCTTCGATTCCGTAATCATCTGCAGATACTTTTACTGCTGATAGTTTCGCGACAGTTTTCAAAACCTCTTCTTCGCTAAGATCACTTCGTAAAAACGTTTGCTCTTCGTTGCTGTACATACCAGCAATTTCTCCGGACAGTTCATTTAAGCGCTCTCGCTCGCTTGCAATCGCTGTCTGTGCGTATTCGACTCGTTGCTGATATTGTCTTTGGTTATTTTGTCGGTAACCTATCAAACATATTGCGATGGCTCCGATTCCCACAGCTAACACAGTCAAAGTCTTTATTAACGGCTTTCCCATGAACACACTCCCTAATTCAATTGTGCTTGTTTAAGCATTCTGCCTTCGTCTCACATAATAAAGGCAATTCTAGTTTATTATAAGAGAAATGTATCATTAAATAAAGGAAATTCCTGTTTTTTCTTTTTAAAGGTATATTTTTCATCAACAAAAGACTTATATAATGGCAAATATCAGTTATTTTAAATATACATAAATAACGTGTAGCATACTTGACAGTTTTTTTAAACCCTCATTTTAAATAATAAATAATTCAGTGATAATCGTTATTCTCATCGTCTTTGAGAGTTGTCACATCATAGAAAAATAACCTCGAGTGATTATATTCATTCATTTTCTCAACATCTTTTCATTATAAATAGAAAACATAAGAATTTCAGAAAGAAAAGTTAAATGCTTTTGTTGTTATTATAAATCGGTTTGGCAAAACTGGATAATTTTCTTGGGGCACTTAGGGTTTCCTTCGCGGTTACTATTTATTTACACCAATCGTTCCTGTAAAAATTATAAGTTATCATCCGTAAAGTGACTTTCCTCTTCACTTCCGTCCCCTTTCATCTTCTATTGGTTCCCCCGAAACATAATTAATCATTCAACTTTTATTTCTACGCCAAAAAGTTATTTCCTTGACGCCTCTTTTGCTATTTAATTTCAATTTATTTTATTTGAGATGCTGAAAAAACGTGTTTCTACCTATATATATGCCGAACGACAGTTGATTTATAGAAAATGCACAAAATCTTGCACAGGAACAGGTATAGATTTCACCAACCGATGAAATACGTGATTTGTTTTTTCTTCCCTATCTTCATTAAGATGAATAAGTAAGATTTGCGATTTTATTCATGAAAGGAGCCACGTCTTGAGAAATTTTCAAATTAATTTTATTACCAATACTGCAACGATTCGATGGCTGAAAATTTTGATGGCATTCGAGAAAAATTATCAATGTTCGACTCAAGGTTTGGCAAAGATTTCAGGAAGTACCACGCGAACGATCGTAACGGACGTGACGGATCTAAAAGAGTATTTTGGCGACTGTTTATCGATCGATTCTTCTCACAAGGGGTATATTTTTTCAATCAAACATTCCGCTGTGTATTTAACGAAAAAACGTGCGCTGATTGCCGATGAGATTTTGTTCCATATCATCGAAAGTATTTTCCACAATGATCTTTATAGCTCATCGGAATGGGCAGAGAAGTACCATATATCAGAAAGCACCGTTCTTCGCTATTTACGGAAAGTACAACCTATTTTTTCTTTCTATCGTTTGGAGATCCAAACCAATCCTATTTGCTTTCTTGGTGAGGAGATCAATATTCGCAAGTTTTTCCATGATTTCTATTATGAATCGGAAATTACTGCCCATACGATCTTTCCACCGATCGCCATCCAAAATATCACTGCTAGTGCTTTTTCAAGATGTTATCAACTCGACCAACATGCTTGTTCATTTGGTGAATTCAATTATTACTTGTATATCACCTTTGAGCGCCATTTTGCAGGTCAACGTATCGAGTTGCCTAAGCAAATAAAAAAACTATTTGAACAGTATAATGATTTTCGGCTATTTTCTGAAATCAATGAGGCTGTAAGTGAGCAATATCAAAAAGAACTTCCCCACGAGGAAGTCCTTTATTTGTTCTTATTAGTGAAAACCCGTCGCTCGATCAGTAACTTAGCAATCGAACAAACCTTTTGTAGAGAGTATAATCATTGGCCTGAAATCAAGCAGCTTGCGGCAGCCTTTGTCAAGGATTGCTTGCCAGATACACAAGATAGCGCTCGCGACCGACTCTTAGTAGAGTCCTTTTTTACGGTAGCAAAAATCAAGCAATTATTATCCCCCTTATTAAATCATATGATTTCTGATACCGTTCAATTTGTCGAAGAGGCGTATACGGACGATTACCATCTATTTAAAAACTATCTGTTGACACAACCATTAGCTAGAGAAATTTGGGACAGTAACACACTGGAGCACTTAGGAACGAGTCTTACGATGTACGTTACTTCTATTAAATCTTTGTACTGGCAAGCCAAGAAGAATATCGCTTTTTTGTTCGAAGGCCCCTTTTATTTATGCCAATTATTAAAATGCAAATCTGTTCGTTATTTGCGCAGTTCTCGGACCTTTTATTTTCCGGACTCCAATGAATTGTCGGCAGGCTATTTGGAAAAAAATCAGATTGATTTGATCGTGACCAACTATACGGAATATATTACCGAATATGCCCAAGACATTGATTATTTGCTATTCAAAACCTTCCCCGATGAGCACGACTGGGAAGCTTTAGAGGAAACGCTAAACGCTAATTTCAATCCTTGATCAGCGAACACCCGCCGTTTCCCTCGATCTGACCAAGCTATTCAAAATATGCACCTGAGAATGAGTGTAAGAGCTTGTGAGCAGTTTAACAATAAATCCAGAGCCTATCGCTTATGTCGTCACTGACGCAGCGATAGGCTCTCTTCTTATGCCTTCCTACATTAAAAGTAAAAAAAAGAAGCAGCCACTTCATTCAGCGAGCTGCTTCTTGCTAGTTGATTGATTAATCGAGGATCGTTACTTTTACTTGACGACGGCCCCATTGGATACATTGTGCGACGTTATCAAAGTGAACATCAATGATGTTTCCTTTGATCGCGCCACCAGTATCAAGCGCTAATGCTACGCCATAGCCTTCAACATTGACTAAGGTGCCTAACGGAATCACGCTTGGATCAACGGCAACTGCCATTGGATTTTTACGTAAGTCTGTCCCACTTGCTGTAAAGAAACTAGAGCCAGCTTCTTTATACGAGTAAGCAGTTGATTCCATCATCAATGTTCGACCACTACTTGTATTGCTGTTGTTGCTATTGTTATTACTGTTGTTAGTTGTATTGCTTGAGCTGCTGTTCGAGCTATTGTTGTTGCTTGAAGAGCTGCTCGATGATGAGCTGCTGCTTTCAGTCGTATTGCTGCTCGATGAAGCAGACGCTTGGGATTCAGAAGCGCTTGAACGTTCAGCAGCTTGGGCTGCTTCTTTTTCAGCTTTTTCTTTCGCTGCTTGTTCCGCCGCTTCTTTGGCTGCTCGTTCTTCTGCTGCTTTTTCAGCAGCTAAGCGAGCTGTTTCAGCTTCTTTGCTGGAAGCGATTTGTGCCAAGGTTGCTTCGTTTTCTTTCAATTGGACTTGTAGATTCGCAATTTTTGAATCCAATGTTTCGGCTTCTGATTCTAATGCGGTTTGATTTTCTTTCAATGATTGCTGTGTAGACTGTGCTTTTTCTTCTAAAGCTTCCAGCTTTTCTTTTTCTGCTGTCAATGAATCGATCTTTTCTTTTTCCAAGTTTTGTAACATCGTCATCGCATAGGCACGATTGATAAAATCTTGGATGTTGGATGATTCTAATAGTACCGTCCAGTCTCTGGTAGCCCCGCCATTGACTTGGATGTCTTTCATACGTTCCGCAACGACAGCTTCACGCTTTTCAATTGTTTCTTGTGCAGTTTTGATTTCTGCTTTGGTTGTTGCTAATGATTCTTCATTTTCAGCGATTTGAGCTTTTAGCTCTTCTACCTCACTGTATTTCGCATTCACATCAGTCAATGCAATCTGCACTTCCGTACTGATTTCCTGACTTTGCTGCATGACGGCACTTTCTTGCTCTTGCAATGATTCAAGTGACTCAGCCTGCGCAAAGATTGGAGAAACGATTCCTGCCGCAAAGACAGCGACAACGATTGTTCGTAGTTTCTTTGCCTTCAAAAAATTCCCTCACTTCTCACTATGGTTTCCAACATATCCTATTATACAAATTCTTAAGAAGAATTTTATTGCAGGACCTTTACAATTTGTTACAAATTATCGTAAAAGTGGGTGTTTTCTTCGTCTTTTTCGACTGAATTTAGTCAGAAGTGGGAAGAATCAGCATTGATAAGGGTTTATTTTTTGTAATCTAACCGTAACAAACCTATTTTTTCTTACGGATCGCTTCAATAAATCGAGACAATTCCTGACTGCTTTTTATCTGATTGATTTCTAACTTTTGAAAGTTTTTTAAGAGTCTTCTTTGATGGAAATTCAATCTCGGTAGATTCTGTTTTAATACGCGCCATTCTTCTGGAAACGCTGCGAAGCGCCCTTGCCAATCGTTTTTATATTGCTCAATATTTTCAGCCAATTCTTTTTTGTGCTGTTCAAAGGCTTGATTGACCTGTTGCACCGCTTTCTGAAAGGCAACCAAGTTAGCTAGGGTATAGCCCATATCAAAAGAGAGAACCATCAATAAGAAAACTGGCAATAAGAATCCTACGCGAGCACTCAATGTTTGCACGATCTCCAGCATTTGCGGATGAACAAATCGAACAATGAGCACACAACACACGCCCCAAAAAAGAGAAATCGGCAATGCCACCCGTCCATTGATATTCAGTGGTACTTCTTTGTAATCCCACCATGAGGCATGAAAAAACCGCTCAAGTAAATAGCTTGTCACATATTCAAGCACGGTGACCAACAACGCTGCCGCAAAGAACAGTGGAATCACTTGCTCATGTAATGGCCGTAACAAATAAACAACGCCAAGAATCCCAAAGCCGTAGATGGGTGTGATTGGACCAATAAGGAAGCCCCGATACACAAAGTGCTTGGCTTTTAGTGAGCAATAAATAGTTTCCCAAAGCCAACCGATAAATGAATACAAGAAAAACAATAAAATGATCCGTTCAAATTGAACCATACCTCTCCGCTCCTTTTCAATCTGTCGCAATGATTTGTGCAATTGTACTTGTCATCACAATCATACCACAAATCAATCGCTCTTATTTTGAATCAGTGTAGGAGCTTATTCCTCGTTTGAACGTTCTTTTTTCGTTGCTTATTGATCACCAAAAATAATTGATGGGTGCACTTGTTCTTTCAAACTATAGCCACACAGTTCTTTGTTAAAGGTAAAATGATCTTGTTCCACATTGGCAATGATCTCATCTTCGGAAAATCCGTGAAAATCGTAGTCATTGATGTAACTGCGAAGTAATACTAATTTTGCATCGATCAAGAGAACTCGTTGGATGTCCATCCAAAAAGCCATGTCTTTGTTTTTCAATATTTTTTTCAATTCTGCTTCCTGTGCTAACCAGTACGCATAGACTGATGACATTTCACCTTTAATGGTTTCAGCAGATAATCCTTCTCTCATTTTTACTAGATACTCATTCACTGATTGATAAAACAATTTCCTTCCCCCTAGTTCCATTATTTTTAAACGTTGATCCTATGTTTCTTCTATTTCCTCGCCGCTTTGAGCTATCTTTCTCTATCCGACTGTTGCTGATGTCGCCTTTTTTGTATCGAAAGAAGCCATAGTATTTCGCAACAAAATTCTGACAATTATTCAAAACAAATAGATACATAAAAAACACACTATTATTTTATAGATATAACCGACACAATTTTTAACTTCACTATTCTTTTAATGCTTCCTTTCTTTTCTAAAGCATAGCAAAAGTCGCCCCGTATTTATAATCAACTTTTGCATCAATCTAAGAAAAAAGTGAAAATAAGCGGTAATAGTCAGTTATTTCCGCTTCATTTTTTTAAATTTACTATTTAACATTCCTTTATTTTTTTCGATTCATGCAATAACTGAGAATATTTTATTGCGTTATTTCCTTTCCTATTATACGATTAACTAAATAATGTTGGTTATTTGAAAATAAAAAACAAAGGGGAACGTGAAAATAATGAAAAAAAGTGTTGTTTTTAGTTTATTGGGGTTCACACTTCTTTTTGCTGGCTGCACGCCAAAAGAGGAGAAACCAGCTTCAGAAAGTACGGAAAATGCAAGCGCTACAAGCTTATCTATGACTTCGACAACAGAAGTCGCCCAAGAATCGACGGTCTCTTCGAGCGAAGCGGCTTTACCAAGTTTGGAACAGACCATCACAGGCGTGAGCGGAACAAACTATACCATCGATTTACCTAGCAATTGGCAAGAGGTACCTGATTTCACTTCATTGAATCCTGACAATGATTTCATGTTGTCCGATGCGTTAGAAACAAAATACTTAGCTGCAGTCGTTGAATCGAAACAAGATTTTGCCGATTTAGAAACTTATCTCGGATTGGTTCAAGAAAATTTGGCAACGAGCTTCGATACGACTGCCACCTTTTTACCAATTCCTGACACGAAGGCCTATTTCGTTGATTTCCCAGCGACAGTTGAAGGGCTAAATATCCACTATATTTATTATGTACTTGAAACCGAAAATAATTACGTACAGTTGTATGGTTGGACGTTAGAAAGCTTATACGACTCTTCAAAAGAGGAACTAACAGCGATCATGAACAGCTTCAAAGAAGAATAAACAAAACATCTGCAACCATTTTGGCAAATAGCCGCAAAAATGGTTGCAGATGTTTTTTCTTTTTATCTACGGACTACAAGTCGTTGCCCTACAAGAATCAATGAGCCAGAAAGATTATTCCACTGCATCAACTGATTGACAGTCACACCATAGCGTTGCGAAATCCCCCATAGAGTGTCTCCCGAACGCACGGTATAGGTGGTGCTGTTTGATGAGGAAGCGTTCGTTTCTTGAACATACGCTGCACTTACCCAGCCACGCCCTTCAATTCGATACCAGACATTGTTACCATTGACGCTGGTTCCGGTCTTTTGCGCAACTGCGCGAAAAGAGGAGTTGTTTAACAAAGATCCAACAATTCTAGCACTGGTAGACGCATCAGAGCGAATATTCAATGTTGCGGTGGTGCGAAACTCTTTATTGATCCTTTGTTCAGAGCTATTACTTCCAGCGGTCACTTCTGTCACGTACGCAGCGCTCACCCAGCCGCGTCCTTGGATTCGATACCACACATTGTTGCCGTTGACACTCGTTCCCGTCTTTTGAGCGACTGCTCGAAATGTTGCATTGCTTGCCAAGGAGCCGACAACAGAAGCGCTAGTCGATGCGTCGGAACGGATGTTCAAGGCGGTGGTGGTGCGAAACTCTTTGTTGATGCTTTGTTCGGCACTGTTGTTATTGTTATTATTATCGTTGTTATTATCATTATTATTGTTGTTATCATTCCCACCCGTATTCGATGAGATCTCCGTCACGTGAGCGGCACTTACCCAACCACGTCCTTGAATTCGATACCACGTCGTATTGCCGTTCACACTGGTGCCGCTTTTTTGCGCTACTGCTTCAAATGTTGCGTTGGCAGCCAATGAACCCACGATCGAGGCGCTGGTGGAAGCATCTGAACGGATATTGAGTGCTGCATTTGTTCTGAATTGCTTATTGATCGCCTGTTCAGAATTGTTATTGTTGTTATCATTGTTATCATTTGAACCGCCACCACTTGATGTATCGTATTGGGTCAAATTGTACGTTTCAATCAAGTTGTTTAGCTTACTTGCATAAGCCGTGTCGGTGGCATAGCGTCCTTGCAGCCATTGTGTCGCGTCACGATAAGAATTCGTATTAGACTTCCATGCCCCATGGTAGAAGAAAACACCCGGCGAAAATGAGGTGGTTCTCAAAACGTGCGCATTGTCTTGAAAAGATTCTTTTAATGAAGGGTATTTACGAAACTTCGCAATAATCGGATAGAGGTTGCCATTCCCGTCATCTTCCAAGGTTTGCATCTCTACAAATTGTCCATTGTAAGATCCCTTGATACCAAACATATTATTGGCAAGAGTAGTCAGCGTGGATTGCCCCCAACCTGATTCTAAGATCGCTTGCGCAATCATGACTGAAGCGTAGAGGTCATTTGCCCCCGCCACTTCTTGTGCCATTGGTCCTACTTGCTGAATAAATGCTTGCTGATTATTAGAACGTGCCATTGGATTGTTGTAGTTGGGCATGACCTTCGTTTCAATGGCGATCCGCTCTTCTTCTGACAGAACAGGAATGTCACGATCGATTTCTGCTTCATTCTGTTCAGAAGCATCATCTGCTGGTTCATTTTCGGGTACGTCTTGAATTTCTACTACATCCGAACTTTCAGCTTCTGATGGTTCGGTACTATCTTGCGTTGCTGGTGATCCCTCGTTCACTTCTTGATCTTCTACAATGCTCACGGAATCTTGCGTCGATGTGTCTTGGGTTGACTCTGCTGTTTCAACTACTTGAACACCATTTTGGGTTTCTGCTGACTCAAGTGTATCTGCTAAGACATTCATCGGCAAAATATTCACCGTACTAACAAGTGCAGCGGTTGCCGCCGCACTTTTACGGTAAAGAAGCCCTCTTTTTTGTTTCTTCGCACGATAACGAAGCTGTTTTCTTTCTTCCATTTGTCTCTCCTTAAAACTACAGCTAGCTATTTCTTACATTCTTACTGCAAAGCTAGGTGTAAAATGAGCGGTACTGCCAACAGAAACATTTTGTCCTGGGCGTGGTGCATGAATGTATTGTCCGCCACCTAAAGCAATGGCTACATGATAGGTGCTGCCTGATGAACCCCAGAATAATAGATCTCCTGGTTGTGCTTGGCTAACGGAAATCACTGTACCTGCTGTTTCTTGTGGTACCGTCCATCCACCAATATCTCTCCCTGTTACTTGTAAAAAGACATAGCGAGTAAACCCAGAACAGTCAAAGCTGTCCGGTCCTTTGGCACCCCAAACATAGGGTTTTCCGATATGCTTATAAGCTTCTGCCACGATTGCAGCCCCATTTGTTGATGCTGGTGCAGAAGGTGCTGGCGGCGTCACGATCGGTGCAGGTGACGGAGCAGGCGTTGGCGCCGGTGTGGGTGTAACTGGCGTCGGTGCTGGCGTTGGTGCAGGAACTGCAGGTGCACTGTCTGCTGGCGTCTCTGGTGCTGCAGGTGTCACTGGTGTTTCTGGCTCTTGAATTTCTGGTGTATCTACTGGTGCTTCTTCTGGAGCCTCTGGTGTTTCAACTGGTTCAGATTCTTGCGTTTCCTCTGGCTGCGTTTCTGCTGGTGCTTCTGGCTCTTCCACTGGCGTTGGGCTCTCTGCTTCTGCGTCAGATTCAGTGCCCTCTGCTTGGAAAGCCGCTTCATTCAAAGCTGCTGCTTCCGCTGCAGCTTGTTCTGCCTGCTGTTGCGCCGCTTGTTCCGCTTGGGCTTGTAAAGCAGCAACACGGGCAGCTTCTTCACGAATTCTTGCTTGCTCCGCTTCATAGGCTTCTTTTTCTGCACGCAGCTGTTCTTTTTCTTCTTCTTTCGTTGCTTCTTCGTAGGCTAAATTACTAACTAAGACATTTAATTCTGCTTGGCTTGCTTCCAAGACACCTTTTTGTGCTTCCAGATGGCTCTGTGCTGCTTGCAATTCTGCCACTTTTTCTTGTGATTCCGCACGCTTTTGTTCAACTGCTTGTTGGTCGGCTTTTTGCTGTTCGATCACTTCATTATTTGCTCGAATGATCGTCGTCATGGCATGTACCCGACCCACTAGATCACTGACAGAATCAGCTTCTAGTACGGCTGTTAAAAAATTGTCGCCTTTCCCATTGACTTGTGTTTCTCTGGCTTGTTTTTCAATGTTTTCTGAGCGTTTGGCGATGCGCTCTTCTAACTGACTGATTTCCTGATCCAATCCTTCGATCGCTTGCAACAAATCACTTTGCTGCGCTAAAATGATTGCTGCTTCTTGATTTAATGAATCAATTTCTGCAGACAATCCATCAATTTCCCCTTGTACGCTTTGACGTTGCTGTCTCAAATGATCAATTTCGTTATTTTTTTGTTCGATCAATTGATCGTGATTCGTAGCAAAAACGGTCACAGGTCCGCCGAATGATGACAATACAATGCCGCACATACACACTGTTGCAAAGATTTTCTTCTTCATCTGATCCTCCAAATTCAATTTTAAAACTTTTTTTTCATTTATTTGACCATTTTCATTTTACCATAGTTCAGTAGCAAACCCAATCCGTAAGCGATTTACATTTTAGTTACATAAATAAGATCTGTTTTTTTATTACATGTTCCCCACTACTATCCCACCAACACGCCGAGTGAATCCCTATGTATCAACTGTTCAAGAAAACTTCATAGAAAAAGTCCTTTTTCTTAAGAAAAAATAAATAATGTTGTAGATTTCACTTTTATTACATTAATTTTCTGCAAAATATGCGTGATTCACAAAATTTTAAACAGACGAAAAAAAGCTCCTTCCTAGTGTTTACTAGAAAAGAGCGAGTTTTTTTGTCTTAGTTATTCACGATAAGGGAGTAGTTGTCTCATTACAGCGATTTGGTCATCAATGGTCTGTTCTGTGATGTGACCGGTCAGAGCCAAAATCCCTAATCCTTCAATCACGAACATATAGTTTTCTGCAATCACTGCCAAGTTTTCATCTTTTAACACACCTTGCTGAACGCCGACTTGAAAAATCTCATGGATCGTCCGTTTCGTCTCAGAAAGTTGTGCTTGCTGCAGTGAGCTGGAGTCTTCGGTTTTATGCGTATAGTAATACTCGTAGACGGCACGCAGCATACCGTCAGAAATGCTGTGGAGTAGACGCTTGCGATGGTCGGAAAAATATTTGTTTAAAATCGTTTCAAAGGGTACTTGCTCCATGATCATCTCTCGTACATCATCAAATTTTCGTTTGGAACGCTGCTCTAACACTGCCAAAAAAATCTCATCCACCGAACGAAAGTACAAATAAATGCCGCCGCGACTAATGCCGCACTCTTCGATAATGTCCTTCATTGTCGCATCGATCAAACCTTTCTTACTAAAGACGACTTTGGCACTTTCAAGAATCAAATCACGCTTTTGTTGTTTTTTCTTTTCCGCTGTAGTCAATTCGCTCTGCTGCTTCTTCGCCATTTTTTTGGCTCCTTTCATCACATTATTAATGACACTCGTGTCATTTTGTTGTATAATCAACCTAACTTAAAAATGACACGAGTGTCATTATAAAAAAAGGAGTTTTTACAATGAATACAAAAAGCAAAACCTATCGCCTTGTTATTCGTGCCATTTTGACTGCTATTATTATTTTACAGACGATGGTACCTTTCCTTGGATTTATTCCGATCGGTATCACTAGTTTAACGATCATCCATATCACGGTGATCGTCGCTGCCATCGTTTTAGGGACAAAAGACGGGATGTTCATCGGCTTAGTCTGGGGTGTTTTTACCATGATCCGTGCGTTTACTTCCCCGACAACGCCTTTGGACATTGCCGTTTTCACCAACCCAATCATCTCGGTGGTCCCCCGTGTGTTGGTTGGCTTAGTGGCTGGTCTCTTGTTTACGATCATTTACAAAAAGACCAAAAAAGTCGTCGCTGCTTCGATTGTTGCCGCAATCTTTGGGACCATCACCAATACAGTTTTGGTCTTAACCCTAATGGGAACCTTGTATACTGGCTTAGTTGCCACTACCTATGGTGTCGATGCTTCGGCTTTATTCGTGACCCTCGGTGGAATTGCAGTAACGAATGGAATCTCTGAGGTGATCACAGCTGCGATCTTAACACCCATTCTAGTAAAAGCCTTATTTGCAGCAACTAGCTTACGTCCAGAAAATCGTTAGTCCCTTCTCTTATCCTATCATTTTTTTCACGTTCTGAGTACTCTTTGCCCAAACATTAAAAGCCCCCGATCGAAGAAAGCTTCTATTGTATAGAAAAGCTTTCTTCGATCGAGGGACTTCTTCTTTTATTGGTTAAAAAAAGGTGGACAGCAAGGCAAGGATCGCTAGACCGCCTTGGGTCAAAATAATTTTCTTGTCGCTAGTCACACTGCCATATGCAGCCACTAAGATAATGTAGATCAACAGCAAGCGACTGATTTCCAATGGCGCTGAAGCAAAGGTAATACTATACAGTAACCCCAAACCGATCAGCCCATTGTAAACCCCTTGGTTTTTGAACAAGGTCACGACGATCGGTCGTTCAAGTTCTGCTTTCGTCACGTTGAAGACCCGCGCTGTTGCTTTGGACGTAGTGGCAAATGTTTCTAAATAGAGAATATAGAAAAACTCTAAGGCAACCAGTACAATCAAAATCGTCGATAAAATCGTCATCTTTATTCTCCTTGATGAGCGACAACGATCTCGCTCGGTTTGGCTGCAAAGTCAGGCATTTGTTGGAATAATTGTTGCAGCAGCGGGTTTTGATTGTGAGCGGTGATCGCTTCTTGATTCGCCCATTTTTCGACCATGACAAACCGATTGTTCTCTTCCAATGATTCATAGAGATGATAGCCGTGGCAGCCTTCCTCAGCTCTCGCCGATGCTAATAATGGCGTAACAGCGGCTAAAAAATCTGCCCGCTTTTCTTCTTTGATGTAAAACGTTGCATTGATGATTTCCATCGTTTTCCCTCCTCTTATAGAAATGTCGTAATTTGTTCTGCGTCTAACCGAACGGATTCATAGCCTAATTCTTTGGCTTTTCCGACTGAAAGGATCATGACAGGAACATAACGTTCTTTGTCTAAGCCAAAAGCTTCGGCTAATTGATCTGCTTCAAAGCCGCCGATTGGGTTGGTTTCATAGCCATGCGCCCGCGCAACTAACATAAATTGCATCGCTGCTAAACTAGCGTCGATCTTCACCACATCATTCATTTGTTCTTTTGTAAGATTTTCGTAATGCGGAATGATCGCTGCTAATTGTTGGTCACGTACTTCCGCTGGCATTTTGCCTTCTGCTACTGCTTTGTTATAAATTTCTTCTCCTAGTTCATGACAAAGCATATCGCCAAAAATCAAGACCATTGCAGAAGAGGTATCATTTTGTCGGACGTTGAAACGAATCAACGGTTTCAATTTTGCTTTTTGCTCATCGCTTTCCACAACGACAAAGCGCCAAGGCTGCATATTGACTGAGGAAGGTGCTGTCGTTGACTCTTGGATCATGGTCAACATTTCTTCATGGGGGATTTTGTAGGTTTCATCATAGACACGAACCGATTTTCGGCCAAAGGTGATCTCTGAAAAATTGTTATTGCTGTATTCTGTCATGGGTTTGCCTTCTTTCATGGAACTAATTTCATAAGTAATGTTAGAAGCTGTGCTTCTTCTTCTTCGGTCAAATTGATGCCTAACGACTCCTCAGAGCTGGCATGCTTTGAAGCACAACTAGCCAAATCGGCTTGTGCTTTCGGTGTCAAAGAAACAAAAATCTCGCGGTTATTGTCTTTGTTTCGTTCCCGTGTCACAAATTGTTTTTCTTCGAGAATCTTCAAATGCCGAGTGACCGCTGCACTATCGATCTTCAATTCATTCTGTACTTGATTTTGGGTACAGCGTCCTTGCTCATTCAAAAACTGCAGCAACTGATAACGGGTCAGACTAAAGCCAGTCTCTTTTTCAAAGATCGCCGTTAATTCTTGATTCACGATTTTCATCCGATACAGCAATCCGCTTAGCTCACGTAAATTCATTGCATAAACCGCTCCTTTCATCGTTGACTTATCAACTGTTGACTAGTCAAGTATAAATCATTTTCTTTTGCTTGTAAAGAGTAAGCAAAAAAGACCCGCAGCTAGGCGAACTTCATCAAGGATCGAATCAAGAATCCTTTGGCGAAGTTGCGCCATTAGGCTGCGGGTCTTCGTTACTCCGGTATTGAGAAAATACTGGAGAATTTATTTTATTTTAATTGGAAGAGTTTCTTCAAGCCCATCACGATCAGTGTAGAGATCGCTGCAGCAGCGAAGATAATGCCCCACGTACCAGCTTGAATCGGCATCGTATCCAATAGCTCATTCATAAACGGTACATAGACCGCTGAAAGCTGTAAGCCGACGGAAAGGAGCAATGCCCCCATCAATGGTTTGTTTTTCAAGAGGGTTTTGTCTAAACCAAAACCGCTGCTCTTACGAACGTTGAAAATATGCATCAATTGCGCCACTGCCATAAAGGTAAAGGTTGCTGTTTGTGCATAAAGCAACTCGTGATCCGTCAGCATCAGGAAGTTGAAGAAGCCAAACGCCACCAAACCAATCACGACCCCACTTAAAATAATGCGTCCTAAGAAGCGCTTGTTAACGAGGCCATCAGCTTTCGACCGTGGCTGGCGCTTCATAATGTCGTCTTCAGCTGGTTCAAAGGCTAACGCCATGGCTGGAGCAATATCGATGACTAGATTCAAGAAAAGGATATGCAGCGGTTGGATTGGCATAGGCATCAAGAAGATGACACTTAGAAAGATCGTCACGATCTCAACCATATTACAAGAGAACAGGAAGGAAACATATTTTTTGATGTTGTCAAAAATGATGCGTCCTTCTTTGATGGCATCGACGATCGTTCCAAAACGGTCATCCGTCAAAATCATATCGGAAGATTCTTTGGCTACTTCTGTCCCACGAATCCCCATGGCGATCCCGATATCGGCGCCGTTGAGTGCTGGCGCATCGTTGACCCCATCGCCAGTCATTGAAACGATATCGCCTTCTTCACGCAACGCTTCCACAAGCTGTAATTTATTTTTTGGTGAAACTCGAGCAAAGACAGCGACTTCTTCGATTTTTTCGTTAAAGCCTTCTTGCCCTGCCAATTCATCGATCTCACGACCCGTCATGGTTTTTTCATGGTCTTTTAAGCCAATTTCTTTGGCGATCATGGATGCCGTCTTCGGATGGTCCCCGGTGATCATTTTCACTCGAATCCCCGCTTCTTGTGCGACCTTCACTGCTTCTTTGACATCTGTTCGCGGCGGGTCGACGATGCCCGCAAAGCCTTGGATCTTGATTTCCTGCAGTGCTGCTTTCAGCTCTGCTTCGTCCGTTCCACCTTGATAATCCTTGATGCAACCGACAGCGATCACTCGCTGCCCATGACTGGCTAACGTGTCATTGTATTCATGAAGCTGTTCTTTTTCTTTGGCATCCGCATCGGCTAAATCAATCAAGACATCTGGTGCCCCTTTGATGATCAATGTCCGTTGCTTTCCTTCATACACGGTCACCATGTATTTGTTGTCGGAATCAAAGGGCATTTCTGCGATTTTCTTCAGCCCGCTGTCCTTCTCTTTTTGGCGATCGATGCCGATTTTTTGACCTAAAACGACAAACGCCCCATCTGTTGGATCACCGAGGATCTCGTATTGCCCTTCGTTTTCACGTAAAGTGGCGGTGGTACATAAAGCACCGTTTTCGATCATCCCTTGCAGCGCCTCATGATTGGCTGCATCGATCTCGGTTTCATCCTCCGAGTCTGCCTTGTAAAATTTTCCGTTGGGTTCATACCCATTTCCTGTCACTTTGAACATTTCTCCTGAACCTAAAATGATCTCAGCAACCGTCATTTGGTTTTCTGTCAGCGTCCCCGTTTTGTCACTGGCAATAATACTGGTGGCGCCCAGGGTCTCAACAGCTGATAACGATTTGACCAGTGCTTTGTGCTCGGCCATCGTCCGCATGCCTCGGGACAATGTGATCGTCGAAACGGCTGGCATTGCCTCAGGTATCGCTGCGACCGCCAAAATAATCGAGATATGGATCATTTCGACAAAAGGTTGATTCGTCAAGACCCCAGCGATCAAAACTGCCACCGCAGCAAAAAGCGCGGCAATAATGATTGCTTTTCCTAGCTTGTCCAATTCGATATCTAACGGCGTTTGACGCTTTTTGTCACCCGTCAGCATGTCACTGATTTTTCCGACCTCGGTCTTCATACCGGTTTCTGTCACTACCGCATAGGCATTTCCCCGAGTTGCCGCAGTTCCTGCGAAAACGACATTGCGGCGATCGCCTAGTGGAACATCTTCTTCATAGGTTTCTCGTGCATCTTTTTCAACAGCTTCTGACTCACCAGTTAGCGCTGATTCGATGCAGGCAAAGTTGCTCGTTTCAAGTAAGCGGGCATCTGCCGCAATGGCATCCCCTTCTTCCAGAACGAGAATATCGCCTGGAACGATTTTTGCCGACTCGATCTCCATTACTTCTCCATCACGAATCGCTTTTGCGGTAGTGTAAATCATGCTTTGAAGAGAATCAATTGATTTTTGTGCTCGTAATTCTGTGATAAAGCCTGTCATTACAGCAATCACCACGGCAATCAATACTGCAATTCCTTCAATCGTTTCCCCCATCGCAAAAGAGAGTAACGCAGCTGCTAGCAATAAATAAACAATCAAGTTGTTCAAGTTATGCCACAGCAATTCCCATACAGAAAGGGATTCTTGTTGCTGGATCGTGTTTTCTCCGTATTTTTCTAAGCGTTTGTCGGCTTCTTTCCCGCTTAGGCCTTGCTTGCGGTCACTTTCAAAATGTTTCAAGGTCTCTTCAGTCTTTTGCTGGTAAAATTTTTCCATCAAATTCCTCCTTTAAATTATAAACTTCTTGCCGAGGGTTTCCACGTTTCTGAAGGGATAAATCGGTACAGATACCTTGCACAGTCATTTTTTGATTTGAATCGGTTCAGACAATTGCTGAGTGAAGGGAATATAACCAATAAGAAAAGCAAGCGCAGGTTGACTGGCTGAGGGAATAGGTATGTGTGTTGAGCATCGATCATTTTGCGAGCAATGAAGCAGCTGCTTTTAATCGTCGCAAGTGATCTTTCTATGTACGTACTTTGTGAAAAAACCATCCGGCCTACTTCTAACCTATCATGGATGAAGATGTTCGCAAAGGATTTTGCTTCACAAGTGGTGTAAAAAAACAGACGTAACAAAATTAGCACCACCGCTTTTGGTGACGATTGGGCAGCATGTCAGTAATGCCAAACAGGTACTCGTTTCGGTGTTTTCTTAATAATCTAAGCTTTTGCTATGTTGTGATTTACAATGTTACAACTCTAGCAAAAAAATAACTTTAAAAAGAGAACGCTTGCTGTCCTTACTTTATTTTAACAAAAAACAACAAGAAAGAAAACATCCTTGTTGTTTTTTGACATAAATTATTCGTTTCTGACCTCTTATAACAACTGGTTACGGAATCATTTTACGAAATAGTGTATTACTCATATCTTTTGATTCTTTTCCTCATAATAGGCAATCCCCAGCTGTGTTCGGTTCGAGACTGCCAGCTTTTCCATAATGGTGATCGTTTTATTACGGATCGTTCCTTCACTTAAAAATAGCTGGTTAGCGATTTCTTTATTGGTCAGCCCTTGTGCAACTAAGCGGGCAATATCACATTCTCGAGGCGATAATTTTTCCAGCAATGAGGTTTCTGGACGTGTTAAGTGAGGTAGTACTGGCCCATCAATGATGCTCGTTCCTTCATACAACAAACGCAACTTTTGCGCAATTGACGCGATTTTATCTGTTTTGACTAGATAGCCGTCAGCCCCAGCACTTAATGCCTGCAGACTATTTTTTTTATCGGCAAAAGTCGTCAAGACCATGACCTTGGTAAGCGGATGACTTTTCTTGATCAAACGGGTTGCGCTAATCCCATCAATTCCCGGCATTCGAATATCCATCAGAACGATATCTGGCTGATGAACTCTGCATTGCTCTATTGCCGTACTTCCATCTGGAGCTGTCCCTACTACTTCTATATCCGATTCGCTGGCTAATGCAAATGACAAGCTCTTGCGGATCAGTATATCGTCATCAACAATCAGTAGTTTCATTGTGCGATTCCTCCTTTCTGATTTTACCATCGGCAACTTGCAAAATGGGAATAATAGCAATCACCTTAAATGTCTCTTGCGAGTCTACGGCGAAATGACCACCAATTGCGTTCAATCGATACCGCAAATTTCTCAACCCGATCCCAGGAGAAGGATCTTTACTGACAATACCATCATTCTCAATACTCAAACGCACAATATAAGGCGTAATGTCTAACTCAACAGTAATTTTTTTCGCAGCTGAATGCTTTACGATATTTGTCAGCCCTTCATTTAAACAAGACTCAAGAGTCTGCCAAGCATTGCTAGAAACTTTTGTACTATCACCAGATGCAATAAATGTGATCGGACAAAAAGAAAAATCATCACAAATTTCTGTTAATCTATCGATACCTAACCTATTGACTGTGCTAATGTTGTGGACTCCTTCTCTTAGCTTTTCAACGCCATCAGAAAGATGACTCAAAGCCGTATCATATAGTTCTCCGATTTCTGGATCTTCAAATCGAAGCAGTGGTTGGATCGTCTGAAAAGAAATATATGCCCCAATAATCGCATGTCCCGCGTTGTCATGAAGATCGCGAGCGATCCTTGCTCGCTCCATGACTGCCGTCATTTGTTCCACCTCTTTTAGAGCAAACTGAAGCTCTTGCTGCAATTTCAAATGTTCTTGAAAAGATTTGGCTGCTTCATTTGCAGCGACAAAGCGCTGATTTCGCTCGCATTGCCATAGCCTTAATAATTGTCCACATCCCTCAGAAAAAAGAACATAGATAAAAAAGGAATGCTCTTGGATTAGCAAAGGATAAAAAACAAAAAGCAAAGAAAAATAGTAACCGGCAAAAATCGCTTGAAACAAAATCAGGCAGCTACCGATAATGAATAAGACAAATGGCATACTATTGCCGAGGATGATTAACAGTGTACTATCTAACAACAAACTCCAATCGCTATTTTTAACCCTTTGTCTAAAAAGAAAAAATACCACTAGACTTAAGGTGAAAAAGAACCCTTGAGGATCATCCCCAGCAAAAAAAATCAGCATTGAAAAAGATACTAGGTGGACTATCCGAAAACATAAAGAGGGGACAATCATCATACCAGACTCCTTTTACCTCCGAATAACAAGAACGTCCCTGCAAAGAGCAATAGAATCAATTGAAAGAATAAAAATTGTTGATTAATTCCATAACCAACTAATTCAGTGAGACTTTTCGATACCCAAAACGCTGGAAAAAGCATGCTGAAACGTTGGATCAACTCAGGAAGCAACTCTAACGGAAAGACGAGACCTCCTATAATGGCAATAATCGAATAGAAAATCATGAAAATCGAGTTCGTCGATTCCTTCGATTTGAAAACGGTATACCAGGCAAAGGCAAAAGCAACCGAAACAAAACCAAAAATTGTATAGATGATCCAAAGACCTACTGTCAACTCCCAAGACCAACTATATAACCCTTTACCGATAGCTAAAATAATTGTCGTTTGAACAATGAGGGGCAACACCGCAGATAAGAGATTTTGGCTAAGGTAATGAAGCATAGTGATTGGGGAGGTCAAGATTCGAACGATGACCCCATCTTCTCGATCATTGAGGATTGACTGCGTCATAAAGACAGAGGAGGACATCATAATCAAAGCAAGCAAGCCTAAGCCATTCGCTTGCTCATTTTGCCAAAGCGGACGAAAGAAAATCAGTACCAAAGGCAGGACAAACTGTGTTACTATTGCCGCTTTGTTGCGCATACTTCGCTTCAACGAATAGATAAAAATCGGCACTATCGATTCCGCTCCTTTCCTTTTACAATCATAATCAATAAGACAGTTACAACGAGATAACCGCTGAGGCATGCCAGATAGAACCCCGAAGATCGAATTCCCTTTGCCAAAACGGTCGTCTCTTGAATAGCATTCGTTGCTAGCGTAATGGGGCTATAGTCAAATAAGAGTTGAATTGGCTTTGGTAATGTAAAACCTGAAATTTCTAAACCAACACCACCGCCTATGGTCATAAATATCCATGGCAATACCAGTACGGTGCTCCTAGCGGTTTCATTGGTCTTTGTCACGAGACAAACAAAAAGAGCCAATAAATGTGTAAAGCATGACATCATAAGCACGGTCAATCCTGTAATCGCAAGATTCCCCCAGTCGGTTGGAAACACTAAAGATGTAATAACGATGATTGCGGTAGCTTGCAACAAAGCATACAGATAACTGCCGCTGGCCATCGCAGTAAAAAAATGACCTTTAGGTACAGGTGAAACCCCTAAACGAAACCGCATACTGGTTTTTTGATCCTTTGTATAAACCATCACAAAACTTTCCATAAAAAAGAATTGAAAAGAAAGCATCAGCACAATTGAGGAAGCAGTCAATACAACATCATAGCCCGCAATTTCTTCCGTCTGCTGATTAACTAAACCATTAATTAGTACAAAAACCAATGGCAAAAAGACGAACAATAAATTCATTGGATCTTTAAAAAATCGATTAAAATAATGAATAAATAAGCGATCAAATGTAATCATATTAAATACCGCCCCCATCTCTTAAGCTTTTTCCTGTCAAGGTTAAGAAAACATCTTCCAATGTCGCGCGTTCTTCTGTGAAAGATGACACCGCTCCATGTTGTTGAGCAATTTCCATAATGCGATGAATGTTTCCAGATCCAGAACTTGAAGTTACTAGATAATCGTTTCCTTGCAGAACAACGGATTTTACACCCGCAATAGAGGCAATTTTTTCTTGAAGCATCGGTGAAGGGTCGCTGCTGACAAAGCGAACGCGTTCTTCATGCTGCAATCGTTTCACTAGTTCCTGCATCGTTCCTTCCGCAATCACTTTACCAGAGTCCATAATGATGATGCGATCACAAATTGTTTGTACTTCTTCCATATAGTGAGTGGTGTAAACAACGGTTGTCCCGGCTGCCGCAATTTTTTTGACTGCTTCTAAAATATGATTACGTGATTGCGGATCGATTCCTACTGTTGGTTCATCCATGATCAACAATTTGGGCTTATGGACAAGCGCACAACCGATGTTCAACCGTCGCTGCATTCCGCCAGATAATGCTTTGGGTTTCTTTTTAGCATGCTCTTCTAAGCCAACAAACGCCAACACTTCTGCAACACTTTTATGCAACCTCTCTTTTTTTAACCCGTACAGACTGCCGAAATAGCGCAAATTTTCGACCACCGTTAAGTCATTGCAGACAGTGATCTCCTGAGTGACCAACCCAATCGCTCGTCTAATGTTGCGATTGTGTATCGATTGCTTTTGCCCAAAAATACTTATTTCTCCGCTATCAATCGGTAATAGACCGCATAACGAGTGGATCGTGGTCGTTTTTCCAGCACCATTAGGTCCTAACAAGCCAAGTATTTCACCTTTGCGAATCGTGAAACTTAAATTTTCTAAAATCATTTGATCACCATAGCGTTTAATCACATCATTCATCTTTGCAAGCATCAATTTCTCTCCTCTTTTTCTCAATTCATTTGATACGCCTAGTATAGAAGAATTCATCGTAAGGTAGTAGGTACCATTTGTCACTTCTTTGAAAAAAAGAGAATTACCGTTCTTAAGAAAATAAGCAAGGTTACGTAATTCAAGTGAAATAAAAAAAAAGAGTTTACCATTATCTAGTTAGAATTTAAAAACATTTTATTCAGTAACCTATGAAAAAGATACGTCTGCTAATTTTGATCAAAATAGTCTCGAGATCCATGTTCCCATCTTATTCCCTTCTCATATAAATCGTTTTATTCTCAAAATCGGCGACACAAAAAAGCATTCCTCAGTTGAATGATGAATCACCAACCGTGGAATGCTTCGTATTTATTCTACTTTATGAGGGAACTTCCTCACTCTCGATGTAGCAATAGACTCGCAGATCAGGCAAAGCCTGCTTTATTTGCTGCTCAATGGTATCAATAAACGTGCTTGGTTCTTCATCCGGCGCTAGCTTCAAAGTAAGGTCGGCGACGATCAAAAGTTCTTCTGGGCTTAGATGGAGAGTTCGCAAATCTTTGATTTGAATGATGGCAGGGTCGGCTAAAATTTGTTTGATCGCCATTAAATCAGAAGCAGAGGCGCCCTCACCAATCAAGAGGCTATAAAATTCTTTGGCTAAAAAGACAGCAGCAGCAATCAGCAACAATCCACCTAAAATGCCGCCGAGGGAATCAAATACTGGATTGTCCGTCAATGCGGTCAATAAGATTCCTGCGATGGCGATCGTCACACTACCTAAGGCAAACAAATTTTCCGTGAAGCCTAAAAGCAGATCGGAATCGCGGCTTTCTTTTAAGAAACGGACGAGGGGCTGGTTTTGCTTGTTTTGTTCTTTGACTTCTTGCCACCCCTCTTGAACAGCTGTCAATTCAATGAACAAACTGACAAATAAGATCGCTGCCACCAGCTGGAGCTGTTCCACTTCGTGGGTGGGGTTCTAGCAGATCACGGCTGGCTTCAACAACCGCTAAAATCCCACCACCTAAAAAAACTGTCATGGCAACTACAGTACTAAAAAAATAGGTCGCTCGTCCTTCACCAAACTGATGCAGTTCACTGCGTCCTCGCTGTGCTCGGTTTTCACCGATGGCTAGAAGTCCTTGATTGATGCAATCGATCAGACTATGGATACTTTCGTTCATCAAGACAGCACTGCCGCTAAAGAAGTAGCCGATGGCTTTCATAATTAACCCTAAGACATGGGTCAGCAAAACGATTCTACGGGCTTTTTGTTCTTGCTGTTTTTCCATCATGGTTCCTCCTTCGGTGTCGGACTCGCTGTAACAAGCTGTCTCTTTTCTTAAGCATAGCACTGCACTTCCTAGATGAAAACGAAAGTGGCTCGTGATATAGATTTACCATTTACTCCCCTCTTGAACGCAAAAAAACCAGGATTTCTCCTGGCTTGCTTCTGACAATAATACTTCATTAATAATTTGAATCTGATCCATACTCCGTGCCATAGCCCGTTCCGTTGTCAGTACCGTACTCGCTGCCATAGCCTGTGCCTTGAGACCCATCGTCGTATCCTGTCTGAGCATCTGTATTTTGATTTTGGGTACTCTGTTCTTCTGTCTGCTTGCCTAATGCCTTAAGCATGTCGTTTCGGATTTCATTGTAAGAGTAGTCTAGGATGTACACAATAGACTGACCATCGTAAGACTCCCCATCATACCATTCAAAGGTATGACTATTGATTTCAAATCCTGAAATCATATTTCCAGCAAGGGAAACTAAATCTTCAAATTTAAAGTTTGTATTTACGTCATTACTTACAGAATCTAAAATTTCTTGATATTTCGTCACGTTATTAATTTTTAAAGCCTGATGAATTGCTGCTTCAATGACTTCTTGCTGACGATTTCCCCGATCAACATCGGTATCCATTTTTCGAATACGCGCAAAAATCAAAGCTTGCTCACCGTTCAACAACTGACGACCTTCCGGAATCAATGTTTCCCCAGAGTTATCTGCGGCATAATCTTGATTTATGTCGTAAGGGACATTTACAGTTACACCACCAATTGCATCAATAATTTTTTTAAAACTAATAAAATTCACGTTTACGTAGTAATCGATTGGGAGCTGCAAATAATTTTGAACGGTTTCTATTGTGGCATCTTCTTCACCGACTGTATAGGCACTATTGATTTTTGCTGTCGTATAAATTGTACCCGTTCCAGTTCCATCATAGATATTCGTCCAAATATCCCGCGGGATGCTCACCATATCGATTTTTTTGTTTTCGCCATCATAAACCATGTAAATCAAGCTGTCTGTACGTGCACTGTCTAAATGATCTGTTTGTTCACGTTCCTCATCATTATCGACACCCATCAATAAAACACCGAATTTGGAACTTACATCGGATGTTTTGAGTGATCCATCCTCTTTTTCTTTGTTAGAGGTTATCACAGCGGATTCTTTAAACATTTTATCCACTGAATTTTTTGCTGCATAATACGTATAGCCGGCAAATAAAACGATGCCTGCAATGGCGAAAAGAAAGATTCCTCCAATAATCACGCGTTTGTTGCGCGCTTTGTGGGCTCTTTGCTGTTTATATCTCGTCTTTCTATCCATAGTGCCTCCTTCATTTCTCCTGAATTGCTCTCCCCGATTGTACCAGAATTTTTACGATCCGCCTATTTTTTTAAGAAGTTTTATTCTTTTTCTATGAAGTCCTTTAAACATTCCTTAAAAATAATTCTAGTAACGAAAGAAACTTGGATAATTAGTCAACTTCTATGGATATTTTATTAAAAAACGAGTTTTTTCATTCACCCTTTTTGGATGGATCAACTTCTTTTTCGGCAGTAAGCTGAATAATTACACCAAAGGGATCGCGAACACTTGCATAAAAAAACGCAAAAGCATTCTCACTTGGTGCTTGGATCGTCTGACTGCCTTTTTGCCTCAATCGTTGATAAAGCTTCTGAGCTATTTGGCTCTCCGCTAGCGTCAAACTCAGCGACAAGTGATTGCCTCGCTGAATCGTCTCTCCTTCAACTAATGGATTGTCTGCCAGCTGTAACTGAAAATCTCCGATCTGTAGGATGGAGTGAGAAAGATACTGTTCTTGTCCCGCAAGAATCTCCAGCGTTGGATCAAGTCTCTCACGATACTCCTGGTTGGTGATGGCAAATAAGAGGGTTGCGTCTAGTGTTTCTTGATAAAATTGAATGGCTTCTTGGGCTTTGCCGTCTAAGGTTAAAAACATAGCGATTTTTGGTTCGATCATTTGTTGGTTCCTCCTTTTCTTGTTACCATAAGTGTAACTGTGAATATTGCCAAAACTTGGCACCATTGGAGAAAGAAATGAAAAAATCAGAACGCTTAACGCAGGAACTATTGTATTTACAAGGAAAAACCACTTTTCAACTAGCCGATTTGATGGAAACCTTCGCAATCTCCAAACGTACAGCCGTCCGTGATGTCCAATCATTGGAAGAGCTGGGCTTGCCTCTCGTGGTAGAAACCGGTCGTTATGGCGGCTATCAGATTTTGAAAAATCAACTGACCCCCTTGTACTTTGATAAAAATGAACGGTATACCCTTTTCTTTGCTTTGCAGCTCTTACAAAAATTAACCGATTCTCCTTTTGATCGGAGCTATCAAGGGCTACGGCGAAAATTGTTGCAGTCTTTTTATCAAGGAGACACCGAGTGGTTAGAAAAAATGGAGACGGCGGTTTCGTTTCAAGGGGTGCCTCAATTGACGAGTGCGCCGATCCTCTCAACGCTTTTTTCAGCGATCGTACAAGAACAAGTCATCCAATTTACCTATCAGCGTTATCAAAAAACGAACAAGACCGTCCAACCCTATCAGCTGGATTTTCGTGCTGGCTACTGGTACTGTTTGGCCTATGATTGTCAAAAGCAGGCTTTTCGCCGCTATCGCTGTGATGCAATGCAGGGACTTGCTCCGACTGAAAAAACAGGCTATACCTTACAGCAGTTAGCTGAAAAACAGCTGCAGCAACAAGTGTTGACACAAACACTGGGCTATCACATCCGCTTTGATCTATCGGCAAAGGAACGCTTGTGGCAAGAAAAATATCCTGACATGGCAGTGGTGGAACGTCCTAGTGAGCTTTGCTTAGAGGGGCACATTGCCGACAATGAGCTGGGTTTTCTGGCTGATTTTCTCTTACAATTTGGTCCAACTATTAAAGAAATCCACCCGTTAGTCCTCAAACAAGCGTATACTGAAAAAGTTCGGCAAATGCTGCAGCCATTTGCACCTGACTGACCGCTTTCCTGTATTGATTATTGATTGCTTGCGCCGAAACTGATTCTAACTGATAAGGAGTTTTCTATCTATGTTTCTTTTAAATAAAAAAACTTTCCAAGCGTTAGCAGCCCCCTATAGGACAGAAGGGGCTGCCATCGGCTATGCAAAATGGCAGTCCTTCAACGCCATCACCAGCCGTAGCCTGCTCGTCTTGGATGATCAGCATTTGACGATTTTGGCGTTGAATCTTTTCTCGACAAAAGTCGTGCAGCACAAAAGCGTGCCGCTTGCTGAGCTGAAAAAACAGCACAAAGATCCTATTGTAGGAATGCTCGTCCCGATTCGCTTTACTTATAAAGGGGAAACCTACCGTTTTCAAATGCAGCGAGTGATCTTGCCCTTGAGAGATTGGCAAAAAACCTTTCTTGCCCGCTGGCAGTCGTGGTAAATGAGCAGCAACTGGCAAGGTTCGTTTCCTAGAAAAAGACTTTTCCAGTGATTTACATTTTTTTTGCAAGAAAATGAACAGATTTTTCAGGGGATGTTTTCGGCTATTTCGTTCTATGGTAAGATGTCCCTAAAGAATTGGAGGCTGTTATGGATTTTATTGAAAGCGAACGTTTACTGCTCCGTCCGTTTCAAGAAAGTGATTTTGCCGATACCTTTGCTATTTATCGGCAAGCGGAAGTCTGCCGATTCTTACTTCATGAGCCTTGGCAGACAGAAACGGCAGCTGCGGCTTTTGCCAAAAAATGCCAACAGCACGCCTTGACGGACCAAGCAGGCCTTTCTTTGGCGGTACTACACGATCAAACGGTCATCGGCGATTTGTCGGTGTGGTTTACTGGTCAGCCGTCTTCCGTTGAAATCGGCTATGCCTTCCATCCGTCATTTGGCGGACAAGGGTTTGCTCAAGAAGCATTGAAAGAATTGTTGGACTGGTTGTTTGCCAGTCAGAAGATCCATCGGGTCCAAGCGACGCTAGACGCCCGCAATCAGGCCTCAGCTAAGCTTTGCCAACGCATTGGATTACGCCAAGAAGCACATTTTATCCAAGACTGGTGGAACAAGGGGGAATGGACCGATAGTTTGGTTTATGCCTGTTTAGCCAGTGAACATCCTGCTCATCCGAAATAATTTAGGAGGTTTTTTATGATTAGCTTGTTACGCTATGCCAAGGATTATCGCAAACAGATTATTCTTGGTCCGTTTTTCAAATTTTTAGAAGCGGTGTTTGAATTGGTCCTGCCTTTGCAGATGGCCGCTTTAGTCGATGAGGGGCTGCGGCAAAACAATTGGTCGAAAGTCGTTGAAATGACGATCTGGATGATCGTGATGTCCGTGGTAGGCATGATCTGTGCCGTCATCTGTCAGTATTATGCTTCCGTCGCTTCTCAAGGCTTCGGAACGGAATTACGCAATCGCTTGATGAAAAAAATCAACACCCTCTCCCATAGCGAACTGAACTTATTCGGGACGGATACCTTGATCACCCGAATGACCAACGATATCAACCAGATGCAGATTGCTTTGGCAATGCTGATTCGGCTGGTGGTCCGTGCGCCCTTCTTAAGTATCGGTTCGGTGATTATGGCCTTTGTCATTGATTGGCAAGCTGGCTTGATTTTCCTACTCGTCTTACCGCTCTTTTGTATCGTCTTATTCTGGATCATCGCCAAAACCGTGCCATTATATAAGAAAGTTCAAATTCATCTCGACGAATTAAACGAACTAGTGAGTCAAAATTTAAGCGGGATTCGGGTGATTCGTGCTTTTGCCCGCACAAAAACGGAAACGAAACGTTTTGATAAAGCAACTGATGATTTAAGTGATGTCTATTTACGGGTCACAAATCTCTCTGCTTTATTGACGCCTGCCACCACCTTGATCATGAACGTCGGCATTATCGCGTTGTTTTATATCGGTGGATTCAAGGTCAATATTGGCAATTTGCAGCAAGGACAAGTGCTGGCACTGGTCAATTACATGAATCAAATGCTCTTAGCATTGATCGTGGTTTCTAACTTAGTGATCATCTTTACCCGTGCGGCAGCATCAGGTTCACGGATCAACGAAGTGTTAACCACTGAGCCATCGATCGGCGATGAACTTTCAGAAGTCTTTATGGATCAGCCGAAAAACAACGTCGGAGCGATTCGCTTTGAACATGTTGATTTCCGCTTTTCAAAAGAATACGGATTAGCTTTGAAAAACATTGATTTCCAAGTCGCGCCAGGGTCTATTTTAGGTATCACTGGACCAACCGGTAGTGGGAAATCTGCCTTGACCCAATTGATTCCCCGCTTCTACGATGTAGCAGATGGCAAAGTGATCGTTGACGGTCACGATGTGCGGAAATGGCCTTTACAGCAATTACGCCAAAAAATCGCTATGGTGCCTCAAACCGCCGTGCTGTTTACGGGGACGATTCGGGAAAACTTGCAATGGGGCAAAAAAGAGGCCACCGATGAAGATTGCTGGCGCGCTTTAGAGATCGCTCAAAGCCGTGACTTCGTTGAAGCCTTGCCACAGCAACTGGATACCCCGATTTTTGAAGGTGGCAAGAACTTTTCTGGGGGACAAAAACAACGGTTAACGATCGCCAGAGCGTTGATTGCTAAACCAGATATCTTGATTTTGGATGATTCTCTGAGCGCCCTTGACTATCAAACCGATCTTGATTTGCGGATGGCTTTAAAAGAAAGCATTCGTGGCACGGTCATCATTATCTCTCAACGGGTTCGCTCCATTCAAGACGCGCAGCAGATCTTAGTCTTAGACCAAGGGAATTTGGTAGGCAAAGGGACCCATGAAGAGCTGTTGGCATCTTCAAAAGAATACCAAGAAATCGTCGCATCACAGGCAGAGGAGGAAGAAGCATGAAAAAGAAATCATTCGATTGGTCGGCCTTTCGTCGCTACCTCCCTTATTTGACTGCCTACGCGAAGGAAACTTGGGCAGCAGTTGTCCTCGGGATCGCTGCTGGCGTCTCCTCGGTTTATATGACGTATCAGATCGGTCAAGCCGTCGATCAGCTGATAGGTGCCGATCAAGTGCAGTTCAGCGCCCTCTATCGCATTTTGCTTTTGTTTGCCGGAGTGGTTTTAGTGACTGTGGTCAGTCAATGGTTGATCCAACGACTAGGCAACCGCGTGGCGTATTTATCCGTCGCCGATTTGCGCAAAAAAGGCTTTGCCCATCTCAATACATTGCCGTTACGCTATTATGACCAAAACTCCCACGGCAACATCGTCAGTCGTTTTACCAACGATATGGACAATATTTCCATTGCCGTCGCTGCAGTCTTTAACCAGCTGTTCTCTGGTATTTCGGTCGTCTTGATCGCCTTAGTCGTCATGCTGCAAATGAGTGTGCCCTTAACGTTGGTCGTATTGGTTTCGACCCCGATCATCTTTTTGGTCAACTGGATCGTGGCACGAACGTCTCAATCGCATTTTGCTCGCCAACAAGAAATCGTCGGCGAAATTTCTGGCTTTGTTACGGAAATGATCGGCAATCAAAAAATCGTCAAAGCCTTTGATCGAGAAACCATCAACCAAAACCGTTTTGAAACGATCAACCAAGAATTGAATGTCCGGGGGCAAAAAGCACAGTTTTCTTCTTCTTTGACCAATCCCCTTTCACGATTCGTCGATCACTTGGCGTATCTGTCAGTCGGCTTTGTCGGCGGTCTGCTTTACTTTTCTGGTTCAGGTGCCGTCACGGTTGGGGTGATCTCCAGCTTTACGATCTACTCCAGTCAGTTTTCGAAACCATTCATTGAATTGTCGGGAATTACCACCCAGATCCAAACGGCGTTGGCTGGACTTTCAAGAACCTTTGAGCTATTGGATCAAGAGCCCGAAACAGCCGATGACCAAGAATCTCAATCACTGGGTGAGATCAAAGGCGAGATTGCCTTTGAGGAGGTTTCTTTTGCTTATGATCCTGGTCAAAAATTGATTGAAGATTTCACTTTTACCGCAAAACCTGGAGAAACCGTCGCGATCGTTGGAAAAACTGGTGCTGGTAAATCGACGTTGGTCAATTTATTGATGCGTTTCTATGATGTCGATAAAGGGGCAATCAAGATCGATGGCACCGATATTCGTCAGTTGAAACGAGAAGAATTACGGCAAAGCTTCGGAATGGTCTTGCAGGATACGTGGCTCTTTGATGCCTCTTTACGAGAAAACTTGCAATACGGCAATGACACTGCCACAGATGAAGAAATCTACGATGCCTTAAAGCATGCCTATATGTATGAGTATGTGATGCGCCTACCAGAAACACTAGATACACCGATCGGTCATCAAGGGATCAAGATCTCTGACGGGCAACGGCAGCTCTTGACGATCGCCCGCACGATGATCAGCAACCCACCAATGCTGATTTTGGATGAGGCAACCAGTTCGGTTGATACTCTGACTGAGAAAAAAATCCAAGATGCTTTCTTGAAAATGATGGAAGGCAAAACCAGCTTTGTGATCGCCCATCGCTTATCAACGATTCGAGCAGCAGACAAGATCCTGGTGATGGATGCCGGTCAAATCGTGGAGCAAGGAACCCATGAAGAACTACTAGCAGAACAAGGCTATTACTATCGCCTGTACCATGCACAATTCCAACATTGATCAGCCATACCACAAACCCCCATCAGCTCAAAGGTACCTGCTTGAGCTGACGGGGGTCTTTTTTATTTATTGGTTCCAAACATCGGCATATTCTGGTTTGTGTTCAAATTCTTTTTTGGCAAAAGGACACAAAGGAATGATTTTCTTTTGTTCTTTGCGGGCTTTTTCCACCCCTTTTGCCACTAATTTTTCGGCCAGACCTTGGCCCCGATAAGCGGGATCGACAAAGGTATGGTCAATGATCAAGCGCGTTTCGCCCGCTTCCGACCACGTCATTTCACCAATTTCTTTGTCGCCGTCTTTTAACACAAATCGAGTGTTTTCTTCTAAGATTTCCATGGTTCTTCCTCCTTTAATATGTACTTTAATGCACCGCTGGGGCAAGTGTGGATCACTTGTGCCGCTTGCGCTGCTTCCCCGTTATCAGGAATCACCCATGGGCGCCGTCCAACTTCAAAAATAGCGGGATTGCCCCGCACACAATTGCCGCTGTGAGTGCAGATTTCTTTGTTGTAATAAATATCGATCGCTTCGCCACGATACTTCCGATATCCTGCAGCGATCAACCCTGCTTCTGTTTCCTTGCCTAGTGGCTGTTCGTCCATGTTGAACACCCTCCTCTTATTGATTGTCAGAAGCAAACTGCCTGCCTCCTCCTTCATCATACGACTTCTCGAGAAAAAAATAAATCATTTGTTCAAAAATAACCTCTCAGTTGCCGATCATTAGCCAAATGCTTGCGGCAGCACAATAAAGCGTCCCGTCAAAGCATGTTGCTTTGACGGGACGCTGATTTTCATTCGTGAGGCGCTTTTGCAACAAAATGAAACCGCTGCGTGGCGTAATCCCCTGCTAAATGAGGATCGATATACAACCCGAGCTGCATCAATTCATCGCCACCGAAGGTCTCTCCCCCACTTTGATAGGTAAGGTCAGGATCTAAGCCCGCCAGTTTTAAAGTAACCAATGGTGCAGAGGCTTCGGCTAAGACTCGGAAGTAAAAGACGATCGCTTCTTTTTTATCTGGAGAAACATACAGCCAGGCGGCGTCATTGCCTTCATAAGGGCTGAGCAGTCGAACAAAGCGGCCCAACTGCAGCAGGCGCCGATGTTTTTTATAAAAAGCGATTTGTTCTTTGATCTGCGCTTTTTCTTCTTTTGTCAGCTGTGTCAAGTCAAGCTCATAGCCCAGCAAGCCAGACATTGCAGCATTGCCACGAATCGCTAGATCCGTTGCCCGTTGGGTCTGATGGTTCGGGATTGCTGAGACATGGGCACCCATGGTGGATGGCGGATAGACCAGACTGGTTCCGTATTGGATCTTCAGGCGGGCGATGGCATCGGTGTTGTCGCTGGTCCAAATCTGCGGCATATAATACAAGAAGCCAGCATCAAAGCGCCCACCGCCACCAGAACAACCTTCAAACAGGATCGTCGGATAGGCAGTGGTCAGTTTCTCTAGGAACTCATACAAGCCCAGCAGATAGCGGTGCGCGACCTCCCCTTGCTGGGCAGGATCGAGGAGCAAGGAATAGACATCCGACAGACTGCGGTTCATGTCCCATTTGATATAGTCGATGGCAACCGTATCAAACAGTTGGGTTAACTGGTGATAGAGATGGTCTCTGACATCTTGTCGAGAAAAGTCCAACACATACTGACTGCGGCTAAGTGCTGGCTTGCGATTGGGTACTTGTAACAGCCAATCGGGGTGCTGTCGGTTTAGTTCACTGTCACCAGAAATCATTTCTGGTTCCAGCCAAAGCCCGAATTGCAGCCCTTTGTCATGGACTTTTTGGGCAAATCCTGCCAAGCCAGAAGCTAGCTTGCCTTCGTTTTCAAACCAATCGCCTAATGAGGTTTGGTCATCTTCTCGCTGACCAAACCAGCCGTCATCCAAAACAAACAGTTCGATTCCCAGCTCCTTAGCTTCATCAACAAGGGCATCCAGTTTTTCTTCATTGAAATCAAAGTACGTTGCTTCCCAGTTATTGATCAGGATCGGCCGTTCTTGCTTTTTGTATTTGCCCCGAATCAAATGCTCATCATAAAAATCATGATAGGTGGCTGACAGCTGATTCAAGCCAGCCTCACTATAAGCAATCACGGCTTCTGGGGCTTGAAAGCTTTCAGTTGGCGGCAATTGCCAGGCAAATTGATGGCTGTTGATCCCCATGATCACACGGGTTTGTTGGTAAGGATCTTTTTCGATGATGGTTTCATGGTTGCCGCTATACAGCAAGCTAAAACCATAACACTCCCCAGCAAACTCCGTAGCATTAGGTTCCAGCAAGACGGCAAAGGGATTTTGCTGATGGCTGCTGGAACCCCGCTTGCTGTCTAAACGCTTGATGCCGCGATGGATGGGTTCTCGGGTCACTTGGCGTTCCTTCGCCCACGCCCCTGGCAAGTGGATCAAATCAAAGGGACGGTTAGGAAAATCCAGGGCTTGACTCGCCAGCTGTTCGATGGTAACAGGCTGGTTTCCGTGATTGATTATTTTACTTGAGCGGACGATCACTGCCGCCTCCTCAAAAATCGTGTAAAACAATTGCAGTTCGAGTCCCGCCACATCATCTTTTAAGGACAGAATCAGTGTTTCGATGCCGTCGTCGACCCCATGGGTCTGAGGCAATCCTGCTAAGGCTGGTTTGCCTTGTTGAATCTGGTAATCACTAAAGACAAAATGGCTGACTCGGCTGCCGTCAGACTGGCGAATCGTATAGGCGGCTTCTCGAAAGTCCCCGAAGCCATTACCAGGAAACTCCAGCATCAAGGTGTCTAATGAGAAAAGCCGATCGCTACTGTCTGGGGGATTAGGTGAAAAGGACCGATCAAGGCGTGGGTAGCGATAGCCACCAGAATAATGGGAAATTTTTTTTCCAAAATAAAGGTGCGCCACATTGCCCCCTTCCTCTATCTGTAAGAGATAGCTGATTTGATCGTTGCTTAAATGAAAGACGTTTAGTTGTTTGTCAAAAAGAATCATATCGTACCCTCTACTTTATAATTGTTCGCTGATGCCCCGATTATTTCACGGAGCCCAGCATCCCTTGGACAAATTGTTTTTGTAAAACGAAGAAAATGATGGCCGTTGGCAGTGTGGCGATCACAATGCCGCACATCATCATGCCATAATCAGGTGTATAAGAAGCACCCATAGCCGAAAGAACCAGTGGAACGGTCCGTTTGTCTGGTGATTGCAAGGCAACTAATGGCCACAAATAATTGTTCCAGCTGCCCATAAACGTAATGATCGCGGCAGCTGCATAAGTATTTTTAGCCGTCGGCATGTAGACTCTAAAGAAAATACTCAGTTCATTCAAGCCATCGATCCGAGCAGCTTCGACTAATTCTCTAGGGAATGCCTTGATGTTTTGGCGGAAAAAGAAAATCAAAAAGGCGGTACAGATCGAGGGCAAAATCACGACAGCGAAGGTATTGATCCCGATTGGTGTGCCGCTAAGCTTGCTGAACATCCGATAGAGCGGGATCATTAGCGCGGCAAAAGGCACCATCATCGACAGCAGTAGAATATTAAAGATGCGGTCTTTGGTTTTCGTCCGATAGATCTCAAAGCCATACCCTGCCATGGAGGAGAACAACAGCGCAAAGACGGTCGTAATCACGGCAATCACTGCGGAATTGCCTAATGCCCGAGTAAAATTCAAGTCGGAAGAAAAGAGATTTTGGAAGTTGATGACCAATTGATCGCCAATCATGATTTTTCCAGCAACGATATCAAAGGTTTGATTGGTCATCCCTAGAATCATCCAAACAAATGGAAAAATAGAGATGAAAGCCAAAATCGCCAGAAAGACGTATTTTAAAGTGAGTGAGATTGTTTTCAATTTTCTTTTCCTCCTATTTTCGTTTGGATGATCGATAAGATCACGATCGCAATCACGATAACAAAGGAGACCGCAGCGGCGTACCCAAAGTTTGGCGTGAATTTGTAACTCAAATTGTAGATATATTGCGACAAGGTCGTCGTAGCATTGGCTGGTCCACCGCCAGTGATATTTTGAACTTCATCGAATAATTGCAGCGTACCGATCGTTGAGGTGATCGTGGTAAATAGGATGATTGGACGCAAGTTGGGAATCGTGATTTTGAAGAACTGATCCCATTTTGAAGCGCCATCGATCTCTGCCGCTTCATAAATACTTGGATCGATATTCTGCATGCCTGAGATGAAAAAGATCATATTGTAGCCGGTCCAACGCCACGTGATGGCAAAAATGATCAGTACTTTTGCCCAAAAAGGATCTGTCAACCATTGGATCGGTGCATCGATCAAGTGTAGCTGTGTCAAAAAGTTATTGACTAACCCATTTGCCGAAAAGAGACTTTTCATGATCAAGGAATAAGAAACCAAGGATGTGATACAGGGTAAAAACAAGGCGGTGCGGAACAGCCCTTTAAATTTCAATTTTTTGTCATTCAATATGTTCGATACGATCAGCGCCAAAAAGAGCATGATCGGAACTTGGACTAATAAGTATAAAAACGTATTGCCAAAGGCTTTTTTAAAGGTTGAGTCGCTCAACATCCGCTGATAGTTGCCAAGACCGTTAAAGGTCATCGCTGTTGGTGGTCCTGATTGGAATGACGTGAACAATGCCGAGACCATCGGAATAAAGACCAGCATCGTGATCAAAATGACGGGTAAGGTAATAAAGGCATTGCCGTTTGCAAACCAATTTTTTGTTTTGTTTTTCATTGTAATTCCCCCTTAACACAGAAACTCGCGATCGCTCACGAGTTTCTGCAAAGTTGTTCGATTAGTTTGCAATTTGTGCTTCCACTTGTGATTGTGCTTCTTCTAATACTTTATCGATGTCTTCGCCGTTGATCACTCGTTGCAAGCTTTCAGTCAAGACAGATTCAATGGCATAGGTGTGATTGCCGTAGTTCACGGCTGGAATTTCTTGTGACCATTGAGAGAAATCTTGGAAGACTTTTTGACCGCCATAGAAATCAAGACCCGACGTATACTCTTCCGTTTCTTCTGCAGCATTCATGGTTGAAACCAAACCGATCTCGGTAGCTAATGTACCCATCAATTCTTTGTTTGAAGCAAAAGTATTGGCTAAAAAGTCTTTGGCATTTTCTTCGCCGTCAACCCCTTTGATCACGTACCAGCCTGCTCCGCCGATGCTGGAAGCATTGACTGAATTGCTGTCGCCAGCGATAGATGGGATTGGAGCGATCGCCCATTTGCCGCTTTGGTCTTCCGCGCCTTGAATCGTGCTGGAATACCACGCACCAGTTGGCGCAGAAGCGACATTCCCCGATTGAACGGCATTGACCCCGCCATCCCAATCAGAAACTTGTTCAACTAAGCCTTCATTCAACAATGTTGCTAAGACAGTTAGACCGGCTTTGAAGGATTCATTGTCTTTGATGGTTACGGTGGAGCCATCTTCACCGGTATACCATTCGCCTGCCGATTGCATAATGATTCGTGCCAAGCCAAGATCGCTTGGGTCTAACGACATCATAGCGTGACCCGTTTTTTCTTTGACGTCTTTGGCGATGCTGATAAAATCATCCCAAGTAATATCTTGGAGATCAGCCTGCTCATAGCCTGCATCGGTTAAATAGTCTGTGCGGTAAAATAGTCCTGCAACGCCACTGTCAAATGGCACCCCATAAATGACATCGTCGACTTTATTGACCGCAAATTTATAGCTGGAGAAATCCTCCTCATTCACGATATCCGTTAGATCACTAAACGCATCTGGATAAGAAGAAAGGTATCCTTGGATGCGGTAGTCTTCGATCAAAACGATATTTGGTAGTCCGTCCGTATTTCCAGATGCCAGACTCGTATTTAATTTTTGGACGATATCATCTTGCGACATCGTCACGACTTCCACATCGACATCTTGATTTTCATATACTTTTTTGGCTTCATTGACTGCCTTGATGTTGAAGGTCTCATCCCATGCCCAGACCGTGACTTTGTTTGAGGACTCGCCAGAATCCCCAGAGCTTGTGTTGCTGTTTCCGCAAGCCGCCAAAGTCAGCACTGCAGCCGCCGTTACCATCGATGCAAGTAGTTTTTTCATTTTTATCCCTCTTTCCTTTTATTTACATGGCTAACTATACACTGACTTTGTAACCGTATTCAACGATTATGAAAGAGCTTACTAAATTTGTCCAAAAATAGAAAAAAGTTACAATACCTTTCTTTTTTGAAAGCGTTTATAATAAAGAAGAGATATAGGGGGGATACCATGACTATTTTACGCACGGTCTTAGTCGTTGATGATGAGGCAACGATCCGAGATGGATTGAAACATATGATACGTTGGGAGCAAGAAGGGTTCCGTCTCTTAGGCGATGCAGCGAACGGGCAAGAAGCATTGGCGCTGATCCATGAACTGAATCCCGACATCGTGATCACAGATTTGAAAATGCCACAAATGGACGGTCTTCAACTCACAACGATCATTCAACAACAATATCCAGAAGTCCATTTTTTGGTCTTGAGCAGCTACGATGATTTCCAATACGTCAGTCAGTCTTTTAGAAATGGTGCCGTAGATTATCTTTTAAAACCGACACTGACACCGATACTCTTGTTGAAGACACTGCACAACATCTCACAAAAGCTGTCACATACAAAAGGCTCCGTGACTGAGGAGACGCAGCTGCAAGAATCGTTGAATCGCTATTTAGCAGGGTATGAAGAACCGTTGGCTCCTTTGGCGGACTACCTTGCATTAGATCAGTCGCAACAGCAAGCCCAAATTTTGACCACCAATTTTAGCGGCTTTCGTGCCAATGATCAGCTGCTGCACGCATTAACGGAATTTACTCAATCACAACCGCAAGTAAAGACGCTCTTTTTTCAAACCAGTAACAAAGATGCCGGCTTAGTGATTAGTTATCCCGAAGGAACGGATGTTTATTCTTCTTTGAAAGAAACGTTGGAACAATTGCGTTTTACCGAGCCAGACGCCTTCTTTACTCTCAGTGTGCCCTTTCAAAAGATTGAACAGTTGCGGGACCATTTTGTGACGCTTAAAGCCAAAAGCCAAGGACAATCGTTTTTTTATAAACGACAACGGCTGGTGCCAGAACAAGAACTCTTTTTGTACATTGAAAGTGATCGCTTTGATACGAAGAAGTTCTTACGGGCTTTGTTAGACAACAACTTTTTGTTAGGAATCACCAGAATCGAGGAATATTTTAATGACATGATCTTATCCAATGTCGATCCGACATTCTTAAAACAGCAGGCCAGCAGTATTTTTTACACGTTACTGTCCCGCTTGGAAGAAGAATTTCCCACTGCGCCACGCTTTAGCCGCTTAAAAGCCGAATTTTTGCATGCCATCGGTCACGTGCAGTATTTGGAAGATTTTTCTGATTTGTTGTTGGCGACCATTGATGATATTCGTCAACAGTTGACGACCTTATCACCGCTGGATGAAGATGATCTACTCGTTGCGATTCAGCGCTTTATTCAAGACAACTACACCAAAAGTCTGTCTTTGTCTGAACTAGCTGAAACCTTTCATTTTAGTTACACCTATCTTTCGGCTTTTCTTTCTGCGAAACTGAAAATGAGCTTTTCTGAGTATGTAAAGAAAACCCGCTTGGATAAAGCCAAAGAACTACTGACACAATCTGATCTGAATCTATCTGAAATCAGTGAAGCGGTCGGGTATTCGGATATCAGCTATTTTTCTCGCATCTTTAAGAAAGAATGCCAAGTCACCCCATCGAAGTATCGGCGGTTGAATCAATTATGAAAATCAACCAATGGATTCAGAAAAATGAATTATTCAGTCGGATCTTCCTCTTTGTTGTCGTCGGGGTCATTAGTGTTTGTCTGCTAACCGTCGTCGTAATCTATGGTCGCTCGAAAGATGCCTATGTTGCTTCGTACCAGAGTTCCAATCAGCTGCTACTGGAAAAAATCCAAGAAGATTATGAGCGTCTGAACGAGAATATCCATCGGATTTTTGATATCGTCGATGAAAGCAAAGCCGTTGAAACATACTTAGAAGGCGACATGAATCAAGGCCGTACGATTTTAGAATTAAACGAGCAATTAAAAGACACTCGCTCTTTGTTTCAAGACATCCCCTCGAATTTAGTGTTGATTGGGGTCAACGGGGGCACTTTCTTTCAAAACGATGCGGTTCGCAATCAATCAGTAGATGATTTTCTCGCCAGTGCCTTTATCCAGCAGATCAATGACAATGACGCCATCAGTCAGTATTATTTCTTGGACCAAGGCTTGAGCACCTCCACCAGCGACTCCCCTGGCTTGATGTACGTGCGCAAATTAATGAAAGAAGAAACGATTTTCGGCTATGCCCTGATTTTCTTAAAAGAATCCGATTTTTCTTCGATCTATCGTCAACTCTTAGATACCAGTCTCCACTCGATCTATATCGTCAATGAACAAAATCAAATTCTTTCTACTTCTGATCCGAGCCTTTTAGGCAAGCCGTTTGAAGATCGTCTCGTCACGGTCAAAAGAGATACTAGCATCAATCAGCTGCCCCTTTATTCGTATCATTTTACTTTTTACGATGTTTTGGATGAATCGCATCTAGTACGCAATATGAATCTGATCAAGCCAGCTCTTTTGATTTCTGTCGTCAGTATTTTACTCTTTAGTCTGCTGGCATTTTGGATCATCCGCAATATCACCCAACCGATTTATCAGCTGATTGCCAAGCTGCCGGCGGTCACACAAGGCGATTTCAGCGACAAGGTCACCATCAACGGGACGTACGAAACGCGAGAATTGGGGCGTGCCTATAACTTGATGCTAGAGGACTTAGAATCTTATGTCGATCATTTAATGGTTACAGAAGCCGAAAAACGCAAGTTCGAGATCCGCTCGTTGCAAATGCAGATCCAACCGCATTTTGTCTACAACACATTGACTGCCATTAAGTTTTTGATCTGGCAAAACGAACAAGAAGCCGCAACCCAAGCGATTGAAAGCTTTGTCCAATTGTTGCGGCACACCTTTAACCGCAAAGAGATCGTCCCCTTAAAAGATGAGCTAGCGATCGTGGAAGAATACCTCGTGTTAATGAACGTACGTTACGGCAATCGCATCCAATCGACGATTTTTTCAGAAGATGGCTGTGAAGATATTCTCGTACCGAAAATGATTTTGCAACCGATTATCGAAAATGCCTACCTGCATGCCTTTCCCGAAGAGGATTCAGGATTGATCCAGATTTTTTCTCGCGTCAGTAAGGAAGGCCTGAAAATTGAGATCATCGATACGGGCATCGGGTTCAATGAAGAGCACCCAACCAGCACCGCCAACCACTTTGAACACTATTCGGGTATTGGTTTAGACAATATTGATCAGCGTATCAAGCTGCTCTATGGGGAAAAATACGGATTGACTGTAGAATCACGCATCAACGAAGGAACCACCGTTCGCTTGCTGCTGCCGATCCAGCGGGAGGAATCAGAGTAATTTCTTTCATTAAATAAGAAAAGCGCCAACAGAACCAGACAGCTTCCAAGAGCAGTTCTGTTCCGTTGGCGTTTCTTTCCTTAAAAATAATCGTTGGTTAACTGGCTTAAGCCAAATCTTCTCCATTTGAGGCAATCACTTTTTTGTACCAATAAAAAGATTGCTTCTTGCTGCGGGCTAATGTGCCATTGCCTTCATTGTCGCGATCGACATAGATATAGCCATAGCGTTTCTTCATTTCTCCGGTTCCTGCTGAAACCAAATCGATACAGCCCCATGAAGTATACCCCAGCAGTTCCACACCGTCTTTATCAATGGCTTCTTTCATCGCTGCAATATGCGCACGTAGATAGTCGATGCGATACACATCATTGATTTTTCCATCTTCGTTTGGTGTATCCACCGCTCCTAGACCGTTTTCGACGATGAAAAGTGGTTTTTGGTAACGGTCATAAAGATCATTCATCGTGATCCGCAAACCAAGCGGATCAATCTGCCAGCCCCATTCCGACGCTTCTAAATACGGATTTTTAATGGTCGGGAACAAGTTGCCTTCCGTTTTTTCAACACCGGAATCTTCTGAAGCAGCGACCCGAGAGGCATAGTAAGAAAAGGAAATAAAATCGACGGTATGGGCTTTTAATAAAGCCGTATCTTCGGCGGTTCGTTCCAAAGTGATTCCTTTTTCCGCTAGCATCTTCAAACCATAATTTGGATATTCTCCTCGCGATTGCACATCGATAAAGAAATAGTTGCCGCGATCGCTTTTTTTGCTTTCCCAGACATCTTTCGGATTGCAGCTGTAAGGATAATAACTAGCCGCTGCCAGCATACAGCCTACTTTGTTTTCTGGATCGATCTCGTGGGCGATTTTTGTTGCCAACGCACTAGCGACTAACTCATGATGAGCAGCTTGATATTTGATTTGTTCTTCATTTTCGCCCTCAGCAAAGGTCAGCCCTGCACCGAGAAACGGGGCATGCAAGATCATATTGATTTCATTAAAGGTCAGCCAGTACTTCACCAATCCTTTGTAGCGAGTGAAGATCGCCCGACAAAGGTTTTCGTAAAAGGCAATCATCTTACGGTTGCGCCAACCGCCATATTCTTTGATCAGATGGATCGGACAGTCAAAATGCGTGATCGTCACCAAAGGTTCGATTTGGTATTTGCGACATTCTAAAAACAGTTCTTCATAAAAGCGCAAGCCTTCTTCATTAGGGGTTTCTTCGTCGCCCTTCGGAAAAATTCTTGACCAAGCAATCGATAAACGATAGGTTTTAAAGCCCATCTCCGCAAATAAGGCGATATCTTCTTTGAAATGATGGTACATATCAATCGCTTCTTTTACTGGATAGAAATACCCTTCTTCAAAGGCAAGCATCTCACGCTTGCCGGTAATGACTGCTCGTCGCTCCTTGCCAGTCGGAATCACATCGACATTGGCAAGTCCACGCCCCCCTTGATCAAACCCGCCTTCACATTGATTGGCGGCTGTTGCGCCGCCCCATAAAAAGTTTTCTGGAAATCCCATGTCTTATTCTCCTTTTTTTAGCCGATCACTTTGATGATTTGATCGCCAAACGTAATCGGACCACTGTTTGCCGTCAAAATGTCGCCCACTTCTGCACTGTTGGTGATAACGATCGGCGTGATCACTGGATAACCTTTTTCTTTGATAAACTCGATATCAAACGTAATCAATGGGTCACCAACTGATACTTTTTGTCCTTTTTCTACTTGATAGGCATAGCCTTCGCCATTCAATTGCACTGTATCGATCCCCACGTGAATCAGCAGCTCAATGCCTTCCTCACTGGTCAAGCCAATGGCATGCTTGGAATCAAAGACTGCTGTGACAGTCCCGTTGACTGGTGCTAGTACTTCTCCGACGGTTGGCTCGATCGCTACCCCTTGTCCCAGAATTTCTTCTGAAAACATGCCATCATTGACTGCTTGCAGGCTTTTTAGTTCCCCTTTTAAAGGTGCTTTGATCTCTGCACCGCTGATTTGATGGGTTGGTTCTTGCTCTTTGTCTGCTGGTGTTGCTTCAGGTGCTTCTTCTGTGACAGGGTCTTTGTATAAGAATAATGTCGCAATAAATGTGACTACGATACTGATTGCCGCACCGATACAGGCATTGGTCAAATGACGTAAGGTGTCATCGCCGATATAGCTTGGCAAAGTCAATAGACCTGGTGAGCCGCCTGAGAAATTGCGGACACGCATGATTCCCATAAACAGACCCCCAAATCCGCCACCGATCATTGCTGCATACAAAGGTGTTTTAAACCGTAAGTTGACCCCATACAACGCTGGTTCAGTGATGCCGAATAGACCTGTCAGACCTGCAGAAAATGCCAATTGTTTGATCGTAGAATCTTTGGATTTGAAACCAACGCCGATAGCTGCAGCTCCCTGACTGACGTTTGAAGCCAGCATGCCAGGATAGATCACTGTATCATAACCTGTGGTCATTCGGTTGTTGATACCGATAGGAACCAATCCATAGTGGGTACCCGTTGCCACGAACAATGGGGTGAAGGCACCGATTAATAACGGAACGATCCATGGGCTGACCGTTTCTAAGGCTTGGATCCCTGCGGAAATCGCTTCACTGATCATATAGCCTAGAGGACCTAAAGCAACTAATGCTACCGTCCCTACGACGAAGATCGTCAGCAACGGTTTGCTAAAGAATTTGATTGCTTTTGGTGAGACCTTATCAGCAATCGGTTCAACGTAAGACATGAACCAAACACTTAAGATGATGGGGATCACCGATGATGAATAGGTGACTGGTGAAATCGGCAAACCGAACAAATGGATGCCGCCACCTGACTCATTGGCTGCTGTCACCATACCGATGAAGTTGGGATGCAGTAAAATTCCACCCACCATCATCGCCAGATACATGTTGGCTTTGAACTTTTGCGCAGAAGAAGCAGCCAGTAGAATCGGTAAGAAGTAGAACGCAGCATCTGCCATAAAGTTTAGAATTTGGTAACTTTGACTTTCTGCCGTCAAGACATTGAAGACCACCAGCAACGAAAGGACCGCTTTTAACATCCCAGCTGCCGTGATGGCTGGCAAGATCGGGGTGAAGATCCCAGTGATCGTATCGATAATTTTCGCTACACGTCCCCGATCGTCTTCTTCTGTTTCTTGATCACTAGTCAAATTAGTTTGGGCAGTGATTTCGTTGTAGACATTGCCAACATCACTGCCGATGATCACTTGGTACTGTCCGCCCTTGTTGACCACACCCATGATGCCTGGTGTGTGTTTTAAAGTGCTTTCTTGTGGTTTGCTGTCATCTTTCAAGTTGAAGCGCAAGCGGGTCGCACAATGGGTCAAGCTTTGGATATTTTCTTCCCCACCAACATTGGTGATGATCGTTTTTGCTAACTCTTTGTAATTCATGTCGTTCCTCCTATTTTGGTCCTTCGTTTGCTTTTCGTGTGTCAAAACATAAAAAAATACCTAAACGAACCCCTTGGGAGTTCATTTAGGTATAGCCTGCCAATCCAGTAACAATCCTAAGCACTTGTTATTCGTTTGATGTGTATAGTTAAATAGATCAATTCGTCTTCTTCTAACGGTCTACCGAATTCTTTGTTGATGTAGTCGCTGATTTTCAGCGCACACGCATATTCCTTCATATAGCGGTCTTTCAACATAAAAATAAAACTGCCGGTTCCTGCATCATCGAGCTTTGTTCCGCTGAATAAGCGCTGGACAAAAAATTTCAAATGGGTCACAAAGCGTTCGTAGTTCAATGAATACTCATCAAGCTCCATTGAAAAATGATATTTAACGATGTTTAGGATATGCTGAATGATCTTCGCCATTTCCGATACTTGACTGACCTGCGCCATATCCAACTCCGCATTGACGATGTGCAATGCTATGAAGCCGGCTTCATCTTCTGGCAGCTCGATCGCCAAGCGATTTTTGATGATCGATAACGCTTCTTTGCCAATGAGGTATTCATGGTTATAAAACCGCTTGATTTCCCATAGCAAGGCATTTTTGATTTCCATGCCATTTTGATAGCGCTCGATAGCATAATTGATATGATCGGTCAGCGTCAGAAATAATTTTTCGCTCAATTTTTTCCCAAGGGAAACTTTTGCAAAACTGATGATCTCATTCGCTACTTGAATATGTTCGATAGGGATAGAAGAAAGTAATTGGGTTAGTTTTGTGACATTCCACTCTTGTGTACTGAGATAGACTTTTTCAATCTTGGTATCGTCGATCACATCGCCTGGCTTTTTCTTAAAGCCTAAGCCTTTGCCCATGACGACCAATTCTTGTTTTTCCTCATTCTCAGAAATCACAATGTTGTTATTGATCACTTTTGTTACGTTCATTTTAACGACCCTATTCTTCTTTAGATTTCTTCACACAAAAAAATAGGTATAGCCCGCCTAAAGCGGTAACAATCCTCAGAGCCAGTGTAGCATGAGAAAAATCACTCGTCAATGGGGATTTTTAACCGCTTGTTTAAAAGCAGAAAACAGCGCTGCTGCCATTTGAGTCTTTGGCAGAACGCTGTTCACTGGTTTATGGCTCACTAACTCTCTTTGTGAGAGATGAATTAGATACGATTTTCGTGGTCAGCAGTTTTGACTAAGTTTGCACCCACCATACCACCGATTGACGTAAGAACGAGTCCTAAGACCATTGCCACAAAGCCCCAAATGGATGCTTTGGCTGTTGCATCACTTGCTTCTTCCGCTTTTTGACGAGCGTCTTCCACTGCTTGGTCAATGTCTTGTTTGGCTTGTTCAAGATTTTGTTGCGCATTTTCGATTTGTTTTTGCGCTTCATCAGAAGCATCTTGTAAGCCGTTCACGATATTGTTCGTTGCTTCTTCTGCTTCTTGTTGGCTTAGATCTGTGTTTTGAGCCACTGCATTTGAGATTGCTTCTTTATCGACTGAATCACCGATCGTTGTAGCACGATCTTGTAATTTGCTTGCTAAATCATCAATGATTTTATCAGCATCATTTGGATTGGTTGCAATGTCTTTGCCAGCATCTTTGATATCATTTGTCGCGTCAGACAATTGGTTTTGCAAGTAGTCTGGTTGCAATTCAGGAACATCGGTATCTTGTAAAACATCATTGACGTTCGCTTGTAATTCATCTGTATTGACGTCTTCCATGTTTCCTGTTATTTCATCGAAGGCTTTTGAAGCGACATCGCCAGCACCAGAGGCCACTGTTTCAACACCACTACCGACAGCAGAAGCAACGTTTCCTAAAAGTGACCCGACTACAGAAAAAGCACCGATCGTTAAGTAAGAAAGCATAATCATCATCACGATCATACTTGTTGCCCATGTTAAGAAACCATGAACCAATCCGACACGTCGAGCAGCAACACCAGAAACAAAACCAGCACCGAATAATGCCAAGACGAAGGTAATCACTGTCCAAATCAATAATCCTGTCCCAACACCATCTAATGGGTTATTAGAGGTTGGTTCCACCATACCAAAACCGATTGCTGAGCCAATCATTGACAGTGTCATGAACAATGCGATAAATGTTACGACCCCTGCAAAGATAGACCCCCAAGACAAATTATAGCCTGCCTCCCGCTCATCTGAACCTAAATAATTTCTAAATCCTCTTTTCATCATTACATCCCCTTTTTGTTTTTTTAACCTGAATTAAGTCTAACAATTGATTGTTTTTTTATCAATCAACTCGACTTGCGCTATCTTTTTGTAAGAAAAATGAATGAATCTGAATTGTTTGACTATTTATTAAAATAATGCCTCTCAAGGCAATTGTTTTTTATCTGAGGAAAGCTATTTCACCCCCTGCGTCAAGCCTTCCCCAACCTTATGGAAAAGTAGCCAAGCTGGTTATTGCTACTTATAGTTTCAAAGAACCGGTCATGCCTTTCACAAAGCCTTTTTGCATAAACAAAAACAATACCAACGTTGGGATCGTTGCAATCACGATCGCCAGCATTTGAACGCCATAATTTGGTACGTAACTGGCTGACGATAAATTGGAAATCAGCAATGTCATGGTTTGACGACTTTCCGTTTGCAAAAAGACCAGTGGTAGCAAATAGCTGTTCCATGCGTTCATAAAGGCATAGATGGCAGCGGCAGCATAGGTCGAGCGCATCATAGGGAAAACGATCCGGAAAAATATCGTGTACTCTGTTGCCCCCTCGATGCGACTCGCATCTAAAATACCGTCAGGAAAAGACTTGAAGTTCTGGCGAAAAAAGAAAATCAGAAACAGGTTATTGACCAATGGCAAAATGACCGCCACGTGCTGATTGACTAGCTGCATTCCTGCCATCATTTTAAACAATGGGATCACCAAAGTTGCCAGTGGCACCATCATACATAGCAGAAAAACCGCATAAATCCCTTCACTCGCCCGCGTTCGAAACTTCTCAAATCCAAAGGCAGCCAAAGAAGTGACCAGTAGACTGACAAGGACGGTGATCAATGAAATCTTGATGGAATTCCACATGATCAATGGGATGTCGTAATTGCTGAACAGCACCTGAAAATTGCTTGCTAGCTGATTCCCAAAAGTCAGCTTCCCTTCGGCAACTTGATTGGCGGTATTGGTAGAGCCCACCATCATCCAGTAAAACGGAAAAATCGAAAAAAACGAGACGATCAGTAAAAAACCATATTTTATGCATCCACTTAAAGTAACTTTCATAGCTGCTCCTTTCTATCGCTTTTATTGATTCGTTTTCGAGAGTTTCAACTGGATCACAGATAAAAGAGCGATGATGATCACTAAGACCCACGACAGCGTAGCCGAATACCCAAAATTTGACGTATAGACAAAGGAGTGATTATAGATCAGTTGGGCGACAGTCAACGTCTCATTGGATGGGCCACCACCTGTTAGATTCACCACTTCATCAAAGAGCTGGATCGTCCCAATGGTGGAGGTGATGGTTGTAAAAACGATCACCGGCTTCAGCTGCGGGATCACTACGAAAAAGAACTTTTGAAACCCATTCGCCCCATCGATCGCAGCAGCTTCTAAAGTGTCATCCGAGATATTTTGCAATCCTGCCAAATAAAAAATCATGTTATAGCCTGTCCAACGCCAGCACAGGGCAATAATAACGGTCAGTTTTGCTAAAAACGGATTATTTAGCCAATCTAGCGGTTGCGTGATCAAGCCAATGTTCAGCAGCCCTTGATTAACGATCCCGCCAATTTGAAACATCATTTTAAATAAAACTGCATAGGAAACCAGCGAGGTGACACAGGGTAGAAACAACGCCAATTTAAAGAAGGAGCGTCCTACAAGCTTCGGCGTGTTCAAAACAAACGCTAGCAGAAGACCCAACAACACCATGATCGGTACTTGAAAGATCAGAAAGATAAAATTATTGAGTAAAGCTTTTTGAAAAATCGTATCATGCAGCATACGCAGGTAATTGCCGAAGCCGACAAAAACCGATTGCAGTCCCTGCATACGATGCAGGGAAAGGTATAAGGAATAGACGATGGGATACAGCAAAAAGACACTACTGAATACTAAAGAAAGGCCAATAAATCCCCAGACTTGTTGGTTTTTGGGGCGCTTTTTTCTGATCGTATTTTGCATATTCATCACTCCTTAAGCAACACAAGTCGGCTATTCGCCGACTTGCATCTTGTAGGTGTTTTCTGCTTCCGTCAACATATCATCTAAGGACATGGCACCATCAAAATAGCTTTGCATTCCCCCACGCAAGGCATCCACTGCCGCTTGGGTATTTACCCCGTAATCAACGGCGGGGATGTCCGCCATCCAACTGGAGAAATCTTTATAGATTGGGGCGTCATTAAAGAAAGGATCTTCATATTGATAAGCTTCTCCTTCTTGTGAGGGTAGGTAAGTCCCCACTGCCCCATTTTCTACTAAAATCTCTTGATAGAATTCATCATTCCCAGCAAATTCTTGTTTGAGAAAATCAATGGCCAACGCTTTATTTGGTGAGTCATTGAGCACCAACCAGCTAGAACCACCCAAGTTCGAGTAAGGTGTCGCTCCAGACACTGTCTCTAATTGAGGAAGATTCGTATAGCCCCATTTTCCTTTTTGATCTTCTGCGGATCGGATTGTCGCAGAAAACCAGATGGCTGAATTGACTGCTGCCACTTCTCCACTCGTCACTGCACCGATCCCTTCTGGCGCAAAATAATCTACTGGTTTTGCCAACTCTTTTTCTTCGATCGTCTTCAGGATCGGCAGCATTTCACGAATAGCAGGATTGTCTTTCAAGAATATGTTTCCGTCTTCATCAAAATACCATAATCCGGCTGACTGCATCGCCATCTGGATATAATGAGTGCCGCGATTTGGAATAAACGCGACGAACCATTTCCCCGTTTTTTCTTTGACTGTCTCACCAATCTCCACAAATTTGGACCAGGTTAGATTGGTGAGTTCACTTTCATCGATCCCCGCTTCACTTAAATAATCTTTGCGGTAGTAGAGTCCAGCAGAACCTGAATCAAAGGGAACCGCATAAACGCCGTCTTGATAGGTCGCATTCGTTACTTTGTAAGGAGCAAATTGGTCAAAGTCAATGTCTTCCGATAATTCTGCAAATTTTCCTTCGTAGTTCAGCAAATAGTTCTGCACGTCATAGTCATCCATCAAAACGATGTCAGGCAAACCTTCGGAGACCCCTGAAGTAAAGGATGAAACCATTTTTTGCTTGGTATCCTCGTTGGACATCTCGACGACATTAAGGTCGATTGCGTCATTGTCCGCATTGTAATATTCCCCGGCTTTTTCCATAATTGGAATATTAAAATTTGTGTCCCAAGCCCAAACAGTTAGCGTATTCTCATCTGTACTGGCAAAATCTTGTGAATCTGCTGTTTCTTGATTTCCACCACAACCAGCGAACAACAACCCTGTGACAATTACTAGCAAGAACAAGCTACTTTTTTTCATTTTTCTCCCTCCAATATGATTCTCTCCTCATCCCCATCAGCATAAAAATAAAGTAAACGCTTACCTTTACGCCAATTATAAAGAATGATGGTCATAATTGAAAATAATCGGATTGTTCCTCTCCTTCTATCAAAAAACCACCTTCGCCCAAGGCAAAGGTGGTTGTCTGCTTATTTTTCTTCATTTAGGCGATCTGGCATCATGTTTTCCATAAAACCCCAAACGCCGTTTTGTAATACGAGTTCCTCACGTTCGTAAGTAGAAACCGTGGTGCGGATCAACGCATCTTGACCGTCTAAGACTTTTTGTCCCCAATGAGGATCGATCAACAATGCCCGCCCCACTGCAACAAAATCTGCATGTTCTAGCAATCCCGCGGCATCTTTCGATGTTCGGACATCCCCTACACCAATCAAAGGAACCCGCTGAGCGATTTTTTCATAGACATACGCCAACATCGATTTTTCTTGGTACGCTTTTGAAATCGATTTGCGGGTATAATCCGCAAGGGAGATGTGCAGATAGTCTAATCCTTTTTCTGCCAGTTGGTCCACTAAGAACAACGTATCTTCAAAGCGAATCCCTGGTTCTTCGAATTCTTCCGGTGAAAAACGATAACCGACGATAAACTCCTTCACACCTGATTGGTCCACTGTTTCCAATACTTCATCGACGAGCTTCTCAATAAAACGATAACGGTTCTCTAGTGAGCCACCCCATTCATCGGACCGACGATTTGAGTGAGGAGAAAAGAATTGTTGGATCAAATACGTATTGGCTCCGTGGAGTTCTACGCCATCAAACCCCGCCTTGATCGCCCGTTCGGTAGCTTTTTTAAAGTTTTCAATAATCGTTAAAATCTCATCTACTGTGACTTCTCGGGGAACCTGGGCATTTGGTCGTTCGGCAGCAACTGCGCTGGCAGAAATCGGTTGTGTTCCTCGTAGGACCGAGTCATCCGTCATCCGACCGGCATGAAAAATCTGTAAAATAGCTTTGGTCCCATTGGTTTTGATGGTGCTGGCTAATTTACTTAATCCAGGTAAAAAGGCATCGTCGTAAGCGCCTAATTCCCCTTCCCAGCCCTTGCCATCTTCTTGGACATTGGCTGCCGCTGTGATGACTGCTCCGACTTCCCCAGAGCGTAAGCCATAGTAAGCCAACTCATCTTTCGTAATCACCCCATCAAAGAAGGACATCTTGGTCGTCATTGGTGCCATAATGATTCGATTTTTCAACTGCAATCCGCGCTTAAATGTTGCTTTGTCTGTTACATTTCGCATGGGTTTCCCACCTTTTCCATTGGATTTATTTCGCTTTGTAGATCTGACTGGCTTAGTTGCCCAAGGAGATCCTTAAAACAAATCGGTGCATCTTTTTTCTTTTTATCAAAATATACATGCACATGCATCTATATTACAAAAGAATCAAGGAGAAAACAAGTGAAAAACATCATTAGTCCAGCATTTCCTCCAAGACTTTTTCAAAAACGACTTTTGAACGCTGCAGTTTCTTTTCACCTGATTGGGTCAAATCAATATAGATTCCCCGCTTATCATCTTGACAAGAATGCCGTTCGATCACACCGCACAGCTTGTCTTCCATGCGCATGATCATACGTGACATCGCACTTTGACTAAGATCAAAATGGGCGATCAAATCATTGAGGCGCATGCTATGATTGGGGGTCTTTTCTAAGTAATAAAGCACGTAATACTCATTCAAAGACAGATTGCTTTCTGCTTTGAGGGCTTGCTCCAAACGAGCCTCGATCGCTTGATGCTGATTCGTAAAGGCTAACCATTGCCCCATCCGTTCTTTTTCCATCCTCTTCACCACCCATTCTTCTATACCAAGGTATTTTAATCTAGATCCCTGCGTTACGCAAGTCGCCAGAAAAGGCTAACACTTTATTATACAAAATTAGCCAGCTACTGCGGGCGTTCATGAATGTTTTATGATAGAATTGACGAAAAATTCAGCAAAAACTTCCTGTTCTTTCTCAATATTCTATACTACAATAGCTTTAACACCAAAGAATATTTAAGCACTATATCAGCAAAATTGTGCATTCCGACACAATAATTTGCTTGTTTTAGATGTTCTAATATTCTAAGGAAAGGATGAAGCAAACGATGAAAAAAACATTTTCTTTGATTGGGGCACTAACACTCGTCAGTTTGGGGCTTTTGACAGGTTGTAACAACGAAAAAGATACTGCTCAGTCAACCAGCGAGCTAAGCCAGAGTCGTGTGTCTACTGAAAGCAAACAAAGTACGTCGACGCAAACGACTGAAAGCAGCTCCTTAGCGTCAACCTCTACTTCAAAAACTTCGACCACAAGCCAGCAATCGACGGACCACTCTGACACAATGCAAACGACAGCAAGCTCAGCTTCCAACGAGTTTCCATATGCCGTTGATCTTTCCCAATATGGCCCTACACTGACTTTTCACTTCAACGGTTTCAATGTACCAGATACTGTCACGATTCAAAATACGACTCCAATGATCATTTCGATTCCCGACAGAATTAGTTATGAAGCACAAGTCGATACGATCGCGACAAAGGAGATTCGCATCTTTTCAGCAAATGACAATGGGATTCGTACAGTAAAAGTGAATACCCAGTTGACCTTTGCAAAAGAGATCACACCCAATAGCAATCCTGATTTTAACCAAAACCTGTACCTATTTACAAATAAGGAGGGTGGTCTATCTTTGATCACGCCGAACTATGCGGGAAATGTCAGCGATGACCAACGAGATGTGATGTTAGAAGTACTTCAATAAACGAAAAACAGGGAAACGAAGCACGCTTCGTTTCCCTGTTTCGTTACCCGATCATCACGGTTTCATCAGGATATTTGTAGCCAGCTTCTTGTTTGTTGGCTTTTTTCATCAATGAAAAAGCAACGGTCATGATGCCGACTCGACCAATGAACATCAAAAAAATGATCAAAAGTTTGCCAAAAACCGACAAGTAAGGCGTCAACCCCATGGTCAATCCCACCGTTCCAAAAGCGGAAAAAACTTCAAAGGCAATGGTTGGCAACCCAAAGTTTGGGGTTTGCGGCATACGCTCAGTGATCGACAATAAGAAAATCGCTACGAAGCATAACGTCAAGGTAAGAAAGAACAACGTAAAGGCACGCGATACAGCAGATTCTTTGATCGTGCGACCAAAAACTTCCGCTCGACTGCGCCCTTTCAATAAGCTGCGGATCTTGATGATCAAGACCGCAAATGTCGTTGTCTTCAATCCCCCAGCAGTTGATCCAGAGGTGCCGCCGATATACATTAAAATCATCGTCAGCATCAGGCCTGCTTGACTCATTTGTCCGTAATCAATACTGAAAAATCCAGCGGTTCTTGGGGTGACCGCTAAGAAGAGGTATTGGAAAAAACGTTCGATGACCGAGTCACCCGTGATCAACTGTGAATTGGCTTCGGTCAAAAAGAACCCTGCCGTTCCAAAAACCACCAAAACGATCATAGCGATCCATGCCAAGCGGCTATGCAGGGACCTTTTTTTGGACGCCGTATGCAGGAGATCGAACCAAACGAGAAACCCCAGACCACCTGCGATGATCAAGAAACTGACGACCCCCAGCACAAATGGGTCGTTTTGAAACCCTACCATGCTGTTGCCGAACAAATCAAACCCAGCATTACAAAAGGCCGAGATCGCATGAAAAACACTGTACCAAAGGCCTTGCTCCCAACCAAAACGGGGCACGAATGCAAAAGCCAGCAAGATGATCCCACTGACTTGGATCAAAAAGGCGATCCGAATCAGGTACCATGCCAAATGGATTTCTCCAGACATTCGGTCCAGATTCAATGATTCCCGCAAAATCATCCGAGTACTAAGATGGACTCTTTTTCTCGCCAAGATGTAAAAGAAGACGGGAATCGACATGAAGCCGATCCCACCGATCTCAATCAGCATCAGCAAGATCCCTTGGCCCCACAGGTTGTAATGATCGGCTACGGTCAAGGTCGAAAGACCCGTCACGCAAACAGCCGATGTGGCAGTAAACAGCGCATCTAAAAAGTTGGTGCCTTCACCACTTTGGGTGACAGCCGGCAGCATCAGCAAGCCAGTTCCTGCCAATATCAGCAAAACGAAGACCAGTGTGACGATCTGCGGAATCAAAAAGCGTTGCGATGCCAGCTTTTTTTTCAAACGATTTCTTTTTTTCATTTTCATTTCCTTTGACCTTTTGCAAAAACCAATGTCTTAGTAATCCAAGTTTATTGCATTTGTTTTTTCTCTTATCATACCATTTTATTTTGATTTATTCTTCACTTTGATCATTCTTGTTACGTTTGCTCGTTCATTTTCTTCCAGCCGCATTTTGATTCCATAAATGGCTTCTTCCAGCTCGGGAATCGTCAAATATTCTAGGGCATTGACGCGTCGGCGCGTCCGTTCGATTTCCCCTGCCATCAATTGACAGGTCTTTTCGATTTCCGTTAGCTCCAACAGCTTCGGCATGACGTCAGTAAAACGGGCGACAGCATTATCTAACGGAACATTGGAATTCAAAAAGCCGTACTCGATCGGCGCTTGCATCACCGTATCGTCGTAATCAAAATGCATCACTGGCACTTCCACACTCATGATGTTTTTCGTGGACAATTCAAGGGAGACTTCAGTTGCTGGTAAAATAAACATTTCTTCAATGTATTTTTCATTGATTGTGGCATTGGCTAAGCGAAATGCCTTCATGGCACGCTGCAATTGTTCTTCGACTTCTTTACGCAAGCGGTCATTCTTTTTGATCAATTCAATAAATTGACGCATGAGTTCGTCTTGTTTGTCTTTTAATAATTTGTGTCCGCGTTTGGCTGTCGCCAATTGTTTGCTGAGGCGCGACAGCTCCATGCGGGTTGGATTAACGGTTTTTTGCGCCATTGTTCTCCTCTCCCGGTAAGTATTCCGCCAGTAGGGCATCGCTGATCCGCTTCAGCTCGACTTTTGGCAGCATCGCCAATAATTCCCAGCCTAATTCCAAGGTTTCGATAATCGAACGGTTGGTGCGATACCCTTGGTTCAAGTATTCATTTTCGAAGCGTTCCGCAAATTTGGCATAGGTTTTATCTACTTCCGACAATGCCGATTCTCCTAAAACGACTGCCAATTCCTTGGCATGCTTTCCTTGAGCATAGGCAGAAAACAACTGGTTCATCGTTGCGGCATGGTCTTTACGGGTTTTTCCTTCACCGGTCCCTTTATCTTTTAACCGTGACAATGACGGCAAGACATCGATGGGTGGCTGGATGCCGTTTTTATACAAATCACGAGACAAGATGATTTGTCCTTCGGTGATATAGCCGGTCAAATCGGGAATCGGATGGGTTTTGTCATCTTCTGGCATGGTCAAAATCGGTAGCTGGGTCACTGAACCTTTCAAGCCGCGAATCCGTCCCGCACGTTCATATAACGTGGATAAATTGGTATAAAGATACCCAGGATAACCCCGACGTCCTGGCACTTCACGACGAGCAGAGGAGATCTCCCGCAAAGCTTCACAGTAGTTGGTCATATCCGTCATGATCACCAAGACATGCATGCCCTTTTCATAAGCCAAATATTCGGCTGCCGTCAGTGCCATTCGGGGAGTAGCGATCCGCTCGATCGCTGGGTCATTGGCTAGATTCATAAAGACGACAGAATGGTCGATGGCGCCAGTTTGACGAAAATCTTCCATGAAATATTCTGCTTCTTCAAAGGTGATCCCGATGCCAGCAAACACAACAGCGAAATCGTCTTCCGAGTTCAACACTTGTGCTTGACGCGCAATTTGCGAAGCCAATTCTTTATGAGGCAGACCAGAACCAGAAAAAATCGGCAGCTTTTGTCCCCGAACAAGCGTATTCAAGTGGTCGATCGATGAGATCCCCGTTTGAATAAACTCATCAGGATAATCCCGCGCTGCTGGATTGATTACTTCGCCGTTGATGTCCATAAATTTTTCTGGGACGATCTCTACTCCGCCATCTTTGACCCGACCTAAACCGTCAAAGACTCGCCCGATCATTTGCTCGGAAACGCCTAATTCCAAAGGATGTCCTAAGAAACGCACCGCAGATTCCCGCAAATTGATCCCGCCGGTTCCTTCAAAAATTTGGACCAACGCTTTGTCTTCTTGGATCTCCAGTACTTGTCCTTGCCGCGTTTCGCCGTTTTGCATGCGGACTTCGATCAACTCTTCGTATTTGACACCGGAGACGCGATCGACGGCCATCAATGGTCCGACTACTTCTCCAATCGTTTTATATTCCTTGATCATCGGTGCGGTCTCCTTTCTGTAAAATTTCTTTCATCGTTGCTTTGATCTCTTGATGCAAAGCAGGAATTTTTGCTAATTCCGTTTCAGGCAGGTACTTCATACGTGCCACTTTGTCTCGCAATTCTTCGGTTCCTGCATAGATTTCTGAAAGATACGCACCTAGCGTCAACGCATCTTCCGCTTCTTTGTGGAGCAGCAAGATCGTTTCCAGCATTTTGAACTGCTTTTCACGAGAGGTAAACGTATCGACGTCGTCAAAAGCGTTTTGCTGCAAGAAATCTTCTCGCAATGATTTGGTGGTTTCCAGCAATAACTGATCTTTTTCGGATAAAGCGTCGATACCGACAAGTCGAACGATCTCTGACAACTCAGATTCTTTTTGCAGCATCCGCATGGCTTCTGTTACTTGTTTGGACCAATCCACTTGCATTTGTTGGTCCAAAAAGGCACCCAATTCGTTTTCGTATAAAGAATAGCTCTTCAACCAATCGATCGATGGAAAATGACGCTTTTGCGCTAAGGTGGCATCTAAGCCCCAAAAGACTTTTACGACCCGCAACGTATTTTGGGTAACTGGTTCTGAAATATCGCCGCCTGATGGTGAAACGGCGCTGATGGCAGTGATACTGCCTTCTTGATCAGAACCTAAGCAAATCGCTTTTCCAGAACGCTCATAATACTCTGCCAAGCGGCTGCCTAAGTAAGCTGGATACCCTTCATCCCCAGGCATTTCTTCCAGACGACCAGACATTTCTCGCAGTGCTTCTGCCCAACGTGAGGTGGAATCCGCCATGATCGCCACTGAATACCCCATGTCTCGGAAGTATTCCGCAATCGTGATCCCAGTATAAATCGACGCTTCCCGAGCGGCTACCGGCATATTGGAGGTGTTAGCGATCAACACGGTTCTCGCCATTAAAGATTCACCACTACGAGGGTCGATCAACTCTGGAAACTCGTTCATTACATCGGTCATTTCATTGCCGCGTTCGCCGCAGCCGACATAGACGACCAGATCGACATCCGCCCATTTGGCGATTTGGTGCTGAACGACAGTCTTCCCTGCACCAAATGGTCCTGGAACGGCTGACGCCCCGCCTTTAGCGATTGGAAAGAAGGTGTCGATCACTCGCTGGCCAGTAATCATTGGTTCGACTGGATTCAGTTTTTGCTTTACTGGACGGCTATGACGCACGGGCCATTTTTGCAGCATCGTGAAAGACCGTTCTCCTTTGGGTGTATCTAAAACATAAATCGTTTCATCGATGGTAAATTCCCCCGCATAAACAGCCTTGACTGTTCCTGAAACGCCATGAGGAACCATGATCTTGTGATTGATCAACGGTGTTTCTTGCACGGTGCCGATGACCATCCCGGTACTGACTACTGCACCGACTTCGACTGTCGGTTCAAAGGGCCACTTTTTCTCATGATCCAACGCAGGCAATTGCACCCCACGCGTCAAGAAGTTGCTTTGGGTGATAGACATGAAGGTTTCTAAGGGACGTTGGATGCCATCAAACATTTGTGACATGATCCCAGGCGCCAATTCGACGGATAGCGGTTCACCGGTGGTTTCGACTGGTTCACCAGGTCCGATCCCAGACGTTTCTTCATAGACTTGGATCGAAGCGACGTCGCCGCGCATTTCGATGATCTCACCGACCACGCCTAAATCTCCTACATAACAGATATCTTCTAAACTTGCATGGCCCATATTTTTGGCTAACACCAATGGACCAGATACTTTAATAATTGTTCCTTTTTCCACAACATCGGCTCCTCTCTATAGTATGTTTTGTCCAACTGCTTTTTCGACATTTTCTTGAATCATTCGCTTGCCGATTCCTCGGGAACCATCATAATCAGGAATCAAGATGACTGCAGGTGTCATTTTTTGTTGGACTTTTGCTAATTCATCGGGAATCAGCTCGGCACATTTTTCAGTCAGGTAGATGATCGTACTGTTCTTCATTAATTTTGCCAGCGCCTGCTTCACTTCTTTTTCTTCCGAGGCATAGCAGACCTGAAAGCCAAATAGTTGAAAAGGAATGACGGATTCTTTCTCGCCGATTACGCCGATTTTATGAGTCATAGTGCCGCATCCTTTCTCTGAGTTGTTCTTCCGTAAAGCCACTGCGTTTGCCTACTAGCAAGATACGCAGATTTTGTAGTTCCAAAACCTTAGCATTCAAAAATGCGAGTAAAGGCAGTGGTCCTAAAGCATCCGTTTGGGCTTGGCCATAGCTTTCTGTGATCAAATTGTCTTGCAAAAGTGCCAAGCCAGCAAAGTCGATCACATGTTCATGAATCAAAGGCCGCAACACTTCCTGATAATCACTTTCTAATAAGAAGGCTAAAAAGTCACTATAGGACGCATCCGCAAACGCTAAAAATTCTTCTTTCGGGATACTGCCGACACTCACTAAGACTGCCTCCATAAAACTGCGCGATCGTTTTTGAAGTACACAACGTGCGGCAATCGTTATATTGGTCAAATCGATCATCTTGATGACAGCTTCTTGTAGCTCAGGGATCTTGATTTCATCTGCCAGTCGCCGTTGTTCATGTAAATACCGGCGATCGTAAATGATATCGATGCCTTGCAGCACGGCGCCGCCTTCTAAGTACTCCCGCACTTCTTGGATCGTAGTCACGATTTTCTCAGGCAATACCTCTGAGGTTCCCGTTTTGATGGCGGTCCGACACTCATCGATCGTGTAAAAACCATCTTCGATCAGTAGATGATCATAATCTTTTCCAGTGACTGACTCTTTGGTCAAGACTTTTAGATTATGGAAAGTAAAAGGCATCATATACAGTCGGAGGATCTCTTGATCAGGAACCAGCTCGGCCAATTCTTTGATCGTCTTTAACAATTCTTCATCGAGATAGGTTTCGAATCGTTCATGAAAATCTGGCTTCAAATAGCGTTGATAATGGGTCTGCTGCAAGACAGCTTCGACTTCAGCAAACCCTTCTGCCGCAATCATTTGTTCGACTTCTTGCGGCTTTAGCAACGTCATCTCTTTCAGCCGAATGATTGGATTCAATTGATGATAGTTCCTCATGGATCAACCTCCTTGTTGTATGATCTGCAACCACCGTTCTCGGGTTTCTTTCTTGTATTCATCAAGCAGTACCTGATAGGTAAAATTGTATTGAATGCCGTTGTCATCCACCAAAAAGCCTGCTTCTGTCAATGGTGCGCCTGCTTTGATTTGATACGGTAGTTTTGATTGACAAGACGTAAGCCAAGCGGCATCTAGATGGGCTGCTTGCTCAGGACCAGCGTGGAAGGTCACCGTCCCGCTGATCGGCAGCTGTTGCAGCACATTTTCAGCAAATGACTGCAGCTCTTCTGGCGTCCAGGCAACCATTTGTTGATACGCTTGCTCAAAAAGTTGTGTCAGGTATTCGTTTTGTTTCACCATTTGCTGCTGCTTAGCGGCACTTGCTTGGCGATTCAGCGCTTGCTGATAATTTTTTTCGGCTTGCTTTTTTGCTTGCTGGGCACGAAGCTGCAAGTCCGACTCTTTTTTCGCCCAGTCACGTGCCATCGTTTCACTGATCCTAGCACGTTCAGCGGCAGCCAAACGTTCCCGTTTTGTCTGCGCTTCTTCGTCTAGTTCAGCAATCATTTTGTCGATTGCATCCATACCTTCGCCCCCTTTAAATCGTTCCTAAAAGTAAGAAAGAAATAACAAAGCCTAAGATGGCATACATCTCAACCATTACTGAGAACATAACCCCTTTAAAGAAATGCTCTGGTTTCTTCGCTAAAATTTGAATCCCAGCTGCAGCGACCTTCCCTTGGGCCATTCCTGAGAATAAGCCAGTAAAGGCAACTGGCAGTGATGCCATCAAGTACGCCATACCAGTCACTGTCGACATTTCACCACTTAAGCTACCATAGATCATAAACGCAATAACGAATCCGTATAGTCCTTGCGTTCCGGGAAGTAATTGTAAAATCAAGGCTTGTCCAAACTTCTCCGGCTGATTCGTCGTTAAGGCTGCCGCTGCTTCACCAGTTTGGCCCACCCCTTTGGCTGAACCGATCCCAGAAAAGATCGTAGCGATCCCCATTCCGATAATTGCAAACACCATACCACCATTATTATTAATTAAGTAATCAATCATTTATTGTCTCCTCCATTTTCTTTATCAAAATCAACGTATTTCTCACTTGGCTTAAAGGTTTCAAATTGGCGCCCCCCACCAGTGAAAAATTTTCCGAAAAACTCTACATATTGTAAACGAGCGGCATGCACATACGCACTCAGTAACGATAAAAAGATGTTTAAAGCTTGTAGGACAACCAATAAGAGAATGCCTACAGAAAAACGAGCGGCTGGCGGCAAATAGCCCACCAATAAGTTGAAGGCTGCTGCGATACTCCCACCAGAGATCCCTAATGCCATCAAGCGGCTATAGCTGACAAAGTCGCCGATGTAACTGGTCACACCGTATAAGTCATACAAGCCTAAAAAGAAGCCGCCCACTTTGGTTTTCCCTTTCAGAATCGGTACCACGATGATCAATAAGGCACTAAAGCCTGCTAAAATCAAGCCGACGGTTGTTAGTGCTGGGACATCGATCAAAAGATTGCCTGCGGCTGCCACTAAAAGACCACTCAAAAGTCCTAGCCACGCAAAGCCTTCGTTGACTGCACCTAAAAGATCCTTTTTGCGGATATTTTCTTTGGCTGCTAAATAAAGGCCTGTAAACAGTTGGATCCCACCAAAAATCATGGATAGACCAAAGATCGCCATAAAATCTTCGGAGGGCGATAAAAGTTGGAAGGGCAATGTAGCACCAAAGAAGGAGCCGTAGATTGCGCCCCAAATCATAGTTGGCACAGACAAAATCTGGAACAATTTCAGAAACCGTTTGGTCCCTTTGGGCAAACGCAAGGCGTGTAGCCCAATCGTGGTCGCGACAGCCATTAATGCACCATAACCTAAGTCAGCCACCATCATACCAAAGAAAACATAGTAAAAAGGCGTCATCCATGGGGTTGGATCGATCTCATCGTATTTTGGCAAGCTGTACATTTCCGTCAACATTTCAAAGGGTTGAATAAACGAGGCGTTTTTTAGTTTCGTTGGCACTTGATTGGCAGCGATCTCCTCTGCAGTGGGTTCTTCAAATGAATAGTAAATCTCGTTGGCAAAGGATTCTTGGACCATTTCCGCCACTAACGGCTGATCCTTTTCTTCGATCCAGCCGCGCAAGAGGGCAAAGGTCTGACCAGCTGCTAAGCGCTGTTGCATCATTGCCCGATTCTCACGAGTCAAAAACAGTTCTTCCGCTTGCTGCAGCAGGATCAGCCGTTGTTTGTGCTGACTGATTTCTGTAATCAGTTCTTTGCGCTGCTGCGTCAAGGAAGTCAAGGCTTGTTTCGTATTTTGCAAAACCACTTTTGGTGATTCGGATGTCAGGCCAGTTTCTTTCTTCACCCCATATCGGTGAAACAATTGGAACACTTGCTCTTCGATCGCTGTTAAAAACAGGCAGCTGAAATTGACTTTTTTGGGTTCAGAATAGATCACTTCGATATGAACCTCTTCCAATTGACGCAAGGCTTCAGCTAGATCTTCCCAGCGTGGACCTTCGACACTCCCAGCAAAAAAACTTGTATGTGCAGGCGCTTCGATCTCCAAGGGTACGTCAAGATTTTGCCATTGTGTCGCCCATTCTTCCGACTGCGTCGCTGCTTCGATCGCTTCGATCGTCTCTACCCAGCGCTCCTGCAAATTCTCGACTTCAACCAGCTCCGTTAATGCTGCTGCTTCATCGAAGCTTGTTTCAAAGTCCGACAGCCGCAAGGCATCTCGTTGCCATTCCGTGCCTTTTTTCGCATCACCATTTTGGCGAATAAAGCGGATCGCTTCTTGCAATCGACGAATCATTGGTTGATGAGAAGCACCTTCTGGGGTGGCTCCTGCAAAAAATTCCCGCAGCCAAGTTTCGTTCGCTTCCTGCTCAAATACGTTCTCGATTTCAACAAACTGCATCGTTTGCAGCTTCGTCAATAACCTTTCTTGGTAGTGCTTCGGGGTGATCAACGTTAGTTTATTTAGTTTGGTTACTGCCATAAGTCCCGATCACTCCTTCAACGATCTGTTGAACCGCTTGCTCTTGGAAGCTTTGCATATTTTTTTGGTAACGATCTAACACTTGCTGATTCTCTTTTGCCAGCTGCTGCTTTTGTGCTGCTAGTGACTGTTGCAACTGCTCTTCGATTGTTGCTTGTTCTTGAGCAAGCGCCTCTTCTAAAGCGGCTGATCGCTCTTGCAATGCTTGTTGCTGCTGCGCTTCTTCCGACTGCAATTCTTTTTTCAAAGCGCGCAATTGCTGTTCATTGGCTTCTTCTGCTTCTCGTAAACGAGTCAAAGCTTCTCTCATCGATTCCCCTCCTATAATGATTTGTATTCTCAACTGAAAAATAAACAAAAAAAGCATACCTCACGAAGAAGTATGCTGATATGAAAAAAGGCCAGCATTCCTCCAAGAATGTTTGCCTCACCCCTTGGCAAACCTGATCCTTGAAGCATAAAAAATGCTCAACCTTTGTCTATTTTATTTTTCAATTCCTGAACTATTATAGCAAAAAACGGCGTTCTATTCAAGTGAAATCATCTTTTGTGAGAAAAAAGTGTTTTTCACCTATTACTGATTCACTTGCTACCTGCCCAACTTTCCACCTAACATTTGCCAGGGATCGGATTGTTCTTACTAAATTGAAATCGGTCAAAATCAATTTAAGACTTAGAATGGTATGAATGAAGAACGTTGAGATTTTTTGAAAATGCTAGACATCATTTAATTGGTACCCAAAAGGAGATAACAGTTCCAACAACCCATTCGATCCCTGACAAATCTTAAGTGAGAAGTTCGCTTATTTCGCTTCTCTTTTTATCGGTGGCAGCGGTTGGCCCTTTTCTTCACAAATGAAATAACCGCCTCGATAAAGGCATGTGTAAATTTTACCTAGTTCCATTGTTAAAGGAAGCCCATTTTTTAAATACATCGGTTTTCTTTCCATTGTGCTCACCTTGTCTTTCGTGGGAAAATCAGTCAAAATAAAAAACAACAGCTATTTCTAATCTTATCTTCAAGATTACCAAAAATTAAATCAATTTCCTAGTTTTTTAATCAAAATATCGCAACTATATCGATTGTTTTATATAAAGATGGATATTTAACGAAATGTGTGTGTAAAGAATGAACAGGAGGAAAAAAGTATGTCAGATGAACGTTGGTTTCAAATTAGAAGAAAGCGAAACATCGAATTGGTTCTTTGTTTGCTTGTCGTCCTGCCGATGGTCTATGGCTTATGGTTTCAGCTCGCTTTTTTGATCCACTACATGTCGTTTTTGTTTCTGGTAGCTGTCTTCACTGCAATCTACGAAGGAATTCGTTGGATCTGGGCTTTTATTAGAAAAAAACGAGCGTGAAAAAGCTTGGCTCTGCTATAATAAATGAAACGAGCAGAGAGGAGTGCTTCTATGAAACGAATCATTATGGCTTGTGACTTACAACATGCCCCCAAAGCTTTACAAGAATCCGCCCTTTCTTTTGAGCCTTTTCTCCCGAATTCTCGAAGTGTCGCAGAGCTTTTTTATTCCGCCTATCATGAAACGTCAGATGACGAAGGGGAATCGCTTGCTGACTGGCAAAGAGAGCTGAGAGAGACCGCTGACGGAAAATACGGTCCCTTGATTCCAGAGCTTTCTTTTCAGTTACAAAAGGATGATCATCCTATCGGTGCCGTAGTAACCAGCACGTTTCAAGAGCTTCCCCTGCTATTATTTGTCGTTATGGACGCAGCCTTTAAAGGCAACGGCTTATCCAAGCTGCTGATGAAGGAAGTGATCCAACGAGCAAAAGGCATGGGACTCATTCACCTTTACTTGGTAGTGACAGTTGAAAACCAGCCAGCCTACAAGCTGTATGAAGCATGCGGTTTTTCTTTTGCAGGTGAAAGCTGGGCTGATCTTTCTCCTTAGCTAAGCTTGCAAGTTATCTAAGTCATTTTCTACTATTTGAAAAGGAGCTTCCAACCAATGAATGAACGAGTAGCTGCTGCGATCCAACTGCGGACTGAAAAAAAACTCCAACAATCAAATGAACAATTGATTCAATTAGCTGCCGAAAATCCCCAAGATGCCTTTGTGCAGTACCAAACGGCTTGGAGCTATGATCTTTTAGGGGAAGAACAACAGGCAGTTCCTTATTATGAACAAGCAATCGCGTTAGGGTTATCAGAAAACGACTTGCCAGATGCCTACCTAGGTCTAGGCAGCACCTATCGTGCCCTCGGCAATTATCAAAAAGCCGAAGACGTGTTTTTACAAGCGATGAAGCAGTTTCCAAAAAATCATGCTTTGCAAACCTTCTATGCCATGACACTGTTTAATCTCGCCGAGTATGAGCAAGCCACTAAACGATTATTGACCCTGCTTGCCGAAACCTCTAGCGATCCAGACATCCAGTCTTACCGACAGGCACTTTTGTTTTATGCGGATAAACTCAATGAGACATGGGCATAAATATACCCTATGAAGCAACTCCTCCGCTCCCTTTTCTCGTAAAAGGGAGTCTTTCTTTTGGATATCTCGCGATCATCCTTTGCTACCACCGACTGTCCTTTGAACCTTTTCCTCCAAGCAACGCTACCCATCATTATCGAATTTTTCGATGAAAAACCAGTTGACGGCTCTCAATAAATCTGTTAGTTTATCTATGTTTTTTTAATAACAGATTGGAGGAATGACTATGCCCTTTATTGTCTATTTTTTCCTATCCTTATTGATCATTTATATTCCGACACCAACCCTTTTGTTGTTTTTTCAAAAACTCGCCTCGCAGCATGACAATCTGACGGCTTTCAGTAAACTTTTTCTATTATTGATGATCTTGCTAGATTATTACTTAAGCTATTATTGGTTAAAAAACTGCAAGGTCAAAAAAGCGCACTACCTTTATTTAGTCTTTGTCAATGTCTTCGAGTGGCTGATCCACTTCTATCTTTATTCACGATTTGAAACGATCAATCTACTAGTCATTTTGTTGTTCCAGACTGTGCTTTTGTGCTGCATGGTTTTCTTCCCTTTGTCGGAGAAGTTCCGACGTTTCTTATTTACATAGTCAGTGAGAAGAAGGGTTCACAGTTTTCGGTTTCCTTGATACACTATCCTTATCTATTTGCGAAAGGAAGTGCGCGTATCCACACACCGGAACAAGCTCTTGAAGGTTATATTCAAGCAACCAATACCCACGATTTTCGTCAAGTTCAGCCATTCCTTGGAAAACAGGCGATCTATTACTTTTCTGATGCAACCTGTCGAACACCTATGGAAATTTGCCAATATTTTGAGAATGCTTGGGACTTAATCAAAGACGAACATTATCATATTTCAGATGTACAATGGCTCCACAAATCTGCTCAATCCGCAGTCTGTCTTTATACGTATCACTATGAAGGTTTTCTGAATGAAGAATTTATTGAAGGCTCGGGTAGAGCCACGAATATTTTTGAAAAGATCGAAGGAAACTGGGTTTTGGTCCACGAACACTTAAGCTCCTCAGTTACCCCCTAGCCTACGTCATGATTTAAATGATCACAAGAACTGATTTACATTGCAAACCACCTTTGTTACGATTGATAAAAAGGATGTGTTGTGATGTCATTGATCGTCTTGATTGGCGCACAAGCCGCAGGGAAAATGACTGTGGGCAAAGAACTGGAAAAACGATTGGATGCAAAGCTTTTATTCAATCACCAGACCATTGATCTTTTTGCGAACTTTCTTGGCTATAGTCCCGCAGCATTCGCTTTGTCTAATCAAACACGGATCGAACTCTTCAAAGCCTTTGTTCAAAATGAAGCCAATAATACGACAAAATCAATCATTTTTACGGTCTTGATTGATTTCGATCAAGCGGGAGATTTAGCTTTTTTACAAGAGATCGCCCAACTATTTACCGATGCCCAGCAAAAGGTCTATTTTATCGAACTAGTGGCTGATATTGAGGAACGCTTAAAGCGCAATTGCCATGAGGACCGTTTAGCCGCAAAGCCGTCAAAAAGAGCGCTGGATTTTTCTAGAAACGAGCTTTTGTCTTCGTTTGAAAACTATCGCTTAGAAAGCCTGCCACAGGAATTAACTACCCTTTTTCCAACGATTCCTTCGCTGAAAATCAACAATACCCACTTATCACCTGATGAAGTGAGTCAAACAATTATTGCCCATTTTTCCTTGACTTAAGTGCCAAAGAAACGCCATTCTCAAGCTTTGCTTCAATACGAAATTGTCTATTGACTTTGACGCTGCGTCAAGCGGTATCCTCTAATTAAGAGGAGGTGTCAAAATGAAAGTATATGTTATGCCAATGTTTTATCAATTGAAGACAAAAGATATTGAACAATCATCAAAATGGTTTGCAGAAATCTTGGGTTTCCAGTCATTGTATCAGTTTCGCAATCAAGAAAATCAAGTGACGATGGACCATCTGCGTCTTGCTGACTACCAAGATTTGATGCTGATTGCCGCAGACTCGTTCACTGTTGGCGATGGGGCAATTTTGAATGTAGCGATGATTGATCTTAAGAATATCGCTCAAAAAATTCCCGAAAAGTGGATAGTGGAACCTTTGATGGAAAAGCCTTGGAATGCCCTTGAAATGACCATCAAAGACCCCAACGGTTATTTGTTTACCCTAACAGAGGCGATAAGAAAAAACGAATCAGACTTTCAAACCTTGATGGACCAAACCAAGGATTACTTACAATAAAAAGGAACCGAGTAAGAAGGATGACTTTCTTACTCGGTTCCTTTTTTATAAAACTTGATTCTGGCAACAATGACAAAAACGAACGCTCCCTAAATTTTACTAGGAAGCCTTTTCCCCATCAGATATACCAATATACCTTTTTAGTATATTTTTAAATATTGAAGGTAATTATTAACACACTTAACTCAGAACATGCTACACTATTTAAAAAGGAGGAGTTCCTATGGAAAAGAAATCGCAGCTTCCGTGGTACAAGCGCAAAAAGTTCTACCTTCCAGTTGCCGTCGTCCTCGGCGTGATTGGGGTTCTTCCCAGTCTCGTCTCTCTTTTCGGGGTCTCGATCGATGATGAATTCAATCCTGATTACTATTCTGATCCGAATGAACCAATGTTCAAGAAAAAACAAAACTGACTGTTGGGATGCCGTATGCAGGTTTTTTGACCAACAAAAAAAGAGCAATCACTCGCTGTTGTGTTTGCTCCTTTTTTAAAAGGGATTCGGCAGACCTACGCACCTTGACAGGGTAAGCTGTTTGGGGAGAGGGCGTTTGAATGCGCGAATGAACAGTAACTTATTACGTGAAACCACTTATACTTTTTTCCTGTTAAAAAATCAATTGCTAACCAATCACAAAGGATCGATTATTTGAAGAAAGAAAAAACGTTAGCCATTAGTTCTACAACTTCCCAGGGAAAACTAAAAAAATCAAACATCCATTTCTCCTCCTTTAATTGACTTTCTTCAAGTTTACCCGCAAAATAAAGCTGTAACATATTTGGACTATTTTTCCGTCCACTTTTTTTAGGAGGGATTTTTTGAAGGCCAATGACTTGTTAAAAGAGTTACGAACGGAACGAAATATCTCACAGCGAAAATTGGTTGAGAACATTTCAGAACGCAGTACACTGGCAACCTTTGAACAAAAAGGGCACCGCATCGCCTTTGATATTTTGCACCAGTATTTGGACCGCTTAAATGTCACTTTGGAGGAATTTGAGTATCGCTTGGATGACAATCAAGTCAGCGAGAAAAAGCAGCTATCCAAACAGTTGACCACCGCTTACTATGAAAGCAAGTATTCTGAAGTCCTCTCTTTGATTAACAAAGCCCAAGCGCTGTATAAAACCACGAAGGATTTCTTCTATTATGTACTGTATAGTCAATTCTTTTTGATTTTAGAGAAAAAAGGCGTGGTTACCGACGAAGAAGAACGGCGCATCATCGAAGCGACCATCAAGAAATACTTGGAACGCATCGACACGTGGGGAAAATTTGAAATCTCCTTATTTACCAATCTGCTCTTCCTCTTTTCTGACGAGTACATCTTGTATCAAATGAAACACCTGAATAAAAAAATTTTTTACAGCAATGCATTAAGTATCAATTATCAAATCTACACAAAATTGCTGACGAATGCGGCTTTCTTGTTTATCGATCGCAAAAAACCTGCCGAGTTGGCGCATGTGCTGACGTATCTAGCCGATCACCTGCCGCCGGACAATGATCGTATCCGCTTGATGATTCGTTATTTCGAAGGCATCTACGCCTTGTTTCAAGGAGATCGTACGCTGGGAATGGCCACGATTGAAAAAGCACTGGATTATCTGCGTTTTATTGGGCAAGAAGCCTTTGCCAAAGAATTAGAGGCACTGGCTCAGAGTATCTAAAAAAAACCTGCTGCTTCCTCTCAGTAAGAGAACGACTCTCTTACACGGAGGAAACAGCAGGTTTATTTTTTTCTTAAAGTAAATGCAATGCTTCTTTCCAGAGCAAGACCCGTTTGACGGAAGCATTCAAATCAGCTTCTAAATAGCGGCCATCTTCAACCGCTTGTACCACAAAAGGAATCTGTTCTTGATAGGTAGAGGAGATCACTAGATCATTTCCCGCCTGCAACGCCTGTAGTGCGGCTTCTTTTTGCGGAATGAACTCAGAAAGTCCTGCCATATCCAAGTCATCCGTCATGATGACCCCTTTAAAATGCAATTCATTTCGCAGCAGCTCATGCACGGGTTTTGAAATAGAGGCGGGTACGGTCTTATCGATACTATTGACGATCGTATGGGCGACCAAAATACTATCGGCACCAGCTTTGATCCCTGCGGCAAAAGGCAGAAAATCCGTTTCCCGCAGTGCAGATAGCGGGCGGTCATCGGTGACGATTTCGACATGCGAGTCACGATTGTTGCCATAGCCAGGAAAATGCTTCAAGGTAGACCCAACGTGGTGTTTCTGTAAAACATGAACCACACGTTCTACAAACGCACTCGTGCCCTGCGCATCCATGCCAATGGTTCGGTCGTAGATAAAGGACTGCGGATCAGTGGAAACATCGGCAACGGGAAATAGCCCAGCATTGATGCCATAAGCTTTTAAAATTTCCGCTTTCGTTGCTGTATCTTCTTCGATCGCTGACCATCCACCTTGGGCATACAGCTGTTGTGGTGAGAGAAAACGCTGATCCGTAAGGTTCGGATTGCGGCTGATGCGAGTCACTGTGCCCCCTTCTTCATCCATACCGATCAACAGCGGAATGGCGCTGGCTGCTTGGTAATCTGCAATTTTGTTTTTTAAGCTCTCCGCCGTCTCATTTTCGGTATCACGGCCGAATAACAGATAGCCACCAAAGTGATACTTTTTAAGCTCTTCGATTTGATTGCTTTCAGGTACACGGACAAAAAACAATTGCCCGACCTTTTCCTCCAAACTCATCGTAGCGATTTTTTCTGCTATTGCCTCTTCTGACTGTTCTTGCGCGGAAGTTGAAACAGAAGTTGACGTGGAAACTGAGGTGGTTTCCTGACTTTCCCTGCTTTCTTCCTTTGTTTCGTCCCTCGAGCTGATTTGCTGGATCACGGCTGACTCCTCCGTTTGCTGTTTTTGCTGTTCTATCATCCACTTCATCCCTCCCATTGCTGCTAAGACCAAGAAAAGAAACAGTCCCATAGCGAGTCCTTTTTTATTCATAGGTTACCCTTCCCCTCTAAACAAGTTATTGAGAATGATTAAGCCAATCCTTAGAAAGAAAAAAGTGAACCACTGACGAAATATTCGCAGATGATTCACTTCAATGGATGTTATCGTTCTTTTTTACTCGTTAAACGAACCGTCGGATCAGCCGTTTGTATGGTACCGCACGCCCTACGATGTAAATCAACGCAGTTTGTATCGGGAACATGATGACTGCTTTTAGCAAGCGGACCGACCAGATCGCCCAGCTTGTCAAAGGAATATTCAGCATCATAGCTAACCAGATCGGTGTTAAGATCAAGGTTATTAAAAGTGTATTTAACAAGACGACCATCGCCGCTCGTTTTAATGTGACTTCTTTCCGATAAAAGAAGTAGCCATAAATCAGTCCACCAACGAAGGCATTGATGGTAAAGCCGAAAAAGTAGGCTGATTTTGGAAAAATCACCATTCCTGCGATATCGGCTAATGAGGAGCCAACTGCTGTCCAAAACGGACCAAACAGCATACCCATGATCAGCTGTGGTACAAAGGAAAATGTGATTTTGATATAGGAGGTTTCAAACCCCAAGATTTGCGACAAGACGACCATTAAGGCAATCAAAAGTCCCATGACCGCAATCATGTGTGCATCGACTTTTCTTTTCATAGTGAGCATCTCCTTTTAGAGTTGCTACAAATTCATGCAGCGAATGCGAAAATAAAACCGCGAACGAATGATCGTTCTTCGTCCGAAAGGCAACATCCCATCCTTTCAGCACTTAACGCTTTATTTCCTACTCTGATTTTTTTTAGGTATTGCTACCCAGACACACTATAGCATACAAGCGCGGACTGCTACAATTTTTCTTGCTTATTTTCTTGTACAAAATCTGCCAATGTTCGCTTTTCTTTTTTTGTGCATCAAAAAAACGCTTTTCTCATGTGAATCTTTCTACCACCAGCAAGTGAGCAGGAAACATTCTCAAAAAAAAGCGTTCATTCCTGTTTCTTGTTTCCTTTCAAGCCTTATGACAATTTACCCAATCAGATTGTCATTGATCAATACCGATTTGATGTCGCGTAATTGATGATCGATAGCAAGCTGTTCATGGGTCATTGTTGCGGTGACCTCTTTCATGGCATGCATTTCTTCATTCAATTCGTTGATATTCGTTACTAATTTGTTCAATGCTTCAATAATCAATTGATTGTTATCCATGGTGAAACACTCCTTTTTGTAATGGTTGAGGTTAGTCTTCTTCGTTGATTGGCTGCTTCATCGTACCAACGGCGGCAACTGCGCGTTTCGTTTTATAAAACAATTTGTATAAAACAAGGACGACGACTGGAATCAGTCCGCATAAGATGTAGATTTGCGAATAATCAAACAGACCGTGTAAGCTTCCTAATGCATAGGGACCTACGCCTAAGCCGAGATCCAGCCCGATGAAATAAGTGGAGAGCGCTACGCCGACACGGTGAGGATCGACTTCTTTCAGACAGACGGCTTGGCCATTGGACATGAAGGTGCCATAGCCCAAGCCGACAAAGCAACCCGCAAGCAACAACATCCAGCTGTTGCCGGTAATACTCAATAGGAAAAGACCAAGGGTCAAGAAAAGAAAGCTGGGATACATGACCGCATCTGCGCCATGGCGGTCAAATAGTTTGCCAGTCATTGGCCGTGTGAAGGTCACGGAAAGTGCATAGACGATGAAGAAAAAGGCACCGGCCGTTTCTAACCCAAGGTCACTGGCGTAGATCGACAAGAAGCCGAGAACGCTGGAATAAGCCAACCCGATCAAAAAGGCAATCCCAGAAATGAAAAAGACTTTTGGTTCGACAAAACTTTTGACGGACCATTTTTGCAGCTGTGCTTTGTGTTCTTCCGTCAATGGGATGTTTTTGACCGGGAACCAGAAACAAGCGATGGCTGTTGCGATCGATAAAATAGTTGCTAACCAAATAATGAAATCAAAGCCGACCGTCGGTAGTAATAGCATACCAATAAAAGGTCCGCCCGCCGCTGCTAAACTAGTACTTAATCCATAGTAATTGATCCCTTCGCCATGTTTGGAAGCTGGGATATAAGCGGTGACGATCGCATTAGCCGCAGTCGAGACGGCACCATAAGCAAAGCCATTGAAAAAGCGCACCGCATCTAAAATATAAATGTTGACTGAGACCAAATAAGCAGCGGTGGTAATGACATAAAACAATATCCCCCAGCGCAAAACGGCTTTACGACCAACTAATTCTAAAATTTTTCCAACATACAAGCGAGCGATCAAGGTCCCGATAATGTAGATCCCCGCTGCCAAGCCAGCTTGTGCAGTGGATGCCCCTAACTCCTGCGTGGCAAATTTCGCGGTGATGACGACAAAACAATAATACACGAGAAAGACGATAAAATTGATCAAGGTAATCGTGATAAACCCTTTGTTCCATAGTTTTTCATTTTTAGTTGACGGCAACGAGCTGACGACTCCTTCTTGATTGGTTTCCCTATCTGACATGTTTCTTCCATTCCTCCTGTTTGTGCTGTGATGCGTTTTACTATACCGAAACTTCCTCTGCTTGAAATGCGCTTTTGCTGTTAAAAAAGAGCATTAACAAGAAACATTAACATTTGTTATTGCTTTTTCACCAGAAATGTCTTTTAATGAAGCATGAATAGAGGAAATTTCAGATTTTTTTCAGAAAATGTTGGGTTGGCATGAAGTGAAGGAGTAACGTGGGTGGAGAAACAGATATTACGTGATTATTTAGAAAAACAAGCAATACCGGTCGTTATCCGTAAGAAAAAGAGTTACTTGACATATGAAGGCATCCCGGATCGGTACGTCTATATTTTAAAAAAAGGCATCATCAAAACTAGCGTAGTGACCCATGAAGGGCGCGAATTCAACTTGCGCTATTTGACGGATTTTGAGATCGTCTCTTTGTTTAAAGACGAATCCTCTCAAGAAGTCGAAGCCCCTTTTAATGTGCGGGTTGAATCAGAAGAAGCCGAATTATACAAAATTGTGCGGGATCAATTTTGGGCAGATGTCAATCGTGATCGCCTGCTGCAGGATTATGTCAAAGAGTATTATCGAAGAAACTTGATGGATACGATGAAAAAGATGCAGCAAATGCTGATGAACGGCAAATTTGGTGCTGTCTGTACCCAAATCAATGAGCTGTATGAAACTTTTGGGGTTCAAACAACAGAGGGCGTCTTGATCGACTTTGAAGTCACCAATGAAGAGATCGCTCGCTTTTGCGGCATTACCTCTGCCAGCAGTGTCAATCGAATGATGCAAAAATTACGAGAATCTGGCGCCCTAAAAAGTGTCGATCGCAAACTATTAGTGACAGATATCGACTTTATTCGGGAGAATATTATTTATTGATTTTAGTGTGAATGAGCTATAGATGGAAACTAAATAGTAAAAGCATATAAAATGACAGGCACAACACTGCAATGAGTAAACTCATCATCGCTATGTTGTGCCTTGTATGGTATTTGTGTATCGCTGTATTTACTAATCAGTTTCTCAGTAGATACAAGATTCGCTCTTTTTCGATAAATGTTCCCCGATACTTCCAGCAGGATGCCATTTTAAATAAGTCTGAGCATCTAATTGCTTTTCTTCCTGCAGTAATATGGATAACTCTTGGATAACCATCATCTGAGCAAGAATCGAAGCTCTTGGCGGTTTGTTTAAATCATCCCCTTCTCTCACTACTTTTACAGTGATCGCATGTGTCGATAACTTAGCCATTGAAGAAGATGCATTACTAGAGATTGTTATAATCTTGGCATGATTATTTTTTAGCACTTGCAAAGTAGCAATCATTTCTTTCGTTTCTCCACTGTTTGAAATAGCGATCACTACATCATTTTCAGCAACCTGCCCACTTGAACCATGTACCGCCTCCGTACCATCCAAATAGTATGCAGGTGTACCAGTGGATGACAATAGTGATGCGCCATAGGCAGCAACATATGAAGGTTTTCCGATTCCTGTTAAATGAATACGTCCATTCTGCAATTCGCATCCCAATATTTCTTGGACAACTTTTTTCAAATCAGAATCATTCACGTTGCTAATCACACTGTTTATTGCCAGCTGGGCACTTTCTTTGTATTCCTTCAGCATCGTTGTTCACCTCCCTAAATTCTTATTTGTTCAAAAATACTATACTCCTTTACGTCCATTGGAGTTGTTTGGTAGTAAAAACGAATACCATTTTTCTGTAATTCGCGTATTTTCTGCAAATCTTTATCATCATAATAATAATCTAGCTTCTTAATCAAAAACCTACTTGCTGGATATGGTACTTGTACTTCTCTAAGCGGATAGCCGTTTTGATAAGCGGAATAAACATCAGAAATTTTTTTGAAAAGCAATATGATGTTTACTTTTCTCCCATCGGTATCCTTCTCTAATTCTTGATGAAAGGCTAATAACTGATCTGCAGAAAGTATCTTTACATTGATTGTTGAAGGTAAAGATAACTGAAGTACTTGTTCGAAAAATAGATCTCCTTTACTTTTTTCATCAACGATAATAATTTGACTCGCATTGACAAACCTGCTCCAATTTAACGCTACTGTCGCATGAAGCAATCGATTATCGACACGAACTAACTTTACTTTCCCGCTCATAGCTGCCCACCTGCCTGCTCTTGCTTTTGATCATTCTTAAACAGCTTAGAAAGCATGTAAAAAAGAACTTTCCCTTGGAACGTTCCCCTTATATCAAGTCCAAATTGTTCCTCGTATTTCTTTAGCTTATAAACGAGTGTGTTCTTATGAACAAAAAGTTTCTCTGCAGCCTGTGTGACATTATAGTCTGCTTGAAACAAACCGTCGGCAATCATCACCATTTCATCAATCTCACTTGTTGAAATAGTTTCGTAGTAATAGTTAAAGGTTTGATTTACTTTACTTTCAATTAAATATGAAACAAAAAAATCAACTTGATAGTCTTCAAAAAAGACAGTTTGATTGACCGCTATTCTTTTTTGATGGGTTAGCCACAAGCAAGCCTCATAACTCTGTTTATAATAGGAGAGTTTATTTTGAACAGATCCTACATAATACCTGCACTCTGCGAGTCCCCAATCTTTTAATTCCTCAATAAAGGAAGTAATTACTTCTTTTACCATTCCCATCTTGATTGATTGAGGTAAGGTTTTGAAAAGTAGGAGCCTTTTTGAATCTAATAACGCTAGAATCGTTCCTTTATGCTCTGTTCGATATTTCAGACGTTTCACTTCTTCTGCTTCAAACCCTCGGTTACTGCATATCAGTACTGCCACTCGTGGAAGCGTCCAGTCAATTTTCATTTCCTGCATCAATTCTTTTGTCGCTTGCAAATCCATCTTCTCTTCATCAAGCAATAATTTGATAAGCTGTTCGTCTAAACTAGCATTCATCTGTAAAAATTCGTCAGCTAGTTCATATTCTATTCGAGTAGCTAAGGACTGTGCGAGTAATCTACCGACAATTTCAATTTCGGAGTCTTCACTATAGACCCAAAGATAACCAAAATTCTGCTTTTTAACATGAACTTTGAAGAAGAGATTTCTCTTATCAGCGCTATGCAAAGGAATAATATTTCCAATCAAATTTTTTTCACTGCTGAATTTGATCCTTCCAGAATCATCTAGCAAGCCGATTACGTAATTGCGGTAGTCTTTGACGACTAAAATAAACTCATAAAAGATTTGTTCTAATTTCACTCTCGTCACCCTGTTTCATGAAATAATAGGTTTTAAACATTCTACCATTTTTGCAACAGTGTCTTGCTAATACTATAAAATATTTTGATTGCGAAATTCCTCAATCAACGTCTGGACTTTGTTCTGATCATCTGCGCTTAGTTCATTTACAGGTTTTCTTGCTGGGCCTACTTGTGCAATGCCTGCTTGTTCTACGGCATACTTCAATACCGAAGGAACACTTCCAAGAGGCAAAATACTTCTTAGTGACTCTATATGATTTTGATAGTTTCGGACTTTTGTCTCATTGCCTTCTCTTAAAGATTTATCTAACTGAACAAGGCTTTTTGTTAGAAGATTACTCGTTCCTGCAATAGCTCCTGATGCGCCTAATTGATACCCATCACTAATTCTCGAATCTGATCCCACTAGAACATCGATACCAGTTTCTTTACCTACTGACAGAAATGACTTTAATGTTTCTAAGTCCCCACTACTGTCTTTGATTGCTTGAATATTCCCGACAGCTTTCAACTCTTCGAGCAAGGAGGGAGAAATATTGCAGCCTGTATTCTTGGGAATGTTATAAAGAACGATAGGTATTCGAACCGATTGGGCAATCTCTTTAAAATAACCCAGTAACTCTTGTTGACTCGGTGTAATGAAATAAGGAGTAACAATAGATAATGCATCGACTCCTAAAGCTTCGGCTTCTCGGGACAGCCAGACTGCTTCTTTTGTTGCGCATGATCCAGTTCCAGCAAATACAGGAACGCGATGATCGGTTACTTCTACAACAAATTTTAGAAATGCTTTTTTTTCTTCCCTAGATAGTAGATGAAATTCACCATTGCTTCCTAAGGGAAAAATCCCTTGAACACCACAACTTATAAGATGCTCTATTAGTTCTTCTGCTGCCGAATAGTTAATCGCTTGTTCAGAATTTCTGTAAAAAGGGGTTAAAATTGGAGTGATGATGCCCTCGAACATAGTGTTAGTCCTCCTCAACTACTTGATTTGTATAGACAATGGCTTGCTGTGCCGATGCAATAAATTGCTGCATGATTTCAGTGTCTGACTGCTGATCCTTACTCATATACACTTCAATGAATAACGGCATACTAAGTCCTGCTATTACATGGTGTCCATATTTTCTGGTTAAAACAGTCAACACATTTGATGGGGTGCCACCAAACAAATCCACTAGAGCAATTGTGGTTCCAGACATTTTTCTTAACAAAGAATCAGCTTGATTCATAAAGTCTTCAAATGATTGTTGTGGAAGAAGTGAAATTGAATAAACATTTTCAAGATTACCTAAAATCATTTCTGCCGAATTTTTTAATTCTTCACCAAATTTTCCATGTGTTGCAATAATTATGTTCATTTCTTTCTCCTCTTTCATATATTACTGGAAATGATTAATAATCTTTTCTGCCGATAAATTACAGGTTCGTTTTTCTGCCTCTTCTGTTCGTGCTCCTATATGAGAAGTAAGATAAAAATTATCAAGTGTTATTAATTTATCTCCACATTGCGGGGGCTCCTTTGAAAAAACATCAAAGCAAGCTCTGCGAATTTTACCCTGTGTCAAGGCTTCATACAAGGCTTCTTCATCAACAATTCCTCCCCGAGCCGTATTTATTAAGCAAGCACTTTTCTTCATTTTTTCAAATGCCGTCTGTGAGAACATGTTTTTAGTTTCGTCTACGAGAGGAAGATGTAAAGACAGATAGTCCGCATGTAAAAGTATTTCTTCAAATGAAGCCTCATTAACCGCTGATTTTTTTAATTCATTTTCTTTGATTGGAAGAATATCTTGAACGAGGACCTTCATTCCTAAACTCAAGGCAATTTCAGCTAATCTTTTCCCGATCGCTCCATAACCAACAATTCCTAAAACTTTGCCTGAAATTTCATATCCTGTCGGCTTGTTCCAAAAACCGTCCTTGACTTCTGTGATATTTCTATAGAGATTTTTCGCATCCAAAAACATCAATGCAGCAACATGTTCAGCGACTGCATTCGTATTTGTTCCCAAAGTTCTTTCTACGACGATTCCTTTCTCCTTGCAAAAATCAGTATCGATATTATCAATACCTACACCAAATTTGCATATAATTTTTAGTCTGGGACAAGCTTCTAAAAATGAACGATCGATGTCGTCCACTCCCACAATTAACGCATCAGCGTCTTGGGATTTTTTTAGAAGTTCTTCTTTGGAATACGCTCTTCCAGTATCATTGTAATCCACGGTAAAACCAGCTTTTTCTAAAACTACTATTTCTTCTAAACCATAGGACGAAAAGCCTCTAGGCGTTATGACTAGCTTCATCTTGATTCTCCTTTATATAATTCCCAAAAATGTCAGTAAAATAGCAAATACCATTGTTACCAGAATGATCTGCAAATATTTTGGGCCGCGTTTAATAATATAAAAGTACATAGCCATTACTAAGAAAAACGGCAACATATTTGGCAAAATATCATTTAATAGCTCTTGTACTTTAACCGTCTCTGTGTCGCTGACAAATTCCAACGCTGTGGAGAAATTGACATAGGCTGCCGAAAGACAACCAATCATAAAGAGCCCAACAATACTTGCTATATCGATCACCTTTTTGATCATTCCAGAGTTTAAAATATTCAACACGGAATTCTTTCCAAATGTATATCCTTTGTTAAACAAAAGCCAAGACCAGCCAAACGACCAGGCAAGATAAATCAATCCTGGAATAAAAGCAGCAATAACTGAACCATTAAGAGCCATCGGAACAAAAATAGCTAATGGGATGGTTGCTACAATCCCTTGATCCACACTATCCCCAATACCAGCCAAAGGTCCCATCAATCCAATTTTTAAAGACTCGATGATTTCCGGTGTTATTTCTTCATTTCCATTTGCCCTTTGCTCTTCAAGAGAGATAACAATTCCATGAATTATACTTCCCCAGTCACAATTCGTATTAAACATTTGAACATGGCGTTGCATGGCAGCTTGCAATTCATCTGGATCATTTGCATATAGCTTTCTTAGAATCTTATTTAGAGAATAACTGAATGCTAATGCTTGCATCCTATCAAAACTAACAGGTACTTCTACTGCTAAGCACCATTTCCACCATGCCTTAAGCAGATCCATGCGGGTAATTTTCTTTTCAATGACTACATCTTGATTCATGCGTATTCCTCCTCATCAGAACTTTGTTTATATAACGAAGAAATCATTGCGATACATACAGCAAAAACGGCACCCGTCAGCATAGAAAAGCCCAAAACGGAATAAGCAAAGAAACCAATGACAAAAAATGGTAAATATTGCTTTTTCCCCATAACAACTAGCGTTAGCGCAAATCCTAATGCAGGTAGCATACCACCAGCATTTGAAAGTCCATTCATCAACCATTCGGGAATAATATTAATAAATGCTTGAACCACATTTGCTCCAAACATAGTCGCTACAAATACGGGAGTGAAATACAGTAAACCATTAGTCAACCAAGGAATGACGAATGAAAACAATGATAACCGTTCATATTGATGCTCAGAAACAAATTTATCCGCTTGGGTATTATAAAAGGAATTAATGGTTCTACGTACGTTATTTATCAACACACCCAGTACGCCAAAAGGAACCGCTAATGCAACCGCTGTGTTTGGATCTAGCCCATTTTGTAGAGCTGCAGGAATAGCAATACAAGCAGCTAAGGCACGATCACTGGGAATGTTTCCACCAGCCTCGATCCCTCCCATGTATAGAAGCTGGATCGTCGCCCCGTAAAGCAATCCAGCTGAAACATCGCCAAAAATCCAGCCAATCACTACTCCGAGTACAACTGGGTTTCTAAAAGCAAACGAAAAATAATACTGTGCTCTTCCCATTGCCAACCAATAAGTAAGACCTACTAAAATCGATGGTATCAACATTTTTTATTTCCCCCTAAGTCATAATTTTGCGACTGCTTTTTTTAGTGGTTCTGATGGATAATCTGGTGTGGTTTGCAAATAAATCGAAATCCCTTTCTTTTCTAAAGCCAAAAGTAGGTCTGCATCGGTCTGATCTAAAGTGATGGCATTATTCACTGCTTTTCTACCCGGACCTCCGCCTAAACCACCAATTTGAATTTCTTTTAAATCTAAGCCGTTCATCACTGTTTTATAAAGTTCTTGCACATTTTTAAATAAAAGCATAATCCGATTACGATCAAACTCCTTATTTTGAAAAGCAAGAACTGCCTGTTCGCTAGACAAAATTCGAATTTTAACACCTTTTGGTGCAGCCATTTTAAATACATCTTGCATAAAGGTATCTTGACTAAGCTGTGTATCAATCGTCACAATTTCATTAATGTCACATTGTTTAAGCCAACGGGTAATTACTTGTCCATGAATCAATCGAAAATCTACTCTTGTTAGTGCGATCATTTAAATCCCTCTTTTCGTATCTTTCTATTTGCTTCAATAATTTTGCAAATCTCTTTGGCATTTGTTTCGATTTCCTCAGATGAACCTTTCGTCAAAAGAGAACCAAAGCCGCAAACATCGACACCGTTTGCAAGCCAATCTCGCAAATTGCTCAAATCAATTCCCCCACTCGCTAGAATAGGCATATCGGGTAAAGGCGTCTTAAATACTTTGGGTAAACGTTCACCGTAAAAATCGGATATCGGAAACGCTTTAATAAATGAAGCACCTAATGTCAATGCTTCAACCGCTTCAGTAAAGCTTGTACAGCCAGGAGCATAAGGAATCTGGTATCGATTACATATTTTTGCGACTTCTTCACTATAATTTGGCGCTATGATAAACTGTGCCTCGTTTAAAATAGCATGACGAGCTGTTTCGCTATCCAGGACAGTCCCAGCGCCAACGATCAGTTTATCTTTGTATTTTTCACGTAACTGCCTTATCATGTTTCCAGCGCTATTTAACGTATAGCTCATCTCCATTACAGGAATTCCGCCACGAATACAGGCTTCGGCAATTTCGCAAGCCCTTTCAAAACTCTCAGTGCGAACAATTGCTAGTGCACCAACTTCAAACATACTTTTTGCGATCATTGTTTTCTTCATCTTTCTCACCTCTGATTAGTATTTTTCCATAATTTCATCAGAAAGAATATATTCATTGCACACAAAAAAAATTGGATTTTTTGTGTGTCAAAGGATATTTAAGAACACAAATCTTTAAAGAATAAAAAAAAACCTGCTTCAACTGTTGAAGCAGGTTTTCAAAAATGGATATTATTTTTTAAATAAACGTCACCGTTTCCGTCACTTCGATCGCTGGATCTAATGATTGGATCACGGGGCAATTTGGTGAAACGAGTTTTAGGCAACGGGTCGCTTTGTCATGGTCGGCTTCAGCGATTTTCGCATAAAACTGAATTTGGATGGCACTGACTGGTTGGGCTTTTTTGTTGTCGTCCCGGTCATAGCTGACTTCGATCTTTTCGATTTCTGCTGTGATTTTTGAATTCTCTAGGACGGATGCGTATACATAGCCGCCGCAAGCAGCGACCGCACTCACCAGCATTTGGACTGGCGAATAGCCTTTTTCCCGTGCTAATACCCAATTGCCAGTTGGGGTCGTCATTTCAAATTTGTCGCTTCCTTGCTGGATCGTCAATGTTTCTACTGTCATCGTTTTTCTCTCCTCACAAAATGATCTGGTTCAACTTCGACCCATTCATACAATGGTGTCAAAGTAATCGTGCTTTGAATCTCCGTTTGTTCCATCGCACCTCTTGCTAACACAGGATCAGCGATCGGCGCTGCTGCTAATAATTTCTTCGTGTAAGGATGCAGCGGATTGTCAAACAAACGGTCGGTGGGTGCCAATTCAACTAGTTTCCCTTGATACATGACGGCTGTTCGGTCACTGATATGACGAATCACGGACAAGTCATGGGAAATGAACAAATAGGACAATGAAAATTCTTTTTGCAGACGCAGCAGCAATTGGATGATCTGAGCCTGAATGGAGACATCTAATGCCGAAGTCGGTTCATCACACAAGACGAACGCCGGGCGATTGACCACCGCACGAGCGATGCCGATCCGTTGCCGTTGTCCGCCGCTGAAACTGCGGGGCAGTTTATGGACATCATCACCCGTGATCCCGACGATCGCTAAGATTTCTTTGGCTTTCGCTCGGGCAGCATCTTTCGTTTCATGATACAACGGCTCCATCACCAGTTCAAGTGCCGTCATGCGGGGATTCAATGATGAATACGGATCTTGGAAAATGATCTGCATTTGCTGATACGCTGCTTTGCGATCTTCTGCCGTCAATGCTGTTAGCTCTTTGCCTTCAAAGAAAATCTCCCCGCTTGTTAAGGTCTCTAAATTTAAAATGCTGCGTCCTAAAGTGGTTTTCCCACTCCCTGATTCCCCTACTAGCCCCAATGTCTCGCCCCGATGGATCGTTAGGCTGACATCTTCGACCGCTCGGACTTCACTGACAGTGCCGCGCCAGTTTTTGCTGCGAAAGGTTTTCGTCGCATGTTCTACGCGAATCAGTTCTTCCATTATTCTGTCACCTCCTGATTGCGCCAAACGCGATGGGTCTTAGATAGCTGCGTTTCTTGCAACTCATCTGCCAAAGTCTCATGATAGTCAAAGACTTTTAATTCGGCATGCTTGTCGCCTAAATGGGCCGCTTGCAATAATTGTTTCGTATAAGGATGCGCCGGTTGATAAAAGATTTCTTCTGTGGTGCCTTCTTCCACGACTCGACCTTGATACATCACTTTAATAAAGTCGCACATTCCTGCAACGACCCCAAAGTCATGGGTCACAAGGACGACGGAAAGCTGGTTCTCTCTTTGCAGGTTTTTGATCAATGCCAAAATCTGTGCTTGGATCGTCACATCTAAAGCCGTCGTCGGTTCATCTGCGATCAGCAATTTCGGTTGCGCCAATAAAGCCATGGCGATCATCACCCGCTGACGCATCCCCCCTGATAACTCGTGGGGATATTGTTTCATGCGTTGTGCTGGAAAAGGTATGCCGACCTTCTCTAACTCTTTGACGGCGATTTCTTGTGCTGCTTTTTTCGATACTTTTTGTGAGCGGCGAATCACTTCGATCAAATGATAGCCAATCGTGCGCAAAGGATTTAACGAAGTCATCGGGTCTTGAAAAATCATGGCGATCGGTAAGATTCGACGATCGGTCACTGCTGCTCCTTCAAATGTATAACTCGTATAGTGATCGGTCACCTTATCGGGTAAAAGATCCATGACACTTTTCATGGTCATACTTTTGCCGCTGCCAGATTCGCCGACGATCCCAACCACTTTGCCTTTTGGAATCACTAAATCCAGATTTTTTACTAACGGTTTCGGCCCGGTTTTGCTTTGAAACGTCACATTCAACGCTTCGATCGCTAATAACTCTGTCTTCATCGGTCACACCTCTCTTTGCAAGACATGTTTGATCATGTCGCCGATATTGTTAAAGGAATAGATGGTGAAAATAACAAAAAGCCCGGGAAGGATCGCCATGTATGGTGCCCGCTGTAAGCTGTTTTGCGCGTTTTGCAAAAGACTGCCCCACGAAGCCATCGGTTGCTGAATGCCTAAGCCTAGAAAACTCAAAGCCGATTCGGTCATGATCGCCCCAGAAATACTTGCGGATGCCGCAACGATCAAGGTTGGCAGTACTGCGGGGAAAACATGCTTCACGATAATACTGAATGAAGAACGACCGATAAATTTCCCGTAAGCAACATACTCCCGTTCTTTCGCTGCTAACGTTTCACCACGAATCAAACGAGCGATGTTCATCCATGAAAACCCGCCGATCACAATAATGATCGTGGTTAGTCCAGGACGTAAAAAGACGCTCAAAACGATCACTAACACCAGCCAAGGAATTGATGACAACACATCGACGAGCCGCATCAGCAAGTTATCGATCCATCCGCCAAAGTAGCCAGAAACAAGACCGACAAGGGTCCCGATAAACGTCGCAGTGATCATTGCCAACACACCTACAAACAAGGACACCCGACCGCCGTAGACGACCCGAATAAAGTAATCCCGCCCCACTTCATCAGTCCCAAACAAATGAGCCCAGCTCGGTGGCTGTGACATGTTGCTGACATCCGTTGCATTGGGATCGATCGGGATCAAAGGCGCAACGAGCGATAACACGATCAATAACGTCAAGAAAACGACAGAAAAAGTATAGATGGGCGAAGCAAGCATGACTTCACTGATTTTTTTGAAACGTTTCATTACTTGCTCCCTCCTTTACGGATACGTGGATCAACCACGGAATATAATACATCCGCTAACAAATTCCCTAAGATGACCAGTGTTGCTGACAGCAGCATGATCGCCATGATCACAGGATAATCGAGGCTTTTCGTTGCACTCATCAAGTAAGGTCCGACGCCCGGCCAGCCGTAGATCGTTTCTGTAATGATCGCACCGGTAACTAACATCGGTAACGCCAAGCCGATTTGGGTGACAACGGGAATCAAAATATTGCGACTGATGTGACGACTGAAGATTTGCCATTTGCTGGCGTGGAATGCCCGTTGCACCATCACGTAGTCTTCTGATACTTGCTGAGTCGCTGATGCCCGAATATACCTTGTCAAATCTGGGAAGAAGGCGACAGTCAATGTGATATAAGGCAAAATAAAGTGCTGCAGAAAATCGCCAAAATCCCCTTCTTTGCCGACTGTATACATGCCAATGATTGGGAACATATTCAATAAGTAACCAAATACATAAATCAAGATCATCGCAAACCAGAAGGTCGGCACGGCGATCCCTAGAGATGCCACAGCGTCAATGATCCGATCCCAAATCTTTCCTTTGTTGGCAGCCGCTAACAGACCCAAAATGATCGCCAGCAATAAAGCGGTCAAATATGCAGGGATCACTAGCCGCATCGTATTCGGGATCCGAGTCGCAAGTTCTTGTGAAATGCTGCTTTGAGAAACCAACGAAAAGCCAAGATTACCAGTAAGAACATTTCTGATCCAAAGAAAATATTGAACCAAAAAGGGTTGATCCAAGCCATAGCGCTGCCGCAACAGATCGATTTGCTCTTGTGACATATTCGGTGTCGTGATGGAATCGATCACATCATACGGGGCGATATGTATTAGTGAAAATACGATAAAAGAGATCACAAATAGCAAAGGGATTGCTTGCAATACTCGTTTTGCAATATATCGAAACATAATTGACCTTCTTTCTTTTTCATAGAAAAAAGCTGTGATAAAAAAGATTCCTCTTTATCACAGCCAATGGATTTACTTGATTGTCAATTTAGACATATCTTCGAATGTATAGATTGGGATCAAGCCTGCATCTTCTACATTACCAATTCGGTTATTGACCGCTAAGATTTTCTTGTTGTCAACGATTGGGTAAATGATCGCTTCGTCAGCAATGGCTTTTTGCAGATCATCGTACAATGCTTCACGCTTGTCTGTGTCCAATTCAACTGCTGCTTGCGCAAACAAATTGTCAATGGTTTCGCTATTGCTTTGGAAGTAGTTGGCACTGCCGCCAGTTTCGAATAAACTGCCGTATAAGTCAGGGTCATTCCCCATGATATACCCGCCAAGGAACAGGTTGTATTTCGTTGAATCAGGTTTTTTCAACTCAGTGAAGATCGCAGTACCATCGCCCCCTTCAAGGGTAACTGTAATGCCTGCTTGTTGCAATTGTTGTTGGATCAACGTAGCTTGGATCGTTTGAGCTGGGTCAGTTGAGTTGAAGGCCAAGTTCAATGACAAATCAGTGACACCTGCTTCTTGTAAAAGCTCTTTTGCTTTTTCAGCATTTGTTTCATATTTCTCGACATCTTCGGTAACGTATGGATTGTTCGGTGGTAAGAATGAATACGGTGTTGCATAATAGTCTTCATCTAAATACGCTGCTTGATTTAATTCATCTTTGTTCAAAGCATACAAGACTGCTTGACGAACCTTCACATCTTGTAATGCATCTGAATGAGTATTTAAGCCTAAGTATCCGATGCGGTTTTCTGTATAGGGATAAACAGAAATTTGCGTATCATCTAAGTCTTCAATATCTGAAGGCAAAACAACGGCTGCGTCAACTTCCCCTTTTTGCAAAGCAACTTTGGCCGTATCAGTACTTTCAATGATCCGCAAGGTCACGTTTTGAATCGAAGGCTTGCCGCCATAATAGTTTTCATTGGCTTCAAAAGTAAAGTACTCACCACGTTTGTATTCTTTCAATTGATATGGACCCGTACCAACTGGTTTTTCAGGCAGTTCACTGACCGAAAAGTCGCTAACATCTTTAAAGATGTGCTCTGGAATGATGTATGTTTCGGTTGCGATATTGCTGATTGCTGCTGCACTCGGTGTTGGCAACACAAATTTCACGGTGTATTCATCCACTTTTTCGATCGCGATCGGCTGGTCGTCGACCCAAAGCGAATCGGCATTGCCATTTTCTTTTTTGACTTTTTGTTCATACGTGAAAACAACGTCATCGGCAGTAAAATCTTCGCCATCTGACCATTTGACATCTTGTTTCAAATGCACGGTCAATGAAAGGCCGTCTTCCGCCGGTTCCACTGATTCCGCTAACGCATTTTTCGTCGTTCCATCTGCTTCCACTGTAACGAGTGGAGAATAGATCATGTTTGTCACTGTCAAGCCCCAGCGATCACTGGTGTTGATCGGGTTGGTGGACGATGGGTCCCCGCTGATGGCATAAGTGAATGTTGCATCATCGCCAGTACCAGCTGCACTACTGGTTGCCGTTTCCTCTGTATTTGATCCACCGCAGGCTGCTAGAACGAATCCTAGTCCGACGACGGCAACACTTGCTAAACCTTTTTTCCAATTGATCATTTTTCCATCCTACTTCCTGTTCCTATATAATTATAGTAGATTTTTTGCTTTTTATTCCCAAACAGGGATACTTGATTTCTTGGTAACTTCGTCAATAATTGCTTTTACTTCATCGGTCTGGTAATACGCTACGACCGTTTGGTACACATCATTTTCTGCTTCGTCTGCTCGCGCAGCAATGACATTATAATAGGGCGTGGAGGAGTCAGCCACAGGTTCTAAGAAAATCGCATCTTCTGTAGGAACCAAGCCAGCATCGACTGCCATGCCGTTGTTGATCAAAGAGATGTCGACATCGGTCATTGCCCGAGCCGTTTGATTGGAATCAAGCAGCTCAAATTTCAAGGCTTTGGGATTCTCAGTGACATCACTCGTTGTTGGCAGTAACCCTTTTGATTCATCCAAAGTGATCAAACCGGCCGTTTGTAAGAGTAATAGTGCGCGGCTTTCATTTGACACATCATTGGGTAAAGCCACCGTAGCACCATCTGCCAATTCGCTGACATCAGTGATTTTATCGGAATAAATACCAAGTGGGTTTAATGTCGTATACGCAATCGTCGTGTTGGAATAACCACTTTCTTCGTTGACATTATCCATAAAAATTTCCGTCAATGCTGCGTGAAGATCGATTGACCCATCCTCTAGTGCGACGATTGGTTGGCGATAATCGGTGAACTTCACCAGTTGCAAGTCGATATTTTCGTTTTCCTTCAATTCTTCCTGCACATGTTCCCAAGCTTCATTTTGTTCGCCAACGACACCTAATTTGACGACGGTCGTTTCTTCATCCGCTTGGTTGGTGCCACAGGCAGCCAAGCTAAACAAGGCAAACAGCCCAATCACTCCTGTCGTCAACACATTTACTACATTTCTTTTCATCCCTTTTTTCCCCTTTTGTTCCCTCCTCAGATCAATCGTCCTATTTCCTTGTCGAATGGCCCAACTAGACCAATTTCCCCTCTGTTTCTCAAAACAACCTACTTTTTCAAAGGAGAAATGGTTAATCCCTGTTGCCGTCAACCGAAAACATCGGACTCACTATTCATATGTAGTGTAACTTTATCCTATACAACTAAAACTGTCAATAAAATTACTCTACAAAAGTAAGTTTTTCACTAGCTGATCTGTGGTCGGGTTATTTGAATATCTTCAGTGCATTTTCTAAGTCATCGATCAAATCTTTACTACTTTCGATCCCAATGGAGATCCGTAAAAGATCCGGCGTCAATCCATAAGATTCTCGTACCTCTTGAGGAATATCTGCGTGGGTCTGTGTCGTTGGATACGTGATGAGACTTTCCACACCACCCAGGCTTTCCGCGAAGGTAAAGACCTTTAATGCCGCTAAAAAACTGCTGATTTTGGTTTCATCAAGCACCCGAATACTGATCATCGCCCCTGCATTTGGGTACAGCACCTCTTTGACCGCCGGATGGGCTCGTAAAAAGCGGCCGACTTCCTTGGCGTTGGCTTCCTGTCGTTCAAAGCGCAACGGCAGCGTCTTTAAGCTTCGGATAAATAACCATGTATCAAAGCTGCTCAAGGTCGGGCCCGAAGTATTGGCTAAATAATTCAAGCGCTCCCCTACTTGCGCATCTTTGGCGATGACGACGCCAGCCAAAATATCATTGTGACCTGATAAGAACTTGGTGCCTGAATGGATCACTAGATCCGCGCCTTCTTCTAAGGGCAACTGCCGTAACGGCGTCAAAAAGGTATTATCTACGATCAGTAGCGCCCCATGGTCGTGAGCAAGTTTGGCGGTTTCAGCAATATCCGTCACGGTCATCAAAGGATTCGTTGGGGTCTCTAAAAAGACAGCCGTTACCTCGTCAGTTAGTTTTTCACTTAATTCTGTTACAGTGCTGAAGGTATCGAAGAATGCCCGTTGGATTTTTTCCAATTCCGCAAAATAGCGAAAGCTACCGCCATACAAATCACGAGAAACCAAAAAGCGACTCCCGCTGGTAAATAAGTCAAAAATCAAAGCGATCGCACTCATGCCAGAGCTGGTCACTACTGCCCGAGCTCCTTTTTCTAATTCAGCAAGACCTGCTTCTAAGATATCACGGGTCGGGTTTTTGGTACGGGTATAATCATAGCCTGTACTTTGCCCTAACTCGGGATGAGCAAAGGTCGTGGAAAGATAGATCGGTGGGCTGATCGCCCCAGTTTGCTGATCCGAATGATTGCCTAATTGTGCCAGAAAAGTTGCTGTATCAATCGTCATGTCGTTCCTCCTTTTTGATTGCCTCGATCATGCGATCAAGGGCTTCTTGAATGATCGTCGGTGTTGTCGCAAGATTCAGACGAATCAAGCCCTGACCGTCTTGAGAAAACCATTCCCCATAGTCGACTGCCAGACCGGCAGTATCTTGGATCACGTGCTTGGTTCGTTCTTTGGCAATGACTTGCCGCAGATCGACCCAGAGAAGATAGGTTCCTTCTAATGGCAGGAGCTCAATTTTGGGAAATGCTTCTTGCAGTTACTGGCGGACCATTTGTTCATTGGCAGCAATCACCAAAAGCAGGTCCGCTAGCCATTGATCCCCCGATTCATACGCGGCTTTCGCAGCCACCAATCCCAAACGATTGACTTCCGTCTGCTTGTATTGTCGGCACCACTCCTCATAGGCTCTGCGCATCTCTAAATCAGGAATCCAAACATGAGAGAGCAATAATCCTGCTAAGTTGAAAGTTTTTGAGGGCGAATCCAGAACGATCAGCTTCTCAAAGCCGACCCCCTGTGCCACTGTCACGGCTGAAACAAATTGCTGCTCACCGAGTATCAGCTCACGATGGATCTCGTCGGCGATCACGACAACCTCATGTTTTTGGCAAATGGCCAATAATTGATGCAGTTCTTTCTCTTGCCAGACCCGCCCTACTGGATTGTGGGGGGAGCAGAGAATAAATAGTTTCACTTTTTCTTCAATGATTTTGGCTTCAAAAGTAGCAAAATCGATTTGATAAAAATTCCCTACCTTTTGCAAGGGTGCTTCTATCAAGCGCCTTTTCGTCTCTTTGATGCTGTCAAAAAAGGGATAATAGACGGGCGGCTGGATCAAGATGCCATCGTCTGGTTCTGTGAAACAATGAAGCAAATCAACCAAAGATTGGACGACCCCTGTGGAAAACGAGAGCCATTTTTCCTCGAATTTCGTCCCCCAGTGGCGATCTTGCCAAGCTTGATAGGCTAAAAAATAGCCTGAGGGGGGAATCGCATAGCCAAAGGTTCCTTGAGCAACCAGTTGCTGCAAGGCTTCTTCCACTGCCTTTGGCGCAGCAAAATCCATATCAGCTACCCATAAAGGCAAAAGCTTTTCTCCTTGGAACCGTTGATCCACAAGATCCCATTTTAAAGAATCAGTGCCTTTTCGCTGTCTAGCATAGTGGGAGAGAAAATGCTCAATCGTCATTGATACTCACCCGACCTTCTGGCTCACTGCCAATTCGGTAACCTTCTTTCGTCGGCGTGACGGACAGGTCATACGGCGTTCGCAAGTAGGTTTCATTGATCCAATTGCTGAAAAACAAAGAGGCATGTCCCCGCCAACGGTTGGTAATTTTTCCGCCTAAACGGTCATAGGCAAAGTAATTTTTGGGCAATGCGGTAGCTAAGCCCCGTTCCATGTCTCGCAAGTACTCTTCATTCAAGGTCGTTGTGTGGTATTCAAAATGCCCTAGCAAGAAGGCATTTTTATGATCTTCTGATACGAAGATGGAAGGCCCTGTTTCAACACCCGCTGCCAAGATTTCTAAAGGCGCTTGGGCGAGCTGGCCCTCATCGATGCCAGTATAGCGCGAATGAGGCGTATAAAAAACGTCGTCAAAACCGCGAACGAGCGGATGAAAATGCGTGACTGCTTGTTCGAAGACACCGAACAACTTGCTTGGGTACAACACTTTGTCGATACCATAATGGTAATAAAGACCTGCTTGTGCACCCCAACAAATATGCAGGACTGAAGTGCAATTCGTCTGGCTCCAATCCATGATCTCTTGCAGTTCTTGCCAATAATCAATGGCTTCAAAGGCCATTTTTTCAACAGGGGCACCAGTGATGATCAAGCCGTCGAATCGTTGGGACTGGATCACTGAGAATTCTTGATAGAACTTTTCCATGTGATCGACAGACGTGTTTTTACTTTCGTGGTACTTCATTTTCAGTAAAGTTACTTCAATTTGCAGCGGACTTTGAGAAAGCAGGCGCAGCAATTGATTTTCTGTGGCGATCTTTTTCGGCATTAAATTGACAATCGCGATCTTCAAGGGACGAATCTCTTGTTTCGCCGCTTTATGCTGCAGTAAGGCAAAGACATTTTCTTTTTGGAGAACCGCTGCAGCGGGTAGTTCTTTGGGAATAATGATCGGCATTGCTTCAACTCCTTACAGATAAATTTCTTGTTGAAAAGAAGGCGAACAGTTTCGGCTGAGAAAAACAAAAAAAGCCGCCCTTTTATCCTTACGGATAAAAGGGACGACTTGATGCGCGTTACCACCCTAATTCGTGCTATTCTCACAAATAACACCTCAACAGTACACTATGATACTTGGCGCTGTAACGGGCGCATGCCGTTTTGCTGGCGTGAACCAACAAAAAAACTCAGAGCTCATCTTCACTGATCACCGCATGTCTCCTTTTTCACCAACCGGAGTCTCTGTACCTTTGTTGATCTGCTACTCTTCTCTTCAACGTTATCGAAATCTTTGTTTAATTTTAAAAAATTATAATTGTTTTTTCATTTACTGTCAACGGCAAGTTTATTTTTTTCTTATAGTTCTTCTAAATATAAATATTGTTGCCCCATTTTTTCATAAATCGTTGCTAAGTCTTCTTTGCTGACTTCACGATCCTTATATCCATAAGGGTCGTTGACATACATCATATCACCATCAATGCCGGTGATCACCACCGAATGGATCAATGCCGTCACAAGGATTTGCCCACTTTTGGTCTCCCATTCAAAGAAATCCGTATCAGCAGGTACTTGTAATTCTAACGTAGCAATCATCCAAACTGGTTTCCCAGATTGCAATACTTTGACGATCTCATCAAAGCTTTTGTCTCGTCCACTAACGACTTCATATTGCTCTTTCACAATTCTTTCGGCAACATCGGTGATCGGCTCAACGTCAACACCCATCGCGCTATCGCCGCCATAAATGTTTCCAACAAAACCTTCTCGTGGATCTCCATGGTGATCGTAATCTTCATAAAGCGGGACATAGGCTAATTCTTCTGCCAATTGATTTTTATTGGTATCAAATCCGTAAAAATTCAAGAGCATCGATAAAGCTGTTACTTCACAGCCATTCCCTAACGCAACTTCATCGAATTGATTTTCTAACGGAACATCTAATTGAATAACCTCACTGTATTCAGGCTCTGGTGTTTGTTCTTCATCCGAAAGTGCTAGTGTCAATTCATCCTCTATCTTTTCAAAGGGGGACTGCCCGTTCTTACTGTCATAAAAAATCAGCAGAAAGAAGAGCATCAAGACGAACATACCTAAAAGTAACCGTTTTAACTTTTTCTTCTTCATCTACTTCCTCCTCTTGTATATTATAACTTATTTCTGTTTATTATTTCACTATAATAAACTTTTTAGGAAGGAGTATTTTCTTAATCTAAACACAAAAAAATAGACCCGTTTAGGCAGCGGGTCTATTCAAACTGGCGCTTATGCCGCTTCCTTCTGTTTCTGAATAAAGCGTCCTTTTGCTTTCGAAAACGAACGAATATCAAATTGTTTGCTTAAGGCACCTGCAACAAAATAAGCCAAATTGAAATCGATCAAGCTATGGATCAAACCGCCGATCCCCATCAAAACGAACAAGAAATAGTAGAAATTACCATCGAATGCGGTCCCTGGTACATTTCCTGTGAAGTAAAAGGCGGCAACGACTGCCATTTCTACGGCAGAATGGATCAGTCCGATAATCAAGTTAAAGCTCTGAAATTTGATATTCAATAAAGAGGGTTTGCCATTTTTCAGTAAAATATCTGGGTGCTTCTGTAAATAAAAGGCACCGATGACGGCAAAAACAACATGGGACAATGCCCGTAAAGCAATGATTGGTGGCAGTGTTAAGAAAAAGCCAAAGGTCGTTCCTAAAGCTACCGCGATCGCCATCGCTGGTGAAAAGAACATCGCCACAAAGACGGGCACATGGCTAGCTAAGGTAAAAGATGCAGGTCCGATGACGATTTTGGGCATTACCATGGGAATGACGATCCCCATGCCGATTAACAATGCAGCGATCGTTAAATGGCGGATGGAATGATTTTTCATTTATACTCTCTCCTTCAATGTGTCATGACAGTTCTGTCTTGCTTATTCTACTGGTATTTCCACGAGGTGTCAAGACACAAAAAAAACGAATGTTTATTCAACATCCGTTTTTATTGAAGTTATCCTTTACGCGCTTGCATTTCATTGCTTAATTTGGCAAATTCCGCTAACGACAGCGTTTCTCCACGTCGTTTCGGATCGATCCCACTTGCTTCTAAGCTGTCTGCCAACCACTGTTTGGTTGTTTCATCTTTTCCATAGCTATTTTGCAAATTGTTCCAAAGGGTTTTACGACGCAGCTGAAAGGCTGCTTTCGTTAATTTGAAAAACTCTTTTTCATCGGTAACTGCGACTGCTGGTTGTGATCGACGCGTCAATTTCAAAATAGCCGAATCAACATTCGGTTGGGGCACAAAAACGGTTTTCGGGACGATGAATGCCAGCTTTGCTTCCATGTAGTATTGCACAGCGATCGACAACGAGCCATAGGCTTTAGTCCCAGGAACTGCTGAGATTCGATCAGCCACTTCTTTTTGCATCATAACGACCATTTCATCTACTTTTACCTGAGACTCTAAAAAGTGCATCATAATTGGCGTAGTGATGTAGTAGGGCAAATTTGCGACAACTTTTAATGAAGCAGCCGTATCGCTGAATTCTGACCGAATGGTCGTTGATAGGTCTGCTTGCAAGACATCTTGATGAATGATCTTTACGTTTGCGTAAGGCTGCATCGTATCAGCTAATACAGGGATCAACCGATCATCGATTTCAAACGCCAACACTTGCTTGGCGTGTTTTGCCAACTGTTCGGTCAGCGCACCAATTCCAGGACCAACCTCGATGACGTTTGTCGTCTCGTCAATGCCTGCAGTTTCTACGATTTTCCGTAAAATATTCGGTTCTGTTAAGAAGTTTTGTCCTAAACTTTTTTTAAAGGTAAAGCCATGTTTCGCTAAAATCTCTTTGGTTCTTGAGGGGGTTGCTATATCCCGTTCTTCCTTCACAATTCTTCCTCCACTGTTTTCATTGCTTCTGCCAACTCTGCGTCGGTGATACGAAACATTGCCAGCCGCTTCTCTAATTGTTTGCCGTTCGTATAGCCGATGCGTAAAAGATCTCCTAGCCGCTCTCGTTTCTCTTTCGCTCCAGCCCCTGCGATCAAGCCATACGCTAACAACTGTTGCCGATCAATGGTCCCTTCACTGACTTCATTTGAAGCAATCGGGGTTACGACTTTTCGCAAGGCTTCTTTCAACGCTTCATCGCTGGCGTGTTCCACGCCTAAACTGCCCTTGCTTTTCGGTGCTGCCTGACTGCGCGGTAAAAAGGCATGCTTGGCATCAGGAACGACTTCCATAATGATTTTGCGGATCTTTTCTCCCGAAAAATCGGGATCGGTAAACACGATGACCCCTCGTGTCTCTTGGGCGTGCTCGATTTGATCAAGGATCGTGTCATCGATCGCCGAACCGATCGTCTCGATGGTATCTACATCGAACACTTCTTGCAATCGGCGGGTGTCGTCTTTGCCTTCGACGACAATGATTTCTTCGATTTTCGGTTTATCAGTCATTGATCCTAAACAAGCGATGGGCATTTTTTTTCGTGTAGGCCGCAACATCAGCAACCGCTTCTTGCCGCAGCTCCGCGATTTTATTCACTACATAGTGAGTATAGCCCGGTTCATTGCGCTTGCCGCGATAAGGAACAGGGGCTAAATACGGCGCGTCAGTCTCAACAAGTAGCCGATCTTGTGGCACGACTTGCGCAGCTTCTTGTACCTCCGTCGCCTTTTTGAAGGTCACGACACCACTAAAGGAAATATACATTCCTAGGTCCAAGAACTTTTTCGCCCATTCGCCGTCCCCACTAAAGCTGTGCATGATGCCGCCGATCGTTTGGACTTTTTCATCCTTTAAAATCGCATAGGTATCTTCTAAGGCTTCACGGGTATGAATACTGATAGGCAGTTGATGTTCACGGGCGATCGCCATTTGCCGACGAAAGACCTTTTCTTGAACTTCCTTCGGATCTTCCATCCAGTGATAGTCTAAACCAATTTCACCTAGGGCAACGACTTTTGGTCGTTCCAAGCGCTCTTGCAAATAGGTTTCCACTTGTGGGGTATAAGAACCAGCTTCGGTTGGATGCCAACCGATAATACTGTAAATACCAGGATATTCTTTGCTTAATGCTAACGATTTTTCAATCGTTGGCTGATCGAAACCGACGACCGCCATCTCCGTTACTCCTAGTTCTTGCGCACGGGCGACCGTTTCGGGAATGTCTTCGTTAAACTGTTCTGCATTCAAATGTGTATGAGAATCAAAAATCATGAAATCTCCTCCTTAGTCCTTCTATACTCTAGCATATTTTGACGGTTTAAGAAACGAATCCTCTTCGCTTTTTTCAGCAGTTTAAGAAAACTTTCAGCAAGCAAAAAAAATCCGCCCAAAGTTGGAGGACGCCGAAGCTGATTTTCTCTATACTGAGGGTAACGAAATCGTATGGAGGTGGAAATATGGAACGATCAAAAATTGATCCCGGCCGCTTTTTTTCTGGCCAAAAAGCAGCAACGAAAGGCACGTTAAAACATCAATATCATTACTATCGGCAGCAAAATGCCCATCAAGCATTCAACAGCGATTTTCAGAGAAATTTCCAGCATGATTTCCCGAATTTTGCTACCTGGCTAAAATTGCAGGAACAGACACCACAAAAGAATCAAACAGCGACTTTTTCTCACTGGCTATTGGTTGGTTTCTTCGGACTTTTGACAGCAGCAAGTTTTTCGCAACAGCTCTTATTCCTACTTTTTGTCTTTGTCTTAGCCGCTCTCGTCAAAGGACCTGGCATGATCGTATGGGGCATCGTGTATTCCTTCTTAGTTAGTCTGTTCCCGCCATTGGGTATCGTTCTTTCTGGCTTATTTTTCTTACTGACCCTGCGTCAATTAACCAAAAACGTCACTTTCGTTTTGACTGCATTGTACTTTTACGGTTATCCCTTTGTCATCACAGCCCTCCAACACTTTACGAATTGGGACCCGCAATGGCTGTGGGTCGGCAGTATCGGTTTTGCCTTGATCAGTGGCCATTTTGTCTTAAAGCAAAACTATCCCTTTGCTTCAAGTAAAAGTCTCGCATGGGCGATCATCTCCGTCCCTTATGATTGTGTCATGGCTTTGATCCCCGTCAAACACAAAGCACGCTTTAAACGTTTGGTGAAAATCAAATAATTACGATCTAGGATACAAAAGTCGGCTATTACAGCCCCTTTTGTATCTTTTTTTCATGGAAGAAACAAACGAAATACGATGGATATTTTTTGTTATTTTTGCTTTCGCATGATTGCTTTTTTTGTAAGAATCTACTATGCTAGAAACTAGCAAATCAAAAAAGGAGCCACGCCATGTACACCCTCATTCTTATTGCATTCCTCCTTACGGGCTTGCTAGTTTACTCCTTTATTATTGAACCGCATCTTCTCAAACAACGGCACTACCTCATAAAAAAAGACAAGCGCACCGTCTTAGATATTTCAAAGGCTTACGATCTTTATCAAGCAGAAAGCAATCTCGTGATCGCCCATATCAGCGACCTTCATTTTTCTCGTTGGTACAAACCACGGCGAATGAATCGCATCATTCGATCAACGATCCAAAACAAGCCGGATCTGATCATCATTACGGGGGATCTGATCGATAATTATAAAAAATGGCCGCATCGTTCAACCAAGCGACTGATCGAAAAGCTGAAAAAATTGCAAGCGCCTCTGGGTAAGATCGCAGTTATGGGGAACCATGACCATTTGAATGACGGGCATTACTTTGTTAAGGAAATATACCAGCATGCAGGGTTTACCTTACTTGATAATGAGTCGGTTTTTGGTTCTGATGACAAGACGTCGATGAATATTGTCGGTATCGATATAGAAAGTCCGAAAGTCAGTTTTACCTATGAAGCAACCTTAGCAGAGTGGCAGCTGCTTTTGCTCCATGAACCCGATTATGTTTCTCGGATCACCAATCTGCCAAACTACGACTTGATTCTTTCTGGCCATAGCCATGGCGGGCAGATTCGCTTGCCTTTTTATTACGCGAAAACAAAGGGCGCGTTGAAATATACCGATGGGCTCTACCTTTTAGGCAATGAGACCTTATTAAGTGTTTCCAGCGGGGTTGGTATGACCAAGATTCCCGCCCGACTCGGTGTCCCACCTGAGATCCTTTATTACCATTTAGAACCGCAACAGCAATTGAACGTTTCTTAACTGTTCATCGGTGCAATTGGGAAAAAATCAGCGACTCGTTTCAGCAAACGTTCGATTCGCTGATTTTCTTTTTGCGTCTACCGTGTTAAAATATACTAAATAAACACTTTTTAACAATTAGGAGGAACCAAAAAATGCTCATCTCGGGAACGCTTTGGTTTTTGATCGCCTTCTTCGCTTATACAGCCTATGTATACGGTCAGGGGTTGTACTTTCCTGTCATCGCTTTTCTTGCTGCTTTGATGGGCTGCGGATTTTATCTCTTTGCTTTTCTCCAGCACAAAAATACGACGAAAAAACATCCTTAGCCAGAACGAGCTAAGGATGTTTTTTGCATTATTGATTCAAGCCTTGATAAATCGTATCGAGATTCCACTTCATCATGTTATAGTAGCTGTCGCCTTCTTCTCCCGGTTCTGCAATCGAATCGGTAAAGACGGTTCCGAATATCGGAATACCTGCATCACGAGAAACACTTTGCATCGGACGAGTATTGACGCTGCTTTCGACAAATAAGGAAGCGACGGCTGAGTTTTGCAGCTGATCCACTAAGTTCTTGATTTGCGCAGGGGTTCCTTCTTCTTCGGTATTGATTTCCCAGATATAGGCAGACGGTACACCGTAGGCTTTGGAGAAGTATTTGAAGGCTCCCTCACTGGTGACGATCAATTTCTTCTCTTCGGGAATCGATTGGAAGTTTTCCTTCGCTTGCTGATCCAGTTCTTCTAATGAAGCCAAGTAGCGTTCAAGGTTTTCTTCATAGAAAGAGCGATTGTCAGGGTCCTTTTCGCTCAAGCGTTGAGCAATGTTGCGGGCATAGATCATACCGTTTTCTAGATTTAACCATGCATGAGGATCGGCTTTGCTGTGGTCTTCATCATCAGAAAGATAAAGCACATCCACGCCATCACTGACGGCAAAGTAATCTTCATTTTCTACCTTATTGGCATTGTTCATCAATTTGGTAAACCAGCCATTGCCGCCAGTTTCTAGATTCAAGCCGTTATAAAGGATAAGATCGGCATCGGTCGCTTTTCGAACATCTTCCACTAAAGGTTCATATTCATGGGGATCACGCCCCACTGGTACGATACTGTGAAGATCGATTCGATCACCGGCAATGTTTTCCGTAATATCAGCAATGATCGAATTGGTCGCTACTACTGAAAGTTTCCCTTCTGTTTGGGCCATCTGTCCGTTTTGCTGTGCCAAAAAGAAGCCACCAGCTACAGCTGCCGTTGCTAAAACCGCCGTCGCTGACCAGCGTTTGACTGGACTGGTCTTTTGTTTTGGTGAGAACAAGAAACCGATCACGAAAAAGGATCCTGCGGTCAAAACAATACTTGATCCTGCGGCAATATTAAAGCTGTACCCGATAAACAAGCCGATAAATGAGGCGAAACCACCTAAAACCCCTGCGATGACCATCATATGCTTCAATTGTTTTGTATAAAGATAAGCCGTTGCTGCTGGAGTGACTAACAGAGCCACGATCAAGATCGTTCCGACGCTTTGCATCGCTGTCACTGAAACCAAAGTCAACAAGAACATCAATAAATAGTGATAGGCTTGCACTTTCATCCCAAAGGCCTTTGCCATCATCGGATCAAAAGACGTGATCAACAGTGGACGGAAGAAGAGGATGATCACTGCCAGCACAAGGATAGCGATAGCGATCGTCAGCCATTTGTCGCTGTCTTGCACCGCTAGCACATTCCCAAACAAAATGTGAAACAAATCAGTCGAACTATTTGCTACTCCAATCAAGATAACCCCTAAAGCTAGAAACGAACTAAAGGTGATACCGATCGCCGTATCGCTTTTGATTAGGCTGTTATTGGCGATATAGGTAATGATCATGGAAGCCAAGATCCCAAAGAAGATCGCCCCGACAAAAAAATGAACGCCGAAGATATAAGACAAGGCTACCCCTGGTAAGACCGCATGAGAGATTGCATCCCCCATCAAGGACATCCCTCGCAAGATAATAAAACAACCGATCACCCCTGCCACGATCCCGATCGCGACTGCCGTGATCAAGGCATTTTGCAAGAAATGATAGTTACTTAAACTCGTAAAAAAGCTTGTCAACATGTTAAACGCCTCCTTTCACGATGATCGCATCGCCAAATGTTTGCTTCAAATTGCTCTCGGTAAAGACTTCACTGACTGGTCCCGCAGCGATCAGGGTTTGATTGAGCAGAACCAAGTAATCAAAGTATTCGGTGATTTTCCCCAGATCATGGTGAACGATAAAAATCGTCTTGCCAGCATCTCGCAAGTTACGCAACAGGCCGACGATGATCGCTTCACTGGTGGCATCGATCCCTACAAAGGGCTCATCGAGGAAAATATAGTTGGCATCTTGCACCAACGTTCGAGCAATCAAGACCCGCTGAAACTGCCCGCCGGACAATTCCCCAATCTGACGTTCCGCAAAGGATTCCATTTCTACCGCTGCCAGAGCGGCTGTCACTTTCTGCCAATCGTTTGCCGACATCCTTTGGAACATGCGCATCTTAGGATACAAGCCTAAAGATACGACTTCTTTGACTGTGATCGGAAACGTGTAATCAACCGCGGTCTTTTGTTCGACATAGGCAATTTCCTTTTGAAAGTCTTTTAACGCTTTTTTGTCGACACTCATGTTCCCACTGGAAGGGATCAATTTCAACGCCGCTTTGATCAGCGTCGACTTCCCTGCCCCATTTGGACCAATGATCCCTACGATAGACGGTTTTTCTACTTGAAACGACAAATCCGAGATCACTTGATGATCGCCATCATAGGCTGCGGATATTTCTGAAAAAGTAATCATTATTTTCACTCCATTTCCATAGTTAAGGATAGTTTATTTATTTTTTAGGTAGACCTAACTTATTTTTATTATACTAGAAAGGATTTGTTTTGCAAGACAGTTCTCTTGATTTTTTTAAGAAACACCACAGTTTCTTGGCAATGACTCTTGAAAACTAAGGTTCTATCTTTATTTATTGAGTAAAAATTGGTGCCCACAAACACGGATACCATCAATTTCTTTCTATCTTTTGAGCGCAAAGCATTTGATTTATTCTTAATAAAAGAGATCATTCCTCGGCACCTCAGTGACGTACGTTTTTTCAATAACAGAAGAGAGGCGAATCAAAGCCTCTTTACTTTCTCCCTTCATGATTAATACCAAACAAATCAAAGAATCAATAATTCTTCTATTTCCATAAATTCACGAATTCACTCTTTTTTATGATGACCAAGAAACCCTTTCACCTCGACTAAAACGCTTTATAAATTAAACTTTTCTAATTATTATGTGATTTTTCGAACAAAAGCTAAAAATAACATGACAACTATGTTAGTCTTTGATTTGGAAAAAGTTTTAGGAGGAATAAAAACAATGAAGAAAATTTTCCAAACACTATTAGTCCTAACCTCGTTAGCAACTTTGAGTGCTTGTGGCGCTGATTCACAAACAAGCAGCAGCTCAAGTACTGGTTCATCTGCTAATGAAGAAACAGATGCAACTTCCGCTGCATCTGGTCAAGAATACACAGACCCTAGCGAACTTGCAGACAGCTACGATGTCGTGATCGTCGGTGCAGGTGGCGCTGGAATGGCCGCTGCGATCCAAGCAAAAGAAGCTGGCGCAAACCCAGTTATTTTAGAAAAAATGCCAATTTCTGGTGGGAATACATTGAAATCTTCAGCAGGAATGAACGCTTCAGAAACCAAATTCCAAGAAGCAGAAGGCATCGAAGATTCAAACGATCTATTTTATGAAGAAACATTAGCTGGCGGTCACAACACCAATGATGAAGAATTGTTGCGCTACTTTGTGGATCATTCAGCAGAAGCGATCGATTGGTTAGATTCCATGGGTATCACTTTAGACAACTTAACAACGACTGGCGGGATGAGTGAAAAAAGAACGCACCGTCCATCGGATGGTTCCGCTGTTGGGGAATACTTAGTTGATGGCTTGATGCGCAACATCCATGAATTGGAAATCCCAATTTTTGTGAATGCCGATGTCAAAGAAATCAATGAAGAAGATGGCCAAGTCAACGGGGTGACGGTTGAAGTGGAAGGAACCGAACAAACCATTGATGCCAAAGCAGTTGTCGTTACAACAGGCGGTTTCGGTGCCAATTTCGACATGATCACCGAATACAAACCAGAATTGGCAGACTATGTGACAACGAACCAAGAGGGTTCGACTGGTGATGGGATCAAAATGATCGAAGCATTAGGTGGACAAACGGTTGATTTAGAGCAAATCCAAATCCACCCAACAGTGGATCAGTCTAAATCACTGTTGATCACTGAAGCTGTCCGTGGAGAAGGCGCGATCTTGGTCAATCAAGAAGGCGAACGGTTCTTCAATGAAATGGAAACACGAGACAAAGTCTCTGAAGCGATCATTGCCCTACCTGAAAAATCAGCAACGTTAGTTTTTGATGCAGGTGTCAAAGAACGCGTGACAGCCATTGATTTTTACGAGCAACAAGGGTTAGTCAAATCCGCTGACACGATCGAAGAATTAGCAAAAGAATTGGACATGCCAGAAGCAGCGCTTGCTGACACGATCGCTACGTGGAACAGCAGTGTAGCTGCTGGTGAAGACGAAGCCTTTGGACGCAGCACAGCAATGGACAACGATTTGTCAACAGGACCTTACTATGCCATTGCCATCGCTCCTGGTATCCACCACACGATGGGCGGCGTGAAGATCAACACCAACACAGAAGTGATCGCTACGGATAACGAGATCATTCCAGGTCTTTTTGCAGCCGGTGAAGTAACTGGTGGGTTGCATGGTGAAAACCGAATTGGCGGTAATGCCGTTGCCGATATCATCATCTTCGGACGCCAAGCAGGAACAAAAGCTGCCGAATTTGCGCAAGAAAATTAAAACACTCTCTATAAAAAAGAAGTACTTACGTTTTTTTCATCAACGTAAGTACTTCTTTTTTCATATAATTGACACAATAGTTTTTATTGTTCTGGTGCTGTCACTTTGATAATCTGCACCTCATAAGGCGCCAACTGAAGCATTTGGTTTGTCGTTTTTCCAGTAAGCAAATCGACTCCTGTAGTTGCTACCTCTACTTCTTGATTTTCTTCGGAAAAATTCATCACAAAATAATAGGTAGTCGGAGTAAGCTGCTCTTGCTGACTTTCTCTACTTTGGATCGACACGTTCGTTGAACCTTGACGGACCCACTCATTTTGTATGCGAAGCTGTTGTGTTACTTCTTGATAGAAGTCTTCCAAAAAGGCTTGATCCGTCCGTCCCCCAAGATAGTAGGCACTTCCTTCACCATAATCATTTACGGTCACTGCAGCTTGACCTTGATAAAAATCAGCACCGTAGACCCCTAACGTTTGGGCAGTGTTTGTTTGAACAACACTACAATAATCATGAATTTGGTACTGCTGCTCCTTCATTAAAAGCAGATTTTTTTGTTTCGGATATAACGTATCGATTTCTTTCACAGACACACCAAACAGTTCTTCTAACTCTTGGGGCCAGCCCCCTAAATAGGTCAAGTCCGTTTCATTCACGATCCCCGTCAAATAAGTGGAAACCAGCGTCCCGCCATTTTTCGTATACTGTTGAAACTTTTTCATAGTTTCTTTTGGTAAAAGGTAAAGCATCGGAGCGATGATCAATTGGTAAGAGTCAAAGTCATGGTCTTTCGTGATGACATCAACCGCGATGTCATGATCCCAAAAATAGCGATAATGCTCTTGCAACGTTTGTGGGTAGCGTTTGCTCTCCAAACCAAAACCTTGCGCATCATTGAGCGCCCAATTGTTATCCCAATCATAGATGATCGCCACTTTGGCTTTTTTGTGCAATCCTTTGATTTCTTTGATTTCTTCTAAGGCTTTTCCCACTTCTGCTACATCTTGAAAAACACGATTCTGTTCGTCGTTGTCATGGTCCACGACGGCCCCATGGAACTTCTCAGATGAGCCTCGAGATTTTCGCCATTGGAAATAAAGATTACTATCTGAACCGTGAGCAATAAATTGCATAGAAGACAACAGATGCATCCCGGGGCGTTTCGTGCGATTGACTGGATGCCAATTCACACCACTAGGGGTTGATTCCATGATCAAAAAGGGTTGCTTTTTCAAGCTACGGTACTGATCATTGATAAACCCAACCTTACTTGCCAAATCAGCGGTCGTTCCCCAATCATTATGCCAAGCAGGATAACAATCCCAACTAATGACATCTACATGCTGGGCAAATTTTCCATAATCAAGGCTATAAAAGGGAATCAAATCTCGGGTATCTGCCATGAAATTCGTTGTGATCGGCACATCTGGAGACAAACGACGAATGTCTTTGATCTCATGTTCATAGAAATCAATGGTCTGATCGGTCACAAAACGATGCCAGTCTAGATTTAGTCCATGAACTTGCATTTCGCCGATCGGTGAAGGAGATTCGATTTGCGACCAATCGGTGATCGTATGGCTCCAGAAAGGTCCCCACCAGGCCTCATTCAAGGCTGCTAATGTTTGGTACTTCTGCTTAACCCACTGACGAAAGTTTTCTTGGCAAATGGGACAATGACAATCTCCAGAATACTCATTGGAAATATGCCACATCAATAGTGCTGGGTGATCGTGGTAGCGTTCAGCTAATTTCCGATTGATGATCGCCACTTTCTCACGATAGATCGGTGAAGAAAAGCAGTGATTGTGACGCCCGCCGTGTAACATTTTTTCCCGTTTTTCATTGGTCCGTAGAACTTCAGGGTATGCTTTAGACAACCAGGCAGGACGCGCGCCGCTTGGCGTCGCTAAAATGACGTTGCTGTTTCGTTCGGCGAGCTCATCCATGATTTTGTCTAACCATTCAAATTGAAACACCCCTTCTGCTGGCTCTAAGGCACTCCAAGCAAAAATACCAAGGGAAAATGTATTAGCATGAGCTTTTTCCATTAGTTCTAAATCTTTAGCTAAGATCTCGGGATAATTTAGCCACTGGTCAGGATTATAATCCCCACCATGTAAAAAGCGTTCTTCTAAGTTATATCTTGTCATCTTCTCTTCCTATCCTTTTGTGCCACCAGCGGTCAAACCGGAGACAAAATGTTTTTGTAATGCAATAAAGACGAGTGCGATCGGAATACTAATCAAAATAGCCCCTGCCGCAAAAGTCGTATAGCTGGCTCCCATTTTATCCGTGACTAATTTGTATAACCCAATGGGTAGTGTATAGTACTCAGGATTACGTAAAATCACAGAAGACAGGGCAAAGTCTCCAAGCGGTCCAGTAAAGCCATTCATGGCAACGACTGCCAGCATTGGTCGTGATAAAGGAATCAAAATTTGCCAGAATATTCGCGTATTGCTTGCGCCATCTATCTTGGCACTCTCGTCTAAATCTAACGGGATCGAGTCAAAATACCCTTTCAATAAGTACGTGTTCATGGGAATCTGGCCCCCAACGTAAATCAAGATCAGCAACCAATGGCTATTGATCAAGCCGAGCATTTGCGCCAATACAAAAATTGCGATCAAGGCAGAGAACTGCGGGATCATTTGTAGTAGTAAGAACAGCATCAACCCATTTTTACGGCCTGTAAAACGAAATCGTGAAAAGGAATACGCCGTCATGGAGACAAAAATCAGTGACAAGAACATGGTGCATACACTGATTTTTAATGAATTCAAATACCATTGACTATAATAAAGCGAGTTGTCGCCAGCAAACAATTTCGTGTAGTGACTTAATGTCGGACTCGTCGGAATCAAACTCGTACTTACTAAACTGTTCCCAGGATTAAAACTAGCACCGATCGTCCAAAGTAAAGGGTAGACGATCACTACTACCGTAAAAATCAGTACGAGATACGTCAAGGATAGGCGGACAAATTTTTGTTTCTTCATACTTGCTGCCTTCATGTTATCCAACCTCCTTGAATGAATTTGTTCGGCGGAATTGCCATAAAGCAATCGCGATCACGACGATCGATAAGAGAATCGTCAACGCTGCTGCCAGTGCATATTGACTATTTTGCATCGTTAGCTTATAGATCCACGAAACCAAAATATCGGTACCACCAGCGGTCGAACCAGGAACTGCTGGTCCACCAGAATTAAACAGATAAATAATATTGAAATTGTTGAAGTTAAACGTATATTGCGTAATCAAAATCGGTGCCATTGCATAAAGCAGTAATGGCAATGTGATTCGGCGAAATTTTTGTAAAGCTGAAGCACCATCGATGGTCGCCGCCTCATACAAATCATCAGGAATGGATTGCAGCGTCCCTGTAGTCACGATAAAAATATACGGAAAGCCTAGCCAGCCTTGAATCAGTAGCAAAGCTAAGCGGGTCCAATTCGCACTCGTTAGCCAAGGAATCGGTGAAATCTGGAAGAAATTCAAAATCGAATGATTGATCGCACCAAAGGAATCATTGAACATTCCTGAAAACACCAAGATCGTAACAAATCCCGGAACTGCCCATGGGAGGATCAAAATCGTTCGAAAGAACTTTTTGAGTCGTAATTCTTTTTGATGCACCAGCACCGCTAAAAATATTCCGATAGAAACTTGTAACGTTGAGGCGATCAAGGTCCAGATAACTGTCCAGCCCAGAACATTGAAGAAGGTACTACGCCAAATATCGACAGTAAAAATCTTCTTAAAGGTCTCTAATCCCACCCAATCTGCTAAATTGGCAGGTGCAGAATGATACAGATCATAGTTCGTAAAAGCTAACGCGATACTAAAGAGAATCGGAAAAATAACAGAAAACACGAGTAAGAAAAATGCTGGGCTACTCATTAAATAAGGATAGCCTTCTCTTAATAGTGCCTGGTAGCTTTCACGGATAGAGTTGACTGGTAGCTCATTATCTCTTAATTCACCGTTTTTATAGGCATCACGGATGTTTAAATAATAGAACAACAGACCAAAACCGATGACGATCAAGGCAACTAATCCTTCTGCTAATAAAAAGATGGAATTGTCTCTCGGCACTTCCACGCCTAATGTCACGATGCCCCAAAGTCCCATATTAAATAAATCTTTAAAGACGACAAGATACATAGCAAAAAAGAAGAAAAATAAAGCGCCTTTGATTTTTTGCCGATTATAAAATTGACCGAATCCTGGTATGATCGAGAATAGCATTGCTCGTTTTGCATACGACTGCGTGTTTTTCACATTTTCGCCCCCTGTAAGAAAAAGCCGCTGACAAACGTTTCGTTCGGCCTTACTTGATTCCTAGTGATGAATGACCTCCGAAACGTTTGTCCTTGAGACGACTTTCTAGTTTTGAATTGCCGCAATGGCTGATTTGATCTGTTCGACTGCTTGTGGTAAAGCTGTTTTCGGTTCAGCCTTTCCAGTAGCAATGGTTTGCAATGCGGCATCCATTGGTTCCCATACTGAATTCATTTCAGTGATCCCAGGCGTTAGTTCTGCGTGTTGGGACTGAGCGGCAATGGCTGCAGCACTTTCACTTTCTTGAACTGCTGGATCATCTGCCAATGAAGCAACCGCTGGTACTTCCTGTGTTTTTTCATAACGACCTTTTGAATTTTCTTCATTGCTGATAAATTTGACGAATGCTTCAGCTAATTCAGGGTTTTGGGAATAGCTACTTACGTTGTAGCTTTTGACACCGATAAAGGAGCCCATATGTTCACCATTGCCTAATAATGGCAATTCTTTCACACCATAGTCGATGCCCGCTTCTTTATATGGAGACAAGTTCCATGGTCCCGAGATGACAGCGGCAGCTTTTCCTTCCGTAAATAAAGAGTCCAACACATTGATTCCTTGTTCACCGACCAATCCCGATGGAAAAACACCTGCATCATAAAATTGTTGGATATAGTCTGCTCCTTCGATCGCGCCTTCATTAGCTAATCCAATATCTTCAGGGTCATAGGATCCATCGGCATTCTCGCCAAAAACATAACCGCCATAACCGCTCAATACACCTTGTGCGTAATAAATTTGATCCCATAATGCCAGTAACCCATAACTGTCAGCATCTAAGACAGACTTGGAATACTCCAGCCACTCATCCGTTGTCTGTGGCAAGTCTTCTTCGGAAATTAGTTCTTTGTTATAATACAAAATTTGTGTTTCAACCGCTTTTGGTAAGCCGTAGACTTTGCCGTCAACGATTTGCGATTGCATTGCTGATTCTGTATACAGCTCTTGTAGCGTTTGATCGACTGTTAATTCTTTCAACAAACCTTCGGTAACGGCTGTACCGATTTGATCGCCAGGAATCGTGATGACATCCGCACCTGTACCAGCGGGTCCATCCAATCGTAAATCTTCGATCTGTCCACCATAGGCTTTTTCGACCACTTTGATCGTCACATCGTGTTCTTCTTCAAATTGTTTGACTGCCTCTTCAATCCCAGCTGATTTTGCTTGGTCTTCCCAGACCAATAGATCATAGTCCTTATCGCTGCCACTATTTGCTGCAGTACTATCTGTCCCTTCACTTTGTGGACCGCAAGCACCTAATCCTAAAGCTGCTACACTTAAAAAAAGAACTCGAGACATTTTTTTCATCATCATTTCTCCACCTTTTCTTTATTTTGCAAACGCTATCTTCTTGTTTATAATAAATTATTTTACTTAATATGTAAATAGTTTTACTAAATTAATTTCTTCAATGAAGTAAATAAACGGATAAAATCAAGGTTTATCTCACAAATATTTTTTCAAAATACCACCACGCTCTAAATTTTCACTATTCAGTAAATATATTTAGTAAATTCATTTACTTGGTAAAGTTGTTAGCGTATACTAGAAGAAAGAGGTGAAGAAGATTGGTTACAATAAAAAAAATTGCCGAGCAATCAGGCTTTTCACAAGCGACTGTTTCCCGATTATTGAAAGGCGACGAATCATTGTCGATCGCAGCCGATACGCGTCAAAAAATTATTCATACCGCTTTATCACTAGGTTATGATCGCTCAAAAATAAAAACAACACTAGAAAAAATCGCCGTCCTTTTCTGGCTGACAGAACAAGAAGAGCTGCAAGATGTCTATTTTCGACAATTGCGTATCTCTTTAGAAAAATATGCGAAAATCAACAATTTGGAAATTCAACTGATCACCCATGAAGATGATGTTTTAGAAACACTGCAAGAAGTCGCCGGATTTATTGGGATTGGCTCTTTCACTGAGAATGAAACGCAACAGTTCAAATCCGTTTGCCCCTATGGCGTCCTTTTGGAAATCAACCCCTGTCCAGAGCTGTTCGATACGGTCAAACCTGATACTGATCGAATGACGCAACTGGCGATCGATCTATTTTTAACAAAAGGATACCGAAAGATCGGCTTTATTGGTGGTACTTATCTAAATCCTGATACCCAATGTGCAGAAATGGATAGTCGCGAGGTCATCTTCCGTCAAACGCTGGCTCGTCGAGATGCGCTCGATGAGGCGTTCTTATTTAGTGGTGGCAATTTTTCCGTTGAAACCGGCTATCGTTTGGCGAAAAAAATGGTGGAATCCCTTGGTGACAATTTGCCAGAGGCGCTCTTTGTGGCTTCTGACACCATCGCAGTTGGTGTGCTCCAAGCGTTAAATGAACGATCCATCATCATTCCTGATCGCTTGGAATTAATCAGTATCAACGACAATGAGATCGCAAAATTTGTGGCTCCCCCTCTAACAACGTTTAAAATTGATGTGGAGGAAATCGCCAAAACCGCGATCGATTTATTGGTGGATCAGATCGTTCATCCTCGAGCGATCACCAAAACAGTCCTTTTAGGGGCTGAACTCATCGAACGAAAAAGCTTTACGCAAGCATAAAAAACGCCCCTAGAAAGTTAGAAAAAGCTAACTTTCTAAGGGCGTTTCATTGTCTAAATCGAAAAAAGCATTCTTACGTTTTTCACATCTCTTTCGCCACAGCATACACAAGATGCGGCATGTCCACTTGCCGATAGTGTTTGACAAAGCGATCCACCAGCTTCATTCCATTGCGCAATGCCACATTTATGGAGGCTTGATTGGTCTCACGAATGATCGAATAAACAATGGCGGCATTCAGCGTTGCAAACGCATAGCCTTTACAAGCCTGGGCGGCTTCTGTGGCAAACCCATGATGCCAGAAGTTCTTTTGAAACAAGTACCCAATTTCTAAAACGGCTTCTCCCTTGACGTCTTGCCATGTCAACCCGCATTGACCGATCGCTTGCCCGGATGCTTTCTCAATCACTAGCCACAAGCCAATGTGATCGTTTTGATAGCGTTGCAGCTGTTTGTCGATCCAACCAGTGACTTCTTGCTCACTGAAGGGTCCTTCATAGGCAATCATAACTTCTGGATCTTGCAAAATCTTTTCAATCGCTGGTCGATCGTCATGACTCATTTCTCGCAGGACTAATCGCTTAGTTTCAATTAGTGGTTCCATGGTGGTTGCGCCCCTTCCTATTCCATTCGGTTTCTTTTCAAAAAATACCAACTTGCTGCCCATGCGGTGATGGGTAAAATAATCACCGCTGCCAGACCCGTGACCAAACAAACGACCAATTCTGAGACGAACGCCTTCGAATTGACCATTTCACCAAAGGAGATCGACAAATCTTGAAACCACGCAATCAACGCCAGATTACTTCCCATAAAGGCAAACAATAAGGTATTGATCGTTGAAGACAATACGTCTGATACCACGGTCATACTACTTTTACTTAATGCCTTGATCGAGACTTGCGGGTTTGCTTGAAAAAGTTCATAGGTCGCAGTGCTGATTGCCATACTCCCATCTGCCACCGCCCCCGAAAAACTCATCAAAATGATCGCAGTCATCAATGTCTTAAAATCGATGGCTACATCAAAGGAATACATCGCCAACTCATCCAGTTCCTCTGCCGAAAACCCATGCAGATTCATTGCAGAGAGCACAAGCGGAAATAGTAGTAGAAAAAGCCCTAGGAAGACCAACACACAGACAAAGGCAATTTTGGTTTTCTGATTGACGCCGTTCACGAAAAACAAGGTGATCGCCGCCACGGCTAAAAAGGCAACACAAGCCGCTGGTATGATCGGTGCCCCTCGGTCAATCAGGACCAGAAGCGCTAGAAAGACAGCCACATTCATAAACAGACCAGTGACTTGAAACAGCCCTTCGATCCGAAAAACAGCGAAAGTCAGCAAGAGAAAAAGCAAGCTCAACACAAACAAAACATTCATCTTGCTTTCCTCCTTTGTAGTTCAAAGCAAAGGAGCGTCAACGGTACCGATAAAACCAGCGCAAAGCCGCCGCATAATGTACGCACTATTTCTAAAGAAAGATGCATCGGCAATGCTTGCGACAGCAGCCAGCCATTTGCTAGGTAAAACAATAGCGCTGGCATACTCCCACTTAAATAAGCAAACAACAAGACATTGATCATCGAAGAAGTCGTATCTTGCGCGATGGATCGACCGATCGCTAATCGTTCCTTGCGGCTAGTCTGGGGATTGATGCGCTGGATCTCATCTAGACTGGCAATCAGCATGACAATATTGTCCATGCTGGCACCAATCGCGCCAATCAGCAGACTCCCTAGATAGACACTGCGATACGGACGGGTCAGAAACGACATTTCTTCATAGCGCAACCCATGATCTTGCAAAAGATCCATGGCGAACCGACAGAGAAAAAACGCCAAGAGGACGCTGGCTAACGAGGCAATGATTTTACGGCTGTCGATCGTACGAAAGCCACAGGAAATCCCCATCGTCAAAACCAACGAGACGATCGTAAAAACGATCATCAAAAAGACCAATGAAAAGGAGCTGTTGCCTTTGTGAAACCACAGAAAAAGGAGCAGCAAGCCAGTATTCACAAAGATACTAAGTAAAGCCCGCAAGCCCTTTTTGCCACCAATTGCGACTACTGCCATCAAAAATAAGGCAAGGAAGAAAAAGAGATACCCATCCCGTTTTTGTGCTTGTACCTGCCAGCCATCCCCTTCTTTTTGCAAAAGCAGCTGTTGTCCGGTCTGATACAACGGATGAATCGCACCGTTGGGGGTGTATTGCGTAGTGACTGTCCGTAGTACCCCAGCTTCTTCTCCGTTACGAACGATCCCTTGGATCTGCTGCTGGTCGGCGGTGACTTGAACCGTTTGTACTTCTATGATCGGCTGTGCATAAAAGCGGCTACTTTGGGTTTGGATCAGCCAGCTTAAGACCAGCAAGCTAACAAAGGCCGCTAGATAATAATACTTTTTCAAGACCGTCTCCTTTCATTTTCAGCAAAAAAAGACTTAGACAAACCACCAGTCCTACGACCAATCACCTTGTGAGGCTGGATGACTGGTCGAAATGGTTACTGTGTCGGCGAGACTAACTGCTTTGCTAGTCGCCTGTTTTGTCAAAGTCCTTTTCCTTGCTCGTTTTGCTTACACGACATTTTGCGGTGTACCTGCTTTAAAGCCGCTTAAGTTCGCCACAGCAATCCCCATCAAACGACGCCGCGTTTCGACGGGTGCCCAAGCGATATGCGGTGTCAAATAGCAATTTGGCGCCTGTAATAAGGGATTGTCAGCTTCGATCGGTTCTTTTGAAACGACATCTGCCGCCAAGGCTGCGATCTGCCCAGTTTGCAGCGCTTCAGCAACTGCCGCTTCATCGATCAAGCCGCCACGGGCGGTATTGATCAGGATCGCAGAAGATTTCATTTGTGCCAATGCTGTGCGATCGATCATTTTTTCTGTCTCAGGAAACTGCGGAACATGAAGGCTGATGATATCTGCTTCTTGATACAATTCCGCCAGCGAAACTTGTTTTGCCCAATCTGCTTGTGCTGGTTTTGGTCGATGATTAAAGTAGATCACCTTCAACTGAAACGCATGAGCGATCGTGGCAACTGCTTGAGCAATCGCACCATATCCAATCAGCCCAATCGTTTTGCCTGCCAATTCCATCAATGGTGTCTGCCAATAAGAAAAATCTTTGCTGGTTTGCCAGTCGCCCTGATGCACGGAACGATTATGGTGTCCCACTTGATTCGTCACTTCCAGCAGCAAAGCAAAGGTCGCTTGTGCCACTGCATTGGTACTGTAGCTAGGAATATTGGTCACGGTGATTCCCTGTTCCTTCGCTGCTGCCAAATCAACGACATTGTATCCAGTTGCCAAGACCCCAATGTAGGTCAATTGCGGACATGCTTTGAGCACATCTGCGGTGATCGGCGTTTTATTTGTCAAAATTGCTTCGGCATCGCCGATTCGCTCAATAATTTCTTGTTTATCTGTATACGAGGTACGATCATACACCGTCACCTCTCCTAATTCTTCAAACCCTTGCCAAGACAAATCTCCTGGATTCAACGCATAGCCATCAAGTACAACGATCTTCATTCTTTCGCTCCTCTCGCTTTTCCTTTTGCTTTTCCATAAAAAACGGGAATTCCTAGTAACGTCACGCCAATTCCCACGACTGCTAACCACGTGTCAGTGATCAAGGTCATAATCAAGATAAAACAGCCACCTAAGATCGCAATCAAGGGAATGATTGGATAGAAGGGAACTTTATACGGACGCTTCATCTGCGGTTCTGTTTTTCGCAAACGAAAAACTCCTACAAATAATAATACACTAAAGAACCACATAACAAAAACCAGCATATCGGTCAAGAGATCAAAGGTGCCTAAAAGCATCATGATACACGCGATCCCTAATTGTAAAAAAGCCGCCGCATAGGGTGTATTGGTGGTTTTACTTAAAGTGGCAAAGGTCTTGCTGAAAGGAATCTCATCTTCCAACGCCATGGCATATGGGACCCGCAAGCCAGTCATTGTATAGCCGTTCAATGCGCCATACACAGAGATCAGGATACCGATCGTGACCAGTTTTCCGCCAAAGCTACCAAACAAGGCCATCGCAGTTTCTGAAGCACTGTTCAAATTACCAGCGATTTGATCGATCGGCAATGTTTTTAAAAAGGCAACATTGATCAACACATACACCAAGGTAACAAAACTCAACCCAAAGATGATGGCTTTTGGTAAATCTTTTTCGGGTCGCTTCATTTCCCCAGCGACATTACCGACTCCCATCCAGCCGTCATAAGCAAAAAGGGTTGCTAAGAGGGCACTACTGATGCCAGCTGCAAGCGATCCTTGAGTATTGGAAGAAAAATCCACCAATGAGACCGATACTTGCCCTGGTGTCAACAGGCCCGCCACGATGATCACCGCAATCGGAATCAGCTTGACTGCTAACGTGACGGACTGGACTTGAGCAGCGGCTTTTGTTCCCAAAAGATTGATCAAGGTCACACTCGTTCCGGTCAAAATCGATAAAGGAAGCAAATAATTGCTGGGTAGATGAAATAAGTTCAAACACTGGGTCGCAAAAATAATACTTAAAGCCGCCACGTTTGCTGGAAAGTAAATGATACTTTGTGCCCAGCCTAATAAAAAGGAGGGTAATTTCCCATAAATTCTTTCAATATATCGAATGGGTCCGCCAGTCTCAGGAATCGCCGTCGCTAACTCCGCCACCGTCAAACCGCCGCAAATCGTTAGAAAGCCGGCAAGCAGCCAGACCAACAAGGTCAAACCGGTGGATTGGGTCTGCTGGACCACAGCCGCTGCTTTGAAAAACACGCCGGCGCCGATCACCGTTCCCATTACTGTCGATAATGCCCCAAAAAAACTGATTTCTTTTTTCAATTGACTTTTCACAACATCACTTCCTTTTTAAATGAATAAGTCAAAGTATAGCGGATAGAAACTATCTTGACTAGAGGAATTTCAGAAAACAAAAAGCAAATACCATGAAAAGACGGCATTTGCTCCAAAATTTTTTTATTCTTTTGTGGATTCTTGAAAAACCAGCAACGGAAGCTGTCGTTTTTTGTGCATTTGTTGAACCAAATAAATTCCTGCCAGCAAGATGATCGGGAAAACGATCGCCCCTAGAATCCCAACCTGTAACTGTTGTCCCGTCCATTCGACGATACTGCCGACGACAGCGGGTCCGATTGAACACCCTAAATCTCCTGCTAATGCCAAATAAGCAAATAGCGCCGTTCCGCCGTTGCGAATGTATTGCGCAGAAAGACTAAAGACCCCTGGCCACATAATCCCTACGGCAAAACCGCTTAAGCCGCAGCCAAGGAACCCGATCAATGGCAATGAAGCAAAGCCGATCATCATATACGCCAGTAGGCAAAGCAAAACACTCAAAAACATAAAGCGTTTCAAATCGATGCGTTCCCCAAACTTGCCGTAAAGCAAACGGGAGATCCCCATCATCAAGGCAAAAACCATTGGCCCTGCTAAATCGCCTAGCGTCTTACTAACGCCTAAGCCCTGTTCGGCAAAGGTCGATGCCCATTGGCTGACTGCTTGTTCGCTGGCTCCAGCACAGACCATCATCACCAGAAACAGCCAAAAGCTTTTCAAGGAAAAGAGCTGCCGAGTGGTCAACCCTCGTTCTCCTTCGGCAACGATTGGCGCCAACGGGACTTTGGTAAAGAAAAACAAATTGACCAACGGGATCAGTGCCCAGATGATCGCCAAAATCGGCCACTGTTGAATACCGAACACCATGAAGAACGCCGTTGAGAACAAAACGACCCCCACGTACCCCCAGCAATAAAACGAGTGCAGCATGCTCATCGTTTTTTCCTTATGTTCCGTTGGACAGGCTTCAACGATGGGACTGACTAAGACTTCCAGCAAGCCACCGCCAATGGCATACAACAAAACCGCTGCTAACAATCCGCTAAACGGGGTCGGAAACCATAAGGGAAAAACGGCTAGACCAATCAAGCCGATCGCTGCAAAAAAATGCGCGGCTACGATCGACACTCGATAGCCGATGCGGTCTACAAAAAAGATTGCTGCAAAATCGACGGCTAACTGGGTCAAAAAGTTAAAACTAACCAGCAAAGTAATCTGGCTTATCGGTAGCTGGTATTGGCTTTGAAAGGTCAAAAATAATAAGGGGGCAAAATTATTGATGACGGCTTGAACGATGTACCCTACAAAGCAAGCCGCAATCGTCGAACGATAACTTTTCATTTTCACTTCTCCTTTACTCGTCTTATCAGTATACCAAGTCCAATAAGACAGTAACCATGGAGAAAACACTTTTTTTACCCAGAGAATCTTAAGGAAATCAGGATTTTTCTTCCTTCAGATAATTCCCTTAAATAGAAGCAACAAAAAAGCTGTCCTCACAGACAGCTTTTTCCGACTTATTCTCAAGGCTAGGCGTTTTTCTTCCGAGCAGCGATGGTTTTCATGGTGGCTTCAAAGATTGGGCCAATAAAGACGATACACAAGAGAGTACCTAACCCAACACTGGCGCCTAACGCAAAACCGATCAAGACCATGGCTGCATCCAAGCCGATACGGATCGTTTTTTGCGTCAATTTGCTTCGTTTGTAGATTAAGGCAGTCAAGGCTTCTAACGCCGCTGATCCTTTGTTGGAAGAAACGTAGATACCAGCGCCGATCCCAAATAAGATCGGTGCTGCGAAAATAGCGATCCAAGGATAAAAAGGCAAATGAATCGATACTTTGTCCATCACTGGTTCAAAGATCCCAATCAACAGGCCTAAGCCAATCCCATTGATAAAACTGCCAATGCCTAATTCGGCACGATCAAAGACTGCAACGATCAACAAAACAATAATATTAAAACACAAACTGGCAATCCAAAAAGGGACATCGACGAAATTCAAAATTCCTAGTAAAAACGTACTGATCGTATCATAACCTTGATGGGCGGTGATCAATAAGGAAATGGCCAACGCAATCAGCCCGGTACCTATCAAAACTTGTGCAAATTTTTTGGTTTCTTTCACAACATCACGCTCTCTTCTTTATTTTTCCTCTCTTAGTTTACCGTGAAAGCGTCACAATTACTATCATTTAATCACAAAAACCAGATTTTTTTTGAAGAAATCTAAATTCAATCAAGGGATTCATAATGCTGTTCATAGGTATCGCGAAACTCTTTTGGGGTCAGACCATTCAATTTCTTAAACATTTTGGAAAAATAGTTGGTATTGTTGTAACCAATACGATCGCCGATCTCACTGATCGTGGCTTTCGAATGAAGCAGCAGCTGCTGGGCTTGCTTGATCCGCACCAGATTGACGTACTGATTAAAACTCATTTCCGTTTCTTTCTTAAAGAGCTGCCCCAAATAAACGACACTGACATGCAGTTCTTCAGCCGCTGATTTGACCGTCAAATCATGGGTATAGCCTTCTTCGATCAACTGGATCGTCTTTTGAACGATCTCTGAATAGCGTTTTTGCGGCGGCTGCGATTTCGCCAACTCCAGCACATCATCAAAGAGCTGCCGCAAATCTGCCAGTGTATTAGACTCACGAATCCGTGCCAAAATTTGTTCATGGTTTTCGTGGGAAAGTACTGGCAGCTGCCGATAAATATCATTGAACAACAAGAACGAAACATAGCGAACATGCTCAGGGTCTGCTTGGGTTTGTTCCAAAATAGCGAACATTTTATCCAGCTCATGTTGGATCGTTTTGACATCCCCAATGGTCAGTGCTTTGTTAAAAGACAGAAACGGGAGTTCTTCGTTTCGCTCTAAAATATCCACGTGGATCGTCTGTTCTTGTAAGAACAGATCTGGGTAGAAGGCTTGCAGTGACTGAACCTGCTTGATTTTTTCATAGGCTTTATACAAATTCTCCCACTCGTTGATGGTCTCGCTCATAATCAACTGCCAGTCAGTACTATTGAGCTGCTGTGCCAGTGCTTTTAGATCAGCGTTGATTTGCTGCCTTGGTCCAGCAGCAGTAATGATCACTTGGTTTTCATCTAATCGCCCTGGTAAGATCAATGGCTGATCGTGTTGCTGAAAAAACGTCGTGATTTTTTGTAAGATCTCAGCAGTCCCATTGAACTGCAAAACGGTAAAGGGTGCTGCTAGTGGCACCCGCTGTTGCGCCAGCAAATGGAGGTACTCGCTTTCGTTCAATTCATCATTCAACCAAAGCAGCAGGCTTGACTCTTGATACAGTTCTTTTTCTGCCAACAGTTTTTGCTGCTCCTCTAACTCAGCTGCAATTGCTTGTACACTGCTGCGTAGTTCTTCTTTGTTAACAGGTTTGACGAGATAGTTACGCACACCTAACGCCATGCCTTGTTTGACAAAGGCAAACTCCTGATAGCCTGATAGAATGATCGAGAAAAATCGATTCCCAAACGCTTGTGCTTGGCGGATCATATCGATGCCATTCATTTCTGGCATCCGAATATCCGTGATCAGCAAATCAACGGAATGCTCTTGCAAGTACTCGAGGGCTTCACTAGCACTTTTCGCTGTATGCACCACTTCAAAGCCCAGTTCTTGCCAAGGCAAGATCATTTGCAGCCCTTGCAAGATCATGTATTCATCATCAACGAACATTGCTTTATACATCTGTCTCATGCCCCCTTTGCAAACGTTTCTCATCTAAGCGGATCTTGACCGTAAACCCAGCACCTGCCTGAGACGTAACGTCCATTTGATAGGCGCTGTTGAACATGCCCCGCAACCGTTCGTGAACATTTTTGATCCCGATCGAGGTTTGGGCTCCGATCTCCTGATTTTGCAGTTCTTCTTGGATCATCGCCAACTGCTGTGCATCTGCGCCTTTGCCGTTGTCTTTGACCTCAATCACGATCTGATCGACTTCTTTATAAGCCTTGATACTGATGGCATTATCATTGCGCTGATAATCGATGCCGTGAACAAAATAGTTTTCGACAAGCGGCTGCAGCGTGAACTTCGGCAATTCCAACTGTTCTAATGCCGAATCGATGGTTACATGATAGGCGATCTTATCTGGGTAGCGCATCTGAAACAAGTAGACATATTTTTCACAAAAATCGATTTCTTCTTTTAAGGTCTTCGTCTTTTCTTGTGTCGTATTGTTCCGTAGCAGTGCCGAAAAGGCATAGACGACATCCGCCAGCTCTTCTTGGTTGCGACTCAAGGCATACATTCGAATGTATTCTAACGTGTTATACAGAAAATGCGGATTGATCTGTGCTTGCAGCGCCCGCATATCGGCGTCTCGCTGCTTGATCTCTAACGTGTAGATGTCTTTGATATACTCGTTGATACTGTAAGTCATTTGATTGATGGCTTCTGCGATTTCTTTCAGCTCTTGTTGGACATTGGCGGTATCGATCCGCTTATCAAAATTTCCTTGACTGACTTCTTTCGTCGCATAGACGATCTGCTGTACTTGCGAGGTATAGCGCTTGAAGGTCCGATGGAGCACCCATAGGACCAATAAGAGAATCCCAATCCCAAAGCTAAAGATCCAAATGGCGCTAGAAAAAATATCCCGCCAGATCACACCTTTTGACAACAAGATCAGTGACAACTCTCCGCTGACGGTCGTTTGTTTTTTGATATAAAAGTCTTTCGACAGAGTGTCGTTAATAGTTCCATGAGCCACCGCCTGATCAATTTTCGCTAAGGTCTGCTTGCTAAGGTTCACGGCATCCTTGTATAGTCGCTGACCATTGGAGGTATACAAAAAACTGTTAATACCATGCGCTTGGTTGTCTTCTTGTCGATTGGCTAAGACATCGTCTGAGTGAAAAATCACGTAGACTTGCCCTAACGGTTGCGCATAATTACTTGGTTGGGCGATCGAACGAACAAAAAACAGACGATTTTTCAAATCGATCTGCTTGCCGCTGCGTTTTTCTCCATAAGGGGTATCTGGGGTTGCCACTAGTGTCTCATTGCTTTCATCTAGTTGAATAATGATCTCTTCGATACTAGGATGATTACGGATCAAGCGATAGAGGATGTTTGGCAAATACACACTTTGTCCCGTCTGGCGAAAAATATCATTACTATAGGAAAAATAGTCTGGCAATGAAAGCTGTAAATAATTGCGCAGCGATTCAAAAGCAGTATCCGAACTGGTAAATTCGCCTAATACCGTTGAAACGACCGCGTTTTGATCCTGCACGTATGCATCCAGCTGCATACTGGTAGCTTCCACGAGGCGTTCGCTGCTATTGAAGCGGTCTGCCCCAGTATATGCCGTCAGAACCAGCATGATAATAATCGAGATGATCACCAAAAGGACGCTATACAACTGCATCAACTGATTGATCAAAAAGTCATGTTTAAACAAACGAAAGCGCTGCTTAGTCATGTGCCAAGTCCCGATCAATGACGGTTTTTTCCTGACTGATCGCCACGTGGCACCACAAAATCAATAGACTGAAGGTTCCAAAGAGCAAGAGCCCTTTCATCATCCAAGTAAAAGCGAAAATACTGGCAATCCCCACGAACAATTTTAGAAAGGTCGCCATATGAAGAAACAGACACACGAAGGACAATTTTAGGTTATTCCACAAGGAAATCTCATAGGATGTGTCAAAAACCACACTTAGTAAGTACAGTAAGATACTCAATCCGCTGACGACAACTAAAACAAAAGAGATCATCAGCCAAATCAAGCCTTGGATCTGGGTAGCTAAATACAAGTTATACACTAAGAAACCTGTCAGTAGGAAGAAAAGATAAAACTGTTTATTGGCTTTGACAAAGACGCTGCGCCAAATGCGCCATGCGCTGCGAAAGCTTTGATGCTCATAATTTAAACCGTCTTCATGGATCAAGGTACTAATGGTATGAAACGCTGGACCGATCCCTAAGATTCCGCCACCTGCCAATGTCAATACGACGAAAAACAAATTCAACTTCACGATCGCCCAAATCAAGCGAAAGCCCTTGACCAACCCACTATTTGCTGTTTCTTCCATTTAAAATTCCTCCCTTATTTGTTCCCTATCGAAAATGTAGCATGATTTTAGCTTCCTACTCAAGCTACCTGAGAATCTTTTAATGCTATGTACGTTTTAGAGGCACTATGCTTGCTGCTTGAAGGTTAAAAAACAAAAGTAACGTTATTTTTTCATCAAAGATTTCGCTACTTACTTTAAAGAAAAGCAGCCAGAAGCTAGACGTGGGAACCATTGGTCCTGATGCGTTTAGCCTCCGGCTTACTTGATCTATTGATTGGTGAGCGGCGCCTGTTGCTTATTCTTGGCTTGCACGATACTCATCAAATTGTTTTTGCATTTCATCGCGGACCTTCTCCCAGCCAGCGGTTTTTAATTCTTCGTTTAGTTTCGGAACATTTTCTTCTGGATCGATCGTTCCCGTTGCTAAACTTGCTTTGTAACGGTTCATGACATTGGCGATATTCGTGATTTCAGTTTTCACATTATCAGTCTTGAAGTTGAACCCTAAGATTGGTGATGCTTCAGCGTTAGCAATATTTTCATCACGCTCTTTGATCATATCGTCTGTGATGGATTCTTGTGTATAAAGGATCATGTTGTTCCCAGTGTTCCAAGCAGCCATCCGGGTATTTGGCAAGTAGCCATCAAGGAGACGGATTTTGTTGTCTTCGCCCTCGATTTTTTCCCATGCTTCGCCTTCGACACCCCAAACCAATCCATTCAACAATTCAGGATCGCTGTTCAACAAGCCCAACACTTCCACTGCTTTTTCTTTGTTTTTCGAAACATTCGCTACGACAAAGTTTGCCATTTGCGCTTGGCCTGTTGATTTTAATTGTTTCGTGATTGGACGTGAAACCAATTCATGACCTGCGGCATTGCTTAAGATCGTATCGCCGTAATCCATTGGTCCTTGGGTTTCTTCACGCATGAACCATGTGTTGCCTTCTAATGGGTAACCAGTCGTATTAGTGGCTGCATCAGTTGGGATCAAGCCTTCGTTGTACCATTTGTGCATCAATTTCAAGTTTTCCATTTGTTCATAATCTTCGTATTGATTGATGATCTTCGTTGTATCGCCGTCCAATTTAACAGCAAATGGGTAATCTTTCCCGATCACATAATCATAGTTTCCAGAAACATTAAAGGTTTGTCCGATCGCAAACGGTGCGATGTTTGGTTCTTCTTCTTTAAACTTCTTCAACACGTCTTCGGCATCTGCATAAGATTCGATCCCGCTAATATCCAAATCATATTTATCTAAATACTCTTTATTGAAGGTCAAGACTTGTTGGGCATAAATATTGCCATTGACTGGAAAGGCATATAATTTTCCGTCGATCGTATTGCCTTTGATATAAGATTCGTCTAATTGATCATACGCTTCTTTGGCATATTTTGGTGCTAACTCCGTCAAATCTGCATACGCGCCTTTTTGCGCATTCGCAACATAGTTTGAGGCAAAGGAAATATCGTAGTTTTCACCCGATGAAATGATGGTACTCATTTTTTGATCCCAATCACCCCAGCCGATATACTGCAGATCGATGCGAGCGTTGGTTTTTTCTTCAATGCGTTTATTGGCGATCTCCATTAATTGATCAAAGTTTTCTGGCTTGTCCCCGACTTGATACATCAATAAAGTCGTTACGCCGTCTGCATTGTTTTCTGAATCGGATGTTGCGCCGTTCGACCCACAGGCAGCCATTCCCAAAGTTGCCGCTGCGGCCATCCCAGCAAAAGCTGTTTTTTTCCACAAATTCATTTTTGTTTCCTCCCTATACTTATTTGATTATTCTTTGACGCCACCAATTGTCAGACCACCGACAAAATACCGTTGGAAGAATGGATAGGTGATCGCAATCGGTAAGGTTGCAACAACAACGATTGCCATGCGAGCAGTTTCGCTTGGCAAAGCGGCCAAACCACCTTGGATCTGGGCAGCCATACCAGAGCTTTTGGCTAGATAGTCCAAGTTGCTTTGAATCCGCATCAAAAGTGCTTGTAACGGCACTAAAGAGTCTTTTTGAATATACAACAATGCATTGAACCAGTCATTCCAATAGCCAAGAGCGGCAAATAGACTGATCGTTGCGATCCCTGGAACGGCTAACGGCAACACGATGGACAGAAAAATCTTCATTTCGCTGGCACCGTCGATGCGCGCAGATTCTATAATACTATCTGGTACCGTCTTTTTAAAGAAGGTCCGCATAACAAGGATATTAAAAGGCCCTAAGGCAAGGGGTAAAATCAACGCCCAAATCGTGTCTTTCAATTGGATCAAGTTGACCATCACTAAGTAGTTGGCAACCATCCCTGGCGCAAACAACATGGTGATCAAAGCGAAGATCGTAAAGAAACGACGGAATGGAAAATTTGAGCGAGAGATGACATAGGCATATAGCGAAGTCATCGTTGCATTGACGAAGGTACCAAAAACAGTGATAAAAATAGATACGCCAAATGCTTGGAAAATTTTGCTGCTCATTTGTCCGCTAAACAGGTAGGTATACGCTGCGAACGAAAATTCTTGTGGCCAAAAGCGATAGCCGTTTTCTGCCAAAGAGGTTTCACTGGTCAATGAGATCGCGATCACAAAGAGAAACGGCAAGACACAGGAAATCGCGAACAGACCGATCACGATATTAAAAATCAGGTTGACCGTTGGGTTAAAGGAGCGGATCTCGACTTTCGTTACTTTTTTCTTCATTTATCCATCCTCCTTAGAATAATGCTGAATCTGGTTCTAGTTTACGAACAACCAAATTCGCTGTTAGTAATAGTAATGCCCCAACCACAGATTGATAAAGGCCGGCAGCTGCGGTCATCCCGAAGTCGCCTGTGGCAGTCAGTCCATTATAAATGTACGTATCTAAAACGGAGGTGACTTGGTACAACGCCCCAGAGTTTCGTGGGACTTGATAGAAAAGTCCGAAGTCGGCACGGAAGATCCCACCGATGTTCAAAATCAACAAAACAGAAATCATTGGAATCAGCTGTGGCAACGTCACATTTTTGATCTGCTGCCATTTGCTGGCGCCATCGACCATCGCGGCTTCGTAATACGTCTGATCGATCCCGACCACTGACGCATAATAGATGATGCTGTTGTAGCCTAAGCTCTTCCAGACATTCATAAAGACGAAAATAAACGGCCACCATTTCGGATCAGCATACCAGTTGATTCCTTCACCGCCCATACCCGTGATCCATTGGTTGATGATCCCTTTGTCTGGACTCAAAAAGGCATAGACAAAGTACGAAATAACCACCCAAGAAAGGAAGTACGGCAACAGGGACATCGTGTGATACACTTTTACCAAGCGCTTATTGCGCAGCTCACTCATAATAATGGCAAAGGCAATCGCAAAGAATAGGTTGAATGCTAAAAATACGATATTGTAGAGTAGGGTATTTCTAGTGATCAGCCAAGCATCATTGGATGCAAATAAAAATTTAAAGTTATCAAAGCCGACCCATGGGCTTTGTTTCAAACTGGCAAAAAAGCCGTCTGGTGAAATGTGGAAATCTTTGAACGCCACCACATTTGCGAATACAGGTATATAGAAAAAAAAGATAAACCAGACAACACCTGGCAAAGCCATCAATATCAATGCTTTGTATTGCCAGACATTCCTCCAAAACCCCTTTTTCTTCACATCTCATCATCTCCTTCATGCTACTAGAATAACGCTTTCATCCCTAAAAAATAAGGAACAAACTAAAGATAAAATGAAACAAATTAAAGGTCTTTGTTTATATTTTGTTTTTATTCTCTAAAAACCTGAAAAACGTCCTACCTTTTGCAAGATAGGACGCTTCATTGATTTGTTTTTTATGAATGATCAGTCGACAAAGCCGTTTTGCTGAATCACTTCGTGGAACCACTCACCAGACTTTTTGATGGTCCGTTTTTGGGTAGCCAAATCGACAGCAATAAACCCGTAACGATTTTTGAATTCATTCAGCCAAGACCAATTGTCCATGCAGGTCCACATGTGATACCCGCGGCACTGGCTGCCTTCTTGGATCGCTTGGTGAACATACCGCAAATGATCTTTGATAAAGGTGATGCGGTACTCATCTTGGATCTGACCGCTGGCATCGATAAAGCGTGTTTCATCTTCGACCCCCATGCCGTTTTCTGAAATATAACAGGGGATATTGCCGTAGTTGTCTCGTAGGTTGATCAAGGTATCATAGATGCCTCGTTCATAGATCTCCCAGCCTCGATGGGGATTGATTTTCTTTTCTGGCCAATCATACACATCGAAGTAATCTTCTGGCATTGGTGTGTCCGCTGTTTTGGCAGAACGCTTTTGCTGCACCCGCCGTGGCTGATAATAGTTGACCCCCAAGAGATCGACCGTGTTTTCTTTAATGATCTGCAAATCTTCTGCCCTGGTTTCTGGCATGATCGCCAACTCGTTTAAGACAGCGATCAATTCTACAGGAAAGGTGCCTTTGACCGCTGGATCTAAGAAGGATCGGTTAAAAAAGGCATCTGCCAGTTGCGCCGCTTGGACATCTTTTTCATCGTTCGGATCTTTCGGATAAGTCGGTGTCAAATTCAAGATGATGCCGATTTCGCCTGATTGCTGAGATTGACGGAAGCGTTGGATCGCTAAGGAGCTGGCGAGTGCTTCATGGTAGCCGACTTGCACCGCATGTGCCAAGTTGATTTCTGCTGGGTAATGCTGTTGATACAAATACCCCATCTCCACTGGCACGATCGGTTCATTTTGCGTGAACCAATGACGGACTTGATCACCGAACAACTCAAAACACAAAGCAGCATAATCTGCAAATGCTGTGACAGTCTCGCGATTGAGCCAGCCGCCTTCTTTTTGCAGTGCCATCGGCATATCAAAATGATACAAATTGATGAAGGGTTCGATACCATTTTCGATCAAAGTGGCGAAGTACTCGCGATAAAACGCCACCGCTTGTTGATTGACCGCTCCTCTTCCTTCTGGCAGCAAGCGACTCCACTGGATCGAGGTTCGAAAAGAATTAAAGCCGATCTCTTTCATCAACGCCACATCTTCTGGGTAACGCTGCAGCAGCTGGACGGTATCTTTTGGTCCCCGTTTTTGATAAAAACGTTCTGGCTCCGTTGCGTACCAATAGTCCCAAATCGAATCGCCTTTGCCATCATCGGCCGTTCGTCCTTCAGTTTGCGGACCGCTGGCAGCGGCTCCCCACCAAAAATCTTTAGGAAAATGCAGGTTAGTCATGGGCAGTCACCTGCTCTTTGCCTAACAAGAGACAGCCGATGATGCCGCTTTTGTTCGGCAAGCCCCAAGTGACGATGTAGTCTTCCACTGGTGGTGTCTCCATATAGCCTGCCATTTGTTTCAGGAAGGCTTGTTGGATTTGAGCGAGTAGATGCGGCTGATTCATGACCCCACCGCCTAAAATAATTTTCTCAGGTGCTAAGGTCAACGTGATATTGACCAGCGCTTGCCCTAGATAAAAGGCCTGCAACCCCCAAATCTCGTGCGCTTGCGGCAAGTCTTGTCCTTTGATCCCCGTACGTCCTTCTAAAGAAGGCCCTGCGGCTAATCCTTCCAGACAGTCGCCGTGATACGGGCAAGTACCCGCATACGTATCTTCACTGTGGCGTTTGACATAGGTATGACCGATTTCTGGATGACCGATCCCCTCGAAAATCTTTCCTTCACGAACGACTCCTGCGCCAATGCCGGTTCCTACTGTCAAATAGACACAGCTGTCTTTGCCTTGCGCCGCTCCTTGACGTAATTCCCCATAAGCGGCAGCATTGACATCTGTTGTCCAAGCAAATGCTGTCTCTGGGTAGCGCTTCTTCAATGCACCGAGAAAATCGAACTGCTGCCAGCCCTGTTTCGGCGTCGCTAGTATGTGGCCATAGGTTGCTTGGGTTGGATCGATCCCGATCGGACCAAAGGAACCGACCCCTAATGACACGAGATCGTAGGGATCGAAAAAGGCAAAGATCGCCGCTAACGTTTCCTCTGGTGTTGTCGTTGGGATCGACTCTTGGGCGATGATCGTCAACTGTTCATCGGCAACGGCACAAATCATTTTTGTGCCGCCGGCTTCAATTCCTCCATAAACCATCATTACTCACTCCTTTACTCCAATGGTACGAATTTCATATGGGTGTAATTGCTCATTGACGGTCGATACTTGTTCTTCCTCTAAAAGGTTCATCAGACAGAGCGTCGCCTGCTCTTTTTGCACGTGAAAGGCAGTGGCTTGATCCGCTAAATTATAGCCCCGCAAAACGATCTGCTGGTCTTGGCGATTGCGTTTTAAGGCGGTGATAGCTACCGTCGATCCATGAGCTTCCATGTATTGGTTGCTGCTGGCTAGCTTGCCTTGATGCTTGTCGGTCTGACTTGCCGTCCAAGGAACTTGGGCAGCTTGTGCTTGGCGATACGTTTCATAACGTTCTTCAGGAGCCCCATGACAGGCTACGCCGTATTCAAAGGTGTGGCTGCCTAAGCATTGCGCTTCTGGTGTTGGGAAATAGCCCCAATCGCCTAGCTCTCCCGTACAGCGCAACAAGGTCAAGCAGATCTGATCCTTCACGATTTCATATTCGTTCAAACCAAAATTAGAAACCGTCATGCCGCTAGTTTCATCATGCAAGTTGACAAAGGCGTGCTGATGCTGCGGATTTGTTGGGTTTTCCCAATGACTGGAAACCTGATTTGGCCGTTTTACAACTTCATAAATGCTGTCAGCTTCATGGAAATCCGTGGTGATCCCTGTTGGGAATAACACCCGCAGTCGGTGATCTTTGCTTTGGTTGTTGACGGTGGTTTTAAATGCCAGGCGGTTGCTGGTTCGTTCTAAGCGAATCTCCGTCTCGATCTTGAAAGCAACCAATTCTTGACTCCGCTGTGCCTTACGGAAACGGAAATCGACAACAGCTTTTTGTTCTTCTAACAAACGGTCATCTGCTGAAACGGGAATCTGCAATTCTTGCGTCAGTCGCACGATCCCCACCAGTGGATCGTTTTGTTCGATCGTCACGTGATGCGGAAATTGTGTCGATAAGATTGCTTGATCCCCTTCTGGTTGTTTGAAGATGTACTCATTGGCGATATCCCCCACATCCTCGAAAACCAATAAATTGCGATACGTTTTTTGGGTTACTTTGTCTGTAATCGCCAAGCTGCCGTTTTCAGTAATGACGGCTTCCAAATGTGCGTTGGCAAGTTTACGCCCTCCTTCTGAAACGATCGGTGCGCTCTCTACTGGCGTAGCGGCTTTTTCCACTAGGGCAAAGGTCTGCCATGAAAATTCTGGCAACTGGTTTGCTTCTACTTGAACCGTGACAAAGCGTTTCATGAAAGGAATCCGAAAGGCATCTTTAGGCAATTCATAGTCAAAAAGGACCTCTTCTTCACTGATGATCGCAGCAACAGGGTTCCCCTGTTCATCGATCACCGAATAAGAACCTTTTGGCTTCGCCAATAATTCGTGGTAAAGCTTGCTTGGCAATCCTTCACGGAATGTTTTACGCTCAAGTTCGATCACGACTTCCACTAAACCAGAACGGGTGCTGCCAGTGGTGTTGAAGACCACAAAGGGACGACTCTCCTCAGGAAACTGGCTCGTGTCGATGGCGGCTACTAAATTGCGTAACGCTTCATCTGCCACGAACTTACCAATTTCATTGGCTTTTTCAAACCGCGGCATCATTTCTCGGTGTACCTCGTCCACTGAACAGCCGCAGATACTGTCGTGAGGATGATTTTGCATCAGGGTTTTCCACGCATGATCCAACATATCGTGAGGATAGCTGCCGCTTGCTTCATAAGCCATAGTTGCTAATGGTTCAGCGACATTTTCTAATTGGCGGGAAACCTTTGTATTCCATTGTTTCAGATAGACTCGGGAAGAGGCGGTATTGGCTAGAGTATACCAACCATCGGTTTCTTGACTGGTCAATTCACCTGTGACAGTTCCTAGGTCATCTGGCAGATCTGCTTGCACCGCTTCAAGGTATTCGGTAAAGCTGGCGTGTTTGAATTCATACTCTGGGAAAAGCTCGTTGGCTATACGAATCGCTGCCGAAATGTCTTTTTGGACAGGTTGATGATCGACCCCATTCATCATTAAGTAATGATTGGTGGCACCAAATTTTTCTACATCTTGCAGTTTTTGTGTCCAAAAAGCTTTGGCTTCTGCTTTATCCACTGGAATCTCATTGCCATTGGAGTACCAGTTGGCAAAGAGTAGACCAAAGATTTGACTGCCATCTGGACCTTCCCAATGCATTTCAGAATATTGGGAAGTAAATTGATCATCGGGTAAAACTTCGTTGTCAAAGCCGATCGGTTTGACGCCACGTCCAAATGCAGCACTTTCAAGATTGGCTTGCAGCATCATTTGCGGGGTTTGCCCCATATTGCCGAAAGTATCTGGGAAATACCCCAACATAACGGGGGTGCCCCACTTTTTGCTTTCTGCCATTCCAATCAGCATATTACGGGTGTTTGATTCGGCACTGATCAAAAAGTCATCTTGCAAAATATAAAACGGACCGATCTGTAATTTCCCTTGTTTGATGGCCGCTTTGACCGCCTCGCGTTTTTCAGGCCGCACTTCTAAATAGTCATCCAAGATGATCGTCTGTCCATCTAGATGGAAGCTGTGGAACTCAGGGTCATTTTCAATTAATTCTAAAAGATCATCCATCAATTCCACTAGCCGCATGTGATGCTGTTCGTAAGGCATGTACCATTCCCGATCCCAGTGGCTGTGTGAGATGATATAAACTTGTTTCTTCATTGATTTTTACTCCTCGCTGTTTGCGTCGTTGGACTGCTTTTTGTGTCACTCGAATGGTGATGGGTCGTGCTGCTTATTTTTCCACTCGGATATCGAAATAATCCATAACCAATTCACAAAACATCATGTTCGCCCACGAGAACCATTCTCTCGTGTATTGCGAAGGATCATCGACATCGAACCCTTCATGCATCAAATTTGTACCCGCATCTGTCGCCACTAACTGATCCAAAATTCGTTTCTTTTCTTCTTTGTCAGTGGTGGTCATCCCTTCCATTGCCATGGCGATCGGCCACACATAATTTTCTGGCGTATGAGAGCTACCAATGCCTTTGGCGTATTTCCCTTCATAGAAATACGGATTTTCACTGCTCAACAACGTTTTACGGGTTTGAAGATAAAGGGGATCTTCCATGCTGCCATACCCCAAGTAAGGGGCGGCGATCAAATTCGGCACATTGCTGTCATCCATCAGGGTGCCATTGCCGAATCCATCCACTTCATAGGCGTAGACTTCTTCGCCAGCTTGGTTCGTGGTCAACCCATATGCTTTAATCCCTGCTTCGATATCTGCTTGCAATTTTTTCGCTTGTGCCACGATCGATGCATCTTCTAAAACCGTCGTAAAGATTTCTTGGATATAGCCTAAGACCACCACCGCAAACATATTGGAGGGAATCAAATAGCCGTATTTGCAGGCATCATCACTTGGTCGAAAGCCTGACCAAGTCAAGCCGACGGGTTTCACTGGTGCGCCTTTGCCGTCATGAGTCAAGGTATCTTCTTTTCGCCAGGTATCCCGTTCAAAGCGATATGGAGACTCCTCATGGTTTTGTTCTGTCACAAACACCTCCAAGGCTTTTTTGATGCCTGTTACAAAATCATCATTGAACTGATCGGTTCTGCCTGTGTTTTTATATAGCAGATAGGCCAGTTGGATCGGATAACACAAAGAGTCGATCTCATATTTGCGTTCCCAGATCCAATCGTTCATTTCTGTATCGTCTGTTTGGTGGCCAGCGCCATTGGCTGATTCGTTAAAGGCATTTGCGTAAGGATCGATCGTAATATAGTAGAATTGCTTTTTAACTAACCCGCTGATCATGCTTGCTAAGTCTTCATCTTCTTTGGCGATCACCAAATACGGACGAACTTGTGCAGTGGAATCTCGCAGCCACATGGCTGGAATGTCCCCCGTCAGTAAAAAGGTCGTGCCATCCTCATGACGCTTGACCGTCGTTAATAGTGTATTGGCAAAGGCTGCGTTAAAATTTTTCGCCCAATCGGCATGCGTTTCTCCGCATAGATCCGTAATCGTTTCCATAAATGTTGCTACTGAAGTTGGTATTTCTTTATAAACCATTCCATCACCTTCCCTGATTTGATATATCAATTTACGAACCTAGTATATCATGAATTAATTGAATGTCTAGCGCTTTTTCAAAATAATTAAAGGGTTTTCATTTTTATTGGTTTATGGTATGCTAACAAATATGATATATCAAAAGGGGTTTTCTTATGAAACAACCATTATATAAAAAAATTTACGCGGAGCTTCACGAAGCCATCGTTGAAGGGCGATTAGCGCCTGGCAGTCGTGTCCCTACTGAAAAAGAACTATCTGAACAATACCAAGTCAGTCGGATCACCTCTAAAAGAGCCTTGACGGAACTGGAACAAAATCAGCTGATCTATCGCGTGCAAGGCAGCGGCAGCTTTGTCCGAGAATTGAAGGAAAAAAAAGCGACTGGACGAATTTTGTTTGTCTTGCCCTTTGCCAATGATCTCTCTTTAGGAAACTTTACCGAAGGCATTTACCCCGTGATGCAAGAACACGGCTTTGAACTTTTGATGACACCAGTGGATTATTTGGAAAAAACGACGGCAGCTGAGCTGATGCAAGAATTCGACGGCCTGATCTATTACGCCAGCAATACGTTTTCTTACTATGACTTGCTGTTCGAATGTGCTGAAAAGCACTTTCCTATCGTGACCTTAGATAAAAAGCTGCATGAGTTTGATTTTCCAGCGGTGATGCCAGATAACTTTCAAGGCGGACAGCTAGCCACGGAGCATTTACTTGCGTTGGGGCATCAACGGATCGCTTATATTTTTGGTGATACCCATCATCCGCAATCCGTCCGTCAGCGTTATCTAGGTTACATCGATGCGCTGAAAAAAGCCCAAAGAACCTTTCGCACCAAGCTCGACGACACGGCTGCCAGCATCGCGAATGCGCTTGCCTACTTGGAAGAACATCAGGTCACGGCAGCCGTCTGTGAAAATGACTTGATCGCCATTGAATTGATGCGTGCTTTGCGCCAAGCAGATTTGCACGTCCCTGCCAACATTTCCCTAGTTGGTTTCGATAATATCCAAGCCGCAGCCCTCGTTGATCCAGCACTAACGACTATCGGGCAGAATTTTGCCGAGATGGGGCGCTTGGCAGGAAACCAAGTGATTGAGAAAATCAACGCTGCGAAGGCAGCAACCCCAGTACCAACGGAGACGACCACCCATCTAGTGGCGGTTTCTTTGATCAAAAGAGAATCAACCCAATTAAAGGAGTGAACCAAGTGAACGTATCAATGATCGACACACGACACGGAACAGACAACCAATATAGTTTTTCCCACGGCAACTGCCTGCCTTATACAGGGGTTCCTTTTGGCATGAACTACTTTGCCCCGCAAACCAGCGATCAACGCGGCAGTTGGTGGTTTCATCCAGAAGATCGAACCTTTCAGGGCTTTCGCCTCACCCATCAGCCTAGCCCATGGATGGGGGATTTCAGCCATCTGACGATGCTGCCGATAAACGGCACGCTTTCTGAAAATACCCTTTTCCATGCGCAAAGCTCGTATCGTCCCGAAGAAAGCACCTTTAATCCAGCCTTTCTTAAAATCAAGACGCAGCGGTATTTAACAACAACGACTTTGATCCCCAGTATGTATGGCGGTGTGCTGACTATTGAAAACTGCGGGGATCAGCCAGGTCTTGGCTTGTCACTGCCGGGTGACTATGTCTTAGAACAGGTGGATGAACAAACAGTGGCTGGTCAACTGATCGTATTTTCAGGGTGCGAAGATGAACGCTTCACCTTCCATTTCGTCTATCGTTTTGAAACACCCACCACGGCGATCGAAGGTGCCTTGACAGGCAAAGAAGCCTTCGTCGTTCTCCGCTTTGATGATTGCCAAACACAGACGATCCGTTTTGCGACCTCGTTTCTCAGTCGCGAACAAGCTTGTTTGAACTTGCAACGGGAACAGCAATGGGCTCCTGACGATTATCTGGCTTCTGTCCAACAGCAATGGAATCATTTTTTGCAAAAAATCGAGATTGAGCATCACGATCAAACACAAGTTTCTACTTTTTATCATAATTTTTATCGCTTATTCTTGTTTCCTCAAACCTTCTTCGAAATCGACCAAGAGGGCTGCAAAATGCATTGGGATACCTTGGCAAAAGCAATCAAACCAGGACCACTGTATACAAACAACGGCTTTTGGGATACGTATAAAACTGTCTACCCGCTCTTTTCACTCTTGGCTGTCGAACAATTGGAAGACATGCTGGAAGGCTTTTTGAACAGTTATCGCGAAAGCGGCTTTTTACCAAAATGGCTATCGCCAGATGAGCGTGGATTGATGCCAGGGACGCTGATCGATGCCGTGATCGCTGATGCCGCAGTAAAAGGCATTCGTCCTGATTTGATGCCCGAATTTTTAGCAGCGATGAAAAAAGGCGCCACCGTCCAAAGTGAAAATCCCAATTATGGTCGGCGCGGCACGACGGACTATTTGACTTATGGGTATGTGCCATTGACGCATCATGAATCGGTCAATCACACCCTTGATTATTGTTACAGTGATTTTTGTATTTCACAAGTCGCGCAACAGCTGGGTGACGAGCAAGCAGACTATTATCAGCAGCAATCGCAAAACTACCGCAACATTTTCGATCAGGAAACTGGCTTTATGCGGGCAAAAGATCCCGATGGTGCCTTTCGTCCAGAATTCAGTGACATACGCTGGGGCTTAGACTATGCAGAAGGCAGTGCGTGGCAAAGCAGTTTTGCTGTTTACCATGATTTCGCTGGCTTGATCGCCGAACACGGCGGCAAAGCGGCCTTTGAAGCAAAACTGATCGACTTGTGCAATCAAGAACCTCGCTATACGACAGAAGGCTACGGCTTTGAGATCCATGAAATGAGCGAGATGGCTGCACTCGATTTTGGTCAGCTGGCGATCTCCAATCAACCAAGCTTCCACTATCCGTATCTATTCAGCTATTTGGGCAAACCAGAAATGGCACAGCCCTTGATCAAGCAGCTATTGACACAATGCTTCAATTACTCGCCCAAAGGCTTTCCTGGCGATGAAGACAACGGTAGCATGGCTGGTTGGTACATTTTCAACTCCTTGGGCTTTTATCCAGTCACACCAGGGACGGGGGAATATGTCATCGGCATGCCATTATTTGATCAAGCAACACTACATCTTGCTTCAGGCAAAGACTTAGTGATCAAGAGCACGCCCAATGCGCCGCAACAGCTCTTCGTGGATAAAATCACATTGAACGAAGAACCCTTCGAGCGATTGTTTTTCACCCACCAAGAATTGACTGCCGGTGGTACATTGAACTTCCAGCTAGGTATCGTCCCTCGCAGCAAAGAGTGGTCAGCCGATGCCTATCCTTATAGCGTCAGTCAACCACATGCATAACGAAAAAACCGCGCCTTAGCAACAGGCAGCACTCTACTTTCAGTCAAATGAAAGTACGTGCTATCCCTGCTAGGGAGCGGTTTTTTTATTGGTTCATTTGTAGCGGTAACAGACGTTCGATGGTTTTCAGCACGCCATTTTCATCGTTTGACTTGGTCACAAACGCTGCCGCTGCCTTGACTTCCTCAAAGGCATTGCTCATGGCGAAACTAAACGTGCCAGCTGCCATCAACTCCAAATCGTTCAAGCCATCGCCGAAGACCATAGTCTCTTCTGGTGTGACGTGCAGCAATTCTTGCAAGTGTGCCACAGTCGTTCCTTTGTGGACGCCTTGATTGGTGATATCGATCCAAGCGGCTTCCGAAGCCACGATGTAGGCGTCGTTTGTAAACTCACCTAACTGTTGGACATGCTTAAAGCAACGTAGTTTGGGATCAAAAATAGTGAGCTTCACAAAATCTTCGGTGATGGTTTGATAATCCGTCACCGTTTTGACCACCCGATAAGAGCCGCGAACTTTCTGGGCATCTGCTTCATTGGTCGTTTCCGCAATGTATGCCGCAGTCGGTGTACAGGCGATGATCACATGATCTTGCGCAATCGCAGCGAGCTTCGCAATGATCCGCCGCCCTAATTCGTTTGGCAGCAGTGATTCAAAGATGTATTCGCCTTGATGTTTGATGCGGGTCGCGCTATCCCCAAGAATCCAAACATCCGCTGCTGCTTCACCAAACAGTTCTTCCACTCGTTCACACTGTTTGCCGGTACACGCAGCAAAAGCAACACCCGCTTCTTTCATTTGTTGGCTGACTTGTTCATAATAAGGCCGATCAAAACTGCCTTGGCTGTTCAAAAATGTACCGTCTAAATCTGTGATGACTAATTTGATCATACGTTTCTCTTCCCCTCTACCTCGTGTCCTCTTTATGGCGAACCACTTAATTAACATTGTTAATTAAGTATACTTATTTTCAAGTTTTCCGTCAAGTCAGTCTTTTAAAAACTTTACATCGTTCCATCCCGTCGGTATACTTAATTAAATCACTTCATTAAGGAGAACACCTATGGCTTCTACCACCCATTCCATTCGCCAGCAAAACAAACAGCTGGTTTTAAAAACCTTATTTCAAAACGGGGCATTATTCGCCTCCGATTTAGTAAAGAAAACCGGCATCAGCATGGTCACCACTAACTCATTATTAAAAGAATTGTTGGCAGAGGGGGAAATCACTAAAGGTCCGCTGGAGCAAAAAGAGCTAGGGCGCCCTGCTGTGACCTATCAGCTCAACCAAGACCGAGGTCATTCTCTTTTGCTTAGCTTTATTGATCACGATGGTTCCTTGGCTCTTTGGTCCATGCTGATCGACCGCAAGGGGAAGGTTTTGGCAAAACACGACCAGCCGTTTCCTGATGTTGCCCCTCATCGCTTTCAAGAATGTGTAACGAACGAGCTAGCATTATTTCCCTCTGTGGAACAGATCGCCCTCTTTTTACCAGGAAAAATCAGTGGAGGAACCGTGACTTCCAGCTGGTATGAAAAATTCAATGGCTGGCACCTGGCAGCCCTCGTGGCAGAGGTCACTGCACTGCCCTTCTACTGTCAAAACGATGCCCATATTTTAACGATCGGCTATTGCATCGCCCAACAGATCTCTTTGCAGCAAACCATCGTCGGCATGTACAATCCCGAAAAAAGCATGCCTGGTATCACGCTCCTGGTCAATGGTGCACTTTTAGAAGGAAAAGACGCCCTAGCGGGAGAGGCAAAGTTTTTGCCCGGCTACTTGGATCAAGGGGCACCGCAAGACCGCACGGCTTTGGTTCAGCGCCTGACAAGCTTACTGCCATTTTACAATGCAGCTTTTGCCCCCCACTGTATTATTTTAGCCAGCAGTGATGCAGTAAAAACCGATCTCTTAGACGCGATCCAAAAAAATCCATTGCTGCAGCAACAACCCAATCAGCCTACTTTCCATTATATCGATGCCATCGAGGAAGCCATGGTGCTAGGCATGCACTGGCTGATTTTCCGCAAGACACCTTTTGACTTAGCCCGTTGATGACACAAAGACCATAGAATAATTGAGGCGGTGTGATATGAAAATAGCTATCATTGGTGCTGGTCCTCGTGGACTTTCACTTTCAGAACGACTGATCGCTCATAGCAAACAAAACAAACAAGCCATCGACTTGCTGCTGTTTGATCCCTTTCTTCCTGGGGCAGTTTGGCGCACGGACCAATCGGCGGATCTGCTATTGAATTCTGTAACCAGTCAAGTCACCCTTTTCACGGATGACACATTAAGCACCGGCGGTCCCGTGGTCAAAGGACCTACCTTATACGAATGGGCAGTGACAGAAGGGAAACATTTCGCAGCCACGCATGCTCCTGAGCTCGTTACGGAATGCACAGCACTTGATTCACTTGATCCTAACGGGCATTGCTCGCGGGCGTTATATGGCCTCTATCAGCAGTGGTTTTATCAGCAGCTATTAAAAGAGCTGCCTGAATCCATTACCGTCAACCATCTGTCAGACAGTGTCAGCTCCTTGACCCCTCTTTCCAAAAATCGCTACCAGTTGACGACGGCTCACCAAACATTTCTTGTTGATGCCGTCGTCTTAGCTACAGGCCATTCACAAGCCCAACTGTCAGCAGCAGAACAACGATTGGCGGCGGCCGCAGAAAATAATGGCTGGTTTTATGCACCGCCAGCCAATGCGGCAGATACGGATCTAACGGCGGTGAAAGCTGGCGAACCTGTGATTTTACGGGGACTAGGACTTGCCTTTTACGATTACGTCACCCGCTTGACCAGCGGTCGGGGCGGCACCTTCGTCAAAGTCAATGGATCCCTCGTCTATCAACCTTCTGGTGAAGAACCACAAATCATCGCAGGTTCTCGTCGGGGTGTCCCATATCATCCTCGTGGCCGCAATCAAAAAACACCGACGCAGCAGCGAAAGCCCGTTTTTTTGACCCCTGAACGCCTCGCTGCTTGGCAAGCAGCCAAAACGGTTGCTGGCAAGACCCTACTCTTCTATTTAAAAAAAGAGGCAGAACTCGTCTATTATCAGACGCTGCTTTTAGAAAAACAGCTGCTGGACAAAGATCAGCTTGCCGCTTTTACCGCCGCCTTTGTTGCCTCTGAAGGAGCTGAAGACTTGCTGAAAAAATGGCAGCTTCCTACGACGGAGTGGTGGTCATGGCAACAACTAGCCGACCCCTTTGCTCAGAAAAAGCAACAGTCGTTGCAAGACTTTTTCATTGCACTATTACGTACCCAAATCCAAGATGCCGAAAAAGGCAATCTAACAGGACCTATCAGCAGTGCCTTGGAAGTCTTTAAAGATCTGCGGGACCCGATTCGGTTTGTTCTCGATCATCAGCTAATGCCAGTACAAGACTTGAAAACACTCTTTTGGCAGTCTTTCGTTCCCTTGAACAGCTTTTTATCGATCGGACCGCCAGTTCAGCGACTGCAGGAACTGGTGGCATTGATGGAAGCGGGAGTGGTGACCTTACTAGGTCCTGACATGACTGTTGAGATCGAGGAGGCTTACTGTACGTATTCAAAGCGATTTGACGACACACGCTATCACGCGACGCAACTAATTGAGGCTCGCATTCCATCGACAGCGATTCGTCGAACCAACAATTCCTTGTTGCGGCAACTGCTAAACGATCGGATTATTCACCCGCACCAGTTGGCGATCCCCAATGAGGTGCCTTTTGAGACGGGTGCGATCGCCATCGATCCTGAGACCAATCAGATCCTCGGACCAGATGACCGCCCTTACCCTACCCTCTATTGTTTTGGGATTCCCACAGAAGGCATCCACTGGCTGACGGCTGCCACTGCTCAGCCAGGAACCGATGCTTGGAATTTACGGCAGGCGGACCAGATCGCCGCTGACCTCTTGCACCACACCTTCTAGTCGCTTCTGTTCTATCAAACGCAAACTTCCGAGGAAACGCTTCGGAAGTTTTTTGTTTTTCTTTCGCAAATCCGCAGAAAGGATTTCTCTTTTTTGAATATTCTTGAAATTTTCTTTAATTGTTACACGAAAATTGCGACAGTCCTAGAAAACCGTTACAATGGAAGAAACGAACGTAGGGAGGTTATCAGATGACCGCTGAATTACAAAAAATAGATGCCTTGATCGCAGAAGTGGAAAAAGTGATTTTAGGCAAACGAGATGTGATCCAATTTACCGTGGCTGCGCTGCTTGCTGGCGGACACGTTTTATTCGAAGATATCCCTGGTGTTGGGAAAACGATGTTGGTCAAATCGTTAGCCAAAGCCATTCAAAGTGACTACAAACGGGTACAGTTTACCCCAGACCTTTTACCTAACGATGTGTTAGGTGTGTCGATTTTTAATTCCCAAAGCCACCAGTTCGAGTTTCGTCCTGGCCCGATCTTCACCTCCGTCCTCTTGGCAGATGAGATCAACCGAACCACACCAAGGACGCAAGCCTCACTCTTAGAAGCCATGTCAGAAAATCATGTCACCATCGACAATCAAACGTACCCATTGAGTCCCCACTTTTTTGTTTTAGCCACGCAAAATCCAATCGAGTATGAAGGAACGTATCCTTTGCCTGAAGCCCAATTGGATCGTTTTTTGTTCCGCCTGCATATCGGTTACCCAGATTTTCAAGATGAGCTCGCCCTCTTGACTGGAAAACGACAGCAAAGCTTGGATCAGATCCAAACCATTTTACATGCTGATGAAGTGACTGCTTTAAAAGCGATGGTCGATGACGTGTATGTCGATGAGCGGGTCGCCCGTTACGCATTGCAGCTGGTTCAAGCGAGCCGTCAGCATAATGCCATTGACCTTGGTATCAGCCCTCGTGGTGGGATCGCCTTCTTAAAAGGGGCAAAAGCGTTAGCGTTGACGGAAGGTCGGACCTTTGTCACGCCGCAAGACTTGCAGCGAATTTTACCAGCAGTCTTCGGTCATCGTTTATTACTGAAAGGTGGCGTTCATGCCAGCACGGAGACCCTTTCAGACTTGATGAAACAGATGATCCAACGAGTGCCTGTCCCAACGAGGAGATAGCGATGAAGAAAAAGAAGCTTGAACGCCTGCTGCGCCTCCTGTTGTTTAGCGCTGCCTATTTTCTGCTGCTGGCTTATTGTGTGATCTTCAATAATAATGCTGGCTGGAGCCTTTGGTTTTTACTGACTTTGTTATTGTTGCTTGATGCAGTATTCTTGCTCCCCTCCCTCAAGAAGGTCCAAATCATTTTAGAAGAATCGATCCAAGCTGAAACACACACAGCGATCACCTTACCGCTGCAAGTCTTCAAGTATCGCCCGACGCTGCTGCCGCTGGTCGATTTCACCTTAAAATTTGACGATCGTTTCAAGGAAAGTCATCACAGCGCCTTTTATCGAGGCAATCTGATTCGGCTGCAGCTGCCTTGGACCCCAAAGGAGCGAGGCATCTATGAAGAATTGCCCGTTCAATTGTACAGCCATGATCTCTTTGGCTTTTTTGAAAAAAGCTACGCTGCAGTTGCGAAACAATCGATTTTGATCCTGCCTAAATTGGCGCCAGAAGCCGTTACCCTGCTGCCATTTTTTAAACAGCAAGTCCGCAGCCAAACCCACGGGGAACCCAATTTTTCTATTCGACAGTTCCGTCAATACCAGTTAGGGGATTCCTTAAAAAATATCGATTGGAAATTATCCAGCAAACAACAGGAATTGATCTATCGCGAACGAGAACATGAAGAAGAACAAGACATCGTTCTGCTCTTTTGGGGAGAAGATCATCCTGCTTTTGAAGAGACTTTATCACTGTTTTATTCGATCCACCATTTCTCGCAAAATCAACGACTTTTTCAGCCGCTCTTGATTGGTGACGGATTGACTTCTCCTTACCAAACGGATGCCGCTGCCTATGCCCAGATCCTTCCCTTCGAGAAAGTTCCTGAAGGGGTACCGCTTTTGACTGGCAGCCATCTTGTCTTCATTACCCCGGTTTTTACCCCACAACTGGAAGACTACCTCAGTCAGTTGGAAGCAAAAAACAGCTGCCAAGTGTTTACCTACGCTGATTTAATGAGGCAGTTGAATAAACTTGAGGAGGCGGTAGGATGAGATTTATTAAGAAAGCGCTGATTGGTCTTCTGACCTTTCTCAGTCTATCACTGGTGATCTTGCCGTTTATCGCAGTTTATGACCTTGGCAATCAGTTCACCCTTTTAACTTATGCCTTTAGTGTCTGTTTGATTTTGACCGTGGTGCCGAAAGTCCGTTACAGTTTGCCTTTGCTGGCAGCCGCTTGGCTGATCGTCTTGTATCGGATCTTTCCTTATGGGACTGCCTTTTCTTTTGATTGGCTGCTGCGTTTTTGGCTAGACCTGCACCGTGCCTTTCAAGAGATCCTCAGCGGTGAAGTCGGCTATATCACCGAACTGGCGGCGGTGACATTGATTGTTAGTTGGGTTTTGTTTTTAGCGATCTTACCGATCGCTTATCAACGCTTTTTCTTGATTTACGCTACCATGATCGGCTACTTGCTAACAGTCGTGATTTTTAATCAATTTGATCTGACGTGGCATTTGATGGGTATTTTTCTTTGTGCCTTGGCTTCTTCACTGATCCAGCGCAGCGTCTTTCAATCCAGTCAAACGATCGCTCCCTGGTTCGCTGTGATGCTATTGATTGGTGGACTAGCCGTCACTGCTGTCTACTTGCCGCAAACGAGCCTGCGGGAACAGTTGGCAGCCCGTTCCACGCCTATACGGACAAATCTGAATCAGCTGGGTTTTTATCAATTTATTGAAGAACATGGCACGCCCAGCGGCTCTCGCACTGGATTCAGTGAAAACGACCGTCAATTAGGCGGACCACTACTGGATGATGCGACGATTTTATTTGAAGCGCAACAAGAAACCCCGCATTACTGGCGGGTGGAAAGCAAAGATTTTTATTCTGGTAAGGGCTGGATCAGTACGAGCCGCGAAGAGGCTCGCTTAGAAGCAGAGGGCGTCACGATCGCGGATCAAAGCTATCAGCAAGCCTATCTTGAGAACGAATCCGTTCGGGTCCAATTTCAAAACCATGGAGACTATGTCCCATTGCCCTATGGACGCAGCACGTTGTCCCTTGAAAACGGTGCTCGCGGATTTCAGATCAGCGACGCCATCCAGCGGGTCGATCTCATTGATCCACTCCCAGACACCACCTTGACCCTCGATTGGGACCATCCAGACTTTGCCGCAGAAAATCTCCAAAATCTGCCTTTGATCTATCCGGATTCTCTGATCGATTATATCCAGTTACCCGATTCTTTGCCGCAGCGGGTACGAGATCTCGCAGCTGAGATCACCACTGAAAGCAACAGTCTGTTTGATCAAGTCACGGCGGTTGAAAGCTATTTGAAAGATCCGCTCGTATTCCGCTATTCCAAAACCGATGCCGTCGTGCCTGCAGAAGAGCAAGATTATGTTGATCAATTTTTATTTGAATCACAAGTCGGCTACTGCGACAATTTTTCCACGGCAATGGTCGTGCTACTACGGAGTTTAGAGATCCCTGCTCGCTGGGCAAAAGGCTTTTCTCCTGGATCTCCTGCAACAGAAAACGGCATTACTACCTATACCGTTCGCAACTTGAATGCCCACTCATGGGTGGAAGTCTACTTTGACGGCTACGGTTGGGTACCTTTTGAACCGACCCCTAGTTTCCAAAATCCAGATCGTCCCGTGTTGACTCAAGAATCTACTAAATCCGAAGAAACACCGACCGCTAGCAGCGAAACAACACCATCGAGCAGCAGGGAAACAGAAAGCAGCGAAACCACGACCAGCAGTTCTGCAACAGCCGCGGTTTCCGATGACGTTTGGTTGACTGAGGAGTTGAAACAAACGCTGCGCAATGGCTTCTTTGGAGGCTTAGCTATCCTAGGACTTGGCCTACTTTTCTATTTCCGCCATTCGTTTTTCCGTATTCATTTATGGTTGATCTGCCGCTTTACCAAACAGCCGCTAGTTGCTGCCTATCCTTTGTTTTTACGGCAAACGACGAAAGTTCTGTACCGTAACGAGGCGGAGCCGTTGATCGATTATGCCCAACGACTCGAAGCATTCTATCCACTGTTCCATGGTGATTTTATCCGCTTGACGCAGCAATACGAAGCCTACCTTTACAGCCAAGAACAGCCGGCTGGTCAAGAAGCCTTCTTGAAGCAAGTCGCTGCCCAAATCAGTCAGCTGAAAAAAATCAACTAAGCAGTGAGGATAAACGACAAAAAAACGTATCGATCAAACGATCGATACGTTTTTTGCTTTAGGCGTTTCCTTGACGTTTTTGAACGGCAATAATAATCAGTTTCGTGATTTCCATCAAAACAACTGCCACAGCAGCCATTGCGATACATAGACCGACATGTCCTAAAGTGAAGGTTGCTGGAATCGCAAAGACTTCACGGATGCCAGGAATCAAGGTAATGCTGTATAGTCCACCACAAACGACGATCGCCAACCACACCATTTTATTGGCAAAAAGGCCAGCTTGCCAAGCAGTCTCAGTGTTTGAGCGTGCTGGTAATGTTTGCAATGTTCGGCTCCAGATAAGTGTTGAGAAGGCCATCGCTACACCTAATTCAGGTGATTGGTTCATTCCTAACCATTGTGCCAAAATCACGACAGCGGCAATCAAAATACCACGATACGTTACTGAGATCAATGTTTTTCCAGTGAAGATACCAGCATTTGGATCTCTTGGCTGGCGCTGCATGATCGTTGGTTCGGCTTTTTCCATTCCTAGAGCAATCGCTGGTAATGAGTCGTTGACTAGGTTGATAAAGAGCAGCTGCAAGGCAGTAAATGGATTGTCCCAACCCATCACTAAGGCAAAGACGATCGCAATGATCGCACCTAAGTTTCCAGCAAACAAATACGAAATAGCTTTTTTGATGTTGTCAAAGACGTTTCGGCCAACTTCTACGGCACGAATGATCGAGGCAAAGTTGTCATCCGTCAAGACCATCGCCGCTGCGTCTTTGGCAACGTCCGTTCCGGTTCCCATTGCGATCCCGATATCCGCTTGTTTCAAGGCGGGTGCATCATTGACCCCATCCCCGGTCATGGCAGAGATCTTGCCTTTGTCTTGCCAAGCCCGCACGATACGGATTTTGTTTTCTGGCGAAACACGAGCATAGACTGTGATTTTGTCTAATTGATCCGCTAGTTCGGTTTCAGAAAGAGCATCCAATTCCGTACCGGTCAAGGCTAAGTCGCCCTCGGCTGAAATACCGATCTCTTGTGCAATCGCCACGGCTGTCGTTTTGTGGTCCCCTGTGATCATTACTGTTTTGATACCAGCAGATTTAGCATCCGCTACGGCTTGTTTGACTTCTTTACGAGGAGGATCGATCATCGCCATCAAACCAACCAAAATCAGCTCGTTTTCATCTTCAAGTGTCAATTCTCGTGATTGGGCATCGGTCAATGGACGGTAAGCAAACGCCAAGACCCGTAATGCCCGTTTTGAGAATTCTTCGTTTTGATGTTGTAATTTCTGCTTGATTTCATCTGTTAAAGGCACGACTTGATCATCGATCAAGACTTTGGTACTGCGCCCAAAGACGATGTCTGGCCCACCTTTGGTCAACAATAAATGTTCGCCATCGATCTCATGTAAGGTAGACATCAATTTACGATCAGAATCGAAAGGCAATTCTTGCAAACGAGGAAACTGTTGACGAATTGCCCGATAAGGCTGATTTAGTTTCTCACTGTAATCCAGAAAAGCAATTTCAGTAGGGTCTCCTAGCTTCGCCCCATCTTCACTGATGGCAGCATCATTGGCCAAGACACTGATCTCTACTAAGCGTTTTTCAGGCAATGTCCAGGTGGTTGGCTCATCGGAGAACGTGCCCGTTTGCCCATTTGGTAAATAGTAGTCAACAACGGTCATTTTGTTTTGGGTCAAAGTCCCGGTCTTATCGGTACAAACGATACTCGTTGAACCCAATGTTTCAACCGCTGGTAGTTTTCGAATGATGGCATGACGCTTCGCCATTTGTTTTGTTCCGATCGAAAGAACGATCGTCACGATCGATTGCAAGGCTTCTGGAATCGCTGCAACGGCTACGGCTACCGCAAACATAAAGGCGTTGACTAAGTCTTGTGTCATATCACCTGTTCCGTCACCTAAGAACAACCGTGCGACTTGAACCCCTAAAATAATCAATGAAAGGACTAAGATCGCCAAGCTCAGTTTTTTACTGAAGCTGTCTAATCCTCTTTGCAATGGTGTTTTGTGTTCAACTGTACTTTCCAATAAGCCAGCCACTTGACCGATTTCCGTCACATTACCAGTCGCAGTTACGATAAACCGACCACGTCCATAAGTGACGATCGTTCCACTGAAGACCATGTTGTCACGGTCGCCGATCGGTGCGGTACGATCGATCACCCCTAATTCTTTTTCCGCTGGCGTTGATTCCCCAGTCAGCATTCCTTCATCGACCTTCAAAGAACCCTCTTCGATCAATCGACCATCTGCTGGTACATAGTCCCCAGCTTCTAAAATAACGATATCGCCGACAACCAATTCTTTCGCCAGCACACTTTGTTCTTTGCCATCCCGAATGACGTTAGCATCTGGTGCCGACAGGCTTTTCAAAGCGTCTAACGACCCTTCGGCTTTTTTCGTTTGAATCACACTGACGACGGAATTCAACAAGAGTACTGCGAAGATAACGATCGACTCAACGTGGGCACCCATAACCATTTGGATGATTGCCACGATCAGCAAGACGATCACCATCGCATCTTTGAAGGTATCTAAGAATAAGGCAAAGCTAGATTTCTTAGGTGCTTCCTTCAGCTGGTTCAAGCCATTTTCTAACCGCTTGGCTGCCTCTTGCTGCGTCAACCCCTCTGGACTGCTCTGGACCTCTGCCATAATTTCCGAGATTTCTTTTTGATACATTTCTTTCGCCAATTTTTTTGCCCCTTTTAATTTTATTTTCCTTAGGCACTCTGCTAGAAAAAAAGAGACCTAAGACAAGTATACGCTTGTCTTAGGTCTCACCATTTCAAATAATACCAGAAAGCTGTCGCCAGCTTACTTACTGTTGATATTATCGCAGCTTGCGCCACCGGTTACTCCCCTAAGGAATAATAATAAGAATGTATCATTATCATAACGGAAACTTTTGTGCTTGGCAACTATAAAACATCAATTTGAAAATTTTTTGAAAACATTCTTTTTGTTCCCATTCCTTTTTTTCTGTTACACTAAGGAAGAAAGAAATTTGTACGTTACAGGAGGAAAAACGATGGATCTTTTTGATACTTTTACCCGCCACAGCTCTGTCCGAGATTTTCAACCCCGCCCACTATCAAAGGAACTCAAGCAAAAATTAGTAACGGTTGCCCAGAGCGGTTCCAGTTCGAACTTTGTTCAAGCCTATTCGATCATTGAGGTCAGTGATCCTGAAAAACTGGCTGCCATCGAAGAAATTGCCGGTGCCCCAAATTACATCACTCGAACGGGCGTCTTCTATCTTTTTGTCGCCGACTTACATAAACACCAGCAGCTGCTGACCCAAGCAGGGGTGCCTGATACCCACTTAACCACGATGGAACCATTTATTGTGTCTGTCGTTGATACGACCATCGCTGCCCAAAACATGGTAGCTTCCGCTGAAGCGCAAGACTTAGGAATTTGTTACATCGGCGGCATCCGCAATGATTTGCCTCGTATCGCAGAACTTGTCGGCTTACCAAAATTGACGTTTCCGTTATTCGGTTTAACGATCGGCTATCCGCAACACAGAAATGAGCCGAAAGTCCGCTTGCCCCAAGAAGCGATCGTAAGTGTCGATCAGTATCAACCGCTGACGCAGGAGCAAACAGCCCAGTACAATCAAACGACAGAAGCCTATTATGCACAGCGCAGCAGCAATCAACAGCAAACCAATTGGCAAACGAAAATGACGGAATTTTTCCGTGAACCGCGACGTCCAGATGTTGCGGCCTTTATGAAACAACAAGGCTTCTCAGACCACTTCGGCGAATGAGGACACTAATTACCACGGGAAAATAAAAAACGATCTTTGGCAAGGAATCTTGTCAGGATCGTTTTTTGCTTAGTGTAAAAAATCAGGTTCAGGCGGCTCTTGTATCTTTGTCATGCTAATCAACGTGCGGCTTCTTGTGCGGCTTCGTTGACGGCAACTGCCTGCTCACATTTTTCCATTAATGCTACTAACGCTTTATCTAACACTGCTTCATTTTCGGAGGTTCGCTGACTGATTTGCGTCATAGGCTGCGCCGCAAGATCCAGCAAATAGGTAGGGATTGCTTCTTTTTCAGCAAAAGTGCCCTTGATCAGCGGCTGGTAGACAGACTCGCCACAGGGTCCGGTTTTGATAAAGGCTAGTTCGAACTGCGCCTTCCCTGACAAACGCAACCGATAGACCCCTTCTTTGGTCAGCAGTTTTTCATCGGCAAAGCGTGCCTGTAATCGTGCGAAACGTTCGTAATCCATGGTATCTGCTCCTTTTTGATTCCTTCTTTTCTCTAGTGTAGCAAATTTCTTGTTAGCATAACATCTTTTTCATAGAGAACGCCTCCTTTTTCCTCGCTTGGTAATTTTTCACTTTACAAACAGAACAAACGTTCGTATAATTCGAGTGAGGTGAATGTGTATGCCAGCTGCAAAAATTGCTTATGCAAAACAAGAAACCTATGCATTTGAAAAACACTATTATGAATTGGTAAACTTTCCCACACCAGTGGCGCTTTTGTTTGATGAATTCGCACTGACGATGGAGCGCAATCAAAAATCGTATATTGCGATCCCCGCGCGCTATTCCGTCTTAAAGGTTCCGCTCGTCTTTGTTTTTCGACTAGAGACTAAGGATGCGCCTGTTTATTATTATGAGCACGTACTCGCTGAAAATAAGATCATTCGTCGCTACAACCCCGAGCGTAACTATTTGCCCGGCGGAAGATAGACCAATGGTTCAACCCGTTTGCCATACTTAGCGGTTGCACTCTCCTGATGCATATCACTGAGCAGCAGTTCGAATATTTGTCATCCAAACGAAACCCCTCTATACTAAAAAGAAAGGGGTTTTTCACAATGACGAAAAAACCGCCGCAAACGTCTGAAGAAAAGGAAGCCGCTTCTAACAATATGGGACTGGGGATCGGTGTCGGAATGGCATTAGGTGCTGCGTTTGGGATGCTGTTTTTTGACAATCTAGCATTAGGCATGGGTTTAGGCATCGCACTAGGTGTAGCGATCGGTGCGGGCATGGATCAAAAAAGCAGCAAAGACAAGAAATAGCTGCAGCAAGGAGCTGTGTTTATCTGTCACAGCTTGCTGCCCAGTAAATACCAAAAAAGCCTAGGTTCTGCACTTGTTGTGCAGGACCTAGGCTTTTTTGCTACTTCGAGCAATATTCTCGAAAGCAGCTGCTTCACAGTTGGTTACAACAGATTTCTTTTCGCCATTTCTGCGCGATACAGTTCATAGACCGCATCACTTTGCTTTGCATGGCTGCGGTAAAAGAGCCCATAAGAGAAAATCGCTTGGAAATTGCTTCCTTGATTTGCTCGTGCTACAGCGTGGTACAAATTCGCCAACTGCTGATCAGACATCTTCCCGCTTTTGATTCGTTTGGCAACTGCTTTTTGGGAAAGGGTAAATAAAATCGTCGTAAATACTTGATAAACCACCCAAATCGCCAGAATAACCAAAATAAATTTCACTAAATCAGGCATCACTTTTCAACTCCTTACAAAAAGTAAATCATTCGGATGATTTGATATCAATAACAAAATATAACATTTTCATTAATAATAGACACAAAGATTTTTAAATTACCACAAAAGATGATGTTCTTTCAATCATCAGAATTTCTGAATTGATACTCTCCTCTTAAAAAAATATTGCCTATTGTTCAGTATTTATGACACTGGTACAATAAAAAAGCAACAACTCTTGCTAAGACTACTAGGTACTAGTGAAAAATAAGAGCGCTACCATTGCAATCAGATCTGTAGAGAATCGCGAAAAAGGAGTTGTACACTATGTTAGCAAGTTACCCTGCATTGTTTTATTACACCGATACAGACGAAAGCGAAGTGAAGTATTTTATTTCTTTTCCTGATTTTCCTGAGCAAGTCGGCACTCAAGGCTTAGACATCGCCGATGCTTTATTCATGGCATCCGATTGGCTCGGAATCGTTTTGGCAGATTGTATTGAAAATAATCGGGAGATTCCGCTCTCTACCCCCATTAATTGTTTATCACTGGAAGCGAATAATCCGTTTATAGACGATTTAGATTTTGAATTCGATTACGACAAAGAAAAATCATTTCTATCGATGGTCCTTGTTGATGTTTCAGAATATTTAGAGAATCAAACCTTCGTCGAGAAAAAACTGGCGATTCCTCAATGGGCGGATAAACTAGGACGAACTATGCATTTAGATTTTTCAGAAATCCTCACTGACGCAATCCTAAAGAAAAAATGTAAAGACTAATTGCTTCTACACCTCATCACTATGAGGTGTTTTTTACTACTCATCCCCCTGTTCCATACTAAAAAAGTGCGGCATTCTCTCACATGAAAAAGATACGAGAATGCCGCACGAAACGTTCAATTGTATTTATTTAGCGAGTGAACAGACCCAATCAATCTCTCTTTATTTCGCCAAACGGTAGATAGCATCTGCATAGATCACCGCTGCGTTGAATAGGTCATCCAAGCTCATGAATTCATTGGCTTGGTGCATGGTGTCAACATAGCCAGGGAACATTGCGCCATAAGCAACGCCGCGTTTCAATAGACGGCCGTATGTGCCGCCGCCGATGATTTGTTCGAAGCCTTTTTCGCCAGTATGTTCTTCATAAACCGCCAATAAAGTTTCTACCAATGGATCATCTGCTGGCACGTAGTGAGGTTCCATGTTGCGGTCATTGCGGGTAACGGTTGCCCCTTCCATACCGACGGTGCGTTCCACACCGATTTCAAGTCCTTCCGCAGTTACGCCTTTAGGATAACGGAAGTTCAATGCGATAAAGTTGTCTGCTTGCGTTCCTGCTTGGTTCGCTTTAAAAGCAAATAAACCAGCATTCATAGTCAATTTACCCATTTTTTCATCTTCGTACGCCACACCTAATTTTTCACCGTAGAAATCTTCATGGACATAGGCTGCTGCTGCATGGATGAATTGTTTTGCGCCGCCGCCAAAGGCATAGTTATCTAAGAAGACTGCTAAGAAAGTCCCCGCATTGATTCCTGATTGTGGGCTGGCACCATGAGCACCTTTACCGACTAATTCGATCGTCACTTGTTCATTTTCTGTTTCAATCGTCCCCGTCACTGGATTGGCTTCAACGTAATCGAAAAAGGCTTTTTCGATCGCTAATGCTTCTTCTGTTGATGGAGCAATGAAGCTTGCTGTTGCCGTTCCTGGTACCATATTTTCTCGCAAGCCAGCAGTAAAGCTTTGCAGCGTGAAGTCTCCTTCATTGTTGCCTTGGAAATGGATCCCTAATGTCACATTTCCTTTTTCTCCATTAATGATTGGGAAATTGGCATCTGGTGAGAAGCCAAAATCAGGCTTTTCTTCATGCTCAAAGTAGTAATCCATATCTGCCCAGCCGCTTTCTTCATCAGAACCAACGACAAAACGGATTTTTTTCGATAATGGCAAGCCCAATTCTTTGATGATCTTCATCCCATAATAGGCAGCCATTGAAGGACCTTTATCATCAGAAGAACCACGAGCATAGATTTTGTTGTCATTGATGACTGGATCATAAGGATCGGTTGACCAGCCGTCACCTGCAGGAACAACATCCATGTGGCCGAAGATCCCTAATGTTTCGTCTCCTTCACCAAATTCGATGTGACCAGCGTAGTTATCGACGTTTTTGACTGTGAAGCCATCACGTTCGCCATAAGCTAGCATGTGTAGCAACGCATCACGAGGTCCAGGACCAAATGGCGCATCCGCAGTCGCTTTATCATCTTCTCTTTCACTTTTCACTTTCAATAGATCAATCAAGTCGTTCAGCAAATCGTCTTTGCGGGCTTCGACCTCTTTTTTCCAATCGATTGTCATAGTGTTCCCTCCATTTCTGTTCTCGCTATTTATGATAACACTCTTAAACCAAAAAAGGAAAAAAAATTGCGCCTTTTTCCATGGGTCTTTTCTATGAAATTTCTAGGAAACAGGTATAATAAATATAACTCGATTTTGATTAACGAAAGGAGTCATTGCATGGAGCAACTTGATTCTGCAATTTTATCCAAAGTGATCCAACAGCGCCCGACAAAAAGCCACAAAGGCACTTTTGGCCGAGCCGTTTTAGTAGGGGGCAACCGCCAATTCGGTGGGGCGATCTTAATGGCTGCGCAAGCCTGTGTGTATGGGGGAACTGGTTTGACCACCGTGATCTCCGATGGCGTCAACCGAACCGCCCTGCACGCCCGCTTGCCTGAAGCGATGTTTGTCGATTGGCAGCAAACAGAACTGATCGATACGGTCACCGAATCGGCGGACGTCCTACTGATTGGTCCTGGATTAGGCGAAGGAAAAAGCAATTTTGATCTGCTGCAGCGGATCGTTTCTGCCCAAAAAGAACACCAATGGTTGGTGATCGATGGTTCGGCGATCAATTTGGCTGCCAAATATCCGCTGATCATCCCCTTTCCTGAACAAGTCGTCTTCACGCCGCATCAGATGGAATGGCAACGGCTCAGCGGACTGGCAATTGCCGACCAGACAGAAGAAAACAACCAGCAAGCCCAACAAAAACTCGGAAGTCTGGTAGTCTTAAAAAGCCATCGCACACAAATTTACGGCAGCAACATCGCCCAAAATCCCCTCGGAACACCCGCAATGGCGACTGGTGGGATGGGTGATACGCTGGCAGGCATGATCACCAGCTTTTTGGCACAGTTTGAAAAAACAGAGGAAACGATCCAAGCGGCTGTCTATCTCCATAGCCTGATTGGCGAAGCATTGGCAAAAGAGCACTATGTCGTTTTGCCGACACAAATCAGTGCCGCATTGCCTCAATGGATGAAAAAGCACCAAGCATCCGATCCAGAATGATTTCTGATAAACCATTCATCAAAAAAACGTCCCTTTCTGCATTTGTCGAAAGGGACGTTTTTTCCAATGGTCAGCTAATTGTTAAAATAAACCACTCGCACTTCATACGGCGCCAAGGTTGCTGTTTGAGGGACTGCTTGATTGGTCTCTAAATCAACGACTTCTTTGATCAAGTGTAGTGTCTGCTCTTTCTCAGAAAAATTCATGATGAAAAAGTACGTTCGTTCTGGACTGATCCTGCCTTGGATCGAGACTGCAGGATTGGCATGCGCGATCCTTTCCTCTGCCAAGGACAGCTCACGGACCAAAGAGGCATAAAACTGTTCGAAAAAGTCATAGTTGGTGCGAGCCGCCAGATAGTAGGCGGTGCCGGCACCAAAGGTATGTTTGGTGATCGCAGGTGTTCCTTGGTAAAAATCCGCTTGATACTCCCCTAGTACCTCCGCTGTTTCGGCTTCGATGATTGCAGAATAGTCCCGTGTTTCAAAGGGCTGTCCTTGAAAAACCAACTGATTGTGTTCAGTGTCAAAAAGAGTTTCCAGCTCCAACACGTTGATGCCTAATAATGCTCGCAACGGCTGTGGCAAGCCCCCCAGATACAACAAGTCGGTTTCATTGACCATGCCGCTAAAGTAACTGGAAATCAAGGTACCACCGGCTTGTGTATACTGGCAAAGTTTTGCCATCGTCTCTGATGTCATCAAGTAAAGCATTGGAGCGATCACCAACTGATAGTCAGAAAAATCTTGCTCTGGCGTCAAAATATCGACAGCGATGTCTTGTTCCCAGAAATAACGATAATGCTCCTGCAACGTTTGCGGATACCGTCTGGTTGGTCGACCAAACCCGCCGCCTCGCTTCAATGCCCAGTTGCTTTCCCAGTCAAAAAGGATCGCCACTGCTTTTTTTCTTGTGGTTCCTTGAATCTCTTTGATTTTTTCCAAGCGCTTGCCGTAAGCCGCAACTTCTTTGAAGACCCGATTCTCCGTGGAATCATCATGTCCCACGACTGCTCCATGGAATTTTTCTGAATTGCCGCGGGATTGGCGCCATTGAAAATACAAGGTACTATCTGAGCCGTGAGCGATCTGCTGCATGGCACTCAACTGATGGACACCAGGCTTTTTCGCTTTATTAAAGGAATGCCAGTTAACAAAACTCGGCGTGCATTCCATCACTAAAAAGGGCTGTTTCTTCAATGACCAGTATTGATCATGTACATAGGCGGATTTCATCGCTGTCGCTGCCAAGGATTCAAAGTTGTTGTTCCAATCAGGGTAACTATCCCAGCTAACGATGTCCACATGACGAGCGAACTTGCTGTAGTCAATGCCTTCTAAAGGAATAAAATCTTGGGTAGCATGTCCTTCCGCCATAAAATTCGTCGTCACAGGAATGTCCGGTGTCAGCTGACGGATCGGCGCACATTCATGCAAATAAAAATCGATCGTCCTATCTGTGACAAATCGTTTCCAATCAAGATCCATGCCATGCACTTTGTGTTCCCCTAAAGGTGAAGGCGGTAAAACCTGCGACCAATCAGAGTACGTACCGCCCCAAAAAGAAGTCCACCAGGCATGATTCAACGTGGCTAAATCACCATATTTTTTTTGCAGCCAGCTGCGCCAGTTTTCCTGACAATAGGAGCAAAAGCATTCCCCAGAGTACTCATTGGAAATATGCCACATGGCTAATGCCGGATGCTTGCCGTACCGTTTTGCCAACTGCTGATTGATTTGCGTCACCTTTTCCCGATAGATCGGTGAAGAGTAACAGTGATTGTGGCGAAACCCATGGGTATGTTTTTGCCCTTGGGCGTTGGTCCGATTGACTTCGGGATACTTTTGGCTCAGCCATTGAGGACGCCCACCGCTAGGAGTGGCCAAAATGACTTTGCCGCCGATGCCATGGATCTGATCAAACACACGATCCAACCAGTCAAACTGATAAACGCCTTCTTGCGGCTCTAAGGCACTCCAAGCAAACACCCCTAATGTGACAGTGTTGACATGGGCTTGCTGCATATAAGCAAGGTCCTTTTGCAAGATTTCTGGATAAGCCAGCCATTGATCGGGGTTGTAATCCCCGCCATGCATAAACTGCTGATCAAACAATTGATTGCTCATCATTCTACTCCTTTTTAGCTTGTAACTGGTAGACAAATGATTGAAAATCGCCAGTGACTTGCGCTGTTCCATGGTTGACGGCATTAAACTGATAGGGTTTACGCAACCCTAATTGCCTTAACAGCTGACCAGAGACAGTTTCGCCATTGACCTGATACACCTGTTGGGCATTAAGAAAGGCTGCGGGCAAAAAGTCTTCCGCCGTCGGATTGGCTTGTGCCAACACGCGAAAGAAAGCAATCAATGCTTCTTCGTTTTGCGGATCATACACTGCCCAAGTCGTTTCATTGGCATGGTCCAACTGCTGCAGCTGGTAAAAAGTGCCAAAGGTCAGCAATTGCCGCTGTTTTTTATAAAAGACGATTTGGGATTTGATTGCCTGCTTTTCAGCGTCAGACAAATGAAAGAGATCGAGTTCATACCCCAAAGGCCCAAACATTGCGACGGTTTGCCGAAAGTCTAAAGACGTTGCCCGGCCGACTTGGTGGTTTGGTGCCGCCGACACGTGATTGCTGAAGGAGGACAAAGGATACCCTAACAACGTTCCGCTTTGGATGGCTAAACGTTCCACTGCATCACTATCATCACTAGGCCAAATCTGCGGACTGTAAAATAAGATCCCTAAATCGTATCTGCCCCCGCCGCCAGCACAGCCTTCAATCAAAAGGGTCGGAAACGCCGCTAAGATTTTTTCATATAAGCGATAAAGACCTAAAATGTAGCGATGATAAAACTCCGTCTGAGAAATTCCCTGTTCCGCTAAATAGGGAGAGTAAGCTTCCGTGATATTGCGGTTCATATCCCATTTGATGTAATCCAGCTTGGTTTCAAGGATCACTTTTTGCATCGCTTCGAAAATCGCCTCGACCACTGCTGGATTGGCAAAATCCAACACGTATTGCCCGCGCCCCACAGAGATCCGCTCATAAGGATGCTTGACTACCCACTCAGGGTGCTCTTGGTACAACTGACTATCTGGCGAAACCATTTCTGGTTCAAACCAAATCCCCAGTTGCAGCTGCATGGCATGAATTTTCTCAGCAAAAGAACCGATTCCTTTTGGAAATTTGGCAGGGTCCGCCACCCAATCGCCTAATGAACTGCGGTCGTCGTTGCGTTTTCCAAACCAACCATCATCCAGCACAAAGCACTCCATCCCTAACGCCTTGCTTTCTTGGGCTAAGGTCAACAGCTTTTCTTCATTAAAATCAAAATAAGTCGCTTCCCAATTATTAAAGACGATCGGCCGCTGCCGCTTTTGCCAATAAGGGGCAATCACATGCTTTTCGATAAATTGGGCGGATTCTTGACTCAAGCCATTCAGACCAGCAGCGGTGAAGGTGAAGAGGCATTCTGGGGCTTCAAAAGTTTCTCCTTGTGAAAGCTGCCAGCTGAAATGCTCAGGATGTATCCCCAACATCAATCGAACGTTGTCCCACTCATCCATTTCCGCTTGCGCTAAAAAGTTGCCAGAATAAATCAGGTTGGCACCATAGACGTGACCAGTGTCATTGGTGGCTTGCTGTTCTTTTAAGGCGACAAAAGGATTGTGCTGATGACCAGACGCTCCTTTTAACGAGCCGACACTGATCGTCCCTTGGGTCAAAGGGACCGTCTTGATATGCCGTTCTTTCAGCCATGCGCCTGAAAGATGCAGCAGTTCAAAATCGCGATTTTTCAGCTCCAAGACACCACTCAAAAAGCGCTGGATGGTTCTCGGCTTGCTCCCCGTATTGGTCAGTGTTTGCTGCCGCGTGATGGTTCCTGATCCTTTGAAGATCGTATAGGTGAGCGCCATTTCCAGCTGTCGCTCTTGATCTACTAATTCAAAGACGATGCTTTGGCTTTCATCGGCAGAAGCAAAGCTGGCTGGTTGCGCCAGCTTTCGTTCTTTGCCCTCAAAACAGTGAAAAGCCACAAGTTTAAAATCAACATAAAGAGGGGTTTCTTCCTCAAAAACCGACACTGCCCCTTCTCGAAAATCAGAAGTCCCATACGTTGGCAATTCTTGAAAACGGTCCGCCAAAGTAAAAAGATTGTCTGCTTCAAAAAATTTGACGGTTCCTGCCGATTTATTCTCTTTTTTCTCAAGGTACGCTTGATCAAACGGCGCCAGTGTGCCTAGAGATGGCCCAAAATAGACATGACCCAGTTGCTGATTTGGTAACACATTTATGATATAACTGATTTTTTCATTGTATAAGTGAAAGAGTTGTTCATTCCTAATTTCTATCATTGCTATCCTCAATTTTCCTCATTTTTTTCATTTGTCCCTGCTCGTTGACAAGCTGCTTCAAGATAACGCAAGCGTTTTTTGACGCCGCGATTGAAAAAGAATTTGTAAAACAGCGCCGCCAGCATAAAACTTTAGGTTGTTTTCTGCTGCTCAAAACGGCTTTGTTCCGAATACGTGACTTGCAGCTTCCCTTTTCGTCCTGGTGCAAAACTGTACCGTTGATCGATCACTCCTTCTTCATGGGTCGTACGAAGCCACAGCTCATCCGCGGCAATTTTTTTGACCGTCATGACGGCAGGTACCAACCGCGGGGCGGTTTTGGTTTGGATCATCGTTTCAATACGGCAGCCTTCCCCGAACGGTTCTTGGGCTTGTTTGGCTAGAAAGAATTTCTCTTGTTCCGCCAATAACACACGGGAAAAGTCCGTAGGTGTGGTATTCATTTGATAACTGCAAGACAATGTATCGGTTCTCATCACAAATTCCTTTCTAAAGGGTGCGCTATTGCATTCCTTTCCGTTTCTGGGCTTATCTTTCTTCTACTCTTTGATTGATCATTTCAGATGCCGCTTGTTCATTTAATGCCGCTTCTGCTTTTTCTTCTTTCAAGTACCCGCGATCCATTACGATCAAGAATGGCACCCAAATCAAGGTCATTACGGCAACCGTCACTAACTGTAAGATTGCGCCGGCAACAGAACCCGTGCCTAACCAACCAGATAAGAAAACAGGGGTCGTCCAAACCACCGTTGCTCCAATTGGTCGTGGCACCAAGCCTGCGGCGATCGCAAAGTAAGAAATCGTCGTACTGGCTAATGGCGCTAAGATCCATGGGACAAAAGCGATCGGGTTCAAGACGATCGGCAAACCAAAGGTCATCGGTTCAGATACGTTGAAAACAGATGGAGCGATCACCGTCTTCATTAATTTTTTCATCCGAATCGAACGAGCGATAAAGAATGCCATCGTAATCGAGATCCCCAGCTGCATTCCTTGATTGACGAACACGCCCATAAACGTAGTGTTAATGATATGGGGCAATTGTTCCGCCCCTGCTTTGTAAGCTTCATAGTTTTCGATCGCTAACGCATTCATGATTGGATCGATCACCGCATTGACCACTAGTGTTCCGTGAATCCCAAACCACCAGAAGAATTGGGTGAACAAGACGGCGATCAGTACTGCTGGCAACGTACCGCCTAAGCCCATTAATGGTTTTTGCAAAATCTCATAAACGAAATCAACGGCATTGCCCCATGAAGTAAAGGTGAACAAGTAGCGAATCAAATTGAAAAGGAACAACGGTGCCGCACCAGGAATGATGGCGACAAAGGATTCTGCGATCATTGGCGGAACCGAATCTGGCATTTTGATCGTCAGCCCAGCCGCACTGATTTTGCAATAGATCTGCGTAGCGATAATGGCCGTGATGATTCCGACAAACATTCCCTCAGCCCCTAATTTCGACAAGGGGATCACTGTACCTAACTCTTCGGATGAGCCAAAAGGCAGCAGCATCAAAAACGAAGACAGTGAGATGGCACCCGCAAATAATTTGGCTTGTCCATACTTGCCAGCCAACTGATAGCCGATCCCAAAAACAACGAAAATAGCGGTGATACTCATGGTTGCATTTCCGATAGGACCAAAAAAGTCGTTTAGAAACGTGATGAATCCCTCTGGAAGTTTTTCCGAGAGTCCGAAAGTAGCAGGCAGATTTTGAATAATAATCATAATTGACGCAAACATTGTTGCAGGAAAAGCGACCATAAACCCATCACGAAGACTTAACAAGTATTTGTTGTTGGCAATGATCTGAGCAAAAGGCACCATCTTTTCGGCTAATTTATCAATAAACTTCATTTCGTTTTCTCCTTTATTTTCAACTGTAAACGTTTACTACAATCAGTATAGTTGTTTAGTTAATGTTTACACAACCCCTAAAATAAAAAAAGATCAGACGTCACTGATCTTTTTCGGCAATCGATTCTCTAATGATCAATTCACTGCCACAAACGACGCGAACAGGCATCGTTCGCACCCCAAGGATTTTATTTTTCGCTAATTCGACACTCATCTGCCCCATCTCTTCAGCTTTCATCTTGACGGAAGACAGTGCGGGCGTCATAAATTGCGCCATTTCGATATCATCAAAACTAACGACTGACACATCTTTAGGAATCGATAGCCCCGCTTCAGCGAGTGCCTTGTAAACCCCGACAGCCATAGGATCGCTGGCAACGACGATCGCTGTGGGGCGAGGATTCATTTGCGCGATCTGCTGACCAAAATGCAAACCAGTCTCTGGTGACCATTTCCCCTGCAGCACGGTTGTGAACTTTTCCAATTTATTGAGCAGCATCCATTGGCGGTAGTTTTCTGCTCGAATCTCTTGTTCATCGTAAACGACTTCGCCAGAAATCGTCACTCGGCTGGCAACACCGCCCACAAAGGCAATATTCTCATGGCCCTTCTCTTTTAACAACGTGAGGATCTGGTGAGTCTTTTGGGCAAAATCGGTTTGGATGCAATCGTAGCTGGGTGCTTCACTATAATTATCCACCAGGATAATATTGGCATTTTGCTGACTGATCTCTGCCAAAGCATCGCTGGTCATCTCTCCAATAATAATGACTGCGCCATACTTCGCCAATTGTACCAAATCTTTTTGAGGCTCCCGCATGGAAAAGGCCCGAATCGTTTTTAAGCGCCACTTCGCCGCTTCCTTTTCGATCCCATTGCGGATCATCATAAAATACGGATCGTTTCTTTCCGACTCTCGATCGTGGCGGGTAATGATGGCAATCGTGTTTTGGTCGCCGACTTCACGGGAATGGGGTTGATTTTTTTCTTTTGAATAATTCATTTGGTTGGCGATCTCAATGACTCGCTGACGCGTGTGTTCATTGATACTGAAGGTTTCATCATTGTTAAGGATTCTAGAAACACTTGCTACCGACACCCCGGCTAATTTCGCGATATCTCTCATACTTGCCATAGCTGCACCTCATCTGTTTACTGTTTACTAAATTTACATTCAGCATAGGCATAATTTTTGACCCTGTCAACCTTCTTTTCACAAAAAAACCGAAACTCCTTAGCTTTTCACTAAGGAAGTTTCGGGATACCCATTAGTTTTCTATTTGAGCGCTTGGTCACAGAGCACGACATTGACCAAATACAAGGTGCTGATCCCTAAGACCAATAAGTAGACAGGACCAAACAGCAAAAAGGTCAAGACAAGCGTCACTGTTGCTAAAAGATGCGCCAGTACTCGTTTGGGTGAACGAGCAAACTGATAAAAACTATAAAACAATGAGCTGGGCTGCTGCGGATAGGTGTGAAGCAGCCTCGTTTGATAAAGTAAGACCAAGCAAAACAAGCCAAAGGTGAACGCTAACGCGTAACTAGCGATCTGAAACAGCGGGTGCTGCAAACGGCTAAAGATAAAGCTGTCCGCCAAAAGCAGCAGGAAGAATAGACTGAGCAAACGGTCTTGCCCTTTTCTTGTTGTCCACTGTTGATGAAATGCCTGCTGAAAACGAGCTTTGCTGCTTGCCTCCAAGCCATCGTTACGCAGTTCCGTCAACGTCTCGATCAATGCTCGACTAGCGGTGGTACTCGTGATCAAAGGCAAGGAATACAACAGCCACATGCCTTGTAAAACCAGTAAATGCGGAAGCCAGTTGATGCCAGTCAACAGCGCTTGGTTTAAGCGTTGCGGGGTAACTTTTGTTCTCATCCTTTGGAACCTCCCGTCAGATCCATTCCCTCAATAAAGTAACGTTGAGCGAGGAAGAACAGCAAGATCGTCGGCAATAGCACAAGCGTTGCTCCTGCCATCAAGTAGTTCCACTGGGTCGTTGATTGGTTTTGGAAAACTTGCAGGCCAATCTGCAGCGTGTACTTTTCTTGGTTTTGAATATACAGTAATGGTCCTAAGAAATCATTCCACGCCCCATTGAAGGAGTTGATGGCAATCGTGATCAGCGCGGGTTTCGTCAATGGGATCATTAGATGGCTCCAAATATAAAGATGATTGGCGCCATCGATCTTAGCGGCTTCGATCAATTCATTGTTGACGGACAAGTAAAACTGCCGCATCAAGAAAATGTTAAAGGCGTTGCCGAAAAACGCTGGAACGATCAGCGGCAGATAGGTGCCGACCCAGCCGATTTTGGAAAACAAGACATATTGCGGGATCATCGTCACAAAGCCAGGAATCATCATGGTAGACAAGACGAGGGCAAAGATCAGATTTTTTCCTGGAAAGGCCAATTTTGCAAACCCATAAGCAATGAAGGAATTTGATAAGACATTCCCGAAGACTACTAAGACAGTAATGAATAAGGTGTTTTTTGCATACTGCCAAAAAGGAAAGGCGTTGATGGTCTCCAAATAATTGCCAAGATTGATTTCTTCTGGGAAAAAGGTCGGCGGGTAACGCACGATCTCCTCCATCGGTTTCAATGACGTAAAGACCATCCACAGCAAAGGAATCAGCAGCACGATCCCGATGATCGACATCACCACATAGCTGATGATTTTCTTGACTCGCTGTTGGCTTGATTTGCTTCGCGTTTTTGTCGTCATTTCCATTAGCTGCCACCTCCGGTATAGTGAACCCAGCGTGGTGCCAGCTTGAGATTGATAAAGGTCAAGACTAAGACGATCAAGAACAAGATCATCGACATTGCCATCGCATAACCCATATCAAAGGCAACAAATGCTTTGTTCCACATATGCAAATTATAGAATAGCAGCGAATTCGCCGGACCGCCGGTACCATTTTTGGTCATCACGTATGCTTCTTGGAAAATTTGAAAAGAACCGATCGTTGAAGTAATCACATCATAGAAGATGATCGGCGTGATCAAAGGAATCGTAATATTTTTGAATTTCGCCCAAACCCCCGCTCCATCGATCTCAGCCGATTCGTACAGCGTCGGCGAAATATTTTGCAAAGTAGCTAGATACAAGAGCATCGCGCCCCCTGAACTCCAAATCTTCATCAAAATCAACGCTGGTTTCGTCCATTCTGGATCAAACAGCCATGCCGGACCTTTGATATTGAACCAGCTCAAGAAGGTATTGATCAATCCTGCGGAAGGAGATAATAATTGCATCCATAAGACGTAGACGGCAACCCCTGAAAGGATCGCTGGTAAGTAAAAGGTCGTTCGGAAAAAACTGATTCCGCGGATTTTTTGATTCAGTAAAGTGGCTAGAAAAACACTGAATAACGTTGTTAAGGGAACATTGAAGAGTACAAAATACGCCGTGTTATAAAGAGATTTCCAAAACAGGGTATCTTGCGTAAACATGCGGGTAAAGTTCTTAAAGCCGATAAAATTCATTTTTGAAGTCAGATTGTAATCGGTAAAGCTTCCTACGAAGGAAAACAGCATGGGCCCTAACATAAACACCACGAACCCAAGCAAAAATGGTGCTACGAAGAAGTAGCCCCAAAGAGCTTCTTGCCGTTTACTTTTTGAACGCTTCTTTGGCATTCCTTCCACTCCATTCTATTTTTACTCATTGTTTGTTCAAGAAAACATGTCCGCTTCGCAAAGCAGAAAGCAAAGCCCAGTCTGCTAACCGACTGGACTTTCCTTCTTTTTTTAAAAACGCTCGTTTTGAGGTTTATTTGTTTTGCTCAACAAGATCTTCCACCGCTTTTTGCGCATCTGCCAACCCTTCAGCCGGTGTTTTGCTGCCTAGCATGATTTGGTCGATCTGTTCATTGACAAGACTACTGAAGTCAGGCGCTGTCAATGGCACAGGCGTGATCACCGTATTGGCAAAGTTTTCATCCGCCATTTGGTAGATCATTTGGCCGTTTTCATCTAGATTGTCGTTGTTGACCAAGTTTTCGTTGGCTGTCCGATTCGCCATGATATCAAAGCTCTTCTCACCAAATTTCTCTTGAACTTCTGGTGTCGACAAGTATTTGATAAACTCATAGGACGCTTCAGGATCTTTGGCACCGTATGGCACTTCTAGGACGAACCCGCCGCCCCATGACCAGTGACCAGAGCCGCTTTCTTTTTCAGGAATTTGAATGACCCCAAATTCAAAGTCATCTGGTGCATTTTCCGCCAAACTTGAGTAGTAGTTGATGTTTTGCGCACGCATCGCCACTAATCCAGAAATGAATGGATCGGCAACCCCTGAACCAAATTCAGCTTCTAAGCGATTGATGGTATCTTGACCATAATACTCTTGCCAGTCTAAGATCCATTCCAACGCTTCCACTTTGTTGTCTGTATCGATTTTGACGTTCTCATCCTTGTCAAACCAGCTGACGCCATCGTCGGCATTCAACGCCCACACGTCAGCGCCTAGATTCCACAATGGGTAAAAGCCGATCCGCTCAAAGTCATCACCGTTTTTGACATCTAATTTACGAGCAACTGTTTCTAACTCCTCCCACGTTTGTGGCAGTTGCTCTTCACTGATACCAGCCTCTTTAAAGAGTGTCTTATTGTAGAAAATCACTTGCGTATCTGTATTGAAAGGAACGGCATAGGCATCCCCTTCGTATTCCACTGTATCCCATAATTGCGGATAAAATTCATCAGAAAAGCCCTCTTCGATATACTCACTTAAATTCGTTGCTTGCTGCGCTTCTGCCCGCTGAGCAACAGAATTGATATCTTGTACAATAACATCAGGCGGATTGCCAGCAGTGATCGACGACAGTGATTTTGTCCAAATATCGCCCCAAGGCTGGTAGCTGTATTTGACCTCGATTTTATCTTGTGACGCATTAAAATCATCAATAATTTCTTCAATTACTTCTTGTCTTGCACCAGACCCCCAGAAGGACCAAAAGTCCAACGTCGTTTTGCCATCTGCTGACTCATTCCCCGAGGAAACAGCGGTTTCACTGTTGCCGCATCCTGCCGCCAGTACACCAACTGAAAAAAGCAAAGTCCCCATATAAAATAACTTTCTCATTTAACCTAACCTACTTTCATTTATTTTTAATGTACTATATTAAAAGCTATCACTACTTCTTCTTTTCAGCAAACAAAAAGCATCGTGATTCGAATAAAAAAATAACGTTTTTACCGTTTCTCGACAAGAAGAGCGTTTTCTTTGAAAATATAAAAAAAGTGGGGCATCATAGAAATAGCACCTATTTTTCAACCTCACGTCAGACCATTTGAAAAACGATGTTTATAGAAAGGGAGTAACCACATGCTAGTCATTGTCGATATGCAAAACCAAATTCTCGATGAAGAGAACGAAGCGTATGTACCAGATGGCGCCGCTCTCGTCAAACGAATCGCCAAGCGCCTAGAACAAGCGCGGGCGAATGGGGAGTACATTTTACACACCCGCGACATTCCAATCGAAGTCAAAGGAACGCCTGATGAAGAAGCAGATGCCCTGCAGCTGATCCCAGAACTTAAGCCTCTCGAAAATGAAAAAGTCGTCAAGAAATACTATTACAGTATTCCACCTGAGGTCTTGATCGACATTAAGAAAAATCTATTTGAACCTGGAGAAGAAAAGAAAATCGAAATCACTGGTGTTGAAACCAACATCTGTGTCCTTTCCAATACCATCGAGATCCAAAGCGCCTTTCCTGACGCTGATTTTACTATCAATAAAACATTAGTCGCTGGTAAAAACCACGAGTCACAAGGACTCGACATCTTACGAGACTTCAATGTCGAAATCATTGATGGCACAAAACAAACCAATGACCAATAGGTAACGAAAGCTCCCTGTTCAAGGAACAGAGAGCTTTTTCAATTTGATTATTCATTTAATTCATTGAGCCATCTAATAGCTCGGTCGGAATTTCAATCCGAACCTCATTTTCAGTCTGACAGTTTGGACATATGAAGGTTCCTTCGATGGCTTCCTTCACTTCCCCGTAAGCATAATGAATAGCGATTTCATCTTCTGCCAATTCATTCGTTTCCAACGGTGGTACCATGGTTAATTGCCCCTCGCTGTCTTCTTGTAAATGAACGACCAGCTTCCCATCAAAGTTTTCATTGCAATTGGTGCAGGAAGCCTTTCCTCGAATCGTTAGATCCATGATCATCCCTCCTCATTTCTTGTCACTGGTTGATGCAGGTTTCGTTAGATACTCGTAACGCATGCACGCTTCACTTTAATAGTGTCACGCTTTCACTTTTTTAGCAAATCATCTGTTTTTCTTTTTTTAAACCATTGATGAAGAAAAAACAAATCAACCGTTTTGAGCGTTTTCGTTGTCAAATCGTTAAAATCCTTGCAGAATTAAATTATCTGTTACTAAAAAGTAAAAACGTGTTGTTGAAAAAATTAGTGATTGTCCGAACTTATCTGAACAAACAAGGAGGAAAAATGATGCAAGCAGTAACCTGGCAAGGAAATCAAAAAATGGACGTTCGTCGTGTAGAAGATCCAACGATTTTAGAACCGACGGATGCGATCATCCGAATCACCGCAACCGCAATCTGCGGCTCTGATCTCCACCTTTACCACCATGGCGGCTCGGTCTTGGAAGAAGGCTATGTCGTTGGTCACGAACCAATGGGTATTGTTGAAGAAGTTGGCAGTCAAGTACAGAAACTAAAAAAAGGCGACCGTGTCGTCATCCCCTTCAATATCGGGTGCGGCCATTGCCACTTTTGTCAAAATGAAATGGAAAGTCAATGCGACAATTCTTCAGAAGATACATTGTATGGCGGCTTATTCGGTTTCGGAAAAATGAACGGTAACCACTGGGGCGGTCAGGCCGAATTCTTGCGCGTACCTTTCGCAGATTTCACCTCGTTTATCGTACCTGAATCAACGATCCCTGATGAAAAAGTATTGTTTTTATCTGACATCTTACCTACAGCGTATTGGAGTGTCCAAAATGCTGGCGTCAAAAAGGATGATACCGTGATCGTCTTAGGCTCAGGCCCAGTTGGGTTGTTTGCCCAAAAATTTGCCGTGATGGCAGGCGCTAAGCGGGTGATTGCCGTGGACCCTGTTGCTCATCGCTTAGAAAAAGCCAGCAGCTACAATCAAGTCGAAACATTCCAATTGGATGATTTGGCTACTAGTGCTGATGAACTGTATGAGCTGACCAAAGGTGGCGCTGATGTGATCATCGACTGTGTTGGGATGGATGGTTTAGAACCCGTCAAAGAAAAAGCCAAAAACTTAGTCAGCTTGCAAAGTGGAACGATCTCACCGATCCAGATGGCCGCCAAAGCAGTCAAAAAATTTGGTACCGTCCAAATTACTGGTGTTTACATGACACCAGCTTCTTCTTATCCATTGCAAGAATTCTTTATGCGCAACATCGATGTCAAACACGGGCAAGCACCTGTGATCCATTTGATGCCAAAAATTTATGACATGATTGCGGACGGCTTGTTTGACCCGTCACAGATCATCACCCACACGATGCCTTTAGCAGATGCTGCCAAAGCGTATGAGATTTTTGACAAAAAAGAAGACAAGAACATCAAAGTTGTCTTGAAACCTTAGCACAAATAAAGGAGCAGTGATGGCACCTATGCCAAAAATCAAACGGAGTGAACATCAATTCGATCCGGGAAAAGAAGAAGATGTGATCATCAAGGCAAGTCGCTTTCGCATCTATTTTCAAAATCGCTACATGTTGATCTCACTTACGAATGATATTTTGACGGGCTTGTTTTATATTTTCGGGAGTATCGTTTCATTAACTAGTTTGCCTGCGATATACGGAACGATCGCCTATTTGATCGGCGGAGTCTTTTTGACCATTCGCCCGCTGATTAAAATCGTTCGCCATGTCTATATTTATAATGAGCGCAATCAAGACGGCGAGAAAGAAAAAGATGTCACCATCACCGACGATGAACGTTGATGGGACGACAACTAGAGAGGAGTTTCCTATGTTAAAAACATTTGATGGGATCGCACTGACCTTATTGATCATCGGCGGTATCAATTGGCTGCTGGTCGGCGCCTTCGAGTTTGACCTTGTCGCAGCGATCACCGGCGGCAGCACGTCGATCATTGCCCGCGTCATTTATATTCTAGTTGGGATCAGTGCATTGTATAGCCTGAAATTCTTTCCAGCTATCGCCCGCCAACAAACCCTCGACTAAATGAAAATAAAACCTGCATCTGCGATGTCCTGACCCCAAAAAAGTTAGATTTTTGGTCTAACGTTTTGAGGTCGCATCTGTGGATGCAGTTTTTTTGTCTACAATCATTGAAAAAAAAACACCAGTTGTACTACTCTTGTATTTAACCTACTATTTTCAAAAAAAATAAAAAGGACGTGACTCATGACCCCACCTACTAGACCCTCGCTGATACGTCGGATACTCGGTCGGATGCTTTTGCTATTGATTTTCTTATTTATTTTAAGTATTATTGGCGGAATCATTGTTTTAAATAACCTCACCATCGCGGAAAATTGGTTTGGTCTGAATGAATACCAAGTCGTTGAAACCAGGCATCAGATCATTCGTTTGTTCCCCTATTTTTGGGTAGCAGGGATCCTGCTGGTCTTTTTGATCGGTCTGATCATCGGCATCAAGAAACGCAAAAAATCGCCATTCTATTGGTTATTCTCATTGCTCTTGCTGCCAGTGATTCTCTTTTGTATTGGCGTAGTTTCCACCTTTTTACCTGTAGACCGCCAACTCTTTCGAGAAGAAGCCAGTGCCAAAGAAATTATGGCTGCGCTGCCGAATCAATCCTCACTCAAGGACAAAGAGCTGCAACTGGTCAGCTATAGTTTTCACATCCGCAATGTCCCGCTAAAAAGCGGCATTTATGCAGTTGCGCGAGTGATCAATCCAAACACAGGCCTGCAAGACGAGTATTGGTATTACCCAGAAAATCTGTTGACCAAATGGAAAAAAGACGACGATACGATCGAGCTTTCGATGGAAGATACCATTGCCTTTGATGCCATCGATTGGGGCGTCATTCCCAAGATCATCAAGGATTCTGAGGCACGAGCAGCTCAGCTGGATCACTATGTTCCTGGCGTCAGCATCGTCATTTTAAACGGCTTCCAAGGCGAATGGACTTGGACCGTTGGTTTAAATGGGATTCGTAATCGCACCGAGATCAATTATGTTTATGATCTCAAAGGAAATTATCAATCCGAATGGCAATAAAACAAGCGGTACCTATCTTCGTGGATAGGTGCCGCTTTTTCATAGTTAAGCAAGCCGATTGAATTAGAAAAATAGTTGCATGCCATTGTAAATATTGATCAGCAAAACCAAAACGATCACTGTTTGAAAAACCAGTGTCACCCGCTGGGGCGAAAGGACATTGCTAGCCTTTGCCCCGATGAGTCCCCCAACAATGGCTGCCGGAATGACAAACCATAAAACCTTGAGGTCATATAGACCAAAACCTGTCGAAAAAGCGATCGTCAAAATTTTTGCCAGCTGTGAGAAAAAAATCGTACAAATGGAATAAATCGTCGCCTCTTTGATCGGCATGGCAAACAGCAGCATCAATAAAGAAACATTGATGGGTCCGCCGCCGATCCCCAGCAAACTGGCTAGAAAGCCAAGAATCAAGCCGCAAGCTGCATACCAGCCGACTTTTTTCAACGCAAACCCGCGCCAGTTATATTTTGTATACAAAAAAGCAAACAATAGTGTCAGCACAGTCACAAGGATTTGGATCAGCTGAACCATCTTGTCGTCTCGAAAGACCAGCAATAACCGTTCAAAGGCAACATTTCCTAAGATACCACCTAACACAGCGCCGCCAGAAACCCACAAGGCAATCGACCAATTGATTTTCCGTCCACTGGCTAATTGTCTAGCTGTCGAAACGATGGACATCGTGAAGACCGCTGTCGCCGAGTAAAAAGAGATCGCAGCAACAGAATGGGCACCGATAAAATCGAAAATCGGTTTGATCAATACACCACCACCCATACCCGAAACAGCGCCTACTGCATTCGCCAAAACAATGACAATAAAATAGATAAACCCTATCACTCGCTCACTCCTTAGTATTGCGATCAACTTCGTTTTTCTTGCTCGATCGCTCTTTCTTATCAATAAATACTATCATACAATGGAGCAACCATTCATTTTCTAAGATTGTCGGTAACGGCACACCACTTTTTCCAACCAATCGATACTGGCAAAAAGCAGATAGCCCATCAAAGCAATCAGGAGGATACCCGAAAGCATTTGTGGGTAGTCCATTTTTGACCACGCACTTAAGATCAGATAGCCGACACCATACGTCGTGTTATAGTTTTCGGCAAAAAAGAGGGAAGCCAACGCGATCCCGATACTGACCCGCACACTGGCAAAAAGCGCGGGCATGAGCGCGGGCAAAATAACGAAGCGCAAGACATGGCGCCATTGATTGGTATAATTTTTCATGACTTGAAAATACGCTGGCGGGATCTTTGTGACTGCATCACGAATCGAGACAATCACTTGAATGACGATCACCGCAAAAATCAAGAGAATTTTTGAGAGATTGCCTAAGCCAAAGAAAATCATAAAGACGGGTAAAAACGCAACTTTAGGAATCGGATATAAAAAGTAAAGCAGTGGACCAAGCCGCCGATCCACTCTTTGGGATCGCCCAATCAAGATTCCTAACGGCACACCGACTAGCAACGCCCCGCTCAACGCCGCAAATACCCGCAGCAAACTGGCACCTGTGTGGATCAGTAAGACTTCTCGCAGTGCCCAAAAACGTTCGGCCGTTTCTAAAGGATTAGGCAGTGAGCGATTGTTGGTCACCCAGCTTACACCCCACCAAACCACGACAAACGAACAGAAGCCCCAAGCAAAAGATTTGATGGTTTTCATTGCCTCGCCTCCCTCATTTGTTCTTTCAACTGCAAGACGACTTCATAAAATGCCAATGAGTCTCGTTCTTGCTGGCTGCCGTAAAAAGGATTACTGATCGGCGTAACCCCCTGATCTTTTAGCAGTAAAATCGTCTGCCCCAAAAACACTGCCTCTTCTGGATCGTGGGTCACCACGATCAAGCTGTTTTGTCTGCGCTGCTGTTGGGCAGCGATCATGGCTTGGGCGTTTGCTTTGGTTTCTTGGTCCAGCGAAGCAGTCGGCTCATCCAATAATAAAACATCGGGCTGTGTGATCAGTCCCCGCCCCATGGCGGTCCGCTGTTTTTGACCGCCGCTAAGCTGATGCGGATAGCAGTCCTGCACCTGCGTCAATCCCAACTCAGCCAAACAGCTGGCGACCCGTTTTTTACGGCGCTCACTAGGGGTTTGGTTGATAATCAGCGGCATTTCCAGTGCTTGGTAGACTGTTTGCCAAGGAAACAAATGCAGTTCTTGGAAAACGACCTCGATGTTGTCAGGGGAACAGCCTTGGTAAGTGATCGTGCCCGATTGCGGTCGCTGCAACCCTTTGACCAAGGATAAAAGCGTGCTTTTGCCAATGCCCGATTCTCCCAGCAGCACATAGGTCACGCCTTGTTCAAAACAAAACGAAAGGTTTTTAAAAATGGCGGTATCTCCATAGGTAAAGGAAACGGAATCGAATAGAATACTCATCAGAGAATAAACTTCTTTCTTCAAATTATTTGTGTTGGTTTTCACATTTTATGCTATACTATTTTTTGCGTGATTGACAAGAAAGGATGGTTTATGATGTTTCAGACCCTCGTATTTCATGAAATACGTCCCGAAGCAGAACTTTATGATCAGGTCCGCCCGATCAAAGTCGCAGACGGGTATCAAGATGCCTTGCCTCTGCCCTTATTCAATAGCACTTCTCATTTTAAACAACAAATCGACTTTTTGAAAGCAGAAAATTACCATACGTTGACCCTTGCAGAAGTCAAAGATTTTTATTTCCGGCAGCAGCCGCTACCAGAAAAATCCGTGTTGCTGACCTTTGACGACTGCTATCAATCGATGAAAGAATATGCCTACCCACTGTTGAAAGAAGCTGGTTTCAAGGCAACAGCCTTTGTCGTGACTGGCTGGCTTTTTGATGCCCCTCAGCCTTACGAGCCAGAAGTTTCGCGGACATTGAGCAGCGCCGAATTAGCCGAAATGAGCGATGTCTTCGAATATACCAACCATACCGATCATTTTCACGAACGCAAGGACCAGCAAGGGCGTTCGATGTGGGAAACACCAGCAGCCTTTGCGCAAGACTTACGAAGCTGCAATCAGCACGTGGCCATCAAGGATGTTTTTGCCTATCCCTTTGGCTTTTATGATCCGCAGACGATCGCTACCTTGGAAAAGGAAGGCTTCGTTCTAGCATTTACCACCAAACCAGGTATCAACACGGCACAAACCAAGCCAATGGAACTCCATCGGGCAGTCATCCCGTTCTCACTACCAATGGCTGCTTTTGAACAACGATTTAGAAACGAGGAAATGAACCAATGAAAAAAACGATTTTAGCAAGTATCCTAGCACTATTCGCTGTTGGCGCTGCCGCCTGCGGTAACACTGGCGAAACAGCAAGTACCAGCAATTCCAGCACTAGCAGTACAGAAGCTGCGGTCACAGATCAAACATTGACGATCGGGGTGTTACCAGCTGAATCAGCGATTCCGATCATTCTAGCAAAAGAAGAAGGCTTTTTCGAAAAGCAAGGATTGACTGTAGAACTCAAATCCTTCACTTCCCCGAATGACCGCAATGTGGCGGTGCAGGCAGGCGAGCTGGATGGTACGATCAGCGATGTCATGACAGAAGCGACCTTTAAGCAAAACGGCATCGATATGACGATCACTTCTGATATTTTGGAAAACTTCAAGATTCTCGCTTCACCGAATTCAGGGATCACTGAGATGAAAGGGTTAGCGGATAAAAAAATCACCCTTGTACCGAATTTCATTTTAGAATACATCATGGACCAATTTGCACAGGAAAATGATTTTACCTATGACATCGTGGATATCGCTTCTTTTTCTGCCCGTTCCGAAGCATTGCTCAATGACCAAGTCGATGGCGCAGTTTATACGGAACCGCAAGCCAGCATGTTGGCTGCCCAAGGGGCGATTGTTTTAGGCAGCTCTAAAGATGCTGGCATCAAAGGCGGCACACTACAATTTATGGACGAAGTTATCCAAAATCGCCCGCAAGACCTAAAAGCATTCTACACTGCTTACAACGAAGCCATCGATTACATGAATGCTCATTCAGCAAAAGACTATGCCGACATCTTGGCAGACTATCAATTTCCCGATGCTATGAGTACTTACTTAGATAGCCAGGAAGACTATCCGTATGCCCAGGCAGTGCCGCAAGAGCAATTCGACGCAATCATTGCTTGGACGAAAGACAAGGGTCAAATCGACCAAGCGTATTCTTACAACGAGTTGACCAATTTCGATTTTTTACCCGCTGACGAATAAGAAACAACAAAAAAGACGCATTTGAGTCTTTTTTTGTTGTTTCACTTCTTTTTGATACTCTTTTTTGCTCGTGGCAAGAAATTCAGGTATACTTTTGACAAATCAGCTGCCATGAAAGGATTTGATGCAATGCCAACGATCGCTGTTTATGCCGACCAGAAAGAAGATACTTGGGAAGCACACTTGACTCACCAGTTAAAAATAAATGAAGAAAGGACCCAGGCTCATCAAACATTCCATAACGAACCTTTAACGATCGACGAATATTTTTTTGCAGAAGATCCTGCCCCTTTTTATACGAATCAAGCCGTCAAGCAGCAATTAGCAAGCAATGGCCGCAGCTGTCTGCCACTCGTGTATGTCAACGATCAGCTATTTTGCCAAGGTCGCTTGCCAACGATCCGTGAATGGGAACAATTGACGAAATCTGGGATCACTGTGCAATTTGATGAGTAGCAGCCACTGTTTTCTTTGCCAGACAAAACAACGCACCACGTGCCAATCATAAGCGTTTAGTTCTCCCCCTTCGCGGCAACTGCGTCGGTAACGCCTTTTTCTTCTTCTGTTAAACTTCGTTCGCTGATTTTAAAGAATGGATAGTAGATCGCCACACTAATCAGTAAGGAAGCGATACTCCAAAGAACAGCAGGGATATTGCCGCCGGTTGCAAGGTAAGTATTGATAAAGGGCGGTGTGGTCCACGGTGGATTGAACATGATTCGCCCAATGACATTGGTGACCGACAAGAAATACGTTCCGACACATAATACAAGGGGTGTCAGGATGAAAGGAATCATCATAATAGGGTTCATCACGATCGGAAACCCAAAAATGATTGGCTCATTGATACAAAAAATAGCAGAGGGCAAAGCCATCTTCCCTAGGGAACGATAGGCTTTTTTCTTTGAAACTAACATGTTGATGATCAGCCCCAGTGTTGAACCAGTGCCTCCATAGCACAAAAACATGATATAAAACCCGCCTGCAAAAATGTTCGGTAACGGTTCGCCTGCAGTGTAGGCTTCGGTATTGGCTGCTAATAAAGCTAGAAAAATCGGATCGCCGATACTCCCCATCACATTGCTGCCATGAATCCCTAAACACCAAAGCAACAAAATCAAAAAGGTATACAACAGCATCCCAGGCAATGTGTTTAGACCAACTGCCAGCGGTGAAAAGATGGCTTGCACGAATTGATTGACATTAAATTCCAACAAGACCCGAATCACCCAGGCACCAGTGATGATGGCAGCTCCAGGAAGCAAGACCGAAAAACTCTTGGCAACTGCGGGCGGCACTTCTGCTGGCATCCGAATCACTAAGCGGTGCTTGAGAAAAAAGCGATGGATCACTACTGTCGCAACCGCCGTGACGATTCCTGTAAACAGACCAGACGCCCCCAAAGAAGCTGGATCGATCGTCCATTCTTCCCCCGCCTGCAGCAGCAAAAACGCGCAGACTGCCAACACGACTGAACCGATCCGATCGATCTCATACGAAGCCGCCAAATAGTAGGCGATCCCGATACAAGCGGCCAGTCCCAAAATTCCAAATGTAAAATTGCTGGCGGCGCCTAGTTTGACGCCAAATTCCCCGACAAACTCGGTCCAGCCAGGAAAAGGCAGATTGGCTAAAATCAAAAAGAGACTGCCGATTATCGTCAGCGGCATCGTGACGGCGACTCCGTTGCGCACGGCAACTAAAAACCGATTTTCACTGATCCTAACCAATTTTGGTGCAAAATTTTCCTGAAACCCTTCAATCAACCGATTCATCCTGTCTCCTCCTACTAAATATCTCGCTTTTTTAATAAGAGTAGCATAAAAAAAGCTTTCTGCATTTTTAGAACACTCGACGCCTTCCCGATTCCAAGAATACTGCTGGCTAACTGTTTCTTTGCCAAATGGGTAAAGCCCCTGCCAAATCACGTTCCTTCGACCAAGCAATGGCACCTGAGAGCAAAAAGAAACTAATGACGGTCCCTTCCCTCACCGCTAGCGGCAAGCCCAAACTGATCGCTAGCAAGAGTGCCCCCGAAATACAGACTGCATCAACGCCATAACGGTACTGCTTAAATGTCCAACGACTGCGTTGCGCCAGCAAATGACACCAGTACTCGATTGGAAATTTCAAGACCTGCAACCGTAGGACTTGTCCCGTCGCCGTTCCAGAAATCAAGATCCCACCGATCAAAGCAGCTAGTTGGCTCCAATAATTCGTCAAGTGCAGCGATGCCAAGAAGTAGTAAACAAAGCCATTGATCAAATAGCCGAATGCCAGCAAAGCAAAAAACATAATCAAGTACTCACTGCCTTTTTGTTTGAGGGACGTCTGCCGCCGATCCAATAGCCAACAGGCAGCTAAAAAGCTCAAATTGATGGCTGTTGTGATGGTGCCGACTTTGATTCCTGACATCGTTGCCAGCGTAACATTCAAGGCATTAAAACTACTGACCCCAACGCTTGCTTTAATGGTCAAGCTGATCCCGAATGCACTCAGCCCATAAAAAATTCCTGATCCTATCCATTGCTTTTTATTCATTTTTTCTCCCACACTTTCTTTTTTGCTTTTCTAAGTATGTGCTATACTGACTAAAAACAAATAGGAGATTTCTCCTAGTTTGGAGGAAAAAAGTGAAAAAAACCGCTTATGCCTTGGCAATAAAGCAGGTACCAATCAAAGAAAGCTGCCCCTTGCCGATTCCTGAGGAGATTTTACAACAAAGTGCCCTCTGGACCTTTGATCATCGAGAAGCGATCCAAAAAGAAACGGTGCCGATGTCGGTCTTTTTCGTCCTATTGACTGGCAAAGCCAAGATCATTCAAACGCAAGAAAACGGCAAACGTGCCTTGCTGCAGTTTCTCCATCCTGGTGATTGCATTGGCGATCTCACGTTGATTGGCGCCGAAACAGTACCGAAAACCGTGGTTGCGATCGGTGAAACAACATGTCTGGGCATTCCGATGCAAGCAGCAGCTCACGGGCTCATGCAAGACCTGGCTTTCGTACAAACACTAGGCAAAACTATCGGTGAAAAATTGCTGCTGCGTATGGATCATTTTTCCGTCAATCAAACCTATCCCTTAGCTTGGCGCCTTGCCCATCTACTGTTGGAAGCTTCGATCGATGATCTTTTTCAAGAAAAATTAACGGAGACCGCAGAATACTTAGGCGTGAGCTATCGCCATTTGACGTATACCTTAAAAGATTTCAAAACGCAAAAACTAGTCACAAAAACTGCAGACGGCTATCGGATCGATGCACCTGCGCTGCAGACCTTTATCCAAAACCAACAAAAGCAGTAACAAGCGAATAACGACAGCAAAATAGTTGGTATGATGCCCCCCTAAAAGCCAGAGAAAAAGCTGACTCTTGGGGGTGCAACAAGAAAAACCAACTGTTTGCTGTCGTTTTCGGATCGTTGCTTTATTTTTTCGCCAATGCCCAAGTATTGACACAAACCGTGCCGGTTCCGCTGAGAGCGATCGCCTCGGTCCGTTTGGGATACACGCGAGAGGTCAAACAATATTGCCCGCCATTTAGGAAGATCTCAATCGAAGACGTATCGACAAAAATCTGCAGCTGCGTCAGTTCATCGAACTTGACACTGCGCTGTTTACGACCGTAGCCAGAAACGCCATGATGGATCGTGAAGACACCAGCTTCATAAGCCAAAGTCGTATCTTGCAAAAGTCCAAGCTGGAACTGCTGCAATGGGACTTCCGCCGTAACTTGCAACTCATATGCCAATTCATCGAAAGACAAGTGCTGCGGTTTCTCTGAAAGCACAATTTTTTGGCTGACTTGCTTGTCTCGCAATTTTTGGAATTCTGGCAAAGGTTCTTGATACAACTGGTCATTTTTGACCGAAAGCTGTCTTGGCAGCGTTGCGGCATGCTGCCAGCCGCGAGGGATCGTAGGATTGCTGTATTCAGGACTGGTATCCCCTAGCCCCATCCAGCCCCACAAGATCCGACGTTTCTGCTCATCTTTAAAGGTTTGCGGGGCATAGAAGTCAAACCCATAATCAAGTTCACGAAACGCAGAAGTTTCTTTGAACGTCAGGGTTTCCCAATCCACCTCACCAATCAGATACCCTGATTGATGAATATTTTGGTAGGCATGTTCTTTGGCTGCCAAGCCTTGCGGTGAGAAGACCAACACATCTTTGCCATCTAAATGGAAGTAGTCTGGGCATTCCCACATGTAGCCTAGAGCATAGTCCTCACCGAAAAAGATTCCTCGATAGGTCCATTCATTTAAATCCGTCGATTCATAAATCAAAATTTTGCCTTCGTTTTCCAACGTACGCGCGCCTAGCAGCATATAGTAGTTATCTTCGTGGGCAAAAACCTTTGGGTCACGAATATGATCGGTAAATCCCTCAGGGTAGTCCTCATGAGGAATCACGACTTCTTGCTTTTCGACGGTATAGCCGTCTTTGCTGATTACATGGACCGTGTTTTGTTCTCGTCCACTAAAGGTATAGTCATGATCACCAGGATGTTTGACATTCCCAGTATAGAAGAAATGGATCGCGTCATTCTCGATAAAGGCAGAGCCCGAGTAGACCCCGTCTTTGTCATAGTCGTGTTCGGGAGAAAGAAACAGCGCTTCTTCTTGAAACGTGACATAATCCGTCGACGTTTTGTGTCCCCAGTGGGGTGGTTCCCCGCCATGGGGCGTTTGCGGTACATATTGATGGTAAAAATGAACCACGCCTTTGAATTGGCAAAGACCGTTCGGGTCGTTCATCCATCCTGTTTCTGGCATCAAATGATAGTTCAAGCGCCACGCATCAGCACTGATTTTTTCTGCTAATTCGCTTTGGGTTTGGGCAAGCTGTGCCCAGTATTCCTTCGTTAACAATGTGGTACCTCTTTTCTCTTGCCGATGAGCAGCAAGGGATTATTTATTGGTTCAACTCTTTGACTAGCGGTTTGCGCTGCAATTGGACACCAGCAAAACCGACACCAAAGGCAATCAAAATCACGACAACGTATTTCAGCATGGCATCGAAATCTCCAGTATACAACAATAGACCTGGAATAAAAGTGATGCCCATCCCAGTAGCAGCTAATTGGAAGACATACGTCGCAAACCCGCCGACTGCGCCCCCCAGCATGCCTGCGCCAAAAATCCGCATCGAGCGTAAGTTGACCCCAAATAGTAAAGGTTCAGTGATCCCAAATAAGGTTGGAACCGCCGCACTGATGGCATTTGAGCGTTTGACTTTGTTTTTATAAATAAATGCCGCAGCAATCGCAGCCCCAAATTGTCCCGCCATACTTGCTGTACCTAAGACTTGTAGGACGTTTTCGCCTGTCGTATTCAATAACCCTAACTCAATAATACTTAACGAATGGTGCAATCCAGTGATTACGATCACTTGCTGAACCCCTCCGTAAATGATATAACCGATGCCCAATGGTGCTTGCACCAAGTAAACGATACTGTTGATGACTGCTCTTTCAGCTACTTGCAAGATTGGTCCTAACGCAAACAAAATCAAACCTAAAGTAATGACAATCGTTAAGAATGGTGTCACGATCAAGTCCATCATTTGCGGAACAAATTTACGGAACCATTTTTCTAGCTTAGAAACTAAGATCCCGACAATAATTGCTGGAAAAATCGACCCTTGATACCCAGAGATCGATAAACCGAATAAGTGCAATGGCTCTGCATCCCCGCTGGCAACTGCCCAAGCGTTCGGCAATTGCGGTGCCACCATCATCAATCCTACCACGATCCCGATGATCGGATTACCGCCGAATTTTTTCGTCGCACTATAGGCGATCAAAACAGGTAAAAAGGCAAACGCTGTATCCGTTAACATTTCAAACATAGCTAACCAGTCAGCACTATAAGTGACCCCCAACTCGGTCAATAATCCCCGAATCCCCATCAAAAGCCCCGTAGTTACCAAAGCTGGAATCAATGGCACCAAGACATCTGACAACGTGCGGACAACTTTTTGGACGGGTGACAGATTCGAATAGACATCATCTTTGAAGCCAGCTTTATCACCGGAGGCGTCATTGCCCATTTCTGCTGCGAAGGCTTGATAAACTTCATTGACTTTTCCTGTTCCAAAAATGAACTGATGCTGTCCCGTGTTGAAAAAATAGCCCTTGCTGCCCTCAACTGCTTCCGCTTTGTCTTTATCTACTAACTGATCGTCTTTCAAAATCAAGCGCAAACGTGTGGCACAGTGTTCAAAGTTTTTGACATTTTCTTTGCCGCCAACAGCTTCTAACACTTGGTCGATCGTTTTTTGTTCCTTCATTTTTCCCACTCCTTTGATCGTCGGTCCATTTGTGGAACCGGTTCTACATTTGTAGATTAACAGAAACCGTTTGCAATTGCAAGCAAAGAAAATAAAAAAACAGAACGCCGCAACTGGACGTCCTGTTTTCTCTAAAAATGTTTGCTTTATTGCTCCTGCTTGTCACGCTTGGTAGTCGACTGTTTGACCACTAATTGATTCGGTAATTCGATCACCTCAGGAACCTCTTCCCCTTGTGTCAGTTTTTGGATCGTTAAGACGGCATCGATGCCTAATTGGACATAGGGATATTGGGTCGTTGTGATGGTCGGATAGACATAATCCGTCGAATCATAGCCGCCAAATCCGTTCAAGGAAAAGTCTTGCGGCACTTGATACCCTAGTTCATGGGCGGCTTTCAATACAGCAACAGCAATATTGTCGGTAGCACAGGCGATGTACGTTGCCGATTGATCTTTCAAGAACATAAGGGCTTTTTGGTACGTTTCTCTTCTTGAAAAGGACGTTTCGATAAAGTCGACTTTGACGTTGGGCGTTTGTGCCAAGACATCAAGAAATCCTTTTTTCCGCAAGACACCTACCGCATAATCATTTTCGCTGACACCAACAAATAAATAACGTCGGTGGCCAGCGCTGACTGCATATTCTGCCATGGTTTTGCCAGCTTGATAATCTTCATGGACGATGGAATGAATGCCAGCTAACTGTTGGCCTAACAATAAAACAGGCATAGGAACCTCTGCCAGCACCGCTTGTAGCTGCGGCGTGATTTTGCGCGCAAACAGGATCATCCCTGCTACTTTTTGTTTGACTAGCATTTCGATATTTTCTAATTCCCGTTCATCGCTTTGATCAGAGTTGGTGATCAGCATTTGATAGCCGTTTTCCCGTGCCGTCGTATCGATCCCTTTCAACACATCATTTGTCGATGGTGAATTCAGTCGAGGAATGATCACGCCCAGCAATTTCGTGTCTTGGGCTTTCAGCGAACGAGCAAATGTATTGGGGCGATAGCCAGTTTCAGCAATGATCTGATCAATTTTTTTGCGCTTTTCTTCACTGATATAACCATTGTTCAGATAGCGGGAAACCGTACTTTTCGCTACTCCCGCCTTTTCAGCAATGTCCTTGATCGTTGTCATGATTTCCCACCTTTGCGTTTTCTTTTATTATAACAATAACTGAAAGAAAAGCGCAGGTTTTGCGTGAAAATTGTTGGGTTGGGCGGTTTTGGAATGAAGCTTCACTTTTTCGTTGCTTTAATCCCCTGGTCCTTGGTATGCCATAAATGATCCATCTAAAAAACTTCGTAATTCTGCTAAAATCTAACATCTATTTTTCTGAGATGTTCATCCATCTTTTCAAACAATATTTCATTGCGGTTTCTTATCTATCTTATGTAAAGTGCGTTTTGAACTTTTGATGTGTTCAAAATACATTAAATCTCACTGTTGTCTTCTCCTTCCATAGTATTGCAAGGGTTACTATCTCTAAGAGGTGATACTATGCTTATTACTAAATCAAGCCTACAAGGCAATTCCATCGTCGTTACGCTTCCTTCTGATAACGGAAAAAATCCGCCTGAAAACCAAGAATATATTGTTGTCTACCCAGAGGATGGGACGATCATTCTTGTTCCTAAAATTGAAGATCCTTTTAATGGTGGAGTGGAATCAGAGTTTTATGAAAAAGATGCGTGGGAAGACCTTTCATCTGAAGGGAGAATGATTTTTTAGTAACTAATGTTCAAACATACATTTCCAAAAAGCGACTATCGCTTGGATCGACTTTGCCCCTTCGGCTGGAAAGGAAATTCAAAAAAAGACGTCCTGGCTTAGATATTTAACCGTTATTCAATTCTGAACATTTTTATAGCAAGCGACATATAATAAAAACCAGCTAAGCCACGCTTAACTGGTTTTTTATTAGTTGAAATCCTATCCTAAGTTTACATTAAAACGTCTCTCTCACACATTCAAAATCCACATAAACCCAAGAAAGACAAAGAACAAGCCGTACATGATTGGTGAGACTTCTTTGCCGCGTTTGGCTGCTAACATGGTGATTGGGTAAAAGATGAAACCCAAGGCGATCCCATCGGAGATGCTATAGGTCAACGGCATGCCTAGTAGAATCAAGAAGGCTGGGATTGCGATTTCCATTTCGTGCCATTTGATTTCTCGTAGCGATTGTGCCATCAGCACGCCTACGACGATCAGTGCTGGTGCCGTCACTTGGGAAGTAACAACGGATAGCAATGGTGAAAAGAACAAGCCGAACAAGAAGAAAATTCCAGTCGTCACGGCAGTCAAGCCAGAGCGACCGCCCACGGCGATCCCAGCGGAGGATTCGACATATGCGCCTACTGGTGAGGTCCCTAATAAAGAACCAGCGAGCATGGCGGTGGAGTCAGAAGCAAGTGCTTTGCCGACCCGCGGCATTTTGTTGTCTTTCATAAAGCCCGCTTGATTGGCAAGTCCCACCAAGGTGCCTGCCGTATCAAAGAAAGTGACGAGTAAGAAAGTCAGTACTACGACCCACATTTGCAGGGAGTTGATGTCTCCTACATGGTTTAGCGCCACTAAGAATGTGGAAGAAATACTCGGTGCAGCAGAAACGATACTGGATGGTGCTTGGATCAAGCCAGTCAAAAGACCTAAAACAGTTGTTGCGGCCATCCCGATAAAAATTCCACCAGGAACTCTGCGAACCATCAAGACGGCAGTGATCACTAAACCAAAAATCGTCAGCCACGTCGTACCGACACTCAATGACCCTAGTGCCACAAGGGTCGAATCATCGGAAACGATGATCCCACCTTCGCTCAATCCCAAAAAGGCGATGAACAGACCGATCCCACCAGAGATGGCATATTTTAAATCAGCAGGAATCGCATCAATGATCAGCTCCCGTAATTTGAAGATCGTGATCACGATGAAAATCAGTGATGCCACAAACACACCCGCTAATGCTGTTTGCCATGGAACCCCCATTCCAATACAGACTGAATAAGAAAAGAAGGCGTTGATCCCTAATGCGGGTGCCGTAGCGATCGGGTATTTTGCTAAAACTCCCATCAAGATACAGCCCAATGCGCTGGCTAACGCCGTTGCCGTAAAGACGGCACCTTCGTCCATCCCAGATGCCCCAAGGACCGTTGGATTGACGAATAAAATATAGGCCATCGAGATAAAGGTGGTAAAACCAGCTAAGATTTCTCGTTTAACCGTTGTTTGTAAGGCATCCAGCCCAAAAAAGGAATTGATTTGATTCTTCATTTTTACTCCTCCAGCAATCAAGCAAAGGTATCGCCATTGCTTGATTTTTTATAATGAAAACGACGAAATCAATCATAAACCAACTTTATCTGCAAGTAAATATTATCCAGTTAAAAAAACCAATAAAACGCTTTTTCCAACATCTTACCCTTAGCTGTTTTTAATCAACGTGTAACGACTTCTCATTCACCAATTGCTCCAGTTGTTCCTTGGTGGTGCGCTTGATGGAAAGCTTCGGCAGCTCCTTCAACGAAAAGTAATCGCTGTTGGAGGTTTCACTGTTTTTGATGAAGTCCCCTGCCAAAACATCACAGACAAAGACCAGCTTATAGTATTGAAACACTTGCGGAATGTCTGGTCTTAGATTCGTATCAAAAATTGCTCGCAGCTCCTTGACCTCAACGAGTAAGCCAGTTTCTTCCAGCACTTCTTTTTTGATGTTTTCCCGTGGCGTCAAGCCAATTTCTGCATAGCCTCCTGGCAGTGACCATTCTTTCGTCAGGCTGTCTTCCACCAGCAAGATTTTTTCGTCTTTTTGGATCAATGCTCGTACATCGACTTTGGGCGTAGGATAGCCCTCATTTTTTTCTGTTAAAAGAGTCAACGCAGCTGCGTCTTGATCCACGACGGTACTCATCAAATGCAATGCCAACTCTTTGATCTCTTGGTAACGTTCCTTATCGTAGACATCTTTGCCATAGTACAAACCTGCTTCAGCGATCGATAACAGGCGTTTGTATTGCGCAAAATAATCTTTCATCCATTCCCCACCTTTTCCATTTATCTGATATGCTTCTTATTCTAGAGGAAATCGGCGGTTTTGCAAAAGATTGGCAACCCAATCATTGAATTCTCGTTGCTGCCATCGCCTGATAAACGCAGATTTTTGTAAAATCAGCCGATTTAAGGGACAATGAAAAGAGCCGAACGATTTTTCTCAGAAAGGATGATGAATGTGAACTTAACGCCTGATTTAGTTTCCAAAGAACAATTGATTGGAAAAATTCAAAAAGATATGGACCAAACGATGCTCGTCTATGCACTTTTAGTTTGTGCAACGCTGATTGCTTCGATTGGTTTGAACTACAACTCTACGACAACGATTATCGGGGCGATGTTGATTTCGCCACTTTTAAATGGGATCAACGGGATCGGCTTTGGTTTAGGTCTTTCCCACTTGCGCTTAGTCAAAAAAGGGCTGCTGGTCTTTAGCATCCAAGTCATCATCGTACTTATCATCTCATTCGCCTTTTTCTTACTCACGCCTGTCAAAGACACAACACCTGAGATCATCACCCAAACGTCTGCGACGATTTGGGATATTTGCGTCGCATTGATCGGTGGTTCCGCACTGGCTTTTGCCAAAGTCAGGGGCCGCGACAACGATGTTATTATCGGCGTCTCCATCGGGACGTCCCTGATTTTGCCGCTTTGTGTAACGGGTTATGGGCTGTCGATCAAAGACTATTCGATTTCATGGGAATCTGCTCAACTCTTTTTCACCAATTCCTTTTTGATTTGTTTTTCCTTGTTCATTACCATCTGGCTGTTGCAGTATGGGGATTTCCGTCACCAAAAATGGTGGAAGTTTGCCGTGGTTGCCTTACCGATCACGATCATTGGGAGTTTCTTCGTTTATACGACGATCCAAACGACCATCGTGGAATACCATGCCAAGCGTTTTGTAGAAGCCAAACTGGGGGAACATTATTTGCTGGAGCAAACACTTAATGAGCAGAAACAATCCCTTGAATTAAAACTCGTCGGTGAACCACTCTCGAAACAAGCGGTCGCGCAGCTTGAAGCAAGTCTTGAAAACTATGCTTTGCCCGACTACCAGCTCAAGGTCAATGTCTATTCTGCCAATAAAGAGGGGCAATTTGATGCCAAAGTATTAGCCGAAATCCTCCAAGTCCAAAACCAAGGAACTTCGAAATTTTTGGGCTTAGACTAAAAAAACAGGCGCTGCCCTTTTCAGGTGTAGCGCCTGTTTTTCTTCAATTTAAGTCATTGAGTTGTTCAGCGATTCTCTCGATCAACGGGCGATAATCCACTTGCTCGTAATCTTCCACATTGACTTCGATAAGCGCTCCTAACTGAAAGTCATCGTAACGGCGATCAGTGATGATTTGCCGAAACGCTTCTTTGGTTATATGGTTGGTTGCAGCTTGTCTATCTTCCAGTACATCCCCGTAATGGTACCGTTCCATGATGAAACTTAAATGACGGTCATCCGCTCGATCACGTAAGAAGCGTCTTTCCCATAAGGTTTCAAAAGAAGCAGTCAAGCGAATGGTCAAGCACTCATAACCATAGCTTTGGGCGAGAAAAGTTAGCAATGGCTTCTGTTTTTCACTAAAAGGGTATTCCGAGACCACCAAGCGTTTTCCTAAAGACATGTACAAGCCCAATGCCTGATAGTAAAAAGGCCAAACATACTGCTTTTCGATCTGGGCTTTTTCTGCCAATGAATCAAAGCCGAGGGATTCGGCATAGCACTCTTTGATTTCATCTGGCGTAAGAGCGAAAAGATCAGGAAAACGTGTCTTCAACAGATCCAGTAAATAACTTTTTCCAGTTCCAGGGCTGCCTGCCAATAAAACAAGCATCTTTTTGCGTACCATCTATTTGCCGATCGCAGTCGGCGCTTTCGTATTCATGAAAAGGCCGATCTTATGCTTGACGATTTCTTTGATGGCTTCATTGGATGGGATCACGTTGTGGCGCAAAGATTTGTTGACTTCCGTTGCCCCAAAATTTTCTTTCGCAATCTTCGTCCAGTTCACCAACAATTCAGTACCTACATTAAACTTACGAATGCCGTTATTGATCAATTCGGGATAATCTTCTTCTTTGACGCCAGTTCCTCCATGAATGACTAGCGGCACGTCGACGACTGCATGGATCTCCTTCAATAACTCAACATTCACTTCGGTTTTGGAACGGAATTGGCCGTGATTGGTTCCGATAGCGATGGCTAGCGCATCGACGCCAGTAGCAGCGACAAATTCTACCGCATTTTCTGGGCGTGTGAAGACTTTATCGTCTTCTTCCACATGAATGCCTTCTTCTGTGCCGCCGATCGTTCCTAGTTCTCCTTCGACGGACACCCCATGGGCATGGGCGTATTCTACGACTGCGCGCGTTTTCAAAATGTTTTCTTTGAAGGGCAAATGCGAGCCATCATACATCACCGAGCTATAGCCGCTATCAATCGCTGCTTTGATCTCATCGAAATCTCTGGCATGGTCCAAATGCAAGACAGCGTCCACTAGCTCGTGATCGGCAATCGTTTTGACGACATTGACCAAGACATCATAGCCAATGTATTTCGCTGTATCGATACTTGTTTGAATGATGATGGGTGCCCCCATCTCTTTGGCTGCCCGCAGCATACTTGGCAGCATTTCTAAATTATGGGTATTAAAAGCCCCCACTGTAAAATTCAATGCTTCTGCTGTTTTCGTTACTTCTTTTAATGTTGTATACATCCTTGATTCCACCTCGTCTAGTTTAATTGCCGCTGATCGTAAGTTGTTTGGCGATTTGCCGCATTTCTTCCATTTTGTCCATGTAATAGTCGATCTTTGCATCGTCGCCGTTTCGTGCGGCGGCGGCACGCTGAGCATTGTAAAGGGACATCAGTTTTTTGTAGCCGTCCCCGATCGATTTTTTCGCCTGCAAGCTTTTTTCCAATGCGTCGATCGCTTCTTCTGTGCGGGAAAGTTTTGCCTGCGCTAAGCCTAACGCTTCATACAATTTTGCTTGTTCGTCGATGTCGGTTTCTGCTTGCAACTGACTTTCTAGATTTGCAATAAGCGCTTCTGCCTCTTGGCTTTCTTCAGCGATCAAAGGAACCGCTGGTGTTTCTGTGGGCTTTTTTTCTTTTTTGAAAAAAGAGAACATGCGTCTTCCTCCTAGCGATTAAAAGTTTTTCAATAAGGGACTGATGATCCAAGCATATAGCAAGGCTGCCGTGACGGTATCCACATCAGTTGCCGTAGCGTTAACAAAGCCCATTTGATTGAAGATCGTTACAAGTAGGGCTGGCAGTAACGTAATGAAGAAGCCGTGAAAGATCCCTCCGATGATCGCCCCTCGACGTCCACCGACCGCATTGCCGAAGATCCCAGCGGTACCGCCTGCAAAGAAGTTCGTCAGCATCCCCGGCAAGATCATCGCCAAGCCAAAGACTGGTAAAACGAACATGGCGATGACTGTCCCAATCGTTGTAGTAATGAAGCCTAAAATAACTGCATTGGGGCTATATGGGAAGAACACTGGGCAATCGAGTGCTGGTTTTGCATCAGGCACCAATTTCATGGCGATCCCACGAAACGCAGGGACGATCTCGCCTAAGAGCAACCGAACGCCTGCTAACAAAACATAGACCCCAACCACGAATTGAATGGCTTGTAAGAAGGCATGCATGATGTAATTTTGATCACCAGAGAGCGTAGAAGCAAAGGTTTCTCCAGCAAACAAGACCGTCACGATATACAGTGGAACCATCACGACCATGACAGAAAGATAGGTATCTTGTAAAAATTCAAAAGAACGTGGCAGTTTGATGTCTTCGATCGATTTTTTCTTCTCGCCTCTTTCTCCAAACAGATAGGCAACGCCTGCTTCAAAGAGGTAGCCGATCGTACAGAAATGTCCGAGAGCAATGTCGTCTGACCCAGTGACTTTGCGGATGATGGGCTGAGCCATCGCTGGCATCGCTACGGCAAAGATCGCCCCAATCACCCCACCGACAAGAATCAAGACAACGCCGCGTAAACCAGCGAAATAGCCAAAGACCGTCGTCATGGTCGCCATCCATAAAATGGCTTGACCCGTTAAGAAAATATATTTCCATTTTGTAAAGCGTGCCAATAAAATATTAAAAACAAAGATAGCTAAAAATGTCAGCGCTATGTCCCGACCCAAGCCCAACTCATTCATCGCTTGCCCGTTGATGGCTTCGATGGAAGGAATTATGCCTTGCATGTCGAATCCTTCTGTGAAAATCTCGCCGAAATAGGTCAAACTACCGACGATGATGCTAGAACCAGCGCTTAAAACCTGGAAGCCCAATAGCGTCTTCAAACTTCCTGAAATGACTTGACCTGCTGACTTTTTCTGAAGCAGCAGCCCTAACATCGCGATCAAAGCGATCGTGATCGATGCCTGCGTTAAAATATTATCAATGATAAAATTGATGATGCCCATTTTTTCAAACTCCCTTCGTCATGCCTCTTCCTTACAGTGCGCCTTTTTCCGTTAATACCGGGGTGATTTTTTCTTCGATTTCTGGTTTTGAAACGATGTTGCGTAAATAAATGATTGCGGTTGTCGGGTCCAAGGCAAACTTTTCAAATTGCGTTCGGAAATTCTCTGCCGTAATGATGATGTCTGGTTTCATTGATACCGCTGATGAGATATCGACATGATCCAATTTCGCCTCCACTCCTAATTTCGTTAAGACATCTTCTGTTGACATCTGAGCCGCAAAGCTGCTGCCAAGACCTGCACCGCATACGAATAAGATCGATAATTTGTTCATGATTTTTTCCCCTTTTCTTGTTTTTTATGAAAATAGCAATGATTGAAAAGCTTCAATCGTGGAACAAGCCAGCAACTGCGTGACTTTTTTTTCATCATTGATCAATTCGATCAATTCCTTCATGATGGCAAGATGAGAGTAAGAGTCCACCGCAGCCAAGCAAAAAATGATTTTGACAGGGTCCATTTCTGGGTTCCCAAATGCGACTGGCGGCGCCAAGGTGAGGACACTCACACCCAACTGCTGGGCGCCATCTTCTGGTCGGGCATGCGCCAGCGCCAAATGTTTACCAATGACGATATAAGGACCGTATTCCTTCACCGCAGCAACCATTGCCTCGATATAGTGTTTTTCGATGATCTGTTCTTTTAATAGTGGCTGCGCCGAGCGTTCAATGGCTTCTTCCCAATTTTGAACAGGAACATTTAATTGAATATGACTAGCGGATAAAACATCTTTTAACATTGGCTGAATCTCCCTTGCATTAATGGCTAATTGATTTTGTTCAAACAAGTGTGTCAATTTGCGATAGGCGGCAGCATCGACCGTCCCACCGCTTTCTTCAATGACTGTAAGCAATTGATTGAAGAACAGCGTGGCATTTTTTTGGTCAAAGGCGATCCGCTTGAATTGTTCATTGTTTTTTAAGAAACGGCGGATCACTTGGTGATTTTCTTCATTGATGATCGGTGGGATCAGTAATACCGGCTTTTCTCGATAATCGATCTCATAGGTTGAAAAAACCAGATCCACATCGAATTTCGTGATCAAATTGACTTCTTGTGAATTCAAGACTGCCGCAACTTCTACTTTTGGAAACTTCTCCTTGAGGCTGGCTGCCAGCAGATTGCCGGTTGCCATTCCATGGTTACAGACGACGACCGCCTTATAGATCGTAATAATCTCGTGGTTCAATGAACTTAGGGCTGTAGAAAAATGGATCACGAGAAATGTCAGTTCATCTTCCGATAGTGGTTGACCGACGATCTCTTCGATCGTAGGAGCGAACCCCTTGACGGCTTGGTAGATTTGTCCATAATTTTTGCGAACGGTCTCTTTGATCGGATTGGGTACTTGAATACCGCTCTTGGCTCGAACGATCAGCGCTGCCATATGTTTATACAATCCCTCTAACAACTCTTCTTCCTTTTTACTAAAAGGGATCTTGGTTTGGCATTCCACAAATTGGATCAGCTGCAGCGACAAGAGTTGCGCATGCGCCCATTCGATGGAATTGGACAAATCTTTAAAATTCAGTGATTCGATGATGAAAGAAAGATAGTTGACTTCGATTTCTGGTGGCTCAATCGAAAAGGTTTCAGCGATCGCCTGGATATAGGCTGACCCTTGGAGCTGATTGCTGGAAGTAGACCAGTTCATGCGAGTGATAAATTCCTTCATTCTGATACGCATCAGCCAAATGGCGGTAAACAATAAAATTTGGCTGCTATACAACTCATTTTGATTTGGCGGCAACACTGCTTGCATCACTAGTTGGATCTGTTTGATTTCTTTTTGCGGCAAATAGCGATAAAGCAATTTCGTAAAGACTAAATCTGGGGTCTGTTTATCAAGTGGCAACCTACCGATCCGCTGATTGATGATGTCAAAAATCATCGTCCGAATCGCTCGTTCCGATCCATTCAACCGCAGTCCTTTTTTTCCTAGGCTGATGATCTCAATGCCATATTTATTGATGTCCGCCCGCAAACGGCGCATGTCTTCATCCATGCTGCTTTTTGATATCTGGTACGCTTCTTCTTTTTTATTCAACACCAGGATCTCTTTTGAAAAGGTCAGATGCAGCAGCAGATCAAAACGACGCTCTTCACGGGTCATATATTCCGACTGTTGTGCGTGTAATGCCTGCCAAACGATGGCTTGCTGTTTCGAGGTCAGTTTCAAAAGGATGCCCTTTCCTCGAAGGGTTTGGATCGGTCCGATGTGTAAGTCAGCAAGAAACGTGTTGATCTCATTCAAATCATTGCGGATCGTCCGCCCACTGGCTGCGGTCTCTTCTGCCAGTTGCTCAATGGATAGTGGATAATCAGTCACCAACAGGCGATGCAAAACATCTACGATTCGTTTTTTCACAACTTTCTCTCCTTCTCTGATTTGAGTATATGATTTCGCTTACAACAAAAAAAGTAGATGTTTCTGCCACTTTAGTTTGCAAAAATGTAAACGCTTCTATTTCAAAATAGGAACCTTTGCTCGATTATTTCATATTTCCCTTATTTTTCCTATCCGATGGAGATAACGTTTAGATAGAGGATCAAAGGCAAAAAAAAGCAAGAGCTACAGCTCTTGCTTATCGATGATGGTGCATTCTATTGTGTTTGATCCGTCGTGTCTTCTGGCTTACTTCCCAGCGCTTGCTCCATTTGCTTTACTGCCCAATCCATTAGAAAGATCAACAGCATTGCCAGCACACTGCCGATCAATGCCCCTGAAAAACGCAATGGGATCAATTTCAGCGGCGTAAAACTAGTACCGATGGTCATTAACAGCAGGACTTGCGGATTGGTAAAAAAATTAGCAACGGTATAATTGACTGGCATAAAAAACTCCGTCAATATGTTTAGAATGATCAATACCACTGCGATCGCTTCAAGGGGCATATGCAAGGACATCAATAAGAAACCCAGCAGCAGCCCCACGATTCCTCCCAGTACCCTACCAATCGTGCGATTTTTGATTTTTTCCATATGTTCTCCTGCCAAGACGGCAGCAGCAGAAATCAAGATCCAATAGCCGTTGCTGTCCCGCAACAGATAGGCAATGTAGGTCGCAATGAACAATATCAAAGAAAAGTGCAGCGCCTTGATGACCATTTCTGGTTGCTGAGATAATGCTAGCGAATATTTCTCGTGCAAGCTCAGTTGTTGAAAGGCCGTTTTTTCTTCTTTCAACGGCAGCTGTTCAGCCAAAGAAATCACCAGTCCAGCAAGCAGCGAGCCTGCGATGCCATAAAGCAAATAGGAACTGTGGTGCAAGATCTCTCCAAGGTGCGCTGCGTGAAAATTAAAGCCGGTGGCATAAAGCATCAACACGAAGAAATAATCGGGCTTGGGGATCCGCATCACTTTTGACAACAAAAACGCAGAAAACGATAACGCACCGATGATAAAAGGTGCGCTCCAAGGAATCAGTGCTGTCCCAGCGCCTAAAATAAATGCCAGCAGCAGCGCAGCGCCGTGGGTCAAAATGGCGCGCAGATTATAAAAAAGGGTCCGATGTTGAAAAGCCAAGTAGGAAAAAGCCCCCATCGCCCCCACAGAACTTATCAAAGGGTCCTGAACGAGGATCCCTATAAACAAAGGAACCGCCATCGCAAACCCTGATCCTAATGGACGCAAGACTTTTCGTTTGTCTTTCATGCAATTCCTCCTATCAAAAAATATGTACGATGATACAGCCGTTTTATAAGCAACGTCCTAAACTAGTATACGAAGCAAAAGATGAATATGCAAATTTTTTTCAGAAACTTTGTGAAATCCTCGCAACGATGTCCTTGATCAATTCAATCGCTCATAGAAAACCGTTCATTCATGAAAAAGCAGCAAAAAGAGAAGCATTCGCTTGGCAACTGATTGCAAGCGAATGCTTCTAGCGATTCCTTTTCTCCCTTTAGACAACCCTTATTTCACTGAAGCACTGGTGACCGCATCTGCTGCAGGTGCGTCATGAGTGCTGGCACTAGTGACCGCATCGGTCGGTTCTTGGCGCACAGAAGCACTGGAAATGGCGTCTTCATTGCCGACAAGTTTTTGACCGGTTTGTTGCAAATACCATTCGATGATTGGCTTGAAATCAAGGATGTATTCGTTGATCCCCGCATATTCGCCGTTTTCATCGTGCATCGCTTGATAATTGTGGACGATGTATTTTTCTGGCACCTGTTTCGGCACATGGACCCGAACCGCGTCGGTTGCCCCACTGCGCAGCTGTTGGATCACCCACTCAACATTTTTGAAGGATTTTTCAGGATGGCATTTTGCTAATGGATTGCCGACTTGTCCTGGCACACGTGCTGCCAGCATATTTTGGGCTTCTTCCCGCAGATTGTAATACAAGAATTGGTTGTTGCTATCGGCAAACGTCAATTCCATCGGCATCGAATCTAAGAAGTAATTAATCTGATCGACTGTCAGCAAGCCGCGATTTAGTTTGACGTAGGTATTGCCAGAAACGGCACCGACTGCTTCAGCGGCTTTTTCCAGCCATTGATCATCATACATATCCACTCCTTCCACGGTGGTTGCGATTTTCCCTGTGGCGTAGAGGTCTTCGGGCGGCAATTGTTTGGGACCCGCTAAGGCAGAAACGACTTTGATAAATTGCAAGAAGCTGTTGATCGTCGCATCTAAAAAAGCAACCGTTCGGGCATCGATCAAATCACCCGCTTCATCGAAAGCTTCTTTGGCTTTGCCCAACAAAAACTCATTCCCTGGCATCACTAAAGCATTGACTCCCGGTGCGTCCAAAATTTGGCGCAGATGTAGCTGGGCCCTTGAAGTTCCTTGATCATAGTAAGAGGCACCCACGATCATTACTGGTTTGTTTTCCAGAGAATGGATCTTGAATGAAAGCCATTCTAGCAAGCTTTTCAGTCCTGCCGTCACGGTATGGTTGTGCTCTGGTGTAGCAATGATCACACCGTCTGCCATCAATAATTGCCGATTCAAACGCTGGATGGCTGGGCTTTGGGTTTGATCTTCCTCTTGATTAAAGAGAGGAAAGTCTTTGATCTCTACAAGTTCTAACGTGAATTCCTTTTTGTATTGCTTTTTGATAAAGTTCAGCAGCTGACGATTGGTGGAGACTTCAGCGGCTGATCCGACGATTCCGATCAATTTCATTGTCTTTACGCTCCTATCTTTTGCGGTTAGATGGTTTCCCATGAAAATTCAGCAGCTTCTTTTTGATTGGCGGCATGGGCGTGCTGCAACTGGCTGGTAATTTTTACAAATAAAAGAAAATCGTTGAACAGTCCTTGCAGTTTTTGGGTCTGCTCTTCATCGATCAAGTTGCCTTGCTCGTCAAACGCTTGCAGCGAATGACCTAAGAGAAATTCAGAGCTAGGCATGATCCGTGCTTTTAACTCTGGAGAATCCAGAATCTGTCTTAGATGGGCTTGGGCACGAGAAGAACCTAACGTCCCATAAGAAGCACCAGTGATCATCACTGGCTTGTCAACAAAAGGGAAAATTCCATAGGACAACCAGTTCAGGGCATTGATCAACGCTGCGGGTACGGCATGATCGTATTCTGGTGTACTGATGATCACACCGTCTGCTGCCGCGATTTTTTCGGCAAGCTGGGTTACTTGTACGGGCAACTCCTTTGATTCTGGTTTGTTGAACATTGGAAGATCTTTGATCTCGACTAGTTCGATCTCTGCCTCATTGGCAAACATTTTTTTCATAAATTGCAACAACGTGCGATTGGTGGAACGAGTGGCATTGGTTCCTACGAATCCGATAAATTTCATCCTGTCTCTTCCTTTCTGGTTGGGCTATCTTAAAAGTCTTGCCTGAATGCCTTTAGAGGCAATGACTTCATTTTCTTTGGTTACGATGATTCCTTCGATTTCTGGCTGCTGCTGAATCTCTTGCAAAACAACTGGAATGGGCTTGCCAAACAAGCGCGAAGTCCAGATTTCCCCCAGTAACGATGTCGCTGCAACGATCGTGATGCTCAAATACCCACATTCGATGGGAAAGCCACTCTGAGGATCAATCAAATGATGATACGTTCCTTCAGCGGTGGTCAAGACCCGCTCATAGATCCCCGAAGTGACGACGGTTTGGTCCTTGATTGGCAGAATGCCCAAGGTGTCTGCCCGACCGCCTTTGGGATCTCGGATCCCGATCCGCCAATGCCCGTCCGAATGATTTGGTGCAGCGCCGAAACAGACAATATTTCCGCCTAAGTTGATCAATCCATACGCTGCTCCACGGGCTTGGCAATGGGTGCGTAACTTATCAGCGATGTAGCCTTTTGCTAATGCTCCGAGGTCGATCCTCATTCCAGCTTTTTTCAAAAAAACCTTGCCTGCTGCCAATTGGATCTGTTGCGGGTCTGTTAGCGCAAGCAATTCTTTGACCTGCGTCTTTGATACGATGCGGGCATCTTCAAACCCGATGCGCCATGCTTGGACCAGTGGACCGATGGCAATATTCAGCTGACTGTGGGGAGCACAGCTATGATGTTTGCCGATTTCGATCAGCTGGTACAATTCTGGATCAAGCACAAGCCCCTTTTGTCCTGCTAACTGATTCAGCTGATTCAATTCCGATCGCGGATCATTGGCACTAAAGCGATGGTCGTATACTTTCAGTTGGGTCTCCAGCTCGTCCAGTACACTTTCTGGTTTTGTATGAGCAACTTTTAACTCAATGGACGTGCCCATCCGCTGAATCGCGCGAGCGGCTTCTCTCACTGCTGTCTTCATAAAATCCCTTCTCCTAAAAACGATATACCTCAAATTATGTTAGTTTTTTCACAATTAAAGAATACTCCCGATATATTTTTTTGTCAACACGATTATATATTTTTTTATATAAAGAAAATTCAAAAAAGCAGTCCCTTCGTCGAAAGGACTGCTATTTATCAAGCATTTGCGCAACAAAACTTTTTTGTCGAAAATATATTTTTAATCAATCGTTTCTTCGACCGCTTTTAAATGCGCCAATAATTTTACATTTTTATTGATTTTGGCATACGCTCGTGCATCGTGTAACATTTCCAAAATTGTTTCTTTCGGCTGTTGTTCACGAATGGCATTTTCGGTCAGTTGGGCTGCCGCGCGAGCCAAGTAGTAGGTCAAATGATTGTCGGAACAAATCGCCAACACATAATTCAACAAGGTATCACTAGTTTCCAAATCATCGACTTTCGCATAAAAGACGCCGCAATGAAAGACGATGTTCAACACCCGCCACGTGTCTTCGATCGTTTTGATCGGATAGGTATAAATTTTCTCAAAGACCTTCGTCACATAAAACTCAGCCTTTGCCCATTCTTCTTCTCTGGCATACACCAAACCGATCCCAGTATACGCTAAGAGATCAAACAATTCCTCCGCCGTTTCATTCATCAATAACTGATCGAATTGAAACAAGACATCGGTAATCGCAGCTTCATTAAAAATCATTTCAAAGCCTTTTAAATAATCATATTGCGCTTTTAATGCTGGTTCATCGATCAGCTTCACTTCGATTTGACTTAGCAATGCAGCCAACTGTTCATACTCGCTCGTGATCAAGTAGAATTCGGCTTTTGCCAATTCTTCTTTGATTTTGGTCGTTGCGACATTCATGGAAGAAAACAAGTCGACCAATGGCAAGCCGATCCGATTACACAATTTGATCAAAATTTTGAGGGACGGTACCTGACCGTTGTTTTCAAATTTACTCAAAGTGGCTTGCGTACAGATTCCTTCCGAAAGTTCTTGCTGCGAGAAGCCCGCCTGTTTCCTCGCTTCAATAAATCGTTCAACATTCATCGCCTTGCTCCCTCCCATTGTCGATAAGACACTTGTTTTTTCCCTAAGCTGTCCTCAACTGCTGGGTCAGCTTGTCACAGATGCTGCGTTTTTCTTAGAAAAATCACCTTTTGCGATGGCTTTGTCCGTACAATAGTGGCCTTTGCCATGGGTCTGACGGACTTCCGCCAGTTTTTCTTGGATCATCTCGAGGATCACCATGAGGTTGTCTTCATTGGCAACAAAGTCCAATTGATCCCCATCAATTTGCATTTTCGGACAAACGTCAAAGTTTTCATACCATTCATCGTACCGCTGATTTAATTCTTTGTAATAGTCGTACAATGTCGGATCGTTGGCAATTTGTTCATAGGAACGACCACGTTTGTTGATCCGTTCAATCATTGTATCCAATGAAACCTTGATATGAACCATTAGATCTGGATGCTTCAACGGCGCTGATTCTTCCAATTCCCGCAGCATCGTGTTCAACAGGTTATCGTATTGTTCGACTTCCATCGGTGCGATGCGACCTAGATCCGCATTTAGATGAAACATCAAGCTATCCTCATAGATGGAGCGGTCAATGACATTGTCATCATTGGACAAAGCTTCCCGCATCCCTAAAAAGCTTTTGTTTAAGAAAAAAATCTGCAATAAAAAGGCGTATCGTTCTGGATTGGAATAAAACAATGGCAGAACATCGTTGTCCTCCACGTTTTCATAGAAAGGCTTCGACGCCATTTCCTTCGATAAAAAATCAGTCAAACTGCTTTTTCCTGCCCCGATCGTTCCTGCGATTAGTAACACATTCATCATCCTTTATTAAATATAGTCACCGACAAAGGCTCGGTGCGCCATCGCTTCAAAATCATACGCTGTTCGTGCCGCCAGATCAGTCAAATACGCTTGCACCGACTCCGTCAACATCAGATTGACCGCCGCGGCTTTTTCCTGAAAAGCGATTACTGGTTTATTTCGTACGTGTGCTGCGCCGATTTCAAAGGCTGTTCCCGGATCGGCGATCCCTTCATGGTCATCCAAAACGGCAACGACGACGTCGGCCCGTGTCAATTCCAGCATGTCTTTTTCAAAAACTTCTCTCGCCCATTTCGGTGTATAGGGTTCAGATGAACTTTCTTGATACAAGCGCGGCGCATAGACCGCCAAGGGCTGCGGGTCTTCAGCTAAACAGCTTTCTACTTGCTTGAGTCGTGCGATTGGTTCGTTTGAAAAAAACGGTCCCGCTAAATAGACATGCTTCATCCTGCCAAGCACTCCTTTTTTGAACCCTTCGCCGCCAATCGCTGGATCAACGTCTCAACGTCAGATAGGACAAAGAGCGTTTCCGACAGTTCAGCCCAAGCAAAGCTGGAAGCTTCAAACATAGTTAGCAGCGGCTTCAGTCCATCCTTCAAGCCTTCGTTCATTAACACACCTATGGGCTTGACTGGCAATTTCCCAAGAGTCATAAAAGAGCATACTGATGACAACTCCTCTAGTGTACCAAATCCACCAGGTAATACAAGGTAGGCATCGCTCATTTCCAGCAATTGTTGCGTTTGTTCCTCCCTCGTATCCGTATAGAACTCGGTGTATGTGCTTGATCCAGTGATGATTGGCGGCAAATCTTCTGCAAAGGAACCTGATGGATAGATCCCCGTCACTGCGCCTTCTTTTTCAAAGACCCCTTTCACGATCTCCCTCATCAAGCCAGCCAAAGGGCCGCAATAAACCAACTCGATGTGATTTTTTGCTAAGGCATTGCCGATGGCACGAGCGGTCTTTGCCAACTTTTCCGCATTTTCTAAACGGGTGCCGCAATATACAGTTACTCTCAAAAACAACAGCTCCTTTTTCACTACACCTGCTATTTTACACAATCTCTTAAAAAAGTAAATACTACATATTGTGCTTCATTTAGATAAAAATCGATCTATTCACTATATATTGTATATAGCCTTCTGCATCTTTTCGCTTACCCTTAATCGTTACAAATCTTGAAAATAGCAGAAAAGAAAAAGTAGAATCAGCTTCCATCGATTGCCTCATCCCTCTTTCATCCCACAAAAAAAAACACGACGCAGCTAGGATCGTGTTTTTTTATCCATCGCTTTTTTTTCTCTTGTCCAAGCAAAATTTAGCAAAAAACTGTATAAAAAAATTATTTGTCGTCGGTGGCTGCTTTCAGCTTTTTCAAATCCTCTTGCTCGACAAAAAAGGTCACTTCTCCTGTTTCTAAATCGACGGATGCTTTGACTTCAACCCCTCGTGGGAAAAACTTGCTGGCATCAGTCTCAATTTTCAAACGCATCGTTCCGTCTTTCAATCCAGCACCATAGGTCATCGTACGAAAATTCTTTTTCATTCCTGCTCGCTCCTTTTTTAATAGCTCATCGACACTGCACCCATAAAGGGTACTCAGTTTCAATAAATTCAAACTGTCTGGTACCGTCTTGCCGGTTTCCCAATTTGAGATCGATGTGCGGGTCACTAAAATTTTTGTTGCTACTTCTTCTTGGCTCATTTGCTGTGTGACTCGATGGTTCTTTAGTGCTTCCCCAATCGTCATCTTGGCCTCCTTCTCCTACCTTAACGCAGACCTGCTGTGGTTTCTGCTCAAATCCATTGATATCATGGCGTTGTCAAACAGTTTTGACAGGATTTTCTTAAACGAACTCTCCGTGATAGCGGTTTTCTTTCTATCATAGATGAAAAAAGAACAAATGACTAGAAAATGATTTTTTTATTTCGACTATATTACGACAAAAAAGTAGCACGAATAAATCGTACTACTTGAGAAAACATGATCTGTTGTTAACGGTGGATCGTCACTTCTTTTTTGACTTCCACGGTGATGCGGCCATTTTTGATGACCATCAAACGTTCAGGAATATCGATCAGCACATCGGCTTTTTTCTGGGTATCTAAAAGAATCAAATCTGCGCGGTTGCCAACAGCGATTCCATAGTCTTTGATATTTAACGCTTTTGCGGTATTGGTCGTAATCATTGGCAAGACTGTCGGCAAGTCATCGGCGCCGCCTAAGTGTGCCACTGGCACAGCCAGCATAGCGATTTGGATCAAATCCCCATTGCCATAGGGCGTAAAGGCGTTTCGGATATTGTTGCTGCCTAAGCAAATATTTACACCAGCATCACGTAACTTGCGAATCGGTGTCACGGCACGACGAACATTGTAAGCATCGTTTCTGGCACCTAAATGCAAGTCGGTCGCAGGCAACGGCATCACATTGATTTGGGCTTTGACCATCAAATCGATGACTTCTGCCAGCTGATCCGGTTCCATGGCGTGCAGCGCAGTCAAATGTCCTACTGATACCCGACCTTGGTAGCCTTCTGCGATGGTTTTTTCACACAGATAGACGATCGATGTATCGTCTGCTTCGTCAGCAAAATCTTGATGCAAGTCAATGTCTTTATCAAATCGTTTGGCGATCTCAAAGATCAAGTCGATGTGCTCATTGGCTGGCGCATCATTGTAAGGAATCCCGCCAACGACATCGGCGCCTTTCTCCATCGCTTCGATCATCATCTTATCCGTCCCTGGGGCCTTAAAAATCCCTTCTTGCGGAAAGGCAACGACCTGAATATCGATCAAGTCGCGGTATTCTTCTTTTAAGCGCATAATGGTATCAAAACCAGTGAAGCCTTGCACCGGATCAAATTCGGCATGGGTGCGAACAGCAGTCGTGCCGTGCAGGATCAGCATTTCTAATGCGCGTTTCGCCCGATCATAAATGTCTTCTTCGGTAAAGGTCGGTTTGAGCTTTGCCGTAACTTGGATCGCTTCTTGCAATGTTCCTGAATTATTGGGCTCACGATCGGCGATCAAGGCTTTGTCTAAGTGGATATGGCTTTCGATCAATCCAAGGATCACCACTTTGCCTTTCGCCTCAATCGTTGTTGCTGCTGATTCTTCAATGTTGGGTGCAACTGCGGTGATTTTTCCTTCTGAAATTGCAATGTCTACTAATTCTGCATCGTCTTCAAGACGTGCTTGCTTGATCAATAAATCCATGTTTTCCTCCTATCCATCAGCCAAACACTAAGCCGATGACTAATAATAATACGGCTGCTAAACTCAACCACTTCACGTTTCCTTTGACTACATCCAGAATCGGAATTTGGAAACCAGAAGATAAAGCTTGCATCGTAATGTTGACAAAACTCATTTGACTGCCGAGGCCAACCCCCATCGTTACAAAGCCAAGAGCTAAGACTGGGAAGCCTAATGAAACGGCAACTGGTAGCACGAGTGTTAAAACGGAGCCGACATAGGCACCTGCGGGAATCCCAATCAAGACACCCGTCAAGATCGCCACGGGAACGACGATCGCTGCGGGGGCATTTTGTGCCGCACCTGCAATTACAGCAAACGTCCCAGTTTCAGCGATCACGTTGATGAAGGCTAAAAAGATCCCCACTTGGAACAAGCGGGTCAAAATATACGTGGATCCGTCCACCATCGCTTCCACCGATTGATTCATGGAAAAGTCGGTACAAACAAAAATCAACGCTAACGTGACCACCATATAAAATAGCGGTGTAAAGAGGACAAAGCCGATCAGGTCATTGATCAACGGTCCAAAGATGACCGCAAAAAGCAAGAAGATCGCAGGCAGTGTCGTTTTGAATAACTCGCCATTGCTTTTGTTTTCGTACTCTTGGTTGGCTGATTCTTTGAAGCCCAGATGACGACGCTTGGTCCCGAAGAATGCCAATAAAATCGCCAAACCAACGAATAACAACCAAAATGGGCGCATTTGATCGACATAAGAAGCGACACTAAAACCGCCTAGTTCAGACACGATACTAGATTCCAAAGAGGCAGGAGAAGTCGTAAAGGAGACCGCTGCCGCTAACGACATCGCTGCGATCAATTCGGGTACCACCCCAACTGCCGCAAATGCTAACGGTGCGATCACCATCGCACTCCCGCCGCCGATTCCAGACATATAAGTCGCTGCTGCCAATAAGATGACAATAAAACCAGCCACATATTCCACTTTTCCTTTGGTTCCTCTTTTGGCTAAGGTTAAGGCCGCCGTATAACTGCCCGCTTTGAAGACCGCCATCGCTACAGCGGAATTGATGATTGGCACCGTAATACTCAACATCGTCGGAATAGCTTCCAACAGTTGCGAATTGGCTTCAGCTAAACTGATCCCGCCAATAATCATCGCCAAGATCCCAGCAATCAAGCCAGCAATGATCATATCTACTTTTTTAAAGAGCAAAACCAGCACTAACACTAATGGAATCAGTACTAGAAATGCTTTAACTCCTGTTGGTGCGACGATCTCATTGATCGCTTCTGCCGCAAACACTGTTCTTTCTGAAAAGATAAAAAGAATGAGAGCCATAAACAGTGAGACGAACGTTCCCTTTTTTTTCATCACATTTCTCCTAACTTATATGAACCTTCATATAATAAATGTTGTGTTGCTATGGGGTGTTGCCGATTGATTTTTCCGCTGATTTTTCTCTGGTGTTTCCCACCTTCTTTCCTCGAAGAAAGGAATCAAGCAAAAGACACCTGCTTTTTCGACCTTTTTCGCCACTTTTTCTTTCTCTATTATAATTCTTGTTGTTAACGCTTTCTTTGGACATTATTCTAAAATAAATCTACGTTTTTTATCCAATTGGCTAAAAGCGCAGAAAAAAGCGCGGCTTGTGGAGAAAAGAGCCTTCATTTGATTCTTTTCCCCTTTTCTCGGAGCCCCGCTTTTTTTAGTGATCCTCTGTTTATGATCGTTTTTTTCCTCGGTTTGTCCAGCGTTTCAGCCGATAAAAAAGCATCAGTTGTTTGCGCGCTCGCTTGATCCGCTGGTAGCGCTTTGGCTGTTTCTTGTAAAATGCTTGATGGTAGTTTTCCGCTGGCCAAAACTGCGTGGCCTTGCGGATCTCGGTCACGATGGGTTGCTGATAATAACCAGATTGGGCTAGTTCCTTTTTGGCTTCTTGCGCAAGCACTTCCTGTTCAGCAGTCGTATAGAAAATGATTGGGCGATAAAAATTGCCGCGATCTTGAAATTGTCCGAAAGCATCTGTCGGGTCTGTCACTTGCCAGTACAACTGCAACAAGTCCTGATAGGTGATGATTTTGGGATCAAAAACGATCTCTACCGCTTCGACATGCCCTGTTGTTCCGCTTAGTACTTGATCATACGTCGGATTCGGGACTGTTCCCCCAGTATACCCCGACAAGACGGAAAGAATGCCCGGCTGGTCTTCAAAAGGCTCTACCATACACCAAAAGCAGCCGCCAGCAAAAATAGCCACTTCTTGTGCTTTTTCACCTGTTTCGTTCGGCTCCACGGAAACTTCTACTGGTTGGACTTTGCTTGTTTCTTCATTCCTTGCCTTTTTCGGTGCTGACTGGCTGATTGTTTGATAAAACTCTGCGACATTCGGGGTCAGATTGTTTCTCAGTGCCAAAGGACGCAACGACGCTTCTAGTTTTTCCAAAACCCGCTTGGTCTGTTGGTCTTCAAGGCTATTTGACGATTCTTTTTCGTGTTTGCCTGCTTTTTGTTTGGTCGCCAGCTGAGTTTCCAGTGTATTTTTTGCTTGCACCAGTTGTTCTCGTTCCCACTGTCTTGTGCCAGGATGCAAGATCAAATTATAGATTTCTGACAGCCACGCCATCGTTTTTTGCTTCATCACCATTGCCCCTTTGCCTCATGAAGGAGCGACTTTCGCTCCTTGTTTGGTTGCACTGTACCATAGTTTCGCCGATTCGCCCAATTTGATGCCCAAAAAACGTTCGAGAAAAATCCTCGAACGTTTTTGGCTTTTGTATGGGTTGGTGCGTAATTGGTTCGCATGCATCCTCTGAAGAATCAGCTCAGTAGAATTGGTGGGTACGCAACTGGGCATTCATTTTTTTAGAAACATTGAAGCGGAATGAGTTAGGATCACCAATTTCAAAGAGTGATCAAGAACCACTCAATGCAAATGAACGTTGCCTTTGTTGGTAAATACGCAATTTTTCTACAATCCGTTTAAATAGTCATCGGTTTTCATCACCGTAGAGAAGGTTTCCAAGGCCGATAAAAACGCTCGTTGAACAGCTTCCGCAGGAATTTCGTGTGCTTCAAATGTTAATGCTTTCGTTGCCGTGGCATCAGAAATCAGTATGGGCTGATAACCGAGTTCTTTACTAGCTCTTGTGGTTGAATCGATGCACATATGCGTCATCATCCCAGTGATGATAACTTGTTGGACACCTAAAGAGTCTAACGTTTCTTTTAAATTTGTTTCAATGAACGAGTTAGGAAAGTGCTTTTCGATAATAATAGAAGAATGCGTTGTTTTTAACTGTTCATGCAGCCGTACGCCTTTGGTCCCTCGTTCAAAAAAATCAGCCGCTTCTTGATCGTTGATGTGTTGGATATAGATGATCGGGAGTTGCTTTTCGATAAAAGACGCTTCTAGTTTATTTATGTTTGCAAGCGCCTGTTCAGGGGAATGAAGGGCCATTCTTCCTTCTTTAAAATAGTCATTTTGGACATCAATAATTACTAAAGCTTTTTTCATAGAATCACCATTTCTTTTCTTATTTGTTATAATCCAGTATAAATACATATGACCCTACAACAAAGCGTCTCTTGAAAAAGATAAAGTCAATTTACTTTCATTATGAAAGGAGGAACCCTTATGGACATCATCGATGAACAAATCCTAGCTATCCTGAAACACAACAGCAAATTATCGAATAAAGAAATCGGCGAAATGGTCCACCTGACGGGACAAGCTGTAGGCAATCGGATCCTGAAATTGCAAGATGAAGGAATCATTCAGCGATTTAGTATTGTAGTAAACTATCCAAGTACGCAATACATCCGGTTTTTTATGGATTCAAATCGCTATACAGATTTTGAAGCCTTCGTGAATCAATACAAAGAAATTGAAGTCTTTCATAAAGTTTCAGGTCAAGCTTGTTATCTCTTGGTCAGTCATTTTACAGATGTAACCTTCCCTTTGTTTATAGAGAGTCTCTCAAAATGGGGCAGGTATAGTGTAGAAACCTTTGTTGCTGATAAACTCAATCATGGGGATGATTGATGTGCTTGCTAAAGGGTTGTTGAATAAAGCTTTCACTGGAGCGGTGAGAGGGATAAGAAAAAGGGGCAAAACGATTTGAGTTTTTTGCTTTTAAATGAATTGTTCGAAATTCATTGTCCTAATTATATTAATTAAACTTGAGAAAGCAAAAAGCGAATCAAGTGTGGATTCGCTTTTTGCTTTCATCTAGGATAATAAAAAATATTGATAATTTTTGCGAGAACTTATTTAACACTTGTACCTTGAGTGTTAACATATCCAATCCATGTATTTGTATTATCATATAAGGAATAGAAGGTCTTTCCATTTCCTAATGTATATTTTACTTTAGCAGTGTAACTATTACCATACAACTGACCTGCTTCGAATTTTTTACTAGTCCAATAAAAATTGTTCCACATAGGATAGTTTTTGCTAGTAATCTGTACTCCTATGTTAATATTTTCAGTTCTTAAATCTTCAGTAGCATCAGAATTAATATAACCTATCCATGTGTCGCCTTGATATATAGAATAAAATATCTTTCCATTTGACAGAGTATATTTATATTTTGCTTTATAGACCAGACCACTCGAATAATTTTCTGTACTTCCTAATTTACTCGTCCAATATAGGTTTCCCCAAATCGGATAATTCTTCGTCGCACTGACAAATTTATCAATATTTTCAGCCTTCAAATCAATAACCGCTTCAGCATTGATATAACCAAACCATTGATCACCACGATAGAGAGAATAAAACTTTTTACCATTTGTTAAAGTATAACTAACAGATGTATAGTACACTGGATTATCGGCGAAATCAGAAGTATCGCCTAGTTTACTAGTCCAATAGAGATTTCCCCATCTTGGATAATTTTTAGTTGCCATAATATTTTTATTCTCGCTTGTAGCGGTTAATTCTTCAACTGCTACAGTATTAATAAATCCTACAAAGGAATCTCCACGATATAGTTCATAAAACGTTCTACCATCACTAAAAGAGATTTGATTTTTCGCATAATAAACTAAACCATCTTGAAAATTAGAAGTATTTCCATTTTGAGAAGTAAATTCTAAGTTGTTCCATATTGGATAATTACTGACCGCCATAACCGTTTTTCCATAAGGCACTGTTTGGTATTCTGATAGATCCATCCGGATGGCAAATGATGGATAGAAACTGTCCCAGATTGGAGATAATTCAACCGTTCTTCCAAAAGTTGGAGCATGAATATACTGATTATTTCCAATATAAATGGCAGTATGACTCGTTTTCCCTCTACTTCCCCAAAAAAGTAAGTCACCTGGTTTAGCCTCAGAGATAGGAATTTGCTTTCCAGCATACTCTTGCTCCCACGTCAATTTTCCGACATCTTTTCCTGTAACTTGATTAAAAACATAATAAACTAAGCCAGAACAATCAAATTTGTCAGGTCCCAATCTATCAGGATTTGTTTGAGTATATGGTTTACCTATATGTTTTTTTGCTTCTGCTACAATTTGCTCTCTTTGACTCAAATTACCGCCTGATAATGAACGAGATACGACCTCTCTTGTTAGTTGATTATTTTGAGAATTAATTTCATTGATGAATTCTACATATTCTTCATATGTCATAACTGAACTACGATTATCCTTTGAATAGTCTTCAAAAGTCACCTGCCCATCGTCAAACTCATCTGCTTGTACAGATTGGAATGTGAAATTATGAACAAAAAAAACAACCAATTCCTAATAATAAAATACCCCATACACGTTTTTTCACTTTATCTCTCCTTTATATTTTTATCTTAAAAGTATATCACGGTTTTTTCAGTAAATAAAGGCTATAAAGAGATAAATATAGATGAATAAAAACTTCTAAATTTAACGATTCTGATTTTTCCGAGAATTTTTTTCGTTCTCTCAAAACTATAACGATATTTTAAAAAGGAAATAACAAAAAAATACTTCGATACTGACTCTTCTTATATCCAGCTTTTATATCTTTTAATGTTTACTCCAAAAAGCTTCTACTGGAAGTAGTTTGATTGTTTCATAATCATTTCCTAAAAAGACCTACTTTTCTTCCTATTTGAATGTGCTATACCCTAGCTTCGCAACTTCGACAAGTAAATGCAAAAAATCGTTCGTGTAGAAACACTCGAACGATTTTCGTATTTTCTTCTATTCTATCGGCCTTGTGTTCACGTTTCTTCCTTTTGCAACGTCATGATAATAGGACCTTCTTTGGTGATGGCGATCGAATGTTCATATTGGGCACAATAACTGCCGTCAATGGTGCGTGCTGTCCAGCCGTTCGGGTCCATCTTCATGCGCCAAGTGCCTGTCGTGATCATCGGTTCGATGGTGATCGTCATACCTTCTTTCAACCGAATTCCTTTGCCAGGTAACCCGAAATGAGGAAAGAATGGTTCTTCATGAATGGTTGGGCCAATGCCGTGAGCAATAAAGTCCCGCACGACACCATACCCTTTTTCTTCAGCGAAGCTTTGGATCGCATAACCAATATCGCCAACTCGGTTGCCGACCTGTGCTTGCTCGATTCCTCTCATCAAGGCTTCTTTCGTGACTTCCATCAGTGCTTGATGTTCTGGTGAAATCTCTCCTACCGCATACGTCCAACAGCTGTCAGAGATTGCCCCTTTGTAATCGACACAAAAATCGACTTTAATGACATCGCCTGATTTTAAAACATATTCTGAAGGGAAACCATGACAAATCTCTTCATTGACACTGATACACGTCGCAAATTCATAGCCTTCAAACCCGATTTGCGCGGCTGTTGCCCCTGCAGCTTCTATCTGTTGATGGACAAAGGCGTTGATTTGGTTCGTGGTGATACCGGGAACGATTTTCTCTCGTAGCTGTTCGTGAATACTTGCCAAGATACGACCAGAAGTTTTCATTTGTTCGATCTCTCGTGGGGATTTTAATGTGATCAATAGATGATCTCCTTTCCTTAAATAGCCATTACCATGTTTCTTTTAATAATACACCTCATCTAGAAATAAGCCATGAGAAGGCACTGTTTCACCAGCTGCTTGTCGTACTTTATCGGCTAACACTTGATCGATCACTTCTGGTGGCAGTGTGCCATCGCCAATGGCAATCAGTGTGCCTGTCAAGATTCGGACCATTTTATGCAAAAAGCCGTTGCCTTTGAAGGTAAACCGCAATAGGTCGCCTTCTGGTGTGATGGTGATTTCATCGATCGTGCGCACCGTTGATTTTTTTGATTTTTTCAATGCAGAAAAGCCGATAAAATCATGGGTGCCGATCAACTTCTCAGCCGCTTGCTGCATTTTTTCCAAATCAAGGGGCTGCGGGCAATGAAAACTAGTATTGCGAGCAAAGACCGATGGGATCGCGTTGTTCCAAACATAATAGCTATATTGCTTGCCTTTGGCGTGATAGCGTGCATGGAAGCGCTCAGGCACCTCTTCAATCTTGTTGACGACGATGTCTTGCGGCAAATAGCGGTTAAAGAACTGCTGCATCTCTGGCAAACTCATTTGATGGGTCGTCTTGAAATTCGCCACTTGTCCTCGAGCATGCGTGCCCGCATCGGTTCTGCCAGAACCGACGATCTCAATTTCTTCTCCCGTCAATAATTTGATGACCCCTTCAACTTTTTCTTGGATTGTTTTTTCAGAATCTCCTAGTCGTTGCCACCCTAAGTAGCGCTTGCCGTCATATTCAATCGTTAATTTGATATTTCGCATGGTTGTTGCTCCTTTTTACCGGTAGTACCGGTGGATAATTTTTTCTATTATATTGCTTGAGATATTTACTTATGATACGGCGCCCCCGTATTGATTCGATACGCGCGATAGATTTGCTCCAATAAGATCAGTTTCATGAGTTGGTGGGGGTAGGTCATTTTGCCAAAAGAGATCTTGGCATCACTGCGGGTCATGACTTCTTGGCTTAAGCCTAGGGAGCCGCCGATGACGAAGGTCAGTTGGCTTTTTCCTTGGATGCCGAGCTGATCGATTTGTTTGGCGAAGGCTTCGCTGGTGGGGTTAGTGCCTTCGATCGCTAAGGCAAAGACATATTCGGTGTCTTTGATTTTGGCTAAAATGCGCTGCCCTTCTTTTTCTTTGATTTGCAGCATTTGGGCTTCACTCAAGGTTTCTGGTGCTTTTTCATCCGATACTTCGACAAACTCAAGCTTTGCGTATGCCCCCAATCGCTTGGCGTACTCGTTGATTCCTTGAACGAGGTACTTTTCTTTTAATTTTCCTACCGTGACGACTTTGATTTTCATAGGTTCCTCCTCGTTATCCCCTTATTTTATGAAAATGTGGACAATGCTATCCACAACCTTTTACACACTTTGACTTTCTTTGAAATTCTTCTATTCCTATCTATAAAACCGCGACACTTCAAGGGTTTCTTCATCCACCCAACCAAAGCTTTCAAGTTTGTCCACACACTGTGGATAAACAGACCTTTGCTTCTCCCCAGATTCCCCTGCTATTTTTATTCAAAAATGAACGGGTTTTGCGAAGAAAATTTCATCGTTTGAAACAGATTCTTACGCAACTTCTTCATATTTTTTTCAAAATCTCTTAGTAGACTAATCTCAGATAGAAGGAATATACTGATTATAACGAATTATTCATTAAGGGGGAAATAGTAATGGCAAGAAAATATGTCACACCAGGCAAGAAAACTTCTCCTGGTTTATTAAAACGATTAGGTATTGGGATTTTAGGCGGTATGGTCGGCGGTTTATTGACCTTCGGCGGTCTGTATCTGGCAATGGGTTCCTCTTTGACTTCAACACCAGAAACCACGACCAACAGCGGGGTCCAAGATTCTAACGGACAAACCCAAGTATCCAATGTAAAACTTGATGTGACTAGCGATGTCACTGAGGCAGTTGAAAAAGTACAAGATTCTGTCGTTTCCATCATTAATCTACAACAAAGTCAAAGCAACGACTGGAACAGCCTCTTTGGTCAGCAAGGCGGACAAAGTGAAGGCGATAGCCAAAGCGACGACGACAGTGCTTTAGAAGCTTCTTCTGAAGGGAGTGGAGTCATCTACAAAATCGATGGCGACGATGCCTATGTTGTAACCAACAACCACGTCGTAGAAGGTCAAGACGGTTTGGAAGTTGTTTTAGCAGACGGTACGAAAGTTAAAGCTGAATTGGTCGGTACTGACGCTTACACAGACTTAGCTGTATTGAAAATCTCTTCAGAGCATGTGACGACTGCCGCAACATTTGGTGATTCAAGTGCCTTGAAAGTCGGCGAACCAGCCATCGCGATCGGTTCACCTCTCGGCTCTGACTACGCAAACTCTGTGACACAAGGGATCGTTTCTTCCTTGAATCGTCAAGTAACAAGCCAAAACGAATCTGGTGGTACGATCAGCATCAATGCGATCCAAACGGATGCTGCGATCAACCCAGGGAACTCTGGTGGTCCACTGATCAACGTTGATGGTCAAGTGATTGGGATCAACTCAAGTAAAATCGCCAGCACCTCTGGCTCTGCTTCAGGTGTTAGTGTCGAAGGGATGGGCTTTGCGATCCCAAGTAACGATGTCGTTGAAATCATCAATCAACTAGAAGCAGACGGCAAAGTGGTCCGCCCTGCACTAGGTATCCAAACGATCGATTTAGGTTCCATCACATCACAACAACAAGAACAAATCTTGAAAGTTCCTTCATCCGTAACTTCAGGCGTTGTGATCTATTCAGTCAACAATGCAACACCAGCAGAACAAGCAGGATTGCAACAATATGATGTTATCACGAAGATCGATGATACAGAAGTCAGCACAACAACGGATCTACAATCTGCGTTGTACAAACACAAAGTCGGTGACACGATCACTGTAACCTTCTATCGTGGCGATGAAGAAAAAACGGCAGAAGTAAAACTTTCCGTTGATACATCGATCAACGAACAATCAACAGACAGCAGCAACTAATCACCAAAACCAATCGAAACAATCAAAAAATGAACTGCCGCAAAAACAGGAAGCGGCAGTTCATTTTTTTAGGCTTTACCGACTGGAAAAGCTTCACCTACAACGGCATCTTGAGGCAGCTCAAGGATGCCTTTTTTCATTGGTGCACCTTCTAAATGCAGTTCTTTAGCAGAGCAGATCATTCCGAAGCTTTCTACGCCACGAAGCGTACCCGGCCAAATCATCAAGCCATCTGGCATCATTGCCCCAGGTTTTGCGACAACGACTTTCAAGCCTTTACGGATATTGGCAGCACCACAGACGATTTGCAAAACTTCCCCATCCCCGACTTCTGTTTCCGTGATAGACAGATGGTCGCTGTCTGGATGTTCCACACATGATTTCACATAGCCAACGACGATTTTTGGTTCTGTATCTGCTGGCAGTTCTTCGCTGAATCCTGCTTCTTTGATCATGGTGTTCAATTGTTGGATTTGTTCTTTCGTCAACGTCACTTGGCCACGGCCTTCGATCGTCATCACTTCTGAGATCGCAAAAAAGTTCCAGCCGACGATCGTGCCTTCTTCATTTTTGATTTGGGCAACATTGCCTTTGCGTTCGACGGTTTGTTCTAATCCTTTATCATCTGCTGTGATGGCAAGCAGTGTATCACTGACATATTCTTTGTTATAAGCAAAAATCACGTTTTTTCCTCCTTAGGTACTTACACATTCCGCCCATAATCTTAACAAATTTTTCGGCATCCGTCATGGAATTTCTTTGTTTTCCTTGAAATTCTAGTTATTTTCAAAGACAAAAAACGCCTGAGAACCAACTTCTGCTGGCTGACTTAGGTTGAAAATTGGCGAAGGAGCAGAACCCGCGGCTTCTCAAGAACTTGCTAGTAGAACTACTTTCTACGAAAGAAGGCAACAATAAGTTATCCAAAAACTGTATACAGAAAAAAAACTAAGAACCAGCTGCGGCTTATTAGCTAAGACGCTGCTTTACTAACGAGCCGATAAACGCTGGTTCTAAAAACTTCTGTTTGGCACTACTACCTATGTAACAAGACAACAGCGACAGATGTCTTCCCTCAAAACGAGCAAAAAAGCCTGAGAACCAGCTGCAGTTCATCAGCGAAAGACGGTGCTTTGCTAACAAGTGAAACATCGCTGGTTCTCAGGAACTTTCTTTTAACCCTTGTCTGCTTTTGCTGCCATCTTCTTTAAGGAAAAGAACTCGGCAACGACAAGCTTATTTTTTCAAAAAATGACCTTAGGCTTTTGTTTCTTCAGGCGATACGATCAGCACGTCGCACCGGGCTTCACGGATAACGAAGCTGGCGACACTCCCCATCATGAAGCGTTCCACGGCATTCAGCCCAGATTGCCCCACCATGATCAAATCGATGTCGTATTGATCTGGTAATTGAGTGGCAAGGGCGTCTTTGATGGAGCCGTAAGCGACGATGCCTTCAACTAGATCAAAATCCACTGATTTTGCATAAGCTTTGCAGTCGTCGATCAGATTTTTCGCCGTATCTTTTTCTTGTTCCAAGATCGAACTATCCAAAGGTGCATAGCCCATCATGGTCGGCACTTGCTGGTCGATGATCGTTGCGGCATAGACCTTCCCTTGATTTCGACGAGCGACTTCCACTGCTTTTTTGAAGGCAGACATCGCTTGATCTGAACCGTCGATCCCTACTAAAATGTTTTGATATCTTTGTGCTTCCATCTTTTTCCCCTCCTATGCTGATTGTACGCTGGTTAAAAAGGCTTCGATCTCTTCTTTGGTTTTGCGATCCTTGTTGACTAACCGTCCCAGCTCCTTGCCGTCTTCGATAACGACGAGGCTAGGAATACCAAAAATGTTCCATTCAACCGCTACATCCATGTATTCATCACGGTCGACTTCGATAAATTGAAAATCTGGAAAGTCCGCTTCGATCTCAGGCAATTGCGGTTTGATGTAGCGGCAATCGCCACACCAATCGGCGGTGAAAAAGAAGACATTTTTGCCTTTCTCCACATATGTTGCTAACTCTGCTAAATCTTTTGGAATAATCAAATGCTCACCACTTTCTTTTCTTTCAGTATACACCTTTCTTTCAGGGACTACCAACTGACATGCTGATCTTGCAAACCCCTGCAGAAAAAAAGAGACAACGGGTTGCTGTCTCTTTGCTTTCGTTCGTTCTCGCTTATTGTCCTGCCAAAATCGTATCAACGGTTGAACGATCCAAACCTTTCAAGACTTGAATCACCATTTCCCGTGCCGCTTCATAATCAGCGATACTGAATAATGTTTGGTGAGTATGGATGTAACGTCCAGGAACACCGATAACTGAACTTGGGATTCCTTCATTTGCCATGTGTGCCGCACCAGCGTCGGTACCACCTTTTGAAACAAAGTATTGGTAAGGAATGTTGTTGCTTTCTGCTGTATCCAACAAGAATTCTTTCATCCGTGGCAACATGATCATGCCCGGATCATAGATTCGCATCAAAGTCCCTGCCCCTAGATGACCAAAGGTACCATTTTTGGTGACTGTGTCATCTGCTGGCGAGCAATCGACCGCAAAGAACAAGTCGGGTTTGAATTTCGTCACAGACGGACGAGAACCTCGTAAGCCGACTTCTTCTTGAACGTTGGCACCAGCAATCAGCGTATGGCCTAACGTTTCCTCTTTCAAGGCTTCAAGTGCTTCTAAGACGACTGCACAGCCGTAACGGTTGTCCCAAGCCTTCGAGATGATGTTTTTCCCATTGGCTGTTTTGATGGTTTCCACTTGTGGGACGATCGTATCGCCAGGACGTACCCCAAAGCTTTCTGCTTCTTCTTTTGATTCAAACCCAGCATCAAACAAAATATCTGTGACTTCGACATTTTTTTGACCGCTGCTTCCTCGCAACAAATGTGGCGGTACTGAAGAAGAAACACATGGATAATCGCCTTTTGCTGTTTTCAATGTAAAGCGTTGAGCAGAAACCACATAAGGGTTCCATCCGCCCAAAGGAGTGACTTTGAATAAGCCGCGATCGGTGATCGTCGTCAATAAGAAACCAACTTCATCCATGTGAGCAGCTACCATCACTCGTGGTGCATCTGCTTCTTGGTGGTGACGCAAACCGAAGATGCCGCCTAAGCCGTCTTGTTGGATCTCGTCCACCAAGGGGGTCATCGCTTCACGCATATACGCCCGCACGTCGTGTTCAAACCCACTGGTTCCTTGTAACTCCGTTAGTTCTTTGATGCGTTGAAATGTTTTTTCTTCCATGATCATTCGAGAAACACGTATCGGTTGTTTGCTGCCCTAAAGAAACAAAGCTGCTTTTTTTGAAAAAGCAACGCTTGCTGTTGCTGTGTTTTCCAGCAATTTTTGGGCGAAACAACGGATGTGCTCTCTTCCTCCTTATTCCTACTGATATTCTTTATTATAGCGCAAATTTCTATTGTTGGTTATTTTTCTTATAGAATATTTCTAAACTATGGTAAACTATTGTTAAGAGAACCTGTGCTTTCACCGAGATCAAAACATTCGGGAAAACTTACTTTAGGAGGGACATTAGATGGAGAATGAGCATCCATTGCATTATTTTAAAAATGGACTGACCATCGGTTTAGGTCTTGGCTTTGCAGGAGGGATTTTTTCAACGATCTGGTTGAAGAAAAGGCAAGCCATGAATGCCGATGATGTCTTAGACAATATAAAAGCGGCGTTTATCAAAGAAGGACCGATCGAAGGTTCTTGGATCAATTTCGAAAAACAACCTTTGCGCAAATTTGCGATCACTTCCCAAGGATATACTGGCGGCATCACCCGCACCGAAGACGGGCAGCTTGTCACCTATGAATTTTTGGCAGATGCTCATACAGGCACCGTCTTAGATATCCAACGAGCAATCGTGGACTAATCACTGCACTTACGACCAGCTTCTTAAGAGGCTGGTCTTTTTTCTTTTTAAGTAGTGCTTTTACTGGAGCAAGGTCGCAAGGTCCAATACCACGACTTCATCGATGCTGCCGCCTTTTTGCCGATACGCCCATGCCCCACTTTCAAACAAGCAGTACAGCTGTCCTTTTTCTACCACGATCTGTTCAAGGTAATGGGGAAACTTGATGCGCCGCAACGCATGTTTGCGGGTCAGCACCGTTGCATCCTTTGAAAAGACCCATAACTCCGCCGACCCTGGTCCAAAGGAACGTGCCAGCAACATGTATTCAGTGGTAAAGGCGATACTTTGGACTTTCGTGGTGGTGACCCTTCTCTTACTAGGCTTGATGCGATGAGGCGCTTTGCGACCGCTGGCTGAAAGAACAGGCAGCGGATAATTCGCCACCACGCCTCCTTGTTTCAAGGCAAAAGTCCCCGAGACAAGTTCCTCGCCATCGGCTGCCAAATAGGAGCTGTGAGTGATGCCTGCCAATTCGATGACTTGCTGATAAGCGATAGACTGATTGGTTGCCAAGGAATCATCTTCCAGCAGTGCTTGTAGAGAAACACACGCCACGCGCCCCATTCCTTTCCCTGTAATGGTTAGCCACAGCATTTGCGTTGCTCGATCAAAGACTAGCCCACCGACATGGGGGCGTTTTGGCAGAACCACCGTTTTCAGATGCCGCCCGCTCGTTCTTTCTATTATATAAAGCTGTGAGTGATGTTCCTGCTGCGAACAATACGCTGAGATGAACAAATAGTCCTCTGAAACGGCCAACCCTTGCGGGGTCATTGCTTCACACTGATCCGCATGCTTGTGCAGCCTCGTTTCTGCTTTCGCCGTTGCCGTCGTTGCCACTGCGGCAGTGGCTTCTTTTAAACCTGGAACCAAAAGGACTGCTTCCCTGTTTGCCCCGGCTGCCAGCCACGCTTGCCGCACGCTGGGATAACGCTTCAGTTGAGCTGCCAGTGCTTGGTTGTGGCGCGCCTGTCGGTGCTTTTTTAGCCAGTACACCACAAAAAGGCCAACCACAAACACGCCCAAAAGCAGCAAGCTCTCTGTTTGTCTCATTGATTGGCCTCCTTGATGAATTCCCTCTTGTCGGCTGATTTACCAACCGCTTATTGTTTGTCTATTCGTAATACTGCTTAGACTACTTGAACTTCGACATCAATGTTGCCGCGAGTGGCACGAGAATACGGACAAAAATCGTGGGCTTCTTCTGCGATTTTCTCTGCCTCGGCTTTTTCAACGCCTGGTAACGATACCTCTAAAATCACGCCGATTTGGTAACTGCCGTCCTCATGCTGATACAAAGACACTCTTGCTTTAACTTCGGATTCGGATTCGATGTTATGCTCTTTCAGCATATGCTGTACGGCACCGTTGAAGCATGAAGCATAGCCTGCGGCAAATAATTGCTCTGGATTGGTCCCTTCACTATGAAGACCTGGCTTGTCGATTTTCAGGTGAAAACTACCGTTTGGTGCTTCGACCTCTCCGACACGTCCGCCTCGATTGATCATCGCTGTTTCATATTGCTTTTTCATTGAACCTCTTCCTTTCTTTTTTTGACCTACTTCAAGTGTAACGACAATTTTCTAATCTGACAAAGGGATTGCTTATGCATCCTTTTAAAAAACAAAAAAGGCAAACCCAGAAACTCTGGATTTGCCTGTCTATTCAAGGTAGTTCCTACCCGAAATAAATGAATGAAAACAATTGCTGAATGGACTAGCCGTTTGAACGTCCTAAGAAGAATGAAACAACAGCAACTACAATAACCGCACCAATAATTGATGGGACGATTGCCATTCCAGCAAGTGATGGACCCCAAGAACCTAAGATCGCTTGTCCAATAGCTGAACCTACTAAACCTGCAACGATGTTGGCGATCCAACCCATTGATCCACCTTTATTTGTGATAGCTCCGGCGATCAAACCGATAATAGCTCCTACGATTAATACCCATAACCAATGCATATTTTTCTCCTTCTTTCTTTTAAGTAGTTATTACACATATTATGTTACGCTTAATCCCCGTTTTAGACAAAAGATTTGCACTCAATTTGCAAAAAAAATTTTCAAACCTTGTTATATTAACGTTTATCAGCACTTCCTAATTATCGTTGTAAGAGCTTTAATTCGTTTTTTTTAGTATTGGTGCATTTTTTGAAATCGTTTTATTTTGTATTTTGCATCTTATCCGCTAAACTGAGGGAGAACCACTCTTATTTTGTCAGATAATTGGCACTTTTCACTCCTCAATCAGTCGTAGGACTGCTATCTTTTCAGTACATCAGCTATTTTTCATTGGGGGACGTTTCGATCGTTTTCGATTGGAAACGTTTTTTTGAACAAAAATCATTCAATAAAGGAGAGGAACAAAATGAACAAAAAAATAGGTTATTCAATTTTGTCTTTGGCGGCAGTGATGTTAGGGGTCGCTGGCTGCGGCAGTGGTGACAGTGCCAGCGAGAACAAGCAGATCCGTATGTTCGTTTCTGGAGATACCAGTGAAGGCGGCGCTTATTCGAAAATGGCGGAAAAATACAAGGAAGAAACTGGTGTGACTGTCGAAGTCACCGATGTGCCTTATGCGGACTTGCTGACAAAGATCACCAAAGCTGTTCAAGCGGATGATGCGCCAGAAGTCGTGCGGGTTTCTACCGTTCAACCTGACTGGAATGACTATCTGATGGATCTATCAGACATTGCCAGTGAGGCAAACACATTGGAATCGATGACGATCAAAGATGAAGCAGATGTCGTCAAAGCACTCCCTTCTGATGTCACTGCCACTGGGTTGTTTATCAATACGGATTTGTTTGACGAAGCTGGTGTGACCTACCCCACTTCGGAAGAGGATATTTGGACTTGGGATGAATTTTTAACTGCGATCAATGAAGTCGTTGAAAAAACCGATGCCAAATACGGCATGGTCATGGACGCGTCGGATCACCGTTTACGGGCTTTCACTTATCAATACGGGGGACAAGATTTCTTTTTAGATGACAGCGGTGATTCTTACACGACCGATGATGCTACGAAAGCGGCTTTGCAAAAATTTGTTGATTTGAACAATGACGAAGTGATGCCAAAATCGGTTTGGACCTCTGGAGAAGATGCTTCTGCTATGTTCAAGAGCGGCCGTGTTCCAGCTTACTTTTCTGGCAGCTGGCAGATCGTTGATTTTTCTACCAACATCAGCAACTTTAACTGGCAATCGACCTATTCTCCTTATGAAGAGACCCGCGCGGTCAATATGGGCGGCAACTTCATCACTGGCTTCAACAACAGTAAAAACAGTGAAGAAGGCGAAAAATTCATCAAATGGTTGTACGAAGAAGAAAATTACAAACAGCTTTGTACCTATGCTGGTTACTTACCTGCGGTGGAAGATTTGACGGTCGACTATGAACAAGGCCAGGATGCTTATGAAATCTACAACCAAGAGATCGCAGCCGCTGCTCAACCAATCAGCAGCAAGCAAACTACCGATCAAGTGACGATGAGTATGAAAGGCTACACTGGATTGACAGGGGCTTACCGTGATGCCATCGTGCAAGTGTTAAATGATGAAATTACATTAGATGAGGCAATCGACAAGACGATCAAGGATTACAATGATGGGTTTTTGAAGAAATAAACAGACGTTCAACCACAAAGAACCCATAGTCTGGCTTTTTGCAGACTGCGGGTTCTTTGTTGCTGATACGATCGTCGGAGGAGGAATTTTCTGTGAGTACTTTACAAAAAAACAAATGGCCGTTGCTATTCACTGGCGCAAGCATCATTTTGTTCATTATCTTCTTTTTGATTCCAGCACTCTTAGGACTTTATTACTCGTTAACCGACTATAAAGGCTTTGCGACAGCCAATTTTATCGGCTTGGCGAACTATCAAGAATTGTTTCAAGACGCCAGCTTCTATAAAGCACTATTTCGTACATTTCGTTATGTGATCATTCTGGTCCCAAGTATCTATGTCGTTTCTCTCGCCGTCGCTTTGATGTTGAACAGTCAGCTGGCGAAAGGCAAATTTTTCGCAAAGATCATTTTTTTCTTACCATGGACCATCTCTGGGATCATCGCTGGGGTTATCTGGAAATGGCTGTTTGGTGAAAACTTTGGCTTTATCAACTTTATTCTAGAGCAAGCGGGACAACAAACTGTCCCGTGGTTTACCGACTCGAATGCTGCCTTTTCTGTTATTATTTTGGCTGCCATCTGGGGCGGGACTGCCTTTAACATGCTGCAATTTACTGCAGCTTTGAAAAATATCCCCCGCTCGTTGTATGAAGCTGCCGAGATCGACGGCGCCAGCTTTGGGCATAAATTACGCTACATCACCTTGCCTATGCTGCGGCCGACTTCCTTTATGGTCATCTTATTGGCTTCGATCGGCGCCATGAAAGAGTTCGCCCTCGTGCAATCGCTGACCAATGGTGGTCCAGGAACCGACAACATGTTGATCGTGCAATATATCTATACGACTGGGTTTGACAAAATGCGGGTCGGCTATGCCAGTGCTGCCTCCATGGTACTTTTCGTGATTCTTTTACTGTTAGGCTTAGCACAAATGAAGATTGGAGGCGGCAAGAATGACATCTAAGACCATCAAAACCAAACGACCTGTCACAAGAAAGTCAGCGATGTTTTTTTTAACGCTGGCACTGATCATCACTTCCCTGCTGTACCTTTTTCCACTACTTTGGTTCTTATTGAGTGCCTTTAAACCAGGGACTGAATTATTTGCTTATCCCTTGAAAATCATTCCTGAAAATCCAACCATTCAAAACTTTATTGATGCTTGGACAACATTGGATTTCTTTCGTTACTTCAATAATACGTTGATTTCAGCGGTGGTCACCACTTTATTGACGATCCTAGTCAGCGCCGCCTGTGGCTATGCCTTTGCAAAATATGATGCGAAATGGCTGCGTTTTTTCTTCATCTGTATCATCGCCACCACCATGCTGCCGACGGAAGTTATCATGAACCCAACGTTTTCTGTCATTCGTTCACTAGGCTTATATGATAACTTATTGGGGATCATCATCCCTTCCATCAATACAGCAACAGGTATCTTTATGTTCCGAACCTTTTTCGTCTCCGTTCCTGACGATCTGATTGAATCAGCCCGCATCGATGGCGCTTCGGATGGGATGATCTTTTTGAAAATCATGCTGCCGATTGCCCGACCAATCATTATGACACTGGGGATCTTTTCCTTCCAGTGGCGGTGGAATGATTATATCTGGCCCTTGATCGTCTTGAATGATCCGAAAAAATACACCTTGCAAGTGGCGATCCGCAGCTTGGTGGGCGCGGAAAATATCAATTGGACGATTTTGATCGCTGCCTCGGTAATTTCCATTTTGCCTTTGCTGCTGGTCTTCCTCGCCTTTCAGCGCTGGATTCTCGACAGCAATTTAGACAGCGGGCTAAAATAAAAAAAAGTGCCGACTGCTTCGTCGCACCTTTCTCCTTTTATGGATGAACGGTGCCACAGAGCAGCGGCGCTTTTTATTTTGAAAAGTCTTTTCGTGACAAGTAGACGGCAGTTAAAATGCCGACTAAAATAGCCAAGCCAAAGACGACGATCGTACCGATCGCATTGTCTTTTCCTGGCAGTCCTCCGGTGTTGATCCCCCATAGCCCCGCGATCAAGGACGGCACTGCCACCACTAATGCTGCAGAGTCTAAGTATTTCATCAGATGGTTTAGATTGTTGTCCATCATATCGGAGAACAAGCCACCGATGGTTTCTAACAAGTCGCGATAGATAGTGACCATTTTCATGGCAAATTTTTGCCGCAGCTTGATGTCATAAACGAGTGCTTCATTATCCAAACGATCCAAAAATTCTTTGCGATCCATCAAACGATCGACGGTATGGTTTTGGTCCCGCAAGGTGTGATCAAGATAGACCATGTCTCGCTCGGTATCGGCTAAGTTAAACAATTCCTTGTTTTCTGTCGTTTTACGGGCTGCTTGATCCAAATCATCGATTTGCTTCTTCATCTCCTGCAGACCTTTGATGTAATGGGTGTAGATCATCAACGTCGAATAGGCAACGATATCTTCATACCGCTGGATATCTTGCTCATGCTTTTCGATCAATCGTTTGATCAGATTGGATTGATGAGAGACATACGTGATCAATAGATCTTTGGTGTAGATAAAAGTCACAGGCTCAAGACGGTCTTCGATTCGATCCTCAGTCACTTCCGACAAATCGATCAAGGTATAGAGAATCGGATGATTTAACTTGGTGTTGCGCAAGTATTCCAACCGTGACACTTCTTCCGGTTCATTGGCGCCAATAAAAATATCTTCAGGCAGTTGATACTTATCTAACAAGTGTCGTTGTTCCTCTGGATCTGTGCCAGAAACCACTAGCCAATTGTAATCCTCCTCCGAAGATTTGCTTATTTTTCGGTCTTCCATTTTGTAATACTGAAACATGGTGACTCGCTCCTTTTCTAATTCTCTCTTAATTTAACTATCTAACGCTTCAGGCTTTTTGTCAAAATAAATGGCTTTTCTTTTCGATGCTTTTTTCATTTTGTCAAAGTGCGTTTTATTAGACGAACGTTTCGATTCATGAGAAACTTTTTATGGGCCCAATAAAAAATTTTAGGAGGAATAGTATGTTTCGTCATCAGAAAGAATTACAGTTTGAAGCTAAACCAGAAAAACCAAATCCGTTAGTTGCGAAATACCTTCAAGAATTAATCGGTGGACAATATGGAGAGATGAGTGTTGCCATGCAATACTTATTCCAAGGATGGAGCTGCCGTGGGGAAGAAAAATACAAAGACATGTTAATGGATATCGCTACTGAAGAGCTTGGACACGTTGAAATGTTAGCAACGATGGTTGCACGTCTACTGGAAGGTGCACCTGTGGAAGATCAAGAAGCGGCTATGAAAAAAGACCCAACGATCGGTGCGATCATTTCTGGAATGAATCCGCAACATTCCATCGTTGCAGGCTTAGGACCACGTCCTGCTGATAGCGTCGGCAATCCATGGTCAGGTGCGTATATCATTGCTAGTGGCAACTTACTTGCTGATTTCCGTGCCAACTTAAATGCGGAATCACAAGGTCGTCTGCAAGTAGCACGCATCTATGAAATGATCGATGACCGTGGGGTCAAAGACTTACTTTCAGTTTTATTAGCACGTGATAGCTACCACCAAAATCTCTGGGCAGCTGCCGTGAAAGAATTGGAAGAAAACGAAGGCTCAATTTTAGTGCCGACTACCTTTGACCGCAAAAACGAACGCTTAGATATCGCTTATGATTTCTATAACTTCTCAGAAGGCGACCAAAGTAAAGAAGGCTCTTGGGCGAAAGGCAAAGCCCTTGATGGTGAAGGCGAATACCAATGGCTAGACGAACCAAAAGTCGAAGGAAAAGCGCCAAAACTCGATCAAGTCACACCAAAAATGTATGGCACACCGCCTGAAAAATAATTTGATCAAAAAGAGCAATTGTTTCTGAAACAGAAACCGTTGCTCTTTTTTCTTTGTCTGTTTGAGCAAGTTGGTTACGTTCCTGTCAAAAAAGCGTTAGAGTAGAATGTAGAAAAGAAAAGGAGGAATCATTTTATGAAAGCACCTTTACTGACATTAAACGACGGCAATTTACGCCCCGCATTGGGCATCGGTACCTATCAGATCCGTGGTGGCGAAGGATTGAGCCAGCTGCAAGCAGCGATCGCCGACGGGTATCGCTTGATCGATTCTTCAACCAATTATGACAATGAAGGCATTGTCGGCAAAGCGATCCGTCGCTCGGGTATCCCACGTTCAGAATTTTATATCACCTCAAAATTACCAGGAAAATACCATGGCTATGATGATGCCTTAACCAGCATTCAAGAATCCCTTGCTCGCATGGGGCTCGACTACTTCGATGCCTTTTTGATCCACTGGCCATTACCAAAACGCGGCAAATATGTCGAAGCTTGGCAAGCCTTAGTGACCGCCCAAAAATTAGGCTTGATCCGTTCCATCGGCGTTTCCAATTTTGAACCAGAACATTTGGATGCCATCATTGAAGCAACTGGTGTGACTCCTGCATTAAATCAAATTGAGATCCATCCTTACTGGGTCCAAGAACGGATGGTCGCAGAAAACAAAAAGCGCGGCATCGTAACGGAAGCTTGGAGCCCATTAGGTCGTGGCAGCGATGCCCTGAAAGAACCACTGATCACTGAATTAGCTGAGAAATACCAAAAATCAGCTGGTCAAATCATCTTGCGCTGGCATGTGGATCGTGGCATTTTGCCCCTTCCAAAATCAAGAAACCTCGCCCATCAACGAGAAAATCTTGCAATCTTCGACTTTGAACTGACTGAAGATGAAATCAATCAAATCAATCAGTTAAACAAAGCAGACGGCCGCATCGATGGTCAAGACCCAAATGAGTATGAAGAATTTGAATAAACAATGATACCTAAAAAACATCATCTGCTACTCCTTGATCGACGGAGCAACAGATGATGTTTTAATATCAATAATAAACGAATTTGCTTCCCTACTTACAGCTGATAATGGATCGCTTCTTGGTACTTTTCAAACAGGGACTGGTTCAATTCATCCCCGCCGTCTAGGTTCGCTGAGTAAAAAATCGGCGGATAGTCGACACCGGCTTCTTTTAGTTTTTGGCAAACTTCAACGATGATCGCATTTAAGATCGTTGCGCCGACTACGGTGGATGTGGGGCCGACTTTTTGTTCGACGTCAGGAATCGTACACGCTGCATCGCCAATCTCCCCATGATTGTCGATGACGATATCCGCCGTTTCAAACAAACGCAAGCCTGAAGTATGGCGGCTGGTGACTGTTTTTGAATAGGTAAGATTCGTTAATGCGATGATCTTGACCCCCTTTTCTTTGGCATGAAGCGCCATATCGATGATAACTGGGTTTCGCCCAGACACCGAATGCAAGATCAGCACATCACCTGCTGTAAAGGGTTGGGTCGCCGCCAAGGCACTACCGTAGCCTTCTAAGCGCTCCATTTTACTAGTGAAGGTGATTGGGCTGCGATCAAGCATCAGTTCTCTTCCAAAGATCGCGTTGATGGTCATCATGCCGCCTGCTCGATAATACATCTCTTCGGCTAAGATCCCAGCGTGACTTGCGCCAAAAATGTAGATGGCTTTTTTGGTCAAGTTGGCTTGCGTCAGTAATTCAATGGCTTGCTCAATCGCTGGTGCTTCTTTTTCTTCTACAATAGACAATAGTTCTTTTGCTTTTTCAAAGTATTGAAACATTTAAAACCCTCCAAACAGCTTGCCGATCAATTCACCAAGGATGCCCCATAGAGATAAATCGTTCCCACCGAAAATCAAGATCCAGTTTTGAATCGTCGTTGAGAACATCGCTGCAGAGATCCCAACGAGTGCTACCATAACGACAGAAGCTGTGATCGTACCAATAATGGCACCTCGCAAGCCCCCTTGCCCTTCGCCGATCACCGCAGCACCGCCACATTCAAAGAAGCTGGTGATAACTAAAGGAACGATCAAAATGCCAAAGACGTTGGTCGTATTGGCAATGACCACTAAAATCGTTGAGGTGATCATCGCCACGATAAAGCCGATGATTACAGCATTTGGACAATAGTTGAACAAGATTGGTACATCAAAAGCTGGTTTCGCTCCAGGAACGACTTTTTCTGCGATCCCTTGAAAGGCGGGAATGATTTGGTTGATCAATAGACGTACCCCATACAACATGATCAATAATCCTGCACCGAAGTTCAAGCCAGCATCAACCGCAAACATCACCAAGTTGCCCCCTTCAGGAACTAATACGGGCGCAATCAAACCGATAACGATATTCATCAAAAACATCACTAACGCGCCAGTAATCGATATTTCACGGAAAAACGAGAGATTTTCTGGCACTTTCAAATCTTCCGTCGATTTTTCTTTGTTTCCGACCCGTTTTGCAACAAAGCCTGAAACCAATGACAAGATCCCCGTTGGATGACCGATCAAGAATGAATCATCGCCTGTGGCATCCCACACATATTTACGCATGATCCATGGCATGAAGGACCAGTAACAAGCAGATAGAACCGCCCCTAAAATCAACAATGGGATTCCGGTAAGTCCGCCTTCAACGCCCCCAGCGACGATGACGAACGGGAACCACCACAACATGTGACCGGTGAGGAAAATCGTCTTCACAGGTGTAAAGCGAGCAATCAATAAATGAATGACAAGTCCGAAAAACATCGCTAAACCTACTGTTCCGCCGTATTCTGCCGTAAAGGTGATGTCAGAGAGCCCATCTGACACAGCAACGCCTAATTGGGTTTGAACCGCTGCATTGATCGGTGCGATCGTTCCCACCAACATATTTACCCCAGCCGTCAATGCCACCATCCCGAAGGAAGCTGTTAAGGTTCCTTTAACGACTTCTGCAAAAGGTTTTCTTTGTACCAATAACCCAATCATGGCAATGATCCCCAGTAGGACTGGCGGATTTTTTAAAATATAATCCGTGACAAAATTCATGATTATCCCTCTCTTTCAGCTAAAAATTTTTCCATTTGCTGTTTGACTTCTTCTTTATCCATATACTTTTTGATTGGATAAACGGGTGCTTTCACGGATGCTTTTAACTCATTCAATAATTCATTACTCGTAAAATAAACATCTGCTGGTGTCGCTTTTGCCGTCGATAAATCAGTATTCTCGGCAGTTGCCGTCAACCCTAACTCTTTGATTACCTTGTCGATCGTCATCTTCAATACCATTGAGCTTCCTACACCAAATCCACATACTGCTAAAATTTTCATATCCTTTTCCTCCTATTGGAATAATTGACAAATTTGTTCCCAATCGCCATTTAATATCACGTTGTATTTTTCTTCATCCATAAAGATCGCCATGATCTCTTTCAAGCTTTCTAGATGGCTTTGACTATCTGCGGCGGCTAAGACAAGAAATATCCGCACCGGTTTGCCCTCAAGATCGATGGGCTGTTTCGTTACTAAAAGGCTCATACTTTGTTCCAAAACCCCTTCTCCAGGACGGGCATGCATCAGCGCAAAGTAATCCGCCAACACCATGTAAGGACCATTTTCTTCCACACTTTGAATCATCGCTTCGATGTAAGCTGACGTAATCAGCGCTTCATCCAGCAAGGGCTGGCTGGCTAATTTTACGGCTGAGCGCCAATCTGTCACTGTCTCATCCGTTTGTATATGCTTTTCAGGCAAAGAATCCTTCACTTTCATTCTGATTTAACCTCCAACATTTTTGATAGGAACCATTCTTTGTTTTCGATTCCTTGCATGATCAATTTCATCATTGGTTCCACCTTTTGCGTCTCATCCTCTCGGATCATCAATAAAATAATGATGTCGGCTTTTTGGTTGCCCCATTCTACTGGCTGATCCAAAAGCAAAATCGAGATGGCTGTTTTTTCGACATAATTTGGATTGCCATGAGGGATGGCAAAGCCATTATCTAAATAGGTTGATTGTAGCTGCTCTCTTTCAATGACGGATTGCTGAAACTGCGCTTTTCGTTTTTCATCACTAAAAGGGGTTTGTTCGATCAGAAAATTGATGGCTTCTGTTTTGCTGGCAAATCGCTCGAAAAAGACGGTTGGCTGGATCATCGATTGGGCTTGAAGAAGTAAACCATTTTGATCGACCACCGCCTCATTATCGATGACTAAATCGATGTAGTGATTCATGATCCGCTTCATGTCGCGATTGGTCACCATAGGCGAGATCCGCACCACAGGTTTTTGAATCCCGACAAGATCGATGGTTGAAATAATAAAATCGATCGCCGAGATGTCCATCTGCTTTAATTTTTCAACTGAAACGGTTTCGATACTGTCGATCTCTGGCAGAATGCGACGAATTTTCGCAGAGACAAACGAGCTAGTGCCGACGCCATTGGGACAGACAAAAATGATTTTATTCATGCGGCGCATTCGCTCGATCGCTGCTTGAAAATGGATTGTGACAAATCCGATCTCATCATCAGAGATCCCCACTTGATACGCTTTCAAAAAATCATGGAGCGAGAACCAGACCACGCCATACAAGGCAGGATAGTTTTGCTTGATTTCCTCTAACAAAGGGTTGACGACTGTGGTTTGCGCTTCGATCCGCAACAGCAGTTGATACAGATGGATCGTCACATCTTCTTCCAATCGATTGTCTTGGGTCAAGTCGGTGCCTAAGCCTTCGCTGATTTTTTGAATCATGTTACGCACTTTTCCCCGAAAGACGAAAGGAACTTTTTCACTTTTCATAAAAAATTTCAAGCCGCTACCGACAATCAGGTAGGTTAGATATTGCACTTCTTTTGGTGAAAATTGATAAATGTGCTGTTCTTCGATTTCTTTCAGTAGCTCATAGACTAACGGATATTTGTCGAACTCCAAAAACAGTTTCCCCACTTGGCGATTTTCTTCAATCACTAAGTTTTCCGCATGACTCGCCCGTTCGATCAGCAGCACGATGGAAAGGACGATACTTTGGATGTAGCTGTCGGGCATTTCCACTTGTTTTTCCATTAACGCTCGACGAAACGCCTGATTTACTTCCTGGTATTTCGCAGGTTCCACCAACAAGGAAAACGCCGCTGGTTGATCCAGCATCATTAAGCAAAAGCGTTTGAGCACCCGATGGATCTGGGATTCACTTCCTTCAAAAAATGTACCTGAATTATCAAATCTCAGGCGCAAGCTTTCTTTTTGAAACAGTTCTTTTAAATAAGAAATATCTTTTGCAATACTGCTGCGGGAAACGAAATAATCCTCTGCTAACTGCTGATAGCTGAGGTGCTCGCCAGCAATCAACCGTTTAAAAATCAAAATCCTTCGTTCCGATGTCCCCGAATAATTCATTTTCATACGCTCACCCTCTACCTCTATTTTATTGCTACTGTACCAAATTAGAAGGCTAATTGTTAGATTAAAGAATGATTAAAAGGAGTGTACACTTTGATTTTCAATGCTCCTGCAGGCATTTTATAACAATTTCAAGGCGCTTTTTTTCACAATCTGCCGCCTTTCTCTTATAATTAAGCTAGGATTTATATAGGAGGAGATAACATGAAATGGCGTGGGGGTAGACAAAGCAGAAATGTCGATGATCGAACGGGGCGATCATCTGGCTCAGGCGGGATGCTGGCTGCTGGTGGCGGGATCGGTACGGTGATCATCGCTGTTTTATTTTTCCTGTTTAGCGGTGGTGATTTAAATTCGCTGCCGGATGTCTTGGGTGGCAGCGGTCAAGCAGCCAATTACCAGACAGAAAATGTGGGCACCAGTGAGTACACGGAGGAAAAAGAGTTTTCCGCAGTCGTATTCGGCTATTTAGAAGATTATTGGCAAGACGTTTTTCAAGAGCGGCAAGAAACCTATCAAGACCCGACACTCGTATTATTTACGGGAAGCGTGCAGTCGGCATGCGGCTATGCCACGTCACAGGTTGGTCCGTTTTATTGCCCAGCAGATGAGAATGTGTACCTTGATCTTAGCTTTGCCAATGAGCTTTCCGATAAATATGGCGCAAGCGGCGACTTCGCAATGGCCTATGTCATCGCCCATGAAGTCGGTCATCATGTGCAAAATGAGCTGGGGATCACCCAACAATTGGACAAAATCCGCCAGCAAGTTTCAGAAAAGGAATACAATCAGTACAGCGTTCGTTTGGAACTGCAAGCTGACTACTTAGCTGGTACTTTTGCGAAATACTTGCAAGGCGAAACCTATCAAGGACAACCGATCTTAGAAGCTGGCGACATTCAAGAAGCAATCACAGCTGCCAATGCCATCGGGGATGATACGCTGCAAAAAGAATACCAAGGCTATGTTGTTCCAGATAGTTTTACGCACGGCACATCGCAGCAACGCGTGGACTGGTTTAACCGTGGCTATCGTTATGGTGACTTAGCACATGGCGACACCTTTAATGTCGATAGCCTTGACTTGAGCAAGTAGCTTCAATTAAAAAATCACTCCGAAACAGCATGAACCGCCTGCTGCTTCGGAGTGATTTTAGGTTCTTGTTGCCCCTTCAAGCCTTTTGGTGAAGGGACGCTTTACGCTTTCTTAACTTTCGCAATGATTTTTTCGCAAAAACGTGCCTGCTTCGTCATACTTTTTTCACATTTCGAGACTATTATATAAGCATACCAACAAACAACCCTAACACTTTTTCATTTTTACTCCTTTGCCTGTCAGTCCCCGCTGACAGGCTCTTTTTTGTCTTTTGATTGATATACTCAGACCTGCAAGTCTTTACGCTCATAACGGGAAAAGGTGCCAAAGAAACAGATGATACCGATCAGCAGTACCCAAAGGACTGATGTCGCGCCGTTATCCATGAGTTGGACGGGTAATGCCATCCGCACAGGTGAAAGTCCTGCCAGCCATTCCAATTTATCGTAGAGTTCCCCCACGATGCCGAGCAAATACAGACCGAACACGCAGCCTAAGCCGACGCTGGCGGTTTGTTTGCTGGAACGCAAGATCGTGGATAAAAAGAAACCTAGACAGAGGAAAAAGACTAAGACACCGTACTCGGCAACGAAGATTTTGCTGATTTCTTCTATAAAAGCGGACAGGTCATCTTCAGGTAGTTTGAACAAAGCAAATGAGGCCAGACTACTGCCATAAGCAATCAGCCAAAAGCCAGTCAGCAACAACAATCGAGCGAGGAACTTCCACCCAACGATTTCTCTGCGGCTAATAGGCTGAGCGTATAAATACTCGATCGTTCCTTCTGATTCTTCAGTGATCAGACTGTTCAAGCCTAAAAGCATCCCATAAATACACGCAGCGATAAATAAGTATTGAAAGTAGTACCCGAAAAAGCCTGTCGGGGAAACCAAGCTTGAGGGTCCTGTCAGTTGGATGTTAAAGATGCCTAGTAATTCTGGGCTGAAAGAGCCCAACATCTGGTCTAACGACGTTTTCATTTCTGGCGTGATCATTTGAGGATAGATAGCCGTAAATGCAAAAATGATTGCTGCAAAAAGGATCGCCCAGACTAGCCAGCCTTTGAAGGTATTTTTAAGATCGATTTTCATTAAAGTCATTTTTGAGAACCTCCTTCATACAGGAGCATAAATTGCTGTTCAAGGGTTGGGTGTTCGATCGTGAACTCTTTAATGGCAGGATTGGTTAAAAAATGTGCCAGCTGATTCATGTCCCCTTGATAGAAAAAACGCAAGCTGTGTGATTCCTGAGCAAGAACCTGTACGTTTTCCAAGCCGGCTAATGAGAGGCTACCCTCATTCGTGAGCGTTACAACTTTGCCGAAATTTTCTTCCTCACTCAGTTCTTTCACGGTGATGATCTGTCCTTCACGAATAAAGGCGGTCCGATGGGCATAGGTCTGAATTTCATGCAAATCATGGCTAGATAGAAAAATCGTCATCCCCTGTTTGTTTCTTCTAAGGAGCTCTTCAAACAGCCGTTTTTGGATCAAGGGATCTAAGCCATTGGTCGGCTCATCTAAAATCAACATTCTCGGTTGTGCAATCAAGGCGCTCGCAAGCCCGACTTTTTTCTTGTTCCCTAAAGAAAGTTCTGCGATCGATTTGTTTGGATCAATTTGAAAAAGCTCCATCAACTCCTGAATCTCTTTTTTTGGCTGCTTGACTTGATGAAAATCCGCCGTAAATGCCAGTAGTTCTGCTGTCGTCATTTTTGAATAGAACCGTACATCACTGGAAACATACCCAGTAAACGTTTTGATCTCTTTGGCTGCTTGTTGGCAATCTCGTCCAAAAATCGCCGCCTGTCCTGCATCTGGTTTGATAAAATTCAACAATACTTTGATGGTCGTTGATTTTCCCGCACCATTTGGTCCAATAAAGCCAAAAATCTCTCCTTCTGCCACTTGCAATGATACGTTCTCGATGGCGTACTTCTTGTTGTATTGTTTGCTTAGTCCGTTGATCGTAATGGCATCCATCCTGTCCCCTCCTTGTACTGCTTTGATGCCATCAGTGTAGCCTTATTTGGCGTTTCCGTCAATCAAAGATCTAAAAGGCTTCCGCTGGAATGTTTTACGAAAATCATCAACAGATTGACACACTTCTATTGCTTTCTGAAGCGACCCCCAAAAGTTAGACCAAAAAAATCTAACTTTTGGGGGTCGTTATTTGTATGGCAAAATATCCTTTTGAATTAAAACTAAAAATCGTTAAAGAATATCTTAGTGGCGTGGGCGGATATCGGTATCTTGCCAACAAATACGGTATTTCAAGCAAGTCTCAAGTAAGTAATTGGGTGAATGCCTATCGTGAATACGGAGAGGAAGGTCTATTGAGAAAGCATCAAAATCAGAAATATTCTGTTCAATTTAAGTTAAATGCGCTAGAGTTATATCAAACAAGTGAGATGTCCTATCGAGAAGTTGCTAGCACTTTAGAAATGAACAACCCTGCGCTTATTGCCAATTGGATGCGTAATTTCAGAGAAGCAGGTATTGAGGGGCTCTCAAAAGAGAAAGGGCGACCACTTACTTTGACTAGAAAAAAAGAAAACAAAAAAGAAAATACAACAACTGAAGAACGCGATCGTATCAAGGCATTAGAAAAGCAAGTCCGATCCCTTCAAATTGAGAATGCCTTTTTAAAAGAGTTGAGGAAGCTGCGAAAACAGGAAGCCCAGCAAAGACGCAAGAATCAATCGCACGAATCATCGCCAGCCTCCGAGGATCATTCAAACTAGTTGAGCTTCTTGAAACATTGAAATTTCCTAAAGCAACCTATATGTATTGGCAGAAACGGTTTGACAGACCAAACCCAGACCAAGAAATTGAAGAAAAAATGCTTGAAATTCGCAAAGAGCATAAAGACTATGGCTGTCTGCGACTAAAAAAAGAATTAGAGAATCAAGGGATTCATGTCAATAAAAAGAAGATTCAACGTCTGATAAAAAAACTAGGTATCGAAGTAAAGTCTTACACTCGAAAATCTCGACGGTACAATTCTTATCGTGGGAAGGTTGGCACTGTCGCCAAAAATCGTATTCATCGTCGGTTTTATACAAATATCTGTCACCAAAAAATTACAACTGATACCACAGAGTTTAAGTATTATGAAGTAGACACCACAGGTGTCGTTCGTCAGAAAAAGCTGTATTTAGATCCTTTCATGGATTTCTACAATAGTGAAATTCTATCTTATCGGATTTCTGAAAAACCAAACGCACTAGCCATAATGGAAGGATTAGAAGAAGCAATCCAGATGACAAATGATTGTCCATTTCGTAGAACCTTCCATTCAGATCAAGGATGGGCCTATCAAATGAATGCTTATAAGAATAAATTGAAGCAGCATAAAATCTTCCAGAGTATGTCTCGTAAAGGGAATTGTTTAGATAACTCACCTATGGAAAACTTCTTTGGTTTATTAAAGCAAGAGATTTTTCATGGAGAAGTCTATCGGAGTTTAGATGAATTGAAAACAAAAATTGACCAATATATCTATTATTACAACCATAAACGCATCAAAAAGAAATTAAATTGGCGAAGTCCGGTTCAGTTTCGAGAAGCTGTAAAAACAGCTGTCTAACAGTTAATCTTATCGTACAAAAAAGGAGTGGATTTCTCCACTCCATAAAAGTCTAACTTTTTGGGGTCACTACATTCTCTTCCTATTTTTTTCACATTTTCCCGTTACTATAAATACATACCAACAAACAACCCTAACACTTTTTCATTTTTACTCCTATCCCGCCAGTCCCCGCTGGCGGGCTCCTTTTTTTTGCGGCAAAAAAACGCAGACCTAGCAGCAACTGACTTTAGCAAATGTAGCACTCGCTAAAGTCAATTGACTGACTATCCTGCGTTTTTTGGCTCGATCATTTCTGGGACGGATGAATCAATTCTGAATCATCCGTCCCACTTTCATTATTGACAATGCGTCCGTTTTTTTAGTTTTCATGGGGTGATTTGTTAACGAAACGGATTGTAGAAACGTCCGCCATTAAGTACCATCAAGGACAATCCGAGCGCCACGATCAAGCAAACGACAGCAATCGCCAAAAGATCTTTGCCTTGGATCGGCTTAGCTTTCAGCCAGGTACGCTGCTTATGTTTGCCAAACCTTCTTAGCTCCATGGCAGCAGAAATATGGTCGATCCGTTCCAAGCTGGAAAAAATCAAAGGAATCGCGATCGCGACATTGCCTGCCACTCGCTTGCGCAAAGGTGCTTTTTTAGAAAGCTCCACGCCCCGTGCTTGCTGCGCTTTGGCAATGGTCCGAAAATCATCTTGAATATCGGGAATGTAACGCAAAGCCAGTGCGACTGCATAGGCGATCTTGTAGGAAATCCCGATGCGGTTGATGCTGGACGCTAACTCACTAGGATTGGTGGTAAACAGGAAAATCAATCCTGGCGGAATCGTGACAAAATATTTGATCAATAGATTCAACTCATAAAACACTTGCTCTTGGGTCAATGTATACCGACCGATCCCTTCGAAAATCACGTGGCGCGTACCGTAGATCTCCACCCCGTATTCTGGTGCGAAAAGATAGACCGCCACCAAATTCAAAAGCGAAAAGAAGATGATAAATTTTAATACAAAAGCGATATCTCGGTAGCGAATTCCAGCACTGGCAAATAGAAAGACCGAAAACAATGCCAGTCCAATGAGAAAGCGCGTATCATAAGAAATCATCCCGATGACGGATAGCAGCAAAAAACAAATCAGTTTTGCAGCACCGCTTAATTGGTGAATCCACGTTTTGCGGTCAAGATAGCCGATTAGATTACTCTCCATCGTGTCCCTCCTTCTCGCTGGCAATGAAGGCGGCAGTAAAAGCGGCGGGATCTGTCAGCTGGTTAAGGGTCGCCAGTGTATACAAGCTGGTTTCTTTGAGGTTTGCGGCACTCACCACTTGTTTGTCTGCTAAGACAACTTCTGGCGGAGCGTCCAGCAAAATCGTTCCTTTTGTCAAAACGATCGTCCGCTGTGTATACTCCAACATCAAATGCATATCGTGGGTGATCATAACGATCGTTAATCCCCGCTGGTTCAACTCCTGTAAAAATTGCATCATTTCGGTGTAATGGCGATAGTCTTGTCCCGCTGTCGGCTCATCCAATAAAATGAGTTCAGGATCTAAGACGAGGATCGCTGCAATGGCGGCTCGGCGTTTTTGCCCATGACTTAGTGCCGACAATGGCCATGAACGAAACGGATAAAGACCACAAATTTTCAAGGTCTGATGAACTTTTTCTGTAATTTCAGCCTCTGGAACGTTTCGGTTGCGCAAGCCTAAGGCAACTTCGTCAAACAGGAAGTTTTTTGACAGCATTTGATTGCTGTTTTGCAACACATACCCGATTTTTTGCGCTCGTTCTTTGATGGAATCATTGCCCATGTTCGTTCCTTGCCAAAGCAACTTGCCAGAAGTCGGAGTTAAAAAGCCGGTAATCAAATGGGACAAGGTCGATTTTCCTGCGCCATTATGCCCGACCAAACTAATCATTTCTCCTTGATGGATGGTAAAATCCAGTGCTTGCAAAATGGGTTTGCCCACTTGGTAGGAAAACGATAGATTCTTCGCTTCCAACAACGGCGGCTGGTGGCTAGGAAGCGCCGGTTTCGGAAATTTTTCTTGAAACTGAGTCAGTTTTTCGGCAATCTCAGGTGATGCAAATGCTTCTACCGCGACCAAATCAGCAGCGTCGGTCACGGGAACCCCCGCTTTTTTTAAAGCAGCTAAATACAGCGGTTCACGAATGCCGACTTGCTGCAGCATATCCGTTTTTAATAGTTCATTCGGTGTACTGTCGGCAAGGATGCGGCCTTCTTCCATCACGATGATGCGATCGACAGCTGCGGCTAACACTTCTTCTAAGCGATGTTCAATGATGATGGTGGTAAAACGCTTCTCTTGATACAGCTGGTCGATCATTTTGATGGCTTCCACACCTGTTTGCGGATCCAAGTTGGCTAGCGGCTCATCAAACAGTAGAATCGGTGTTTCATCGATCAAAACACCTGCCATTGAAACACGTTGCTTTTGGCCACCCGATAATTCCTGCGGTTTTTTCGCCAAATGATCCATTAAGTCAGTCTTTTCTGCCCAAAAACGCAGCGCCTCTTGCATCACTGCTTGACTGCGCTGATCGTTTTCCAATGAAAACACGATATCTTCTGCTACGGTCAAGCCTACAAATTGGCTATCGGTGTCTTGCAGCACCGTGCCGACGGTCAAAGACAGCTCATAGATGGAAGCTTGCCCAAAGGCATTGGTACCGATTGTCAATTCTCCAGTACTACTGCCTTTGTCGTTTTGCGGGATCAAACCGTTCAAACATTTTCCTAATGTACTTTTGCCAGAACCACTGGCACCGACGATCAGGACTTTTTCTCCTTCATAGATCGTTAGATCGATGTTTTTCAAGGTCGGTTCCGCTTGTGCATCATATTGGAAAGAAAAATTCGTAAATTGAATGATTTTTTGTTTCATTTTTAGCCTTCACACATTTCTTTGGTTAGGATTCCTTACTCAAGCTGCCTTTTTTGGTTTTGGTTTGGGCATAGGCTTTTAGCAGGATCACTCCGATTATCCCAGTTACGACTGCATTGGTCAATCCCGCAATGACTCCTTGCGTAAAGACTTTGTTCGCTGGTTCGCCATAGATCAAAATATCCCCGATCGGGGCAATGATCACCCAGACGACCAAATTTGCGATCGTTTCACCGATCAAGAAGGTCCGAATTTCTTTAGCGCCAAAGGTTCCTTGCTGGATTGGAATCCAACGAGTCAAAAGTCCAAAGAACACCCCTAAGATCCCAGAGGCGGCGATCCAAGACCACCATGGACCATAAGTCGTTAAATCTCCTAGAGCATGACCGATAAAACCTGCTAAACCAGCCACGATCGGACCGTAGACAACGCCTAATAGCGCCAAGAAAGGATAGGCTGTGGCGATATCTGTATTTGGGAAACCCGTCGGAATCGTGACGAAACGTTTTAAGACGAAAAAGACCGCAGCACCGATACCGATTGCAACAATGTGTTTTACTGTAAATTTTGATTGATTCATTTTTCATTTCTCCTTTTTTTAAGGGTAATTTTCCAATTCGTGCCAGTCCCTATTTTATAGGTTTCAGCAAATGAAGCCAAGTTGAGCCCTAAACCGATATTCAGCAAGGAATTGACATATAAGACGGGTTCTTGTTCTGCCACTTGCGCAAAGGAGCGTCCGAAACGCACTTCTTCTTGATAACGCAGGGTATCTTGGTAGTAGATACTGACGAGTAGCGACTCATTGTATTGGACCTGCCATTGCTTAAAGAACGTGTGGGGAATATTCGTCCACAACGAACCAAAGCGGATATCGAGAATATCGATCGTCCCTGTGATCGTTTCAGCTGTTTGGCTTGGCTTTTCAATGGCAAAAACTTGGATCGCTTCTTTAGGTTCAGGTGTTCCTAGCTCTTCAAAGCTGATGGCGCCGCTGGCGAGCCGAGCGGCATTATACATATAAACATCCCGACCATGAAACGTATGGCTTTCGGCTGATCCTGCCAAGCGCTCAGTTGCCTCATTGATCACCCGAAGTTCAGCGATTCCGATATAAGTCGCTAAATAGGTCAGGGTGCCGTTATCTGGTGTCAAAACCAACTGCCCGGTCGCCAGCTTGGCAACCACACTTCGTCGATCAGACCCTACGCCAGGATCGACCACTGAAACAAAGACGGTTCCTGCTGGCCAATAGGTGACGCTTTGTAGCAGGCGATAGCTGGCGTCATGAATGTTGTATGGCTCGATCTCATGAGTCAAATCCGCAATGACCAGCTCTGGTGCCACTTGATAGGCTACCCCGTACATCGCATTGACCGCTCCATCTTGCAAACCAAAATCGGTTTGAACCACTAATTTGTGCATTTTCTCTCCTCCCAACAACCTTTCTCCTTTTCAACAAAACCTTCGCATGAAACAGCTGACCCTACAGACACAAAAAAAGCCCTTAGCCAAAGCTAAGGGCATCACCTGCGGTACCACCTTAATCTGTAAAACCTTCACAGGCCTCACCTCATTCAGTACCCGAAAACACTCGGAGACTGTCGCTTGTTAACGGGGCAACCGTATTTTCCTAATTAGTCAGAAAATCCGCTCCAAAGTCATTTTCAAATCATTTGTTGTCGTTCCTTCTCACCTGCTGGAACTCTCTGCTAGACAACGCCCGTGATTCTACTTTCTTTTTCATCGCGTTTGCATTTTGTTTCATTAAAATTATCAAAGCTTGTGCCTTTTGTCAATTCTCTTTTAAGAAAAAATTCAAACAGAAGCCATAATTTGTCAAAAGATTCACGCAATTTCTAAATTTCACTCGAAAATTCTTCATATTTTCTCGGTATGATACCTGTATACAAACAAACAACCCTAACACTTTTTCATTTTTACTCCTTCCCGCCAGTCCCCGCTGGCGGGCTCCTTTTTGCCTTCTGACCGTTTTAGATGGTTTCACTTTTTCTTGGCGATTTCTTCTCAGAATTCTGTTTGATTCGTCAACTTTTTTTCACATTTTCCCGCTATTATAAATACATACCAACAAACAACCCTAACACTTTTTCATTTTTACTCCTTCCCGCCAGTCCCCGCTGGCGGGCTCCTTTTTGCCTTCTGACTGTTCTAGATGGTTTCACTTTTTCTTGGCGATTTCTTCTCAGAATTCTGTTTGATTCGTCAACTTTTTTTCACATTTTCCCGCTATTATAAATGCATACCAACAAACAACCCTAACACTTTTTCATTTTTACTCCTTCCCGCCAGTCCCCGCTGGCGGGCTCCTTTTTGCCTTCTGACTGTTCTAGATGGTTTCACTTTTTCTTGGCGATTTCTTCTCAGAATTCTGTTTGATTCGTCAACTTTTTTTCACATTTTCCCGCTATTATAAATGCATACCAACGAACAACCCTAACACTTTTTCATTTTTACTCCTTCCCGCCAGTCCCCGCTGGCGGGCTCCTTTTTGCCTTCTGACTGTTCTAGATGGTTTCACTTTTTCTTGGCGATTTCTTCTCAGAATTCTGTTTGATTCGTCAACTTTTTTTCACATTTTCCCGCTATTATAAATGCATACCAACGAACAACCCTAACACTTTTTCATTTTTACTCCTTCCCGCCAGTCCCCGCTGGCGGGCTCCTTTTTGTGAGATTGGACTTGATTTTCTTCCTAGAAAGGATTATCTTTATCTTATGCGGAAGTGGCGGAATGGCAGACGCGCACGCTTCAGGCGCGTGTGAGTTTATCTCGTGTGGGTTCAACTCCCATCTTCCGCATTTAGCAGTTCAGCTTTCTGAACTGCTTTTTTTGTTGCAAAACGCGCATGTTCATCGAATAAACATGCGCGTTTCATTCAACTATTTTTCCCCTTATTCACTAACATAGGCGGTGCGGAAAAAGAAATGCGCACCATAAGCTGGGAATTGGATGTCTTTAACATTTGATTTGATCAAATAATTTGAAGCACTTTGGTAAAGAGGGACTTGCGCAGCATCTTGTTCCAACAAAATTTCTTCTGCCGCTTTGTAATCTTCAAAATATTGATCGGGGTCATTGGCATGAACGGTGCGCGCATCTTCCGTCAACGCCGTATATTCTTCATTGACATAGCCGCCGTAATTAAAGGAAGCGCCGTTTTTGTATAAGATAAAGAACATATCCATGTCACTGCTTCCAGCGATCCAGCCAGAAACGGAAAGCTCATAATCACTATTTGCTCTTGATTGATTTAAGCTGGCACGTGGCTGTTTGTTGATGGAGATCGACAAGCCTGGCAAGTTTTCTTGCAGTTGGCTTTGCAAGTACTCCCCGATTTTTTGACCATTGTCATCATCTGTCACTAATAAACGCAGCGTCGTACTTTCACCAATTTCCGCTTGGGCTTTTTCCCACTCTTCCTTGGCAGCCTCTAAATCATACAGATTATAATCACCGCTATATGCTCGAAAATCTTCGCCAGTATTTGGATTCGCAGCTAAGCCAGTAGGGATCAATCCATTTAAAACTTTCGCTCCATCGTTCAACACATTATCCACGAGACTTTCTTTGTCGATCGCCAACGCGATTGCTTTACGCACATGAACATTTGCTAAGGCATCGTTGGCGGTTTTATTGAAGTCTAAGAAAAAGTTCGCCACATCGTTTTGCGTAACTAGTTCTTCATTGTCCCCGTATTGTTGGACGTAGATCCCGCTGATTTTTTGCAAATCAAGGTCGCCGCTTTCAAACAATTGGATCCCCGTATTTTCTTCTTTGATGGTGGAGCCTTTGATTTCCTCCAATTGAACGACATCAGCATCGTAGTATTGGTCGTTTTTCACTAGCGTCCACTCGTCTCCTGTCTGTTGCCAATCGGTTAAAGTAAAGGGACCAGAATACAACAAATCTTCACTTGTCCGAGCATAGGTCTCGCCTTTTTCTTCAACAAAGGCTTGATTTTGCGGTGCCAACCAGCCGATGGAAATCAAGGATAAAAACGAAGGCTGCGGCTGCTCCAACTGTACGATAAAGGTCGCGTCATCTGGGGTTTCCAGACCAATCGTTTCTACGTCTGCATTGCCTTCACGAATGTCTTTACTATTGACTACATTATCCAACAAATAGGCGTTTGGTCCCATCGTTGCTGGATCAACTAACTTTTTCCACGCATAAGCAAAGTCAGCCGAAGTGATCGCTTCGCCATTGCTCCACTTCGCATCATCTCGCAAAGTAAAGGTATAGGTTTTGCCATCTTCACTGATTTCGACTCCTTCTGCCAAGCCTGGAACTGGTTCACTGTTTTCATCGAAACGGTAGAGCCCTTCGAATAAATGTTGTACGATGGTAAACGTTGCTTTATCCGTCGTTTGGGTCGTATCGAGAGTCGTCAGCTCAGCTGGTAGACTCACCGCAATCGCTTGATTCGGCGCACCGTTAGTTTCAGCCTCTGATCCCTCGGTATTTCCTGTTGTCGTGCAGCCAGAAAGGGTCAACCCAATCACTCCTGCTGCAACCAATAAACGCTTCTTCCAGATCATTTTCATTCTTCCTCCTATGTGATTGCGCAACCAACGCAAGTGTTTTTCATGACAGCAAAAAACGCATTCAACGATAAAAAGAAAAAACCTCATCCCTTTGCTTATCAACTTTGACAAACAAAGGGACGAGATTTTCGTGTTACCACCCTTTTTCGCACCATTCTCACAAATGGCACCTCAACAGTACGCTAAGATACTTGGCACGGTAACGGCTGCTTTCCGTCTGATTTGCGTGAACAAATCAGATCACTCAGAGCTCATCTTCACTTTTTTTCTGCTGCCCTTTCTCACCATCCGGGTTCTCTTCTAACAGATTCCAAAGCTACTCTTCTCTTCATCGTCTTTCTTTTTATCTAAAAAACAGGTAAATGACGTTTTTTTGTCTATTTCATGATTGTTTTAAAGTATACTATTGGTGTTTTTGGAAGTCAACAAGAATTGCGAATATTCAGTTTTTTATGATTTTTCTATCAGAGCTTGTTTTGCGTCTTGCTTGCCTTTCGTCACGTTCTTCTCTAGGATAAGAACTAGATAAGCCTTCTCATTTGTAAAAAGGAGTGTGCCAAAATGAAATTAGCAGAAGCGTTACTTTTAAGACGAGATTTGAACAATCGTCTGTTTCAATTGCGCAACGAAATCTCTAGCAGTGTGTTAGTCCAAGAAGGCGATACCTTGGATCGTAGTATCACAGAATTGTTCAAGGAATACGATGAGATCAATCAACAGTATTCAGAATTAGTCGTAGCCATCAATCGGAAAAATGCGACTGCCTCTTTAGCAGATAGTGCGTTATTGCTGATGGAAGCACTAGAACAGCGAGAACAGCTGCGCCGCAAGCATGCACTGCTTACGCAAGCACTGGATGAAACCAAAGCAGCTCCCCGAATGGGTCGCAACGAAATTCGACTGGTGCGCACGATCGATACAAAAACGCTAACGGAGCAATTGAATACGACCGCCAAACAGCTGCGAGAATTAGATGGAAAGATCCAACAAACCAACTGGCTAGTCGATCTTTAACAAACATGGGTGGGTGTCAAAGGCGAGCACAAAGCAGGTACAGGCTAATATGTACACTATGGAACGTCTGGCAGAGACGTAAACGTAACAACCACTGCTTACGAATCACAATCGTAACAATCACATTGTATTTTTTAGCGACCACGTGCTGATTTGACTGGATGGGAAAAACCCTCTTCTTTTTTTGAGAAGAGGGTTGTTTTTATCGTATCCAGCCGTACGTGGAGCCGGCTCTTTTACTGAGGAACCTGCTGCTTGTTACTCACAGCGGAAGGACGCGCCAGAAACGCTTGCCCTTTCTCACTGCTCCAAAACGCCTTCATCAATGCCGTCAATCCCTCTTTGGTTTGATTGGCACCAAAGAAAGGACTGCCGGGTTCTAACATGATGCCATTAGCTAAAGCACCGATAGGAAAGGGATCAAAGCCGAAGGCAGCAACGATTTCTGCTATCTGATCGAGGGCGGTTTGGTCATCACCAGCAATGGCGATGGCTTTTTTGGCAGTTCCTTGAGCAGCCGTTCTCGTCAGCAAGGATTCCTCTTGGATATCGTGGTACCCCATATGATTGAATCCTTTGACTACTTTACTTTGGGAAAAATAGCGTTGCACACGTTCCGAAGAAGTCTGCTCGATGGATGAGTATTCTGTTTCTTTGCCATCGACTTCCCACCAATAATTCATGGCATCGATCACTAGCTTGCCAGCCAAAGCTTCTGCTGGCAGCTGTTGGTACTTACTCAATGGGATTGCCAAAAGGATCGTTTGGGCTTCTGTCATCACCTCAACGGCATTTTTTGCGATCGCTCCCGGAGCCAACACAGAAACGGACAAGGCGATTTTTTCTGCTGGCTTCGTACTGGCGATCAAGACCCGATAGCCCGCCTGGGCACCAAGATTTGCGAGTGCTAAGCCTAACTTGCCTGCGCCTAAAATACCGATGGTTTTAGGCATTGCTATCACCTGCTGCCAACAATTCTTTCACCCGTGGAATCACTTTGGTTCCATACAATTCAATCGTTTTGAAACGGTCTTTTTGCAGCTGTCCGCCAGTACCGTAAACCAGATCAAAGCGTTCTACACCGACTTGCGGCATCATACGGGCGATTTTTTGCGCCACGGTTTCTGGACTGCCTACATAGTAAGATCCATGTTCGACTTCAAAGTCAAAGCGCTCTTTGCTCATGGCTGGCCAGCCGCGATCAAGACCGATTTTGTCCATGCTCTTTTTGATGTAGTTCCAGCCGATTTCATAGGCTTCTTCGTCGGTGTCGGCGATCACACCATGGGAGTGCATGCCGATTGGCAAAATCGGTTGCCCCAATTGCTGCGCTGCCTTTTTATACAGATCAACATAGGGCGCAAAACGAGCAGGCTCGCCACCGATGATCGCTAACATAACGGGAAACCCATAACGGACGGCACGAATGATCGATTCAGGGGTTCCACCGACACCTACATAGGTATCTAATTGGTGTCCCTCGATTTTTGGAAAAACGTCGGCATTTTTTAAGGATTGCGTGAACTTGCCTTCCCAAGTTAATGGTTTGCCTTTTCTCAGTTCACTAAACATCGCTGTTTTTTCTTCAAATAGTTCTTCATAATCTTGCAAGTCATAGCCGAATAGAGGGAATGATTCAGTAAAAGATCCTCGTCCCAGCATGATTTGTGCACGACCGTTCGACAACGCGTCAACGGTCGCAAACCGTTCGTAGACCCGCACGGGATCATCCGAACTCAAGACAGTTACACCGGTACCTAATTTGATGGTATTGGTAACCATCGCTAAAGCCGCTAGTACCGTATCAGGACTTGAGATCGAATATTCTTCCCGATGGTGCTCCCCTAAGGCAATGACATCGATGCCGACTTCATCGGCTAATTTCCCTTCTGCCACGATATTGCGCAACGATTCGCTATAACTGATCCGTTCTTTCGTTGTATCATCAAAGGCTAGATCGCCAAACGTATCTAACCCAAATTCAAGATTTCTGTGATTGATGGTCATTTTCTTTTCCTCATTTCTCATTACTGATTCTCTGTTCTCACTATAACAAGGAACAAAAAAAGTTGCGAACAATATGCTTACTTTTTGTAAGTTGCCAATTTTAAAGCAAAAAAACACTTTCCCGAACAAAAATTCAGGAAAGTGTTTGGTCTTTAAAGATAGATCCCTTTACTATGGAGATTCACTAAGCATTCTTCCAAGTATGCTTCATCATGTTCTGGATAGATCGGCGTAGTCAAAGGAACAGCTTGAACGGAGGGTTCCAGCGGCAGATTTTTGCCACGATACGCTGGATCGTACCATTCAGGTGCTGGCCGATAGCCTCGATAGGTCATTTCATCCAGCACTAACTGATGGTATTGAAACAATTTATAGGGCGGATGGGTAAAAACGTAATCGACGGTTGCGTGCTTCTTACCCCAGCCTAGCCCCCGTAAGGCTGCTGCTTCACGATGCTGGCCTAACAGCTGCTGCCGAGGCAAAGCAGGTATCAGCGCTTCATGCCATAAGCGCATCGGTTCAGCCTCCTTTATTCTGCGTCCTGGCTGATGAAATTGTCTTGATTTTCAATAACGATCTTGCCGACTGCATGGTGTGTCTCACTCAATGCGTGGGCATCGTAAATTCCTTGTGCCGTCAATGGGAAGGTTGCACCGATGACACTGTTGACTTTTTCTGCTTCGATCAGCTCTGTCAATTCTGCCAATTGTTTGCCGTTGGTTCGTAACCAAATTGCTTTGGCGAAGATGTCTTTTTCTTTTGCCAAGTCTTCGTCTTCAATACTCAAAATTGAGATCAGACGGCCCTTAGGTTTTAAGACAGTGAAACTTTTCTTCTGGGTGTCGCCCCCCATCGTATCAAAGACCAAATCGATGTCTTGCAAGACTTCTTCAAAATCTGTCGTATGGTAATCGATGATCTCATCGGCACCAAGTTTTTGCAATAACTCATGGTTACGAGGACTAGCCGTCGTGATGACGTAAGCGCCAGCTGCTTTTGCTAGTTGGATCGCATAGGTACCAACTCCGCCTGCTCCGGCATGGATCAAGACTTTTTCCCCTTCTTTTAAACGACCGTGTTCAAACAACGCTTGGTAAGCAGTCAAACCAGCTAATGGCACTGCAGCTGCTTCTGCGTAGTTTTGGTTTTCTGGTTTGATCGCTGCTAACTCAGCATCCACGATGGCGTAATCAGCATACGTCCCAAAACGAGTCGTTTCAGGGCGGGCATAGATCGCATCACCAACTTTGAATTCTGTCACGTCAGCACCTATTTCTACGATATCCCCTGCGACATCCCAGCCTAAAATAATTGGGAAGTCCCACGGAAACATTTGTTTTAAATAGCCTTCTCTTAATTTCCAATCGATCGGGTTGATGGATGTTGCGGCAACTTTGACTAATAATTGATTTGGTTTTAATTCTGGTAATTGGACCGTTGCTTCTTTTAATTGGTCTTTTCCACCATAGGCTTCAATAACGACAGCACGTGTTTCCATTGATGCTTCACTCCTTACATTCATTCTTCATCAAAGAGAGGTTCCTGTTTTTCCATCCCTTGATTTCTCACTTCCCTAGCTTAGGCAAAAGGAGGGAATTTGACAAATGATATGTTTGGAAACTGCCCCAGCCACCTGGCCGTTCCTCCTTCAAAGCCTTGAAAGAAACGGGTTTATTTTTTCTTCATTTTTTTATTGCCTTTTCTTTAAAAATCAATTACGCTACTCAAGAAATACGAAATTGTAGAGAAAGAAGGAATTGATGAATTGAAAAGGTTGTGGGTATTTTTTGGCGGTGTGATCGGCATCACCGCGTTGCTGTTTTTAGGTGCTTCGGTGTTAACGAAAGAATCGGGGGCAGCAACGTCGTCCGACAAAAATACAGTGATTATTTACAATTGGGGCGAATATATTGACCCCGAATTGATCAAAACATTCGAAACTGAGACTGGTTACTCAGTGATTTATAATACATTTGACTCCAACGAAGCGATGGAAACGAAAATCAAACAAGGCGGCTCGCGCTATGATTTGGTTTTCCCTAGCGAATCGATCATTCCGAAAATGATCGAAGAAGGACTGTTAGTGCCTTTAGACCATCAGAAATTGACGGGAACGGAAGATCTGTCGCCTTTTTTGATGGATCAAGCCTTTGATCCTGACAATACCTACTCGATCCCCTATTTTTGGGGCACGATCGGAATCATGGCAAATACTGAAGAAGTTGATGTTTCTTCGATCCATGGCTGGAGTGATTTATGGGACCCTGCATTTAAAAATGATGTATTGATGGTGGATGGTGCTCGCGAAACCTTAGGAATCGCGTTACAGACGCTCGGTCTTTCCCAAAATGAAAAAGACCCGACCAAGGTCACCAAAGCCTTGAAGAAGCTGGAAAGTATCCGTCCCAATGTCAAAGCAGTTTTGACCGACGAGATCAAAACCTTGATGATCAACAACGATGCCCCTTTAGGAATCGGATATTCGGGCGATGCCGCTTATGTGATGGCGGAAAATCCTGCCGTCACCTATATCGTTCCCAATGACGGCGGTGCGATTTGGACAGACAATTTTGCGATCCCGAAAACCGTTGGCAATCTTGAGGGAGCCTACGCCTTCATCAATTTTATGCTGCGACCAGAAAATGCCGCACAAAATGCCGAATACGTGGGCTACGCCACGCCGAGTGAAACGGCCAAAGCCATGCTGCCAGTAGAACTGACTGCTGACAAGGCTTTCTACCCTGAGCCAAGTGCGATGGAACAAATGGAACATTATGAATACTTAGGAAAAGAAGCGGTTGAGCTTTATAACGACCTTTTCCTTGAATGGAAGTTGGGATTATAATTGTCACTATTACTAAAATCTGAACACATCTTTGATACCAAAACGAAAACGACTTTTGCGGGCTTTCTCCTGATAGAAGACCAGAAAATCACGGCTGTAGGTCCTCTTTCAGCGCTGCCAACACTTGCTGAAGACACCCAGGTCATTGATCTCAAAGAACAAATGATCATTCCAGGCTTTATTGATGCTCATGTTCATTTTTATCTTTCCGCATTACTCCATCAAGGGGCACTGACCCATCTTACGGGAGTGACAGAAGAAGCCGTTGCCCAGCAAGTGCCCGCCTTGCCCATCACTCATGGATGGAAAATCGGCATCGGCTGGTTCAGCAGTGATTTCGGTCAGCAAGTCTACCCGACGAAAGATTCGATCGACAACTATTGTGCCGACACGCCTGTCATGCTGATTTCAGGTGATGCCCACAGTATTTGGTTGAATAGCCAAGGGATCGCTGCTTTAGGGATCACACCTGAGAACTTACCAGCAGGGATCAGCGGCGAGGCACTGCTTGACGAAAACAGCGGACAATTAAGCGGCTGCTTTTTAGAAGCGATCGCCATTCATTATTTAGCAAAGGTCTTACAGTCTTTCCAAGCACAAAGCCCTGCTGCCTTTCTGACCTATATGAAGCAGCTCAATCAATACGGCATTACGACGATCGGTGATGTTGCCTTGACAGGAGAAAGCTGGGACGATTTGGTCTACCCCACTCTTTATCGGCAAACAGAAGCAGAAGCGACCTTGCGCGCTGTCTTTTATCCAGCCATGCGAGAAGACATCACGCAACTGAAAAAAACTTACCGTACTTATCGCTCCGAAAAAGTACAAATGGGCGGCGTCAAACAATTTTTTGATGGTGTGACGAGTACGCACACGGCTTTTTTAAAAGAGGAATATGAAACACCGTATTTTGCTGGTGATGTCGGGATGCCGTTGATCGATGTTCAACGGATGCGCCGCTTTATTTTACAAGCCAACCAGCAAGACTGGCCGATGCGCATCCATACCATCGGTGATGAAGCGATTCGACAAGCACTCCTCTTTTATCAAGAAAGTGCTGCTGCTCACCCGCTTTCTAAAGGCAAAGCCAATACTTTGGAACACTTGGAAGTGATGGATGCCGCTGATCTGCCACTAGTTCGCCAAGAACAACTGGTACTCTCCGTACAGCCTAGCCATTTATTAGTCGGTTATGAGACCCTCGATGAAGAAGTAGGCCCTCAGCGTGCCAGTCAAATGTTTCCTTTTCAGTCCTTTCTAGAGCAAGGCGCAACCTTGGCTTTTGGGACTGATACGCCAGTCGTGATCGACGTGACTCCTTTAGACTCGCTGTATTATGCGGTTGCTCGGCAGGAAAAAAACGGCCAGCCAGCAGGCGGATTGATGCCACAAGAAAAAATCTCCATCGCCGATGCCCTCTATGCCCACACCGCAGGCGCCGCCAAAGCCTTGAGTCGGCAAGATATCGGTCGATTAGAAGTTGGCTGTTTAGCCGATCTTTGTATTTTGTCCCAAAATATCTTGCCTTTGACTGCCGAAGAATTGCTTCAAACGACTGTTGAAGCGACCGTATTTGATGGGCAATTTGTTTATCGGGGCAACTGATGAAACACTAGATCTTGTGAAAGTACAAGGTCTGGTGTTTTTCTTTGATAAAAAAATACAGAAACAGGTGCTTAGTTTGGACCACTCTCCCTTTTCGTACTTGCCCCTATCCCTTACGATGGATTCCCTGCTTGGCAGCTATGCTTTATCATAGGTTTTCTTTCGGCCATTTTGATTCGCGTGGATTGGTCTATTCGATTGGCGCAGCAAAAGAATAATTTAAGCGGTTGCCAGTTTCTTTATTTGATGGAAATTCAGAAACATGCCTCTTTTTCCTTGGAGTTTTTTTCCTTTTAACAGCAAACATTGGTCTATTCCATCACCCCTTACTTTCTCCTTCAATCGTTTTTTAAACCTTTGAATAAATTCTTAATAAAATAACTAACAAAAAATAAACTTTTACTATATCCCTTGAATGTAAGCGATAAATTTGTTATTATTACCAAGGATAAGGAGGTGTTTATCTATTGTATGCGATTAAAATCTTTCATGGTTATCTAACCGCCGAAGGAAAAAGAACACGGGACAAAACAATTGCATTAACCTATACTTGCAGAGAAGATGCTGAACGTTTCGCAAATAAAATCGGCGGGAGAGTTAAAAAAATTGGCTAACCAACTAGAATAAAAAAGGCTGTCAACCTCAGTAGGTGACTGCCTTTTTTTGTTATCTGATTTCCAGCAAATCAAGCAATACTCCTGACTTTTTACATATGTTTAAGCTCCTTTTCTTGTTGAATCGAGAAGTGAAGCAAGTTAGTTGGTTTTGACGCCTTGAGTCTTTATACTGAAACAAAGGCACCAGCCAATCCAAAAAAAGGAGTGACCCGTCCATGTGCGGCCGATACTTATTTGACCCAACAACTGGCGAATTGTCAGAATATTATCAAGAAGCCGCGGCGAAAGCCCGCAAGCGCCAACAGACTGTCGCTGTCAATGATGTTTTCCCTTCCAATCATGTCGTAACCATCGGTGCAAATCAACAACAACAAGTTGTAGCTGGTGTGACAAGATGGGGCTTTACCGGCTTTAAAAAAGGGCATTTGATGATCAATGCCCGTTCTGAGACCGTTGAAGAAAAACCGACTTTTCGCAAACCTTTCCAAGAGCATCGCTGTGTCTTTCCGATGTCTGGTTTCTATGAATGGAATCATGAAAAGGAAAAGTTTCTCTTTTCGCAAGATCACGTGATTTATGCCGCTGGTTTTTATCGCATCCTTCAAAAAGAGGATCAGATCGAAACCGAATCAATCATTCTAACGACTGCCGCGAACGATTCTGTTGAACCAGTCCATGATCGAATGCCTCTGTTCTTAGAAAAAGAAGCGATTGCTTCTTGGATCAATGACTTGGCTTTTGCTCGCCAACAACTCAAAGCAGAAATGCCCAAGCTGAAAACCCAATTGCTCTCTTCTTAACTGCTTGCTACTTCTTTTTCAGTAGAACAAAAACCGCCAAGTCAGCTTTGATTTGGCGGTTTTTCCTACTTTTGCTTTTTCTTAATAAACGGTGAAGGTTTTGCCAGTCATGATCCCAAAGACTGCTTTTTGATACGCTGCAAAAACGGGTGCGTCACCAACGGGAATAAAGCCTTTGAAAGAATCGGCGAAGGTTTCCCAAGAGCCCACAAGTGCATTGGGACTGACTGCATTGATTCGTACCCCATGACCGATCTCAAAAGCTGCCGATGCCACGAAGGCTTCTAAACCGCCGTTGACCAGTGCTGAAGGCGTGCCCATTGGGATAAATTCGTCTTTGATAATTCCAGAAGTCAGTGTGATACTGCCGCCTTCATTGAGAAAATGCTGGCCAATCAACGCAAGGTTGACTTGTCCTTGCAGCTTCGAAGCCACCGACTGTTGAATATCTGCTGGCGTCAATTCCTCAAAGGGTTTAAACACTGTGCTTCCCGCAGCGGAAACAATGGCATCCACTTTCCCAGTAGCTGCAAATAGCTGGCTGACACTGTCTGCATCCGCAATTTCGACTTGATGATCGCCGCTGCTACGGCTAGCCGTGATCAGCTCCACCTCTGGTAGCTGCTGAAAGCCTTCAACTAAAAGCTGCCCAAGTGTGCCGGTATGTCCAATCAAAAGTAATTTCATTTCCTCGCCTCTTTTTTTGTTTTGTGCTTCGATTCTAACCCAACCAAGCGATTTCGACCATTCATCTGCTTTTCCTGCCTTATTGATCTATTCTTACCCTTCCCCATTTGTTCCCCTACTACCTGCGTAGTGATTGGAATCACCTATCACGAAAGCAATTGACAACTTTCTCATCTTGTTCTAAGATACTACTAATTTCATACACATGCAGTGAGAAGAAGAGTACGATCCCCCCTTTCTTTCAAGAGAGCTCGGAACTGGTGGAAACGAGTAAGGAAGACGATCCGAAGATGACCTTTGAGCATTCGTGGACGAACAATCCCCGACGGAGAAAGCCCGATAGCGCAATGCAGTTTATTTGATGAACTGACTGAGGTTTTTTGTTTCAACAAAAAACAAATGAAGGTGGTACCGCGAAATGATCGTCCTTCCCAAAGAATTGTCTTTGGGAAGGTTTTTTTTATAAAAAAGGAGGAAGAGGTATGAAACGAAGGATTCGATTAGGTATGGGCATTGGTCTGTTGTCCTTGGTCTTATTTACGGGCTGTGGCAACCAAGAAGAAGTGACCGGAAATGCCGAAGAACAGCAGACAGAAATCAGAGTTGGTACGACACCAGGACCTTACAGCGAGCTGTTTCTTCAGGGAATCAAACCGATTTTAGAAGAAGCTGGCTATACCGTGACCGATATTGGCTTTACTGGGGTGTTGGAAGCAGACATTGCACTGAACGATGGCGAAATCGACTTAAACGTGGATCAGCATACCGCCTATTTAGAGAACTTTAATGAAAACACGGGTGCCGATTTGGTGGGTATCACACCGATCCCTACCGTTCCAGCTGGCTTGTATCCTGGCAGAAAGGACAATTTAGCAGCGATTGAAGCAAACGATACCATCGGGATTCCCAATGATCCGTCAAACAGCGCCCGTGCCCTGTTGCTGCTGCAAAAAGCTGGCTGGATCGAACTTGACCCCGAAGTGGCGCCCATTGACGCGACGTTAAGAACCATTACTGACAATCCTTATAACCTGGATATCGTCGAGATGGATTCTGCGCAAATCCCCCGCAGCTTAGCAGACTTAGACTATGCGGTGATTCCCGGCAGCATCGTTTATAGTGCTGGAATTGCTGCAGAGGAAAGCTTATTAAGTGAAGACATTTTGCAAGAGTATGAACTGGTGGCAACGGTCAAAGAAGCCAACCAAGACAGTGATTGGGCACAGGCAGTGGTGGCAGCATATCGTTCTGAAGCCTTTAAAGAACTGCTGGCAGAAGAGAATCAAACGGGCTATTGGTTTATTCCTGAAGAATTGCAATAACCGCTTCACAAGTAGCAATAAGCAGCAACTGTCGTCTTATTTTTTAAGAAGCTTCTATTATAGAAGGAAAAGAACTGACTACTATTGATTGGTGAACCCTTTTTCCGTCTGAATCTTTGTAAAGGAGGTCAAAAATTGAATATTCAACAAATGCGGATCGTGCAAGCGATCGCTGACCATGGAAGTTTTCGTGAAGCAGCCAAACGGCTGTATCTCTCACAGCCAAGTCTTTCCCAAGCCGTGAAAGAGTTGGAAGCAGAATTGGAGGTCCAGCTTTTCGAGCGTACGAATCAAGGTGCCCGCTTGACTGCCGAAGGCTCGGAATTTCTAGACCATGCCCAGCCGATCTTGAGTCAAGTGGCGCAGCTGCAAACGCGTTATTCCAGCAAGCAAGCAGCGAGTCAAACCTTCGCCATCGCAAGCCAGCACTATGATTTCACGGCTGGAATTTTCAGTGAACTGCTACAGGAATTTCCCAACTGCCGCCAGTTTCGCCTATTAGAAACCACGACCTTAAAGGTGATCACGGACGTGCAGCAATATCGAAGTGAATTTGGGGTTCTTTATTTGAATGAGCAAAACCAAGCAGGATTGGAACGACTGTTACAAGGCGCCCAATTGTCCTTCGAAGCGTTGGGACGGTTTCGCCCCCATGTCTTTTTACGAGCGACTCATCCCTTGACAGAAAAAAAGCAGCTTTCCTTAAAGGATCTTGCGCCTTATCCGCAAGTACGCTTTTTGCAAGAAGATGAACGCTATTCGTTCTTTTCCGAGGATTTGATCGACTTTGCTCAAAGCCCTCAAGTGGTGCATGTCAGCGATCGAGGCACAATGGTCCAGCTATTACAGCAGACGGATCTTTATGGAACCGGCTCGGGGATCGTTGCCCAACCAGAACGCCAAGGCTTGGCTTTTCTTCCTTTGATCGACGCGTCCGAGGGTGAGATCATCCTCATTAAAAAGAACGATCGCCCATTATCAGTGATCGGCGAGCGTTTCTTAACAAAATTACGACAACACCTTGCCGCTTTTCCTACTGATATATAAGCGAAGGCCTCCTCTTCCTACTCCCCATAGATGATTGGCTGCACCTTCGCATTATATAAAAAATCCTTGAGCCACTTCCCATGCAGGAGGCTCAAGGATTTTCTTTTACGGTTACTGTTGTCGGCAATCACCGCTGATTACAGCTGCTCTGCCTGCATTTGATACATTTGCTGATAGATTCCTTGCCCTTGGACAAGACTCGCATGGGTTCCCCGTTCCACGATCTTCCCTTGGTCTAGGACCAAGATTTGATCGGCTTGTTTGATCGTTGACAAACGGTGAGCGATCATGAAGGTCGTCCGTCCTTTTTGCAAGACGGTCATCGCCTTTTGAATGATGGACTCTGTTTCAGTGTCCACATGGCTCGTCGCTTCATCCAGAATCAAGATTTTTGGATCAAACACCAGCGCACGGGCGAAACTGATCAGCTGGCGTTCTCCACTAGAAAACTCATTGCCTTTTTCAACGACTGGATGATGGATGCCTTTTTCGTAGCGGCTCAAAAGGTAGTCAGCGCCGACTTGCTTCAAGGCATCGATAATCATCGCTTCGGTGATCGTTGGATCGTTCATCCCGATGTTGCTGGCGATCGTTCCAGTAAATAGATAGGGATCTTGCATGACGATCGCCATTGAATCTCTTAAACTATGACGATCATAATCAGCGATCACTTGTCCATCCACAACGATTTTTCCCTGCTGCGGATCATAAAAACGGAACAACAGGTTCAAAATACTCGATTTTCCAGAACCAGTATGACCAACTAAAGCAATGGTCTCTCCTGCGGCAACGTCAAAGTTGATATCGTGCAAGATCGCTTGCTCAGGGTCGTAGCCAAAGGTCACTTGTTGGAAAGAAACATCGCCATTCGTAACAGTCAGCTGCTCACTTTGTTGTTTTTCAACCGGCTGATCAGCAAACTCAAAGACCCGCTGTCCAGCAGCTAATGATTGCTGCACATTGGTGATGGTTTGGACAAGCCCTTCGATGGGATCATACAGGCGGTTGATGTAATCAATAAAGGCATACAGCAAGCCTGCTGAGATCGCCAAGCGACCATCAAGGAAAAAGGCGGCCAAGGTCGTGATCAAAATCAAGATCGTTGAATTTCGCAACAAGTTGCCTAATCCCCAAGCGATACTTGAATCGAGCAAGAGGTATTTACGTCCAGTTTTGAACCATTTCTCTACTGTTTCATTAAATTCTTTCTGCAACTGATTTTCTCGTTGGAAGGCTTGGATGATCGCCATTCCTTGGACAAATTCATTCAACTGCCCACTGATTTGTGAGATGTATTCCCGCATTGCTAAATTGTAACGGGAGGCATATTTGGTATAAAAATGCTGCCAGATTCCTAAAATCGGGATCAAAATCAGCATCGCTGCTCCTAAGGTGCGGTTCAAAAGAAACAATGCAATAAACGCCCCAATGATTTGGATGATGTTGCTTAACAAATTACTGATCACGATCACGTAGAAATTCGACCGCAAGACTTCAGTGTCATTCGTGATTCGTGCGACGACTTTACCTGCTGGGATCTGGTCAAAGTAAGAAACCGGTAATTTGTGCATATGGTCAAAAAGCTGATCCCGCATTTTTTTGACGATACTGTTGGACATTTTTCGCAATTGCAGCAAGCTGATATAACGAAAGAGGGAACCAATCAAATTGACCAGCAAATACCCAGCGAGTAATTGGATCAAAAGCATCGTGTCTAAATTGCTACTGTTAACCGCCGGTGTCATCACTCGGTCGATCAGCTGCTTGGCAATCAGTGGGGAAGTCAGTTCGAGCGCTGCAGCCAGCAACAGCAAGATCGCACCCACGATAAATTGTTTTTTATAATAGCTCAAATACGTGAGCAAACGTTTAATCGTTGAGAACACTCGTATCGTCCTCCTTTAACTGTTGATGATAATACTGCTCTTGGTACCAGCCTGGCGTTTCGATCAACTCCTGATGGGTACCACGTTGTGTGATCCGACCGTCTTCTAAGACGATGATTTGATCCGCTTCGGTGATGGCGGACAATCGATGGGTCACGATGATGGAGGTCGGTGCCTGCTTCATCGTTTTCAAATTCGTGATGATGGCTTGTTCCGTTTTGGCATCAACTGCCGAAAGGGCATCATCCAGTAAGAGGACTTCACTGTTTCGTAAAAACGCCCGTGCTAAGGACAAGCGTTGTTTTTGTCCACCAGAAAGGGAAACTCCTTTCTCACCGACGACCGTTTCGAGCCCTTCTGGCATCCGCTTGATGTCTTCGCTAAAGCAAGCAGCTTCCAGTGCTTCCCACAATACTTCTTCGGAAGCGTCTGGTTGCCCGAATAACAAGTTCTCGCGAATCGTTCGTGAAAACAAGGTATGTTCTTGCGGTACTTCTGCAAAGTGGTTGCGCACTGCTGTTGTTTGATAGGCCGTCAACGGCTGCTCGTTGATCAAGGGGACTTGATCAGAGTATGGATAGCGGTGACCGAATTGTCTTAGCAGCGTCGTTTTTCCGCTGCCGGTCTTCCCAACGATCCCTAAGACTTCTCCACGAGTGATCGTCAAATCCAGTCCTTCTAACACATAACGAGCTGCTTGCGGGTATTGGAAATGGTATGCTTTAAAACGGATCGTATTGATGGCTTGCAGGTCGGCTTCGCCTGGCGTTTCTAATTCATCCCCCGTCTGCAGCACTTCATTGATCCGACGCCAGGATGCGGCACCTTGCTGCATCACATTCACAAGATCTCCTGCTGAGATCATCGGCCAAACGACCATAGTCAAGTACACTTGGAAAGAGACCATCGCACCGATGGTGATCGTTTGGTTGGCAACAAGAAACGCCCCCACACCAAAGCTCATCACGAAACTGATCGCTAAGATGATGGTAATCAGCGGCCCAAAACGGGAATCGATCTCAGAAACGATATTGTTTTTCGCTCGTGTTTCCAGTGTTTTCTTTTGAAACTGTTCCGTGGTGGCTCCTTCTAGTCCATAAGCTCGGACGACCCGAATGCCATCAATGATCTCCAGCACTTCACTGTTCATCTCAGAAACAGAATTCTGCGCTTCCGTAAACGCCTTATCGACTTGCGAGCCCCATTTGAAAATGTAATAGGCTAAAAGCGGCATTGGAATCAAGGCAATCAAGGTCAGTAGCCAAGAAACCGTCCCAGCCATCATCGCTACGATAAAACTTAGATACAAACTAGTATTTAAGAAAACCATCAGTCCATACCCAATGGTCATCCCCATCACTTGGACATCGTCACTGGAACGAGTCATTAAATCACCTGTTCGGAAACGATGGTAAAACGGCGCCCCCATTTTGAGAAAGTGGCTCATCAATTGTTCCCGTAATTGTTTTTGCAGATCGTAGGAACCAATAAATAAATTAAACGTCCAAACAAATTCCGCCAAATATCCTAACAAGATAGCTCCCGCGAAGAGGCTCACATATTGGATCAGTACGGAGTAATCAAAATTATCTTGAATCAACGCATCGATGAACAAGCGCAGAATATAGATCGGTGCGACATACATCGCACTAGCGATCACCATAAAGACGAATACAAAGGTATAGCGCACCTTATGTTCTTTAAAATACGTTGTTAATTGTTTTAATACATACTTCATGTTTTATCCCTCACATTCTAAAAAAGTACACAAAAAAGCTCTGTCCCTTCGGAAAAAGGACAGAGCATAAACGTCGTTATTATAGACATTATCTGTACACTAATGGTTACCGAATGAGGGATTCACTTTATTCAATTTGGTTGTTTTTTTATCAAATACTTTTTGCATCGTAATCCCTCCTTCTCTTTTTATTTTTGCTGACTACACCTAACACTTTACAGATAAGTTTCTGAGAATGCAACAATTTTTATTAATTTTTTTTCAAAAAGATTGACTTTTCTAAAAAGGCGTTTCTCAATTTCTCGTTTTTTACAACTATTTTTTGAAAACGAATTCTCGGTTTATCCTAAGCGTTGCAAGGAATTTGGCAAAATAAAAAAACAGATGCCCCTCACTTCAACAAGCGTTGTTTGGTCAGCACACTTGGTTGAAAAAAAGTTCCTCTGTTTTCTTACTTCCTGTTTATTCTGAGACAGATGCTAGGCGATAGGATACTGTTCGTCCAAAAGGAAACACTTGCACTCCTTGCAAACGATCTGTTTTCAAATACGCTACCGCTCCTTGATATAACGGCAAGACGGCTGTATCTTCAACGATCAATTGTTTCTCGAGTTCTTTCAATAAGTCCCAACGGGCAACTGGATCGTTTGCTAAAGTCGTCCGTGCTTCTTGTAACCCTTGGTCGTACCTTTCACTAGCATACCCAGAGGTATTCAAGCCACCTGTCGAATCATAAAATTCTAAGAAGTTGATCGGGTCCGCGTAATCTGGTGTCCAAGTCCCGAAGACGAGATCAAATTCACCTTGGGATTGCAAGTCCAAGCGGTTTTGTAAAGGAATCGACTTGGCATCGATGGTTAATCCAGGCAAATTGGTTTCTAACTGTCCTTGGACAAATTCGATGGTTTTCTTGGCTGCTGCTGTATCTGCTGACAACAGTTCCAAAGTGATCTCGTCTTGTCCCAACTCTTCTTTGGCTTGTGCCCAAAGCGCTTGTGCGGCTGTTAGATCATACGGCAGTAAATCGCCATTTTCTTCACGAAAATCTTGGTCTGTTTCAGGATCTTTGGCAAAGTTGCTTGGCACAAAGCCGTTTAATGCAGTGGACCCATCACCTAAGATATTTTCAGCAAATGCCTCTTTGTCAATAGCTTGTAAAATCGCCTGACGTACCTTGACATTGCCTGTGACTTCTCGTTTTTGGTTGGCACTTAAATACCCCACCAGCGCCTTTGGCACATAGTTGGCTTGAGCTGAGTTTTGGTATTGCTGTGCGTACGTATCCGTTAAGGTGGTGTAGTCCAGTTCTCCTGTTTCAAAAAGGCTGACACCAGTTGCCGTTTCCTTCACTACTTGCACGTCGATCTTGGTCAATTGGACATTCTCAGCATCCCAATAATCAGGATTTTTCGTTAACGTCCATGATTCATTGGTTCCGTTCCACCCTTCGATCAAGAATGGGCCGTTGCCAACAAAATTTTCCGCTGATAACCCATAATCGGCACCTTTTTCTTCAGCAAACGCTTGGTTTTTTGGCATAAAAGGTGTCCCGACCAGAATCTGATCCAAATACGAGATTGGACTTGCCAATGTCAGCTCTAACGTCTGCTGGTCCAATGCTTTGGCACCTAACTCACTGACCTCAGCATCTCCTTGACGTACTTGACTGCCATTTTTCAACACATCCATTTGATTGCTGCTGCTAGAACCGTTCTCTGGATTGGCAACATATTGAAAGGCGTAGACAAAATCATCCGCTGTAACAGGATCGCCATTGCTCCATGTTGCATCACGAATGGTGAAGGTATAAACCAGTCCATCTTCTGATACCGTAGGCTCTTCAGCGGCCATCGCAAGCTCAGGATCCCCCTCTTGATCCAGACGGTATAACCCTTCTGCCACTTGTCCGATCATATCGGAACTGTTGACATCCGTGTATTGCCCGCTATCAAGGGTCGATAAGGCGCCCGCGGTTGACACTTGAATCTCTTGCGCAACAGCGCCTTGCTCCTCTTGCTGTCCAGAATCCGTCGTGGGACTCGTGGTACTGCAGGCACTTAAAACCAATACTGTGAAAGCAGTGATACCAATCATTTTCTTTTTCATTTTTCTCCTCCTTGCGTGACCCTCTTTCTTACAACACATCAACGACATACTTGAAAACCGCTTGTTCTTGTAAAAGCGCATCATAGGCAAAGTCTGGATGCCATTGAACCGCCAACAAGCGCTGATCCACGTGTTCAATGCCTTCAATGATGCCATCAGGACTCCAAGCTGTCTTTTGCAATGGACGAGCCAATCGATCCACCGCTTGATGATGAAAGGAATTGACCTTTGTTTTTTGACCGTATACACGAGCCAACATGCTTTTTTCAGCCGTCGCGATGGCATGGGTCGGCACTTCTTTCGGAATCGGCGCCTGCATATGAATGATCTCACTGAAGGTACTGATGTCTTGCTGCAGCGTGCCCCCAAAGGCCACGTTGACCAGCTGCATCCCCCGACAAACCGCAAAAATTGGTTTCTTTTGCAGCAGCGCTTCATCGATCAGCGCCAGTTCAAACTCATCCCGTGCCAAAAAGCCGCTTCCAGTTGCCTGATGGGCCTCCTGCCCATAAAACTTGGGTGAAACATCTTGTCCACCAGCTAACACCAGTTTATCGATCTGTGAAACATAGTCCTTGGCTATAGCTGGTTCACTGATTGGCAAGAGCAATGGCAGTCCGCCCGCTTGCTGGATCGCTCGCACATACCCTAATGGTGTGTAGGCGATCGGCAAATGATGCAGCACATCGCCAGCATCTTGCACTTCATTCGCAGCGATCCCTATAATTGGTTTGCCCATCGACATCCCTCCCTGATTAACGAATTTTTCAGAAAAAAGCGGCATCTAGCAGTTGAACAAGGCAAGCGCCACTTTTTCCCTCAAGATATGTTTCAACTATTCTAAACCAATCGGCACTTTTTGTGAAACACTATTTTCACTTTCGCGATCATTTATTACAATCACCATTCTATTCAACCGCCTCTTTGATTCGCAATAAAGAACACCGCTAGTCAGATATAGTTGAATTTTGCCAATGCTTTCTCTACGTAAAAAAACATGCGAGAAGCCGTGGCTTTCCGCATGTTTCGTCATTAAAATAATCGATTGTCTTTTAAAAACTCCAGCATCTGTGTTTTTAGGGGATCTTTTTCATTGCGGATCGACTTTGTTTGCGTCGTTTCATCAAGTGTCGATGGTCGCTTTTTAGGAAAAGGCGTCGCTGGTTCTTCTGCTAACTCTAAAATTTGAAAGGTATCCACCACCACTTCTGCCGCACAAAATCTTTGCCCTTCTGCTGTTTCATACGGACAGCCTTGCAAGTGTCCGTTGATTTTGATACTTGCTCCTTTTTGAGTATACCGTAAAAAGGTCTCTGCCTGTTTCCCATGAACGACACAAGCAAACCATTCATGATGCACTTCTTCACTGTTTTGCCATTGAGATACAATGACAAGATCAAAACGTACGCCCTGATCGTCCGCCGCATCAAACGCTTCTTTACTAGGCATCGCTGCGATTTTCCCAGTAAGAACCACTTTATTCATTGCCACGCTGCATCCTCGCTTTTCTCTCATTTCTTGAGTGATCTAAACTTATGCGACCTATTCTACCATATTCCAAAAAACAAGCAATCAAAGGGCGAATGGCTTAAGAAATGCTTTGAAAAAAATGAACCAACTCAAAGAATTCGTCTGCTCCTGTCAAAAAGCTGCGATTTTTTGACGGAAAAATTCTCTTTGCTCCACACAGCAAAAAAACAGTTGGTTCAATACCCCTATGAACCAACCGTCTTCTGCAAATCTTTATTTAGCAAAGGAATCTTGACTACCATAGCGATCAAAATGGAGGGTTTCGCTTTCGAGATAATCGATGATCGCTTTGGGGATCAGGACCCCTTCTTGCTGAGCTTTTTCAAAGTGTATTTGGCTGATCTCTCCAGGATAGTAGACTTGTGATTGCCCTTTTACTGGCGAGATTGCATGCAGCTCAGTCACCATCTGATCGACGCTTTGCTTGAAGGTTTCGGTGTCCGTAAAACGAGACGGATCGATCACAAGAAGAAATTGTCCTAAGCGACGTTTTTCCGTCAAATCCGCATACATGGAGGTGACCTGTTTACCAAAAGCCAAGCCCAACATCGAGCCAGCTAAAATATCCACCATCATCATCAAGCCATATCCTTTGGCACCAGCGATTGGCAATAATCCTTGGACTGCATAGGGGTCGGTGGTAGGCAAGCCTTGCTCGTCTACGGCCCAAGTATCGGGGATCTGCTGCTTCTTCGAGCGAGCGTCCAAAATTTTGCCCCACGCTTGAACCGTTGTCGCCATATCAAAAACCACCGGCGGATGATTGGCTCGTGGTGCTGCAAACGCGATTGGATTGGTGCCAAAATAGTTTTCGGTCCCACCAAAAGGCACCGCCATCGGATCCGATTGACACATGGCGATCGCCACTAAGTCGGCTTCAGCAGCCTGTTTGACGTAATACGCCATCGTCCCGCTATGGCTGGTCTGCTCGATTCCTACTGCAGCGATCCCTGCTTCTTTCGCCAGATGAATGGCGATCGCAATCGCTTCGTTGCACACATAATGCCCCATGCCGTTATCTCCGTGAAAAATTCCAGTAGCGGCGCCTGTTTTTTCAAAAGACATGTTTGGTTCTAGCGTGATGCCGCCTTTTACTAAGCGCTCGGCATAGTAGTCCATCCGCACGGCACCATGAGAATGGATCCCGCACGCATCCGCAAAGGTCAAATGCGCCGCTGTTTCACTGGCAGCGGCTTCTGGCAAACCAGCAGCCAAGAGTTTCTTTTTCATCAATGCTTCTAATTCCAGCAGAGATCGTCTGCTCATTTCTTCCATCTTTTCTCCTCCTTAGAAAAAGAGAAGCACGCTTGGCAACGGCTTCTCTTATTGATTAAACACGCGATGATCGAGTTCATCAGCAGACTTAGCGATCAAAAGCGCTGAATAGACGTCTGAGTTCACGTTCAAGATCGTCCGCAGCATACCAACAAACCATTCGACACCAGCAAATAGCGCAATGCTTTCGATTGGTAAACCGAGCTGGGGAACAATGATTGCCAAGGAAACTAACCCCGCTCCGGGAACAACTGCATTGGCTAAAGAAACGAAAGTCGCAGTTACAGCTACCGTCACCATTTGGATCCCGTCAAAGTTGATTTGATACATTTGGGCGATCGTCATGACTGTAATCGCCATATGCATCGCTGACCCATTGCTGTTCAAAGACATCCCTAACGGCAATACCAAATTGGTGATGCGGCTACTGAGTCCTAATTTATTCTGGGATTCTTCCATAGCGATCGGCAGCGTGATGGCAGAGGAGGTTGTCGCCAATGCCATGACCGACATATTTTTCATATTTTTGATCAATCGTAACGGATTGATCCGACAATACACGGTCAACAAGACTAGCCACAGCCCAAGGAACGTGACGGTGGCTAGACCGTAGACGAGCAAATAGCTGCCTAATGGCAAAATGATCTGCAAGCCCAGGGAGCTGATCGTTGAAGCGATCAAAGCAAAAATACCGATTGGTGCCACGATCATCACGTAACGAATGATGGCAATGACGACCTCATTCAGATCCACGATCAGCCCATAAAGAGCTGACTCAGGTTTCTTTTGCACAAAGCGATTGAGGGCAACACCAAAAAATAACCCAAAAACGATGATTTGAATAATTGACCCTTTACTCAACGCATCGAAAATATTCGTGGGAATAAAGTTGATCACTGTCTCTGATATAGAAATTTCTTGTGCTTGCAGAGGTTCGCCGGCAGCTTGTGAAAAGTCGATCCCTTTGCCTGGAGCAAAGAAGAGCGCCATCAGCACGCCCCATGCAGCAGCGAATAAGGAGGAAATCCCAAAGACAGCGATCGTTTTTCCACCCAAACGAGTGAGTTCTTTCGGGGCAATCCCCCCAACTGCTTGAATGATTTGGCCAACGATCAATAATGGGATCGCCATTTGCATCAGACGCAAGAAAAGATCGCCCAAAATTTTTAGGAACGAAGCGGCTTGCCCAAAGAACAAACCGCAAAGAATCCCTAGAAGAACGGCAATAACGATCTGCGTCACCATCGGTAGTTTTTTTGCTTTCACTTTGATCCCCTCTTTATTTTCGAAGTATGGTTCCTGTATGCTGATCCAGTTCAGCTAACTTTTCGATTGAGGTAATAATCGCGGTTCTGGCTGCATCTTCTTCGACAAAATCAATCGCAGCTTCTATTTTTGGCAACATACTACCCGCTGCAAAATGGCCTTCCTCGATGTAGCCCTTGGCTTGTGCCACACTGATTTCCCCTAAGGCTTGCTGATTCGGCTGGTTGTAATTGATGTAGATATTGTCGACACCAGTCAAAATGATCAGGCGATCGGCCTGCACGTCTTTTGCTAAGACACTAGCGGTAAAGTCCTTGTCGTTGACGGCTTCCACGCCAGTAAACCCATTGTCGTTGCGAACGACAGGTACGCCACCACCACCGGCGCAAATCGTGATCACACCAGCATCGACCAATGTTTTGATGGCTTCTTTTTCAACGATTTCTTGCGGTTTCGGGGATGGAACCACTTTCCGGTAACCACGCCCAGCATCTTCTTGATATACCCCGCCATTGGCTGCCATCGCAGCATTGGCTTCCTCTTCACTATAAAAAGGTCCGACTGGTTTGGAAGGTTTCTCAAAGGATGGATCTGCTGGATCGACACGAACTTGGGTGACTAATGAGATCACCGAAGGATGTGCTTGACGTGTGGCAAACTCATTGATCAAGGCATTTTGCAGCCAATAACCGATACTTCCTTGGGTCATCGCCACGCAGCTGTCTAATTTCAATTGGGGATTTTTTTCACTTTCCCCTGCTTTTTGCTGCAACAGTAAGTTGCCGACTTGTGGTCCATTGCCGTGACAAACAATGACTTTTTCCCCTTTTTCGACAAAATCGGCAATATAACGTGCTGCTTGCGCAACAACTGCTTTTTGTCCTTCATCACTAGGGTCTTTATCTAAAATAGCATTGCCGCCTAACGCGATCACATTCAAACTCATTTTATGCTCTCCTTCTGATTTTCCTTTGCTAATACGGCAAAAACACCTAATCCGATCAGCAGTAATAGACAAGACAGGTAAAACCCGACCTGCATCGATCCTAAAGAATCGGCTAAAAAGCCAGTAACATAAGGTGCTAAGATCGACCCCGACATCCCGATAAAATTATAGGCACTCAAGGTCGTTCCTAAGGCGCCTTTTGGTGCGTTTTTCGTCACAAAGGTCACGACGATTGGATCAAGCGCCAGCTTGCCAGTCAATCCATACAAAATCAAAACAGTGATCAATAAGGTACGATCCGTTACAAAGGCAATGGCAAATACGGAAAGGGTCGCCAATGGGACCAATAAATAGACTAATTTTTTCGTTGCGCCTGTTTTATCATTCAATCGAGCAAAAATCAACGCACCTGGAATTGATGCCCATGGGACTAAGGAAGCAATAAAGCCGACACTCGCCCCTTCAAAGCCACGCTCGGCAATCAAGAATTGCGGCAGCCAAGTAATGATCACAAAGTTTGCATAAATGCTGGTAAAGCATAGAACAAAGGCTGCCACGAGATTGCGGTTTGAAAAAATCTGCTTCAAGGAAATCTTTTCTTTCGGCCCTTCTTCTTTTATTTCTTGTCCTTCATCTTCTGGACGAATCACTTTTTCTTTCAAAACAAAATAGAACAAGACACCGACGATCAAGGTCGGAATTGCCATTAGGAAGAAGGGTTGGCTCCAATGGCCCCCGTTATCCAAGACTAATTTACTAGAAAGCAAGTACCCACCAGACGTTCCAAACGCCATCCCACTGTTGATAATGGCATTTCCGACGGTTCGTTTGTTGTCGGGAATCGCTTCGGTAGACAATGCGTATTGCGGACCGTAATAGGCACCTTGACCAATCCCTGCAATGGCACGAATCACTAAAAACAAAACAAAGCTTGTGGCTAGCCCACTGAAGTACGTAGTCACCGCCAATAAAACAAAGCCTAGAGCGATCACTAATTTGCGACCGATTTTGTCGCCGATGATCCCAAAAGGAATTTGCGCAACGGCATAAGTCAAAAAGAAAATACTATTGGCAAGTCCTAGTTGTGTGTTACTTAAATTGAATTCTTCACCGATCACACCCATGATTGGATTGAAGATCGTCCGTGTGGCGTACATTAAAATCCAGCCGACAAAGAAAATAGCAACGACTTTTTTCCAGTAAGAATTGCTTACTTTGACCGCATCTTTCTGGTTACTGATTTCCATGATTTCTCCCCTTTTCTATTCTTTTTCCTCAAGTGACAATGACTCCAACGCTAACAACAACCCAAAGCTAAGATCTTTGCCTGACGAATGACCGATGGACATCAGCTGCTGCACGTCGTTTTCCAGCACCTGTGGGTTTTTGCTTTTTACGTCTTGGAATAATTGCAGCATTACCGAATTGACATACCCTTGACTGGCACTTTGAATATATGCAAGGCTGACATCCGTCGTAGACAGCGGTTTTGCCAATGCTTGCGCTAACGTTTCGGCTTCTGGCTGCTGCAAGGCATAGAGCATCGCTTGATAGGCAACGAGAAGATCATCGCCGCTAGGTGTCAATCCTTTGCCGCGACCAATCAGGTGGTCAATGATTGGTTCCCAATCTGAGACAGACTGCCGCAATGCCGCAAACACTGCTTGGGTTTTCTCATCTTCTGGCAACCCAATCTTGGTTTCTAGTTCTTGTTGAAGCAGTATTTCTTTCAAAAGCTGCAATTCCGCAGAGGTGAAGGATAACTCCTTCACCTGCAGCGAAACCAATTCTTTCTCCTCTAATGAAAGAGAAAATGTTCCTTTTGTGCTGTAAAAGGTCAGACCATGCTCTCGGACTTGCACGCGATTGCCGACTTCGATCAAAGGTAGGACTTGTTCAAACAATGCATCGGGTAAAAAGACGCCGAAGCCAGTTAAATAGTTGCGATAGTTGTTGATATTGACCAGCTGCTGCCCGATCATCACATTGAATGAACGATCAAACACGCTATGCACCCGACCGGTACGACCGAATCGTTGCAGTGAGTCTAGATAATCACTGATTTTAATTTTCTCAGTCAACATCGATCCCCAGATCCTTCGCATAAGCCGTCAAGGCATTTTCAAAACAGCCTAACGGTGCACGCACCGTGCCTGCGCCGACTTGACCGACACCTGCTTCTTTATGGGCGATCCCAGTATTAATGATTGGGGTGATGCCTGTTTCAACGACTTTGCGGATGTCGATCCCCAAACAAGTCCCTTGGAAGTCCCATGTTGGGATCGAGAAGGTCGGATTATGACCGAAACAGATTTTTGCCATTTCGTTGGAAGTTTCCAGCGCATCCTCAAAGCCCCCAGCGCCGACAAAGCGTGTTACCCCTGGTGCGGCTACCATCGCCATTGCTCCAACGCCGACGGTTTCAGTAATGGCACTGTCCCCAATATCAGGATTGCCATCTGCTTCGGTAAACCCAGTAAAGTACAAACCTTTCGGCGTATTGACTGGTGCAGTATGCCATTGGTCTTCTGTTTGGGCGACACGAACCCCAAAATTGACACCGTTTCTCGTCATGGTGGTCACGATCGTTCCTTTGGCATCGACACGGGCACCGTCAACGATGGCTTTGCCGGTTGCCATCATGATATTCAAGAAGAACTGATCGGTATCTGCTAAGAACTTGATCACTTCATATTTTTGCTTTTCATCGATCTCTGTTTGGATGATCAACGGCGCGATTTCTTTCAAAAAGTTCAATGATGCTGCAATATTTCGTTGATGGAATTCATCCCCCATTGTGATCGACCGGGCAATCAATACATTCAAGTTGATGCCTTCTTCTGTTAATTGCAATGCCTTGGCAATGGTTGGTCCTAAGACGTCTTTGATCCAATCCAAACGATCGATGACTTCTTGTGAATAGGCACCAAATCGTAAGACTTTACCGATCCCTTCGTTCAAAATACAGTAGGCTTTGTTGCCGACAAGGCGGTTTTCAACCACAAAGACAGGCATATTCCCAGAAGTGATTCCCCCCATTGGTCCAACTGCCTGGACATGGTGACATGGCATAAAGCGGACTTCCCCACTTTCGAGTAAGCGGCGGGCTTCGTCTTCATCCTTCGCCCAGCGTTCAAACAAGGCAGCGCCGATACAAGACCCTTGCATCGGTCCCGTCATTTCCGACCATTGGATCGGCGGTCCTGCATGCAGCAAGGTTTTCTGGCTTTCGTTTAATTCAGCGATCACTGATTTAGCTGGAACGACATCGATCAAGAATGGTTGGGCATTTTTGATTTTATCCGTCACTGCTTGGTTTTCAGCTGTGATTTTTTCGTCAAATTCTTCTAACGCGTCTAAAATATGGATCATTTTCTTGTTGCCGTTGGCACGAGGACGCCAGTTAAATTGTTCTGTTTTCCCGCCATATTGCAGGATCGATTCATTGAAGCTTTGTAAGCCAACATTGATGATTCGCGGTTTGGTGGTCAACAGCTCCATCACTTTCTCGCTAACTGTCGGCACCTCAACTTTGCTACCAGTATAGTCATTGACCGCTTTGTCTGCTTCAGAAAGAGTCGCCCCTTTTAAGGCGAGGGCTAATTGCACTGCTTGAGCATTGCTTGGTGCCACATAGACGCCAGCTGCTTTCAAACGGTTGACTGCTTCTTGATAGTTTTGCGGATCTTTTTCAGTTCCGCAGACGGTAGCAACAAAGTACAGCGCGCGATCAGCTGCTTGGGCTGTTTGCTGTACAGCTTCGATGGCTGGTAACAAAGCTCCTACCATATCTGCATGTGCGCCGTAACCTAACACCACATCAAATAAAATGACCCCTGTTTGCTCATCTTGCGCATAGTCTTCGATTTTTTTGATGCGCACTTCAGGATCGATCATTGGGTGCGGTTTGCCTTGGGTATAGATATCATCACCAAGGTCGATCACATCATAGCCGTGGGAATGCAAGATATAGCCTTCTTGTTTTACAAGGCCTTCTAGATTCAAGGCTTCGGAGATCAGCATTCCTGCTTCGGCAGCTAATGTACCGCCAGAATAAAGACCTTTGACCACTTTGTCTTCAGCGAGTTTGGGCACATCTGGGGTTGCCACGCGTTCAAAATAGTTCGCCTTGACGGGTTCTTCATTGGCAAGATCAACAGCAATGCGCGCTGTTTCTTCCAGAGTATGTGCCAAATAAACTTTTCCTTCATGGGCTTCTGGTTTTTCTCCTAAGAAAATCGCTACCACAGGTTTGCTGATACTTTGCAGCAATTGAACGACTTCATCCCGCACTTCTTTTGCAGGTGGTTTCGAGATCACGCAAATCACATCTGTCGGTTCATGATTTTCTAAAGCAACGATGGCATCTTTGACAGTGATCGCCCCAACTTTGTCGCTTAAGTCACGTCCGCCGGTCCCGATGGCATGAACGACACCACCGCCTAATCGGTCAATGATCGTCGTCACTTCTTGAATCCCCGTACCAGAGGCACCAACGACGCCGATGTTTCCTGGTGCCACGACATTCGTGAAGGCAATCGGAATGCTGGAAATAATACCGGTTCCACAGTCTGGCCCCATCATCAATAAGCCTTTTTCATGAGCCAGCTTTTTCAAACGCACTTCATCTTCGATAGCGACATTGTCCGTAAACGAGAAAACATGCAAGTCATTTTTCAAGGCTTTTTCCATCTCGGCTGCGCCATATTCCCCAGGAATACTAAATAATGCAACATTGGCATCCGGCATTGCGCTCAAGGCTTCTTGCCATGAAGCCGCCGCTGGCGTTTCTTTGCCTTGATCTTTTGCTGAAAGATCAGCTAAAAATGAATCGATCGCTGGCATTACTTGATCCATGATCTGTTCGTTTTGGCTATCGACCACGATCATCATATCGTTGGGTGAAGCACCTTCAGCCTCTTCAGAAAGCAATCCAGTGTTATTTAATATGTCTTTGTTTGCGTCCGTCCCCATCATGATTTGACTCATTTCGACATCGCCTAGATCATTGATCGTATTCGTCAGCAGCATTAAGTTAATGGAATCTTGGTAGTTATTCTTTAAGATTACTGTGTGCAGCATTTGTTCTCCTCCTTTTCTTATACTCTCATTCTAACGAGCCTTGTTTGCGTTTTCATTGGATAAAGTTCTAAAAAAATGCTATACTTTTTATCCAAAAGAGAAAAAAGGAGCATTTTATGAAATTAAAAGAATTGGTTGAACTGCCGCTTTTTGAAAAAAGTAAAGTCCTGACTGGCTCCATTGGTTTAACAAATTCCGTCGGTTCCGTCATGGTGCTGGAAGCGATGGACATCGAGAAATGGAGCAAAGCCCATCAATTGATTTTGACTTCTTTTTATGCCTTCAAAGACCAATCCCCTGAGGAACTGCGTGTTTTTTTTGAAAAAATGCAGCAAATCGGTGTCAGCGGTTTAGTGATCAAAGTGGATCGCTTGATCCCTATGATCCCAGATTGGGTGATCGAGCTTAGCTTTGCTTATCAGATCCCTCTGATCAAAGTGCAGCAAGAAGTCAGCTATGAAGCCATCATGCTAGCGGTTTACGAACCATTGCTGAATCACCAAACCCAGCTGCTGCGTACCTATTACGAAGTTCGCCAGCGCTTCATGAAAGTTGAGCGCAACCACTCTTCTTTCGATCAGATCATGCAGGAGTTCTATCAATTGATCGAAAAGCCTTGTTCGTTGCGCATCCCCCATTTAGATGTGCATGTGTCCGTCGGTCAATCCTTTAAGAATTTCGTGGTGACCAAACAAGAACCCATGAAAACCATCGAGTTTACCAAGAACCACTACGAATATTTGGAATTATTTTCTCATGAGAACAATCAATATGTGACTGCCATAAAAGTAGAGATCATCAATCCTTACAATGATCTGTGTACCTTGATCGTTTATCAGAAAGATTCGCAGATCCCTGAGGCAAAAGTCATGATCATTGAAAATGTGATCGACGTCATTTATGAACGCCTCCAAATGGAGTATTTGTTGAAGAAAGAACGCTACAATCGCATGAACAATCTTGCCGATGCGATCTTACAAAACACTCCTAGTAATTTGGCTGAGCTGGATCTTTTGTTAGAAGAAGCGCAACTGGATCGCTACGATTTCTACCAAGGCATCGCCTTTGCTTCCAACAGCTTTAAAGATAAGGAGCGTAAGTCCGTCGTTTTACACAAGCTACGGGCATTGAAAACACCCCACGTCTTTTTCGAACACCACAATTATTTGGTGATCCTCTATAATTTCCAATCGATCGCCCATCAGGTGACGAAACAGATGCTGCAGACACATTTTGATAATGCCTTATTAGCCGATGAACATGGCTGCTTGGTGGTCAGCGAAGTCTTGCGCAAGGAACAGATCAAAGAGATCCTGCCAGAGTGTTTGGATGCGATCCGCTTCAATCGGCAGTTTTATTTGGCGCCGATCATTGCCTATAGCGACTTAGGTATCTTTAGTTCCTTTATCAAGGAGAACCAACTGGAAAAGCTGCAGCAAAGCATTCCCCCGAAGCTGTATCAACTCTCGGAAGAAAATGAAGAGCTGTTCAAAACGCTGTATACCTTTTTTATCACGAATCGCAATTACAAAAATACAGCTGAAACCTTGTTTCTTCATGCCAAAACGATTCGCTACCGGCTAAGCAAAATCGAACAGCTACTAGAGATCGATCTGACAAGTCCGATCCAATTAGTCAATTACGAGATCGGCACCTATTTATTAGAGCTTCAGAAAAGGAGTCAAGCAAAATGAAAAAAGAATGGCAATTGACCACCGGTGCTTCGGTGTCCCTTTATCCTGCTTCGGAGAAATACCTGATTTACTTTCACGGCGGCGGTTTTGTTTATGGAACCCGCCAAGACATTCCCGCATCACTGATCGCACTATTTCAAGAGCAACAATACAGCGTCCTCACAGTCGATTATTTACTGGCGCCCAATTCCTCGTTAGCGGAGATTATGGCGCTGAACTGGCAAAATTTTCAAGAATTGCAAGCAACTGTGCTTAAAGATAACCCGTTTTGTTTCTGCGGACGCTCAGCTGGCGGTTATTTGATGCTGACGCTGACCCAGCAATTACTGAAGGAACAACAGAGATTGCCTGAAAAACTGGTCAATTTTTATGGGTATACCGATCTTTCTTTTATTGAAAACAAACGAGTCTTGCAGCAGCCGCTCTTAAGCAAAGATCAAGTCCCTTCTTTGGATCAAACCGAGATCGTTTGGGATGATCCGCAGTTTCAGCGCTATTTGCCTTATGTTTATTGGGTTCAACAGCAAGAACTCACCACGATCTATGGTCTAACAGCTGAAGCTCTTTCTGACTATGCCATTGATCCTGAGCTGCTTGCTCAATTTCCTCCAATTTTCAGCAGTGCCAGCAGTACCGATGAGGAAGTTCCTTTTCGTTACAGCAAAGGCTTGAAGAAAGTGCCTAAAAGCAAATTTGTCCCTGTCTATGATTTGCCCCACGACTTTTTGAAAAACTTCGAGGAGCCGCAAGTCCAAATGGTGTTTCAGCAGCTCGCCCTTTGGCTAGAGCATTAATTTGTTATAAATAAACCGAAAGTAACGTTTTTTTATTTTGGTAGCCAATGAGAATGCCTTCATCTGATCTAACTTTATCCGACTTTTCGAAAAAGGAACCGTTTCCGAATATCCCTTTATTCAAAAAAAGCTTGATGCAGGCTCAATTCAAGAGAGAATGCTATACTAAAGGGGAGTATGTTAAGGAAAGAAGGATGAGGTTTTATGCATTTTGTCGGGATTTTGTGTTTGATCCTAATCACGACGACCCTCTTCTCGCATCTGGCGAGACGGATGGGCGTTCCTGCTGTTATCGGGCAGTTGTTAGCGGGGGTTTTATTAGGAGGCGCAGGACTCAATTGGGTCCATCCAGATATTCTAGTTCATGATTTTTCAGAGATTGGTGTTATTTTGCTGATGTTTTTAGCGGGATTGGAAAGTGATATTTCTTTATTGAAACGCTATTTTCGTCCAGGGATGCTCGTTGCCCTTTTGGGGATCGTGTTCCCTATGCTCTTCGGGTATGCCACGGGGGTCGGTTTTCAAAGCAGTCCCACAGAAGCGTTCTTTTTCGGGATCGTATTAGCTGCCACCTCAGTCAGTATTTCTGTCGAAGTATTGAAAGAGTTGAATGTGGTGAATACGAAAGAAGGGTCGACGATTCTTGGTGCTTCCGTCGTGGATGATATTTTGGTCGTGTTGGTTTTGAGTCTTAGCCTTTCCTTTTTAGGCGGTGAAAGCAGCCAAGCAACACCACTGCCGGTCACCTTATTGGTAGAATTGATTTATTTTGTGTTGATTTTTCTATTGGTGAAATGGATCGCTCCGTTCTTATTGGTACTTGCAGAAAAGCTATTTGCAAATTCCGCGGTGATCATCATGTCACTGATCATCTGCTTAGGAATGGCGTATCTTGCTGACCTCGTTGGGTTAAGCTCTGTCATTGGTGCCTTCTTCGCAGGGATCGCTGTCAGTCAAACGAAGGTTCGTGAGGAAGTGGAACACAGTGTCGAAGCATTAGGTTACGCCGTCTTCATTCCGGTGTTCTTTGTCAGCGTTGGCTTAGAAGTTGATTTTTCCCGCTTAAATGAGCAATTATTCTTTATTCTTGCCTTTACCGTGGTCGCGATCTTGACCAAACTGGTCGGCGGCTATGTCGGGGCGAAAATCGCGAAATTCTCGAACAACAGTGCTTGGATGGTGGGAGCTGGAATGATTTCCCGAGGTGAAATGGCATTGATCATTTTGCAGATTGGTCAACAAAACCAATTGATTTCGTCCGCATTGTATTCCCCTTTGGTGATCGTTGTCTTGTTGAGTACCTTGATCTCTCCCCTGATCTTAAAATACTTTACGAAAAAGATTTATTAAGCGATGTAGCAACAGCTAGGCGATACCGATGATTGCGAAAAAAACAGCACGGGTTTTGTAGTGACCGCTCAACGGCCGATTGTTGATCGAACGTTGGGCGGTCGCTTCCTTTCCCGCGCTGTTTTTCTTTATACAGTTATAAAAGCGACAATGCTGCTAGTTACTGGAAACCAATGTTAATTTTCCATGATCGATTTGATACACATCATCCGCGACGGCATCGATAAACGCTTGATCGTGAGATGTGAACAAAACCATGCCTCGATAGCTGCGAATCAATTGTTCCAAGACGGTGATTGTCGGCAGATCAATAAAGTTCGTCGGTTCATCAAGTATCAAAACATTGGCAGGTTGAGTAAAAATGCGTGCGAGCTCGACCCGTGTCGCTTCCCCGCCGCTTAGCACATTGACTGGCTTCATCACGTCAATCTGGCTAAATCCCAGATTGTGTAAAATACTGCGGACCAGTGGTTCCTGATAGTCTGTTTGAGCCATCAATTCCGTCAAAAGCGGGGTGGTGCTGTTTTTTCGATAGCCCATTTGCTCGTAGACCGCAAAGACGATTTTCGGTGATACATAGATTCCCTCTCCGCCTGCGATGATTTCTTTTAGTAAAGTCGACTTTCCCGAACCGTTCGGACCCACGATAGCGATTTTCTTCCCGGCAGCAAACTGGAAACTGCTGCTGTCTAGCAAACGTTTCGCCCCTCTTTGAATGGTTACTTGCTCCCCACGAATCGGTCGTTTATTATGCAACTCCACTGCAGGGACTACTGGAAAACGAATCGCCTGCTGCCGGGCGACACCCTTCACTTCTTCCAAGTGATCCAAGCGGCTTTCCATGGCTTTGACTGTTTTTTGCAATGACTTTTGCACCGTGTCTTTTTGTTTTGATGACGACAAACGGTCTGGTCGGATGTTCTGCTGCCGCTTTTTTTCAGAAATACGACTGCTCTTGATCGCTTGTTCTTTTTTCTTTTGGATTGCTTGGGTCAACTGCTGTTTTTGTTGCTGATACTGCGCAGCCTCCCAGGCAACACGCTGTGCCGCTTGCTCTTTTTGCTGTCGGTAACTGTCATAATTGCCAGAATACTCGGTGACTTTTCCTTGATCGACTTCCCAGATTTTCGTTGCCAGCTGATTCAATAGATACCGATCATGACTGACCACGATCAGGGTGCCATAATAATACTGCAGTTCATCAATCAAGACTTGAATTCCTTGCTGGTCCAAGTGGGTCGTTGGCTCATCGAGCAAAAGTCCTAACTGATAGGAAGATAACGTTTGTGCCAACCGGTATTTGGTCTCCTCCCCGCCGTTTAGTGTCGCCAATTCATTTGTTGTGATCGAAAAACGACCGAACAGCGCCCAGTCAAGGGCCTCCGTCTTTTCAGTCACCTCAGCGATTTGCGGGAAATAGTGAAACGAATTTTCTTTTTGGATCGTTCCTGAATCAGGATCGACGACTCCCGCAATCAACTTCAGTAAGGTAGACTTGCCTTGCCCGTTTGCGCCCACGATCCCGATACGATCCGTTTGATAGGCGCTCAGTTCTTCAATGTTCAGTACTTCTTTGGACCCATAATTTTTGATTAGATTGTTTATTTTTACACTTAATTGTTCCATCAGTCTGTCCTTCCCGTCTAGGAAAACGCAAGAACAAAAAAAGGGCATAGCCTACCGCTATACCCTGATTTTAATAAGAAATTGGAAAAAAGAGGACACTCATCCCTTGAAATCACGATTGCCTAGACTTTTGAAATAGATTTAAATTAGCTATTCAAAAGGTCAATCCACAATTTCATCGATGCTGTCATGTTTTTTCCTCCTCTTTTTGTCGTAGTTGTCTGTTGAACGACGAGCGGAAAATCAGCCGCTACTGTTTACCGTTTACGGTATTTCAGGAAGCTTCTTTCGTCTATCAACGAATCAATCGTAACACGTTTTCAAAAAAGAGTAAAGTTTCATCACAAGAATGATTGGTCTTATACGCCATCGGTGATTTTTTCTGCTAATTTGACCGAGGCTTTTTCACCATTGAAGACTGCATGATCCAGTTCTCCTTCATCATGAGCAACGATCAACGCCACCGTGACGTCAGGGTCAACATTCAAGAGGGTCCGAAACATCCCAGAAAACCAATCGATCCCAGCCAGTAAGGCGATGCTTTCATTAGGCAGTCCTAACATAGGTAAAACCGTAGCCAGTGTGACTAATCCGCCGCCTGGAACGACGATCGTTCCCAAGCATGCCAACGAGGACAACAAGACCACTTGCAAAAGATCCCCCCAGCTCAATTGGATCTGGTACGCCTGAGCAACGGTTACGATTGCCAGGGCTAAAAATAAGGAGAGCCCATTGCTATTTAAGGTCATGCCCAGAGGCATCACGAGCTTATTGATTCGATCACTGATCCCAAATCGTTCTTTGCCATCTTCGATTTGAAACGGCAATGAAACAGCAGAAGAGGTAGTCGTAAAGGAAACCACCGAGAGGCGCCACATGTTCTTTATCAAACGAAACAAGGAAACTTTGCAATAGAGTGACGTCAAGAGAAACCAAAGAAACAAAAAGAGCAAAGATGCTGCTGCTAACGTCAATAAAAAACTGGCTAACATTCCCAACACACGAATACCGGTATCTTCTACTAAGGAAGCAACAAGGCCGAAAATCCCGATCGGCGCCAACTTCATGATCATGCTGACCATTTTTATCAAAATATTATTAAAACTGCTGATCATATCTAGAAACAGCTGATTCTTTTTTTCATGCTTGATCAAGCTCAAGGCAAGGCCAAAGAAGAGCGAAAAAATAATCACTTGGATCATATTCTGCTCCACCATGGCTTGAATAATGTTCAGTGGAACAAAGTTTAAGATGACTTCTTCCATGTTGCTGGTACTTAATGCGGTTTCTGTACTTTGCAGCAGCGACTGATCAAGGCCTGCGCCAGGCTTGAAGATCAAGGCGAACAAGAGACCGAAAATAGCGGCGACGAGGGTCGATCCAGTAAACCAGAGGAAGACTTTCCCGCCGATCCCACCTAATTCTTTTGGATCAAGTCCCCCCACCGCTTCAATCACCGAGCCCATGACCAGCACGACCACAGACATTTGAATCAGTCGCAAGAAGAAGTCCCCGACTAGCTGCATTTGATCACCTAAACCGGGAAAGGAAACGCCCCAAAAAATCCCCAATACCGTTGCAATCATGATTTGGTTGGTCAAACTGATTTTTAAGGATCGTTTTTTCATCTGTTTTGCCTCACTTTTCTACTTGGCTGTTTTCTTAGAGTTTACAGTCAAGAATAAGAATGTACCACCGATCAACAAAACAATTGCGATATAAAATCCCATTACTTTTGACCCTGTTGCATCCGAGATCGATCCGGTCAATGTTGGTGCGATAACGGAAGACATCATGCCGAAAAAGTTGAAGACCCCTAATGTCGTATCGACCCCAACTTTGGGTGCATTTTCCCCTAGCCAAGAAATGATGATTGGTTCAACCGCTAATTTTCCAAGGAACCCGTACAAGATCAACGCGATCATTAAGAAGGTCGAATTTGTCGCTTGCACCGTTACTAATAACATCAACGCCGCCAATACTTCTAAAATAACGATAAAGGTTACTTTTTTATGCATGTATTTGTCTGCCAAGCGGCTAAAGAACAATGCCCCAGGAATGGAAGCAAATGCTACCAATGAAGAAGAAAAACCGATCGCGACTCCTTGGAAGCCTCGTTCTGTTCCTAAGAAGTTTGGTAGCCAAGTAACCGTCATATAGTAGGCATAACACGTCGCAAAATATAACACATAAGTAAAGAGCATCCGCAGTGAGAACAAGGTTGAAAGGGAAACTTTTTCTTTCGGCTGATCCGTTGTTTCTTCTTCAGCTGCTGCTTGGCTCTCCAAGAAAGCCACGTCTTCTTTGTTGCTGCGGATCACCAATGCAAAAGCGATCGTCATACAAACGATCAAGAAAGCGGATAAATACATCATTGTTTGCCAAGGCATGTTCATCTGAATAACGATAAAGCTTGATAAGATCATCCCAAACCCTGAACCAACGGCAGAACCACTATTGACGATCGCTGTTGAGAAGCTCTTCTTTTCTTTCGGAATGTTCTGTGAGGTCAAAGAATACGCTGAGCCGTAAAATGACCCACAGCCGATCCCTGCTAAAAAGCTACCGGTATAGATCATGGAGATTGAAGAGGCTTGTGAAATCAGTAAAGCTGCCAGTGCAAATACCACGAATCCTGGAAGCAGAACTGTTTTCTTCCCAATCTTATCCACCAAAAAGCCGGCAGGAATCTGCATGATTACATAGCCGAAAAAGTAAAAGCTGGCAATCGATCCTAATGCTGTATCAGAAATATTGCCGCCAAGTGACTCATTGATTTGCGGATAGACTGGCGATAATGCAGCGCGATAAATCCAGATAGTGACCCAGCCTGAACACATTAAGATAATAATTTGTTTCCAGTAGGCAAGCCCACCACGTTCTTTATTGATTTCCATTTTTTTCCCTCCATCAGTTACACAAGTAAAGTTTGTGAAGCACGCCAACGAAAGCGCTTTAAGATAGTCTTAGTGTACGTTTTTTTGACGACGATTGCATTTGTCATTTTTCACAAAGCGCTTTCAGTCGTTGTGCATTTGTGCTAAAAATTTAAGTCGTTTTTTGGTGGTAATTTAACGCAGCGATGAGCGCTTTGCCAGCAGAAATTGGTGCTTGCTGGTACAATAGCGCCCCTTCTAACGCGGCTAGGACATGTAAAATATTTTCTTTGCGGCTGCTGTAGCCCATATTTCCAATCCGCCAGATTTTTCCTTTTAGATCACCAAATGAACTAGCAATCTCTACACCAAAGGAGTGAAGCATCTCTTCTCGGACAGCTTCGCCATCAACACCTTCTGGAATAAAGATAGGGGTAACTGTCGGCATTTTGGTTGCTTTTTCGCCATAAATCGACAGCCCCATTGCTTCCAGTCCAGCGACCAACGCGCCTTCATTCGTCAAATGACGTTGATAGGCTGCATCGAGACCTTCGTTTAGCAGCATCCGTAATCCTTCATGAAGCGCATAGATCATACTCGTCGCTTCTGTGTGATGGTTGATTCGTTCAGTGTTCCAGTAGCGTTGCAGTTGACTCAAATCCAAGTAATTGCTTATAATGTGCCGCTTGTTTCGATCCGTTTTACTCAAGCCTAATTCTTTTTGGTAACGAGCATTAAGGACGGCTTCGACTCGCTCGTTGTAGGTCACTAATGAAAGACCAGACGGCACGCTTAAACACTTCTGTGTACCGGCAATCGCTAAATCGACACACCAATCATCGACTGACAGGGCCACGCCACCATAAGTCGCCACCATGTCAACGACAAAGAAAATATCTTTTGCGCGACAATACTGCCCGATTTCTGCTAACGGCTGCATTTGCCCGTTGGCGGTTTCCCCGTGGACCATCGCCACGATCTTGGGTTGAAATGCGTCGATTTCTTTGATGACCTCTGCGGGTGCAAAAGGAGCCGTCCACTCTTTTTCTACATATTTGACTTGTGCTTGAGCACGTTCACAGATTTCTCCCAGTAAGAAAGCAAAGCGCCCATAGGCTGGGATCAAGACTTTGTCCCCTGGTTCGATCAAAGCGATCAGCGCCGCTTCTAAACCAGCTCGGGAAGTTCCGTCAATGGCAAATGCCTCTTTATTTTTGGTTCCAAACGGTTGTTTGATCATTTCTTTGACCTCATCCATGATCGCCAAAAAATTCGGATCAAACTGCCCCAAAATGCGATTGGTCATTGCTTGTAGAACAGCTGGATGGGCTTCTACAGGCCCAGGTGTCATGATCGTACGTTGTGCGATCGTTAACTCTTTATACATCTTTTTCCCTCATTTCTCTTTTTGATTTCACTGTCCAACGCCTTGTCAACGTTTCCAAGTTTGTTGTACAATAAAGCTAAAAAAGGACATGTTTTTGTTTGTTTTGTTCAATTCCAAAAGGAGTTTCTCTATGAAGTTAGTTGCTGAATTACTTGCTATACCACGCTTTTCCAATTTGCGTTTATTGACAGATCCCCTGACTGCGGAAATTCCCGTCGACAGTATCGAAATCACCGAGACCCCCGATATCGCCCACTATATTCCTGAGCATACCTTTATCTTAAGCACGGCGATGGTTTATAAAGATAATCAAGGAGCGCTTCTAGAGCTGATCGATTCTCTCGTAGCCAAAAATGCCGCCGGATTAGGCATCAAGATCGGTCGTTTTTTGGATATCATCGATCCTGAAGTCATCGCCTACGCCGATAGCTTGGGTTTCCCCATCGTAGAAGTACCTGCCACGATGCCGCTGGGGCGTTTGATGCACCAGCTTTTGAATTTATTGTGGAACACCAAAACCGAGCAGCTGAGTTATGCCTTAGACATTCAAAAACGGTTCTCTGCTTCCTTGATGAAGGATGTCAGCATCGCTCGCTTTATCGCTGATTTTGGCCAAATGGTCAATACACCGATCATTTTGTTGAATCCTTTTAAACAAGTGATTGCCCACTCCAAGCATTTCACCCGCATGTCAAAACCCGCGGAGTATTACATCCATCAATTAGGACAAACGAAAGGGGTTTTTACTGGTGAAAAAAGCGGGGCGATCCCTATCAAAGATCTTCATGAAAAAACGTCACAAATTTCTTATTATGCCATTGAAACCTCCACTTATTTCCCCCATTATTTAGTCATTTTGAATCCTGAGGCGATTCCTTATCCTGTCTCGGATTTTGCGCTGGAACAAGCAGCCTTGGTCTTGTCGTTTATGCTTTACAAGAACCAAAAAGTGCAAGAATCTTTTGAAGATTTAAAAAGTGACTTTTTAACACGGATGATCGAATACCAGCAATCCACCAAGCAAGAACAAAAGGATTGGTTAGATCTCGGAAAGACTTACGGGTTAGTCAAAGCCCGCCATTATCGTGTCATCTATGGTGCCTGCGAATCAACCAAAGAAACCAAAGGCAAAGACAAATACTTAAAAGAAGAAAGTGACTTGGTTTATCAGTGGTTTAGTGAACAACTGCCTTATCGCATCAAAGATGTTTGTCTCTTTCGCTTAAAGGGCAGCAATCACTTTGCGATTTTCGTGCAGCACAAGTGTGATGCCTTAGAAGACCATTTGATCGAGACCGCCAATGCTTTGACCAATCGGTTGCCATTTCGAATGGCCTTTGGGGTAGGGAGTGTCTTTGAAAGTATCAATGATTTAGCCAGCTCCTACATCGAAGCAAAGACTGCTTATGAAGAACGAAGAGGCCAACATGATTCGTCCATCGTCTCTTTCTACCATCAACGTGGAATGCGGAGTCTATTTGAAAAAATGAGTCCTGAAGATATCCATTATTTCTGCCGTACGATTCTTAAAGAATTGGCGTTTCCGCAAGAAGATGCCACCATCGAATTGCGGAAAACCTTACGGGCTTACTTGGATTATCAATGTGAGATCACCCGCACCGCCAAAGCCTTGTTCGTTCATCGCAACACGATCAAATACCGCATCGAACAGTGTCAAAAGCTACTAGGAAAAAACGTGCATGATCCTAGCATCAGCCTGGATCTGCGTTTAGCCCTTGAGCTGTCCGAAGAAGGCGACTAATAGGCGAATCAAGCAGTTGGATCGCTGGTGTTACCCAGCGATCCTTGTGCCTGCTTCACCTAACAATGCTAAGTCCGCTTCTTCCAATGAGCAGATGATTGCTGTCTTTCCTTGTTTGGCAAACGCAATCGCCGCTTCCATTTTCGGCCCCATACTGCCTTCTGCAAAATGCCCCGCATCAAAATATGCTTGCGCTTCACTTACGGATAAGCCCGTTAATTTTTCTTGTTTCGGTGTTCCATAATTGATATAAACGTTGTTGACGTCGGTCAGCATCATAAATACATCGGCATCCACTTGTTCTGCCAGTTTTTTCCCAGTTCGATCTTTATCGATGACTGCTTCGATCCCTTTCAAGTCTTCCGCTTGTTTTACGACTGGAATCCCTCCGCCACCACCCGCGATCACGATGGTATTTTGATTCAATAAATGAACCATTGATTCCACGCCGTGGATCGTCACAGGTTGTGGAGATGGCACGACGCGACGGTACCCACGTCCAGCATCTTCTTCCATCACCCAATGTTTTTCCTCAGCCATCTTTTTTGCTTCTTCTTCTGAGTAGAACAAACCGATCGGCTTCGTTGGCTTTTCAAACGCGGGATCATCCGCTGCCACTTCCACTTGGGTCAATAAGGTCACGACATTGCTGGTCAATTCTTCTTGCTCAATTTTATTTTTGATGCTTTGCTCCATTAAATAACCGATAAAGCCTTGTGACTCTGCATTGCAGACATCTAGTGGAAAAGGCGGCACGACTTCTTTGGCTTCTTCATTTTTTGTCGTAAAATATTGCCGACTTGCGGACCATTGCCGTGCGTCACGACGATTTGATGGTCAAGCTTCTCGATTTTAGCGATCTGTTCTGCACTTAACTGGATATTTGCAAGCTGTGTCTCAACGGTCGCTGGTTGATTCGGTTTTAAAATTGCATTGCCCCCTAGAGCGATGACCACTCGTTTTGCCATATGAATTCCTCATTTCTATTGTTTTGAAATTGATCGATACTGCGAGCAAACCCTGCCAAAAAGTCAGCCCCCGAGGTATGACCGATCGCTAGTCTCTCTTTGATTACTTGGGAAAAAGCCGCTGAATCGGTACACCTGGTCAAGGATAATGCCGATTGATTGAATGCGCCTGTCAACGCATGCAGAAGATAGTGTTTACTGACGTCAGTCGTTAAATCATTGACTGTCAACAGCCTTCTTTGTAGATAAGCCACCAAGCGGGTATCTTCTTGCCCCATCACTCGGCGAGCCAGTAAATGACCAACTAGCATATCATCTCCTGTGGGGGTCAATCCGACACCCCGTCCGACTAAATAAGCGACTGCTTGCCGTTGTTCCTTAAATGAAGGCGTGCATAGCTGATCGATTGCGTCATAAAACGGATGATTGCTGCGGATGGTTTCTGAAACAGCTTCTTGAATCCCCGTCTTTTCCGTGACGTTTTGAAGGATTGACCAAAACAGTTCTCGATCAAATGGGACTGTGCCAGCCGGAACGGTCGTTGTAAATTTGGCTGCCTTTTGAAAAGACAGACGATGATGCGGAAAATGGACCACCCGTTGCTGAACCAAAAGAGTGGTACCAGCAACTAAGCCTGTCGCCAACGCTGCATAATCGTCGGCAGCTAAAATCATCCCTTTGGGCACGCGAGCCGCTTGTTTGGAGACACAGATCAGCTGATCCTGACGAGGATCTTGTAGATTGAAACTATGCTGAAACACACTGTGAACGAGCCAGTTGCCATTGATAAATGCGGGTTCAAATAAAGCTTGGTCGATCCATTTTGCCTGTATCATCGCTAAATTGCTCCTTTTTCACATTTTCAGTCCCTGATTTATTCTTCAAATCCTAATTTTTTTGCATAAGCCAAGACAGCTTTTTCAAAGCAATCCATTGGTGGTGTCACTGTCCCGGCACCAATTTGTCCCCGTCCAGCTTGTTTGTTGGCGATCCCTGTATTGATCACCGGTAAGATCCCTGTTTCCACGACTTTACGAGCATCGATCCCTAAACAGATCCCTTTGAAGTCCCATGTAGGAACGGGAAAATTCGGATTGGTATCAATGGAGATCTCTAACATCTCATTGCTGGTTTTCAACGCATCGTGAAATCCACCAGAACCAACGAAGCGTGTCACAGCTGGGGCAGCAATCATTGCCATTCCCCCAACACCAAAGGTTTCCGTAATGGCACTGTCGCCCATATCTGGAGAGGCATCTTCTTCACTGAATCCTGAGAAATACAGCCCTTTTGGTGTATTGACAGGACCAGTAAACCACTCATCTCCCATGCCAGAAATACGGATACCGAATTCATGCCCGTTGCGACACATTGCGGTCACAACCGTGCCTTCTTCAATCGTCCGAGCGCCATCAAGCACCGCTTTTGAAGAAGCCATCATGATATTCAAGAAAAACTGATCCGTATCTGCTAGAAACTGAATGACTTCTGGTTTTTCTTTTTCAAATCCTTTCAGGGTAACGATCGCTGGTGCTACTTCTTTTAAGAACGTCAACGAAGCAGCGATATTCCGTTGATGGAACTCATCCCCCATGGCGATTGCTTTTGCGACTAAGACATTGATGTTCAAGCCATCGGGTTTTGTTTGTAGTGCAGCACTTAAAACTGGTGCTAACGTATTTTTCATCCAATGCAAGCGATCAATGACTTCTTGAGAATAGGCGCCAAATCGTAAAACTGCCCCGATCCCTTCGTTCATCGTACAATACGCTCGGTTGCCATCGGTTTTGTTTTCCACCACGAGTACTGGCATATTGGCAGAGGTGATGCCCCCCATTGGGCCAACCGCTTGCACGTGGTGACAAGGAATCAGTTGAACTTCCCCAGATGCTAATAAATGACGTACCTCTTCTTCCGTTTTGCCCCAGCCTTCAAAAAGCCCCGCACCAACACAAGCACCTTGAATCGGATCGATCATCTGATCGTAGCGGATCGGTGGTCCTGCATGCAATAGGACTTTTCCTTCACCTAACTCTGGAATGACACTGACTGCTGGAACGACATCCAGCAAAAAAGGCGAACCGGCAACGATCTTGGCAATAACGGCTTGGTTTGCTTCTTCAATAGTTTCGTACACGATAACTTCCTCCTACTCTGATAGTGACACTTGTGCTAAGAACCGTAAGGCTTTTTGTAACGTTACGTTTCCACCTGCAATTGGCTGCCAGTCATATTGAACGACTTGACCGTGATGCGCCTGAATTGCTTCCGCAAAGCTACGCAACCCTACATTGATGAACGCGTCATTCGCCAACATTTCGCGGCTCTTGTCAGATGGCTCTGGCAACGCATCGGCAGTTGTCACTGCTTTTGGCAACAGCTTACGACTAATTGGGGAAAAGGGGTGACCAAGCATTGCTAAAGCTTTTTTGACTGCTTGGGCATTGCTTTGACACAAAATCACGCCAGCTGCGGTTAAAATCTCTGCTTGCTCTTTGCTATCTTGGGGGTCTAAATCAGTTCCCACGATTGTAGCGATTACCGCTAACTCCCGACCAGCTGCTTGTGCTTCTTCCTTCAATGATTTGATGGTCGGTGCCAATTCACTGGCCATATCTTGATGAGAGCCGTACCCTAAAACGATATCTAACAAAATCACTGCCGTTTCAGGATCTTCTCCCGCTTGTTTCAACAGTTCGATCCGCTTTGTTGGGTCGATCATCGGATGGGGCTTTCCTTGCGTATAAATGTCATCACCTAAATCGATGATCTCATGGCCAGCTGCTTTTAAGATGTACCCTTCCTGATGGGCATCTTCTTGTTCTAGATTTAATCCTGCTTTGACCAGCATCGCTGCTTCGTACGCCAACGTTCCGCCAGAATAGTAAGCTTTAATTTTTTGCTGTTCAGGGCCAAAAGCGGCAGCTGCCGTTTCCTCTTTTACTGGCTCTAATCCAATCTGTTCTTGACGTAGCAGCTGCACAGCTAATTGTGCCGCTTCTTCCAGCGTGTAGGCTCGGTAAAGATTTTCTTCGTGATCCGTTGGTTCTTCCCCCAGAAAAATCGTGACTGCAGGTTTTGTTCCTCTTCTTAATAATGCCAACACTTCATCGCGGACACGTGGTGCAGGTGGTTTGGAGATCACCACGATCACCTCCGTATCAGGATCATGTTCCAAGGCAAGAATGCTGTCTTTCATGGTGATCCCACCGACGGCTTCTTTGAGATCTCGTCCACCGGTTCCGATGGCTTGTGTCACACCGGCACCCAATTTATGAATGATGGTGGTGACTTCTTGGATGCCCGTACCCGAAGCGCCGACAACACCGATTTTCCCTTTACGGACGGCATTCGTGAAGGCTACTGGTATCCCATTGAGAATCCCTGTGCCACAATCTGGTCCCATTAAAAGAAGTCCTTGTTCATGAGCCATTTTCTTTAGTCGAACTTCCTCTTCCAATGAAACATTATCACTGAAACAAAAAACATGTTTGCCTGCTGCTAATGCGGTTTCAATTTCTGGTGCTGCCATAGTACCAGGAATCGATAAGACAGCGACCTTCGCATCTTTTCCAAGATCTAAGGCTTTTTCCCAAGTTTTGACGCTTTGGGTTTCTTCTCCTGCGCTATTGCTTTGGTCCGATAAGAAGGCATCGATTTCTGACAGGACTGTTTCGATGATTTCTTCCTCTTCAATGTCTAAAACGAGCACCATATCGTTGGATGTCGCATTGTTCATCTCCTCGGTATAAAGACCACCCGTCTTGAAGATATCCTTATTGGCAGGTGTACCCATCATGACCGAAGCGTTGTTGATCCCTTCGATCGTCAGTAAACGATTGGTCAAAAGCATTAAAACAATGGAATCTTGGTAATTGTTTTTTTGAATAATAGTGTGTAACATGGGTCTCCTCACTTTCCTGTTCCTGTCTGTGCAAAGGCATCTGACCCAGAATACTGGTCAAAATGAACCGTGTCGCTAATGAGATAGCGATAAATGTTCTTTTCGATAGGAATGCCTTCTGCCATATATTTTTCATAGGTTAGTTGATTGATCTCGCCTGGATAATAGACTTGCTGGAACTGTTCAGCAGCCGGTATGGCGTGTAGCTCTTCGATCATCGTTTCGACTGACTCTTTAAATGTGTCTAAATCTGTAAAGCGTTGCGGATCGATCAGCAAAATAAACTGCCCTAAGTCGCGACCTTTCGTCAGATCGTTGTACATAGAGGAAACATGCTTGCCAAAAGGCAGCCCAAGGAGCATTCCAGACAAGATATCCACCATCATCATCAACCCAAAGCCTTTTGGTCCTGAGATTGGCAATAAACCCATGAACATGATGCGGATTTGTCGTTGGCTTGCCATGGGCATCAACGGCCCATGTTGCTGGAATCTCTTTATCTTTGGAACGAGCATCTAAAATTTTGCCCCACGCTTGGACCGTCGTTGCCATATCAAAAACCACCGGCGCACCATGCTTTCGCGGTGCCGCAAAGGCAATCGGATTGGTACCAAAATAATTTTCTTTGCCGCCAAAAGGAACCACCATTGAATCCGATTGGCACATAGATAATGCAATCAAGTCAGCTTCTGCGGCTTTTTTGACATAATAGGATAGTGCCCCACTATGACTCGTTTTCCGCACACCAACCGCCGCGATCCCAGAACGTTTGGCCATCTCAATGGCATGCTTTGTCGCTTCTAATACGACGACCTGCCCTGCGCCATTTTGACCGTGAACGATCCCGCTGCTCGGTCCAGTCTCTTCAAACGTGATCTGCGGGATGCGATTCATCCCACCTTTAGCGATCCGCTCTGCGTAATAGTCTACCCGCACAGCCCCGTGAGAGTGGATCCCGCTGGCATCGGCAAAGACCAAATGCTCTGCAACGATGGCTGCGTGCTCTTCAGACAAACCAGCAGCCGCTAATTTGTTTTGGATCAATTGCTGTAACTCTTGTGACTGTACAATAACCGTTTCTTCCATCTTCTAAACTCCTTTAAATTTCCGGATCGCGGTTGCAATCTTTGGAATAAATATAGGTCAATGGTTCGTCACGGCCAACACCATAGGCCGCTTGCTGTACATAGGCACTCATGAAAATGTAGTCGCCTTTTTCCACTGGGAACCACTCATTATCTAAGTTATACATCCCTTTACCTGACAGTAAGTACGCCCCATGTTCTTGGTAATGGGGCTCAATGTAGCCATGACTTGCCCCTGGTTCAAAGGAAAGGATATGGATATTCATGTCAAAGCCCAGCTCTTTTGGCAGGAAATCCCAAAGTAGGACGTCTGCCATCCCTTCGTATTGGATCGGTGTCAACTCTGAAAGATTCCCCACTACTTTGTAGGCTTGGTGATTTTCTAGCGATTGGTAACGCTTCTTATACAAGAACACTTCTGTCGCTTCTTCTTGGAGATTTTTCATATACAGTTTTTCTCCAGCAGGCAGATAGATATAGCCTCCGTCCGTCAATGTATGGGTTTCTTTGCCATCACTTACTTCCAGTTTGCCCGAGATGACATACAAGAAACTCTCGATCTCTGGACCGCCGAAGCCCAATTGGTTGGCGCCATCTTTTTTGAATGAAATGATGTAATCGACAAAAGACGCCCCTAATTTTGGTGTGCCGAGTATCGAACATTCACAGTTTTCGAATCCTGGAATGACATTATTCACTAGCCCATCATGCGGCAAGATCGCAAAATTATTTTTTCTAATGACTGCTCGTGATTGCAGCAATCCATCTAAATAGCCCGTATTATTATTTTTATATCCCATGTGTGTCCCTGCTTTCTATTCTTTGTATGCTAGCTCGTAAAGGGAAGCTGCTAAAACTTCAACCTCAGCTACTAAATCTTCGATAGTCGTTGCTTCGGCTGGGTTGTGGCTAATCCCATCAATACTTGGTACAAACAGCATCGCAGTTGGAAAATGTGGTGCAATGATTTGGGAATCATGCCCCGCCCCACTATGCATGACTTTGTAGCGTTTGCCAGTTTGCTTCACCGCTTGTTCCACCGTGGCAACGATCGTCTCGTCCATCGGCACAGGGCGTTCATCCATCCATAGATCCATCTCCACTGTCAGGTCGTGCTCTTTGGCGATCGCTTGAATGATCTGTTCTGCTTCAGCAGTAAAGGCATCCAATAGCTGCCCATCGGTATGGCGACAATCCATCGTAAACAACACTTCACCAGGAACCACGTTGACCGTATTCGGTTTTGGCTCAACTTTACCGAATGTCACTACTAATGGATCCCCAAGCTCTAAGCCACGGTCGATCACTGCGGCACACATTTTGGCAAAACCATACACAGCATCTTGGCGATAGCCCATCGGTGTGGTTCCTGCATGATTGGCTTGTCCTTTTAAAACAAAGGTGTAACGCTTTTGACCAGCGATACTATTGACGACACCAATCTGCAAATTTTCTTTTTCTAAAACACTGCCTTGTTCGATATGGATTTCCACGAAGGCTTTGATGTCTGATCGAACCGGTTCTTGTGGGTCGCGAAAATCAAAGCCTTGGCGTTGCATCTCTGCCACGAAGCGATTGCCTTCAAAATCTGCGATCGCTTCAACGTCGGCTTTTTTGGCTTCTCCGACAAAGTTTTTGCTTCCCCAAAAAACGGTTGGAAAGCGACTGCCTTCTTCTTCTGCCATTGAGATGACTTCCAAGGAGCGTAAAGGTTGCCCATAGGTCTCTTTTAAATACTTGATTGCTAAAGCAGCAGCAACGACCCCGTATTGACCATCTAATGTGCCACCGTTGACGACGGTATCGATATGTGACCCTGAAAGAATCGTTTCTTCTGGATACTGGCTGCCTTCCATTCTGCCGAAGAGATTGCCGACTGCATCATAGGACGTCGTTAAGCCAGTTTCTTTTAATTGTTTTTCTACAAATGATTGCGCTTCTTTCCATGAATCGGTATAAAGCAGTCTAGTCATTCCTCCAGTTGGATCACTCCCAATCTGAGATAGTGCATCGATCATTGCCGCTACTTCTTTTTTCAACTCCATTGTTCTGCCTCCTTTGATTTATACGGTTATTGTAAGCGTGTTACTGAAGGACATCATTGTTCACTTTCGACAAAACCGTTTCTATTTTTAGTCATAACGCTGTTTTTTAAACCGCTTCCTTCTCCTATACTCTTCCTTATACTATCGAAGAAGAGAAAGGAAGAAAACAATGGTTTATCCTAAAAATGCCTTTGCGCAAACAGAAAAAATCCAATTTGACACCTATGGCACTTTGCCGTTAGAAGTGACGATCCTAAAAGCAGCGCAGCCTCGGATCAGCCTTTTGTATTTTCATGGTGGTGGCTTCCTCTATGGTCAGCGGGAAGACCTTCCGCAGGATTATGTCCACCAATTGCTGGCTGCCGGTGTTAGCCTTTACCTGTTCGATTATCCACTGGCTCCCGAAGTAGCGCTACACGATATCTACCTTCATGCAAAAAAGGCAGTGGAGTGGTTTTTGGCCGAAGGCTGGCAGTTCAGCGGCGTTGGTACAAATGAGTACGTTTTGTTCGGTCGCTCCGCCGGCGGTTTTTTAGCGACCTTACTGACCGCACGCACAAAGCACTCGGAGCAAAAGGGCTTGATCCGATTTTACGGTTACCAAGAGTTGTTTTGTAAAGAATTTTTGCAGCCGGCACGCTTTTACACACAATTTCCGAAAGTCCCACCACTCGCCGCTGAAGCCATGATCGAAAGCCAACCCATCACCCACGGCACCTTAGAAAAACGATTCCCTTTGTACCTTTCCGCCCGTCAATATGGCAACTGGCAGCGTTATTTAGGGAATCGGGAACAGCTAGCAGCCTTGGCGATTCCTGCTGCCGCTTACCAAGACTTTCCTCCTTGCTTTGTCGTTCATTGCAAAAAAGATCCAGATGTTCCCTTCAGCGCATCCGAAGCTTTCGCTGCACAAGTCCCCCATGCCAAAACACTTTGGCTCGACTTAGATCAGCATGACTTTGATCGGACACCAAATGCGAGCGCTGATGAGTGCTATCGAGAGATGATTGGGTGGCTGACTAACCAATTCTGAAACTCTCAGCTCTTGATAGGTGATGATTTTGAAGCGATCGGTACGCTGTGATCTTGCGTACAGCAAAAAAGTGACCATTAGAGAACCAACTCTAATGATCACTTTTTTTGATTTGATTACTAGTATATGGGCACAACGATTTCTTCAAAAATCTAACGCTTTGCCTCGCAATTTTACTGAAGTCTTCAGAATAAAACAGCAACTGATCAGCAGATCGTTGTTAAGGGAAACTTGCAGAAGTATCTTTCATTTCTTCGAATTTCGTACCTTTAACAAGATTACATCAACGAACGATAAAGCTCAATAATTTCTTCTAAAGTCGTATCCCGCGGGTTGCCTGGTGTGCAGACATCGTTCAAGGCATCGTTGGCGATGGCTGGGATATCTTCTTCTTTAACGCCTAATTCAGAAATGGTCGCTGGAATGCCCACATCTTTGCTTAACTGATCGATTGCTTGGCAAGCAGCATCGCGGACGTCTTCAAGTGACATCGTTTCTGCCCCTTCAATGCCTAAAACGATCGCGATCTCACGGTATTTTTCACCCGTAAAGTCTTTGTTGTATTTCATGATGGTTGGCAACAAGGACGCGCACGCTACTCCGTGAGGAATGTTGTACCAAGCGGATAATGGATGGGCCATGCCGTGGACTAAGCCCAAACCGACGTTTGAAAAGCCCATACCGGCAATGTATTGTCCTAACGCCATCGCTTCTCGTCCTGCTTGATCGCCATTCACGGAATCTCGCAATGAGCGTCCGATGATCTCGATTGCTTTGATGTGCAGCATATCAGTCATTTCCCATGCGCCTTTGGTGATGAAGCCTTCGATGGCGTGGGTCATGGCATCCATTCCCGTTGCGGCTGCCAAGCTCTTAGGCATCCCCATCATCATATCGCTGTCCACAAAGGCTACCAGAGGAATATCGTGAGGATCTACACAAACAAATTTCCGATGATTTTCTTCATCTGTAATCACATAGTTGATCGTTACTTCGGCTGCAGTCCCAGAAGTTGTCGGTACCGCTAAAATCGGCAAGCATGGATGTTTCGTGTCTGCCACGCCTTCCAAACTAATCACATCTGAAAATTCAGGATTCGTAGCAATGATTGCGATCGCTTTTGCCGTATCGATCGGTGAACCACCGCCAATCGCAATGATACAATCGGCTTGGGCTTCTTTGACAAACGCTAAGCCGTCTTTGACATTTTGGATCGTTGGGTTCGGCACGATCCCATCATATAACGCATAATCGACACCTGCTTCATCCAATAATTTCGTCACTTTGGTCGCAACTTCAAATTTCACCAAATCTTTGTCGGTGATCACTGCCGCTTTTTTAAACCCTCGTGCCTTGAATTCGGTCGGTACGTTCTCGATCGCTCCTTTTCCAAAATACGATGTTTCATTCAAAATCATTCTATTTGCCATTCTTCCTACCTCCGTTTGTTTGTTTATTCACAATATGTTTTAAATAGAAAAGACTGAAAGCCTTTTCTATTCTTCTACCATTGATTATACCTCAAGATAGCCTGCTCGGGGAGTGACTTTGAAAGCGTCAGCCATTTTTTTCAGATTTTCATCTGTAATGGTTTGTAAAATTGGGCCTTGCGCTTTGACATAGGTGTACACTTCCGCAGCTTTCTCTGCCGTTTCAATCAAGCCAAAGACTTCGTCCATATCTTTGCCAGCACCATAGATCCCATGTTGCGGCCAAAGAACCAAACGGGTCTCTTTCATTTTAGCAGCCGTTGCTTCGCCGATCTCATTCGTTCCTGGGACCATCCAAGGAATGATGGAAACGCCTTCTGGGAAGACCACCAAGCACTCCGTACACATTTGCCACAAGGTCCGCGTGAAACTGCGTTCATCCAACTCATGGGTAAAACTCATGGCTAAAAGATGTGATGCGTGGTTATGCATGATGATTCGGTTTTCTGAATCGACCGACAAGCGTGCGATATGACTCATGAAATGACTTGGCAGTTCACTCGTTGGCACCGCACCATTTTCCAAGCCCCAAAGCAATTCCAATGTTTGCCCATCTTCTTTGACTCGGATCACACCAAGGTTTTCCGCTGGATGTGCCGCTACATTTTTAAAGTATTTTCCTGAACCTGTCACGATAAAGTACTTGCCAGCTAGTGCCGTGGCATCAAAAATCATGGGAATTTCCCGCAAGACGCTTTGCGGATCGATGAAAGGCAAGATCTCTTCTTCTGTTAATAAGTAAGAAATATTGCCGCCGTTGCGCTCATCCCACCCTAAACAGTAAAGATTTGCTGTCGTTTCCATCATTTCTTGTACAAAATTCGCTTGTAAAATATCAATCTTTTTCATCGTTCTCCTACTTTCTGGCTTTTAAGACGGTTTCTTCATAGGCTTTCACTTCTGATAGCCAATCCAGACCTGCTGGTACCCCTTGGCTTTCACAGAAGTAATTCCAAACATCTGCATACGGATAGTCTTTTAATTCTTCCGTCATGGCTAAACGAGTGGTGAAATCACCTGACAATTCGATTGCTTTTAGTTCTTCGATCGGTTCTAGCATCGCTTTTAGCAACGCTTTTTGAGTATTGCGCGTCCCGATCACCCACGCAGCGACCCGATTGATCGTCGCATCAAAGAAATCTAACCCAATGTTGGTTTTTGGCAATAAGTCATTGCGAACCAATTCGCGGCCAATCTCTTGCAATTCATCGTCCATGATCACGACATGATCACTATCCCAGCGTACAGGACGGCTGACATGCAGCAAAATGCCTTTGCTGAATAGTGCCAATGAAGACAATTTATTGGAGATCACTTCGGTTGGATGGAAATGTCCAGCATCCAAACAAATCAATTTATCGCGCGTCAAGCCATAGCCCATATAAAATTCATGAGAGCCGACGGTGTAGGCTTCAGCACCAAGACCAAACAACTTGCTTTCCACGGCATCTACCGTGTATTCCGCTGGCAATTCTTCAGCAAAAATCTCATCTAATGCTGTCATCAAGCGTTCCCGTGGTGTAAAACGATCGATCGGGTTGTCTTTGTAGCCATCTGGCACCCAGAAATTATTGACACAGACTTGCCCAGTTTCTTTCCCCATATAGGCAGCGATTTGACGAGAACGTTTGCCGTGTTCGATCCAGAACTGACGAACTTCTTCATCTGGTGAAGTAAGGGTAAAGCCATCTTTGAACATGGGATGTGAGAAAAAGGTTGGATTGAAGTCTAAACCTAAGCCTTGTTCTTTCGCCCAAGCGACCCATTTTTCAAAATGCTTCGGCTCCAATTCATTTAGATCCACTGCTTCCTCGGTGTCTAAATAGATGGCGTGAAGGTTCAATTTGTGTTTTCCAGGAATCAAAGAGTAGGCTTTTTCTAAATCTTGGCGCAACTCCTCTGGGGTATGGGCAGCACCAGGATAATTCCCCGTTACAGAGATCCCACCAGATAATGCTTCATCACTCAAAAATCCTTGGACATCGTCCCCTTGCCAAACATGCATCGAGATTTTCACATCGGCTAATTTTTTCAAAACCGCATCCGTGTCGACGCCTAATTTGGCATATGCTGTCTTAGCTTCTTCATAACGCTGTTGAATCGTTGTCATTTTTTTCCTACTCCTTCTATAAAACGTTGATAGTTGCTTAAAATCTTGTGATCAAAAGGCTGTGGTTCATGAACACTGCAAGGAAATGAGTGTTTGACCGCGCGGCGTGCTTCAGCCAGCGACGTGAAGATGCCAGCACTCATCATCTGCATTAAAAGATTACCGATCGCCGTTGCTTCACTTGGGCCAGCTTCGATCGTCAGCTGCGCAGCATCAGCCGTCAGTTGATTTAAAAAGCGATTGTTGGAACCGCCCCCCACGATATGCAGTTTTTGCAGCTTGCTCGTCGTACCTGTCAGCTGTTCCAGCTTTTGTAATTCACTGGCATAGCAAAGCGCTAAGTTATCACACACACAGCGAGCCAGTTCCCCTGCGGTTTCTGGAACTTTCTGCTGGGTTTCTCGACAATACGCTTGCAGTTCAGTAATCATGTTTTCTGGATTCAAAAAACGAGGATCATTGACATCGACAAACTGTTGAAAAGCAGGCGTTGCTTGCGCCAATTCCGCCAATTCTGCATAGGAATACTGATAGTCTTGCTGCCGAGCCACTTCTTGGATCAGCCACATGCCCATGATGTTTTTTAAAAAGCGAATCGTGTTGTGGGCACCCCATTCGTTCGTATAATTTTCATCAAAGGCGGCGAGGGAAACATTGGGTACTTTGGTTTCGATCCCCAGCAATGACCAAGTCCCGCTGCTGATGTAGCCCCAATCTGACCCCTCTCCAGGTGTACCGATGATCGCTGATGCCGTGTCATGACTAGCGACAGTGACAAAGGTCGCTTGTGGCAAATCATAGGCTGGAAACTTCTGTGTTTGCAGTGCGCCTAAAACCGTTCCAGCATCAACCAATGGTGGGAATAGGCCTTCTGTTACGCCGATCTCAGCTAACAATTCTGCATCCCATGTTTGGGTGTTGGCATTTAGAAGCTGCATCGTCGAAGCATTGGTTTTTTCCGTGACCATCTTGCCAGTAAAAACGTAGCCCAAGTAGTCTGGAATCAGCAGCAGCTTGTCGGCTTTTTGCAGCAGTTGCGCTTCTTCTGCGGCTAACTGAAAAATCGTATTGAAGGGCTGCAGCTGAATGCCTGTTTTCTCATACAGTTTTTGCAAAGAATAGCGCTGACCAAAAGCTGCGATCGCATCATTGGTGCGACTATCTCGATAAGCGACTGGGTCGCCTAAACGTTCGCCTGCTTGATCGATCAAACAGTAATCCACTGCCCAGGTGTCGATTCCGATGAAGCAGTCATTGATACCTGCTTGTTTCACTTTTTGCAGTCCTACTAAAATCTCTTGGATCAAATAATCGATCGCCCAACGGTCAAAGCCTTCATGAGGACGAAAGCCGTTTTTAAAGCGATGGATCTCTTCTAAAGTGATCTGCTCATTTTCCCAACGGCTCAGCATCAGACGACCGCTTGATGCACCGATATCGATTGCGATAAATGTGTTCACTGGTCTCCACCTTTCATTATCTTGTTTAAAAATAAATCGATTACAATTCACTGATTCATTCTTGTTGACTCAATTTTAGCTTGACAATCAACGAGTTTCATCACACAATTTTGATAAAGACTTGCACAATCTTGGTAAAAAGGAGGATCCGATGGATTACTGGGAAAAAGCCAACCACTCATGGTCAACCGATTCACTGCGTTACATCAATACTTCAACCCAAAAGCAGCGTGAACTTTTCTATTACATTCAAGAAATCGGCTATTTCAAAGCCAGCAAACCTTACTTTACAGAACGAGAGAACCTGCCTTCTTATTTGATCAAGTATACATTGTCCGGCTGCGGTGAATTGCGCTACAAAGGAAAAAGCTATCAATTGAAAGCAGGTGATGTGTTTTTTATCGACTGTCTAGACTATCAGTACTACCGCACCGTTAGTCAAGAGCCCTGGGAAATGGACTGGATCCATCTATATGGCGCCAACGTCGCAGCGTTTTATGAGGAATTCCTCAAAAATGGCAGTCCAGTTTTTCACACCAATCCTGCCAGCAGTCGTCAAAATCCGATCCATTTGGTCTTACAAGATTTATTGATGTTACAGCCAGAACCAAATGCGAAAACTGCCTTCCAAAGCTCTGTTTTGATCCATCAGCTGCTCAATGAACTGCTCCTGCAAAAATATCATCTCGACTTTTCGGATAGTGAAATCCCGCCTTATATTTTGCAGATTCGTGACCAGCTAGAAGAAGATTTCCGTCAAGGGATCACCTTGGAATCTTTGGAGGAAAGGTATCATATCAATAAGTATCAAATCGTCAAGGAGTTTTCCAAATATATGGGCTTGCCCCCCATCGAGTACCAGATCAGCAAACGCATCTCTTATTCGAAAGACCTTTTGCGCTATTCTCGCCTTTCCATCAAAGAGATCTCATTGGCGATCGGCATCGAAAACACCGCCTATTTCAGCCGTTTATTCAAGAAAAAAGTCGGCATTTCACCTAGTGATTATCGACAGACGGAGAATGGACGGTAACTATTTTTCTTTACAAAAAACAGCCCTTGCCGGCACCTTTTCGATAGGCACTGCTGGCAAGGACTGTTTAGAAACGATAACAAAAGAGCAGCTTTTCTGGTGACTATTCATTGCTGCGTCTAAAAAAATAAAGACATTTTTGAGAAATGAATGTCTATACTATCTCATAAAATGCTTTTTAAAATTCGCATCGCCAGTCAGCAGCTGGCTTCTCGATAATCTAACCGCTGAAACAATTGCAGAAACACTGTATCAACTGCTGTGTTTTTCCTCAAACTCTTTCTTACTTTTCTCATAAAATCTGTTAATTAAATAGAACAGCAGTGTGCCCGCACAAAGAATACCAATTGCTAAATAAAAAGCATAAACTTTTGTTCCTGTCGCATCTGAGATCATACCTGTTATTGAAGGAACTAGCACAGAGGCGGACATTCCAAAGAAATTAAAGACACCATAAGTAGTTGCAATACTTTTTCTGGGGGCATATTGTCCTAGCCAAGAAATGATAATCGGTTCAACTGCTAATTTCCCTAAAAATCCATACGCTATAATCCCAAAAATCAGCAAGGATTGATTTGATGTCGTGACTGTGATAAACAGCACAAAGGCAGCTGCGATTTCCAGAAAAATAATAATCGTCACTTTCTTATTTGGAATTCTGTCTGCAATTCGGCTAAAAACCAAGGCACCAGGGATTGCAGCGAAAAAAACTAAAGAAGAAGTCACCCCGATTGCAGTTCCTTGAAAACCTCTTTCAGTTTCTAAAAAGTTTGGCAGCCATGTGTCAATTAAATAATACGCATACAATGTTGAAAAATAGAGAATATAGGCTGAAATCATTGGAAGCTTAAATAAATCTTTTAAAGAGATTCTACTTTTTTTAACAGGCGCGTTTTCTTTCTTCGACGCAGGCAGTTCTTCGCGAATAAATTTCTGAAAAATGACAATCATGATTAAAACTAAAATAGCTGTTATGTATAATAAAGACTGCCAGGGTAAAATCCCTTCTCCAACGAAAAAACTAGAGGAAATCAGACCAAGACCGCTTCCAACCGCAGTTCCGCTATTTACGATAGCAGTTGCCAAACTTTTTTTGTTTAACGGAACATGTTCAGTCGTTAATGAATAGGCTGCACCATAGTAGGTTCCGCAACCCACTCCAGCAAGGATACTTCCAATAAAAACCGTCGAAATTCTCTGAGAGAGCGCAACTACCAAAGTACCTATTCCTAAAAGCAGAAACCCAGGGATTAAAATTTTCTTTTTTCCAAGACGATCAACCAATATACCAGAAGGAATCTGCATACATACATAGCCTAAAAAATAAAAGCTGGAAATATTTCCCAGACTTGCATCGCTTGCTCCGCCAAAAAAACTGCTGATGATTGGATAAATGGGTGTTAAGATCGTTCGATAGATCCAAATAACAATCCAGCCGGCTGTTAAGACAAAAACGATCTGCTTCCAGTAGGGAGCTCGCTCACGTTCTGTTTTTTCTCTCATTTCACACGTCCTCCCTGAATTTAAAATTACGATGAACCGCGGAAAAATCCGCAGTTCATCGAATGAATCGTTTCAGTTAGAAAAATTTTCCAGAGAATGCTTTTGTTACCCCAGTTTCTTGACTATAAATCGTTTCTCCGCGTAAAATCGTTTGCACGACTTGCGCGCCAATCTCACGACCAATATATGGGCTGATTTTGTTGCGATACTCTAAGTCTTCTGCTTTTAGTATATAAGGTGCGTTCGGTTTAATAAGAACAAAGTCGGCATCTTTTCCGATACTGATGCGTCCTTTTGAGTGTAGATTATAACGATCAGCAGGATTTTTTGCTATTATATCGGCAAACATTTTCAAGCTCATCCCTCGCTTTTGGACACCTTCGTCAAAGAGAACGTCGACATTGTTTTGAACCCCAGAAATTCCTCCCCATGCTTCAAAAGCATTTTCTTTGTCTTTCAAATCTGGCGTACAAGGAGAATGATCGGAGGTTATAAAAGAGATCTCACCGGCTAAAACCTTTTCCCATAAAGCTTCACGAGCAGATAAATCACGAATTGGCGGTGAACATTTCACTACAGGGCCAATCGAATCGAGCTCGGCTGTATGAAAGTATAAATAATGCGTACACGTTTCGCATGTTACATCCACACCTTCAGCGCGAGCTTTCGTGATTTCTTCTACACCTTCTGGACAAGCAACATGGACAATATGGATGCGGCAGCCAGTTTCTTTTGCAAGAAGAATGGCACGGCGAATAGGTTCCACTTCCGTAAAGACGGGACGCGTGTTGACATACGCTTCAAGTGTGGTCTCTCCATTTTTATATGCAATTTCACCTAACTTATCAGTGATAGGGGCATTTTCCGCATGAATCGCCAACACTTTTCCAGTTTTAGCTATTTGCTTCATTCCTTCATATAATGAATAATCGTCGACATTCATGAAATCGCCGTCAATTGTCCGATCGCCGCAAGTCCCCATAAAACATTTATATGCAGTGACGCCGCCTTCATCCAGTTCTTGAATACCACCGTCTAAGTTTAACGGAGTAAGCCCGCCGAATGAGGCAACATCTACCCGCAGTTTATTTTTTCCTGCTTGGTACTTGATAGCCAAACTCTCTGCATCGGTTGTTGCAGGAACTTGGTTTAACGGCATTTCCATAAATGAAGTAACGCCGCCTTTGGCGCAAGATGCGGTTCCAGTTTCGTATCCTTACCAATGATCACGATAACCTCCGCCAGGATCAGTAATATGAACATGAGCATCTAGCATACCGGGACTTACTACCAGTCCTGAGGCATCAATTGTTTGAGCGCCAGTCAGATCTTTTCCGATCGCCGATATTATCCCGTCCTTGACTGCAACATCCGTTTCTACCTCTCCATTTTCCAAAATTACTAAACCATTCTTTATAACCAAATCATGACTCATTCTACTTCCTCCTTTTTAATTAACGGCTTCTTCAGAATTATCTTCAGAGCCTAATTTCTTTAAACCAACGTAGATAATGAATGCACAGGAAAATCCAACTAACCATGAGACATTAGAAACCGCTTGCAACACTGGAATAAATTGTCCGCTAAATGAAATCAGCAGCGCAAGGATGGTTGCGGTGTAGGCTTGTCGATTCAGCCCGCGATAGCTATTTTTGGTATTGTCCTTTTTGCGATCAATATACAAATCGTCTAAACAAATGGTTTGTTTCCCGATAAAAAAATAATGCGCAATCATCACACCGGCAACCGGCCCCAATACAGCGCCAATTGAATTCAAGAAAATAAAGATACTGTCCGCATTTTCCATTAACTTCCACGGCATAATCATGAAACTTATCAAGCTTGCAATGATAACCCCTTTCTTGTAATTGACCTTTGTTGGAAACAACGCAGACAACTGATACGCTGCAGGAATAATATTACCGGTAGCATTCGTAGAGATTGTGGTAAGTAAGAAAACCGTCATTGCAATCACGACTGCAGGAAAACTGTCCCAGCGTTCCACAATATTCAACACATTCCACTCTTGAATGCCATAATGAATCAACCCGCCGATTAAGATCGCTGCACTGGAGAATGCAAAAATAATATAAGCAACCAGCAGACTTGCCATCTGTCCAATCGTTTGGTCTCTAGTGGACTTGGCATTTTGCGTAAAGTCAGAGACACTTGCTCCCGGCGCAGCCCAAACTGCTAAGACAGAATTAATAATCATAAAATAGGCAAAAATCGGGTTGACACTTTGCGCTGCACCGCTTGTATCAAAAGCTAAGATTTCACCTATCCCTCCAGCGGCTTGAATAGCCCACACAGCCATTCCTCCGAATACCAGATAGATTAACGGACTTAAGATCGCTGTAAATTTATTAAGAATGTTTCCACCGCCAAGTCCAATCAGCATATTGATCAGCCAAAAAAGTGTAAATGCAATGAGTCCAGGAATACTGATACCGAAAAAATCGGCAGAGCCGCCAAGCGTCAAAAACTCGGGCCAAATTTTACCGATCAATACTAAAAGTGCTAAAGATCCGGTATAGTTCTGCAAGCCAAACCAAGCAATCGCAGCCACACACCCTCGTAAAAATCCTGGCAATTTTGCTCCGACATCCCCATAGACCGACCGAAGATGGATAGCAAAGGGAATACCGTATTTCGAACCAGCTCTTCCATTCACGGTCATGAATAGCGCAACGACAAATGCGCTGAGTATAAGGGCTAACATCACATTAATGGGAGACAAACCTAGGAACAAGAAACCGCCGACAGCCGTATAGTTGGGGATGTTATGTACCGATCCCATCCAAAGTGTAAAATAGTTTTTTGTTCCCATATTTCTTTTCTCACGTGTTTTAGGAAGCATATCTTCGTTGTACCCTCTTTCCCGGTATCGTGCGGCTTCCTCTTCTGAAACTTGGTAATCTTTATTTTCCACTATTCCTCCTCCTTGTCTTTATTTGTCTCGATCGATCATTTTCACAAACAAAATGCTGATAGCTATCGCGAATGATTCAGAGATGATCAATCAAGCGAATCCGTATAGAAGATTGATATAAGAGCGTTTTCATGCGTTACTCACATTGTAATGTGCGAATCGTTTCCTTACATTTAACAGGAAACACAAATATTTTTATACGTTTGTGCAAATTAGCTAAAAATAATTTTATTTTTCGATTAAAACAATCATAAAGAAGGTAAAAAATTATTTTGTTGAAGGTTAATGCCTATTTTTCCCATTTGACCATTTTCTTGTCTTTACTTGTATTTTCTACATTCGTCTTTTTGCATCCTTTATACCTATCATGTAAAAATCAATCTGGTATTTGCTCTCCTCTCTCCCCTGTATCATTTTTCTCGTTATGATCGGCCTTTGATCAATCAGCCAGTCAAAGAATCAATTCGCTTTGTCATTCTTCACTGCTCAATAGCAAGACGGACAGAAACTTTCACCCCGTGTTCCTCTTCAACAAATTCAGTACCTGCTTTAGCAAGAAATCAGCGCCATAGTTTTCCAGATACGTTTTTTTAAGGAAAGTCGAGCGAACTTTGGGGTATTATCAAGGAAAAGGCAGTATTTCTCCTAATGCTTATTGAAAAAACAACCGGCAAAGCTTTTTCATAACTAAAAAAACAGCAGGTGAAACCATGAACAAAAATGACTGCACTTGCTGTTTTACTTATTTGAAAAGTTGGCATGTTTATTGATTCGTTTCAATAATGATCGCCAGATCCTCCGACTGATTCAATTTAGGGTTTCTTAAGGAACGATATCCGTCAGTTACAATGCTTATCTAATTGAAGTCATTCGACTATGGACAGATCTTCAGCTTCCATTAAAAACACTGAAAGAACTCGTTTCTACAGACGGCGTCCAAGTCGAACGAAAAAATTTGATCGATTTTGCCACGAAAGCGGCAATAGAGAAAATAGCGGAAATGAAAGAAAAAGTTACCTTATTAACCGAAATAAAAACGGAGATCCAACGTTCGGAAGAAATCAAAAAGCGTGAAGTTGTCCACACATTGGAAATTCCTGAAGCTCATTTTTGGCTGGTTCCTTATGAAGGAAAAATTGGTGATATTGCTTACCATAAAAAAATGGCAGCGGCTTATGATACCATCGTTTCACATCAGCTAACGCCTACCTATGAGTGTGGCTTGATCAGCTTTGTGGATCAGAATAAGTTCGAGACCTATCTCTTTATCGAATTAGCAAAATCAAGTGTGCTTGAAGAAATGGAACAAATCCTTCATTTACCAGCAGCAACCTATGTCACCCTAACAACAAAGGAACAAAACATCCAAAAAGCAAGTACCGTCTTTTCAGACCTTTTGCGTACATCAAAACCTCGCGTCCTGTTCCAAACGGAACTTTTTTCAGAAGTCGTTAATGCTGATGCCTTCAGTTATGAGATTTGTTGTTCGCTATAAGAAACGTTTTGTATGTCAGCCGTTCCTTTTATTGATGTGCATTCCGTATAAATCAACCTTCAGATACCACAAAAGCCGATCCTCTCTAGAGTAGGATCGGCTTTTGTGTGTATAATCTTCATTTAACGCCCCAACACCTCCGCCACCGAATATACGCCTGGGGCAAAGGTCTTGCCTGTTAGCTTCTTCGTCATGGCATTAAAGGTATAGTGCTCTTCTAAGACGACGACTTCATCGTATTGCTTTAAAAGCGAGCGAAATTCTGCATCTGATAAGAGGAAATTCTCTCGGCCATCGACATTAGGTGAAAACAAGTAATATTTTCCGACATAGCCAACTAAGTAGCTATCTACTGCTTCTTTGTTAGTACTGACCACCAAATATTTTTTCTCGTTTAGGTCAAAGTGATCGCCAGTAACGGCTGAAACTTGTGCTGGAATCGAAGCAGCATATTCACGATTGGTATAACGCATGCCATTATTCTCTGAAAGGATCAGCAATGTCGCAAAAAATAGCAGAATCAAGGTACTGTATTGATAGATTTTTTTCGTGGTCAAGCTGGCAAAACTACGGTAGTTTCGCCGATCGATCGCTTGTTCATGATACAAATGATCAATGCCTCTGACCATGAAAAAGGTCATTAATCCAAGTGCTAAAATCACGATACTTGAGGCATAGCGATCGAACCCTGCCAAAGACAATGCTTCATCAGTGGGCATCGAGAACAAGAACATGGCATAGATTCCTAAATAATACCCACCAATGATACCATCGATCAACAGCAGTTCTTTGAAAAATGGATTGCGTTTTTTCATGATAAATCGGACAAATAGCCAACTGCCCAAAAGAATGACCTGGATCAAGAGAATCCCTTGCGTGGAGATCGTCGCAACATCCGTGATGGTTTTGACAAAAACATCCGTAATCTGCTGCAGTATCTGAGAATCCTTTTCGCCAAAAATCTGTTTATAAGCGGTCACGCTGACTTCATGCTTCGATTTAGGAAAATTCGCTTTGACATGCAGGTTCCAAAGAATCGCTGGCAGGACAGATAGCCCAATGGCAGCTAATCCTACAATCATCATGCCCAGCCGTTGCCGCCAACGAACTGATGCCTGCCACAAGCAGACAAGTAAATAGCCGCCTAAAATCAGCAGAAAAAAGACGGCGCTATTTTTGACCAAATCAAGAGAGGCGCCAATCAAAAGAAAGAAACCGATCGACGGTAGTACGTTGCCTTTTAAAGCGAATAAGCCAGCGATGCCAGCTAAAGTCAACACTGGCAGGATAAAGTCCACTAACAAATTATTCATTCGAATCGCAATATTAAAATAATTGAAAACCGCCATACTGGTGAAGATCAGGGCAAAAGCTAGCTTTCTTTTCGGATCACGAATAATCGCAAAGAAACTATACAGACTACAGAAAATCAAAATCAATTGACCAATCAGCAAGACATTCTCATGATAGCCAACAATGATCGCTGTATAAGTAACAAACAGCGAGCTGCCTAAAGGATAGGAAGTAAAACTGATGATGGCATCGGCTGCCGTTGGCAATTGTCCCTGCGTATAAAGGAATTTAACGATCGTCGCCCAATGGGAGAAGTTGTCATAGTGGGTCAAATGACTGTGAAGCAAGGTTAAAACGAACAAAGCAAAATAGCCGTAAAACCACAGCAGGATGGGCTCTTGCAAGCCCCAACGTACCTGATAGCGCTCCTGCCAAAAACGCCAAACGCATAATAGTAAACCAAGACCAAATAAAACCCATGCCCCCCAGATCAACCATCCTTTTGGACCATATGCGACAAAGGAAAGAACGAGGATCGGCAAACAGCAAGCAGCGATCCAGCTGATGTGTTTGGGAAAATGGCAAACTCGTACAAAAAGATAGGCATAGCCAGCTAATGATAAACCAAAAAGACTAAATCGCAGCAGGATCTCGATCATCACCTTCCTCCTTTCTCAGCAAGCTGTCTACCCATTCTTGAAAGGCTGCTGTAAAACGCAGCTCGGAAAGATTGCTTACTTGATAAATCACTTGATTTTCTTTTGACTGAACCGTTGCTTTTTCAGCGTGAAGCACAAGATTACTGATCGGTAAGGTTAGATGGGTCGGCATCTCGACTTCTTCTGTTTTTACCAACGTGAGCTGGTCAAAACCAAACGTTGTGACCGTATAGGCTCCTTCTTCAAAGACCCATTCTTGATCAATCGACAGGACAGGCACTCGTTGAGGCGGCAATGGCTTTTGTTTGGCTTGCAGCAGATGCTTACCGAGATTTTCAAAAAGACTGTCAAAGAAGGTCATCCACGGGTCACGCAGAACTGGCAGGCTTTGATTGAAGCCATCATAAATGATCTGCAAATAAGCCAAGTAGTCTTGTTCTGATAATTGGTGTAAAGCAACCCCATAGACCCAGCGATCCTTGCCTGAAAAAACGCGGACGACGTTTCCCGTCATCTCTGCTTGGTAGCCATTACGGGTGATTTTAAACGTCAGCTGCGCATCTGGCGGAAAATAAAGAGGAACGTCAGAAACGAAGGACAAGCCGTTTTCTGAGATATTTTCTGTCATCAAAAAATAGCTGGCGTCTTGGTCGGAAACTTCAACAGGATAATGGGCTCTAAACCGTTCCGTCGTTCGGTAAATCGGGCGACCGAGATAAAATAAGACCGCAAAGGTTAAGTTAAAGAAATGGGTCAGCAACCAGAAAGTCAACACGCTGCCATAGAAAATCTCTGAGCCGAATTTGCCGTAATTAAACTTCACTAAGCCGATAATCGTCAAAATCAACAGCAACAAATGCGGCACCACAAACAACAAGTCTTTTTTAGACTGAGTTGCTGCTTTATTGGTCACTTTGAAACGGGTCTCTTTGATGCCAATGGCTTGTAAAAAGACAGGAATCACTAGGTAAGGTGCAAAAATCGTTTCCTGGATCTCGCCCCAGCGCTGCGTTCGAATATCACTGCTCAAATCCTGCATCGCCAAATGCAAGAACGTATAGCTTGGCAGCCAAAACAGCAGCAAGACCCAAAAGTTGGTCTCTACGACCCTTACATTAAAGACGGTGTACAAAATCGGCGCGAAAATAAACAGCAACCGACGTAAAAACGACCACCAATACAAATAACTGTTTAAGAAAACCATTTTTTGCGCCAAAGACAACGTCTTGTTCTTAAAAAGATGGAGATTGTGGACACTTTGGACCACTCCTCTTCCCCAGCGAATCCGCTGCTTTAAGGCACTTGGGATATCAATGGGAGACAGACCGCTGGCCATGGGCTGCAGTGTTGATAAACTGCGATAACCTTGGCAATTGATCAAGGCGCCTAATTCAAAATCTTCCGTGATCGTGTTCGTCGGAAATCCGCCAGCGGCTTCGATCGCTTCTCGTGCGATCACCGTATTGGAACCTGTATAAATAGCTGTATCATGGGCGTTGTTCAAAACATTGACTTCTCTGGAAAAGAAGTCCTGCTCGTTAGGGATCGCCGCTTCTGAAAAAAGATTGTACTGAAAAAGATCCGCATTGTAAAAGCTTTGCGGTGTTTGGACAAAGCCCAACGGTTTGATGGTCTGATCTTTGCGGCGTTCCTGCTGATTTGCCACAAAATATGGCACTGTTTCCAGCAAAAAATCTGAGTAAGGGATCATATCTGCATCAAAGGTCGCCACTAGCGGCGAATTGGTTTTTGACAATGCATGATTGAGATTGCCTGACTTGGCATGCTGATTGCCTGTCAATCCGATATAGCCGATGCCAAATTTATCTGCCAGTGCTTTGACCTCTGGACGGTTGGTGTCATCTGACAAGTAGATGTGAACTTTTTTGGGATCGGGGTATTTCATATGAACTGCCGCATTGACCGTTTTTAATAAAAGCGGCACTTCTTCATTATGGGTCGCAATCAACACATCGATCGCTGGATAGTCGGCTTCTGGCACGATCGGTTTTTCAAAAGGTTTTGCTTTGTTTTTGTTCCAAATCAACAGCAAGCCCGTAAAGTTCGATACGATCTCACTGCCCCAAAGCAGCAAACCAAACAGCAGGGCAAACCAAGACTCGTGCCATGGCAATGTATACAGCCCCCGCCATGATAAATAGATCAGCGAAAAGACAAACGCCAGAAAGTAAACGACTTTTTTCGCCCAAGGCAAACGTTTTTGTTCCACCTCAATCACTCCTTAAAGATGACATTTTTTTGCACATGGTAACTAAAGAAAAAGAGCAGGCAATCGACGCCTATTTTTAACAACACAGAATCCCCGATCGGCAGGATCAAATAGATCAGGTAGACGAGGAAAGAGGACAGCAAAATCTGTACGATCACTAATAAAAAATACTGCAGCATACTGTTCTTTGTCCGTTGACCAAAAACAAGCTCGCGATTGATGTAGTAATTGACGATCGCCGAAATCAAGCGGGCACCCAACGAAGCGATCACGATGGAGGACAGATCGATGACAGACAAGAAATGGATCAATAACGCATAGGCGATCACATCGACAAAAAAGGAGACCACAGATGAAAACAAATACTTCAAAAAGACGCTATAGATAGCGACGGAATCTGCCAAGACCCGAAAATGGGAAGAGGCATTTTCTTCAATATAGATGGTGGCGATCGGTTGCGAGAGAATCGGCCACCCACGTTTCTGGGCTTCGATCAGCATCCGCGTTTCATAATCAAAGCGCTCACCTGAGATCGCCAACAAATCTGTCATGAATTTCCGAGGGAAAACCCTTAAGCCCGTCTGCGAATCCTCGATGGCAAGACCAGTCGCTAAACGTAGGATATTTCGGGTCAAAATGTTGCCGAACTTACTCCGCAAGGGCACTTCTTTGCCAAAGGATCGGGTCCCTAAAATAATACTGTCGGGATGGTCTTGGGCCTTTGCTAAGCAAGCCATCATATCGGTATACTCATGCTGCCCATCCGAATCAATGGTCACCATAAATTCAACAGCTGGCTGGTTTGTCAGCACTTCAGTGAGGGCGGTTTTGATGGCTGCGCCTTTTCCAAGATTCTTTGGATGGGTCAAAACCTGACAACCAAACTGCTGTGCCAATGCCGAAAAGACAGGTTGATAAGCTACCCCACTGCCATCATCCACGACCAAAATCGGCAGGTGCTGGTTATGCAAACGAATTTTCTCCACCAGAGCCAGCAGTTTGTGGTCAGGTTCTAGCGAAGGAATCATGATTAAACTATTTTCCATATGCGCTCCTCATTAAAGGTAGTATTTTTGAAAATAAAAAAGAAAAGAAGCCAACTCCATCAGTAAAGACAGAGTTGGTCGCGACCGCTGCGCTTGGCTCGATACAATGCTTGATCCGCTCGTTCTTGTGTTTGCTGTAGCAACTCGCCCTTTTGCCGTTGTGCGATCCCAATCGACAACGTGATGCTGACCGAATCGCCTGCATCCAAGATGATCTCTTGGTAACGGATGCGCTTTTGAATTTTTTCGAGGAGATAAGCAGCAGCCTGTGCGTCTCCTTGGATCAAGATCGCAAACTCTTCCCCACCGATGCGATAGACCGGATTGCTCGCTGTACAGTAGGTCGAAAAAATACGAGCGATTTCTTGCAAAATCACATCCCCAGCACGGTGTCCGTAACGGTCATTGTAATTTTTGAAATGATCGATATCGATCAAAGCGATCGATAAGTCCACCTCGGTCGTGTCTAGGCGTTGGCGGTCATCTTGAAATTTACGGAAGTTGTTCAACTGCGTAAGATCATCGATTTTGACCAATGCCAAAATGCGCTGCATATCATTTACTATCGAGTAAAGGAAAAACGCCAAAGTATAGGCCAGAATGCCATAAACTATATAAATTAGGGTCGTTTTTTGAATATCACCCGTCAGATAAAAACCAAAAAGAAAGGAGATAGCGATCAAGTAGGTAATTGATAGGAACAACTCTTGTTTGTCAGTAAATCGCCGTTTGGCCCAGGCATGCAGAAATGTCAGTGTCACTATCAAAAAAAACGTAAGATATAAGTTCAACCAAGACGATTTTGATACTTCAAACAAGAAACGCCCTAACGCTAGATTGACCATCGTCGGTACGGTCACCTTCCACCCCAGATATTTCATGGAAAAAGCGTAAAGCAAAAAGCGCAGGTCAAATCGCGTTTCGTATACGACGTAAGAGAAATTCATCATCAGCATCCCTACCACGGTTTCACAAGCAATCGCAGCTGCGATCTGTTTCGCTTTGAACGTCCCTTGGCCAACGAATCCGTCACTGATTTTGAATAACAAATAAATATTGATGATAATTGCGCCTAAATTTGCGAGTGTATTGACAACCAGCGTATTTGCCATTTCCTGTGCTTCCTTTCTAAAAAAAAGAACCCTTACTTGCTGATTCGACGGGACAATTCCAGAAACATTTCATTGGAAAAGCGGACAAAGCATCAAGTAAGAATCACTATTTATTATTGACAGTTTTTATCACTCTTGATTTAGAATAATTTACCAGAAATTATACATAGTTTCAATCTTTTTGTTGATATACGAAGATTCTCAAGATAAATAAAAAAAGCAAAATGTATATTTTTTAAATAAATAACATTATTTCTTTATTATTACTAACTTTTTGTGCATAAAGATTTAATTCTTTGTGAATTTGTGCAAATCATTTTTTCATTATTTTTTTACGTGTCAGGTAAGGTGCACACCCGATTTCGACCACTTTGTTTTGCGAGATAGAGTGCTTGATCGGCTCTTTCGACGGCTGCCAAGATATCGCCATGACAAACGGTGCTCGCTTCAACGCCGCATGACAAAGACATCGTCCCTTTTTCAAAATTGGCGACAGGAAACATACTGCTGGAAATGGTTTGACACAGCGTCGTCATCGCAGCTATGGTCTTTTCTTTGACATCCCCTTCGATCACGACACAGAACTCTTCGCCTCCATAACGATAAAAGGAAAAGGTCTCGGCAAAATGCGCCTCTAAAAAAGTAGTCGTCCGTGTGGCAAAGGTTCTCAACAGTTCATTTCCAGCGATATGACCATAACGGTCGTTGACCTTTTTGAAGTGATCGAGATCGATCATGGCGATCGTCACAGTCTTTTTCTGTGAAACGGCTTGAAGCAGATCGTGGTTATAGGTCCCATAGTTGAAGCAGCCGGTCAACGCATCGATCTTACTATTCGCCAAATCTGCCAGTACTTGGTACTCTTCGCCTTCAATCAACCGATGCAGCCACATAAAGCCGCCCAACAGCACAAAAGAACCAACAAGTACTGCCAACATCGCTTCCCAGTCATAGGTCGTCGTATGATGGACCAACATCGAAAAACGCGGTGAGAGCAGACAGGTCAAAAAATACATCAAATAAAATTGCTGTTGCGGACGCAGCGGCTTGATTTTTGATAAGAGAAAATCAAGGACAAAGACACCGACACCTAATAGCGGTAAATAAAAGGCTTTGCCAATGTCAGAAAAACCGACAAACAGTAAATAGAAAACGACCATACACGGCGTTATCAAAATCAAGATCTTGCCACGATCACCATAGAAAAAATGACTCGCAATAAAAGCAGTTGTGTATTGATAACAGATAAACCCAACTGAATTCATTGAAAAAGAAAGAATAAAATACAAATGTGTAAACGTCAGAATACCAATAATAAAATACTTAAATGGACGAGAAACCGATATTTTTTGCACACTTCGTACAAAAACATCTGCGGTCACCAGTAAACTGGCAATCATCAGCGGCAAACCAAACGCCAAGAGCACGCCTCGTTCTAACATTCCATCACAATCGCTCTCCTTTAGACCATAAATATCCTTGTTGTAAATGAACCCCCATCTCAAGCAGCTGCGTCATCTTATCGCGGGTCTCGATGTCTTCAACGATCAACTCAAGCTGATACTTTTTGGCGACCTTCAACCAACAGGTCAAGAAACTAAACCCGATCTCCTCATCGAGCTGAATAAACGGCAGTAGTGAAAATTTCAAACAATCCACATTTTCAAGATTGGCAAAGACCAATGACAGGGTATTTTGGCCACAGCCGATGTCATCGACAGCGATCACATAGCCATAGGCTTTGATTTTTGCAAGAGCAGTAGACAAATCAAAAGAATCATGCTGACCTTTTACAGGATGCTCTGTTAATTCGATCTGCAACTGCTCTTTGTGGGCAGTCATCCCCTCAAAAAAAGTCCACGTTGACTGCCACAGCAGCTGTTGTGGATGAATATTGACACTAAAGCGGGTTTTCGGCTTTTTTTGGCACAACCGTTGCAGCTCCTGGGCATACCACCCCATCAACTGCTGATTGCCGCTTTCAGATTGAATCATTGCGCTGAATTCTTGTTGCGGAAAGCGGTTGTTTTTCTCGCTGCGCAGCAAGACCTCATAGCCGTTCACCTCTTGCTGACTTAGCGATTCTACCTGCATGATTGGTTGACATAACAGATAAAAATTGTCTGTGTTTTCCCAAATTGTTTCATTTCCCATCTTCGTTAAGCCCCCATCTAGTAAAGTTATCACTTCCGAAAATTGGTCATATTCGTATCATCGCTCGTTCATAGTCCTTAGAAAGAGAAGCTTCAAAGGAACTGACTTGCCTAAGTATACCAAATAGAGCCGCAGTTCCCCAACTATTTTAGATGATTGGGCAGAAATTTTTGTGAAAGATTGGACAGAGATTGTAGCTTTCACCCATAGTTCCTCTTTCTTCTGACAGTTGGAATTCTGCGCTTTTCTTGTATCAAAAACGCTGTTTCTGGCTGACTTACACGTTGGTCGATTGGCGGTTTTGACAGCTTCTTCTGCTCATCCTCATAAAAAAGCCAGCTGAACAGGAATTGTTCAGCTGGCTTCCTTTTTCTGTTAATAAATTAAATAGTCAGAGGCACCGGCTTGCTTGATCTCGATCACCAGCTTATGAGGCAGGCAAATGCTCGTCTGCCCATTGCGATAGATCCAGCTGGTTTTGACAGCAATCTGGTCGGGACTATTGTCTTCACGAACTCGGATCGCGCCATCTTTGATCTCGACGATATTGTACTGACCTTCTGCTGGATAGTAGGTTTTTTCCATCGCATCGATTTCTTCTAAGTTAAAACGGTCAACCTCTTCTCCATTGATCCGCACGATTGCATACCGATCGCCGGTATCACTTTGAGCTTGTGCTTCAAATAGAAAAAGCGGTAAAAAAGAGCCGACAACTAACAGAATAAACAGCAGATAATCATAGGGCTTTAGAAGTTTTAAAAATGGCTGGATCGTCTTTTTCATCACATGTACGCCTTTCACGGTTCATTCACTGTTGCTTTTTAGAAGGTAATCGCTCTTCAAAAAAAGCAGTTAGGTCGATGATCTCTTCCTCTGTGAAGGTTTCTTGCTCCCATTGGGTAAGAATTTGTTCTTGCAAAGCCAAATCCATTTCCCAAAAATGCTCGATCTTCTTGAAATGCTTTGAGTCAAAGGAACGAAACACGGGGTAGATCATCAAAAATTCTTCAAAGGTAAGATCCCAGTCCTCAGTATAATCTTTAACGACCCCTTCTGACAAGGCTTTTTCCGTCGGATCGCCGTTTTCTTTAATCAAGCCTGCTTCGTAAAAATGGCGATAGATTGCCTCTTTGGTGATCTCTGGATGAAATTTTTTACTGTGACGATAGGCTTCTTCAATCAATGACGGATAGATGATCTCCATTTTCCCCCTGCTTTCTGGACGGCGTCATAAGACGGCGTTAATTCTTTTCGATCGGGTGCTGCGCTTTATATTCTGCTAATGATACATGGTGGCTGCGCTTTAAGGTTCCTGTTGTCCCATCAAACGAAATCGCTGGTGCTTTGACGCCATAGTGGGTCCGGCGCTTATTCTTTTTTGCTTTTGATGTTTTTCTTGCAGGTACTGCCATGTCATTTCCAACTTTCTTTCACTTTCTCATTATGCACGCAGCTGCAATGCATTTTTTCGTTTATTTCGCTTAAATTCATGAATGATCTTTAATGCGCGTTTCCTTGTTTTGATGTTCGGGCTCTTTAAACGTCGATACGCACTAGACAAGTCCGTTTTTTCCATATTGACTCCTTTCTTTTACCAGCTTGCTTTTGTAACTCCGGGAATTTCTCCGAGATGTGCATGCTTACGGAAATTGATCCGTGACATGCCGAATTTATTCATGTAGCCGCGCGGACGTCCATCGATCATATCCCGTTTCTTCAAACGAGTCGGATTCGAATCCTTCGGTAGTTTGGCCAATGCTTGGGTATCTCCTTGTGCTTTTAGTTCTTGACGTACTGCTCGGTATTGTTCGATGAGTTGTACTTGTTTGTTGTATTTTGCAATTTTTGATTTTTTTGCCATTCAGTTATTTTCCTTCCTATTTCTTGATTTCACGAAAAATCGCTCTGCGCCGCAACTTTGGTGAATATTTTTTTAATTCTAAACGTTCCGGCGTATTGCGCTGGTTCTTATTGGTCAAATAAAGTCTTTCCCCTGTCTCCACACATGCCAAAATAATATTGTTTCTCATAATAACCAGCTCCTTTCTCTTGCGTCACACCAAAAGAACACTTAAAGTGTAACGATTACGTTTTGTATCATATCACACTAAAACACAGGAAGCAAGCAAAACTATTTCTTCTTTTTGTTATTTAACACGTGAAGAAAACGTCATATGAATTTGTTTTCAACCGTCACTGTCATTGACGGCAAGATATCAGGACCCTGTAGCTTTTGATCCCGCAAAAAAATCACCTGATCTTTAAGTAATCACTGGTCGGTCTTTTCAAGCAGCCCAAGTCGTGATTCTTTGTCAGGTGATTTCATTCGGTTAATTTACTGATTGGTTCTCATGTGATGCAAGCCATTCACTAATCGCCTGCAAGCGTTCTATCCGCAGGTTCGGTAAGCCATTGCGCGACAAACCATGAGAGGATTGAGGAAACAGCATCAGCTTCGTATTGACGCCTTGACGTTGCAATGCCATGTAAAACTGCTGTCCTTGTTCTTGCGGACATCGCAAATCATTTTCCCCATGGAGGACTAGCGTAGGTGTCTTGACTTGGCTGGCATAGGCCAAAGGCGACATCTTCCAAAGTCCTTCGGTCTCATCAAGTTCCCGCAACAATTGGAATTTGACAAAAGCTGGTCCAATGTCGCTCGTCCCATAAAAGCTGATCCAATTTGAGATCGAGCGTTGCGTAACGGCCGCACAAAAACGATCGGTATGGCCAACGATCCAGTTGGTCATAAAGCCGCCATAACTGCCGCCAGCCACGTGAATGGTGTTCGTATCGATTTCTGGATGGTTTGCCAACACGGCATCCACCCCCAACAGCAAGTCTTGATAATCTTTATTGCCATAATCGCCTAAAATCGATTTGACAAACGCCTGACCGTATCCTTGCCCGCCACGAGGGTTCAACAAGATGACCCCATAGCCATTAGCGGCATGGACTTGCATCTCATGGAAAAATGTTTCCCCATAGCAAACTTGCGGACCGTCATGAATGTACAAAATCGCTGGATGATTCTCCTTTGTTTCGGTCGGGGGTAAATACCAGCCTTGAATTTGCCAACCATCTGCTCCTTCGTACCAAAACGCTTCGGGTTTACTGATCGCTAACTGTGACATAACTGCTTGGTTGGGATCATAGAGATCGGTTACTTCGCCACTTGTTAAGTCAATCAAGGCTAAGCGACTAGGGATCGTTGGCGTCGCATAAGCAACAGCAAGTTTGGCTTCTGAATAGATCGCCGCATCGAGGATATCCATTTTTTCATCAAGCAGTTTGGTCCATTCTCCTTGGATCGTGGCACGGTACAATTGTAGCTTGCCATGTTCCGTTACGGGTACAAGGAATGTGTCATCCGTCAACCAGGTGATCGCTACGCCACGATTTTTTTGTTGAAAATCACTGATGATCGCATTGCCAAAGGCAACATCTAACTCCTTGGAAAGATTCTTGACTGCTTTCGTTTTTAAGTCGATCAAAAACAAATCATCCAAGGTCACAAATCCGTAAGAGAGATCATTGCCTAATAGTAATAGCTGATCATTGCGCGCAGCAGCAAAAGTGTAGGTTCCTTCTGGCAGAATGTTTTCTAAACTTTCTGTCTTTTTCGTCTGGCTATCAAGGAGACAAACCTTCGAGCCATAGTCCCATTCATCTTCTTCCTCTTTGTCAAAGGTGAGGAACAACGTCTTCTGATCATCCGCGATGCCAGAAAAAACAAAGGGAGAATCATGCTCAAAAATCAGTTCCGTTTCTTGTGTCGCGATCGTTTTTTTGATGATTGAATGTTTTTTTTCTTTTAAAAAGCCGACGCCATCCGCCAAATAATTGACTTTCGTAGTAGCTTTTACTTCTGGAAATTCCTTTTGCTTGTCCGTCTTTTCTGTGTCGTCTTGATTCTCTGAGACCGGCTCTTCTTGTGCTAGCTTATAATAGACCGCCGTTGCGTCTTGCTTCCAAAAGACCCTTCTCAGTGACAAGTGCTTGGGGCTTGCCGCCGGACACTGGCATCGTCCATAACGTACTTTCACCTTTCTTTGGATCGGTCGTCACAAAACTGAGCCATTGCTCATCTGGCGAGACCTTTAGGTTGTTGTGGGCCGTCGCTTCGATGCCCCACTCACGCCGTTCGTTGGTCTTTGGGTCAATACTATAAATCGCTGAATCATACGTATTGGTCTCTTGGTTGACTGCCGTTTCCAAGTAAAAAACCTGATTTTGCCCCACTGCAGGCTGCGCAATCGTTTTCAGTTTAAACAGTGTCTCATTCGTTATTTTTTCCATCCGTTTCCCTCCAAAGATACGTGTTTTCGCAGTAACTATCTACTAGTATATCAAAAGAAACGAATTTTTCTGCTTTTTTCCCGCCTTTTTTTAATAGTGAAATCCTCGCAGATTCGCTACTTCTTCAAAACCAGCCAACGTTCCCGTCTGCCGCAAGATCTCCTGCCCATTTTCTAAAAGGGTCAAGGCAATTTCCGTACTGGCGCTTTCGCGAATGATCCGATTCATTTGCCCAATAGAAGGTGCTAACAACGAATGGCCTTCTTTCGTCAACACTTCGATCGTCAGCAGCCACTGTTTTTGTTTGAGATGGATCACTAAACGGTCTTCCGTACGTTTGACATCATGAATCTTTGCACCATGATAAGTAGCAAAACGATATTCTTGGCTGCCGACTTGCAGAACACAAATCGTTCCCAAAAAAGCAAAACCAGCAAAGGGAATGTCGGCTGCGGAGAAAAAGAACCGAACATCTGGCGCATCAAAGCTATTGCACTGAACCCAAATATAAGCTGCTGGAAAGGAGGTTCCCCAGTCTTTTTCCAAATAACCGATCCCGTTCGTAAAATCGATTGGTTCTTCGTTCCAGTACAGCGTACCTTCTAAGGTATGACTCATGCTCAAGACACCGTGGTAGCATTCCATAAATGACAGATACGAAAAAGGCCCCATGATACTCGGCGCATAACGTGTCCGCTGAATCGGTTTGTGGTCGTTGTATTTTACTGCTCCTTGTACTTGGAGATCGTTATTTTTTAAAGAAACTTGAATGCCTGCTTCACTAAAGATATTGTCACCAATCGTTACTTTTCGCTCCTCTTCTGAAACCTGAAAATCAGTTTCTGGAAAGGAGAAGTAATGCGCGCCCTCATGATTGATCACTTGAATGAACACTTCTTTGGTACCGTCTTCTTGAATCGAAAGACCAGGAATAAAAGCATAGACTTCTTCACCAATTTGGTGCTTATGGTACCAGCCTTCAAAAAAAGCGGTCTGCTTGTCGTGGCCGTGAAAGAACCGATCTGTTGTCAACATCTTGATTTCCCTCCGTTTCTTTTTTAAGTGTAGCATGAAGCAGAAAGATTCCTCAGGATAATGCTTTTGTCCATGTAAAAAAGCCAGAAACAAGCAACACACTTGTTTCTGGCTTTGCTTATTGCTTTTTCATCACTCGACGGGTCCACCAGAGAAAAATAAGAAACCCTACAACGAGCAGTGTCAAAAGTCCGCCGGTCATCCACGATGGATCCCCAATGTGATAAAATGCCATGGCTTTTTGCAGGCAACCAAGCAACACAAATACCCCCAGTAGAAAAACGATCGGATAAAAAGCTTTTTCTTTGCGTGATACAACAAAAACGATCGCCGCTACCAGCAAACTGCCAACCAATACTACATCAAAAGGAAATGCGATCGTCAGGAGCCACCAGTTTGGGGTCAGCAGATTGATCAACAGTGAAAGACCAATCCAGCCACTCACAACGAGCCAAAGGGAGCCGAAACGAATCACCTTGCTTGTGCCCTTCTTTTGATAGATGGTTTTGCTGATGATCGCAAAAATCCCGATGACCGCTACCACAGTTACCAATCCTGTCAAAAGATAATCCAGCAGGTTAAGGACCAGTGGTCCTTGATTTGTAAAATCAGCTATAAACTTGATCCCCCAACTGATGCCAACCGCTAGATACGCCAATTTGAGACGCTCTTTGAGATTACTCTTTGGCGTGTTTGCCAATAGTTCATCTGCTACCCCTTTCGGATCATTGCCAAAATAGTGTTGCGCCTCTTCCCCATGAGTTTGTGCTTCTAATAAATCCATTGCAATCGCGTATACCTGCTCTGTGACTTTATGCTCATCGTAAAAAAGGCTGGAAAGTAAGAGGTAGCTTCGAAAATCATCAAAAAATTGGCGATTTTTCTCATTGAATTGTTGCTCGATCAGATTGGTTTGCTCTCGCCAATAGGACGTCTCTTGTTTATTTGCCATGTTTCCTCACTCCTTAAATAATCCATCGACTTTCTTCATTAGGTTCGTCCATTGTTCTCTAAATTGTGCCAAATAGTCTATGCCTTTAGGGGTGATCGAGAAATACTTGCGATCAGGTCCTTCAGGTGATTTTTTCATCTCAGAGGTAATAAGTTCTTGTTTTTCCAACTTCTGCAGCAAAGGATAGATCGTGCCGCCAACGATCGTTTCAAAGCCTCTTTGCTTCAGTTCCTGTACCAGTTCATAACCATAAATCTCTTTTTGAGCAATCACTTGCAAAACACACCCTTCCAAAACCCCTTTTAGCAATTGCGTCTCTTTCACGATTTCCCTCCTTTGGTTCCCTTTATCTAGTATGTTATACAAACTAGTGTTGTACCTAGTATACGTGTTTGTCACTAGTTTGTAAAGCATACTAGTAGAATAAAAAAAATCTCCTAAGAAGAATTTTCTTCTAGGAGAATTTTATCAGATGATTCAACGCTTCACCCCGCGTTGATAGGAATCATTGTACGCTTGAAAAGACTTATCGTGGAGTTTAGCCGCTGCATCTGCCAACCAGTTGACATTTCTGATCAATGCGCGGCCTTGTAAAACCAAATCCACTTGATTGGTTTGCAAAAGATATTCGCAAAGATCAGGATTATCCAATAAACCGACTGCTGCTACGGGAATATCGACCACTTGCTTGATAGCTGCAGCAAAGGGCACTTGGTAGCCATCATAGATCGGAATATTAGGCTTTTTATCCACCACACCGCCTGTGGAACAGTCAAGACAATCAATGCCATCTGCTTGAAGCCATTGGGCTACTTGCTGCCAATCTTCCAACGAATTTTGGCGTCCTGGTTCTTCATAGTCTGTCAGTGACAAGCGCATCCACAAGGACCCAGAAAAGACTGCTCGAACTGCTTGTACCGTTTCTTTTACAAAGCGATACCGATTCTCTAAGGAACCACCATACTGGTCGGTGCGTTGATTGACGAAAGGGGAAAGAAATTGATCCATCAAGTAGCCATGAGCCCCATGAAGTTCGATCATCGTGACACCCGCTTTGGCTGCTCGTTGGGCAGCCTGAACAAAACTATCTTGCACCCGTTTGATTTCCGACAGGGTCATTTCTGACGGTAACGGGTAGCGTTCGTTAAAGGCAACGGCACTTGGTGCCAAAGGATTGCTGGCATCAACTGCTTTTCGTCCTGCATGACTTAGTTGGATGCCTACTTGCGCATCGAACCCATGCAGCAGTTCCACCAATTTCGTCAGCTCTGTTTGCTGTTCTTCATTCCATAGCCCTAGATCATTGTTTGTGATTCGTCCGTCTGGTTCAACGGCAGTCGCTTCAATAATGATCAAGCCGACTTTGCTTAATGCTCGTGCCCCATAGTGAACAAAATGAAAGGGTTCCGCAACACCGTCTTCTTTTTTTACTTCATACATACACATCGGCGACATAACGACGCGGTTGGCCAATGCTAAATTCGCTAGCTTCACTGGTGACAATAATTTGGACATGCTGACACTCCCTCAACGATTTTTCGCTTTGTATTTTTCTCTATATTCAGTATAAACAGCCCCTTCAAAAACACAAGTGAAGCGACCCCCAAAAGTTAGACCAAAAAAATCTAACTTTTGGGGGTCGTTATTTGTATGGCAAAATATCCTTTTGAATTAAAACTAAAAATCGTTAAAGAATATCTTAGTGGCGTGGGCGGATATCGGTATCTTGCCAACAAATACGGTATTTCAAGCAAGTCTCAAGTAAGTAATTGGGTGAATGCCTATCGTGAATACGGAGAGGAAGGTCTATTGAGAAAGCATCAAAATCAGAAATATTCTGTTCAATTTAAGTTAAATGCGCTAGAGTTATATCAAACAAGTGAGATGTCCTATCGAGAAGTTGCTAGCACTTTAGAAATGAACAACCCTGCGCTTATTGCCAATTGGATGCGTAATTTCAGAGAAGCAGGTATTGAGGGGCTCTCAAAAGAGAAAGGGCGACCACTTACTTTGACTAGAAAAAAAGAAAACAAAAAAGAAAATACAACAACTGAAGAACGCGATCGTATCAAGGCATTAGAAAAGCAAGTCCGATCCCTTCAAATTGAGAATGCCTTTTTAAAAGAGTTGAGGAAGCTGCGAAAACAGGAAGCCCAGCAAAGACGCAAGAATCAATCGCACGAATCATCGCCAGCCTCCGAGGATCATTCAAACTAGTTGAGCTTCTTGAAACATTGAAATTTCCTAAAGCAACCTATATGTATTGGCAGAAACGGTTTGACAGACCAAACCCAGACCAAGAAATTGAAGAAAAAATGCTTGAAATTCGCAAAGAGCATAAAGACTATGGCTGTCTGCGACTAAAAAAAGAATTAGAGAATCAAGGGATTCATGTCAATAAAAAGAAGATTCAACGTCTGATAAAAAAACTAGGTATCGAAGTAAAGTCTTACACTCGAAAATCTCGACGGTACAATTCTTATCGTGGGAAGGTTGGCACTGTCGCCAAAAATCGTATTCATCGTCGGTTTTATACAAATATCTGTCACCAAAAAATTACAACTGATACCACAGAGTTTAAGTATTATGAAGTAGACACCACAGGTGTCGTTCGTCAGAAAAAGCTGTATTTAGATCCTTTCATGGATTTCTACAATAGTGAAATTCTATCTTATCGGATTTCTGAAAAACCAAACGCACTAGCCATAATGGAAGGATTAGAAGAAGCAATCCAGATGACAAATGATTGTCCATTTCGTAGAACCTTCCATTCAGATCAAGGATGGGCCTATCAAATGAATGCTTATAAGAATAAATTGAAGCAGCATAAAATCTTCCAGAGTATGTCTCGTAAAGGGAATTGTTTAGATAACTCACCTATGGAAAACTTCTTTGGTTTATTAAAGCAAGAGATTTTTCATGGAGAAGTCTATCGGAGTTTAGATGAATTGAAAACAAAAATTGACCAATATATCTATTATTACAACCATAAACGCATCAAAAAGAAATTAAATTGGCGAAGTCCGGTTCAGTTTCGAGAAGCTGTAAAAACAGCTGTCTAACAGTTAATCTTATCGTACAAAAAAGGAGTGGATTTCTCCACTCCATAAAAGTGGCTCTATAATTTATGGGACTGATGAATCAGAATTGATTCTTCAGCCCCATTTTCATTTTAGGTATTAAAAAACATATCGTTCTCTAGTATGATTAAATCACCACAAAATAAACAACTGAGAGGACGATATGCTATATGAATGATTCTATCAAAAAAATGCTGAGAATAATAGAGAAAGATTTGATGATTACAGAGGTCTCTTACGAGACCCTTCAGAAGAAAAAGACGTTGGTCGTCGATGCTGTTCTCTCGCCTACTCCTCGTGCTTGTAGAAGTTGTGGTTCTACTGTGGTAGATGGAAACGGGAAAGCAATTATAGTGAAAAATGGGAAGAAGGAAACAATTGTCCGTTTTGAACAATACAATCATATGCCTTTGGTTATGCGCCTAAAAAAGCAGCGCTATACCTGTAAAAACTGTCGCACCCATTGGACTGCTCAAAGTTATTTTGTCCAACCCAGACATTCAATCGCAAATCATGTTAGATATAAAATTGCTTCTTTACTGACTGAAAAAGTATCTTTATCTTTTATTGCGAAAAGCTGTCAGGTATCTTTGACCACCGTTATTCGTACATTGAAAGAGTTTAAAAGCTATTTACCAAAGCAATCTAAGAAGATTCTCCCAAGAGTATTGATGGTTGATGAATTTCGTTCGCATGCTTCCATAGAAGATAAAATGAGCTTTATTTGTGCAGATGGCGAAACAGGAAAATTAATAGATGTTTTGCCTACGCGTAAATTACCTCGATTAACAAGCTATTTCTTAGGTTGTACCAATCCAGAAGAAGTAGAATTCTTGGTGACAGACATGAACGCCGCCTACTTCCAGCTCACCAAACGTGTTCTGCCAAATGCGAAAGTCGTGATTGATCGGTTTCATATTGTCAAACACATGAATCAAGCGTTCAATGAGTTGCGTATCCGTGAAATGAATGAACTTCGTAAAGCCGGACAGAAAAGCCAGGCAGAAAAACTGAAAAAGAACTGGCGCTTTTTGCTAAAAAATCGTGCAAACATCAACCATTATGAATACAAAACATGGAAAAGTTTCCGAGCACCAAAATACCCATTTCTTACTGAAGCAATGATGATTGATCGATTGCTTGAGTTTTCTCCGCCCCTAAAGGAGGCGTATCGCTTTTTTCATGAATTAGTTGAAGCCTTTCGAGACAAAGACCCTGACTTATTTTTCTCCTTATTGGCAGAACTTCCCGAAACGTTAGATGACGGCTTTCGGGAAAAGCTTCAAAACCTTCTGACCTATGAAGAAGGCATCACCAACGCAATGATCTATCCTTATTCCAATGGAAAAATAGAAGCGAAGAATACCCACATAAAGACAATGAAACGAGTATCCTACGGATTTAAATCATTCGAGAACATGAGAATTAGAATCTTTTTGATCAATCAATTAATCAATGTAAGATAACAAAAAATCTGAGCCAGAATCTGGTTCATTCTGACCCAGATTTGATTTTGCACAACTCATCAGTCCTTATTGACAAAGAGCCATAAAAGTCTAACTTTTTGGGGTCACTACAAAGCAATGACCCTTTTTCCCATTTTTAAAACAAAAAAATAGACGCATTCTGCTTGCTCCCATGACATTGGAACAATCAGCTGCCTCTTCCCACTATTATTATACCGCATCCAGAGTCAAAAAAATAGACTAGTATTTTTGGTGGATGCTCGTATAATTTAGATACTTTGGAGAATGGATGTGAGTCTGAATGAACGACCTAAAGGCTGAAAAGAAGCATCTCGCAGACACGTACCAGCAATTGCTGACACGAAAGACAGTGCTGAGCAGTTTCTTGACTGAAGGCAGAAAAAAAGATCGCCTTGCGATGCAAAGCATCGGCGAAGAGATTCGCTTAAACTTTGATAATTTTGCTGACCGTTTAGATACTTTTGCTGCCATCGAAAGTAAGAACCGTGAGATCGACCAAATGAACGCCGCTCTTCAATCTGCTGAACGTGAATTAGCTGCCATCGACCGTCTACTGGATAGTCCCTACTTTGGTAAAATCTCCCTACAATTTGAAGATGAGGAAACGATAGAAGATTTTTACATTGGAATCAATGGTTTTGTTAATGAAAATAAGGAAGGGTTGATCTATGATTGGCGCTCCCCTATTGCCGAATTGTTCTATGCCAAACGCTTGGGCCCGGTCTCTTATCAAGTGAACAATCAGACGATTTCTGCCGCTCTTGAACATCGCCGACAATTTATTATCGAAAAAGATCACATGAAGCAAGCCTTTGATACCTCAGTCGCGATTCAAGATGAAGTGTTACTGGCAGCCCTTGAAGCCAATAATAGTCAAAAAATGCAAGATATCACTGCTTCGATCCAACACGAACAAAACGTCATCATCCGTGACTTAGCGCATAAAAACCTACTGGTCAACGGTGTTGCTGGAAGCGGAAAAACGTCTGCTGTCATGCAACGGATCGCCTTTTTGCTGTACCATTTTCGTGAAGAGATGACCGCAGAGAATGTCTTGATCCTCTCCCCGAACTCTCGGTTTATTGATTATATTTCGCAAGTGCTGCCTTCCCTCGGTGAAAAAAATCCATTGACATTGACCATGCGCCAGTTTTGCCAAGCATTTCCTAGTGTTGACTTAGAATCGGAAGAGGCGTATTTTGACCGCATCCAGCAAACACCCAGTGAAGCAATCGACCTTTTGCGCAGTGCTGACTTTAGTCGCTTTCTTCAATCCTTGAGCAAACAGCTGCCAGAAGAACTTGTGCTTCAGTTTAAACCAATCAAAAGAAAAAACGTCGTCCTTTTTTCTGAAGAAACGATCGACACTTTCTTACAAGAGACACCGAAACAGGCATCCTTGCGCGATCGCATCCAAGCAGTCAAAAAGAAATTGGCTTACGCTTGGGAGGAACGACTGCAAAAAAATGCCTTAGCAGCAAATGTTCACGACCAAGTTCGTTCTTTGACTGAAGACGAACAGCGCTCCCTCTTAGGGACAGTTTTAAAGGATGATTCAGAAAAAACAATTCAGAAAGCAGCCATTCGCCTCCTGAAGAAAAAATACGCAACGGTTTCCAAACAAATCAACGACCTTACTTGGTTTGATACAAAACGATTGTTAGCAGACAGTGCCGACTATTTTACTCACGGACAGATCACTTTGACGCAAACAACAGATAGTTTGGATTATACCGTTTGTCTATTGCTGATTCGTCATTTGCTCGCCGAAAAACAACCTGTCCCTGCGTTACGCTATCTGTTTATCGATGAAGTCCAAGATTATACGCCAGCACAAATTCAGTTTCTATTATGTCTTTTTCCTATGACCGCTTTTACCCTCGTGGGGGATCAGCAACAGGCGATCTTTACAAGTGCCATCACCGTATCAGAAATCCAAACATTATTTCAACAACAGGCGAAATTCCTCGAAACGTATCAGCTGACTACGAGTTATCGTTCTAGCGGTGCAATCACGCGGTTATTTGCCCAAATTCTACCAAAAGAAACCAATTTAAACATCTCTGCCGTTCGACCAGAAGGAAAGTTGCCACAGTTTTATGCCAATCTGTCTGATATTGCCTTGGTAGACATAGTAAAGGAACTTAAGCAGCCAGTAACGATCATCACCAAAGATAGTCGATCCAGTGAGGAGCTCAAACAGTTCTTCGATAAACAGGCCGTGTCATTTCATGGAACGGTTTTACCGATTCATCTTGCCAAAGGATTGGAATTTAAGCAGGTCCTCTTATATGATGTCTCAGAAGAAAATTATCATACCGATCAAGATCGAAGGATTCTCTATACGGCGATTTCTCGTGCAATGGAAGAACTGGTGGTAACTTCAAAAGGAACCTTTTCGCCATTTCTCCCTCCTTGCTAGTAGATCGAGAAACCTCCTATTTTCTATAGAATCTTGATGAAATTTGAGAGAACCCTGTCTTGCTTCTCTAGATAGTTCTCTTATCTGACTGATTTAGAAAGCTATCGATCAAATAAAAAAGCATCAACGCGATTGCGTTGATGCTTTGCTTTTGAATTGATTAGCGATGGATGTAAGTATATCCAGATGCGCTCATTGTTGCAGTGTTTGGTCCACCAGGACTGTCAAAGCCCATTCCGCCTTGAGAGATTGTAATCGTATTGTTTGATGGGTTGTATGATTCAACATAAGCTACGTGTCCATAAGTTGGATCAGCAGTCCATTCGCCACCAACTGATTGACCAGCGGCAAAGACTACAACGGCACCGGCTGCTGGTGTACCATTGACAGTGTATCCATCAGCTGCAGCTGATGCACCCCATTGTGCACCATTACCCCAGTAAGTACCTACCCAAGGAGCGCGGTTTTTCACGTACCAAGTACATTGACCCCAAGCATACATGTTACCTGAGCTTGAATGATCTTTTCCGCCGCCAGTAGAAATACTTCCGGTAGAATTATTGTTTGATGCAGAATTTGAACCTGAGTTACTTGAGCTTGAATTGCTTGAACCAGTGTTTGAAGAGCCTGCGTTCGATGAACTTGAGCTGTTAGAACTGCTGGTATTGCTTGAACTTGTGTTGCTTGAAGAACTACTTGTTGCTGTTTCAGTAGAAGCTGTTGTATTCTCTGTCGTGCTTTCAGTTGATTGAGCAGCAGCTTCTTGTTGTGCTTCTTTCAAAGCAGCAGCTTGTCTTTCTTCTTCTGCTTTTTGAGCAGCAGCAGCTTCTTGTTGTTCTTTCAAGATACGGGCTTTTTCAGCTTCCGCTTCTTGTTTTTTCTTGTTCAAAGCATCTTTGTCTTTTTCAGCAGTCGCTTGTTCTGCTGCTAAGTTTGCTTTCAAGACATTTAAATCAGCTTGTTTTGCCGCGATGGCATCTCTTTGTTGGCTAAGTTCTGCTTGGTTCGCAGCAACTTCTTGGATCTTGCTTTCGTTTTCTTTGACTTTGTCTTCAACATCTTGTTTGTCTTGTTTTTGTTGTTCAACTAAATCATTGTTTGCATTGACGATCGTTGTCATCGCTTGTACGCGACCGATAACATCCGTTAAAGAATCTGCTTCTAAAACAGCATCAATGAAATTGGTGCTTTGACCGTTAACTTGTACATCACGGGCTTGCTTTTGGATTGCTTCTTCACGTTTGGCAATACGCAATTTCAATGTTGCGATTTTGTCTTGCAATTTCTCAGCTTCTTGACCTAACTCAACTTGTTTCGCTTCTAATGAAGCAACTTTTGCACTCACTGTTTCAATTTCTGCTTCTAGAGAATCGATTTGTGATTGGGCGTCAGCTTGCTGACCTTTAAGAGAATTGATTTTTTGGTCTTGCTGCTCGATTTGATCATCAATGGAATCTGCAAATGCTAATGCAGGTGCTGCAACTGCTGTTAATGTTAGTGAACACACCATTAATGCTGATAACAAACTATTCTTCACTCGTTTTTCCTCCGACTAGCTGGTTGATTTGACAGATGAACTGCCTTTATAAAAACTTAATTTTGTCTAAGAAAGTTTAATGTTCGATTTAACGACAAATGAATTCTACCATAATGATATGACACACAGATAAAGGAAATGTTACAAAAATGTTTCAATCTAACACTCCCTTTATCTCAACGATAAATAACAGGACAATTAAAGACCGTTAAATCAACGTTTCTGAATAAATTACCGCATTTTCTTTTCATTTTCATCATCTAAAATAAATTCAACTCATGTTATCTTTATCAAAAGTAAGGCTAATTATTCAAGGATTATAACTTGATCACAATTATTTTAATAAGAAAAACTGTGAAAACAAGAAATCATTCAAAAAAAGACCATTTATGTGACAAGATCCCTATTCCTTTCTATAATAAATAAAACAAGCGAGGAGGGAATCGCGATTCGTACACACAAAAAATGGTTTTGGCCATTGGCACTACTTACACTTTTTGTCACCTGTTTCCTGTTATTCTTTCAATTTCGTAAGGTGCATGAAGCCGATACTCCATTGAAACAGGCGAGCAACAGTGAGTTTTGGCTCTTAAGTGATATTCATTTTCTTTCCTCCACGCTCCATGATAACGGCGCAGCCTTTCAGACCTTCACAAAGGGAGCTGCTGGCAAAGAGATGACGTATCAAGAACAATCGATCGAGGCCTTCACCGCTCAAGCCTTAAAAGAGAAACCCACGGGAATTATTTTGACCGGTGATATGACGCTCAATGGCGAGAAAGCAAGTGCTCAAGAGTTGGCAAGATTGCTTGAACCATTGCAAGAAGCTGACATTATGGTTTTAGCATTACCTGGCAACCACGAGATTTACAATGGTTGGGCGCGAGCATTTAAAGGTGAAAAGGAATACTACGCAGATCAAATCAGTCCTGAGGATTTTCAAACGATTTTTGCTGAAGGTTACGAAAAAGCCAACAGTATCGACAAGTCTTCCCTTAGCTACAGCATTCAGTTAAACGACAAGTATCGTCTCTTTTTGCTCGATTCATGTATCTACGATTCTGAGGTTAATTGGGATGATCCTACTACGAATGGTGAGTTGAAACCGGCTACTCTAACTTGGTTGGAGGAGCAATTAACCCTGACGAAAGAAGCGGAGCAAGTACCACTGGTCTTCTTGCACCATAACTTGTTCGGTCATAATGAACTCTTACAAGACGGTTATGTTCTTGACAACGCCTCTGAGACTGTCGCTTTGTTGGAACGCTTCAACGTGCCAGCCGTTTTCTCTGGTCATATCCACATTCAAGACATTAACGAAGGGAATGATTCGCTTTATGAAGCAGTCACTGGGTCTTATTCAACGGCAGAATTAGGCTACGGCGTCCTTTCTCTTTCTGACAAGGAAATCAACTACGAAGCACGCCAGATTGATCTCGATGCTTGGGCGGCTGAAACGAAGCAAACTGATGAACAGTTGCTGAACTATCAAAACTACCAGAAAAGTATTTTTGAAAAAGACACCGACCAACTGGTCCGTGACCAATTGTCCGCAGTGTCTGAACTGTCAGATGCCCAGATGACAAAACTTTGTACGTTTGTCACGAGGCTGAACACTGCCCTTTTTACTGGCAATGATACTTACTCAGCCGAAGAAAAAGCTGCTATCAAAGACTCCGAGGAGTATCAGTGGTTAGCGACCTATTCTTACTTTTTGAAGCAATATGTCGATTCAATGCTGGACGATCAAACCGATGATCGCAAGCTGACGATCCCCCTCACAGCAGAATAAAGCCAAAAAGTGTCTTCTTCCTTTCTTTTAGGAAAAAGACACTTTTTCTTTTCTAATGAACGATAGCCCTCTCGTTTGGGTAAACGAGAAGGCTATCTGACGAGTCAATATTTATTCTTTGAAAGTGCAGCATACTATTACTACTATTATTTATTTCTCATTTAAACGATACAATCCCTAACCTCTATTGTATCCTTGTAACTCTGAAGTTACGCCAGGTTTGAATAAATTTCTTCAAAACAAGTAACGTGTGGTACAAAAATATTTGTCGCTTATCAATAACTATACCACGCAACAAGGCGCCAACGGAAGTAAACTAGCTTATTCTTAATCATTACTTAAACAAAAGGTATTGTTTTCAAACAGTGTTGCTCCTTTAAGAATTCTACGTAAAGCGATCAACCTTCCTGTCATGCATATCTGCTAACCATTCCTATAAGGGAATTCCTTTTATTCAATAGGCAAGTCGTGCTGTTTTAAGAAAGATAATTTATCCCAGTAGCCTCTTTGAAATAAAATTTTATCATTTACTATTTGAAAAAAACCGCAGCCTCTCAAACCTAAGGGGTCACGCCACTCTAAAATTGCCCATTGTCCATCTTCGAAAATGTTCTCAACGATACAAACCATGTTTGCGTTAGAAAATTCTTGCTCAAACATCTGCTTGATCGCTTCTTTCCCAATAACTGGCTCATTGGCAACCTGATGGTTTATTGCATTCTCATCATATAATTCTGAAATACATTCTACATCTGCCTGATTAAACGCATCAACCCATTGGCAAAGTATTTCTTTTGGCTTCATATAAATCCCCCTCGAAATGTAATCATCTGTGTTCCAATCGCAATAAAAAAAGCAGCTAATTTGTACCAATATATTCTACTTTTCCAATTCATTCAAGACAATATCGAGGAAACGAATAAGAATTATCGATCTTTCACATCGTTTACTCTTGTATAAGTACGGGGTACCTGAATCGTGGCATGTTCCGCTTTACCTGTTTCTTTATTCCATTCACATGAGTCATGCCATTTGAATCACTAGTAACCATTGCTTTTAATGGTAGCAACACCACTAAACCTATTCAACCACTTTATTAATTTATTGAATACGGTATACAGCCCCTCTTTCTTTTTATACGCTTATCATCGAATGAGAAATCATGGGTAAGTAAACCGCGACGCTTAGGGCTAGTTGAATAGTGAAATCAAAGATGTACTATTTACCATGTTAGGTCCTCAAAGCCTGCAACTATTCTCTTATAGCAGATCATCAAAACCCGATCCATTTCAATATTTATATAAAATAAAACAAAAAAGCGAGAACCCAATGGATTCTCGCTTGTTAACGTCAATTAACCTTTAACGATGTTTGTTGCTTGTAAGCCACGTTGGCCTTCTTCAACGTCGAAAGTCACTGCTTGACCTTCTTCTAAAGTTTTGAAGCCGTCGCCTTGGATAGCTGAGAAGTGAGCAAATACATCATTGCCGTCTTCACCTGTAATAAATCCAAAACCTTTATCTGCATTAAACCATTTTACTGTACCGTTATTCATAAACGTATACCTCCATATTACACATCGACTGTGTTTATTTGTTTGTAATAGAAAATGATGTGTAATTGAAGTGTGTATCAATAGAAAAGATAAACAAGTATTAACATATCAGAACTTTACCCATTCATCATAGCATGGTTAAAATAAAATAGCAAATAAAGTTGGCTTTTTTTCTTGATAAAAAGGTAAATTGTTAAAAAACCTTATGATTAAGCCTAGCAATTGCTTTATCTGGAAGAATCAAAAATCAAAGAGTTGCGCCGTTTGAAGCAATTACTTTTTTGTACCAATCAAATGACGCTTTCTTGATGCGTTTCTTTGTGCCATTGCCTTCATCGTCTTGGTCAACATAGATAAAGCCATAACGTTTCGACATTTGTGAGGTTGAGGCACTAATGATATCGATACAGCCCCATGCCGTATAGCCAAAGACCTCGACGCCATCATGCAACGCTTCATTGATTTGTTCAATATGCTGACGCAGATAGTCGATTCGATAAAAATCATCGATGGTGCTATCTTCGTTTACGACATCTTCTGCTCCCAAACCGTTTTCTGCAATAAACAAAGGTTTTTGGTAGCGGTCATAGAGTTGATTCAATGCTGTTCGCAACCCTTTGGGATCGATCTGCCAGCCCCATTTACTGCTTGGCAAATAGGGATTTTTAATCCCACCAGTGATCAGATTCCCGACAGCACTTTCCAAGCGTTCTGGATGCGCGCTGACTGCGCTGGACATATAGTAACTAAAGGAAACAAAATCAACCGGGTTTTCTCGGATGATTTCTAAGTCTCCCGGTTCGATCACCAATTCCACTCCTTTTTCTTCAAACATGCGGTTGGCATATGCTGGATAATAGCCTCTTGCCTGCACATCACTGAAAAAGAGTGAGGTTCGTTGACTTTCGACTGTTTTTTGGACATCGTCCGGATCACAGCTGTACGGCGTTAATAATTGATAGCTGATCATACAGCCGACCTTGGCATCGGGAATCAATCGATGGCAATAGTCAGTCACGATTGCGCTGGCGACAAATTGATGGTGTGCCCCTTGGTACTTGTCTTGTTCAATATTAGGATGACCTTCTTCAATAATCCCGACGCTAACATATGGATGGTGTTTGACACAATTGATTTCATTAAAAGTCACCCAGTATTTGACTTTCTTTTGGTATCGCTCAATCACCGTCTTGGCAAAACGGACGTAAAAGTCGATCACTTGCCGGTTTGGCCATCCTCCATACTCAGTCACTAAATACAAAGGCATCTCATAATGGGATAGTGATACCACTGGTTCGATCCCATACTTCAAACACTCATCAAAGACTGCGTCGTAAAATGCCAATCCAGCTTCGTTTGGCTCTACCTCATCCCCCTTTGGAAAGATCCGTGTCCAGGCAATTGACATCCGATAGGCTTTGAAGCCCATCTCAGCAAATAAACGAATATCTTCTTTAAAGTGATGATAAAAATCGATTCCCTGTCTTTTCGGATAGTATTTCGTGCTGTTTGGATCCTGTGCTTCTGCAACTTGCTGATGAGTCATCATATGCCATTGGTCCGTCCAACGCTCTTTCGGCATTGAGGAGTCGAATAGATAAACATCAGAAACTGACAAGCCTTTTCCATCGATTCCAGAACCTCCTTCAACTTGGTTGGCAGCTGTTGCTCCTCCCCAGAGGAAATCTTTTGGAAAATAACTTTTCATTTTACTTGCCGCCTTTCAAAAATGATTCGTACGCCAACGCTTCCCCATTCGTGGCGATCACTTGCTGATAATACGCAAAACTAGCTTTTTTCTTGCGGGAAAGATCTCCGCTACCATCATTTTGCTTATCGACATAGATAAAGCCGTATCGTTTTTCCATCTCTCCTGTCCCCGCAGAAACGATATCGATCGGCCCCCACCATGTATAGCCTAGAATCGTGGCGCCATCTTTGATCGATTCCGCCATTGCTTCTACATGGTCTTTCAAATAGGCCATCCGTTCTTCATCGACGATCGATCCATCTTCATTGACAACATCCTTTAAACCAATTCCATTTTCAACGATAAATAATGGTTTTTGATAGCGATCAGTCAATTCGCTGCAAACATAGCGTAATGCCAGTGGATCGATCGGCCATCCCCAAGCAGTTTCTTTTAGGTAAGGATTCTTTTTCCCTAGTAATCCGCCAGTATTGCCTAAAATTTTCATGCCTGCTTCATGCAATGAGCTGCGGTAAAAACTAAAGCCTAAATAATCACAGGTCCCCGCTTTAATGATCGCTAGATCTTCTTCTGTAATGTCCAGCAGCAGATGATTATCCTTCACGATGCGGTCGAAGTATTCCGGATACGCTCCTCGCAATTGCACATCACTATAGAACAAGGAACGACGGCGCAGTTGATACGATTCAAAAACATCTTGCGGGTTGCACGTCGCAGGGTAAATCGGGCTTAGTGACAGCATACAGCCAATCTGATTGTTTTCATCTACTGCCTTCCCATTCAGAACTGCTTTGGCACTTGCAACAAACATATTATGACTTGCTTGATAAAGTGCCTGTAATTTTTCTTCTTCAGTCTCGAAAGAAAACACATCGATACCTGCTGCGAGTAACGGGATCGTATGGGTATGGTTGATTTCATTGAAAGTCATCCAATATTTCACTTTCCCTTTGTAGCGTGCAAAAACCACTTTTGTATACCGATCAAAAAAATCGATCAGCGCACGATTTTGCCAACCACCATATTTCGTCACCAAATGCAGTGGCGTCTCAAAGTGGGCTAACGTAACAACTGGTTGGATCCCTTTTTCATTCAAAGCATCAAATAAATCATCATAAAATTGTAAACCTGCTTCATTGGGTTCCGTTTCATCCCCATTCGGAAAAATGCGACTCCAAGCAATTGAGGTACGCAAACACTTCAAGCCCATTTCCGCAAACAGTTCAATGTCTTCTGGGTACCGATGATAAAAGTCGATGGCTTCATGGCTCGGATAAAAGTTATCCTCTTCAAGCTGCAGTGAAACTTGCTCAATACGTTTTTCACCAACTGGTAAAATATCGGCTACACTTAATCCTTTTCCTCCTTCCAAATAAGCTCCTTCGGCTTGATTTGCGGCGATCGCGCCGCCCCATAGGAAATTTTTTGGAAATACACTCATGAAATCGCTCCTTTTAATAAATCATTTGCTACCAAAGCGGTAACGTCTTTTTTCGCTTGATCCACAACTGTCAATGCATCTTCTTTGATCACACTGGTAAAGACCAACATGGTTGTCGGATCATATCCTTTTTCAATAATTTTTGCTAAGTCAAAGGTGCCAATTTTTTGCCCCTTCACGACTTGATCCCCTTGTTTCACCGAAATCTCAAACACGCCTTTTGCTAAATCAACCGTGTCTAAGCCGATATGAACCAACACTTCCGTCCCAGCAGCTGATTGGATCCCAAAAGCATGTCCAGTTGGAAAAACTGTCACAACCGTACCAGTAAGTGGCGCATAAATATCGCCGGCTGATGGATAAACGGCTAATCCATCCCCCATTGCTCGAGAAGAAAACACTTCATCTTTGACATCATCAAGCGTGATCGCTTCACCAGCAACTGGTGTCATCACTTGCAGCCCTGCACCTTCTTCTAAAACAGGTTCTAGCGTTTCTTCAAATCCTAATACATAGGTCAAAATAGCAGTACCGAAGAACGCAAAGGCAATGCCGATCAAATAGTACACAAAGGTGTCCCCAAAGAAAGCTGGCAATGTCGTCAATGCTGGGAAAACATAGACGATGGCCTTGGTTTGCATCATTCCCATAAACGCACCAGCAAGGGCACCAACGATGGTTTGAGCAATCAACGGCTTTTTAAATTTTACCGAAAGTCCATAGACGATTGGCTCTGTAATTCCGCCAAGCAATGCTGGAAGCAAGGAAGATAGCGCCAGGCCTTTGGTTTCTTTTCTGCGAGAGCGTAAAAATACACCTAAAGCAACCCCAGCACTCGCAAATGTTGCTGCTGCGATCATCGGGCGCAGCGTATCATAGCCATATACCGCTAGGTTATTGACCATGATCGGTACAACTCCCCAATGGATCCCGATCATTACTAAGAATGTCCAACCGCCACCGATCAACAAGCCAGCCAACAGCCCGCTCTTGTCGCTGATAAAGTTCATGGCATTGCCTAAACCGTCTCCAAGCATTACACCGACCGGTCCAATGATCAAAACGGTCAAAGGCACCATGATCAAAAGAGCTACTAGTGATAGAGCAAAAATCTCGATACTCTTAGGAATGATCCGTTTGAGTAGTCGTTCCAAATGCGAGTAGATATAGATCGAAACGATCGCTGGAATCACGGTACCCGAATACCCCATCAACACAGCTGGGATGCCAAAGAAATCGACCGTCACACCGTTTTCCGTCACCATTGCTGTAAAATTCGGCTCCAGCAACGCCCCAACGATTGCTAAAGCAATAAACATATTGACTTTGAAAATCCGCGCTGCACTGATCGCTAAAAATAAAGGCAAGAAATAAAAGACACTATTGCCAGCAGCAGCTAATATTTTATAGGTGCTTCCTTCCGTATCCATCAAATGATAGGTTGTAAAAACAACTAGCAAAGCTTTCAACATCCCTGCCCCTGCAAGAGCAACAATGATTGGATTAAAGATCGCAGACAATACATTGAAGAATCGGATAAATACATTGCCTTGTTTTTCTGTTGATTCTTCGGCATCCCCATCACTTTCCAAAGCATTTTGGATCGAATACTTACTCATGATCGTTTGAAAAACATCCGCTACATGATTACCGATCACGACTTGAAACTGGCCATTTCCTTCAATGACAGACAATACCCCATCAAGCTGCTGAATCTTATCCTTATTTTTTCGTGCCAACTCGACATCTTTCAACTTAAAACGCAATCTAGTGATGCAATGATACAGGCTAACGATATTTTGTTCCCCACCGACCTGTGCTATAATTTCACTAGCAAGTTTTGAATAATCTTTTGCCAAATGACTCACTCCCGTGTTTGATTTATAAAGCGCTTTATGGCGTTACTATAGCAGATTTTTTTCTCTCACCTGCGAAAGTTCGCAATTTGGAAACTGCTTACAAGAAAGGAAAGAAAATGGGCCTCTTAATCATTCGTTTATTGAATCTTTTAAATAATGCACCCACTGATTCCACCAACTACTATATCGGTTTGACCATGATCAACCATTATGATCAGATCCAAACTCTAAGCATTGGTGAATTTGCTGCTCTTTGCCATGTGTCAAAGTCAACCGTTTCAAAATTCGCTCGCACCTTGGGCTTTGATGATTATGGCGATCTAAAAGACAACGCTGCCTTTATCGAGAATCGCTTCAACAATCCCCTGAATTATCGTTCGAATATTTTGTCTGCCTTAGAGCAAGAGGGCGTAGACTCCTATTTTGACGCAGTTGTACAAGACATCGATTATCTGCGTCATCATCTTGATCTGCCAGCCATCGAACGGGTCGCACAAGCAATTGTGACCCATAAAAATGTCTTTGCTTTTGGAATTTTATTCTCAGAATCAGCTGCTATTGATTTCCAGATCAAACTAGCATACAACGGCAAGTTCATTCGGACCTTCCAAGACGATCTCGTACAGGAAGAAATCATCAAGACCGCTGATGAAGAATCGCTGTTTATCATTTTTACCAACTCCGGTGACTACCTAACGAAACAGCAAATTCGAAATGGAACACCACGAAAAGATTTCTTCGATCGAACCAAAGCCAAAGTCATCGTGATCACCGCTAATCCACAGATCTCGGAACTGCCCTTTGTCCAAGAAGCAATCATCTTCCCTCATCAAACCCATTTTCAAACCCATGCTTTTATGTATCAGTTCATCATGGATTTGATCGTATCGAAGTTCAAGCAGTTGACTGATCGAAAGCGCATGTAGTAATGATCCTCCATTATAGAAGAAGGGCATTTCTTCCATAATGGAGAGTTCTTTGTGAATGAGATGTCTCATTCATTCGTAAGCGTCACTCATTTATTCCCAGTTTTTTTGAAATTTTTTTAATCCTAGGCTGCTATTTATTAAATTTCTCCTCATTTATGTTTTTTGTTTCACAAACTTCATCTCGGTATGGTATAATCATTTTGTTTTTAAGAAAACTATGGGAATACAAAGGAGAAGGAAACATGAAAAAAACTAAAATCACTTTAATCGCTGCATCATTGCTTATGGGAGGCACTCTTTTAGCTGCATGTAGTTCAGATAACGATACAGCTGCAAGCTCATCATCATCAACAGCAGCTTCAACTGCTGCATCAACTGAATCATCAGATGACGTTGTTTCAACTGCTTCTATCAGTGACCAAACTTCAGTGATCGAAAAAGCATTGAGCGCAGATGGTAACTGGATCGTTGCTGTAACTGGCGACATGACATTTGATAACGATGTAACCGTTGATGGCGAATTCCACGACAAAGGTGACGACTCTGCTGATATCTACCGTAAATTTGCATTGTACTCACAAGATGAAGACCGCAACGTAACAGCTGAATACACAGTAACTGTTCCTAAATTGATCGTTAACTCAGAAAACTTCAACATCGTTCACGGTGTAATCAAAGGTGACGTTGAAGTGAATGCTAACGGCTTTGTATTGAACGGTGCAAAAGTTGAAGGTAACGTAACATTCACTTCAAAAGAATTCCAAGATTCAGCAACACTTGACGAAGATGGCGCTTCTGTAACAGGTGACGTAACAGTTAGCGAATAATCTTTCACTGGATTTCTGTGAAATAGATGAACAAAAAACGAGGTTGGCAAGTCAATCGTTGATCCCTTGCCAACTTTTTTTGTTTTTTTATAAACAATTGCATCCGCTCTCATTACTAACATTGTGTAAGTAAGAACAAAGCCCAAGAAAAAAAACTGGCTTGCTTACGCAAAACCAGTTTCTTCTTTAGGCGCTTATTCTTCAATAACTGCCCACTTGTAGTCATATTGCGCACCAGCACCGTGTGATACGACCCCTTTTACTTTTGGTGCACGTAAATGAGCTTCAACGTTTTGGTACACAGGGATGACCCCTTGTTGATCCATAATGATTTTCTCTGCATCTAACAAGTCTTGCCAGCGAGCATCTGGATTGCCAGCGTTTGTCGTGGCAGACGATTTCACTGCTGCATCGTACGCCTCACTTGTCCAACGACCGCGGTTGTAGGAATTGTCGGTAACAAACAAATCAGTAAAGCTGCTAGCATCCGCATAGTCAGCTCCCCAACCACCCATGACGACATCAAAGTCACCTGAGTTTGAACGATCTAAACGAACGGAGAAAGGAACAGGACTTAGGCTAACTTTCACCCCATCCAGCGTGTCTTGAATCGCACTTTGAATATACTCAATGGCCTTTTTGGTTGAATCTGTATCAGAAGCCAAAATTTCAAAGCTCAAGGAATCGATTCCTAACGCCTCTTTGGCTTTTTCCCAATGTTCTTTGGCCTTTTCTTGATCGTATTCAATGACACTTTCCGCTTCATCGACAAAATCAGTATTATCAGTTGGGTTAAAGGTCATTCCTTTTGGTATCAATCCTGTGGAAGCCAATGAACCGTCCCCTAAAATCGATGTCACTAATGCATCACGATCGATGGCATAAGAGATTGCTTTACGCAAATCCTCATTGCGGAATGGCGAATCTTCTTCGCGCTGATTCAACTCGATATAGGAAGTACGGGCTAATGGTTCTGACACAAACGCTTCATCATTGGCCATTTGCTGTGCCAATTCTCCTGTTAAGATGACGTCGTCTGCTTGCCCATCTTGGAATAGATTCAAGGAGGTCGATGATTCTTTTACGACACTAACATTGATGGTATCAAGTTTCACCGTCTCTTTGTCCCAATATTGATCGTTCTTTTCATATGACCATTCTGTATCGGTTCCTGGCCCATCAAAGCCAGCCAACACAAAGGGTCCATTGTAAACGGCATTGTCGCTCGTTGAAGCATATTGATCGCCGTTGTCTTCTACGACTGCTTGGCTTTGTGGGAAGAAGGATGGAAATGCCAATAAGTATTGGAAGTATGGCGTAGGTGTCGTCAGCGTGATTTCTAATTCATAGTCACTGACTGCTTTGATCCCCAATTCTGAGGCATCTTTTTCACCTGCTGTTATCGCTTCGGCATTGGTTACGGGCGCAAATAAGTACGCATACTCAGAACCTGTTTCCGCACTTACGGTGCGTTGCCAACCAAACACATAATCCGCTGCCGTTACTGGTTCTCCATTTGACCATTTGGCATCTTCTCGTAGTTTCAATTTATAGGTCAGACCATCTTCACTGACTTCCGCTAATTCGGCGGCACCTGCTGGTTCGGGCTTACTATCAGCATCTAAGCGGTACAACCCTTCATACACATTATTTAAAGCACTGAAACTGATCGTATCGGTGGCTAAGGATAGATCGGCACTCGGCATTTCTTGTTGAACCACAACATTAAAAATTTGTTCGGCAGCTGCTGTCCCACTACCACTTGAACTTTCACCTGTACTTGATGTCCCTCCTGTTGAGCAACCTGCTAATACGATTCCACAAACAGCGACGACACCATATCCCCATTTTTTCTTCATCTTACCTACCCCTTATGAAAATCCAAAATTTTCAGAATTATTACAAAGCTCTGAATGTAAATAAGATTTTAATAAAAATTAATTATAAAAGCAAGCTATTTTTCTCATTTTATTATTATTTATTTTTTATGTTAACACAGCATGTTATTATTTATGACACAAAAACAAAAAACACAAAGCGAAAAAGATCTCGCTTTGTGTTTTTTTATCTTTGGATAGAAACGTGGATTACTCCATTTTATAGCTTTGACGCGTCACTTTCCCCTCTCGTACCGTAGCGATAATAGTTGGCACAGCCCCAATCGCCGTAAAGAGATAGACCAGACCTAAGTTCCCGTAATATTGACTCGCTTCCAAATATCCTTCACGAATCAAATCAGGTAAAATACGGAAGGCATAGAAGACATCAACGTCCGTGTAATAATTCGCTACACTGATCGACCAGTCGATACGATTCCCGACATAGACCATGATGATCATGACGATAATACTACTAATAATACCTTTTGTGCTGAGTTTTCCACCTAATAATTCATACCCTTTGATGGCACAGATCGCCATCGCGATCCCAGACAATGCAGCAACATACCCAAGTTGTCCCAATAAAATAATTGCGCCGGCACCAATCAGTGAGCCAAGAAACGCACCCACGGTTCCAGCTAACCAATTTTCTTTTTTCTGCCCTTTTTCCCGTTCTTGCGCAAGGACTGCTTCTTGTTGTTTCTTAAAGCAAGCTTCACAGGCAATGACGGGAGCGCCGCCAATAGCATACAGCGAAACCGGCTCAGTGACCGCGCCGCAGAAGGTACAAGCATTTTGGAAGCCTTTCGTCTTCAAAAAATTCGTCAACTGGTCCAACGCAGTACGCAACTTGTCCACGGTTTTCCCTGCAGTCATCGCTCCGCGTAATGTATAGGCAACTTGATATCCTTGGATCACACAGTCGATGATCTCTTTTGACTCACTTAAAACTTCTTTGACTTCTTCTTGGTTGGGAAGTTCGCCATCTTTGCTAAGTGAAAAATGAGCCACTAGAGAATAACTATTGTTATTCTCTTGAACTAAAAAAAGTTTATAACTATGATACGTTCCATAAATCACCCCAGTGGAAGTATCAACGGAGAGCCCCAACGGCTCGGCAAATTTGGTCAATGTCTTCTCGATCTTCTTATTCATTTTTCTCCTTCTTTCCAACAAACACTTACCTTTTTAGGTATAGCTAAAAGTTTAAGGAGAGTAGAAATGAAAGTCAATCAATTTGTTCAAAAAACCTAGTTTTTTTATCTATTCTGTGACAAATCGCCACAACGCATCAGTAACCCCATGGTCTGTATTGCTAGTCGTCACAAAATCAGCTTTTGCTTTGACCAATTCAGGCGCATTCTCCATCGCAACACCAATACCAGCTGAAGCAATCATTGGCAGGTCGTTAAAATTATCGCCGATCGCTAAGGTTTGCGCCAGCGGCACTTGAAAATAGGCCGCCAATTCATTTAGCGCCTTATCTTTTCCCACAGCTTGATGAGTGACTTCCAAATAATTCTCTTTGGATAAGTAAAAGGCGCTTTCTAAAAATCCAGCGTTCTGGCAGGCAGCATGAAGCGCTTGGATTTCTGCCATTGTGCCAATCAAAAGAAACTTATGAACCTCAAAAGCTTCTTGTGCCAACAGTTGTTCTAATGAAGTTTCTACAGGAGTCTCTTTGGTGATCGCCGCTTCTGCTCGTGCCCATTGGTCCACTCTTTCGCAATACCACTGATCACCAGAGTAGACATTGATGGAAACACCAGGAAAATCAGCTTTGATGCGCGCAACCAAAGTTTTTGCTTCTGCTTTTTTGACCTCATGACTGAAAATCGGTACCAGTGTGCCCTTTTGATCGTACCCTCCAATCAAGGCACCGTTGTAACAAGCCAAGGGCCAGTCTTCTATCCCTAATTCTTGAGCTATCGGTAGCATTCCTTTCGGGGAGCGAGCGGAAGCCAAAACAAAAGGAATCGCTTGCTGCTTCAATCGTTTGATTTCTTCAATCAAATCCAGATCGATTTGATGCTTATGATCCAAGATCGTCCCATCAATATCACTTAAAATAAACCCTATCTGCTTTTTTTCCAAATAAACCATCCTTTCCCATTCCCCATCCTTTTTACGAAAGCGGATTGAGCCATCGCTTTCGACCAAAATAAGCGCCGTTTCCATAAAACGAAAACAGCTTCCTTGTCCTTCTTTGCTTCCAGTTTACCATACTAGCCAATGAAAAAAGAGTGCATCGCTGCACTCTTAGGAAGTATAGATATAAAACTCGATTTCCTTCTTGATCGGTTTTTTGATCCAGCGTTTCACAGCAGCTGCCCGCTTCAAGCCCATATGCTCATAAAAACCGAAATTACAGGTGGTATCGGTATAAAGGAAAAACGGAACCGTTTTTTCCTGCTGGACCATCGCTAAAAAGGAAGTAAAGAGCTGCTTGCCTACACCCAATCCTTGTGTTTTGGGACTAACGGCAAACAAACCAACTTCGGTCTGAAAAGGAGTTTGTAAGTCTTTCAACATCGCTTGATTTAACTCAGCCACCTCCTTGGCATAATGCAGCAGCGTGTTTCTCCCTTCTTTCGTAAGCAGTAAGCAGCCAGCATGCCAAATCGTTTTCCCCCAATAGCGCGCTGGATGAAGCTTCTTCCCTCTCTTACTATCTGCTAATAAGATACCGACAGCTTCACCATTTAAAAGAGCCACCCGCGAATAGGTCGCACGAGCAAGTTCATAACACAAAAAGACATGAGCAAAGTGCTTGGCGGTCTTCTTGTCAAATTGCTTGTCGTAGTTCCAGCTATCAATAATTACTTGCACAAGCGCAGGCAGATCTTCTCGTTTAAATGGTCGATACGTTACTTTTTTATTCATTCTATCTTCCTCCCAGTAGTTGACTATCCTTAGTATAAAGTTTACAGTAACTGTAAAGTCAAGGAGGAACGCCATGAAAACCAAATTAAAAGTATCGGAAATGGCACGCTTCGCGCGGATCAATCCTCGGACACTCCACTATTATGACGAGATTGGGCTATTTCAACCAAACAGCAAAGACGAGAACGGGTATCGGTATTATTCCCTTGATCAACTTTTGGATCTCGGATTGATCCTGTCATTGAAAGAATTATCGATGCCCTTAAAAGAGATCCAAACAGCGCTGCAGGGGGATGCCGAGACCATGAGAAACTTATTGGAAGCCAAGCGGCAAACCATCGATGAAAAAATTCAGCAGTTGACCAACATCAAAAAAATCATCGAACGAAAAGCTGCGGATTTGCGCCTGGCTGCAGAAAAAACTTCCCCCTTCACCTTGAAGGAAAAGCCAGAGGAATATTTCTCCCTCAGTCCTAGATTAAACGGCAGCTCCATCCCAGAGATGATCACCCAAGCCTACGACCTTTTGATGGCACAGCCTTATCTATTCTCGAATAACGAGTACGGTTTTATGATTCGGACGAACAAAGACGATACGCAAGACATCGACTACGTTTACGTGCGGCAAGAAGAGCCGCACGGGACTTCCTTCGTGAAACCAGCAGGATGCTATTTAACCGCCATTTATCAGGGGGATGACGAAGGATTGAAGCAGTTCTATCAAAAACTCAAGCAGCTGATTGCGACGCACCAATGGCAAATCGATGACTACTTCTATGAACGATCGATCCACGAAACGACCCTTAGCAACGAGCAAGCTTATTTGACAGAGATCCAAGTTCGGATTTTATCTGAGGAATAATGATTCGTTTAAACTGCGCTAAAAAGTAAATAAAAAGCGCAACGACAACGAGCAGCTTCTTTCGCCTCGTTGTCGTTGCGTTTTATTTAAATCAAATGGTTTTCTTTCAACAGATCGCCAATGTAGGTATGTTCGGTTTTCTTAACAAAGCCTTCCAAGAGTTTCCGTTCGATAAACGGCAGCTCCATTTCCGTAATTTTTTTCTTATCGGTCAGATAATAGACAGCTTTGGCCAAAGTACGTAGATCATAAGCGGAAGCAAACACTTCTGGTACCCCACGTTCCACATCTAATAGCTGATAAACAGCCTCCATTGCAGTCCGAACGGAATATTCTGTTGTAAAAACAGTGTCTCGTTCAGTCTCTGCGAAATTACCGATAAAAGCTAAGTTTTTGGAGCCATTTGGAATAACCAATGGCCGATCCCCTGGTTCACGCAGCATGAAGTAAGAAGTGATAAACGGCATGTAGACTGGAACTGCCACACTTGATTCTTTTGAAATGCGTTGGATTTCTGCTTCTGGCACGCCTAAATGGTAAAGCAGTTCTTGCACGATTTCTTGTCCAGAACATTGTTCAATTGGTTTTTTGATGTAGTTTCCTGGTGTATTTGACAACAAGCCATACACCCATGTGATCGTTTGTTGGTCTTTTTGTTCTTTAAAGTGCGGTTGGCGATGGGTCGCAAAGCTCATCATCCAATTGGAATCTTTGATGGTGATGATCCCGCCAGTGACGATTCTGCCTGTTCGTAACTTGCGATGGGTCAATTTTTCTAAATAAGGTTCCACATCAAAATTCTGCCAAGTCACGGTTGCCGAAACAAACCAGCTTTCTTCAGGTAAGTTTTCATAAAAGACTTCTGGATGACCAAACTCAGGCGATTGCGCCGCCAAGTTTTTCCATAAACGCCAGCTGCCACCAGGTGCTTTTGAGATAGGCGCTGGAGTATAATGGTCCCCTTGCGTGGAACTTTCAGTGATCGATCCGTTGGTAACAAAGACCAAGTCATCTTCTGATAAAGGAATTTCTTCGATTGCCCCCGCTTTTTCTAGCACAAGTTTTTGAGCAACTTTTTCCTCGCCCACGATCCGAACATCGATATTGCTGACGGTGCATTCATATTGGAAGTCAACTCCTTGTTCTTCCAAATAAGCAAGTAGTGGTTTGACCAATGACTCATATTGGTTGTAACGGGTAAATTTTAACGCAGTAAAATCAGGCAAGCCATCGATATGGTGCACAAAACGCAACACATAGCGGCGCATTTCAATCGCCGAATGCCATTTTTCAAAGGCGAACATCGTACACCAGTATAGCCAAAAATTGGATTCAAAGAATTCATCGCCAAAAACATCTTCGATTTTTTTCCCGATCAATTGATCTTCTGAAGTCATAAATAATTGGGTTAATTCTTTTTGTGCTGTAGCAGACAAGGTAAATTCTCCATCATCTGCTGCTCGTTGGCCGCGATTGTGAATGATCCGACAGTTAGACGAATTTGGATCATCGTGGTCCAACCAGTAAAACTCATCTAACACCGAAGCATCTTCCACCTCCAAAGATGGAATCGAGCGAAATAGATCCCACAGACACTCAAAATGATTTTCCATTTCTCGACCGCCGCGGGTCACAAATCCATCATGGGGAATGAATTTTCCGTCCAATGAACCGCCTGATAAAGAAAGTTCTTCAAGGACGTGGATTTTCTCACCCGCCATATGGCCGTCACGGATCAAGAAGACTGCCGCAGCAAGTCCTGCTAATCCCCCACCAACAATATAGGCTTCTTTCTTTTCGACATCTTTCGGTTTTCTGCTTCTTGCAAAAGCTTCGTAATTTCCGTTCGTATATCTCATGTAGATCCCTCCTAATATTGGTACGTTTTTATGGTATCAGTAACTATTTTTTTTGACAAAAATTTGTACTAGTAAAAACAAGTGATTTTGACAAATCGGCCTTTTTGTCAAAAAAACAGGGCAAAGCCCACCTTTTAAAAAGATCTGCGCCCAACCCAAAAAGCGCCCCTAAGAAAACTGATGGCAGCTTTCTTAGGGGCGCTTCTAACAAAGGACAAACCCTTTGCCTATTCAATGAAACATTTATTTCACTCGTAGAGCGAAGCTAGCAGTCGAAAAGCCTGATTGTGCTTCGGTGACTGTATAACCCGTGCTTGGCGCATGGATATAGCTTGTATTACTTGTAGCGATCGCTACGTGGTAGGTATTCCCTTTTTGACCCCAGAACAGCAAGTCGCCAGCTTGTGCTTGCGAGACAGGAATGATCGTCCCTGCGCTTTCTTGTGGGACTGTCCAATCACCGATGTTTTTGCCCGTCACTTTTAAGAAGACGTAGCGTGTAAACCCGGAACAGTCGAAGACATCTGGTCCTTTGCCTCCCCATTGATAAGGAGTGCCGATATGTTTTCTAGCTTCTGCAACGATCGCTGCTCCGTTCACGCTCATCGGAACATTGGTATTGCCTGCGTTGTTATTGTTGCCAGGAGTCGTTGCACTGACTTCCTTCACATACGCTGAAGATACCCAGCCACCCGTTGATAACTTATACCAAGTGGCATTGCCATTGACTGACGTTCCTTGTTTTTGAGCGACTGCTTTGAAGGTCGCATTGCTGCCCAAACTGCTGACTACACTTGCAGAAGTCGATGCATTTGAGCGCACATTCATACCAGTGGTTGTTTGGAACGTTTTATTGATGGCTTGCTCACTCGCATTGCTTGAGCCGTTTGATGAACCGGTGTTGCTTGAACCTGTGTTTGAATTATTGTTATTACTTGTATTTCCAGAACTAGACGTGACGTCACGTACATATGCCGCTGTGATCCAGCCACCAGTCGATACTTTGTACCAAACATTGGTGCCGCCAACGGATGTGCCATTTTTCTGGGCAACGACCTTCACCGTCGTACTGTTGCTTAGGCTGCCAACGACACTACCACTTGTTGAGGCACTCGAACGGACATTCAATGTCGCTGTTGTTTTCACGTTCTTGTTGATAGCCGTTTCTGCAGAAACACTTGTGTTGCCGCCAGAAGAACTATTGCCTGTCGAGCTGCTGGAAACATCTTTGACATAGGCCGCCGTGATCCAACCGCCAGTGGACAATTTGTACCAAGTGGTCGTGCCATTCACCGACGTTCCACTCTTTTGTGCAACGACTTGTACTGTCGCATTGCTGCTTAGTCCACGTACGACACTAGAACTAGTCGTTGCATTTGAACGGACGTTCAATGCAGTGGTCGTTTTCACTGATTTCGAGATTGCTTTTTCCGATGAAGACGACGACGAATTGGACGAGCTAGTATTGGCAGAAGAAGAGCCTGAGGTGCTTTTCACATAAGCACCTGAGATCCAGCCCCCTGTTGATAGCTTATACCATGTTGTATTGCCATTCACTGAGGTACCGTTCTTTTGAGCCACCGCAGTGATTGTTGTATTTGCTCCTACACCACTTACGATAGAGGCACTTGTTGAAGCATTTGAACGAACATTCAGTGAAGCTGTTGTTTTAAATTGTCGATTGATCGCCGTTTCAGCTGACGATCTGGCAAGAGTAGCAGTTGTGTTGGTTGATGACGAAGCGTTTGTCGTTTCGGTCGCATGGGCAAGAGACGTAAAGACACCTGAAGTCGATGCTAACGCTGCTGTGATACCCAATCCTTTTTGTACGAAAAGGGACCGTTTTTGTTTCACTAAACGCTTACGTTTGATTTTCCGAGATTCCAATAAAACACCCCCTGTACCCCATTTTAACAAAAATTAATATTTTTTGATATTGTTTTCGTTTTGTATTTTTTTAATTTGCGTTTAATAAAACGTGTCATTTATTTTCCTGCGTTATTCTTTTTGATCACTTTCTCTTTGGTGTTGCTCAATGGCACACTATTTACAAAGATTTCTATAAACTACAGAAAAATGCTATTTCATTCAACGTTATTTTAATTCGCGAATAAAAACAGGATTTTTTTTGCAAACAAACCCACTTTTTGAAAAACAAGACTGTTATTTGAATAACATTTCTTTCCTGATCCCCTTTTTTAAAAATCGATACTAAAACCACCCAATTATCATTCCTTTTTTTCACGAGGGATTCTGTGAAAAAGTTGTTTCAAAAAGAACGCTTCTTTCACCTGTGTGATCGACGCTATGATAAAATCCTGTTATATCGCTTCCAACCGCATGCGAATTTCTTGAGAGAGAAGTCCCTCATCTCTGCCAAAAGAAATATTTTCACAATGTATTTCACGAAAAAGATTATAATACCAAGGAGAAAACCAAGGATTTGCATAAATTTGTGAAATCATGCTATACTTAAAAAAAAGGAAGAGGTGACCGAGTATGAAAACAAAGACGAAAGAAAAAGTGTATGCTGAACGACAACATAACTATAAAACGAAAAAAGAAGAGATTTTCAAAAAAGCCCTAGATTCCGTACCGACCACAGACAAGAAAAAAGAAGAACAGAAAAAGAAAGCGTAGACTCCTGCGTTTTCTTTTTCTGTTGATTTATAAAAAAGACGAGACTTCACCGATTTTGGCGAATCTCGTCTTTTTCACAATTTTTTTTGTAAACACATGATGCTCCCTATAACTGCCATAAATCCTACTAGCTCCACCACTGTGAAGTGATCATGAAAAACAATGATCGATAAGAAAGCAGCCAGCAGTGGCTCAACTGCTGTTAAAACTGTTGCAAGTGTTGAGGATAAATAGCGTAAACTTGTTAAAAAAATCAAATACGCTAGTGCTGTTCCAAATAAAATGACCACCAGCAAATAAAGAATCACTTGAACGTTCAGTTGACTACCTATCTGCCACATTGGATGAACCACATTCCCCAAGCCTCCACCAATCAACATCCCCCAGCCGACAATTGGTAAACTCCCATATTTTTGCAAGAGTTTACGCGGCTGTATAGAATAAAAAGCTAGTGATATCGCTGATGCTAACCCCCAGCCTAGCGCAGATTGGGAAGTCGCTAATTGCTCAATCTGTCCTTTTGATGCCACAGCCGTCACGCCAAGTAAGGTTACCAATAACCAGAAACATGTCTTTAAAGAGGGGAACTGCCTTTTGGCTATCGCAGCATAGAGTAAAACAAAGAAAGGTCCAGTATATTGAATAATCGTTGCAAATGAAGCATTGCTTTGCTCAATCGTTTTAAAGTAGGTAAATTGAACGAGAAACATGCCTAAGAAAGAAAACAAGAGCAGCTGAATGAAGTCCTTTTTCTCACGAAATGGGGAAATCAATCGGGCGCGATCCTTTAACCCAATACTTAGCAACAAACACCCTGAAAGAACCAATCGTGTTGAAACGAGCCAATTTGCTGAAATACCATATTTTGTAAATAAAATTTGTCCAGCGATGCCAGAAACTGCCCACAAAGCTGCTGCTGAACAAGCATAAACAATCCCAACTGTTTTTTTCATAAAAACTCCTTTTGTCTTTCGCTTAACTTTGTTAGTATTATACCGAATCAGATAGTGAATTTTTGTCAATATCCTGATTGTTTTTAACACTATTAAGTAAAAAGGTGGTGCGGTATGTACTTTGAACGCACAGAAGAAAACGAAGAAACGACCAAACATACAACTACAAATCGCTCCTTTGCAATTTATCAACGTTGCTTGCAACAAAAGCGTGGCGACCAATTGCCTCTACATTGGCATGACGAGCTGCAAATCGTATGGGTCGAAGAAGGTAGCTTCATGTATACGATTGACGACGAGCAAATTTTGCTAAATAAGAATGAGGCGATCATTATTAATAGCCGTGTACTCCATGGTGCTGTTTTAGCTTCAGAAAACGTCCGATATTGCTGCTTTGATTTTTCTTCAGGCTTTATTGCTGACCCTGTTTTTAAAGAAGCGATCGAACAATTAGTCCACGATCGCACCCGCAGCTATCGGCGCTTAACCTTAACAGCCCAACATCAAGCATTTGTTCAAACCGTGCGTCTGCCTCTGCTTATTGAACAACGATTTACTCTCTATGAATTGTTTTTAGCTGCCCTTTCACAGCTAATGGCTGCAAGGCCTGCTTCACCCAAGAAAGAAACTATCTACTTAATGCTGGCATTTGTCCATCAGCATTATCAAGAACCATTAACGGTTCCTGCGATCGCTAAAGCTGCTGCCATCAATACACGTACTTGTACCGCCCTTTTTCGGCAATACACGACATTGACCCCAATCAACTATCTGATTGATTATCGATTGTCTCAAGCCAAAAACCTATTGATCGAAACGGATGAGCCTGTCTCAACCATCTGCTACCACGTTGGCTTCAATCACTTGAGCTACTTCAGCAAAAGATTTCAGCGTAAATTTGGTTTAACGCCGCTGCAGTATCGCAAGACCTATCGCGAAGATGATAGAAATTAGCTGATCGGTACCAACAGAGCCTCTCATCTAGATAAATTTTGCTATATTCTATAAGCGTTTCAGTACTTTTTTCACTTTTACGCTCATTGGTCCATAAGAATCTCTTTGAAATCCTTTTCTAAAAACCACACACCCAATATTTAGTAGGCGAAAACATGTTCCTACAACATATTGTGGATAAACCTGTTGAAACTGTGCATAACTAAAAAGCCTGCGATTTTTTCGCAGACTTTTTTATTTATTGACATGCTTGGATTAATCTAGAGATAAATAATAGCTCACATTATCTGGTAACGGCTTAAAGCCATTCTTTTTATAAAAATCCGCTGCTGGCATACTTTCTTCGGTATCTAACAGGATCGTTGGAATCTCTTTTTTGAGCAGATCTTCTTTGATCCTTTCTAAAAAAGTGGAACCCAAGCCTTTTCCTTGGTGCGTGCCAGTAATTAAAAAAGTATCGATCACATACTCTTTTCCTTGATACCAGGGCTTGATAAAGCCTAATGAAAGACCAATCAATTCATTCGATGCTCGGTCTATTAGTCGATAACCAATAAAAGTATTCATTGCCATCATTGATGATACATAGTCGGTGATTTGCGGCACTGTCAATTGGTCATTCCATGGTTCTGCTGAAAATACGGCAATATAGTGGTCCACGACTTCTGCTAAATCCGCCGTGGTTAATTCACGCATGCTTACATTCTTTTCCATCCTATCTCCTGCTTCCATTTCTATTTCGGTAAGGGCCTATACTCGAGGAATCCACTAGTTTTTGTGCGTGTATCAATTATCGATTCGTTTGGCATAGCCATTGCCATAACTCGTATAACGACGCTTTTGGTTGACGGCCATTTTTTTATGAATCTCTACTTCAAGATCGATGGAAAGGATTTCCGCTAACCCAAGAAGATAAATCGCCACATCCGCCAATTCTTCTCCTACCTCTTGTTGCTTCCGATACGCGTCAAAGGCTTCCCCTACTTCACCATATAAAGCCAAAAACTCTTTTTCAATATTTGTGACATTGAATTGGTGATCGATTTTGTTTTGATAAATCGCTTTTTGCATTTCTGAAAGTTTCATAGTCGCTCCTTTTGGGATAGTATACCATTTAATTAAAGTTCAAAATAGAAACTTAGTAAAAAAATCACCTCAAAAAATAGTGACCCCCAAAACGTTAGAATTTTGTTCTAACTTTTGTAGGTCACTCTAGTATAGGATTCATCCTGTTTTGTTTATTCTGCCCGCTCCAATTCAGCAGATTTGATTGCAACCCGTTGAGCGATTTTTAAAAATGGAAAATAGATTGCTACACAAACGACGATGATGATCACTTGAACCAAAACAACTTTAAAATCCCCTTTTGATGCCAATAATGCACTAAGAATTGGTGGTGTCGTCCAAGGAACCATCACGGAAAGCGGCTCAATGAATCCTACTGCGGTAGCAAAGTAGCCAATCAACGTCGCAACAATTGGACTTGCAACGAAGGGAATGATCATTGGTAAATTGAAGACGATCGGTAAACCAAAGATGATTGGCTCGTTGATATTAAAAATACCCGGAGCTAGGGATAGATTGACGACATCTCGAAAAGGTTGGTAATTGCGAACGAATAAGAGCACTGCAATGATCAAGCTGATCGTAAACCCAGTCCCACCTAGTTGAGCAAAAACCGTCACGAATGCTGAATTTAAGATATTGGGCGGCGCAGCGCCTTCTTGCACGGCTTGCATGTTTTCATTCATATTGACTAACAGCAATGGATCTAACAAGGTGCCATTGATGACGGTTTGGTGAATGCCTAAAGTAAACAGAAAATTGCCCGTTGAATAGATGATCAAGAACCCAAAAATCGATGTGTTCAATAAACGCAGGGGTTCTTGGATCACTGTTGAAATGATTTGAATCAGGTCTGTATCAAAGGCTGCTAGCACGGTCGCAACTACGGCAAAGAAGGAAATCACCAAAATAGCAGGGATCAACGTGCTGAAGGATTTGCTGACGGCAGGAGGAACTTGATCCCCTAAATTGATTTTTAAGTGCTTGTTTTCTGACAGTCGAATAAATAATTCCGTGGCAACTAACCCACAAATGATTCCAGAAAACATCCCTTTGGTCCCGACATCGTCAAATAACATCACACCACTGATGGTCACTTCTGCTTGAGCGCCTTCTGGCATCACGGCATGAGCCATCGCCAACATGACCACTAAGCAAGTCGTTGCCACAAAGGTTGCATTGATGGCGCTCGGATTGTTTTTGTTGCGGCAAAGAAAATAAGCAATCATCGGGGCGATCAGCAGACCGGCGATATTCAATGTTCCATTGGTGATGGAATTGCCAAACACTTGCATTCGCGCCAAGGCAGCCCCTTCTAAAAACCATGGAAAGAAGACATTATTAAACAACACAGCGATCCCTGCGATAATAAAGGCAGGCATTAAGGTCGCAAACGCATCACGAAGACTTTTGAGATGAACCTGATTGCCGAGACGGACCGAAAACTCTGTAAATTTATCTAAAAACGTGCGCTTTTCTGCTGCCATTTTTGTTCCTCCTATTCTGTATATGGGTTTGTATAGATCGTACTACCATTCGTTTTGATCACTTCTTTGAACCATTCATACGATTTTTTCGGTACACGTTTCATATCTCGCAACTCATGGTTGCCACGATTGACATACACGAGTCCGTATCGTTTCTCCATATCACCTTGCGAGCTCAAAATGTCGATCAGTCCCCAGCCAAGATAACCAAGACAAACCACTCCATCTTCCACCATCGCTTCAAATATCGCTCGAATATGCTCTTGATGGTAGGCAATACGGTAATCATCTTGAATCGGTTCTTTGCCATTCCAATGCTCCCTGACACCAATCCCGTTTTCAATCGGAAACACTGGCAAGCGGTACCGCTGATAGACTTTATTTAAGACATCACGGAAGCCGAGCGGATCAATCTGCCAATTCCATTCCGTCGTTTCAATATAAGGATTGTCTTGTTTTCCAAAAGTCATGTACCGATTCGGCGGCGTTCCTTCAGGAATTTTTTCAGCATTCAAGGTAGAAGAAGCATAATAGCTAAAGGCAATGTAATCATTTTTCTGCGCTGCGATCGCTTCTAATTCCCCAGGTAAAATATTCATATTGAGTTGATGATTTTTCACGTATCGGTCTTGTGCTGCCGAATACTTGCCGTGCGCATAGCAATCTAATAAAGTAAAATTCGCAAATTCATCAAACTCTCTTGCTGCTTTGATGTCTTGTGGACGACAAGTCGCTGGATACGCCTCAGAATACGCCAGCATGCCGCCGATCTTCGCATTTGTTGTTTCATGAAGATAATTACAGATTTCTGCATGGCAAACCATGACATTGTGGAAAATCTGATACAATTCTTCTGTCGTTTCTTCCCCTTCTAAATAACCGCTGATCTTAAAACCATGGTCTTGGTGGAAAAGATTTTGTTCGTTAAAGGTTAACCAATAATGGACTTTATCCGCAAAACGATCTACCATTTCTTTTCCAAAACGAATGAATGCGTCCTTCACTTCTTTGCTGATGAACCCGTTATAGGTTTTCGCCAGATGCAGAGGCATATCAAAATGGTACAAACAAATCATAGGCTCGATCCCTCGAGCTAACAGATCATCAATAAAACGATCGTAATAGGCGATCCCTTCTTCATTAAAGGCACCATCTCCATCGTGAACGACCCTTGACCAAGAAATTTGGAAACGATACATGTTCATCCCCAAATCTTGCATATAATCAAAGTCTTCTGTATACGCATGATAGTTATCATTTGCTACATGCCAATCGCTAGCCTGTTCCGAAGCTTCCCGTATATCATAAACGGATAAGCTTTTACCGCCTTCATTCCAACCACCTTCTGTCTGCATACTGCTGACACTGTTTCCCCAGTAAAATTTTTTCATATTGATTCCTCCATCATTTGTATTCGCTTACAAAACCTATTATAATTAGGTGAAACAGGCATGTAAATTTTTCAAAAATATATGTAAAGCTTTTTCTATACATGTGAATTTCAGCGGATCCTTTAGTGATAGACCTTGTTTTTATCCCCTTCAAACAAAACTCAAGTCCATGAATTTCTTTACATAAGGAGTGATGACTATGACAAAATACAAAGAGATCGTTGATCAGTTGCGGACGGATATTTATGAAGGAGTTTTTCCTGCTTTATCAAAACTACCGGAACAAACGGCGTTAGCCAAACGATTTCAAACCTCACGAATGACGATCCAAAAAGCGCTAAATCAATTGAAGCAAGAAGGCCTGATTTCTACCAAAAGAGGTCATGGCACATATGTCAATTCAGCGACCTATCAAGGACAGATCAATGAGTATATCGGTCTAGTCAACCGATATGGCGGGCGGCATAAAGTGCAAAGTAAAATCATTAGTTTCAATGTTCGTTTTCCAGAAGCCAACGAAATGGATTACTTGTCCTTGCGAGAAAGCGAACCTGTTTATGATATCGTACGACTGCGCTATGTTGATAACGAACCCTTTGAATTGGAGTACACGATCATGCCCATCAAAACCATTCCCGATATTGATATGGCGATCCTTGAACACTCGATCTATCGATATATCACTGATTCCTTACATCTCAAAATAGGTCCCGCCATACGTAAAATCCGTGCCGACAAAGCAGATTCCTATGATATCAAATATTTAGAAGTCGATCCCAATGATCCGATCTTAGAATTAGAACAAGTTGCTCGTCTCTCCGACGGACGGCCCTTCGAATTTTCGCAAACTCGTTATCCATACCAAAATCGTGAGATTTACTATCTTTCTGAACCTTAATGGCAAAAAAACAAGTCTGAAGAAAACTCAGACTTGTTTTTATTGTCCAGGGAAGGTGAATTCGTTTAGATTCTTCGGTTTTTTTCGCCGTTCGCTCAGGGCTGACCCAAACGCCGCTACCGTAGCCAAGGATAGTCTTGACGGCTGGAATAAAGGTAGTGACGATCGTTATGGCATTGATCATCCAGTAAAACAGCATGTAAAAAGGGGCAAAACGGAAATACTTCAGCTTGCTGCGGTTATCATCCGCCAGGAGGCTGGTAAATAGCTGCATCACCCCCGCAATCATCTCGAGACAAACGAAGAGAAAGGCCATCGTAAACATATGATAGATCCGTTCGTAATTCCCAGTTGCACCATAATAGATCAGATAGAAGACAAACAAGGCAGATGAAAGCCAGAAAAAGAATGACCATATGATACTTAATGTTTGATCGACAAACATAGCGGTTCGACCAATGTTTTCAAAAGGATGCAAAAAGACCTTTTTAAAGTTGGTCAGCCATACTTCTGTACCGCCCTTCGCCCAGCGTTTCCGTTGTCGGTAGAGCATCTTGAGTGTTTCTGGCACCTCCATGAAAAACATCACTCGTGAAGCAAATAAAGACAGCCAACCTCGGAATTGGTGGTCCCAGGCAATACTGATGTCTTCTGTGGCTCGATTTTGTCGAAACAGACCCACGTCCATCAATGCCGCGCGGCGATACATCGTATTGGCACCGCTATAGGCATAGATGACGCCGAAAACGGCTTGCTGGGTCCGTTTGATAATCCCTACGATACTTGAAAATTCAACGGTTTGTGATTTCCCTACGATCGTTGTGCGATTTTGAACATCCATATTCGCCGTAATGGCAGAGATATTGATGGAGTCTTGGCGAATGAAATAATTGACATATTTCCATAACGCATCAGGTTCAGGAACCGTATCTGCATCGTTGCTCAAGATCAATTCCCCTTTGGCAAACCCTACCCCAATATTAAAGGCATGGGCTTTTCCTTGGTTTTTTTCGATGCGCAACACTCTTAGATTTGGGTACTGTTCCATCAATCGGTCTAGTATCACAGGAGTTTGATCCGTTGAGCCATCATCAGTCACCAACACCTCATAATTGCTGTAGTTCAGATTGTTCATTAAATAATGAATCGTGTCTTCAATAACGATTTCTTCATTGTGAGCTGGTACCATAATCGTGATCATCGGCTCGATCTCTTCGGGGATCGGTATCCACTCTAATTGTCGATAACGGAACAAAAAACGATTGCAGATCACCCCGATGAACCAAGCAAAGCCACCTAAAATTGGATACGTGAAGAGAATCATCAAAACGACTGTTAAAAATGTATCCAACCATGGGAACCCAGTATCAAAATTGACAACCATCAGCCCACCCCATTTCTACGGAAAAGTTCTTGAATCTCCGTTTCTCCGATGTTTTGCTCCGGTGCAACTGCGTAGTATTTTGCCCCGTGGCGTTCTTCTTTCGTCCCGAAGCGTTCTTCGTAAAATGCTTCTAGCAACTCTTTGCGTTTTTCCAAGGCAGCTTCATCATGCATCGATTGCTTTTGAAGCAATCGTTTGAAGCGGCGGTTGTTCCTCAAAGTTAATAAAGTAAACGTAAGAACTAAAATCAAAAAAGAAATGCCTAAAAATAACGCTAGAAATTCGAAAGTGACTGCTTCTTCTAAATAGGTCCGAAAGGCGATCCGATCCGCCAGATTCGGCAGCGTCAACGGAATGGCCAGCCAGACAAAGGGAACCAAGACCATCAGCCAAGCAAGAATCGTCAAAATCGTTTGGCGGGTCTTTAAAGCGGAACGACCTTTTTGAAAATACGCATCGGTGACCAACCGTTCTTTGACTTCTTCCCGTGTCACTCGTTGTTTCATTTTACTCACTCCTTAAATTTTTTTTATTTGCTGTGAAGAAAAAGAAGCAACAAAAGCAAGTCGTCTGGACCTGCTTTGTTCTTCTTCTGTTTGTCTCACTTAGATTTCTTGCCAACTTTCAACGCATTGAACAGCGTGTGAAATTGGCCTTTAAAGGACATCACTTGCTCAAACACATCTTCCCCATCATTCAGCATCTTGACCGTCACCCAGCCTAATGCTTCGGTAATACCGCTAGCCACACTGGCATTGATTGCAGCTCCAGCAACGGTGCCGACTGCTGGGACAAATTTCAAGATATTGCCAACGGCACTGCGACCAAAACTCACAACGACTAGCTCTTTCGAAATGCTTTTCGCTAACCCTTCACGCCATGTTCGCCCAAAAATACGATACAAACGGGCCATCATCGTCATTTGAACTGGCACAAGTAACACTGCATCTGAAAAGGGAATCGGTGAACAGCCGATGATCGCCGCCGTCAAAGAAGCCGCATGGATCGTGCGGTGGGCTTTTTTTCGCGTTTCATCATCTACGCCAACCAAAAACTCCTCAAATACCTGATCAAATTGATCCTTGCTTTTCGCTAACACTTTTTCCGCCTGGGCTTTTGATCCGTCATAGCCTTTCATCACCAGGGCAGCCGATTTTTTCGGCATTCGCTTCATGACATCCGCAAAAAAAGAAGTAAACTCCGCTTCTTCTTGCAACTCTTCTCCCATTTGACTTTGCTCGACTTGAACGGACTGTTCCGTTAATAATTCATTTTCGTTTTGTTTCTTTTTGCGTTTTATCCATGGTTTTTTCAAAGAAATGTCTCCTTCTTTCGACTCGTTGTTCATTTAAAAATCAAAGTGAGCCATGATTTTGTTCCTAATTCTATTTTAGCTCAGGTTTTTCAAGATAGCGAAAATGTAGCTTGAGAGAGCTTACACTTGCTAAAAAATGCAAATTTGCATCTTTGGATTATTTATTTATATTATCGTTTTTTTATGCTATGATACACAAAAGGAGTGGATCGAATGAAAAAGAAATTGAATTGGAAAGTCCTTTTTTATCTAGGCTTATTGACTTACTTTCTTTTAAGCGGGATCTTCGCATTCTTTGGCGTCGAAATACCGTTTCTTTATAAACGTTGATCTTCACGCTTTCTCAGAACCATATCATTCAACGCTTTGCTCTATGTTGAGAGAATCCATCATTCTATCGTCCATTCAATCTAATCAGAAAAGGTGATTTTCTTGTCCATTTTATTTGATCTATTGCAGCTGCTTGCCGTTATCTGTATCGCGTATTTATTGTTCACAAAAAACCATTTCCTCCAACAATTAACTGCTGTTCAGAAAATGGTCTTTGTCGTCTTATGTATTTCGGTGATACTGCCGGCTCTCTACGAATTTATTACTGGTTTTGCGCAGGGATTTTGGGAACGGTTGTGATTGACGTTCCTTACAAAACTCGCTGCCTTTACAAGACAAATAGATAGCTTATATCTACCAATCCTTTCTCCTTTTATTCAAGCAATGAACCAATTCTTTGGTGCTTAGAATACTAAGAAGAAAGGTTTTTTGTCTTTTTCTGTGTTGAAGTATTTTTAGATCGCACAAAAAAAGAACCCCTCAAAAGAGGAGTTCTCAAGGCTTGCTTACATCATGCCGCCCATACCCATTGACGGGTCCATTGCAGGAGCTGCTGGCGCTGCTGGTTCTGGTTTGTCGGCAACGACTGCTTCAGTTGTTAACAATAATGCGGCAACAGAAGCTGCGTTTTGTAATGCAGAACGCGTCACTTTTGTTGGGTCAACGATCCCAGCTTCTAGCATGTTTACCCATTCGCCAGTTGCTGCATTGAAACCAACGCCTAAGTCAGCGTTTTTCAATTTGTCGATGATCACTGAACCTTCGTAGCCTGCATTTTCAGCAATTTGACGAACTGGTTCTTCTAAGGCACGTAAAACGATTTTGACACCTGTTGCTGCATCGCCATCTGTTTCGATTTCTGCAACTTTGTTGATGACATTCACTAAGGCAGTTCCCCCACCTGAGACCATGCCTTCTTCAACAGCGGCACGTGTTGCATTCAATGCATCTTCAATACGTAATTTCAATTCTTTCAATTCAGTTTCAGTTGGTGCCCCAACTTTGATCACAGCAACCCCACCAGCAAGTTTTGCTAAGCGTTCTTGTAGTTTTTCACGGTCAAAGTCAGAAGTTGTATCAGCGATTTGGTTTTTGATCAATTGAACGCGTGCGTCAATTGCTTCTTTTTCACCAGCACCTTCAACGATTGTTGTGTTGTCTTTATCCACAACCACTTTGCTTGCTTGACCTAAGTTATCGATGGTTGCATCTTTCAGCTCAAGACCTAAGTCTTCAGTGATCACTGTACCACCAGTTAAGATCGCAATGTCTTCTAGCATTGCTTTACGACGGTCACCAAATCCTGGTGCTTTCACTGCAACAACATTGAATGTTCCACGGATTTTGTTCAATACAAGTGTTGGTAATGCTTCGCCATCAACGTCATCAGCGATGATCAATAATGGTTTTGATTGTTGTAAGATTTGTTCTAACAATGGCAAGATATCTTGGATGTTAGAGATTTTTTTGTCAGTGATCAAGATGTATGGATTTTCTAACGCTGCTTCCATTTTATCGTTGTCAGTTACCATGTATTGTGATAAGTAACCACGATCAAATTGCATTCCTTCCACAACATCTAATTCTGTTTCGATCCCTTTTGATTCTTCAATAGTGATAACACCGTCATTGCCGACTTTTTCCATTGCATCAGCGATGTATTGACCAACTTTTTCACTACCAGAAGAAACAGCACCAACTTGTGCGATTGCTTCTTTTGAATCAACGATTGATGAAATGTTGTGTAGCTCTTCTACAGCCACTTTTGTTGCCATTTCGATCCCACGACGAATACCTAATGGGTTCGCACCAGCGGTGACATTTTTCAATCCTTCACGAACGATTGCTTGTGTCAATAACGTAGCAGTCGTTGTTCCGTCACCAGCGATATCGTTTGTTTTTGAAGCGACTTCAGAAACAAGTTTTGCGCCCATGTTTTCAAAATGATCTTCTAATTCGATTTCTTTCGCGATCGTTACACCGTCATTTGTGATCAATGGTGAACCGTAAGATTTTTCTAAAACCACGTTACGACCTTTAGGGCCTAAGGTTACTTTTACTGTATCTGCTAATTTATCTACCCCACGAAGCATTGCAGCGCGTGCGTCTTCTGCAAATTTGATTTCTTTTGCCATGATTTCATCACCTCAAGTATTTTTTATTTTTCTTATTCTACTACTGCAATGATATCTTTTGCAGCAACGATCAAATATTCTGTTCCTTCATATTTCACTTCTGTGCCAGCGTATTTTTCGAACATTACTTGTTCGCCAACGTTGACAGCAACAGGAGCTTTTTCACCGTTTTCGAGCGTGCGTCCTTCGCCGACTGCAATAACGGTACCCGTTTGTGGTTTTTCTTTTGCTGCTGATGCAAGCACGATTCCGCCTACAGTTTTTTCTTCTTCTTTTGCGACTTCGATAATCACACGATCACCTAATGGTCTTAACACGATAAATCCCTCCAATGAATGTTATAGAATTTAGCATTAGCACTCTCTTGTATCGAGTGCTAACTTACAGTTTCAATATTACTCATTTTCCCAAATTTTTGCAAGCCTTTTGCTAAATTTTTTTTTGCATTTCTAATTGATTGATAAATATAGTAGGATTTTTTGTTTCTAGAAGCAACCTAGTCTATAATGAAGCAAAGGAGTGTGAGGAAACAACTATGTCTTTATCAAAATATTCTTTGTCCACGATTCTTACTTACGGCATCGTCTTTTTTCTACCGATCGCCTTCGTCCCTAGCGGACATCAAGTAGCAGCAACAACGATCGGTTACTTAGCTGGTGCAGCGATCATGTTTTTCTTGTATTTCAAACAAACAGAACCGCTATCGTTTGAACACAAAAAAACCAAAGTCTCAGCGATTCTTATTTACGGGCTAACCGGCATTGTCGCAGCGATTTTGTTGCAAAATCTAGCCATCTTTATCGAATCCTTTTTCGGAGAAGTCAGCGCTTCGCAAAATACCGAAAACATCATTGCCATCGTGGTGCAAAACCCACTCTTTGCTCTCGCAGCAATGGTCGGTGGGCCAATTATGGAGGAATTTGTCTTCCGCAGAGCCTTAGTTGGCATCATTGGGAAATACAGCAATGTTTGGGTTGGTGTAGTGGTCAGCGCCGTAGCCTTTGCCTTTGCCCACAATGACAATCATCTCTTAGTCTATATTTTCTTAGGACTGTTCTTTTCCGGGCTTTATGCTTTGACCGGCAGTATTTGGACTTCCATGATCACCCATGTGGGAATGAACACTTTAGTTATTATTATTCAGTTATTGCTTCATTACGGCTATATCCAAATGCCCTAAAGAAAAAACGCTACGCAGAAATTTTGCGTAACGTTTTTTTCTTTAGACCTTCGTGCCATTGGACGCAATCACTTGCTGATACCATGCAAATGAATCTTTCTTCCGACGAGCAAGGGTTCCATTTCCTTCATTGTCTTTGTCCACATAGATCACACCATAGCGTTTCTTCATTTCCCCTGTCCCCGCAGAAACCAAGTCAATGATGCCCCACGGTGTATAACCTAATAAGTCGACGCCATCATAAGCTACTGCTTCTTTCATCATTTCGATATGGGCTTTTAGGTAGTCAATACGGTAGTCATCGTGAATCTGTCCATCCTCTTCCACCGTATCCACCGCACCAAAGCCATTTTCTACAATGAAAAGCGGCAATTCGTAGCGTTCGTTAAACCAGTTCATGGCATAGCGCAAGCCTACGGGATCAATCTGCCAGCCCCATTCAGAAGCATCGACATAAGGATTGTCCACCAGATCTTGGCTCTCATCATAGTCATAGGTTGGATCATTCTCCTTGCCTTTGATCGCAAAAGACATATAGTAGCTAAAACCAATGTAGTCAACACAACCTTTTGCCAAAGCTGCTTCATCTTCAGGGGTGATATCTAAATCAAATTGTTTTCTTTCAAAATAGCTGCGCATATAACTCGGATAGTGCCCACGGGCATGAACATCTGAAAACCAATAGCGCCGTTGCATGGCCACCGCGGCTGCCATCATGTCTTTGGGATCGCAAGAATACGGATAGATTGGGCACATCGCGATCATCGATCCGATTTGAAACGCAGGATTGATCGCATGTCCTAGCGCCACCGCTTTTGCACTGGCAACGAGCTCGTAATGAGCTGCTTGGTACATGACTTTTTCTCGGTCTTCTCCTTCCGTAAAGAACAGACCAGAATTGGTAAATGGCGCAAAATCTTCTTTATAGTTTGCTTGATTATTGATTTCATTGAAGGTCATCCAATACTTCACTTTCTTTTGATAGCGCGTAAAACAAACTTCTGCAAAGCGGACAAACAAATCGATCAACTTACGGTTACGCCAACCTCCGTATTCGGTCACTAAATGATAAGGCATTTCAAAGTGAGACAGGGTAATGACTGGCTCAATGCCATAGCGTAAACACTCATCGAATAATTGATCATAAAAGGCCAGGCCTTCCTCATTCGGCTCGCGCTCATCCCCCTTTGGAAAAATACGGGTCCAGGCAATCGATGTTCGGAAGCACTTCAACCCTAATTCGGCAAAAAGCTTGATGTCTTCAGGATACCGATGATAAAAATCGATCGCTTCATGATTGGGATAGCTTTCGCCCGGTTGGATCCCTTCCGTGATTCGGCGAGGAATTCCGTTGCCTCCGACAGTCATGACATCAGCGACACTCACGCCTTTTCCACCCGCACGATAGCCGCCTTCCAATTGGTGAGCAGCGACTGCGCCACCCCATAAAAAATCGCTTCTTAGTTTATTCATTTCTATTCAACCTGCTTCCTTGGTATTAAACGATCTCTGTTTCTTGTTTATAGTTCAAACTATCGACCTTACGAATGAAAGGATAGTAAATAAAGAAGCCGATTGCTAAAACAACAAATTGTAAAATAGCGGTCCGAATGCCACCTACTAGAAAACCTGAAATGATCGGCGGAGTCGTCCAGGGAACTTGCACAGCAGTAAATAGCGGTACGATACTGGTATAAAGTGCAAAATACGTGATCACGCCTGAAACCATCGGTGTCAAAATAAATGGTAATACCATGATTGGGTTCATGACGATCGGTGTCGCAAAAATAATTGGTTCATTGATATTAAAGAATGCCGGGATCAAGGAAAGACGTCCTAATTGTTTGAACTGCGCCGAACGGGCAAAAGCCACCATGTATAGCACGATCCCAATCGTCATTCCTGCGCCAGTTACCGTCATAAATTGATCCAAAAACTGCTGGGTCACGATGTGTCCGCCATTTTCTAATGTCAATGCTTTACCAGATTCAAGAATAGCCGTATTGGCTAGTGAATTGGCTTGTAAAATTGGTCCCATGATCCCGCCCACGATCGTCGAACCGTGAACCCCAAAGAACCACAAGAATGGCACTAAGAAGCCTAACATCATTGCACCACCAAGGGAATCCGTCACCCCTTGCATCGGACTTTGAATCACGGTGTAGATCCATTCGACCACGGTTGTTTGAAAAACTTTATCAAAGAAAATATAAATGCCTAATGCGATGGTCGTCAAAACAGCGGCTGGAATCAATGCTGTAAATGAGTTTGCGACATTGGTGGGTACTTGCTCTGGCAGTTTGATTCGGATGTCGCGTTTCAAGAACCACGTATAGCCCCAACCCACAAAAAGTCCCACTAAGATGGCACTGATCATTCCTTGTCCACCGGTCCACGTCTTATCAATGACATTTGCGATGGTCACATTTGCTTCAGCATCCGTCACACTTGACTCCATAGTTAATAAGAAAATAACTAAACCAATCATTCCTGCAGGGAGTCCTTCGTAACCTTCTGCTTTTACATATGAATAGGCGATGCCCATTACGGCGAAAAAGGCCATAATTGCAAAAGAGGCGCCATAGGCTTGGTTGAAGTATTCACCTAAGCCGCTATTCGTTACCCAATCCGCAATCGACTGGACGGGAAAGTTTGCTAATAGCAGGAAAATCGATCCTACGATTGAAAAGGGCATCGTATAGAGCATACCGTTTCTTAATGCAGTGATTGCTTTCGTATTGACAAATTTTAATATTGGGGGTAATAATTTCTCATTGATCCATTCGTTCATCTCACATCACTCCTAAAATAAAATTCCATCCACTGGCCAGTGAATTCGCTTACAAATAAATCTTAATGGATAATATTCCCCTTGCCTATAGCTTTTCTAAGTTATGAAACATGTTCCAACAAAAAAAACAGCCGAAGCTGTTTTTTTACGATCACTTAGATTTGCTTGTAGACTTGATGGGCTAAAAGTTCGATCAGTGTAATCACCGGGACTTGCGTCGTCAGATTCAAATCGACTTCTTTTCCCCCACTGACGACGGGCATATAGTAGGAAATATTGTAATCTGCCATTTGGGCGATCGTCGATTTTTCATCATTGGTGATGCTGAGTACTTTTGCCCCATACCGTTTGAAGTCCTCCGTTTGCTTGATCATTTGAATGGTTTCTCCCGAAACTGATAAAATGATCGCTAACGTATTTTCCATCCCACGAGGCGGTACTGGCAAAAAGGGATCGACGATGCTATAGGCATTGATGCCTAAATTAGCAAAATAGCGGCTGCCATAGGTGCCCAGAATGCCACTTGTGCCGATACCTGAAAACGCCACATGGCGTGCGGAAAGAATCAGTTCTACCGCTGGCTGGATAAACTTACGGTAATCTTCATTATTGACTTTTTTTAAGAATGTATTGACTTGGATCGTTGCATCATAGAAAAGATCAAACGCTCGTGCATCTTGTTCCTTTTTTTGACAGATCGCATACTTTAACTCTGAATACCCGCGATAGCCTAATTTCGTGATACATCGTAAAATCGTCGAGGTCGAGACATGGCATGCAGCTGACAATTCGCGGATCGTCAGTTGATCGATCTCTTCAAAATGCTGGACAATGTACTTATAAACAGCCATTTCAAGCTCGTTCAGACGCTTGATTTTTTCTTCATCAAACATACCTGCTGCCTCCACCCGACAATTTTATCCTTTGTTGATCGATTAGATTGCAAATAACTCCGTCGCTTTGTCAGGATCGGTATCATAGACTTCAAATGTTTCTCCAACACCTAGATCATGTTCTTTCATGGTGTTGACCATCGTTAAGTGCGCCAACTCTTTCAAGTTGTTTTCTTTACTTAAATGACCAAGATAGACCCGTTTGGTATTGTCGGTCAAGATATCCGTCATGACCAGAGCGCCATCTTCATTCGATAAGTGACCACGGTCTCCAAGAATTCGCTGTTTGAGGCTCCATGGGTAAGGGCCCATTCGCAGCATTTCTAGGTCATGGTTGCTTTCCACAAGGTACGCATCGGCGCCTTTGATAATGCCTCGTACATGATCGCTGCAATAACCGGTATCCGTCAACATCACGAATGATTTGCCGTCTTTATGGAAACGATAAAATTGCGGCGCTGCAGCATCGTGAGAGACGCCAAAGCTCTCAATGTCCAAGTCACCCAAGGTCAGCACTTTTCCCATTTCAAAGATATGTTTTTGTTCGACAGCGACGTTACCGATCATTGGATCCATCGCTTGCCATGTTTTTGTATTCGCATAGACATCAAGTTTGTATTTTCGCGCCAGTACTCCGACACCGTGGATATGATCTCGATGTTCGTGGGTCACAAGAATGGCGTCCAAATCTTCTGGTTTACGCCCTACTTCATCCAATAATGAAGTGATCTTCTTGCCGCTCAAACCGGCATCCACTAAGATCCGCTTTTTATTGCTTTCGATATAGAGCGAATTTCCTGAGCTTCCGCTGGCTAGAATACTTACTTGAAAGGCATTATCCTTCATCATGGTTTACGTGACTTCCTCTCTGGTTGTTTCAACGAGTTCCATTATACCCGCTTTTTTATGGATTTTCTACCTTTTGAACGGCATTATTCGTGATGATCCGATTGCTAAAGGCATTGACCGTTTCGATTTGGATGGTGTCATCGCCATCTAATTGGAACGCAATAAACCATGCAGGAATATACACATTTTTTTCCCTAACCTTCAAAATCATCGTATAGGCTAATTCCGTCCAGAGAATTTTCGAGTGACTCGGCAGCTTGTTGTTTAGATAAAGCGTATTTACTGCTTCTTTTTCTGAATAAACCGTCATCTTTTCCCTTAGAGGCGTAATATTGGAGATATGTGTTTGCGTGTAACGGGCAATCTGCAATAGATCATCCGTTTGTTCTAAGGTGATATCGATTCGACTTGAGCTGTCATTGAAAGGAATGCCTTCATAGGATTGAACCGCCACCACGGTCGGATGATTGGCGTTCAAGACAGAGAGGTTTTCCAAATAGTCATATTCATCCCCAAACAGGACTTGATCTTTTCGTTGCAAAAAACCATTGACGGTTTCTTCCGTTTGGGAATCATCACTGATGTAAAAGCCATTGGTTGAGACATGGATCAACTGCTGCCCTTTGACCGTCGACCCTCTTTTGAACTGCGTATTGAGTTGCGGATTTCGTAACTCCACATCAAAATCCGTCTGTTCACCGCTCAAATAATAGCCACTCAAGACCTCATCTGATAATTCGCCAGAATACCGAATGTCCTCAGACTCGAGGCGTTGTTCGATAGGAATCGTTTGGTTTGATTGTGAAACCATCTGATGCTCGCTGCGAGCCTCACTGTAAACATTGAATAAAAAGACGTTCAGACCAAGAAAAGCGAGGAAAAAAATCCATTCGATTCGTTTAAAATCCAATTAATTCTCCTCCGTTTCTGCTAATTTTGTCATTAATACATCATAACTGATCCAAGACGAGTCATAATTGACATACCAAGCAGGCGTCAAATCAACGAGTGGTGCATCTTTGATCTCCCCCCATTGATAGCCAACGATGATCTGTTGCAATAATTCCGGATCAGCCCCTGCCGCAATCAGCTCATTTTTGACTGACAAACTAGAGGGCAATTCAATCTCGGTTTCAGAAGGAATCGGCACTTGAATCGCGTTCAAACTGGCAGAAATCGTCATTTCCCGACTGCCGGTCTGACCACTTTCTGAAAAAGCCACACTGATCACCCCTTGACCACCAGTACTAAAGACTGGATAGCCTTCAACGAAGACCCGATAATCCAAGTGCTTGTCTTGTTGATCAAAATAGCGAATCGTCCCAAAATTGTTGCCTAAACGAATAATATAATCCGCACTCAACATCGCCAGGTCCGTTTCATCGGAACCGTCTGTGGTAGTTTCAAACTTGACTTGCTGCTGATCTTGCAAGACCGTCATGTTTTGCCCACCTTCATAATAGTAGGTATCGACACTTTCATCATTGATCTTGACGTTTTTAGGATTGCTGAAAAAGGCTTCTCGAAACAAGCTCTGAGATTGGGTCGAAGAATAGTAGCTGTATTTTTTCAGCTTAATCGAATCCTGCGTATAATATTGCTTGCTGGATCGTTCTTCATCTGCCACCATTGTCGTCCATTCCCGAGGGTTGTCTGCTAGTAAGTGTTTTACTTGGCTTTTGTCCCAGTCGATTTTGCCTCGCACCACTCGTTGATGGGTAAAATCAACAAATTGGATCGTGTTTTCTTCAAAGTCAAACTGGATGCGGGAAAACGGAAAATCCTCTGTTTCACTTTCGTCCTCTAAGGACAGCTCTTTTTCAAAGGTTTTCTCATAATCTTTCAAGTAAAACGTCGTATAGTAGTTTAAGGACACCCCTTGATTGACTTCTTGGGCTTTTGAAAAAGCTTGTTCCTCGCCATAGGTCCGCAGCGTCAAATCACTGATCGTTGCCTCATTGATCACCTCTTGGATCTCTCGAATCACCGCTTCAGAGTTGGTTTCTTTGATCGCGTCCTCGTCATTCCAAGTCAAATACAGGGGCAAAAACAAATCGCTTTTTTGTTTGTAGGTTTGAACCGAAGGATTGACGCCGGTATCTGTTTCCGTGCTGGCATTGTTGAACCCAGTCGGATTCAGCCAAATCATATAGGAGAAATAAAAACTCAAGGCGATCATCACGATCAAGCCTACACGAATGATTTTTTCTGAGATTCTCATACCCACCAATCCTCCTCATACGGTTCATACGGCAACATGATGTAAAATGTTGACCCGCGATTTTCTCGACTTTCCGCCCAAATCGCACCGCCATGAGCTTTGATGACTTCTCGTGAGATCGCCAATCCTAAGCCAGTACCTCCTTGCTGACGGGCACGAGCTTTGTCGACTCGGTAAAAACGATCAAAGATCTTCGTGAGATCTTTTTTCGGAATCCCTAGTCCTTGGTCATTGATGCTAAGTACGATGTTGTTATGGGTCTCCATCAATTTCACCGTAATGATCCCGCCATCTGGCGAATATTTGATGGCATTATTCATGATGTTATCGATCACTTGGATCATTTTATCGGTGTCGACTTCCACCCACAATTCTCGTTTAGTGAACTCCCGACGAATCAAGTATTTTTTGCTTTCATTCGTCACCATCATGTCAAAACGATCCAACACGAAATTGACCATCTCATTGAAGTTGATGTATTCCAGCTGCAGTTGCGAATTGCCGCTATCCATCCGCGACAGACTCAACAAGTCATTGATCATCCGAATCATTCGATCCGTTTCATCCAACGTCACTTTCAAAAAGTTCGGCGCAATTTCCGGGTCTTTCCAAGCACCCTCACTCAACGCTTCGATGTAGCTGCGCATACTCGTTAATGGTGTCCGTAACTCATGAGAAACGTTGGAAACGAACTCTCGCCGTTCCTGTTCATTTTTTTCTTGCTCTGTAACATCGTGCATCACCGCAACTAACCCAGAAATAAAGCCAGACTCCCGACGAATCATGGAGAAATCGATACGCAAAATCATATTTGTTCCCGTCAAATCATTGCTAGGACGCTCCAACAGCATGTCTTCAGGATTTTCCAAAAGCTTTCGTAACGTGTATTCTTCATCGATTTCCAATAACGTCAAAATCGACTGCCCGATCGCTTCTTCGTTGCTGACATTTAACAAGGACATCGCCATCTCATTGATGGTAATGACTTTGCCTCGTCGATCGGTGGCAACAACGCCGTCTGTCATGTGAGACAAGACGCTGTCCAAGCGGTTTCGCTCAGATTCCATCGCCTCTTGAGTCTCTTCGATTCGTTCTCCTAGTTGATTAAAGGTCTCCGCCAGTTGCCCCAATTCATCTTTTCCATGAATCGCGACCTTGCGGCTATAATCTCCTTTGGCGATGCGAATCGCTTGTTCGCGCATCTCTCCGATCGGTTGGGTGATGGAACGAGAGACCAATAGTGCCACAATGATCGAAATCACTGCCGCAATCAGCGAGGCTGTCACAAAAATGACCGCAGTCGTACTGACTTCATTGTATTTTGACTCAAGATTGCTCCGTAAATAAAGGGTTCCTAAAACGGTATCCCCTGTCGGAGATTGGATCGACTGCACGATATTGAACACCCGCTGGCCGCTGGATTCATCATAGAGGACTTCACTGCGGTTCGTATCGTAATCACGGTAATCATTTTTTTCTCCCACCGAGCCACGATCATTGATATTGGTGGTTGCACGAATGATCCCTTGCTCATCCACCACCCGCATCTCCAAAATTTCCGATGAGTTGGTACTCGTTAAGATTCGATTCAAGGAAGCATTCATGGAATCCCAATCTAAACCGTCATCATTATCCATTCGACTCAATTCAGAGCCTAATGTTACCACTAACGTGCTGGCACGTGCCTCCATGTCGCGTTTGAAGGCATCGACCGTTGTTCTTTCCAATTCGCGAATAAAATACGCCCCGATAATCTGGATCGCAATCAATAAGATCAAGATAAAAGTCAGGGCGATTTTGAAGTTCACCGATTGAAAAAAGCGAACTTTATTTTTCATAGCTTATTCCTGTTCTGGGTTCCGCAAGTAATAGCCCACTCCGCGACGAGTAACCAAATAATTTGGATGGCTCGGGCTGTCTTCGATTTTTTCACGTAAACGACGCACCGTCACGTCAACGGTCCGGACATCACCAAAGTAGTCATAGCCCCAAACCGTTTGCAATAAATGCTCCCGGGTCATCACTTGACCAAGATGTTTTGCCAAGTAGTGCATCAATTCAAACTCCCGGTGCGTCAATTCGATGGCTGCACCATTTTTAGTGACCATGTACGCATCAGGATGAATGGTTAAATCACCAATCGTTAATTCGCTGTTGGCGTTATCGTCTGCTTCCTTCGCAGCTGCCGAGCCGCGACGCAGATTGGCTTTGACGCGGGCCACCAATTCCCGGTTTGAAAATGGTTTGGTTACATAATCGTCCGCACCAAGCTCGAGGCCTAGTACTTTATCGATTTCAGAATCTTTGGCTGTGACCATGATGATCGGCATGTCATGGGTTTTGCGCACTTCCCGTGCAACTTCCAACCCATCCATTTTTGGTAGCATCAAATCAAGCAAAATCAGATCAGGATCGACCTCGGCTACTTTTTCTAATGCCTCTTCTCCATCATAGGCGGTATATACTTCATATCCTTCTTTGGTTAAATTAAATTTGACGATATCAGAAATTGGTTTCTCATCGTCCACGACTAGGATCTTTTTCAAAAATGTCACCTCAATTTTTTTTGGTTTCTTACTTATTATACATTATTTAAACGGGCTTTTCATCTTTCCCAAAAACCGCGGCCTTATTCTTAAGGAAAGCACAAAAAAAGAAAGGCACGGGGCCTTTCTTTTTTACTCTTCTAAAAGCTGGATACCGATCCCTAACAACCCAGGACCCGTGTGGACGACTAATGCGGGAGAAATTTGTCCAAATAAGATTTCTTTGACCTTAGGAAATTCGGCTTCTAATCGTGCTTTCATCTCTTTGGCTTCTTGCAGTGCATCACCTTGCGCCACGGCTAAACGCACATGGCGATGATCACCGATGAATTGCTTGATCAAGTCAACGGTTTTGTCCAAGCTTTTCTTCCGTCCACGAGATTTTGCGACCGTATAGTAGATCCCTTCTTCATTACAAGAGATAATTGGATTCAATTTCAAGGCATTGCCTAAGATAGATGCAACCAGACCGATCCGGCCGCCTTTTTGTAAATACTCTAAGGTAGCTACGTTGAAAAAGACTTTGTTTTTTGGCACTTCATTCGTTAATTGTGCCCGCAGTTCTTCCCAAGTCACGCCTTTTTCTAACAGTTCTGCTGCACGAATCGCTTGCAGCCCTGCACCGATCCCGATATTTTTCGTATCAAGCACGAAAACCTCAAGATCCGTCCGTTGTTCACCCAACAGGCGAACGACGTTAAACGTTCCGCTCAATCCGCTGGAGATGGTTACGGCAAAGACTTTCTCATACCCATCGCCTTTGATCCGATCAAAGATTTCCCCGATCGCAGCACCGTCAGGTAACGAGGTACTAGGGATCTCTTGCGGCAAGCGCTCGTAGATTTCTTCCGCAGTAATATCAACTTTATCGGTATAGGTCCGATCCTTGTAGATTATTTGCAATGGCAGCATATACATGCCGTATTGCTCCATGATCTGTGCGGGAACATCGGTACCTGAATCAACTAATAGGGCAATTTTCTCTTTATTCATGGGCTTCTCCTTTATGTGTTTCTAAATAAATGACTTCTAATTCAATCGTTTTTTCTGCCAATAGTTTGTTGGCAAAGGAACGCGTCGCACCTTTCATGGCTACTAATTCAATTGGGATCGGTTCCGACGTCATTTGTTCGGGTTCTCCCATCGCTTCTTTGCCGACAAGGTGGATCGCTTTTTCTTGTTCTTCACAAAATACATTGTAGGCATTTCTGATGCCGACAACTTTCCCTTGAAAAAGGATCCCCGTCTTTATTTCAGGAATCGTCAGCACTTGCTTGAGCATCGTGATCGCAATCAAAAATGCGAGATGCTTTTGATTGTAACGTTTCTTCTCTGGTGCTGGAATCATCCCTTTTTTGACATAATTATTGACCATGGAAGAGGTCAATAGCGGATGCTTTTCCGTTTGGATCACCGGCGATAAATATTGATCGATCAATGTGATCACCTGATCCATATACAGTTCCAGCGTTGGCAATTCTTCCCATCTCGGCAGGTGGAATTTCAGCAATGAATTGCCCCAATTTTTCATGTCTGCTTGTAATTTTTCCATGTTATCCTCCATTTTGACGAACAGAAGGTTAAATTATCACAAACTAATCATCTAGTTTTGATAACTAGATACATTTTATCACGGTTTTCTTAGTTTTTAAAGCAATCTGATCAATCTTTTAAGAATTTCCTATCATTTGAATTTGGGAAACAAATGGTGTTTTATTAAGATAACGCCAGTTTCTCAACTGAAAAAGCGCATATTTTTTTCAAAAGAATGATTGATTTTTCAACAATGGAGTGCTAAGATAATGAAGTACTTTTGGTACGGGCCGTTAGCTCAGTTGGTAGAGCAGCTGACTCTTAATCACCTGCCCTCTTATGTAGAGGTATGTTTATAAAAGTTGATATGTAGAGGTTTTAATGAGGTTTACTTAGTTGATAATCTTCAAGCCATTTTATTGCCAACAATTTGCCAACAAAATGACAGATTTTTTTTTAATAGTAATCGTTCAAAGACTTGCCATTCAATTTTGATCAAGTCTTTTTTGTTATTTATTTTTTGAATCCAAATGTATTAGCTAAATTTTCTGCAGAAGCATATTTAAAGCTTGGATCAAGGTGTGCGTAAAGATTAGCAGTTGTCGTATAAGAGGCATGACCAAGCCACTCTTGAACCTTCTTCATGTGCTCACCATTTCCAATCATTATAGAAGCGGTTGTGTGTCTCAAATCGTGGAATCGTATCCTTTTTATATTGTTTCTCTTGATTACCTTCGCAAATCGTTTGGAAACGAAATCTGGTCTTATGATATTGCCATTTTCCATGGTAAAGAGGTAATCGTCGTCTTCGTAATTATATTCAGCTCCGAAAAGCTTTTTATTTTTTTCCTTCCACCTAGCTAATTTCACTAACTCCTCTTCAACTGTTTCTATTAAAGGAACAGAACGATAGCTGGAAGCATTTTTAGTTCTGTCTTCTTTAAGAACAGTTGTTAAGTCTTCTTTATTTTCCAAAACTACATGTTTAATGGTAATCGTCTTATTCACAAAATCAATCGCATCCCATTTAAGCCCTAAAACTTCACTTCTCCTAAATCCATAAAATACTGTTAATAGAATTATTGGATAGAGCTTCTCACCTTTGAATATTTGAAGTAGTTTTAGCACATCATCCTTTGTGTAAAAGTTTGGCACGAAGGAGTCCTTTTTTGGTCTACGTACACGGTCAGCAATATTTTTATCTATCTGTTCTGTCATAAAAGCTTCCTGTAAAGCTTTTCTAATAAAGGCGTGATAGTGTAGAGCAGTATTTCCAGTGCACCCATCGTCTAATATTTTTTGATAGAACCTTTGCAAGTGGACCGGTTTTAAATCAGATAACATAATTCCACTTGGTCCAAAATAATCCTTTATCCTGATATCGATGTAACGTTTATAACTAAAGTAAGACGTTTTAGACAGTTGTGGTTTAGCAGTTTCAAGATAACTATATAGGTAATCGACAAAAGGTGTTTCGGTTCTTTCCTGTTTTAAAACAAGATAATCCTCTTGTTTCATAGCAATTTCTTGCTCAATCTCAGATATAAATTGGTCTTTTATTCTTTCAGCTCTTTTTTTATTTCCTTTCTTTTTTAGTTTGGTATCTCTCCATCGTTGAGAAGTTTTTCCAAAATCATCTTTTATTGTTACAACAACTTGGAGAGTTCCTCTTTTTTCTACAATATTCGCTCGTAATTTTAATTCAAATCCTCCTAAAACTGAAAAAAGCAAGCTGTGGAAAACGCAATTCTAACACCTTTATTATACCATAGCCTGCGTATGCTCATCTGCCACATTTTGGGCATCTTGTAAGTATTCGATCACACACTTTTTAGGAATCTTGTAGTTGCTGCCTATCTTGACATGTTTTATCTTGTTCGCTTTTAGTAACCCATAAGCTTTATTTCTACCTATCCCTCCTAACATTTCTCTCAATTCATTTATTCCAACCAGATCTTTATAGTTCTCAAACATGACGTCATAAATGTTTCGATCCATTTTTACCTCCTAAAAAAACCATAGATTATTGTTGCCAACATTTTAAAATAGTGATACTATATCAAAGTAATAAATTTTGGGCCATTAGCTTAGTTGGTAGAGCACTTGACTCTTAATCAAGGTGTCGAAGGTTCGAGTCCTTCATGGCCCATTGGGTGCCAAACCCACGGAACAGGTAAATGTTGGTGCGAAAGCATTTCGAAAACATTTATGCTGTTCCTTTTTTTATTTTAAACATTTTCTAAACCACCTTGGAAAAGGTACACAGGAGTCTCCTCCTCCCCCTGTTCATCAGCGGGACGCTTACGTGAGTATCATTATCTTCAACAATTATCTCTTTGCCTAAAGTTTCCATGCTTTAGTCACAACTTTTGATCTATCGCTCCTTCAAATCTAAGAGATCTTGGCGCCAAAAGTTGCCTGCTACTTAATCACTGAAAAGAATTTAGAAAATGGGCTATTCTGTTATCAATGAGCAATAAAAGAACGAAAGCGTTCCTTTCTAAAATAGTTTTACCAAATTTTTTTCAGAAGATATATAAGTACAGGCTAGAATGACACATATTGAAAAGTAGATGATCCAAAACACAAAGACTAGTGATTCTAAAAGAATAGTATGCCCCCTATCTTCAATTAATTGTTAGTGACTAAAGACACCACTAGATAAATTTATCGTTCACTTTGATTTTCTTCTATATTGATAATATCCCCTATATGCTCGCTCAACATTAATCTGAGCATCATCGTGCATCCTCTTAAGATAGTTGCTTTGCAAATTACTATAAGATATAGATACTAGCTTTTCTTTCACCAAGTATTCATAAATAGTTTTAGATCTAGTTGGAATACCTTTTTCTTTAAAAAAAGAAGCTATATATAACGAAATAATGTCATAATTATTCTTATATTTTTGGTAATCATTCTCTCTTATATATTCTTCATAAACTCTCTCCTGCGAAACTTTCTTGTCGTAGTCAAATCTATGATTCTTTAACAAAACATATTCTTTTGATAAAGTAACAATCTCATCCATGATTTCTATTATACGAGCTTCTATTTCTCTACTTCCCATATCACTTTCACCTCTAAATAGTTAAGCTATGCTCTTTCCAAGAATTAAAATAATTTTGTCTATATTCTTTTGGAGATACCCCAGTTTCCCTTTTAAAAAAAATAGTAAATGCACTAGCGTTAAAGAAACCAGTTTTCTCGCCAATCTCAAAAATTTTTTCATCTGTCGATTCCAACAAATTTTTCGCCAACGTAATTTTGATATCATTAATTAAATCCTGAGGCACTTTATTTATTTTATTCATACAAAATCGATTTAAAGTTGGTTTAGACATATGCATAAACTCCGCCAAGTCACTAACGGTCAAATTTCCAGATAAATTCTCTTGTATAAATGCTATTAATTTAAATATTTCAAAGTATTCTTTCAGCGTTGAAAGATTCAATCTAAATGTCTTTCTTATTATCATTTCGATAGCGGGATTCACTACATACGTTCGATCTCTCGTTTCAAACCTTGTAAAAAGTAATTGAATTAAGCTAGATAACTCTTGATTGATTATCAGATCAATTTTTTTAATATAGTTTGAAGAAGGCTCGCAGAACAAATTCAACTCGACAATAATGATTTGATTCAATAGGCTCTGCGAAAGATATTGAAAAATCATATGAGATTCTATCAGAATTATTTCCACCTCAGATTTCTCCATGTACAGTCCTTTCTTCGTCAACAGGATAGCCCAACCATTTTCGCAATGATCATTTGGAGAATAGTTATTACCATTTGTATAATAGATGTTTTTGATTTCTATCATTCTTTTCACCCTCCTACATTATGCTACTAAATTTATTTGTAGAAGTTGACATATTCTGTGCCTGTTTATCAACTTCTTAATCCACTTTTATCATATAAAACAAATAACTAAAACGATTTCAAACAATGATGATTAAAAATGCAAAATTATTGATTCGAATTACAAATTATTATTTTAACTTCTAAATATTTCAATCCATCAATGTTATATTATCAGTATATATTTTTCTTTATTACGTAATTTAATACACAATCCAAAATTCAATAAAATATATCACTTATTAAGAAATAGCACAGATTAAAAATCTGTATAAATGAATTAAAAATAACTTCTAACTTTAATTATCAGAATTTCACGTCTGCTCAAGAAGTCCTGCAAAAAATACTTTTTAACAATCAAATAATGTAGCAGAATTTTCGAACGTCTAAAGCTCACTGTTTAAAAGTTAATTGAAGCCTTTACAGATACAGACCCGAATTTATTCTTTCTTCTTGTTTGTTAAACTTCCCCAAACTTTGTATAACGGTTTTCGAGTAAATCTTCTAACATAAGTAGAAAAAGTCATCACTAATGCGATGATTTATCCTCATTCTAAAAGAAAAATAAATGATAACAATTCCCATACAAAGACAATAATACGAGTATCCCACGGATTTGAATCATCTAGGAAATTGAGAATCAAGAGCTTTTTAATAATAAGTTGTTCAATGTTGGAAAACAAAAAATCTGAGCCAGAATTAGGTTCATCTGACACAGATTTTATTTTGGACAACTAATCAATCCTTAATAACTAAGGTCTTTTGATCGTGTAATAAATTCCAATCTACTTATTATGACATGACTGGGAAACTCAAAATCCAATATTTCACGTATTAAAAAGTTATTTCTGCATTACTTTTAAAATCATTGTTTATGCTTTGTGAAATCCTGGAATGTAAAAAGTTAGAATTCATGCTAAACAAAGACCAATTTTTTAATGTTCTTTGTTTTGATTTCATATTCTTCCGCCATTGACTTTTCAGTAAATAGTTTTTTCCGTTTGTGTCAATTTTTCTTGGTAATCAAAAAAAGCTGTATCTCTACACAGAAAAGGAAACTACTATATTACATTCCACGTTCACAGTGTGACCAAATAGAGAGAATCTTAATCGTTTTTGCTTGCTTCATCAACACTGTATACTAGACGGCGTTTGATATTGAGTTATCTTGAAAAGTATGGTAAGTCTATTGTAAATGTGGAAAATTTAAATCGTATTGGCAGTCTGAATGTTCCAAAGATTAAAACAATTTTTAGGTAACTTACACATTGATTAACTTTCACTTCCTTCTATTATCAAGAGATATTAAAAATCATTGAGTTTTTCGTTTTCATGCTTAAATCATAGTACATAACTCTTTAAAATAGGTTCGATAATCGTTTTTGGTGATTCGAATGATTTCTGTACTTGAAAATTCTTGAATTTTGCTCAATTCCACTAAAAGATTCAACTTCGCAACAAGCCCTAGTATTTCTGGAAAGTCTTGCCAAAATGTTGTTTTTGAAATATTCTCAGTCAGCTCTAGCAGTCTGACTATGTGTTTATTAATATACTCTCGAGTTTCTACTGTATCTCTGCGTGACTCACCTAATTCTTGCCAAAAATAGTTTGTATAATCTTTTTCTATTGTAAATAGAAGCATATTTATTCTCCTTGTATATTAGAGTTAGGGTTTTAACCTTCCGGTTTTGATTGGATAACCCTATGAACCATCGTTATTTTAATTTGGTATTAACTCATTCATTTTGAGATAATATATTTATTGGATTGAGAGGCTATGCCGTTGCCTCCTTGAGTTTTGAAGCTCGTAATCGAAAGACTGGCACCTCTCTCTGATAAGTGGATTACGTATGAGTTAGATGTTGAAAGTTTTTGCTTTACTCCGTATCTCGTACAAGGTAGTGACGCTTTTCAGTTGAGCGGGTTTCAATCCAAAATATTTTTTTAGAAAGGTCAAATGTATGTACTTCTTAGGAATTGATATCGGCAAGCGAACTCACGTGGCTTCTTTAATGAGTGAAGAAGGTAAAGTGATCCTAAAAGGTTTTTCTTTCCCTAACACTACTGAAGGAGCTGATTCCCTGATTGAGCGGCTTTCAAAATATTCAGAGACTCCCGCTGACTTTATTGTCGGAATGGAAGCTACGGGTCATTATTGGCTCTCCATCTTTTCATACCTCCACGAATCAGACTTTTTGATTCACGTTGTGAATCCTCTTCAAACCGATGGCTGGCGCAAAGGAACAGAAATCAGAAAACGAAAAAATGATATTATTGATTCTGTTTTGATTGCTGACTTGATGCGTTATGGTTCCTTTGTAGAAACAGTATTGTCTGATGAAAATGTTTTTTCGTTAAAACAACTTTCACGTTACCGAACCTATTTAGTAGGTACCGCAAGCGACTTCAAACGAAAAATCATAGCTGTACTAGATCAAGTGTTTCCTGAATATGCATCAATTTTTTCTAAACAAGGTATTTTCGGAAAAGCGTCTAAAGAGTTATTGCTTGAGTTTAGTTCTCCTATAGAGCTAGAAGAAATTTCGGCAGAAACGTTGGCTCAATACTTAGCTGAGTTAAGCAGGAACCGAATAAAGCCAGAGAAAGCAGATCAATTGAAGCAAGCAGCTTCTAACTCCTTTGGAGTGAAATTTGCTCAAGAAGCTTTTACATTTCAATTACGCTCCATGATTGAACAATTGAAATTCATCGAAAGCCAAGTAAAAGAAACTGAAAAAGAAATTAAGCGCATAATGAGTAATTTAGACTCTGTTATTCTCACAATCCCTGGAATCGGCCCTATAAATGGCGCGACAATTCTTGGTGAAATTGGAGACATTCGCAAATTTTCTAATCCGAAAAAACTGGTTGCTTATGCTGGCATAGACGCGTCTGTGTCCCAATCTGGGCAATACGAAGCAACACATAATGTTATGAGCAAGCGTGGATCTCCATACTTACGAAAAGCCTTGTTTTCAGCTGCTCTAGTTGCTTCTCAATGTGATCCTGTTTTTCGCGCGTTTTATCAGAAAAAAATTTCTGAGGGAAAGCATCATCTGACGGCCTTAGGTGCTGTTTCTCGTAAGCTTTGTTGTTTGGCTAATGCGGCATAGTTCGGTTTGATTTCGTTGATCACGTAGATCATCACTCCTTCGCGTATATCTTTTCTCATCCCTGAACCTCCGTTTCATTTGGGATAAGAAGAGCATACAAAAATGTAGGAAAACCAACAATTTTAAATTGCCATTTTCCTACATTTTATCGTTGCCGTTAACACCTAGACGGACTTTATTTGGCTCTATAATTTATGGGACTGATGAATCAGAATTGATTCTTCAGCCCCATTTTCATTTTAGGTATTAAAAAACATATCGTTCTCTAGTATGATTAAATCACCACAAAATAAACAACTGAGAGGACGATATGCTATATGAATGATTCTATCAAAAAAATGCTGAGAATAATAGAGAAAGATTTGATGATTACAGAGGTCTCTTACGAGACCCTTCAGAAGAAAAAGACGTTGGTCGTCGATGCTGTTCTCTCGCCTACTCCTCGTGCTTGTAGAAGTTGTGGTTCTACTGTGGTAGATGGAAACGGGAAAGCAATTATAGTGAAAAATGGGAAGAAGGAAACAATTGTCCGTTTTGAACAATACAATCATATGCCTTTGGTTATGCGCCTAAAAAAGCAGCGCTATACCTGTAAAAACTGTCGCACCCATTGGACTGCTCAAAGTTATTTTGTCCAACCCAGACATTCAATCGCAAATCATGTTAGATATAAAATTGCTTCTTTACTGACTGAAAAAGTATCTTTATCTTTTATTGCGAAAAGCTGTCAGGTATCTTTGACCACCGTTATTCGTACATTGAAAGAGTTTAAAAGCTATTTACCAAAGCAATCTAAGAAGATTCTCCCAAGAGTATTGATGGTTGATGAATTTCGTTCGCATGCTTCCATAGAAGATAAAATGAGCTTTATTTGTGCAGATGGCGAAACAGGAAAATTAATAGATGTTTTGCCTACGCGTAAATTACCTCGATTAACAAGCTATTTCTTAGGTTGTACCAATCCAGAAGAAGTAGAATTCTTGGTGACAGACATGAACGCCGCCTACTTCCAGCTCACCAAACGTGTTCTGCCAAATGCGAAAGTCGTGATTGATCGGTTTCATATTGTCAAACACATGAATCAAGCGTTCAATGAGTTGCGTATCCGTGAAATGAATGAACTTCGTAAAGCCGGACAGAAAAGCCAGGCAGAAAAACTGAAAAAGAACTGGCGCTTTTTGCTAAAAAATCGTGCAAACATCAACCATTATGAATACAAAACATGGAAAAGTTTCCGAGCACCAAAATACCCATTTCTTACTGAAGCAATGATGATTGATCGATTGCTTGAGTTTTCTCCGCCCCTAAAGGAGGCGTATCGCTTTTTTCATGAATTAGTTGAAGCCTTTCGAGACAAAGACCCTGACTTATTTTTCTCCTTATTGGCAGAACTTCCCGAAACGTTAGATGACGGCTTTCGGGAAAAGCTTCAAAACCTTCTGACCTATGAAGAAGGCATCACCAACGCAATGATCTATCCTTATTCCAATGGAAAAATAGAAGCGAAGAATACCCACATAAAGACAATGAAACGAGTATCCTACGGATTTAAATCATTCGAGAACATGAGAATTAGAATCTTTTTGATCAATCAATTAATCAATGTAAGATAACAAAAAATCTGAGCCAGAATCTGGTTCATTCTGACCCAGATTTGATTTTGCACAACTCATCAGTCCTTATTGACAAAGAGCCCTTTATTTTTCCCCCTTGCTCTCTAACACAGATCAGCTTCTTTTACTCGGCATTTATGATGATGCCATCCCCAAAATGGACGATGGCCCTCTCCCAAACGGAAGAAGGCCATCTAACTACTCAATATCTTTACTCTAAAGTTAGATCAGACTATTACTTAAAATCAAGTATTTCTCATTTAAACAGTGTGTTCCCATAACCTACTAACACACCCTTGCAGCCCTGAAGCTGCGCCAGTTGGATCAAATTTCTTAAAAATATCCTTGTATTTCTCGCGTAACAATATCTTTCGTGTAAGACACAGTATAACATATTTCCACCAAAACAGCAATTGGCCTAGAGCTTTTCTAACAAATCCCGCTTCTTAAACTTGGTAATCAAAAGACTGAAACGACGCGGTGCCTCCAATGGTTTTCCTATTATAGATAAATAGCCCGAAACGACAGCCGCTAAAATGATCCATTTTAAATGCCACCGGATGTGCCTCTCCTAATTGCAAAAAAGTCCCTTCGTTTTGGTAATAAAACCGGGTCAAATCCGTCATTTCATGAAAATCAGCGGCTACCTTTAGCGTGACTTTTCCACTTTCCCACAAAATACGAGTGGATTTACCGTTAGTTGCCTCTTTAGGCATTGCTTGCAAACTGGAATCATCTAGTTCACGGGTCTCCATGACAAGATAATACTGGCCTTCCTCTTTGGATAAACCAATAAAACCATAAGCGGATTGAAAGGCAGCTAATCCGGCACAATCCCCATCTTTCATTTTTGTCCCATCGATTGTCACGGTGGCTACACATTTTGGATAGCGCATCCGCTGTGTTAAGACGTTTGGCGTCGTTGTCACAGATTGTGCAAGCCGTGTCGTCGTTAATTCCACACAGCCACGTTTTGGATCCAATAAGAAGCCAGACAAATCCGGTTCGTGATTAAATTGCCATTGCGGTTTTAGTCGGTAAGGCGTTTTGGCTAACGTTTTAAAATCATCACTCCCTACAAGAGGCGAATACACATATTCCGGTCGATTGTCGGTAATAAAAAATTGCTGTGGCGTCTTTTCTTCTTCGCCAAAAACTGGAAAATCGTCTTGCCAAGTTACTGGTAAAAGTATGGGTAACCGTCCTACTGCACCATAATCTTGAAACAAGATCGCGTACCAGTCTCCCTTTGGCGTATCCACGATACCACCTTGGGCAATGCCTTGATTGCAATACCCGTTATCATCATTAAAGACATCACCGCCGACAAATTCACCTTCCAAATCCTCCGCCACAAAGCAAGCCTCAATCCGTCGCCAAACCTTTGGATCTGAGTGAATCAAGAAAATGTAATACTTGCCATTGATTTGATAAAAATGAGCTCCTTCATAGCCTAACCGAGGATTTTTTTCTGAGACAATCACACGATGGATGCCCCCAGCTTTCGGGCCACTGAGATCGGGTTTCAATTCCGTCAACCAGACATTACTGTTTCCATAGACGATAAAAACACGTTCCTTTTCAAACAACACGGAACAATCATGATAGAAACCTTCAATGATTTTCTTATCCCAAGGTCCCTCAATTTTTTCAGCAGTATAACAATAGGTCAAGCCGGTATCATTGGCGACAAAAAAGACATAAAAACGTCCTTCATGATATCGTAAACAGGCCGCCCACATTCCTTTGCCATAACTGTCTTTCCCCTCTGCTAAGCGCTGGCCTGCCGTACTATCCAAGCGCTCATAGACAAATGCCGCATGTTCCCAGTGCAATAAATCGTAAGAACGTAAAATTTCACAGCCAGGCATAAAGTGCATCGTAGTGGTGACCATATAATACGTATCTTCCACCCGAATGACGTCTGGATCTGGATAATCCAAGGGAATAATCGGATTCTGAATTGTTTCAAGGCTTTTCTTCATCTGTTTTCCTCATTCTTTTAAAATTCACCGAAACGCCGGTGTAAAAAACGTAAAGCTAAATTTTGCCACTGAGCGACATCAGCATTTTGCAACGTGGGATCACCAGATGCTTGGTAGGTTCCCAACGAGAGGCCATGCTGCCCTTCTTCAAATAAATGCAACTCTACTGGCACACCTAGTTCCATCATTTTATTAGCATAACGCAAACATTGTTGCGGGTAGACAAGATCATCTTGGGCTGTTGTCCAAAGGAATGTAGGCGGTGTTTTTCCTGATAAGAAATAATAAGGGCTCGCCTCTTTCATCCGATTTTCTGTATACTCTTTGCCTAAAAAGACTTTATTGGCATGATGCATAAAATCTCGCTTCGTGGTATCGGTATAGCTGAGACTTAGGTCAATCCGAGGATCTAGATTGGCATATTTTTCTTGGACAATGAAGTCCAATAACGGATAAGCGAGAATAACAGCATTGGGTTTCAGAAGCTGATTATCGCCGGTTCCAACCCCTTCTGCTAGCCAACGATTGTGCCAATGGGTTGCTAATTGAGCACAAAGATTGGCTCCTGCTGAAAAGCCGATAATGGCAATTTTATCGTTATCAATCTGCCACGTTTCCCCTTGCAGGCGAATTTGTTTCATCAACATCGCCAAATCTAAAAGTGGATTCGGATATTGCGCATTACCAGTGGCTTCTGTTTGATAATCCAATACAAAGACTTGAAAACCGGCTTGCAGATAATGCAAGGCCACCGGTTCTTTTTCGCGATCAGAAATCCCTAGATATGCTCCCCCACCACAAATAATCATGGCCGGAAATTGCCGGTCTTTATCAATTTCCTCTGAGCCTTCATGAAGATAACTTGTATAGGATACATTGGGTTTGTTGTCATATAGTAACGTAGTAAAGACTTTCATTTGAACCCCTCCATTTTTCGCTTAATCAATACCAAGTAACGTAGCCAACTGCTGGAAATCAACCGCAGCCGCCAAATGATTCCCACCTACACTGGAAATATGCAACCCGTCGCCACTATCAAATAATTGGTAGAGTTTTTGAGAATCTTGAGGATCTCCGGCGACTTGATCAAAGTCCCATAGTGCCTCAATTGGCGCTTTATTACGCAGCCAATGATTCAATCCTTGACGCAAACTTTCGGCCTTTTCACTGTAAAAGGCTGATTGATTAAAAGGAAGAAGTGTCACTCCAATCACTGGTACTTGCCGCAAATGGGCTTCCTCAATCATAAACCGAAAAGCCGCGGTTAATTCGGCTAATCCCTCAGCGACAGGTCTCTCGCCAATCGTCAAACAATCATTAATACCATGAAAAAGGATCAAGCCACTAACTGGTCCATCCGCAAAAACGTCTGACAAAAACCGCTTCACCCCAGCTCGCCCATGACGGCTAAAGTCATCGGCTGTAGCATCTGTATCTAGCAATACCCGGTTTCCCCCAATGCCACGATTTACGAGTGCCACTTGTGAAAAGCCCTCTGTCACCAGGCGCTGTTTGAAATGATCCGTCCAAAATCCCTGTTGTGTCAACGAATCCCCAAAAGCTATCAGGGTCTGACTGTTTCCTTGCAATTGTAGGCCCGAAATACCATAGATAACGTACATTCGTGGATTCCACAACGCATTTTGAAAGAGCTGATAATTATCCAAGGGATGGGTCCAGAAATTCTCAACCCAACGATAATTCAGCACTTCCTGTTGCAAACGAGCATAACTCACTAGAAAACTAGTCAGTTGCACCGGTTTGGCTAGATAAGTAGTGATTTCTAACACTTCTCCTGGTGCAGCTGATAATAAAATAGGATCACTTGCCAACTGCTCACAACCAGGGGCTAGCTGTATTTCCGACTTTCCATGAAGAGTCAGGGGAACTACCGGTGTGCGTGCAATGAGCTCTGCCGATTTCACCTGTGCAGTCACCTTATCAAACACTAACGGCCCTCTACCATAAAGGTTAGAAAACAATACACGCCATTGATCCCCATAATGATTTAACCGAATTCGCACTACTTGTACTTGTTGTTCAATCTCGCAAGGAGCACTGCGGTAATCCTGTTCCTGATATTCCCAAATTCGTTGCCACACGCCATTTATTCCTCCTAAATGAAATTCCCTATGTAAAAAAACTGGTCAGCCTAGTCTGAGATTTTCCTCAATACCTCTGCTGACCAGTCAAAAAATTAGTAAATACGATAGTTACCACTCAAAGCCATAAAGGCAAAAGCATACAAAAAATTATCATAATATCGGCGCACGCCTTTACGAAGGGGCGTTTGCCAGAAACGTGTCACAAATTCTCGGGCGATTTCTGTTTCAGGATTTGCAAGGGAGGCCGCGGCTAAGGTTGCTAGCAAGCCTACTGGATGTAAGATTTCTTCTCCAGTATTTTCCCCTTCCACAGTATAAATGTAATTTTCTGCCCCAGCTGGTAGTGCATGGAAAAATTGTTGCAAATGAGCCAACCGATCTTTGAGTACAACATCTTCACCATACCACTGCATATCAAGCGCCACATTCATGGCTGTCCGATAGGCATCACTAAAGAAATGCGGATGTTCACTTTCCAATTGTGGACTGCCATCGTACCAACTGTATTCTGGATTCAACCCAGTTTCTGGATGAATGGCCTTTTTCAAATACCTTCGACTAGCCCTCGCCGCCTCTTTCCAAAACGGCCGGTCGCTAGGTTCTGTATAAAGAGCAAATTGTTCATAAAAATGCGGTACATGATAAGAAGGATCGGTAAATTCTACTTCTGGGATGAACTTGATTAATTTATTTTCATTGTTCCACATAGGCATGCCAGGAAATTCAGTCCCTTTATGAATACAATAGTTCAACAATTCTCGGGCATGATGAGAGTAATTGAATATCCCTTCTCCATCCCCCCAGCGATTGGCTGCAAAAAACAGCGCCAAGGCAAAGAATTCTTCCCCATCCGGAGCGGGTCCATAAGCATTTTTCTGACCAGAAGGAGCGACCGACCAAGCGAAATAATGGGCATGTTCCCCGCTATCCATATACATATAAGTCATCACCCAGCGCCAAAGCCGGTCAAAGACTTCCTTTTTGTCGTACTGAACCGCCATCAACATGCCGTAACTCATGCCCTCTGTCCGTACATCATCGTTTCCGGTATCCACTAGATAACCTGCATCTGCTGTTTCAAAATAAACCTTATCCGGTCCGACAAAAATTTCTTCCCAGATTTGCGTTAAACGGTCTTGGATTTCATTTTCATCATAACCATATGTTTTAAAAAGATTCGTATATGTTTTCATCCGTTTCTCCTACTAAATTACTACGGTTTCCACAAGTGGGACTGTTGCCACAAGTGGTGCCGGTTGGCCTAATTCTTGAGCCCGTGAACATGGCGCGGTTGTCCCTAACGTAAAGGTAATTTGTTCGCCATCAAATAATCGTTCCCCCGCTTCATTAACCACAGTAAGATTGATTTTGGCAACAGGTACCGTCACCGTTTTTGTTTCTCCGGGTGCCAATGCTACACGTTTATAGGCCACGAGTTTACCATTTAACGTTTCATGTTTCGAATCGGTTTTAACGTAAACTTGTAGTACTTCTTCCATAGCGCAATCGCTGGTATTGGTAATGGTTCCCTTGATCAAGTAGTCTTTTTCTTGCGTCTCTACTTGCAGATCAGCCAAAGCAATTTGGCCATACGTCAAACCGTAACCAAATGGATACAAGGGACTTTCCTCCAAGTAACGATAAGTCCGATTTTTCATGCCGTAATCTTTGAAATCCGGTAGATTGTCAGTGGTCCGATAGAATGTCACTGGTAATTTACCACTTGGGCTAATTTCGCCAAACAAGACTTTCGCTAACGCTTTTCCACCCTGGCTACCAGGATACCAAGCATGAAGGATGGCATGAAGATTTGGATGCTCTTCTCGACCATACAGAGAAATTGCTGAACCAGCTGCCACTACCAAAATCACTGGTTTATCCAATGCTAAAATTTGATCTAACAAGCGAATCTGTTCTGCCGGCAAGCCCAACGTCTCTTTGTCACCAGAACCGTAGACATTACCGGAATCTCCCTGTTCTCCTTCGATTGTCGGATCCAAACCAAGGCACATCACCACGGTATCAGCATGTTTGGCAGCGATGATTGCTTCTGATGCTCGCTCATGAGGACGAGACAAGGTCGATTCTGCATATTCTTGGAACAAGTGACAACCTGGCGCATAATACACCCGTGCATCATCTTCCAGATAGTCTTGAATGCCATCTAAGAAAGTCACATTTCGCGAAGCAACACCAAAATAATTGCCTTGCAATGCTTCGATACTACGAGCATTTGGGCCAATGACTGCCACATTTTTTACGCTTTCTTTTTTAATCGGTAAGATGCCGTCATTTTTCAACAAAACTAAAGCTTTTTCGGCAGCCTTCAAAGATAGTGCCATATGCTCCTTACTATCATTGGCTTCATAAGGAATAGCATTATAAGGATTGGTCTCATCAAACATGCCCAAACGAACGCGAGTTGTGTAAAGTTCTACTACTGCTTGCGTAATTTCTGCTTCTGTCACCAAGCCTTCTGCTAACGCTTGATGCAAGCTATCAGAAACATTCCCTGCACATAGATTGCAACCAATCTTCATCGCCAAGGCCATGGTTTGCGCCGCATTTTCAGTATAGTGATGGTGCTCATGAACATCTTCCAAAGCGCCAAAGTCTGAGACAACATGCCCTTCAAACGCCCATTTACCACGTAAAATATCTTGTAACAATTCGGGGTGCACACATGCTGGAATCCCGTTTACTGCATTGTAGGCTCCCATGAAACTTTCCACATCGGCTTCTTTTACAGCAGCTTCAAAAGCAGGTAGATAAGTTTCATACAAATCTTTATCATTCACTACCGCGTCGAAAGAATGGCGATCCGCTTCTGGTCCACTATGAACCGCAAAATGCTTGGCGCAGGCCGCTAATTTCAGATAAGGGCCGTCCCCTTGCAAGCCTTTGATAAAAGCCACACCAAGTCGAGACGTCAAATAAGGATCTTCGCCATAAGTCTCTTGCCCGCGACCCCAACGTGGATCCCGAAAAATGTTGATATTAGGCGACCAATATGTCAACCCTTTGTAGATATCATTGTCTCCTTCTGCGTGGTACTGGTTGTATTTTGCACGGCCTTCTTCAGCAATCACCCCAGCAATTTCTTCCATCAACTGATCATCAAAGATTGCTGCTAAGCCAATCGCTTGCGGAAAGACGGTGGCAACCCCCGCCCGCGCCACGCCATGAAGGGCTTCATTCCAATAGTTATAATCCGTAATGCCCAAGCGTTGGATGGCTGGGGCGCGGAAATTGATTTGACCAATTTTTTCGTCTATGGTCATTTGTGCCACAATTTTTTGTGCTTCAACTTTTGCCTCTGAATGGGTAATCATGTTTTTTCCTCCAACATTCTTTCAACTTTACAATAAGAAACAATCCGACAATACTCTGCTACGATCAACTGGGATATACTACAAAATCATGCAGCTGATCAAACAAGAAGAGTAGTCGTTTCTGCAAGAAAAATATCCGAACTAAATTGGCATTGCTGCTACAGCCTGTAGGATTTACCGGACAGCTTCTGGAAACAGTGGCATTACAATGTATTTAGCTCGAATATTCCCGTGTTTCTGAATGTGATTTATCTTGATAATTAATCCTTATGATGCATTTTCAATGGTACAAAATCCAAATAAGCTTTCACAAATGGGTACTGTTTTTTTCACTACAACAGGTAATAACACCAGAGCAAAAACTGGTAATAGCCAAATCCCTACGATCACTACGGTATACAAGACGAGCATTTGGATCATTTTTCCAAGATGGGTTAGCGCTAAAAGACCGCAATTGCGTAAAATTATTCTTAAAGGATCTTCAAAACGAGCAATATAAGCCAATACCAACACCACCAAGGGCAAGAGAACCAACAAACAAATCCCTAAAACAATTTGGATAGCATCTGAAAGCAAGGAATAACTCCCAGCAAGTTGTTGACGATTTATCAGAAAAGAACTTGCCAACACCAGATACCCCGTCCAAATCAATGAACTTTGGAAAAAGGACTGTTTAAATGCCTTGAAAAAAGTCCCTAAGACATAGCCTTCTTTTTGGAACATGCATTGATAAACCGTGCGATACATGGCACTAGTTGCTGCCCCCGTCGTAACAAGCGGTACTGAGCAAAGTAGCCAGAGCACGCCTACCAATAAGTAATCGGCTACCAAACTCAACTTGTCCATAATCGCTTGACTATTTCCAGATTTTCTCATAATAAACACCTTTTAAAACCTTTCTTTTAAGCCTTAAATTAACCCTTAACCCCACCAATAGTCAGACCACTGATAAAGTATTTTTGCAAGAATGGATACAGGCAGACGATTGGCAAGGCTGTGACGATTGTCGTAGCTGCCCGTACCGAAGTTGGGGTCACCATGCCGCCACCACCTGCTTGAGCGGCATTTTGCATATCATTGGCGTTGGCCCCTTGACTTGTTACAGAAGACAAGAGTTTCATCAATTCGTATTGCAACGTACTAAGTTTTTCATTAAAGCCGTTGTACAACATCGCATCAAACCAAGAGTTCCATTGACCAACAGCGATAAATAAAGCAACGGTTGCCAACACTGGTTTACACAATGGCAAGATAATGCTCCAGAAAATCCGGATATGACTGGCCCCATCGATTTTGGCACTTTCGACTAAACTTTCAGGGATTCCATGGATATAAGTCCGGATAACCAATAAGTTAAAAGCACTGATCATCCCCGGCAAGATATAAACCCAAAATGTATTCGTCAAACCGATTTTATTCAACCACATGTAATTAGGAATTATCCCAGCATTCAAATACATGGTGAAGATGAACAATAAAGTAACCGGTGTCCGAAAGATAAATTCTTTTCGGCTAAGGATATAAGCCAACAATGATGTTAAAAACAATTGTGATAAAGTAGCAATCACCGTTCGAGCCACCGAGATAAAAGCTGCGTTTAGTAACGATTGTTTGGCTAAAACAGCTTTGAAATTATCCAAGGTAAAAGTTCGTGGCCACAGATAAATCCCTCCACGCAAAGCATCTAGTCCGTCGTTAAAGGCGACTGCTAAGGTGTTTAAGATTGGATACAGGGTTGCCAACGTGAATAAAATTAGAAAAATCCACTTAAATATATCGAATAGTCGATCTGAAATCGCAACTCGTTTCATCTTTTTTTCCTCCTCTGATTAGAACAAACTTTCTTCGCCAGCAACTTTGGCAAGTTTATTACCTAATGTAATCAAGATGATACTGATCACACCATTGAAAATCCCGGCTGCTGTGGCAAAGGAGTAGTTGTTCAAGCTAATCCCATATTTCAACACGAAAATATCAATAGTTTGGGAAACTTGTTGAACTAAGCCATTCCCTAACAAGTATTGCACTTCAAACCCAGCATTTAGGATATTTCCGATATTGATTAATAAGAGGATAAAGATTGTTGGTTTAATTCCTGGTAAAGTGATATGCCAGATTTTCCGCAAGCGGCTGGCACCATCCATTTCGGCGGATTCATACAGTTCTTCGTTGATAGCTGACATCGCAGAAAGGTAGATGATACTTCCCCAACCAGTACTTTTCCAAACATTAGAGAAACCAACAATCCACCAGAAATATTTCGGTTCGGAAAGGAAACTAATCGGCTTGTCTACAAAGTTAAATTGCATCAGTAGTTGGTTAATAATCCCCGTTTCAGGACTCAGCACATCCAACACGATCCCTGTTACAATAATCCATGATAAAAAGTAAGGCAGATAAGAGACAGTTTGCATGATTTTCTTTAAATGTTTATTTTTGACTTCATTCAATAAGACCGCAAAGCCAATCGAGAAAACAAAACCCAAAGTCAAATTGATTAAACTCATTGCCAAAGTATTGCGGACAACCCGTAAAAAGTTTGGATCAGCAAACAACATTCGGAAATTTTCAAGTCCAATCCATTCTTGATCAAAAAGACCAGTACCAGGACGGTATTTTTGGAAAGCCATCAACCAGCCAGATAACGGTGCATAATTAAAGAAAAGAATGTAAATGACAAATGGCAGACAAAGTAAACACAGATCTTTTTGAGCCCAGACACGTTCCCAAAATGTTTTTCGTTTTGCTTTTGGAATACCCTCGTTTGAATCTAACATCGTTGAATTTCCGCTCATTTCTTATTCCCCCAAATCTTCGAGTATGTAGCAAAGCAAGATTGTGGGAGTTGTTATTTTCACAACTCCCATCACCTCGCTACAGCAGACTATTTGTCAACTTTTGCTTCTAGTTCTTTTTCGATTTCTACCCGACGTTTCACTTCTTTAGTCAATGTATCTTCAAAGGCTTTGTAATCGATTTGACTATCATAAGCAGTCATATAATCTTCCCAGTTTTGTTCGTAAGCTGCTGGTCCGCCCATGATGACTTTTGGTAACCATTGCATTTTCACTTCTTGCATGTTTTGACTAGCAATCCCAGCTGGATCAGAAGAAGTCCATTTGTTCCGTTCTGTATAGATTGGGAACCATGGTTGAATTGGATCTTGCAAGCGTACCATTTGAGTCCAGTTGTCTACTTTATAAGCATCCAACACTTCTTTATCGATATCAGACAATGTTTTGCGGAATTCAGAGATTTGTTCAGAAGGCAAAATTGTATTTTTTCCATCTGGCAAGTAACCACGGTAACCAGGCATATAACCAAACGCTACACTATTCTTTTGAACATAATCGGTATCTTTCCAATTTGCCCATTGTTCGTCAGTGCGGTAGAACATGCCGTCGTCGTCAACTTCATAGTCAACGCCTTTTTCGCCCCAGTTGCGTAGGATCATCCCTTTTTCAGAAACCATGTCATCCCACATTTGCAATACGCCATCAACATCTTTACAGCTAGTGGTAATCCCAATCCCACCTTGAGTAGACAAGACGCCACCTTCTCGGTATTGTGGTTGAACATTTTCATCCAAAGTCAAATCAAGAGGTGCCCAAGTTAATTCATCTTTCCCTTGAGAAACCAATGAATCTCTTGCAGATTGGAAGTTCCAACCTTGGTCGATCATCCCCAACACTCGACCAGAAGATAATTTTGCAATATACTGGTCATATTTAGCAGTAAAGGTTTCAGGGTCAATCGTTCCTTTTTCAAATTGTTCAGACAAAATCTTGTAGTATTCTTTGGCTTCTGGAATTTTGTCATATACTTTTGCTTTCATTGTGTCTGGATCGACAATAGCTGCGCCATCATTTGGATATCCCGCTAAGAATTGCGGTGGGTTTTCCAAACAGAAGTAACGCCAGTCATCAGATAAGATTTCAAAACCGATATTTTTTTGACCATCAGTATCAGGATTTTCAGCTAAATACTTATTGATCAAATCAAAATACTGTTCGACAGTATTAATTTCTGGATAGTTCGCCCATTTGAGGACACGTTTTTGAATCCAGAAAGCTTCGCCACCATAACTAGTTGCCGTATCCACGGTACCATCTTTTTGAGCAAATTGTGGAATCGTATAAATATGGCCATCATTATCAGCTTTAATTTTTTCCCATTGAATATCACTTAATGTGGCTTTCAAATTCGGATAGTCATCTAGCTTATCCTCTAAGGGAACATAAGCTCCAGCATCAATCATCGCTGAACGACCATCGGAAGCATCCACGATATCTGGATACTCGCCACCAGATACCATAACCCCAATCCGTTCTTTTGCAGTTTGACCCGTCAGCCAGCTAACTTTCACTCGCCAACCAAATTCTTCTGCAAAAACATTGTTTAAACGAGAATCATCGGGAACTTCAGAACCAGGTACCGCCATAAAGGCTGTATATTTTTTATTGCCATCACTATCTGTGGCTTGCGTGCCACCATCTTTGTCTCCTTTACCATTTCCACTACCGCACCCAGCCAATAAAGCTAGTGCCATTGCTGTCACTGCAACTTTTCCAAACTTTTTCATGTGTTTCCCCTCCGTTGGTATGTTTAAATAACAAACATTGATGCATAAAAAAACCTTGCGACACAACTTCCTTCTAAACCCTGATTCAAATAAATTAATAGCGCTTACTTCTCTTCCTTGATTCAACTTTACTCTGAAACGCTTGCAAAAACAAGACAATTTCAGTACACTAATAGACGTAATCAGTTGACTATGATTTCTTAAATGGGAGGGTTAAAAATGACTGAATTGGAATCCTATCACTTCGGGGAAAAAATTTCCCACGTGGAATATCATCCGGAGAATCTCAGCTATCCTGAGCATCTTCATCGGAGTTTCGAATTATGGTTTGGTGAAACTGGCGAATTTCTATTGACAATCGATTCTGAAATTCACACCTTAAAAGCTGGCGATATCGCCCTAATTCTCCCCTATCAAACCCATCAAGTAGAAGCTGAAATGGAAAACTCTGGTCATATTTGGATTTTTTCTCCCGAGTATCTAGAAGACTATCTTCCATTAATTAAAGGGAAATCCTTCTTAAATCCTGTCATTCCGGTGGGACGCACTAAATCTAATCAGCTCTACGATTCATTATTTGAGAGCAACTCATTTTTTAGACACAAAGCCGCTTTATATGAAATCTTATATCTATATGAGCAACATACCAAGCTAGTCAAAACACGAGGCAAAGAGAATATTTTAGAATTAATTCTATTGTGGGTCTCTTCTCATTTTCAAAATGAAGTTACTTTGAGTCAGCTGAGTGAAGATATCGGCTATAGTAAAGATTACGTATCCAAGGTCATTACCCAAAAACTTGAGTCCACCTTTCCAAAACTAATCAACCAGTACCGCATCAATCAAGCTTGCTATTTACTAGCAAACTCCGATTATTCTATAACAGAAGTCGCTAGCTTATCTGGTTTTCAAAACACGCGAACCTTCAATCGTAATTTTTTGCAGAAAATTGGTCACTCCCCAAAAGATTATCGGAAAAATGCCCGTAGCGGACGAAAGGAGCCGACATTGATTCGCTTTGACAATCTCTACTACCAACAATTGTTGTAGTAAATTGAATGCACCTCAGCAAAAAACCATGAAGCACTAGTCCAACTAGTCTCCATGGTTTTTTACTATTTATTCAGTTGAACCCACTGCCCACTACGATCCGACTCATAAATCCCACAAACCATCTTCAAAGAATCCAACGCATCCGCAACGGCGAGGTACTCTGCGTGAGGATCTGGCAAGCCGACTAACTGATTGACAAAGGCTCGTACAAAGCGCAGGTGTCCTGCTCCCCAGTAAGCTTTAGCTACTTCGCTTACCATGCCTTCTTCAAGAGGTGCCGCTACGTCATTGACTACCAGTTTGTCAGCGGTCAACACCACTCTGGCTTCTTCAAAATCAAAGGTGACGGATGGGGCGGGATCTGAAGAGTAGTTGTTGGAGGCATGAATGACCACCGGCACGTCATCTGGAAGCACTGCTGTCGCCATCGCCGCGTCTTCTACTTCGATGGTTTCCTCCAAAAGCGTGGTCATTATCTTGCCTTTGATTTTCTCTGGTAACTCAATCATCCAAGTCACCACATCTAAGGTATGGATGGCTTGATTGATCAAGGTACCCCCACCTTCTTTTTTCCAAGTACCTTTCCATGATGCCGCCTCATAATACCCTTTATCCCGATGCCAGGTTAGCTCGCATTTGATTCCTTTTAACTGCCCGAAAGCTTGTTGGGAAATCATCGTTTTCAGTTGGGCATAGGAAGGGTTGAAGCGATTTTGATAACACACGGCATAATGCAAGTCTGGCTGTTCCTCCCATTTGGCTAAAACCTGTTCAGCTTCTTGGACCGTTATGGCCATCGGTTTTTCACATAGGACATGTTTCCCGGCTTCAAAAGCTTGCAGGGTCATTTGGCCATGGAGATAATGCGGCGTAGCGATGATTACTGCGTCAATCTCACCATTTTTTAGCATGTCTAGGTAATTCCCATAAAAACTACAGCCATGTTTTTCCCCAAAGCGTCGCCCTTTTACTTCATCTATGTCGCAACAAGCCGTCAACTGGGCTTCTTGAATTTTCTGAAGGGCTTCTGCATGGGTACCGGAGATATTGCCACAGCCCACAATTCCGAATCGTATCATCTTTTCACACTCTTTTTAGTAAGTATTTTCAGTATCCAAGACTTTTTCTTTCACATCTTTGTATTTTGAGCCCGCAATTTTCTTGTTTAACTCTTCCAAGAACAACTCCTCGTCAATCGGCAACTCAACCCATTGGCCTAACCAAGAAGAGAGGTGAATGGCGTTAGAAATGGACAAGCCATAAATCCCATCTGTCGCTGGTGCCACCAGTTTTTCGCCAAAGAGAATATTGTTGACAAAGTTTTGCGTCACTCGCAAATGGCCGGTGCTGCCGTCAAATTCAACAGGAATCTTGATTTCCCAAACTTCCGGTTCGCCAAAGCCGCCGGTGTAAGTATCGTTCCATTCTTTTTCATCGGTAACGGTCCGCCAGAATTTCAACTGTTCATCTTCAATCACGATTTTTCCTTGAGAACCCACGATTTCAAAACGATTGGTCCCAGGCGTTTCCGTAGTGGTTGTCACAAAGACCCCAGTGGCCCCATTTGCGTATTCACAATAGGCCGTTACTTCTGTTTCCACTTCCACATCCCGACGTTTGCCATAATAGGCAAAGGAGAAAATCCGTTCCGGCATGCCACAAATCCATTGCCACAAGTCCAATTGATGGGGATCTTGGTTTAAGAGGACACCGCCACCTTCCCCTTTCCAAGTGGCCCGCCAGCCGCCAGAATTGTAATAGCTTTGGGACCGATACCAGTTGGTGATGATCCAGTTGGTCCGACGCAATTCACCGATTTGACCGGATTCTACGAGTTCTTTGGCCTTTTGATAAGTCGGGTTCATCCGTTGGTTATACACCAAAGACAAGGACAGTTCTGGATGTTTTTCTGATTCTTCAATCATTTCCCGAACTTTTTTCGTATACACCCCAGCCGGTTTTTCTACTAAGACATGTTTGCCTGCTTGCAAACCTTTAATGGCAATCACAGGATGATCATAGTGGGGCGTAGAGATAATGATTGCGTCCACTTCTGGATCTGCCAACAAGTTATCCACATCATCATATAATTTGAATTGATCCCCGTATTGTTCCTGGATACGGTCCAATTTTTCTGGATTGTTATCACACAATGCCACCAATTCAGCGTTTTTTAATTCACCACCTAAGACATTGCGCATATGAAAGGAGCCGATATTACCGACGCCGACGATACCGATTTTTACTGTTTCCATATTAGTTCCACTCCTGACCCATGTTTTCCACAAGGATTTTTTTCAATGCATTACTAGCGACAGTGAACAGTTTTTCACCATCGGATTTTGTTTCTTCAATGGAGACGCCCTCTTTTTCCAACGCCGCAAAGCCATCAAAAATTGACAAATGGGGTTCCAAGGAAGCAAAGCCTGTAAAGCCGTTTGCCACAAGTGCCCGCAAGACAGCTTCCACTTGCCCATCGCCAAGTCCAGCCGGTGTGACTTTATGATCTGCGAAATGGGCATCTTTAATGTGCATATAGCCAATTTCATCTTTTAATAATTCATAGGCATGGGGATAGACTTCCACATCACATTGGACAAAGTTGGCCGGATCAAAGGCCGCTTTGACTTGTGGATTGTTCAGTTCGGTCAAAAGTTTGGCACAACGTTCTGGAATATCTCCGTAAATGTCTTTTTCATTTTCATGAAGCAAGGTAATTTGAGGATAATCTTTGGCTACCTCTAAAAATTGGTTCCATCGCTTCACCACTTCTTCGTGAAAGTCGTCGGCAGGTTTGCCTTCTGGAATGAAGAAACTAAACATCCGGACATAGGGACTTTCAAAAGCTACTGCTACATCGAGAACATGTTTGAATAACGCTAAATGCTCTTCAAAAGGATCCTCAATACTGATTTTACCGATGGGAGAGCCGATGGAAGAAATCTTGATCCCGTTTTCATGGAGTGTTTCTTTGTAAGTAAGTACTTGATCCAGCGTCAATTCACTGACATTGACGCCATTGATGCCTCGGACTTCGATATGGGCAATGCCGTTTTCTTTCAGTCCTTTGATTTGTGTATCTAAGTCACTTGCGATTTCATCTGCGAAACCGGTGATGGTGAAGTTGTTCATTAAATGAACCTTCTTTCTTGTTTTGTTACGGCTATTATACGTACATTTATAAATAATAAAAACGCTATAATGTGACCCATTTCATGCTAGATGTGATATCATCAGAGAAACTTGCGAAAAAGGAGTGACCCCCGACGAAACCAGTAGCAACGATTCAAGATCATCTTCATTCAAAAGATTTCGATTTTTATTATAAAGATTCCTGTTTCGAAACCCCCATCACATTTTTACCAGAGTACCACTACCATGATTTTCATGAGATCTATTGTCTATTAGATGGGGAAGTGGATTACTACGTGGAAGATTGTGTCTATCATATGCAACCAGGAAATATCCTGTTAATTCATCATCATGATATCCATCACATGATGCTAACCTTACCTTCTGCCCGTTATGAGCGCGTTTTCTGTTATTTTGACGAATCTTATTTACACCGTTATTCTTCCGCTAAAACAGATTTGACGTTATGCTTTTCCCGTATCAATAACCGCCAAAGTCATTTTTTGCCTACAAGTTTAACCGAAGTTCGACCTTTTATTCAAGATTTACAAAAACATAGTGCCTCTGAAGAATATGGTAGTGACTTGCGCTATACCCAATGTTTTAACGAGTTTCTGCTTTTTCTCAATCAACGCTTTTTAGCTTTGCAAAAAGAAAATACTCCCTTGACGAATAGTAAAGAAAATCATGTTGTTCGCCACGCCATTCACTATATCCAAGACCATTTATCAGAGCCCGTCAAAGTCGAGACCCTAGCCAAAGCCCAGTTTATTAGCCGCGAACACCTTACTAGGGAATTTAAGCGTCATACCGGCTTTAGTCCCCATGCCTACATCCAAAAACGGAAACTGCTCTATGCCAAAGAGCGTTTATTAGAAGGGGCCACAATTACGATTGCCTGCAACGATGCTGGTTTTACTAATTATTCTCATTTTATTAAAGCCTTTAAAAAGGAATTTGAGCTGACTCCTCGTCAATTTCAACAACAAAACCTTTAACAATCTGATTTTGATTGATCCTTTGCAACCCGTGATTCAAAAAAACAGCCCGTGAGTATTTAGTCTCACAGGCTGTTTTTACGCTTTATTTTACCTTTACTTTTACTTGCACCAAAGATAACTCAGGATTGACATCCATTGCTTCCGTCATTCCCAAAATTGGCTGTCCATCTACATCAAAATGTACCCGCCGGATACCTGAAGAACGGGGAGCATCGATACCTGGACGTGCATGATAAGTGTTCCAGATATTGCCTTCTTCATCTTCTACATAAGCATTGTGTCCAGGTCCAAATTCTCCTGGAACATTCAGAGAAGTCAACAATGGGTAATTTGATTTTTCCCAGACCGCTGGATTGAGCAAGTCACTGCCAACTTTGGCTTTTAGATACCCCACACAATAGCTACTGTCGACAGCTGCGCCGGAAATGGTTAAATAGATGTCTTCTCCTCGATACAAGGCATAGGGACCTTCATCGACAAAGGTATGATTATTGTCCCATCCATAATCTGGTTTTGCTAAGACTACTGGTTCTGTCAATAATTGCCACGGTTGATCAGGATTGAGCTCCGCAAAATAAATCCACGCACCTAAATCCACTGGAAAAAACTGACGTTGCGACCAAGCGGCATAGATTCGGCCACTATCTTTAATCACCGTCATATCCAAAGTGATGCCTCCTGTAATCAAAGGCGATCCATCTGCTTTTACGACTTTTTGCGGTCGCTGCCAATCTGCTAGCACCAAGGGATTGCCGCCTTCTTTCAAAGCCATTACGTGGGATTGTTCCTCTTCAAAAGGACCTGGTGTTGCACCGTGGAAAATATACAAACGATCATTAATAATATGAAATTCTGGTGCCCACAAGAGATTGGCAATTTCAGGGTACATCTCGCTATCCAAAATCTTCATCTCTTGGGCAGTAACTAACTCAGCAATCGTCTTGGCTTTACGGATATAGAGACTACGGTTATCATCATAATCATTCGTGGCAATAAAGTAGTATTCCCCTTGCCATTTGCCGATACAAGGATCCGCGCGATAAGTCGAAATCGGGAAAGAAAAATGTTCCTGGTGCACTTGACCCTTTGCTACAAAAGCTTTTTCAGTAGCACTTGCTGGTAAATCAAACCAATCAATTCCGGCTTGGCGACTCGAGCCATCACTATAGCGCAAGGTTGCTTTCATCGTGGTAAGTTCTTCCATGTTTTCAACAACGACTTCATCCGGTAAGTCCACAGTGATATGATGGGGTGTTATCAATTTTTTTTGTAAATAGTCTCCTTGTTCCTCACTAATGGTCAAACTATTCCTCGGAATTGCCCCTTCAATATCCGTTGCTACTTCCAAAAGTGGTTGCCACTGAATGGCAACCTTTTTAGTCTCATCCACATGATCTAAGCTTGGGGTCGTCACTTGATAAGCCTGATCACAGCTATCTAACCACCGGATTTGATACCCTTCATCCGTATAAGCCAATTGAACATCCATCAGAGGCATTTCACTTAGGTGGAGCAAAGGTAGTTCTTGATACTGAATAAAGTTTTCCGTTTCAAAAACTAAAATGCTACCCACACTGGTTTCATCCAACGTTCCATCGGCATTTACCCGAATCCCGATGATGTAAAATTTCTCTTTTCCCTGACAAATCCAAGTTTTTTTAAGGGCTTTTGCTACTAAAAACCCATCTGGTAAAGAATGTGCTTTGGCAAACAAGACCCCAAAGTTTTGATTTAATGGCTGAAACACTCCTGATTCATCTGCCAATGCTAAATGCATCGCCAATCCCAGCCGAGTATCATAAAGCTCTGTTTCTTTAGCTTCTCGTTGATAATTCAATAATTGATAACTCATAGTAGCCTCCTAAATATAATAATTGCGAGTAGTTTGATTAGTGGTCCACACACCAATTTTCAAACCCATCAAATCCAAATAAACAAATTTTCTTATCTACCAGCCAAGACTCGTTGATAATCATAGCCTCGATCAGATGTTTGCTTTCTTGGCCGCGCCTCGAAATAATGAACTCCATGAGGCTGTACAGTAAATGAATAGCTGTTAGACGTGACCGTGGTAGTCACTTTTGGCTGAGCAATTTGCTGCAAAAGCGCTCGTTGTTCAGCACTCAAATTGGCTGGCTCTCCCAAATCATGCCAACTTTGCAATGGGTTGGTTGTTTGTTGATCCACCACTTCTGAAGTGATACACCATTTTTCAACCTCTTCTGGGAAATCTAGTTGGAAAGACATCGCTTCAGCTGTTAAATTCCAAAAAACGCCAGCAAAGCGCTCCTTGCCATCTGAAGTTACTATGCCGTGTTCCCCTTTATAAAGACAGTTCTTTTGTAGTTTTTTATAAAAAGCAAAGGTCCAAAAAGTTGGTTTAGGAATATTGCCATTGGCGACTAGCCCAAAACCTCCATGAAACGGTGTGAAGGGAACCCCCATTTCTTCAAAGATATCCCCAAACGTCCAATAAGAATACGAGGCACTGGTTTCTCCTAATCTTGAAAGCAACTGAGCGATATAGGCTGCGTTCAAATTCGTATCATGCAAAGGGCTATCCGGCCGATAAGACGTATTGAACTCCGTAATATGCATCGGCAAGCCACGATATTCTGGATAGTCATCGATAATACTACGGGAAATATCCAACTCAGTCAGGGATTCCTGTGCTTCTCGCAAAGTCACATAGCTATAATGTCCGGCGGTCTCTGGATCAGAAATGGTGTAAAAATGGCGGGTCACCGTATCAATCGCCAATTGTTCCTCGTGACAAAAGGCCATAAACTGTTGTAGCCAATTGATATCATCTACCCCACAAATCGCTGGTCCCCCAACTTTGAATTGGTCATCGACAGCTTTCACCGCAAAAAAAGTTTCTTTGAATAACTTAAAGTATTCGGTCATATCAGCATCTTGCCAAAAACCTGGCAAATTCGGCTCATTCCAAACTTCCACCGGCCAAGTCACTACCTCAGCCCGACCATAGCGTGTGATTAAGTGTTGTAAGGTCGCTTGGACTAATTGGCACCAACCTTCGTATGAGCGAGGCGGGGTCACGTTTCCCTGCCAATAAAAGACCGTCTGATCCCCAGAAGCTAGTTTTTGTGGCATGAAGCCCAACTCTAAATAGGGTTTTATACCCACTTCTTGATAAAAATCCATCACCATGTCCAAGTAGGTAAAATTATATTCCGCGACTTTTTGTCCCGTTTCGTCTTCGTATTCTTGGTAGATTGCCATGTCATCGCTAAATAAGCCATGACCGCGAATATACTTGAACCCAATTTTTTCTTGTACGAGACGTAATTGTTCTTGGTATTGCCGCTGTAGAGCCAAGCCCATCCGGCCAGTACCAATACAATCATCCGCAAAATTGTGAAATGAGCTAACTGTCATATTTTTTGTCAATTGAATAGTTTCCATTTTTTCTTCTCCTCGTAATAGTTAGTTAAAAAAACAACCATTTTGGCTAGTGGTTTTAACTATAATTGGCTAACATTTGTTACAAAACTTTATGAATCCCCCTTTTTTCAGTTGTAATCAGTTAATTTGCACAGTATACTAACTCTAAGACGTACTTTAAAAAGGGGATTGTCCATGATTATTAATAAACTTGACATTCGTGAGCAAAATGAAGCGACTGTACTAAAAGCGATTATTGAAAATAAAAATATTTCCCGAGCCAACATCTCCACTTTAACCAATCTAAATAAGGCCTCGGTTTCGCAAATTATCAAAAACCTAATTGAAAACGATATCGTAGAAGAAGTTGGTATCGGTAACGCTAGTTCGATGGGGGGGCGAAAACCGATTCAGCTGCACTTTAATGGACGCTGCGGATTGGCGCTTGCTTTTGATGTGGGCTATAACTATGTGGCAGGGATGTTGGCTTATCTCGATGGGGAAGTGATTCGCCTCGAAGAAAGAAAAAATACCCCAATCAATAGCGAAAATATCTTGCCCACTGTTCAAAGCATTATCACCAATTTTTTAAGTCAGGCCCCAGTGACGCCCCATGGTCTAGTGGGGATTTCATTGGCCATCCACGGGATTGTCAACGATAACCGCATCACCTTTACTCCTTACTACGATTTGTCTGGCTTGGATATCAAAGAACCCCTAGAGCAACTTTTCAGTGTGCCGGTCTTTGTAGAAAACGAAGCCAACCTTAATGCTGTCGGGGAATACTGCTTTATGACAACTGGCGACTACCAAAAAATTATCAGTCTGAGTATTCATAGCGGAATTGGCGCTGGCACAGTAGCCAATGGTTCTTTACAATCTGGCTCCCATGGCTTCTCTGGAGAATTAGGACACAGCACGCTTTTCCCTAATGGCAAATTCTGTCCTTGTGGTAATAAGGGCTGTCTCGAACAATATGCCTCCAACAGAGTGTTATTTGATACTTTTGCCAAATTAAAAGACTTGGATTTTGTTAATTCTGATATTTTTGCAGCCGCCTATAATGCCGGTGATGTGGATGCCATCCGTCTAGCCCTAGAAAATGTTGACTATTTAAGTATCGGCCTAAACAATATCATCGTGGCAGAAGATCCTGAGTTATTGATCGTCAATAGCTCTGTCTATCGTAAAATTCCCGATCTTCTTCCCCGGATACGTCGAAAAATGGTCTCTCGTTTTACGCAAAGTATCACCATTCAGACGAGCCTGTTAGGGGATCATGCCCCGCTATACGGTGGCATTGCCCAGGCTACTTCCCACTTTTTAAAAATCCAAAACTTAAGACTAGGAATGCTTAAAAAGTAGGCTTCTTCCAATTGCTCATGGCGAAACCCATGAGCAATTTTTACGATGTTAAGTGGCTATAAGTCTTTTTGTCCCAAGCTTACTAGCTACCATTCATCATGAAACTTCCGCTATCCAGGGCAAACGAATACGGTTCCATCGTTTTTTTAAAGAAAGCCATCGAGTAATCAGCCGACTTGCTGATTATCCGATGTCTTATTTACCTTTCAAGGCAATGAGGCATTTTTTTACTCTTCTGTCAGTAAACGATGACAGATTGGTGCAGTTTGGGGATAAACATCTTGATAAATCTCATAAATTTTCGCATATTTCGCTACTTGTTGTGGATCAGGCATGATGTGTTTGTCATAGTGCACAAAAACCTCGGCACAACTTTCAGCATCTGGGAATAATCCCGCTCCGATAGCTGCTAACATGGCAGCTCCCATGCCTGGACCTTGTTCGGTAGTCAACGTTAAGATTTCAGCATCGAAAATATCTGCTTGCATTTGCAGCCAATCAGGGTTTTTCGCCCCACCACCAACGGAGACAATCTGTTTAAAATGGCGCCCCGTCGTATCTGCCATGATTTGTTGAGAATCCTTTAAAGAAAAAGTGATGCCCTCCAAAACTGCACGGCCAAAATGGCGCAATCGATGATGAGTGTCAATGCCAATAAAACTGCCACGAATCTTGGCATCACTATAAGGTGTCCGTTCCCCTACGATATAAGGAGTGAACAACAGCCCATCTGAGCCAGCTGCCACAGTCCCCACATCCGCTAATAAGGTCGCAAAATCTTCTTCTGGCGCAAAGGTATCCCGAAACCAGCTCAATGAATTTCCGGCGGCCAAAGTCACGCCCATCCCATACAATTTGTCTTTGACGCTATGATTAAAGAGATGGAGTTTTCCTTGATAATCCACTGTTTCATCTGCTTCATAAGACAAGAAGACGCCGCTTGTTCCGATAGAGGCCATCGCTAAGCCTTCTTTAATAATCCCAGCTCCCAATGCAGCACAGGCATTATCTGCCCCACCAGCAAAAATCGCTACTTCTTGGGTAAAACCAAATTTCAATTGCAATTCTGGTACTATCTTGCCGACTAATCCAGCTGATTCATGTAGTGTTGGTAAGACCGCTTCATCGATATCAAACTGTTTCAAAATAGCCGCTGACCAAACTTTTTCTTCTACATCCAATAACAATGTACCGGCTGCATCAGAGTAGTCCATCGAATATCGGCCTGTCAGCCAAAACGCCAAATAATCCTTTGGCAACATCACATGAGCCACTTTTTCCCAGTTGGCTGGTTCATTTTTTTGAACCCAACGAATTTTAGGCAAGGTAAATCCTTCGAGAGCCACGTTTTTCGTAATGGCTAACAATTGGTCCCCAAAAGTTGCCATGATTTCTTGACATTCTTTGGTTGTTCGTACGTCATTCCACAAAATTGCTGGACGAATAACTTGGTTGGCATCGTCTAATAACACCAAACTATGCATTTGACCGGAAAAACTAATCCCCACCAACGCATCCTTCATATCTGGACGCAAATCCAACAGTTTTGTCATCACAATTTCCGCTGCTTTTTGCCAATGATTCGGATTTTGTTCACTGTAACCAGCTTGTGGTGTATCTAAAGGATAAGCACTATCTGCTGATGCTAGCAGGTTCCCGCCCTCATCAAAAAGGAGTCCTTTTAACGCGCTCGTTCCGAGATCTAAGCCTAAAATTTGTTTCATAGCGATTATTCCCTTCTCTTAATTGACCTGGTGTTCAATTTGATAAGCATCCACATATCCTGTAGCCTGTGGTGCTGTTCTGGTAGCATATAGACCCATTGTACAGCCTACAAAACCACCAGCAATTTCTGTACTTAAATAATGAATAGCCACCGCTTCTGCGACAAGATGTTCTTCTTCAGCTACAATTACCTTGGCTGTCAATTGTTGCAACGCACCGGTAAATTGCAATACGAAACGATCACCGGTAAAGGTCGTCCTCCCTAGTGTTTCTTCTACGCCAGCTAGAGTACGGATGAGCTGGGCTAGATAGCCATTTTCTGTTTCGGTAATTTCCAAACGTACATGGTAGTCATTGCTTTGAATCAACGCCAAGCCACATGCTTCCCCTTTAGCCAAGGATGGTTGGATATCGACACGAAAATGGTAATTCATCGCTTTTTGTCGTAACCCAATATAAGTGGGTGAAGCCACATCTGATAAAGTCGCTTCCCCGGGTGTCAATCGCAACCAGCCTGGACGAACAGTCCGATTGTAATCAGCAGGATGCGGATTACGCAAATAGACAAAGGCAACGTTTTCTTCAGCCAATGAAAACTGGCTTGTTTCTGGGACTGGAATGAGGGGCAGTGCATGTTCTTGGACGTCTAAAAGCTGCCCATGACCTGGATTGACTACCGGCCAGCCGTCTTCCCAGACAACTTCAGCGAGAAACGTTTCACGTCCAAGATTGCTGTAACCTTCATAGTTTCGACTAGCCAAACAAGTCATATACCACTTGCCTGTTGTCGTTTCTACTAAATCCCCATGCCCGACATTGCAAACAGGAAAATCTTTACCCAAATGTCGATGAGTCAAAATAGGGTTATTGGGATTTCCCAAATAAGGCCCTGCCACTTGTTGACTTCGAGCAATCGTCACACAATGGTTAAAGCCAGTTCCCCCTTCCGCAATCATCAGATAATAATAGCCGTCTTTTTTATAAAGATGTGGTCCCTCAGGCCAAACTACATCTCGCATAGCACCTTTCCACAAAGAAGTACTCACACCAATCAGACGCATGGTATTTAGATCAAGTTCTTGCAACCATACTTCCCAATCACCATTGTAAGTGACACCTTTTGGATTCGGGCGCGTGCCTACATAATAACAACGTCCATCTTCATCAAAGAATAGACTGGGATCAATACCTGGAGCATCTTCTAAATAATAGGGATCAGACCACGGCCCCTTGGGATCGGTTGCTGTCACCACAAAGTTGCCACCATGGGTAACATTGGTGGTAATCATATAGAAAGTTCCTTCATGGTAACGAAGACAAGGTGCAAATATCCCTTGGGAATGCCCCGCCTGGTCTAAAGGCAACTGGCTATCCCGCTCTAAGACATTGCCAATTTGTGTCCAATTTACCAAATCTTTGCTGTGATAAATGGGAACACCTGGAAAATAAGCAAACGTCGAGGTCACTAAATAGAAATCTTCTCCTACCCCGCAAACGCTTGGATCTGGAGAAAAGCCCTTCAAAACTGGATTAGTAAAAGTATTCATGGTTAGCCTCGTTTCTCATTTTTAATTGCTAAGGAAGAGGGACACCAGCTAGCATCCCTGAAATAAGGCGCTATTAAAATGAGTCAGCTAGTTCAGTTTGTATGCTTTACTAACTTTCTAAATGATAAAACACCTCTTGACACAAGTCAACCGCTTACAGAACAATTTTTTTGTTTTTTTTGCTACACCACTATCCGTCTATTAACCACTAATGAACAACTATGCACGAACCCTTTACTCCTTAAAAAAAGTCGGTCTCGCCCCCCAACAACTTCATCAGGTTATAGCGAAACCGACAGACAAAAAATTCGTTTTTCTTTTGACAGGGCTAGTTTAGCTACCGTCATACTATTTTCTAAAGACTAAAGTTCTTTTTTACCTCAAAACCTTCGTATATCCCGCGTCAGATGGCCTCGTATTTATTTTTCAAGGCTTGAAAGCGTAGAACCCTTTATAAGCGTAACTTTATGGATATACTTTACGCCCTGCTTGATCGGCAATACCCGATTTTCGCCAGAAATAAGTATTGATTTGATCTCGCCACTCCACTGCCAGTTCTCGTTGCCATTGCAGCAACTCTTTGACATTTTGATAAGAATTCTGGTCAACATGAGGACCGATTTCTTCCCAAACAGCTTGATAGTCCTCAACTCGTTTAACACCTTCAAAATGCGTATCATAGATGTCTTGAATCAGGGTTTTGCTATTGTGTAGTCGATGCGTGTAAGGTACATGGTGAAACCATAACAACAACTCATCGGGACAAGTTGTTAAGTCATTAAAGTAATCTCGGATAGCTGGCGCATATTGTGACACGTAATCCGTTCCTGAAGTTGTTCGATCATTGCCAATACCCAGATGGTCAGCAAAATGATACGTTCCCCACCGATCATATTCATAACCATCGATATTGGGCCCATCGTGGGTTCTTGGCGTCACCATAAAACCGACACCTCGAGGGGCTGTATACATGCCATAGGTTTCCCGAGAAGTCACCAAAAGATCTGCCAACTTTTTCGTTTGATCCTCAGCTAAATCGAAAGTTAAGCCAATCCAACGTTGGGCACAGTCTTGGGTGGTCAGCTGATTGTTCCAACACAGTTTGCCATAACCATAGAGATTGATTTGCATCAGCTTATGGCCAGTCCAGTTTTCTGACATGCCCACCACTCCTACGGCACAAATACCACTGTAAGCTGGTTGTGGTGAAGTGTTTTTCAATAATTCCTTCACTTGGCCTGGTACGTCTTCATTGCGACAATCAAAATCCAATGCTTCTTTCCACACGGGCAATTGATAATAAACGGCTTTTTGATGCCCCGTATATTCCTGAGTCAATTGAAACTCAATGATATGATTGGTCTTTCGCAACCCACTCAACAAAGGAGAAGTGGGCTCTCGCACTTGGAAATCCAATGGGCCAAGCTTAATTTGTAGGCTAACATTTTCAACAAATTTCCCATCCAAAGGCATAAAATGATCATACGCTGCTTTGGCACGGTCAATGCTACGGTCCCGCCAGTTTTGCTGATGATTATAAACAAAACAACGCCATACCAAATGTCCACCATGAGGTTGCAATAGCCTGCCAAACATATTGGCCCCATCATCATGCCCACGACCATAAGCAAAAGGCCCTGGTTCCCCTTCCGAATCCGCTTTCACTACAAAGCCCCCAAAATCAGGAATATAACGATATAAAGCATCAATTTTTTCTTGCCAGAAAGCGATGACTTCTTTAGCAAGAGGATCCGCTGTTTCCAAACCACCAATCGCTTTAGGGGCGGCAAAGTTCACACTAAGGTATAGCTTAATTCCGTAAGAGCCCAAAATTTCATCAATAAGTCGCAATTCGCCAAAATGCTCCTCGCAAATGAGGGCTTTGGCTGCACCACGAACATTCACGTTATTAATTGAGATAGCATTAATTCCCACAGATGCTAAAAGACGAGCGTAGGACTCAATCAGTTGGTAATCCTTACGAAATTCATTGTCTTTAAAGAAAATGGAATCTCCGGCATAGCCTCGTTCAATTGTTCCATCCATATTATCCCAGTGATTAATCATCCGTAGCGCTTGGTCTGGCACACTTGTAAAAGAAGTGAAAGCTTCTCCCAATATCAATTTTTCATACAAGGCAAATAAGCCATAGAGTAAGCCTTTTGTCGTATTACTCTGAATAGCAACATGATTTTGCTCCCCTTTTACTCGATAGCCTTCCCTTCCCAAACACTCTTCTGTTACAAGTGAAAAGGCCAAGTCCCCTTCACTTGCTACTTCTTTTGTCAAATTCAGTAATGTGCCTACTTCTCGGCGAATACTTCTTGCCACTAAATCATCCGCAGGCAATGAGAAATGTTGAAAATAATGACTGGCTACTTTTCGTAACCAACATAAATCGCGAGTCATCAGTCCACCTAACCTTCATTAATTTTTTGTACAAGAAAAGGGGCCTAAGAAGACCCCTCATCATTTAAACGGCTTATAAATAATCGTTCAAGATATTTTTCACATATTCGATATGGCTAGATTTCAGGACTGGATCTTCATGGCTAACAGCATAATCGTATAAGCTTTCCAAGTCTTCTTCATCCTTCATGATTTTTTCGCCGAGGCCTTCGTTAAAGGAAGCATAGCGTTCTTCTTTCAAATCATCGAAGAAACGATCTTCTTTTAATTTCGCTGCATTTTTCAAACCGCGAGCGAAAGTATCCATCCCAGCAATATGAGCCAAGAACAAGTCTTCTGCTTCGAAAGCGGAACGACGTACTTTGGAGTCAAAGTTGATCCCACCAGGAGCGATACCGCCATTTTCCAAGACTTCGTACATCGCCAAAGTCACGTCCATGACATTGGTAGGGAATTCATCCGTATCCCAACCTAACAAAACATCCCCTTGGTTGGCATCCAATGAACCCAATGAATCGTAGCAACGTGCCACTGCAATTTCGTGTTCAAATGTATGACCAGCTAAAGTAGCATGGTTCGCTTCCAAGTTCAACTTGAAGTCGCCTTCTAAACCGTAATGTTGGATAAAGGCCATCGTAGTCGCTGCATCAAAGTCATATTGATGTTTTGAAGGTTCTTTTGGTTTTGGTTCCAACAAGAACTGTGGTTTGTGACCAATTTTTTCACCATAAGCAATCGCCATTTTGAAAAGACGAGCTATATTGTCTTGTTCAAGTTTCATGTTGGTATTCAGTAAAGTTTCGTATCCTTCACGGCCACCCCAGAAGACATAGTTTTCACCGCCAAGTTTTTTGGAGATGTCTAAGCCTTTTTTCACTTGTGCTGCAGCAATCGCATAAACTTCAGCGTTATTTGTTGAAGCCGCGCCGTTAACAAAACGTGGATTAGAAAACATGTTGGCAGTGTTCCAAAGCAATTTAATCCCTGTTTGATCCATTTTTTCTTTGATCAAGTCAGTAATTTCATCAACATTTGCAAAGAATTCTTCTAAGCTATCGCCTTCTGGTGCGATATCTACATCATGGAAACAGAAGTATTCTGCGCCTAATTTTTCGCAAATTTCAAAGAAGGCTTCTACCCGATTTTTGGCAGTTTCCATTGGCGTTTCACCAAACCAAGGGCGTTGGTTGACTGGATTACCAAATGGATCCGAACCATCTTGAGTCATTGTATGCCAATAAGCAATGGCAAAACGAAGATGATCCTTCATTTTTTTGCCCATCACTACTTCATCTGGATTGTAGTGGCGGAATGCAAACATATTTTTTGTGTCTGTGCCTTCATATTGAATCTTGTCGATACTTGGAAAATAACTCATTGAAAATCCCTCCATCAAATAGGTTGTTTAGCTTAACTAACTAACTCTATTAAAGAATAGCGCAACCTTTTTTAAATGTCAACCGCTTTCACGTATCTTTTTTTCAGTTTTTTTAAAGAAATGCGCTACTCCCAAAGCTACCTTCATCCCCTCCTATCAATTAGAAAACAAGATTGCCTTGCTACCGGAGAATCAGCCGGATTGTAGACTTGGTATTATGGAGTTTTCACTTGTGAAAACTTTATAATACCAAGTCTAAAAAAAGGCAAGCCCTCTTTCAAGGTTGCTTGCCTTTACGCTTTTGTATTTAAGCTTGCTAGAAAAGTTGATTACTCCACCTTAGCCGGCTTTTCCTGATGCATCCAAGCTGGCAAATGAAATTCTTGTACGATACCGATGAGTTGTCCTGAAAGTATGACTGTCAGCAATGAAAAACCAATGCGATTCAAGGGAATATAGCTCAAAGACAATACCAAGACGACCAAATCACTAGCAAGGTAGGCCCACTGAATTTTCATTTTAAAAACTTTGGCAATACTCATGGCCATAGCATCATCTCCACCCGGGGCACCACCTGCTCGAACACAAAGCCCACAGCCACCCCCGACAAAGATAGCTCCTACTACTGCTGCCAAAAGGGGCGTATCACCGATATGGGGCCAAAAAGGTCCGATTGCTTCAAAAAGACTATAGCTAGCAGAAAAACCCACAGAAGCGACAATGGAATAAAATATGAACTCTCGCCCTAATATTTTCCAGCCAGCCGCATAACATAACATATTGAAGATGAACCCAGTGATTGCTGGTGACAAATGAAACCAATGATCTAGTAACAGGGTCAGCCCCAGACCACCACCTTCAGTCACACCACTGAAGGAATGGATATTAAATAAGCCAAAAGATAAGATTGTACTCCCCAAAAACACCATCGTTAGTGCGCGGGGTTTAATTGTTTTTAACACAGTATTTTCCTCCAAAACAGATAAGTTATTTTTGTTGATGAATGTAACCAGCCTTATTTCACCAATTTGTACTCTTCACAAAACTGAATCAATCGCCGAACGTTTAGAAGGTATCGAGCAAGATATAACGTGACAGTAGATCAAAGAAAAAACAAAGAAAAGAGGGATAGTTAATGAGTACGGTTATTTTAGCTGAAAAACCAAGCCAGGCATTAGCCTACGCAAGTGCTTTAAAACAAAGCACCAAAAAAGACGGTTATTTTGAGATCAAAGACCCACTATTTACAGATGAAACGTTTATCACCTTTGGTTTTGGGCAGAATAAAAATGTAGGTTTTCGGCAATAGGAATTGTCGGCAATCGCCAGTTTAGATTTTATTTCTCATACGATAAGACTTGCCGGTAATCTTGAACACTTTGACATGATGAACCAGTCGGTCAAGGATCGCTGCCGCGATTTCTGGGCTTTGAAACAATTCACCCCATCGAGATAAGACGATATTTGTCGTAATAATCGTAGAGCGGTGTTCATAACGCATGGCCAGAAGCTGGAAGAACAAATCGGCTTCTTGTTTTTGTATCGGTAGATAGCCAATCTCATCAATAATCGACACATCATATCGTGCATATCGGTTTAGTACTCGCTCAAGCGTGCCTTTCTCATAGGCAGCTCGTAAGCGTAAAAGAAGCTCATGACAAGGGATGAATAAAGTCCGGTACCCTTGATGGCAGGCTTCAATTCCTAAGGCAATCGTTAGATGCGTTTTCCCAACTCCTGGGCTCCCAATAAAGACCAGGTTCTCATGCTTTTCTACGAAACCCATGTGCTTTAAATCCAGCAGTTCACGTTTATTAATACTTGGCTGGAAGGTAAAATCAAATTCCTCTAGACTGGTCCGTTTAGGAAAGCGCGCTCGCTCTATCACGCGATTCATTTTCTGGTTATGTTGATGATTGACTTCCTTTCGCGTTAATTCCAGAAGAGCTTCCGTCAAGGAAAGCTCCTCTCGATTGGCAACCTCGATATAATTGGGAACATACTCCCGCATGTGATTCAAACCGAGCGTTTCTAGGTTGGTCATCAGTTCTTGATAATGGCTATTCTTCATCAGCAATCTCCACCAAATCATATTGTTTTAGACTTTCGCGAGTATAAGCTCTGATGTCATCGTCCTCTTTATGGCTCATGACATCTGACTTTAGGATTTGGAAATAGTCCTCCTCATGATAGTTCAATTGTTTTTTCGTTAAGGGATGCGACCGGATCAGTTCTCCGTTATAATGAATTTGTACTTGGTCTTCCTTGTCGGAGAGCTCGATTTCAACCTCTTTACCGATATAGCGAGGATCTACAGAGTACCTGCATTTACGGAAAACGACCATGGCTTCCTTCGTGACTTTACGGCTAATAAAGTCCTCAAAATAAGGATTCAAAAGGTTTTTCGGTAATTCATGTAGGTGCTCTTTTTCGTTTGTCCACCAACGCTCATCTGGCGTCTGGTCCGTTGCCTGGGAGACTTCACTATTTAACTCAGAACATAGGTCATTCACTAGATGACATAGCTCTACGGTATCATAAAATTCATGGTTATAGACCTTCAGTCGATCAACAGTTCTGGCTAACGCTTCTACACATCCTTTTGTTTGTGGTCGAAAGGGACGACAGGCAATTGGCGTGAAGCTGGCGTCTTTACTGAAGGCATAAAAGCGTTCGTTGAAATACGCTTTTGAAAACTGACTGCGAGAATGATCAACCACCGTCTTCATATTGTCGAACCAGATTTCTTTTGGCACACCACCGGTGTGATAGAAGGCATCATCCAGACATTCAAACAGGGTATCTTGCTTACGGTCAAAGGTTAAAGTAATGAATTTTTTCTTCGAGTAAGGAAGGACGTATAAGAAGATATTAAATTCAAAAACTTCTCCTTGATTACTGATTAAGCGCATATCTTCCTTCCAATCAACCTGGGTGGAAAGTCCCGGGTTATGCTCGACACGAATGGTGGCCTTTTGCACTTTTTCTTGTTTGAACTCGCGACAGTAAGCTTTTACTAGGCTGTAGCTCCCGTCAAATCCTTTGCGTTCGATAAATTTGAAGATACTGTAGGCACTACAATGCCCCTTGACTTTGTCTTGGATAATTTCTTTATATGGATCCAACTTGCTTGGACGTTTCTTGCGCGGGGTAGGTGTGGACGTTTCACCCTTAGCTTCTTCGTATGCATTTTTGACTGTTCGATAATCACAGTCATATTGTTTGGCTAATGCGGCATAGTTCGGTTTGATTTCGTTGATCACGTAGATCATCACTCCTTCGCGTATATCTTTTCTCATCCCTGAACCTCCGTTTCATTTGGGATAAGAAGAGCATACAAAAATGTAGGAAAACCAACAATTTTAAATTGCCATTTTCCTACATTTTATCGTTGCCGTTAACATAAAAAGCACTAAAAGTAATAGTATAACAAGAAAAATAGAAACTAATACCCAGTATTTATTTTGGCTAGGAATAGTTATATCTTGTCGGTTAAATGTCTTAGATATATGATCATCTACCTCAAATGATCTCGTCCACTCCCATTTCAATTCTCCAGAATTTGCTTGTAGATGAAGAACATAATTACGTGGGACAAATGACTCACCATTCAAAGGAATTGGAAAGGCAAAATTGGAGTGAGGCACCATTTGCATTCCTGATGCCTCTGTGGAATAGAGGCTTTCTGTTTGATCTTCATTATAAATTGATGCAATAACCTCTAACTGATTAACAAACGTCCCCGATTGATTTTGGATCCGAGCACTGAACACATTTCTAAAGTTTAATTGGTCCGCATAGACATCTAAGAAATCTAGCTCGGGAGAAAGTTGCTCTCGCTTATTCGATACAACAAGACCCATAACATGAGACAGTGTGTTCTCAATAGCCATTGATTCTAAAGATAAAATTTTTTCATTATAATTTATTCTTCAATATTTTAATATAGTAAAAGGATAAAAAACCATTAAGTTTCTGACCCTATCTAAGATTTGTACTAATACTCATAAATCCAAACTTTAATTGAACAATGATTTAGTTACGAGTTTATGAACACAAAAATTGAGCACTCCATATCAATTATGGTATCTAAAGAGAGTGTTCAGAAAATCGTCATTTCTGAACACTCTTTTTAACAATTTCATTATACACATTCTATTTTTTTGAAATCTAATTTGCTCAACATATCTGACCGTCAAAAAACGTTTATATATTTCAATCGGAAAATAGACCAACAAGGTATACTCTGCTGACCGCTATATGAAATACTTTCTGACCTAATTAATTGAGCTGCTTAAAGAGCTATTAAATGAGAAATTAAAAAGGATCAAAAACTTTTTAAGTTTATGACCCTGTATATCTAGTACTAAATTCATAATTTGATATTTTTGTGAAACATTCATTTATTACCTAGTTAATAGTCATTTAAGAATAATTTATCTCCACTTCCAAACAATTTTGTATAACTTTACTCATTAGAAAGTAAGTACATTATTTCTCATTGATTAAGTTACCCATTATCAATAATACTGGACAGCTTAATCAGCGATGGATTCTTAATAAGTAACTGCAGTACAAAATTTGTAGAACATTCATGTTGACTAATATCTAGTTTTTTAATAAGAGCTAGCATTTTTACATCAGATCAATCTACATTATTTTCATAATATTCGCGCAACATTTTTAATTCATTTTCAGAAGGATATAGTGATATAACGATTATATCTTTTTTTGGAATATTTAAATCACAAATATTAGTGACAACTAATTGCGTATCAATAATATTCTTTAATTCCTCCAATCTCGTAAAGTGTGAAACGATTTTTATTGTAAACCTCCTAGGAAATAGTATCTCGATTAGATTTCCAATCATTTCCATATGTTCAATATCACTATCAAATACTAAAGAAATACGGATTTGACTAATCATTTTATTAAGTGATATCAGCAGTTGTGGCCAATGCGTTATAATCATATACAGGTAAGTATCAATCACATAAGCTGGTTCATTGGGGAATTGAGACATAAAAACCTTTTTTATTTCGATAAAAAAAGTTTTATTATACTTCATCACCTCTTCAGAAAACCTCTTGAATTTATCGTATAAAATAAATGGGGGACCAAAATGAATGTTCGCAGCATTACATAAATCTACCAGAAGTTTCTCCCGATTATCTGTTATCACTATATTAAAATATTCCTCAATATAATGAATAATCCTATCAAATCGCTCTTTTTTTTCTTTCAATAATGGATCATATTTTATCTTTTTTTCGAGTTCCTCATATTCAAAGATCATTTGCTCAGAAAAAAGAAAATCTAGTGCATTGATATACGGACTAACTTGTGGTTTCGATTGCTCAAGGTGCTTACTGTTTGCCGTCCTATTTATCCAATGGGCGGTTTCATGTATTGATTCTTGGTCTTTAACAGCTGTCATAGTCATTTTGTCTTCAGCGGCTTGCTTTTTGATTCGTTTATTAATCGAAGAATGCAACAAGAAAAGAAATTGCCAATCACTATTTTGCTTCTAGCATGACTGTCCTTCGTGTCCTGCACAGGAATAAGACTAACTGTATTGAAAAAGAGTAAAAAACGTTTTGATGCTACTTCATTTATTCTTTTGCTCAATCACTACTTCATCTTCATTTATCGGTTCTTCGAATCCTGAAAAAAAACGTTGAAGGATTTCTTCTGTAATAGGAAAAGCGGAATTTGCAGTCTGGACTTTATTTCTGATCGCTAATCGTTTTCGTAAAGTATCATAATCAGCTTTTAGATAGATTACTTTAATCGTCACATCATATGCTGCCAGTAGTTCTCTATAAGCGTCTCGGTGACTTTTAGCCCAAAAACTAGAATCGACAACTACGTTTTTTCCTTCTTGAACAGCCTTCACTGTAAGCTCTTTCAATTTAACTGAAGATAATGAAGAAACTTTTGCATATTTCTCCGAAGGGTAATCAACACCATAAACGCCATAATCTTCCCAAATCAATTCATCTATTGCTAGTCTTACATAGCCTTCTTGCTCTTTTTGTTTTGAGTAAGTGGTTTTGCCTGCACCACTAACGCCACACATCAAAAGTACCTCAACCATTATTCTCCTCCTACCTTTTTCGAACAATAAACAAAGAGAACGAAAAAACCTTATTTGTAATCAACGCTCGTGTTTTAGACCACTGTTCGCCACCCACATCTGATGATACAATGATAACATTGTTTTTATGAACAACAAGCAGATTGGGAAACAATCGCAAGAAAAATAGTAAGTAAAATCATATATTAGAGAATAGAAGCGTTAGCCACTTAAGCTAACGGATAAATCAAATTTTTGTCCATTTCCACTCTACTATAAAAAAATTATTTTCTACAAAAAATAGGAACGAAAGCCAAAATACGAAAGAAACATCATGGCTAAAACTTATGTATGTAATGGTATCTTTATTTCTATTATTCCAATTTTAAAATAAAATAAGCCACCACTCCAAACTCTGATAGAAAAACAAGAATAGACTCTTGAGTAGAACTTGAGTGCAAAACTGCCTCCAAAATCAACGCAAGAGTCTATCTGTATAGATAAAGATCTTTATGGGCAAGTTCTTTTGTACCAGTAAAGATCCTTAGAATCAAACAAATCAGAATGCTTTCAAATCAAATGTGATAGTGTCATTGTTTTTTAAAAACAACTCTTGTGCCCCTTTATCGGTCATTTGGTCATTGACGGTATAGACCCAAAATAGATTGGCTTTTTGATCTTGGCTGATGCCGTCAATCGAAGTGATAAAGCCATCTTTTTCTTTGATCGCAAAGTTTTCTTTCATTACTTCCAGCAGCGACTCATTTTCTCGGAACGTTACTTCTTTTGAGGTCACAGCTTCTTGATTTTGGATGACGATCGTAGCTGTTCCTTGTTCTTGCTTCAAGGAACTTTGCTGCGTGCTTTCTGACGTTACACTTACCTGTTGGCATCCTGTAGCGACGAGTAGTGTGTTCACTAGCATGAATACGACAAATACTTTTTTCATCTATTTCTTCCTCTCCAATAGTCAAAATACTAATCGTTTTTCTATCCAATATGCGGATAAGAGTTATTTTATCAATCCCGTTTTTCTTAGAGCCCGCATTTTAATTGGATTTTACAGTTTGTGCAGGTACTGCAGCCGCCGATTTCCTCAATGGTTCCTTCATGGCAGATGGGACAGATTTTACCAGAGGCGACGGGTTCATCTACTTGAACGACAGGCAGCGGTTCAACTTGTGCGGTCAGCTCATTTTCAACCGCTTCTAAGGTAAGTACTTGTGAATCTCGGCTGCCGTCTACATAGACGGTCCCTCCTTTGGCTCCTCCTTCATAAAGATCTCGATAAACCTTGGCTACTTGGCTTACTGTATATCCTTTTGGTGCATTGACCGTTTTTGAAATGGAGCTATCCACCCAGCGTTGAATGGTGCATTGCACACCGACATGCTCTTCGGGTGTCAACTCCATAGCGGAAATGAACCATGCCGGCAACTCCGCTTTGGTTCGTTCAGGATGATCCATCAGGTATTCGTCAACGATTTCCGCATTGATTTCAATAAACTTACCTAGTCGACCGCTTCTAAAATAAGAAAAGGAGTAGTAAGGTTCTAAACCAGTTGAAACTCCCGTCATCGTGCCTGTCGATCCTGTTGGCGCAACAGTCAAAAGATGAGAGTTGCGAATACCGATTCGCAGCACGCCTTCGCGGATGTGCGCTGGCATTTTTTTCATGTATCCTGTATCGATAAATTTCTTCCGCAACGCTTGCGTCTCTTGGTCATTTTTTCCAATCAGGAAGGGAAAGCTGCCTTTTTCTTTCGCCAATTCAATGGATGCCTCATAGGCAGTGACTGCCATTGCCTCGAAAATTTGATCAACGAATTGATTCCCTTCTGCCGATCCGTATTTTTTCCCACAGTAGATCAATAAATCTGCCAAGCCCATGATCCCTAATCCAACACGTCTTTCCCCTTTCGCCTGCTGCTCATTTTTGTCAAAAAAGTAAGGCGTTGCGTCAATAACATTGTCTTGGAAACGAACTGCTGTTTTCACGGTTTCTTTTAGTTTGGCAAAATCAACGGTGCCTTTCTGGCGATCCGCCATGTTTGCGAGATTGATGGCTGCCAAGTTACAGACGGCATAAGGGGTTAGGGGCTGTTCACCGCACGGATTGGTTGCCACGACTTTTTGTCCGTATGCTGTAGCATTCGTCATCTTGTTGGCATTATCGATAAAGAAAATACCAGGCTCAGCAGAATACGTTGCACAAAAAGTAATCAACTCCCATAACTCACGAGCTTTGATTCTTTGATAGGTTTTGACTTTATGACCAGCAGCTGCCCATTCTCGCACATCCCCGACTTCCGCCCATTTTGCATCATATTGCGCCATCTCTGCTTCTGAATAATTGTCAATATCTGGAAAGCGCAGCTCATACCACCCATCTGTCTTCACTGCTTCCATGAATTCTCCTGTCAAGCAGACTGAAATATTCGCACCAGTTAAGAAATCACTTTCTTTTACCGTATAGCTGCCACCTATGCGCAATTTTTCTTTTGCCTTTTGGATCATGTCATTATGTTCCTTATCTGACGATTCAGGCAGTTGCGCTAGATAAGTGAACATTCTTTCTTCCATTTTTGTCAAAGGATCAAATTGCAGTTTTTCATTGATCAGTTGTTTGATTGCTGCATTCGTGACTGTTTTTTTCAGGTGAAGCAATACAGCAGGATTTTGAACTTTAGAAAGAATAAACGTAAAAATATCTGGATGCCAATCTGCCATCATAATCATCTGCGCTCCACGGCGGCTACCTCCTTGTTCGACAAGGTTCGTCAAGTTTGCCAAATCATTCAACCAAGAAACTGCCCCAGAAGACCGACCACTGACACCGTGGACCACACTTGATTTTGGTCGCAAAGTCGACCCATTGGTTCCAACCCCGCCACCTCGACTCATGATTTCCATAACTTCTTGTCGATGAACAGCAATCCCTTTTCGGGAATCATGGATGAAAGGCATCACAAAGCAATTGAAGTAGGTAACTTGAGAATTTGTTCCTGCTCCATAAAGTACTCTGCCTGCGGGAATTAGGTTTTGCGCCACGATTTGTTGGTAAAACGCCTCAAAGAAGTGCTCCTGGTCATGGGACTCGTTGGCAGAAATCCCTTTGGCTACACGATGCGCCACTTGCTCAAAAAAGAGTTCTAACGGTTTTTCAATGTCACTTTTTCTTCTTTTAACAAGTCCATTGGCTTGTTCATCAATATCTTCTAACGCTGAGCGATAGGCCTCTTCCACTTCGATAGAGACTAGTTCCCCATCGATTGCTTTCACAACACCGATTCCTCGCGCAGGATATTTAGGATCAGCTTTCGTTGTCAAAATCACCAAATCATCCTTACGCAATGTTTGATGGGTTTGATCCTTGTATGAATAACGATCCAGCATAATCAAACGAGCGATTCCCTCAAATGTTTGGGTCATTTCTGGTGTGATCGCCGAAACTTCTTGGAACAACTTGATATCCTCGTTCAATTTCTCAATCGTTTGTTTTTTGTATTCCATTTCTTTCCCTCGCCTTCTAAAACACAACATATTGTTCTCGTTTTTTATTATCGTACTATATAATGTGCATTTCAATCTTGAATTTTATTATTTTCCATGTATAATGAGAATGATTATCAATTAGAAAGACGGCGATTCTCATGCTTCCTCCCCAAACCAAGATATTTTCTATCCAAAGAATTTCTCATTTAGCACTGATCACTGCGGCTTGTATCGTTGGACGGTTAGTTTTTGTCTTTATCCCTAACATTCAGCCTATGAGTGCCCTTTTATTTTTAGTGGCTTTTTCTTACCGTTTATCCGATGCGTTGGTGATTGCCTTATTAAGTTTGCTCGGAACAAATATCTATCTAGGCATGGGTCTCTGGACGATCAGTCAATTGGCTGCACTTACTGTCACCATCGTTCTTTTTCATCAGATTGGAAAAATACCGATCATCAAGAAAAACCGCTTCTTGCAAGCTTTCTTTGCCTTTCTTTGCGGACTTCTTTATGGCTTGATCGTTTCGTTGATGGAAGTTTGGCTTTATCAGTTTCCTTCGTTTCTTGCCTATTACCTTCAAGGACTACTGTTCGATTTCTTCCATGCCAGCGGAAACTTCGTCTTTTATCTGATTTTATGGCCAGTATTTGAGCGAATAACACCCACCTCCTATAAGTTGGCGAAAAAAAACGAGTGATTTCGATGGAACGAAGCATTCGGCTAACTTTGTTTTAGTGTTTCTTTGAAAGAATGTTCGCGTAAAATTTTTCTTAGAAAACCAAAAAAACTACGACTACTCTCCTACTTTCTTTGCTTAAATATCAATCCAAAAAGTACCAGCGAAAAGCCTTACGAAAGGGTTTCTTCCATCTTTGTACGTCCATTCATTTAAATGAAACACTCCCTCTTTCATCCATGCCCTTGACCAAATGTAGTTGGATTCCTTTCAAATTATTAATGAATGATGATGTTTGCTTTTTCAATCATCAGAAATTTATTATTTTTTTTAAATAACAATTTAATTTTTCTTGACCAAAAGAATTCAGAGGTTTATCCTAACTATGGAAAATCAACGACTGGATAAAAAGAAGCAAATGAAAATTTTTTTTCAATTTGATCTTTGACATTTGTGAAAAAATGCATAAGAAACTTGATAGTGATCAAGCGCTTATGGAAAGAAATTTTTTTCTCACTAAATTTCAAAAAACGCTCTATTTTAACCAGTCAGAAAAATCATTTTAAGAAGGAGAAAGCGATGAATGAGAAACAATTACGCTGGTATAATATTGCGCTGATGGCGTTCGTCTCTGTTTGGGGACTGGGAAATGTTGTAAACAACTACGCTCAACAAGGATTGACTGTTGTTGTTTCGTGGCTATTAATTATGGCTCTTTATTTTGTACCCTATGCATTAAGTGTTGGTCAGTTAGGATCGACCTTCAAAGAGTCAAGTGGTGGGGTTTCCTCATGGATCAAAGAAACCTCAACAAAGCGGTTGGCTTTTTTTGCTGCTTGGACTTATTGGGTCGTTCACGTGCCTTATTTGGCACAAAAACCCCAAGGAATCTTAGTGTCATTGAGTTGGTTATTTAAAGGAAATGGTACATTTGTATCAACGATGGGCTCCATGGAAGTCTCGTTGATTTGTTTAGCTATTTTTCTATTCTTTTTATGGATTGCCTCTAAAGGATTGACGACCTTAAAAATGATTGGGAACATCGCCGGAACAGCCATGTTCGTGATGTCGATTCTTTTTATTCTTTTAGCAGTGACTGCTCCAGCAATGACTGGTGCTGAGATTGCTACACCAAATATGTCATCTGTTTCAACCTATATCCCTAAATTTGACTTTACCTATTTAACCACGATCTCGATGCTGGTATTTGCGGTAGGTGGCTGTGAAAAAATCTCGCCTTACGTAAATAACACAAAAAATCCTGCCAAAGAATTTCCAAAAGGCATGATCTTTTTAGCCGGTATGGTGGCGTTATGTGCCTTGCTAGGCTCGATTGCTATGGGGATGCTTTTTGATGCCAACCATATTCCAGAAGATTTGATGGTCAACGGCGCTTATGAAGCCTTTCAACGACTAGGAAACTTCTACGGAATCGGCAATTTCTTTGTCATTCTTTATTCCATCGCCAATGCGTTGGCGCAAATTTCTGCTTTGGCTTTTTCAATTGATGCCCCATTGAAAATATTATTGTCTGATGCTGATTCAGAATTTGTACCAAATGGCTTAGCAAAACTAAACAAAAAAGGAACACCAGTAAATGGGTATATTATGACTGGTATCCTAGTCAGCATTTTGATCATTATTCCAGCACTAGGAATCGGCAATATGACCGAACTGTATCGTTGGTTGTTGAACTTGAATTCAGTTGTCATGCCATTGCGTTACTTATGGGTCTTCTTAGCCTTTATGTTAGTCAACAAACACGCCAATCGCTTTACTTCCGATTATAAATTCGTGAAAAACACCAAGGTTGGCTTTGGGATCGGCTTATGGTGCTTCTTGTTCACGGCCTTTGCCTGCATTTTAGGGATGGTTCCTAAGCTTGATTATGCGGCAGATCCGCAAGCTTGGTTCTTCCAATTGGCCTTAAATATCATTACGCCAATCGCCTTTCTTTTGATTGGCTTGATCTTGCCGATCATTGCGAAACGTGTAAATAAAAAATAATCATTCCCTCAAAAAAGAGGTGTCCGACAACTATTTCGGTTGTCGGGCACCTCTTTCCTTATATATGAACTTTTCCGCTGTGCGAGGCATTTGCTCCATCCTCTTGCCGAAGCGTTCATTCTTCGTCATTTTCCTCTTTGATTCCATACTTGATCCATTGCACCTTATAGCGAAAATCTTTGATCAGCTCTTTTGCGGTCCATTCATTCGAAATAAAATCTGTCAGACTATCCATCACGACCGCCATAATAAAATAAAGGAAACTGACAGCTTCTTGCGTATCATGGATCGTAAAGCGATTTTCTTCCAACAGCTCCAACCACTGACGAATCATGGGCGAATCGTCAGGGATCGCATCGCGCTTCGTCCAGGCATTGCTTTGGGTACATAAGTGGATCATTTTCCAATGATCATCTTCAGGTGACCATTGACTGCACCAAGCCAAGTATTCTTCGATCCCTTTGAAAAAATCATTTTTGTTGCGATTGATAAACGTAAAAATCGCGGAATGGATTTGGTTTGAATAGTCGGCGATCGCATAGTCATAGGCATCTTCTAAGTTTTGAAAGTACTTGTAAAACGCCCCTCTAGAAATGTGCGACTTTTCGACGATGGCAGAGACCTTGACTTGACTGATGTGCTTGCTGAAGAATTCTTCTAAAAGCACGGCATCGATTTTTTCTTTTTTCTCTTGTTTTAAATGAAAAAATGTTGTACTTGGCAAGGGATTCTCCTCCATCATTCGCAATCTACTCCCTCTATTATAAACAAATCCCTCTACTTTTCCACTCAGACTTGTGCAGTTTCTCTTGACGGGGCGTTTTGTTCGATCAGATTGCCATCTTCCATTCGGAAAATGCGATCACTCCATTGGATCATTCGCTCGTCGTGAGTGACCATGACTGTCGCTTTCTTTTTCTCATGCGCTTCTTTCACCAATAACTTCACGACTTCATACGCATGATCGGTGTCTAAACTGGCAGTTGGTTCATCCGCCAAAATCAAGCTTGGGTCATTAAACAACGCCCTGCCGATTGCTACTCGTTGACGTTCCCCACCAGATAAATCGCGGGGAAACTTGTCTTGAAGATCGAGAATATCTAATGAAGCAAGCAATTCATCAATCCGTTCCTTTTCCTTGGCTTTTCTTGAAACTTTGTCGACCAAATAAAATTGTTCCTTTACCGTTAGAAAAGGGATCAAATTCGAGCTTTGCAAGATAAACCCAATCTCTTTAAAACGCAACTTTCCTCGTTGCTTTTCATTTAATTGGGAAAAGTTCACCTGGTTGATGATGATCTCTCCCGATGTTGGACTTTGTAAGCCGCCAGCGATGGTCAAAAAGGTACTTTTTCCTGAACCAGAAGGGCCGATGATACTGACAAACTCCCCTTCTTGAACGTGAAAATTCAGTCCTTTTAATGCCGTTACTTCGGTATGCAGCTTGCCAAATTTTTTTATAATATCCTTCATTACTAAAATGTCTTTCATCTTTGTTACCCTCCTATTGCCGTAATTGGATCGACTTTTGTGACCGTCCGAATGGAGAATAAGCCGCCTAGAACTGCCACGAGAATCAAGATGCCGCTATAAAGCAGCCATTGCTTTAATTCAAAGAAAAATGGCATGGCATCTGGTAAAAACAAACTGGTGCCGTATGCCGCCGCAAAGGCTAGGGCTACCCCGATCACACCGACCATAAATGCTTGCGCAATAATTGATTTAGCAATAAAGCTGGTCCGAATCCCTTGGGCTTTCATCACACCAAAAATCGCCGTTTTTTGTAGGGTGATCACATACATGAAAATCCCCACGATTGCCGTTGCAACAACAAATAAGAAGTAGATCATGGCATTTAAGGTCAAGTTTTGGGCAGAAAATCCGGGAAGCTTTTCAATAAAGTCTTCCGTTGCCAAGACTTTGAGCTGGGTTCCTTCTTGGTTATCGACTCTCGGATCACTTGATTTGGTCACAATGATATTGATGGGCTGCTCCTTATCAGATGGAAATGGTTGATTAGCAAACTTCATTTTCGTCCAAGTATCGAGGGAAGTATAAATCACTGGTGACACCGTATAAGACGTTTCTGGGGTGATCCCAACGACTTTGAAGGTTTCATCTGAACGTCCGATTTTCACTTGATCCCCGACCTTGATACCTTCTTCTGCTAAGTTTTCTGAAATCGTGATCTCATTTTCTTTTGAAAACAGCTTGCCCTCTAAAACTTCTGGTAACAAGAACGCATCGTCTTGTGTACCAAAAACAGTCACATTGACTTGTTCATCGTTGACCGTGATGACACTGCTATATAAACCAATCGGGGCTTTTTGGGTTCCTGCTACACGGTCTAGATCCCCTCTCGTCAATTGCGAAGCCGCAAATGTGTCATTCGCATCTTCTGATAAAACGATCGCGGATGAATCCCAGTCGACGATGGCCTTTTTAAAATCCCAGTTAAGTCCGGTAGCTAAGCCAGACAATATAAAAACAACATAGGCAATCAAAAACATGATTCCTACGATCAGCCCATATCTTAATTTTGAATAACGCATTTCTTTTATAGCCAGAAACATTGCTCTTTCCTCCTGTTTTCCAAATGTTGACAAAGTGTCACTTTTTGAAGAATACCACACAAGGTGACACTTTGTCACTTTTTACAACTCGAAATGTTTGCAAGGTTGATCGATCATTCTTTTTCTGTCATTCACTGAGGATGTTTTTTCTAAAGGAGTGAGAAAAAAGAGAGTTGAATAGTGGGCGTTTCGCGTAAAATACGCCATTTCCTTTTAACATTCTTGGCTAGATGTAAAAAAAGCATGGCCGACCGTAAATAGTCGAACCATGCTTTGGCAAAAACGAACACGAGGATTTCATTACTAGTATTCTTGAGATCAGCTGACTTTGCTTTGTCCAATTGTGGAAATTACTGCTCGTAACTGATGACACGAAGTATCAAACTGCCGTTTTTCCTCAGGGGTAAGCGTCAATTCAATAATTTCGCGGACGCCGTTTTGGTCCACGACTGCAGGAACACCTGTGAATAAATCGTTGATGCCATATTCCCCATCAAGGTAGGAAGACACCGGCAGAATCGCTTGCTCATCATTTAAGATCGCTCGAACGATTCTTGCGACACTCATCCCTATCCCGTAAAATGTTGCTTGTTTTCGATCGATGATTTCATAGGCGGCATTTTTTACTCGTTCAGAAAGAACCGCTAGATCGGCAACGGTCAAACGATCCTTTTGCTTGATCAATTCTACGATCGGTTGACCACCGATCGTTGTATGGGACCAGACAGCGACTTCCGAATCACCGTGTTCCCCAATGATATACCCATGAATATTCCGTGGATCGATGGCTAATTTTGCCGCCACTTCTTTTCGAAGTCTTGTGGTATCGAGGGTCGTTCCCGTACCAACAACACGATTGGCTGGCAGCCCTGACACACGCCATGCTTGATAAGTTAAGACATCGACTGGGTTTGAAGCGATGACAAGCACGCCATCAAAGCCTGAAGCCATCACTTGTTTTGTGACGCTTGCCATAATTTCGGCGTTCACATCGATCAATTCAAGCCGTGTTTGTCCTGGCTTTTGGTTGATCCCTGCAGTAATAACGACGATATCAGCATCTTTACATTCCGAGTACTCTCCCGCCCAAACTTTGATGTTTTCTTGCCCCCATGACATACCGTCTAACAAATCGAGGGCTTCTCCTTCTGCTTTGTCTCGATTGACATCGATCAAGACCAATTCATTGATTAGTCCTTGATTGATCATGGAATACGCAATGCTCGTTCCAACGAAACCTGTTCCGACAACGACAACTTTTCTGCTTGTACTTTTCATGTGCGATCCCTTCCCTTTCTTTTCAAATACTTGTGCTATTGTTTTGCGTAGAGTACGCATTTTCTCAAAAAATGGATGATTTTTTGTGTTTCCTTAATAACTATGACCGGCAATCAGCGCTTTGGTTTGCTGATACAAATGAACAGCATATTTTCCTAACACATAGCAGACGACAATCACGGCAAAGCTGGTTTCAATAATCGTTAAGGCTTGTAGAAACCCAAATATCAGTGGGTGATTCGCAAAAAACAGTGCTGATTTGAACATTGCAGTCGCCGAGATCACAAGAGGAAACGTAAATGCCGCATAGCTTGGGTAAAACCCGACTGCCAGCATGTTTTTCATATAAGCGACAACACAGAAATAAATCGTTTGTGACAATAACAGCATAAAGGCGACAAACCAAGCAGAGCCTTGTTCAAATACGGAAAGGTAACCTGCTAAGCAAAGAGAACCTGGTGCTGTTAAAATCGTGATCAAAGGAACTGCCGCACGTTCCGTCAGCTTTTGATGGACGACTCGCTTTAAAATAATCGGCAAAAGCGTAAAATACAATACCAATGCGATCCAGACGATCACTTCCCCTAGCTCTTTAAAAAAGACAGCAGAAGTATTGGGAATTACGCCAATCCCGACGAAGGTAATAAACCAGCTTGGATAAATGTATTCCAGCGAAAGGTCGACAGGCAAAATATGCACGACAACAAAATAGATCATTAGAGCAAAATGTAAGCCGATAGCCCCCCACCAGAGCAGATCATTCACCACTGCATTGGGAATGACCCGTTCAAAAACAGTGGAGATCACCATCAGCGCCATCGTAAAGGTCGGCGCCACCGAAGCAACGATTGGGTTTTGCAACTCTGACATCGTGTGCTTAAATGTAAAGCATACTTTCAGAAGGAAGAGCCCCATGATGAAAATACCAAGGGTGCAAAACGCATTTCCAACCGTCTCCATTCCTTCTGAATACAATAAATTCCCCAAAGACACAGTGCCTAAAATCAAGCCGCAAATCGGGATTGGCAATGAATGTAAAAAATGCTGGATCGATGTTTTCATCAACTCATCCTTTCTTAACGTATGAAAATTTCAATTAAATTTGCTTTCTTTTTTCTCTACACTTATACTATAATCACCTGATAACTATTTGTAAAATTGTACTTTTAAATACTAATTATAAATATTATTAATAATAAAGGAGTCCGCAAAATGATTGAATTGCTCAAAACCTTCATTGTTGTTTATGAAACGAGAAACTTTAGTCTTGCCGCAAAACAGCTCTATAAAACTCAGCCAACGATCTCCTTGCAAATCCAACGATTAGAGGCGGAACTTGGCTTCAAACTTTTTGAACGTAAAGGAAAACAATTGATTTTACCCACTAGCCAAGCGGAGTTTTTGTATCCTCGTGTGGTCGAGTCCCTCCGCTCATTGTCCACTATTTTTTCGCAAGCCAAAGACACCAAAAATTTTAAAACAGCGTGTGTGCTCGCTTGTTCGAATACCACCGCCGTTTACTTACTGCCTAGCATCATGGCACAGCTGATTGCAGAATTTCCAACATTTGCCTTTGAAATCAAAATCATGAATTCGCAAGAAGTGATCGATGCCGTCGAATCAAACAAAGCCCATATCGGCCTGATCGAAAAATCAATCGTTTCGCCATTGATCCAAAAAGAATTCGTTTATCGCGATGAATTGGTGTTAGCAGGCAACCTCGCTTCTGATTTTTGGGTCTTGCGAGAAAACGACTCGGGGATGTATTACATTAACGAAACCTATCTTTACGCACAGCACCTAAATCCGCAAATCATCAAAGCCAATAATAGCGAAGTGATTTTGTCCCTACTAAAACAAAACATCGGCAAATCGATCATTTCGAAACTTTCATTACCAGAAGAGTTGCCTTGGCAGGAACTTGATCCAGAGTACCGCTATCGTGATCTTTTTATCATTCAGAATCGTCAACGTGTGACGCCGGAAACCGGAGAGGTTTATGAGGAGATTAAACGGCTGTTGTTAGCATTGATTCCATAAATATTAGTCTTTTGAACCAATTAAAGTGAATACAAAAAAAGACGCTGGAGTGTCGTTTGTCACTCCTCCAGCGTCTTTGTATTTTTATAATTCCTTGATAAACCGTTTCTGTTCATGACTGCTGTGGTAGCCATGATTTTCATAAAACCTGTGAGCAGCATGGCGTTTAACATTCGAATTTAATCGAATGCCTTGCATTCCTCGCTGTCGGGCTTCTTCTTCAATTGCCGACAGTAGTTTCCCGCCAACGCCTTGCTTTTGCACTTGATCATCCACTACCAAACCTAGGACATTAAAAAATTGCCCAGCAGAATAAACTGTTGAATACGGCTGTGCTTCAATCATCCCAACTGCTTTACCCTTTATTTCGGCAACAAGCAAGAGATGATCCTCCTCAGCTAAAATTCTCTTTAGGCCTTCGATCAATACTTCTTCTTCGATTGGATAGCCTAGTACTTTCGACAAATGAGTTAGTTCTTTATGATCAGACAATGCTGCGGCTCTAATTTTCATGATATTCTCCTGTCTTGCAGCTTTTGACTCAACTATATTTTTAGAATGCTTATTTGTCAAGAAAGCCCGTTCTGCGCCGCTGATGTGAAATACCAAAAACTACATAAACTGAGATTGAAATAAGAATTAAAAGAAAACCGACAAGCTGCCTTCTGACTTTCCTCCTTTCGTGCAACTCGTACAGAGGAGAGATTTTTGCATACCTTGGAAAGGATGGCTTAGGTATACATTCGCTATTGGCATTCAACCTACAAAGATTCTCGTCTGTTTCGCATTAGTATTAAAAAAGGCTCGTAAATACTTTGATAAGACTTACGAACCTTTTTCACTTTTCTATGGCACAAGCGGACTCGCCGCTTCGCGTGACTTTTTCTCAGTAGCAATTACTCTACATACAATGTCACAAATTTTGCGTGGCCTATCTTTTCAAGAGTGACTACATTCTTTTCCACAACCAGTGCTTCTTTTGTAGCTTCTTTTAAATCGACTGTTTCTACTAACTTCACTGGATGGTTGAATGTGATCGTTGCGTGTCCACCTTCATCTAAAAGCCCATTGTATAGACGCAAAATATAACCTAGACGATCTTCGGCTTTTTTCAATACACTCAGGGTCAAATTGCCATTGATCTCAAAAAGACTAAAGTTTGCCGGTAAGGTTGGTTCAACCGGTCCTAAAGTAAATATCAAGCGGGAATTCAGGAATTCTGCGGATTGATAAAGAGTGATCGGTGTTACTGCTTGTTTGGCACTCTGTGCAACATTTGCTTGATCAAATCCTTTAGCAAAGTAAGCAACAGAGAAATCAAAATGCATCGTTTTGTGGCACTGCGCAGCTGGTGTCGCAATCACTGATTCTCCTGAAGCACGCCCTGGTCGATACAGTAGATTCTCTTTCCCCATGAAGCCATAGGTTCGGAAAATCGTTAAGCGAATCGTATCAAACGCTTTCCCCACGATCTCATATTCACGTACACCCTTGGGCATGACTGCTACGCCATGGGATGCATCGAATAAACCGACAAACGATTGACAAGTTTCTATGGCGATCGGCTGCTCATTCCATTGCTCTTTATTAGCTTCCCAAAGAGCCATTTCTTTTTCAAACACAACAGGGCGCTGCAACGTGCCAAACTGTTGGTCAGCCAGCGAAAATTTCGAGGCAATTCCGGTATCAAATAGCACACATACCCGATGACTATCCACTTGTTGGTTTTCAACCGTTAAGTTGAAATCAATTTGTTGCGATTGTTTTTTCAACACGATCGTCAATTGGATCGGTAGTGAAGCCGAGACCTTCTTTTCTGCACGTTCAGCTAAATCCTTCGGAACCCTCAGCGTGAATACCACATCAATCTTTTGGTAGATTGCTGATTGCTGAATCGAGATCGTTGGTTGCGCATCAATTGATGAAATCACAAAATCTTTCACAGGTGGTGAATAATTGAATGAATCACCATCGTCGCCATTTTCTTCAATGATCCCTTGATTTTGATAAAGCACCTGATTGGTTTTATCTAGAATATCTAACGAGCCATTGCTATTGACAGTGATCTGATAGTACTCATTTTCGATCGTATTGGTTGTAATCTCCTGCAATGGTGCGCTTGTATCACCTTTTAAATCAATTGTCAGCTGGGTATACCCCATACTCGGCACATCAGTCGTTTCTATGGCAATCTTTGCTTTATAGACTTTCTCCGGCAAATAGATCTCCTTGACTGGATCTAATATGTTCCCCTGATTCAACACATACTCCGTTTGGTCGGTAAGCTCTAAAATCGTATAAGGTAACGCCTGACCTGACTGGTCAAGGATCGCAAAATCTTTTTGCGGCAAATAAACCTCTGCTTCGATCACCCCATTACGTTTTGTGTCATAGGTATTGAAAAGCGTAAAAGTAATTTCTTTTGCTTGTGGGTTGTTGATTGCAGTAGAAATCTGTCGTAACATCAATTCGACAAGATTCATAGAAATATCTCGCGCTTGCTTATAGCGCATATAGATATCTTCGTTGGTCGTATCAGAAACACAAGAACCGATCGAATCATGCGCCGCATTTTCAAACATTAACTTCCAAATCTCTATGACTGTTTCTACGGGGTACTCAAATCCTAATTGCATAGCCATGGTTAAGATAGGCTCCATGACATTGACTAAGTAATGTTGGATCTGTGTGTTCATCGCCTTCAAATCAGGACGTGAAGAAAAAATCGTTTTGTGAATTCGCATCAATTTGCCGTTGATCAGTTCACCAGCGATTTCTTCCAACTCAGGATGGCGTACTTTGACCGCAGCAATGTATTTTTCGATCGTTGAAAATTGTAACTCATACTCATCCTGATACAGTTGATTCATTCGATCAACCAATTCTGGAAGATTTTCTCTAACTGGTGCTTGGTCGAAACCATTTGGAAAATACACTTGATCCGTTGCACTGCGCCCCCAAGTCGTTTTAAACGGTTCTTGATGTAAGAACTCTGCTAATTCTGCTTCTCGTTCAGGAATGGCACCGCCAATGTAGTACCCACTTGGGATCTGGTAAACATTGACCACAGAACCATCTTCTCCACGCCATTTGTACTCTGTGTGTTTAACATCGTCATCACTGACACCGCGCCAAAACATTGTGTCTGTGATACCAAACTCACGATAGATTTGTGGCATACTAGCTGCTTGTCCGAAAGAATCTGGCACATAGCCGACATTCATGTAGGTTCCGAATGCTTCACAAATTTTCATGCCATATAACATATTACGAACAATGCTTTCTCCCGAGATCACTAATTGATCGGTTTGTGTGTACCATGGGCCAATGATCAATTTTCCTTGTTGAACAAGTTGTTGAATCCTTTCTTTGTCCTGTGGGCGCCATTTCAAGTAATCATCTAACAGAGAAGCCTGTCCATCTAAAATGAAACTTTCATAAGGATCATCCTTTTCTAGTTGTTCAATGACGTTTTTTAGATCGTGCATCAAATAGATTTTCGAGCGACTCGTCGTAAAATACCATTCGCGATCCCAATGACTGTGGGGTACGACATGTACTGTTTTTTTCATTCAATCATTCCTCTCCCGTGATTAAAAAAGGCACGTAACGATGGGTGTCGTTCGTGCCTATTAATTTTTCTCAATTTTTTTACCATCTGGTACGCATCATTTGATCCTTACATAAATGCTTCGAATTTTGAAAATCGTTTCTCTTCAAATACTCTTGTTTTCTTCCCCAAGTCTTGTCCTTGTCAGATACCTTAAAGCGTTCTTGAAAAATCACCTGCTCGTGCCTTTTCTTTTGCTACTATTTAGCTAATCAGCCTTGTTACTTAGTTTTCAAAGCTCACTTCAATATCATCGAGGGCAATATCTTCTGTTTGTTCTTCTTGCTTATTGAAATTCACGAATAAAGGCGCGACAAAACCGATGAAGGCTGCTCCTGCAAATAGTCCAATCAAATACGCCCAACCGTTTCCAACAGTGAAGAAGCCGTAGATTCCCCCAACTGGTGGCATTTTGTCATACATTCCTAATGCGATCCCCAAACCAGAAGCAATTGCACCTCCCAACATGTTGATCGGCACAAGCCGTAATGGATTGACTAATGTAAAAGGAATTGCTCCTTCTGTGATTCCGATGAACCCCATAATAAAGTTATTACGCCCAGCATCCAGTAGCTCTTTGTTGAATCGATTTTTGTGGAACAAAGTTGCTAAGGCATATCCAAATGGTACCGCACAAATCGCAACGTTCACGATGATGGCTGGTAAATAGACTCCTTCCGCTAGTAACACATTTCCTGCCATCCAAGCAGCTTTGTTTACAGGTCCCCCTAAGTCAGAGCCAATCATTGCCCCCATGATGAATGCCAGTAAAATTTTGTTAACGTCATTTTCAATCATGGTTCGGATCCATTCAACCAAACTAGTATTGATCCACGCCAAGGGCTCAGAGAGTAAGGCGCCCATGACGATTGCTACGGACAATGTAGCAATCAAAGGTAAAATTACCAACGGCATCACCCCAGCAAACGACTCCGGTAATTTGATATGTTCTTTCGCCCACTTCACTAAGTATCCTGCTAAGAACCCAGCAATAACTGCCCCTAAAAACCCAGCATTGGTGCTAGAAGCGACTGCACCACCGATAAAGCCGGCACCTAGCGCAGCCTTATCTCCAACAGAATACGCGATAAAACCAGCCAAGACAGTATTGATCAAGCCGATTCCGGCCCACCCTACTTGTTCAATCAAATAAAGCGCATGTTTAAAGCCTTCCGTGTCAGCATAAGGATCTAAGCTTGTGATCCCCATACCAAGAGCAATCATTTTCGGAATGGCAACAACCAGTGAAGCACCAATAATCAATGGCAGTACAAAACTAATTCCACTCATCAAGTGGCCTTTTAAATCTGCTAGAACTCTTTTCATCATCCTTGCCTCTTTCCTTTAGTTTGCGTTTCTTTGTTCAACAGCAGCTACACATTTCTTCAGCACCGCTTCCGGTGCCTTGATACACGTATTGATATTTACTCGAATTTGCGGTTTTCCTTCAAACCGTTCCATCCCAACAACTTTTTGGTCAGTCGCTAAAAGCAAGAAATCCGCTTCTTTTGCTTCGGCTGCAGTGATCTCATTGACTTGCCCTAATGAGCCTTGCTGTTCGATCTTGACCTCATAGCCAAGTTTCACACCAGCTTTTTCTAAAGCTTTTGCCGCCATCGGTGTATGTGCCAATCCAGCTGGACAGGCGGAAATTCCTACTATTTTCATACAATTTTCTCTCCCATCATTTCCTTTTTGATCAATTCTGCTAAATAAGCTTTGTCTTCTGATTGTTGAATCTGCTGGATGAATGTCTCTTCAAGCAATGCGGTTGCTAGGCGACTCAACATTTGCAGATGCACCGTTCCTTCATCTTTTTTAGGAACCATCAAAGCAAACACATTTTTGACTGCTGAATCATCGAAGGTTTCCCATTCGATGGCTTGCTCTAAACGAATAAACAAAACGGTCGGTTCCAAAACGGGTTCAGCTTTTGCATGTGGAATAGCAAAGCCTTCTTGTAAGCCGGTTGAATATTGTGCTTCCCGTTCAATGAATGCCGCACATGTATCTGCTGCATTGGTAACGATCCCTGATTCATAGGCATGATGCGCAATTACGTGAAACAGTTCTTCTTTTGATGTAACAGCCACATTCAAGAGAATATTTTTTTTCTGAAAATCCATCTCATCTGCTCCTTTCCTTTATTATGAAACCATTAGCGTAATTCGTGTGGTTTATTTTCTGTACACGTTTAATTTACGGTTTCTAATTCACGATGTAAACACAACAAATTTCCAATTCAAGTGGCAATCATTAGTAAAGCGTTTTCCAAAATGATTGCCAACTCTTCTGGAAATTTTCGGTACTGGTGAAGCATTTCATTCTTATTCTTTCTATTGTATGATGAGAAAGAGCACGGAGGTGAAACAAGTGTCAAAACTTGCTTATCAACGATTAGATGATCTAATGGAAGTATTAACTAGACAAACGGCGCCGCTACCAATGAAGGAGTTAACAAAAAGCTTCTCGATTTCTGAGCGAACGGTTCGGACCGACATTGCAAATTTGAATGATTTGTTAACAAATGTGGGTGCCTCCATCAAGTTGATTCGAGGGCAAGGCTATTTGTTGTCTATTGGTTCAAAAGAACGATTTCATGACTGGTGGACTGAAAGTATGTCGACTACCGAGTCCCTTCTAACTACGAGTGAAGAACGACAAGCCTATCTACTTTTCCTTTTATTTAAGAATGAAAACCCTTTATCCTTAGATGATTTTCTTGATCGATTATTTATTAGTAAAAACACCTTTTACTCATACTTAAAAACGGCTCGAGACAATTTAGCGACCTATCAATTAAAAATAGTAAATCGTCCAAATATTGGCTTTGAAGTCTTGGGTAACGAATTCGCCAAGCGACAAGCAATCAGTGATCTTTTGATTGAAAAAGATCTCCAAGAGTATTTGGTGGGTTTTACGGAAATGGAACTTGAGTTGTTTGATACGATTGATCTGACCCGCTTGCAAGAATTGTCATTAAATCATCTGGCGCCCTTAGACTTGTTAGACTCTGACTACTATCATAAAAACATTCTTTCTCATTTTGCTTTAGCAATCAGTCGCTTTATAGCTGGCCATCAGATCAACGAATTTCCCTTGCACGTGCCCGCGCTCAAAGAAGACGCCCAGAAAGTTGTTGGTCACTTCTTAGAAGAAATCGATCATGCATTTGATATACAATTGACTGCTGGAGAAAAACAATACTTCATTTACTATCTTGCGATGAATGCACCACGTTTAGTTGAAACAGGCGATGCAAGCGATTCTTCCACGAAAACTGCGAAAGCCATTGTGGAAGAATTATTAACTGCGATCAAACAGACGTCAAACTATGCGTTAGAGACAGACAAGATGCTAATAGACGATTTGACATCTCATATTGAGGGCTTTATCAACATGAATCTAATGGATGCACGCCGTAGCAATCCATTGCTGGCAACGATCAGAAAATCTTTTCCACAGGCTTATGATTTATGTTTGACTCATTTAGAAACGGTAAGCCTGAAACACGGTTTTTATTTTTCTCCTGATGAGATCGGCTATATCGCTTTGCACATCGCAGGTGCTATGGAAAGGAGTTCCATCAGAAATCATCATAAACATCGCGTCATCCTTGTTTGCGGAACCGGTCGAGCCATGAGTCGTATTATTGAAGCAAAAATTATCAAGCACTATCAAGAAACGATCGAAGTCGTTGATCGCTTTTCTTACGTCGAGCTACAACAATGTGATCTTTCTGCCATTGATTTTGTGATCACAACCGTTCCATTAGAACAGTTCTCGGTTCCTTCTATTTACATCAACATGGCCAAGCTAGATAAAGAAATTGGCAAAATCGAACCGTTCATTGAAACGCTCAGTGAATCAAAAGATGGTATCTATTCATTGTTTCAAAAAGCATTTTTTCTTCATGAAAATCATGCAGATAAAGAAACCTTACTAAAGAAAATGGCGCAGCAACTGTACCAAAAAGATTTTGTGCCCCAAGATTTTTATGACAGTGTGAAAAAACGAGAAGCAATCAATCAGACCAATATTAACGAGTGGCTTGCTATCCCCCATCCCATGACCTTGATGGCAAAACGCTCAGCCGTTTCAGTGGCGATCATTCCTGACGGCGTTGATTGGGGAAATGGTGATTTGGTTAAATTCGTCTTTCTCTTTGCGATTCAAAAAGACGAATATGAAGATACCGAAGAAATCTATAGTCTTTTATTAGAGTTGATGGATCGTGAAGATATTCAACAAGCAATCCTGCAAAATAGTGACTATCACCACTTTTTGAGCTGTATAAAGCAATTATAAAAGGAGCTGGGGAATCCAGCTCCTTTTGTTGATATGACTAATCTTATTTGATAGCTCTTTTTCTCATTCATAGTATGCAAGATTAAGATTGTTTCTTGACCTTTAAAATTTTAAATATCATTAACAAGATGAAACCAATAATACAAAACAATCCAACGAGAACATATCGTTGATCTGCAGTTTCTCCTGTCTTAGGCAGAGCAGCACTGTCTGATTTTTTTATCCTTTTATTTTCTTTTTCTAACACTTTTGGCTTCGATATATTAGTGGAGCGATCATTTATTGAAAATTTGATCGGTGTTTTATCAATTTGATAACCACTCGGTGCTTTGGTTTCAATCAACTGATACTCTCCTACTTCTAAATTACTTATCTCAACCTTTCCATCTTTGCTCGTAACTATGTTTTTTTGTACAATATTTCCTTTCGAATCTTGCAGCTCAAACTCTGCATTTGCCAGTAGTTTTCCTGTTTCGCTGTCTACTTTTTTCAGAGTTACTTTCCCAAGTTTTGGTGATACATAAGTATTCTTGAAAATAATCGATTCTTGGTACGCTGGACTTGCCACTAATTGTCCAGATTGGTCTTCCACATTTACGGTTACATGGTATTCTGTTTGGTCATAAGTGATCGTGCTATCTGTCCCTGCGACTTCTCGGATCGTATACTTGTATGTGCCTGCTTGGTCATAGTCGATTGCATCGAAGTAAATTTTTCCGTTGGCATCATTGCTCTTGGTTTGAATCACTTCCCCTTGTTCGTCCAACAGCTGGAATTGAAATTCATCTGCACTTAGTGCTTTGCCAGTCAATTCTTTACTTGCTTCTAGAACCGCACTTCCTTTTGCGGGATTGTAGCTATTTTTAAAAACAGCACTGCCTTCATAGCTTGGACTTGCCACTAATTGCCCCGATTGGTCTTCCACATTTACGGTTACATGGTATTCTGTTTGGTCATAGGTGATCGTGCTATCTGTCCCTACGACTTCTCGGATCGTATACTTGTATGTGCCAGCTTGGTCATAGTCGATTGCATCGAAGTAAATTTTTCCGTTGGCATCATTGGTCTTGGTTTGGAGCACTTCCCCTTGTTCGTCCAACAGCTGGAATCGATATTCATCTGCACTTAGTGCTTTGCCAGTTAGTTCTTTACTTGCTTCTAGAACCGCACTTCCTTTTGCGGGATTGTAGCTATTTTTAAAAACAGCACTGCCTTCATATAATGGATCGTTTGTTTGACTTCTTTGGTTTCCGTAGATTCAATCATGTTTGGCGAATAAGTGATAGTCACTTCGCGATCTTTGTCCTCTGCTGTCAAACCTGTGACTTCCTCAATGCTTGTTTTGTCTGCGTGATAGTTCTTGATTTCAGGACTTTTCACTTCATCAAACGTTGTATCATCATCTTTGGCTTGCCATTCTCCATAGGTATTTTCCCCTGTTGCTTCATTCGTTGTCACTGTGCGTGTGAACGTGACCGTGTCTACATTGTCTGACGCGGCTTCTTTGCCGTCTTCATACATATAATGGATCGTTTGTTTGACTTCTTTGGTTTCCGTAGATTCAATCATGTTTGGCGAATAAGTGACAGTCACTTCGCGATCTTTGTCCTCTGCTGTCAAACCTGTGACTTCCTCAATGCTTGTTTTGTCTGCGTGATAGTTTTTGATTTCAGGACTTTTCACTTCATCAAACGTTGTATCATCATCTTTGGCTTGCCATTCACCAAAAGTTTTGTCACCTGTTGCTTCATTCGTTGTCACTGTCCGTGTAAAAGTCACAGTGTCCGTCTTGTCTGACGCGGCTTGTTTACCGTCCTCATAAACATAATGGATCGTTTGCTTGACCTCTTTGGTCTCCGTAGATTCGATCATGTTTGGCGAATAAGTGACAGTTACTTCAAGATCTTCTGATTCTGCAGTCAACTCATGACAGATGTAATAAGTTATCTCTCATAGTAGAATCAAAATTTTCAAACCTACTTCTAATGAAATGGAAAAAATCGTCATTAAAAGATTCTACTCCTTTTATATTCTTTCTCAGAAGTTCCGAATCTTTTAATATCTCTTCACAGTCTACAATGGATAAGCTAGAGATACTTTCATAAATAAAATAGCCCTCAGGATTATCAATGAAGCATTGGGGATAATTTTGATTATATTCAAGTATATCTGAAAGTAAGTCTTCAGTTTTTTTTTGGTAACTACGTGTAGGATTTTTTCATCATTCTTATATTTTTGATACTCCACAGATCCTAAAAATTTTTTTGATTTAAGGGTATCTTTGTACTTATCTGGATAAAATAAGTACAAATAAATAATTGCCAATTGTTGTTCAATTTGTGTATGTCCTAGCTTCTTGTATTTTATTAATTCTTGTTTTAGGTAAAAACTAAATTGATCTAAGTCACGTAAATTTCTATTATCTTCTATAAATATTGTTGCTAAGCTTTCTTTAATTTCTAAATCAAAGATAGTACCCAATCTTTCAAAATAGTCTCCCCAAATTTTTTGAGGATGTAAAACATAAGGAAGTTCAACCCTTTGATCAATAATCTTTCTTAGATAGTCATTTTCATTATTAATTATATTCTCAAAATCACCTACAAAAACAATAGGAAGTTTATTATTTAATACATTGAAAAGCTTATATGCACTTTTTTGAGTGTCAGGAGAAATGCGATCAAAATCATCAATAATTAATACTTTATTTCTACATAAATAACTTCCGATACACGAATCGTATAATGCAGTATAGAATCTATCACTATTAAATTTAAGCAATTGCCAGACTGAAACAAACAATGCAATTATAGTAATTGGTAGTCTGAACGTTTGTATTAAAAATTTCTGCCCAAGTCCCAAATCAAACGCGGGTGTCATTAAAATTGAGATTACAACTGAGGAAATAATAGCCATTCTAAAAAGAAGATAAATTTTTCGGTTAATTCTAGAAGCTGCTATGTGAATAGTAGATCTATCATCTTTTAAGTTCCATAGGTCAAGAAAGATAAACTTTTTTTGTGATCTCCAATTTCTCTTTTTTCTTTCAATTTTTTCTACATTTTCTAGAAAGGTTGTTTTTCCGGAACCCCATGGACCATTTAAAAAATATGTTTTTTTCTGTTCAAGTAATTCTAAGAATTTTTTTTCAGCTTCTGAAGTATCAATTAAATCTATAAACGTTAGTTCACTTTTCATAAAATCATCTTTATCATCCATTCTATCTCCACTTTTCCTTTCCTCAAAAATTGATAACAGTTCAACGAATTGGTGCGTATTTTTTGTTCTTAATATGCTCTATTCCACAATTACTATAGAATTTTTACGCAAAATTTCTGCATGTTTTTTAAATCTTCTTCCCCCCATATAAGCGACTCTTTTTGGAAAAAATACGCCTTATCAAAACTGCTCAATTCATCCTGTTCACCAAAAAATGACGTCTCTAATAGTTCATTATTCAAAGTAGCACCTCTATCGGCATAATAGGCAAAATAATACAGAATAACTAACTGTATCTCACTGATATTTGCTCGTAAGAAACTGATGTAATCTCTTTTTAATCCTACATTTTCTTCTTCATCTACATTTGCATGGATATAGCTTAAAATTCTTAAAATCATAGAAAAGAAGGAGTCAATCGAAGCGTAATATCCATTGATAGAGTTTTCAATAGCAACTTTTTTATATGGTAATTCTAATAAATTCAAATTGCTAGTATCCGTGTAAGGCAATAGTTTTCCTATAAATTTTTCCAAATTCTTTTTTGATTTTGAATCAAGGAAATCGACTCTAGAAACAGCTTGTAATTCATTAATTAGCTTATTTAAATTGTAATTAAGCGTTTGTGGTCTTTCTGCAAACCTTTTATTTTTAATATTTTGAATTAAATCATCCTCAATCATAAAAACTACTTGTACCATATCGATTTCTGGTTGGATACTTTCATAGTCTTCCTCACCTACATGAAATTTATGAAGATATGCTGTCTGGTTTATGTAATCTTTCCTGATAGCACTTAAACAATCTAGAACATTCTGAGAATATTGTGTTTTTCTGGAATTAAAATCAATATCGAATTCTTTGATCATGTTCTCCAAAATTGAAATTAACTCATCACTAGACTCATATAATTTATCGATTCCCATTCTTCTTAATTCCAAAACACTATTATCAAAAATACTTTCTCTTAATTCTTCAAAATGGTTATTATCTTTCAAGAGTGTGTTCTTTTGATCATTAAAAAGCAATAACAAGTTAAAGAAGGTATTATCTACTTGCTCTGATTTTCTAGCCTTTCTCTCTTCTTCTAGCTCTTTATCTCTAGCTAAAATTTGTAATTCAAAGCGCTTCTTATCTTCTGCTAACTCTTTATTTTTAGCTTTTGTCTCCTTGTCAAAACGCTCCTTATCATTGGACAACTGGATTTGAATCACGATTAAGGCTCCTACGACTCCAATAATAGATCCAAGATATCCACCCCAAAAACCTAACCATCCATCATCTGATCCATTATTCATGGTGTCCCAATTAATAAGTACTTGAATAAATAAAGGGATTAGGACAAGTGTAACCAACAAAGCCCACGCTACAAATTTTTTATTTTTTTTCAAAAATTCCATTACATTCCTCCACTTTCCATTGTTAACTCGAATTATAGATCTAAACTTTTCACTGCGGTATCTTTATCTTCTTGCGTGATCCCTATGTAACGTAACGTTTCACGCTGGGAGGAATGGTTAAGCAGCGATTGAATGATTTCTGTTTTGGTTCCTTGCTTGTAGAGAAAGTAGCCAAACGTTTTTCGCATCGAATGCGGCCCAATATCTTTTAACCCGATTGCAGTTCCAGCATCATGAATGATTCGCCAAAGACTTTGGCGATTGAGCGGTTCGTTTGTTCCTTTGCGACTTGGAAACAAGTAGTGATCAAATTCCTGCTGAAGGAGCTGCTCCGGAAATTCTTGCTGCACATATTCTAAAATCGTTTTTCGCAATTTATTGGAAATGTACACCGAATTGTGTTTCGCCGTTTTTTGTTCCTTCATTGATAGTCGATCTTTTACCACTACTCGGCCACGAGTAATTTCTAACACATCGGCCAGTTTTAATTGACGCAAATCAGAAATTCGATACGCCGTATTGATCCCGATTGAAAAAAGAACCAAATTTCGTTGGCCATATTTTCCTGAAGCCAAAATTGCTTTCATGGCATCGATCTTTTTTTTGTCTCGAATAGGTTCAACTGTCTTCATTTTCTCTCTTCCTTCTAATAAGACTTAATCCCATTATAACATCTAATATGTCTTATTTAAAACGAGTGAAAGAAAAAGGCTCAAAAAGAAATGTGCATTTCTCTTAGAGCCACAATGGATAGCGCCTGTTCAACCAATGAGACACAACCAGCTTGTGTCTCATTGGTTTTTAAATATCTAAATTCTAAGTTTTCTTTTTTTTCCCCTTTTTATCAGGTATTTTAACCAAAGATACCTCAAATCCTTCTAAGGATAATGCATTCACTAACGCTACCAAGTTTAGAGAAAAAAGGACAGGAAATACTTTTGAGTTTTTAAAATGAACTTTTTTTTCTGGAATAATAATTCCTAGAATTATTTTGGAACGTTTAAGGTTTGTTTCATTTAGAAAAATTGCTCCTGACTCAGACGATTCAGTTTTTATTGCTGAATTAATATGATTTACAAAGTCTTCCGATTTTTTCAATAAGATGCACGAGGCTCTCGCCTGTGATAACAAGTGTGAGAGTCCTGAAGTCGCTGTTCCTCTTTTTACATGACAAAAAAATGCGCTATCTTCATTTACTTTGAGAATATCACATGGTTCGATTTGACTCCTCCCATTTATTTCGTATAAGCCAAATCCACCATCCAGATTTTGGTTTCCGAAATTTTCTTTATCAAGGCATATCAACCCCTTATTTGAATCTAGTTTGGAAATCTTGATGTTGTAATCACCTTCATTAGCATCCTCATTATTAAACTCATTAAAGTCTATACCATGAGCCTCGGAAGATAGACTATTAACAAAATCTCTAGTTTCACGCCAAACGTTCTTATTTACACTAAGCCAATCTCCTTGATACAAAATATATTTATCAGAATCATGATCTAACTCCAGATATAGACAGGAAAATAGATTTCCAATAGATGTGTCTTTCGATGAATCGGATTTCCGATTCTTTATAGATACTTTTATAGATTTTAGTTTATCAGCAAATTCTTGAACGTTGTATTTTAAAAAAAATGAAAATATTTTAGAAAATATTTCTTCCTGAGTATTAGCGAAAAAATTGAAATACTCATCTGGCCTAAAAATACTGTGAACTCTAAATTCTAAATCTTCAATTTTAAACTTCACTTTATTTAAGGGTATATCTATAAATAATTTATCTAGATCATTTACTTTAAATTCATTGCTATTATTTTTGAAAGTGACCATCAACTTGGATAGATAATCATCAAGATTCTTATTAAGATACTCTTTCTTTCTAGGTGATACTGCTAGGATCTCTTTATCCAAAAACGTTCTTTTTGATCTCCTTTGTCTGTATGTATTACCTAATTGTTTTAAAATTGGAACGAGATCGTCTTCTATAGAAAAATTACCATTAATCTTAATTGAATCTTTACTACTCGCAAATATATTTAATGCTTTTATATTATTATTTCCATCTGTAAAACTAATTGTCATTTCCCCAAAGATTTCATCAACTATATTGGGAGTGGATTGTGAAGTGGAAATTTCATTTAAATTAATCTTATTATTGCTAGAAAAATTACTCACATATAGTGTGTCTGAGAAGTTCGTGTTCTTTACACGCTTTATAGTATGTAACTTTAGTTCTTTTCTAGCGATATTTAATCCAAAATCAGGTACTACATGTTCTCTATTTAATAGAGTATATCCATAAGAATATGAAATAGCATAGATACTACTGCTGGTACTTTTAATAATAATTAATGGTTTATTAAGTATATTAGGCGTAGTAAAATCTATCTGCCTTTCAGAAAATAAATTGACGCTCTCTAACCACCTTACTTCTGCTTGTTTCTCTTGCAGTATAAATATTTTCCCGGTTACATTATGATTTCTTCTCAACTGATCATCTAAAGGAAATATAGCTAAATTAAACTCATTGATATCTTCTGCATTTTCGAATAGATCCTCAGAAGAATATCTGAGGTATTTTTCGTCTATAAAACTGTTTATGCTACTACTTTTTTTATTCTTAAGCATAAAAATACTCAATTCAGTCATTCTATCCTCCAAATATTTAAATTAATTTAGAATAAGGAATATTGCTGCGTCTAAGGTCATATAATTTTTCCATGAAAATATATTTATAAACAACGTTATTATACCACTAATCTATTCATTAGTTTGAAAATCAATGCGATTACTTGATTTCTGTCGGCAGCTCTTTTATTGTTTATTTTTCATTTAAAACCTTTGATATATCTATCAGTCTGATCACCAAAAGCATACAGATAAGAACACTATAATGATCGAAATCAATATCTTATTGAACATAATTAAGTGAGCCAATGAATGATCTATGAATTAAGGAAATAAACAAAGGATCAAAAACTTTTAAGTTTCTGACCACATCCAAGATTTGTCCTAATACTCATAAATTTAAATATTAATTGAACAATGATTTAGTTACGAGTTTATGAACATAAAAATAGAGCAATATACATCAATCGTTGTATCTAAAAAGAGTGTCCAGAAATTAGTCATTTTATGAACATTCAAACATTCACTTGAATATAGATGGATGTTCTGATACAATACATTCAAACAAACATTTGAATGTAAAGGAATGATCGTATGAATAATGAAATTTGTGAAATAACTTGTATTCATGAAGACAAAGTTAATCGTGCTAAATCTAAACTAGCAAACTTTGATACTCCGTCAGTAAGTGGTTTCTTTAAAATATTGTCAGATGAAAATCGACTTAAAATTGTACATGCTTTAGTCCATGAAGATGAGCTATGTGTTTGTGATATTGCTAATATCATTGATGCTTCGGTCGCAACAACTTCACACCATCTGAACTCCTTAAAAAAATTGGGAGTAGTTGATAGTCACAAGGATGGTAAGTTAGTCTACTATTTTATTAAAAATATCAAAATCTTAAATCTTATGGAGCTTGGCGTAAATTTTAAAGAAGAGGTGCTAGCATGAGTGAGAAAATGACCGAAAAAACCTATCGAATAGAAGGATTAAGCTGTACAAATTGTGCAGGTAAATTTGAAAAAAATGTAAAACAGTTGCCAGGAGTTACGAGTGCAACAGTAAACTTTGGTGCAAGTAAGATTTCAGTAGAAGGCCAAACAACAATTGAAGAACTCGAAGAAGCGGGAGCCTTCGAAAATCTTATCATTCGTGATGATCAAGAAAATGATGAACAAGTTAGATCAAAAGAGTCTTTTATTAAACGGAATATCGCTTTAATCATCTCTCTTGGTTTTATACTTGTTGCTGTGATTTCCCAACTATCATTGGGCGAAGATCATTTATTAACGAAAGCTCTTTATATATTGGCAATAATAATTGGTGGATTTGATTTATTTAAAGAAGGGTTCTCTGATTTGATCAAATTGGACTTCTCCATGGAATCTTTAATGACTATTGCAATTATTGGGGCCGCATTTATTGGAGAATGGGCCGAAGGTTCTATTGTAGTAATACTATTTGCTATTAGCGAAGCTTTGGAACGATTTTCAATGGATAAAGCAAGACAGTCGATTCGTTCTCTTATGGATATAGCTCCCAAAGAAGCTCTTATCAGGAGAAACAATGTAGAGCAATTAGTCAGTGTCGATAAAATCGATATCGACGATATTATGATCATTAAACCCGGACAAAAAATAGCCATGGATGGGCTTGTTATCAACGGTCATTCTTCAGTAAATCAAGCAGCAATAACAGGAGAATCGGTTCCTGTTGAAAAACAGTTAGATGATGAAGTGTTTGCAGGAACACTAAATGAAGAAGGTGTTCTTGAAGTCAAAGTAACAAAAAAAGTAACGGATACAACGATTGCCAAAATCATTCACTTAGTTGAAGAAGCGCAAGGAGAACGAGCTCCTGCACAAGCCTTTGTAGATAAATTTGCAAAATACTATACGCCATTCATAATTATTATGGCCCTTTTGATAGTGGTTGTTCCTCCGCTATTCTTTGGTGGTGACTGGAATAAATGGCTTTACCAAGGGTTATCCATTTTAGTTGTCGGATGTCCTTGTTCATTAGTGATCTCAACACCTGTTTCAATTGTTTCGGCTATTGGTAATGCAGCAAAAAATGGTGTTTTAGTAAAAGGCGGAGTCTATCTGGAAGAAATTGGTCATTTGAGAGCAATTGCTTTCGATAAGACTGGAACCTTAACAAAAGGAAAGCCTGTCGTAACGGATTTCATTGCAACCAGTTCTGAAACTGATATAAATTATCTATCGATTATTTCATCGTTGGAATCTCTTTCTCAACACCCATTAGCTTCTGCTATTTTAAACGAAGCGGATAAAACTAATGTGGATTACAAGTCAATACAAATCGAGGATTTCCAATCTATCACAGGTAAAGGACTTACAGGTATACATCAAAACATACGTTACTATATTGGAAGCCCTAAACTGTTTTCTGCATCAGTAATCGAAGAAACAGCGGTCAAAGTACAATACAGACAATTTCAAGAACAAGGGAAAACCGCCATGTATTTCGGTACTGACGAACAAATTTTAGGAGTAATTGCTGTCGCGGATGAAGTAAGAGATTCAAGTGCTGCCGTTATTTCTGAACTCCACAAGTTGTCAATTGAACACACTATTATGCTTACTGGTGATAATACTAAAACCGCTGAATCTATTGGTAAGCAATTAGGTGTGACTGAAATAAAAGGAGATCTAATGCCTCAAGAAAAATTAGATTCGATTAAAGCGTTGCGGACAACTTATAATAAAGTAGCAATGGTGGGCGACGGCATTAATGATGCACCAGCATTAGCTGCATCGACGGTTGGTATTGCAATGGGCGGTGCAGGAACAGATACGGCTCTCGAAACTGCTGATGTTGCTCTAATGGGCGACGATTTACAAAAATTACCATTCATTGTTAGACTTAGCCGCCAAACTCTAAAAGTAATTAAGCAAAATATCACCTTCTCATTAGGTATAAAACTATTAGCTCTACTACTAGTCATACCAGGTTGGCTAACACTATGGATTGCTATTGTAGCAGATATGGGAGCAACGCTTTTAGTAACATTAAACGGATTACGATTGATGAAAGTTAAATAACACAACAAATAAAAGAAGGCATGTTTATAAGCGTGCCTTCTTTTTATGATACATTTTTAGTTTTTTTGAACGCTAGTTATGAAGCAAACTATGCGCCATTTAAATATTAAAATGACAAGGCCCTAAAAGAAAAGTGATTTCCTCTTAGAGCCTCTAAGGATGGAGCGATTTTAGCGAATGTGACATAATCTGATTGTGTCACATTAGGGTTTTGATATTTTCGGTAAGATTTGATTATCTCAGAACATTAATATTGTCCCTTTAAAAAATTTTGTCAGTACTTTTAAGTTATTCTATTCTGAAAATTCAAAATTTTCAGTCTATAAAATTAACTTATATTCAGTTTTACCAAATGATAAGCTTTAAAAAGTATTCAGAATTTAGTCATGTTATGGATCCAATAAAGTAGATATGGAATATTTATTTTCTCTTGTCTAATTTATAAGAATATGATTTGTCAAAGAATTAAAGCTATGAATTATTCAGGAATAAAAATTATTTTTAATAACAACCTATTATCCTTTCCAAGCTTGTAGATATTTTGGTTTAGATGTTTTTTATGTGAGTTCAATTCTACAGCGGAGGGAATGAGAAAGTTTTCTAAACAAGTTTGGAAATTCCTAAACATGTTCAGAACACACAGAAAACACTTACATTCTAAAGAAGATTCTTTATACTAGATTTTGAAGAAACAGTGGCCACAGCGTTCTTCTATTTATAAATAGCCTTCAGCGCCGCGCTCAACAAAAGCTCAAATTGATTCAGTGTCGTGCCAAAGAAAAGATTTGGTTGGTAATCAGATATTTTTTGTGGAATATAGGTTTCCGTGCTAATGGTTAATGTTGCCAGCGTACCGATTTTTGAATTTTTTTGCCCAACAAATGCGATCACATCGATAAAGTGATCGTTCGCAATTTTAGCTAATTCGGCTAATCGAACTGTATCACCAGAATTGGAAATAATAAAAAGCAGAATATCTTGTTGCACTTGCCGTCTAAGAAATTCTAAATGACTATTGGCCGTCGCACGAAATCCATATAGATTAAGAGATTCCGAAAAATAATTGGCTAGATTTTGCGAAAAACCTGAGCCAAGAATCATAATCCGTTTATCGCGATACGCAGACATTAAATGTATGAATGCTTCCTTCTCCTCATTGGAGAATGTGCTTGGCATCGTAATGTCAGATTGGCTGTTTCCTAGAGCAAATACCAACTCACTATAACCGGAATATCCAATTTTCTTCGCCATATTGATAATCGTTGCAGTAGAAACATACGATGCTTTGGCAACGTCACGAATCCCAATATTTTTTAAAGACTGACGATTTTTTTTCATAAATCGTAAGACTTCAGCTTCTGAGTCATTCAGTTGGTATTTATCTATAAGCATTTCAACATCCATAAGATTCACCTCAAATTTTATCTAATAGGAGTATTATATCATGACAGAAACGAAATTTATTCAAGATCCGTGGTCAAAAATGACTACCCGTAACGGCTTACGTGGAGATGAAGCTATCTCAGCATTACAGAAATCGATTCGTCGAGGCAAAGAAAAAGAAGCATGTGAATTTGCTTATGAAATGTATATCACCTCACCACAATTTGAAGAGAAACTCTGGAGAAGGCTATTGGCGATCAGTGTTGAGGATGTGGGCATGGGCAATCCTATGGCCGCCATCATGATCAATAACTTAAACGCCATGCGCAAAGAATTCCAATACAATGAATCCGATCGTGCGATGTATTTTTTCCACGCGATTCGTTACCTATGCCAATCTGAAAAAGATCGTTCATCGGATTTACTTAAGAACATTGTTATCAAGAGTTTCGCTATGGGATATATTCCAGAAATTCCTGATATTGCGTTGGATAAACATACTGTTCGGGGACAGGCAATGGGGCGTGGTTCAGAACACTTTTTGCATGAAGCAAGTAAAGTGATCCCCCAAGCAAAAGTTGATAATGACTACAAGGAACAATACGAAAAAATCATCGAGACCTATGATCCAGATCACGTCGTGCCAAGTACGTTTTCATTTAATCCTTGGCAAGTATAGGAGGAAGTTATATGGAAAATTCTGCGTTTATCATGAAACTGAATGACATACTTAGCCCCATCGCAGCCAAGATAGGTAATCAGCGCCACCTAAAAGCTATATCCAGCGGTATGATGTTTGGCCTACCCTTTATTGTTATCGGTTCTTTTTTTCTGATTTTTGCAAATCCACCCATCAATATTGATCAATACAATCCAGATACAGCTAATATTTTCATGAAATTTATGGCCAGCTGGAAAGATTTTGCCGTAGCAAATTATGATCTCATCACAGCCCCTTATAATTTGACAATGGGAATCATCGGATTCATTAGTGTTTTTGGCATTGCATTTTCCCTTGCCAATGAATACAAAATTAATCCTTCCATGAATGGCATGGTTGCATCTGTCATTTATCTAATGGTTTGTACACCAGTGGAAGAAGGTGCCATCAATCTTAATTTCCTTGGGACAAACGGATTGTTCGTCGCAATTATCATCGGCTTGCTAGTAGTGGAAATCAACCGACTATTTGAAGTAAAAAATATTAAGTTGAAACTCCCAGATACAGTTCCACCCATGGTAGCAACCTTTATCAATATGCTCGTTCCACTGCTGACAAATATATTCATCTTTTATGGCATCAATCTGATTTTCTTGGCAGCAACAAACAAAATCTTCCCTGAAGCAGTGATGGAAGTCCTGACTCCAGCAACGAACATCGCTGGCAGTCTAGGTGGTTTCTTATTGATCGTGACTTTGGGTAACATCCTATGGCTATTTGGTATCAATGGCTCGTCAATTATTTTCCCTATCGTCTTTACATTGGGAATGGCTCAAACTGGTTTGAATGCTGAACAACTGGCAAATGGTGAGACCATGACACACTTAATGAACTTACAAATGTTCCGTATTTCTGTACTTGGTGGAGCCGGTGGTACTTTGGGTTTGGTTTTATTGATGATGCGAAGCAAAGTACCCGAATATCGCACAATTGGAAAATTGTCATTGGTTCCTGGAATCTGTTCCATCAACGAACCAGTGATTTTCGGATTACCTATCGTTTTTAACCCTATTTTGGCAATTCCATTTTTGATTACGCCCATCATTTCATTATTGCTGACCTACTTTGCTCAGCAACTAGGATGGATTGGGATTGGATTTATCGTCGATCCTTCCTTCACACCTTTTTTTGCACAAGCTTATCTTTCAAGTATGGACTGGCGCAATATTCTCTTTTGCCTACTGTTGATCGTCATCAGCATCTTCATCTACTATCCATTTTTTAAAGTCATGGAGAGCAATAAAACAAAATTAGTAGATGAAAAACTATAGTCGTCATTCTTAACCTTGTAACGAAAATATGGTTCTATACTATTTAGGGTTCTGTTGCAAAGTTTTAAATCTACTATCAAATAAGGTAGAATAATAGAAAAAGATAGCAGGAGGAATGACGATGAATCATTTTAAAGGAAAGCAATTTCAGCAGGATGTGATTATTGTAGCCGTGGGCTACTATCTTCGTTATAACCTTAGCTATCGTGAAGTTCAAGAAATCTTATATGATCGTGGCATTAACGTTTCTCATACGACGATTTATCGTTGGGTGCAAGAATATGGCAAACTACTCTATCAAATTTGGAAAAAGAAAAATAAAAAATCCTTTTATTCATGGAAAATGGATGAAACGTACATCAAAATTAAAGGAAAATGGCATTATTTGTATCGAGCCATCGATGCAGATGGTTTAACCTTGGATATTTGGTTACGTAAAAAACGGGACACACAAGCAGCCTATGCTTTTCTTAAGCGGTTAGTGAAGCAGTTTGATGAACCGAAGGTTGTAGTCACAGATAAAGCCCCCTCTATTACAAGTGCCTTTAAGAAACTAAAAGAATACGGCTTTTATCAAGGGACAGAACATCGTACCATTAAATACCTGAATAATTTGATTGAACAAGACCATCGTCCAGTAAAGAGACGCAATAAATTCTATCGAAGTTTACGCACTGCCTCTACCACGATTAAAGGCATGGAAGCCATTCTAGGATTATATAAGAAAACCCGAAAAGAAGGTACTCTCTTCGGGTTTTCGGTCTGTACTGAAATCAAGGTATTATTGGGAATCCCAGCTTAAATCATAGATACCATAAGGGATTTTATTCTTTATTTAAAACTTTGCAACAGAACCGCTTTTATCATTCTAAATCAAATTGTATATTTAAAGCGTACCCTAAATACACATTGATATTATGTTGAAAAATCTAGCGTTCTGACGTATGATTAGGGTGTATTTTAAATGCTTAAGAAAAGTAGGAAATAAATTTGAAAATTGCTTATATTCGAGTTTCATCCATCGATCAAAATGAACAACGCCAAATTGAAGAAATGGAAAAGTTTGGCGCTGAAAAAATTTTTATAGAAAAGCAATCTGGAGCAACTATCAGTCATCGGCCAATTTTTCAGGAAGCTTTAGATTTTGTCAGAGAGCAAGATATTTTTATTGTAGAAGCCATTGATCGACTTGGACGAAATTATGACGAAATTATCGATTCAGTTAATTATCTAAAGAAGAAGAATGTGCGACTTATTATCACCAGTTTACCAATCATGGCTGAAGCAATCGGAAATCCTCTCCTGGATAAATTCATCAAAGACTTAATCATTCAAATCTTAGCCATGATTGCCGAACAAGAGCGTACTGAATCTAAACGACGCCAGGCACAAGGAATTAAGATTGCTAAAGCAAACGGCGTCTATAAAGGTCGTCCTAAGTTATACAGTGCAGAAACAAAAGATCCTCAGCGACGCCTTGTTTATAAAAGCATCGTTCAGGATCTGGAGAATGGAGTTGCTATCTCAAAGATTGCAAAAGACTATAATGTGACTAGGCAAACAGTTTACCGAATAAAAAAAGAAATGGATCAACTAATTGTATGATTTCTTTTTTAAATCACGTAATTATGAATAGCTTTGTTATCAAGATAGCCAATCAAGTAAAATTCATCTAGCTAAGTTGATTATATTTATGATAACGAGAAATTAGTTGACATAAATATAATCAACACAATAATCATGCTGATTTAAAGCTATTTATCACCGATAACTTTGTATAATATATCTTATGTAAACTAAAATAATTATGTATTCTTAAAAATAATGAACATAATTAAAATTGACCTATTGTGACACTTGCGTGGGATCACTTACTAGTAATCAATCTAGTGCACGAACTTTTAATATGTTAAAATTAGTAGTCGCCTATCCGACAGTCTTGCGACTGGAGGGAGGTGTTTTCATGATTCAATTCTTCATTTGCCCCCTTCTTGTCGGCTTACTAGTAGCCCTCTTCGAGTATTGGCTGAATAATCGAGACAAGAAGTAAAGCAACGAAGGCGACATCAGCCCACAAAATGAAACCCCAGAGAATCCGACCTCTCTGGGGTTTCGTGGTGTTTTCATGTCCAATAATTCATTTGCATGTATATTTTAACATGTAATTTCAAGGAAATCAATGAAGACAGGTATTGGAAAGAGCACTGCCTGAAACTTCAATAACGGGCAGCGCAACTCTAAATATACAAATTTAAGTATATCATAATAAAAAAATATGAAAAAATTTGAAGGTAGTGAAGATTCTACCGTCGTTTGCTTTACTTTTATTCTTAATAAGTTTTGTAATAATTACTCGACACGGTAGTTCGTTAGCTACGCAGCCACTGATCGTTGCATAGTTTCTGACATTGTTCTTATGATTCAGTAACTCTTATTCCGTTTGACTCCTAATAGTTCATGGGCGAAGCGCGTCCGTCTAAAATAGTTGTTTCTATCGTTTGAACCTCATTGACAATTTTTGGAGAATCTTACCATCCCTTTTCAGCAGTTAAATGTAAAATTCTTTAATAGCTACGCTTATTTTTCATCCAGAATGATAACCTCCCAAATTTTTCCTTCTATCTATATAGCATCATTTTGTGCTTCACGTGATTGAGCTAGTTGAGCAAAATCAATTAAAGATTCAATCGACAATCCAGCATTTCGTAAGTTTTTTGCTAGATAAATCCAATTTAAATCATTGGTAGTATAATCTCGGTAGCCGCTCTCGTGGCGGTGAACGGGTGGTATCTCGCCAACACGCTCATAATAGCTTAGTGTATCCACACTTAAATCAAACATTTCAGCTGCTTTTTTATATTCATCGAATCTCCTCCTCATTCTTCTTATTTATAATAAACCATGGAGTTAACTCTAGAGAAACCAGAAGCCTCTTGTCTCTATGCTAATACTACACTAAATACCTCCTCACATTCCGTAGACTATTAAAATATTAAGCAATAGATAAAATCAGTTAAATGCAACTTCTCATATTCTAATGTTTATTAAGTAAGAATAATGTTAAAATAAAAAAACGAAGAGTATTCGGCGCAGTCCAGAAAAACTTCCCCAAGTTTTCTGTGCCGGTACTCTTCTTAGATTAATGCATGTTGCTTAATCAGCCTACGCTATATATTTCTTTTTTGCAAGTAATTACGATGTAGAAGCAATGCTTAGGAATCCCTTACGTTTTTTCTATTTTTACTTTTGACTTCTTTTAAGTGCTATACTGGATAAGTACCATGAAAGTAGGTGTTCAAATATGAATACTAATTTTTATCCAGTGGAAGTTTTTAGTTCGGACTACCGTTTATATTCATCAAAAGCAAAAACAAATTTGTATGATTTTCAATCGAGACCACCTTTGATCACGTCATTTGCTGTGCTAAATTTGAAAGAGTTGCGCAATATTCAACTCAAATTATTTATTTACGATATTGATATCGAAAAATTTTCTACTTTAGAGGAAGCTAAATCTAGATGTAACTCTCTTATGTATAAATAATTTAACTAGCTGATCATAACTAGTTTTTTTGTATATCTGTATCTAATGAACTAAATGTTCATCCTTAATCTGCTTAATAAAAAGAAATATTTATCGCTAAACTTATGGTGGCGGATTTAGAAGTTTATAGATTAGCGAATGACACAGAAATATCTGCCATCTGCTATGGGTGAATCAGATAAAATATATTTCTGGATGGTTCCTTTGAAGAGTTTTTCTCCTTCACAGCAACTTTTTAAAGAAGTATACATTTTTTCAGAACCATCCAGATAATAAACATTGATTCCCTGAATCTGATTATAATTAATCGGAGAACGTCGTGTACAAGAAAGTTGATCTCCTAGATATTTCACTTCATTAACAATCATTGGGTCATTAAGCCAATTTTTGTTAAGTGTCAATTTTACGATTAACTGATGAATAGCTTCTTTTTGCATTTTATTCCTCCACTCAAACCAATCGTCTATCCAGTTTACATATACATAGTACGTGATTAAAAAACTCAATCTATTCTTCATTGATTTCAGTTACTCATTAAATTTTTATAATTTATAACTGTTCTTTCCGTAGTATTCGTCACTTCTGAATTTGAAAGGGTTACAACTGCCGAATTGCTGAGTAGCTTTATAATTGTTCCAGCTGCTTGTTTTTTTCTATATCGAAATATGACCTGTTGATCTATATGAAAAGCTTGGCCTTCTATTGAAAGTTGTTGTGGTTTCCATTGTGAAAAACTCATTCTTACCCCTCCTTTGAAGTATGAAAAAACCGCCTCACACATGTTGAGACGGGTTAAAAGGCACTTTTATGCTTTATAGATATTAGCAGCTTGCAAACCGCGTTGACCTTCTTCAGTATCAAAAGTAACTGCTTGACCTTCATCTAAAGATTTAAATCCATCCGCTTGAATCGCTGAAAAATGAGCAAAGACATCTTGACCATCTTCTCCTGTAATGAACCCAAAACCTTTATCTGAATTAAACCATTTTACTGTACCTTTATTCATACTATTTCCTCCTTGTGCATCATTACGAATGCGTTTTGTTGCAATAATTGTTTGATAAGCAAAAGGAGAGTATAAATTTATGTATAGCACTCTTAATACGTTTCAAAGTTTATCACTACAAGTAGTATACCACACAAACTCTTTAGTTGCAACTTTACATAAAAATATTATTTTTTTATAAACTTATCACTCACTATACACTATTTTATTTTTAATGTGCTATACTATCTATATAGAATTTCGCTATGAACGTTATCGTTACCTTTCGTCACTATTTGAGAGAGGAGAATGTATTATGACATTCACTAACAAAACAATTGATTATCGTGTTACTTTGGACACTAACTTAAACTTGTTTATTGTTTTTTCTAAAAATGATGAAACCAAAGTGGCAACCGGTACTACAATCGAAAATGCAGTACATGAATTAGAAAAACTAGCATAAGGAGTGAAACTCTCTAATGGCCAAGCTCTTTTCATATTAAAGGCAGCTACTTGTAAGAATGAGTAGCTGTCTTATTCATTTTTTGTGTGCTAATTTGCTAAAAATGATCTCCATTGTTTCAAGTGTATCGATATCCATCTGACACAACCAGAGAAATACCTTCTTTTCCTCCTCCGTCCAAGTAGTTTTTGGATAGGCGGAAAGAAGTTTCAGATATTTTACACGTTGGATACTAGATGACAATAGCCAGTGCTGTTCAAAACTCTCACTTTCTTCCATATCATCCCTCCAAAATGGTATTACCTACAGTTAGACATAGCAAATGCAAGTAACTTTTAACTAAAAAATATCACAAACTAGCAAGCCAATCATCACAGATTAAAAATTGCTTTTTTTATGTTAATAAAGCAGTACATCTATTTATTGTCTCCTATTCTTAGATCCAGCTTCAGCTCGATTTTAAAATAGAGCAAAATCCTATAATTTCTGATCCGTTAAAATCAATATTGTAGAATTCATAATCATTTTTTATCAAGCAATCATTTATTTAAAAACCATTCACATAAGTAATAATTAACTTTTCGAAACCTAAGACTTTAAGGAATATTATTTTATTCTATAGTGGTTTTCCGATAATGCTTCCACATAATATCTTAATAACTTGTAATCTTTTTCATCAATACTTTTTATTATTATTTTATTTCCAAATAACGATCTGTGTGAACTTTTTAAAAGTCTGTGATGTATCTGATTTACAATCAAATACTCTACTTCTTCGTCCTTCAAGTTAGGATCAGTAATCTTTTCTAAATCCCGATGAATATAATTATATTCTAAGTGAGACGCGTCATTAATAACTCGTTTAAATTCTTCTTTCTCAACTTTCAGGAAAATCACGTCCTTCCCTTAATAAAAAACTCAGCGAAAAGAGAGATTAACTAACCACTTCTGCTATTTAAAAATACATATTACGTAATCAAATAAATTTCAATTCAACATCAGATATCTTTACAATAGTATGTTACCCCTTACCTACAAAAAAATCTATTGTTTTTATACATAAATACCCTAACATTCTTATGCAAAACTCTTATCAATAGATCATCTAATCTAAATCATAAAAATAGACCTAATAGAATTCCCCCTAAAATGAAGAATGCAGAGTTAATTTTGTATTTAAGAATACCTAATAGACTAATAAAAAAAATTAAAATGAAATACCATTCAACAAATATATTTTGTCCTAATTGGATGGTAACATTAGCCATCAATGCTAATGCTGCCGCATTTATACCAATTAACATTTTGGAAAATGTATTGGATTGTTTAAGCTTGGAAAATAGTGGTGCTAATATAAGAACCAGTAGAAACGATGGTAAAAAAATCCCTACTGTAGCTACCAAAGCACCTGGGATACCGAAAAGTAAATATCCAATAAAAGTTGCTGTAGTAAATACAGGCCCAGGAGTAAATTCGCCTACAGATATGGCATCTATCATTTGAACTTGGGTCAATACTTGTAACTTATCAACAAATTCTGATTGGATAAACGCAAGTAATACATAGCCACTACCATATAAAAGTAAACCTATTTTCAGGAAAGTTAAAAATAAAATTGAGAGACTAAATGGCTCTATGACATAATTTTTAAAATTCCAATCTTTTTTTATTAATAGTAAGAGTATTGCGGCAACTATTAACACAGTGAGTTCCGAAGCACCAAAAACAACCAAAAGCAGAGACAGGCAAAAAACAATAAATGTAGACATATCTTTTATAGCTGTTTTAAAAAGCTTTATTAGAGCTGCTACAATAATTGCTACAATGACAGGCTTTATATACTCCAGAATTGTTTGAACTCTAGGAAGGTCTCCATATAATTTATAAAAGTGCCCTATAATCATTACAATGACCATTGCTGGTAAAATAAATGAAATACCTGCTAAAAATAATCCCCATTTTCCAGCACGCCGATGACCTAATATAATTGCCATCTCTGTAGAGTTTGGACCAGGAATCAAGTTAGTAAATCCTAATAAATCTAGAAACTCTTCCTTAGACATCCATTGCCTTTTATCCACGACTTCTTCTTCCATCATAGCGATATGAGCAGCTGGTCCACCAAAAGCAAAGAACCCAAGTTTTGAGAACACTTTAACAATCTCGATGTATTTATTTTCTTCCATAAGCCCTCCAATAGCATGAGAAATATTAAGTTATGTGCATGATTTGTTATATCAATGACCGGTTTCAGTTTATTAGATCTTTACTTTCCAATAAATAGTTTAGAAAAGGACGCAAAGAGAAAAATAGAACTTTCTCTTTGCGTCCTTTGATGAAACCTTCTGAAAAATGATAAATATATTATCATTACAGTAGATTTACTCACCTATAAATATAAAAGCAACATATAAAAAGAAGACTTCCCCAATCTGCTTTCCCCGCTACTCTTTTAATGAGACACACTAGAAAATTTTAGAACAATTATTTATATATAGCAAGTAAAATGCCCTTGTTAAACAATACTATTTTAATGAACCGTCCAAGAGATCTTGATCAAGCCAAAATCATGTTTAATTGCATAATAAATCAAGAATAAACAACAAGTGTGTTTCTACCTCTTTTTTTTGCAGCATACAGCGCTTGATCAGCCTGATTAATGAGTTCATATACATCTAAAGAAGAATCATACTTAGAAATGCCAGCAGAAAAATAAAGCGTAATCTTTCTTTCCCCTCCAATATTCAACTTATTTTTTAATAAGAATGCCTGAAATCTTAATATAGTCTTTTGAACAGACTTTAATGTACTGTCTTTGAAAATAACTAAAAATTCTTCGCCTCCATATCTATAAACCTCTACTTGATCTTGGTGTGCTTCACTAAGAAAAGTTGTTATTTTTTTTGAAAAGAATATTAAAGCACGATTTCCTGTAATGTGTCCATAGTGATCATTAATTCTTTTAAAATGATCTAAATCCATCATAACAAAAATAAGCTTTTCCTTTTCAACCTCTGTCATACTATCTACGTCTTGATTTAAGCTTCTAATATTTTTAACTTTCGTCAATTCATCGTAGTTTCTCCCAATAAGTTTTCTATTTATATCTTTTAAGAATTATTTTTGAGTACTTAGATAGTATTGCCAAGAAATACAAATAATTATAGACCCTATAAACAAAGATAGATATTCCCAAAAAGTAAGTTTATATTCAAAAAAGAGCATAGAATTCAATCCAGCCATCATTAGAGTAATTAAAACAAAAAATATATAAAACGGTATCTGTATTTTATATTTATAAAAGCTTTTTTTAATTACGAAACTAAAAGTGAATGCCAGTATACTTAGAACTAGAATACTAAGTAATGTCTTGATATCAATAATACTTATTACGATAGTCTGATAAACACCATCATTAGAGCCAATAAAAGAAAATAATTTTTCATTTTGAATGAGTTAAAGTATAAGATAAATAAAGGTAATGTATATTCATAATAAACATACCCCACATTATTTATCGAAAAAGTTAGGGAGCGTCAATAATTTTGTGTAAATGATTCTTCCCTACTGCAGATTGTTTCTAATTCTCAATCAGTTGGCTTAGCATTTGTTCAAGTTCGCCTTCGGCCTGTTGAAAGCCTTTATGACTGCGACCTAGGAATTTTTGGTTGTAAGTATCAAAAGACGAGACTAAGAAACGTTCCATCGACTCTTCGTTTTGGAACTGTTCCTTGCGGTGGCTGTATTTCTTGATTTGCTTATTAAAGGATTCAATCAAGTTCGTAGAATAAATACTCTTGCGTATGGCCAAGGGGAAATCATAGAAAGTGAGCAAGTGATCGTTCGAAAGAATCGATTCAACCACTTTTGGATAGCTGGTTTTCCATTTTTTCGCAAAAGCACCACGTGCTTCCAACGCCACCTCTTTAGATGAGGCTTGATACACCATTTTAAAATCATCACAGACTTCCTTACGATTATTGACACGCACTTTGTGACTGATATTACGGGAAACGTGTACACAACAATGTTGAAAACGAGCTTTGGGATAGAACCGACTAATCGCTCCTACCATCCCCTTTAAGCCATCCGTGATGAACAGGAGGACATTTTTCAAACCGTGCTCTTGAAGGTCCAATAAAATTTCCTCCCAAATCGTGATGGATTCAGTCGGTGCAATCGCATAGCTCAATACTTCCTTTGATCCGTCCGGGCGAATGCCAACTGCGATATGAATAGCTTCCTTGGCGACGGTTTTCCGCTTTAACGGAATATACGTTGCGTCCATATAAATAGCAGCATAACGGTCATGAAGCTCCCGCCCTTTAAACGCCGTTACCTCTTCTGTAAATGATTTTGTTATATTGGACATGGTTTGGGGCGTGTAGTGATGCCCATACATTTTCTCAATCAAGTCTGCGATTTCCGACATGGTAATACCTTTTCGGAAGAGGTGAATGACGGTCTCCTCTAACGTGTCATTCGTCCGTCTATAAGCAGGAACAGTCTGTTGCTTGAACTCGCCATTGCGGTCGCGCGGAATCTGGAGATGAAGTTCCCCATACTCGGTCTTGACCGTACGGTCATAGGAGCCGTTACGAGAATTACCCGTGTTAAAACCAATGCGATCATACTTTTCGTAATCTAGGAAAGCCGTTAACTCCGTTTTGAGAAGCGTATTGACTGCTTTCTCCAAATGGACACGGAATAATTCATTCAAATCGCCTTTGTTCGCTAGAGTCTTTAGAATTTCTGTAGTAGAATCGTTCATAGGGAAGTCCTCTCTTCTGTGAATGTGTTGTGGTAACTCTATTCTACAGAAGGGACTTCCTTTTTTCTATTTACACAAAATATTTTACACTCTCAAAAGTTATGATAAAATACATTTGCGATACAAATAATATTAAACCAATAATTATTTTAAAAGAATATCGTAAATGGAGTTTCTTAAAATTTTTTACAAATAAATCATAGGAAATAAGTAAGCTAATTACTATAATTGAATACAATATTACATAAAGCAAATGTAAAAGTCCCATAGACATTTCTCCATTTCTTTTTTACTGTATACCAAGACTATAAGTATGAGATTTTACCTTTTCATTCCAACTATATAAATTTATTTTGCATATCTTTTTGTTTCTCTTATTTTATCTAGAATAAAACTTGTTTGACTATAATCAGTTAGTTCACGTATTACTTTTTTCACCGTACGATCAACTGCGCAAATACCAAACATATCAGAATAGAAGTCAGTTATTGATTTGATTGGACTAAACAATTTTTCTGATAATTCAGTTTTTTTTGAGTAATTCATTTCTAAGTACCCTTTGTCTACTAGCCGATCAATAACTAAATAAGCTGTATTCAGCTTAAATTCTGGGTATTTTTTTACAAAGTTACGTTTTGTTATCCCTCCCTCGCATTCATATAATGAAATCAAAACTCGGTATTCAATTTTAGTTAAATCTACCATCTTCAATTTCACCTCTAGTAGTCCATAATATATAAAAAAATGAAGCTTGAAAAAAATACAAATGTTACGTCAAACCTCAAAATAAGTTTCTTCCTAATTATTCCAATATTTGTAATTCTATCATAATTTTTGTATCGTTTCACAAACTTCTTGATAGTTTTTATTTCCTCCGGATAAATTATAAACTTGTTTAAATCCTTTGTTCAGTAAAATATTTTGTGCTGCATTTCCAGTAACGCCTTTATTACAATAAGTTACTGTCACACATTCTTTATCCAATTCCTCATATCGATCTCTTAACTCAGCTAAAGGTATGTGAATTGCTCCCTCAACTTTCGAAGTTTCAAACTGTTTTCTTGATCTGGTATCAATAATTTGTAATTTCTCGCCGCTATCAATTCTTCTCAATAGCTCTATAGGGGTCATTAACGGGGTATCATTATTTATATCGTTGTTCAAAGCCATCCCAGTATAATGAATGGGATCTTTTGTTGTAGAAAAAGGTGGAGCATATGCTAAATCCAAGTGAAATAAATCTTCAGCAGCTGCGCCAAATGAAATAGCAGTAGCAAGCACATCGATCCGCTTATCTACCCCATCATAACCTATGATTTGAGCCCCAAGTATCTTCCCATTTTCTTTATTTGCGATTGCTTTGATCACCATTTCTTTACCATTCATATAGTCCGGCTTATTAGGTTTAATATTATATAAAGTAGTAATAGCTATATTATTTGCTAAAGCATCTTTTTCTGTGAGACCAGTTTGAGCAATTGTTAAATCAAAGAATCGTAAAATACCAGTTCCTAAGATTCCCTTGTGTCGTAGATTGCCACCTGTAATAACATCTCCTGCGATCCTTCCCATTTTATTGGCTGTTGAAGCTAAAGGTCGATAAATTGGTCGCCTAGTTATGCGATCAAAACTTTCTGCAACATCACCTACAGCATAAACATTTGGAAAATTGGTTTCTAACTTATCGTTTACTTCTATAGCTCCGGTAATTCCTAATTTAATTCCCATGGATTTTGCTAATGCGGTGTTCGGCTTTACTCCGGTAGCTAATACAAAAATATCTGCCGAAAAGATAGTTCCTTTAGCCGTTTCAATAGACTTCAGACTACCATCACCGTTAACTTTTCTGACGGTTTCTTCAGGGAAAAAGGCAGTGTTTTTCCTTTTCATTTCATTAATGATTCTTGAAGACATGTCCCAGTCTAAATGGGACATGGGATATTTACTTCGTTGAAGTAACGAGACCTCAAGACCTAGTCTCTGTAACTGCTCGGCCATTTCTAAACCAATATATCCAGCACCAATGACAACTGCTTTTTTTGGCTCGTTTTCATCTACAAACTTCTTGATACTTTTCCCACTCGAAATATTTTTCACCTGAAAAACATTCTCAAAATGTCTATTAACAAATATTTCTGGGGTATTATAAACCGATCCTGTGGCCAACACTAAAACATCAAAATTATTGGTAAATGATTTTTTTGTAATTAGATTGATTCCGTGCACCAATTTTTTATCATAGTCAACCTGAGTTATTTCATGAGAGGTATGAATATCTACGTCGTACCTTTTTTTAAACCATTCAGCATTACGAGGCGTCAGTTCATCAAAGTTTTCCACTTCTCCCCCCACTGCATATGGAATCCCACAAACTGCGTAAGACACATCCATATCTTTATCATACAAAACAATCTCTGCATCTTCCGTATTTCTTCTTGCTTTTGCAGCGACACTTGTTCCAGCAGCGACAGATCCAATAATGATGATTTTCATTTCTCCGCACCTATCCTTTATACGTTCTTGATTTCACTCAAAGATTCCGGATTTATGAACCAGTCTTTTGTTTTATTAGAAACCTTAACTAAAAGTAACATAACTGGCACTTCCACAAGTACGCCTACGACTGTTGCTAAAGTTGCTCCCGACTGTAATCCAAAAAGTGATATTGATACCGCTACTGCCAACTCAAAAAAGTTACTTGCTCCTATCATTCCAGCAGGAGAAGCAATATTATGTGGCAACTTCCAAAATCTTGCCCAACTATAAGCAATTGTAAATATTAAAATCGTTTGAATCGTTAAAGGAATTGCAATCAATAAAATATGCAATGGATTAGCAATGATTCTTTCACCTTGGAAGGAGAAGATAATGATCAGAGTTAGTAATAAACCAATAATCGTCACTGAATCAAATTTCTTCAAGAAGACATTTTCAAAATAGGTTAAACCTCTTTTTTTTATGATCAACACTCGAGTAATGAAGCCTAAAAACAATGGAACAACTACAAAAAGAACAGTAGACAGTAATAAAGTAGCTAAGGGGACACTTACATTATCAACACCTAACAAGAAAGCAACAATAGGTGCAAATAATACTAGGATAATTAAATCGTTGATTGCGACTTGAACCAAAGTATAGGCAGAGTCACCTTTTGTTAGGTAGCTCCACACAAAAACCATCGCTGTACATGGTGCTGCTCCTAGAATAACTGCACCAGCGACGTATTCTTTTGCTAGTTCTATTGGAATCAATTGTTGGAAAATCACATAAAAAAAGAGTGCTGAAATGCCATACATCGTAAACGGTTTAATAAGCCAATTAGTAACGCACGTGATAACTAATCCCTTAGGTTTTTTAGCAGCACGAACAATACTGGTAAAATCAATTTTTAACATCATAGGATAAATCATCAACCATATCAAAATAGCCGTTGGAATTGAGACCTGAAAATACTCAAATTGACTTAATGTATCAGGAATAGCTGGAGCAAACTGTCCAATCAATACTCCGATTATCATACACAAGATTACCCATAGAGTTAAATACTTTTCAAAAAAGCCTAACCCTTCAGCTTTACCTTTTGATTTCATTTTTACTTTCCTCCTACTTAGATCCTTCTTTTACTTTGCATACACAGTTGTCTTCATTATTTACAAGTAATTGTTGAATAGATTCCATAAATTCTACAACAAATTCTTCCCTCAATGAATAATGGTGCCATTGCCCTTTTTTACTTACACAAACGACACCCGCTTTTTCAAGTACTTTCATATGATGAGAAAGTGTAGGCTGCGTAAAATCAAAATATTCAAGTAAATCACATGCACACAAACTACCGCAAGAAAGCACATCTACTATTTTCATACGATTTGGATCCGCTAGAGATTTTAATACTAATGAAAGAGATTCATAATTCATTCTTCGACCCTCCTTATATAGATGGTTGTCTATATATGTAATATAGACAACCATCTATATAAGGTCAAGTTGTTTACTCATAATTTCTAAGTAAATAGGAATTAATAGCATAGTTAGTACTCTCACTATAGGTTAATTTAGCATAGAAGAACTGTTAAAGAATATTCTATCTTGAACTCTTTTATAGTTATAGCAATCAAAGAGAGCTCATAAACCCTTAAGTTTTTGACCACATCCAAGATTTGTCCTAATACTCATAAACCTAAATTTTAATTGAACAATGATTTAGCTACGAGTTTATGAACACAAAAATAGAGTGATACACATAAATTACAGTATCTAAAAAGAGTGTCCAGAAATTAGTCATTTTCTGAACACTCTTACTCAAAATAACTCATTATGAATTTTTTATGATTCGAGAAAGCTTTTTGCACAATCTACATGGACACTATTAATGATTTAAAAATCTGTTTAAAGGAGTGTCCAACAGAGTATACTCTGCTGGCCTTTGAATCCCCTAACTAAACGATGTGCTGAAAAAAGAAAATATCTATATAAATATAGTATGATTAATTATTTAACTGATGACTAGATTTATAAAATAATTTAAAAAAGTAATCAGCTTCAAATTCCAACAAGATATTTTTTTTTAAGAGGAGTAGATGAAAAGGATTTTGAGTTTCGTATTTTCTGAAAAACAATATCTATAAAAATATTTACGATAGCTAAGATTGAAATAGAAATTGAAGAAAGAGGAGATATAAATGAATAGAATCATAGTTACAAGAAAACAATATTGCCATTCCATTAAATAGTGAAAGAACCTCAAGATTCAAATATAAACCATCATTGGTACAGGTAATCTTGTAGTTTGTTTGATAATAGGGCGCCATTTGATGGAAGAGTAGGGGTCGAACTATCATGTTGCTTAAGAGATCGAGATTTTTAGTTAACATAAACATTTACATGTTTTTAATTATATTGATTTATAGCTTTTTAAAAGAGACAACTTTGTATAAAATCTATGTTATGTAAACTGAAATTATTCATACATCATTTTTCAAATATAATTAGCATTTTATACTTTTTTGAATTAAAATAGACTTAAGATTTAGTAGTAGTGCCAAAAATAAAAAAAGAAATACTATTATTAGGAGGAAGCATTATGGCAAACATAAAATATGTTGGTAATGACACAAAGAAATCTGAAAACGGAAAAATTCATAGAAAAGAAGGTAATTATACTGGTTGTGGAGCAAGAATTGATGACAATCCACAAGATTGGCAGTCTACGACTTCTTCTATCACTTGTGAAAAAAAAGGCTGTAAATAGAACCACCTCAAAGTATTAATTTAAAAATTAATCGGATAAGCAATATAGCACAGCTTTGGCAACACTATAAAATCTAAATATGAAACCGCTATCTTGGTTTGTATGTATTTTAGTTATCACTTACTACTTAGTGATAGCTAATAGATTGTTCCATATCAATTCTGAATAAGAACCATACATTGTTTCATTGTTAATACACAGATAAACAAAAATTTTTTAATATTTTATGCCGAAGATGCAGTATTGATACATAAAATCTGCGATATCATAAAAATGAGTCCTATCAACAGAATTATAATATTTAGACAAAGGAAATCAAGCATATATCATAATTGATTTCCTCATATAATTTGATTAAAAAGAGACATCAATATTTGAAAGCGGATGATACAGTTGATTCATTAATTCCGTGTCGCTTTTACGTCCACGATTAGAGAGCAGAATCACACTAGTTTTATTATCTTTAGAAAACAACCCAAACGATTCGAATCCTCCTTTACCACCATGAGCACGGAAATAAGTCCCTTTGTCATAAAAACCTGCTGCATAGAATCCGCCAGCGGCTGGTTGCCACATTTGCTCCAGCGAAGCTTTATCTAACAGTTTCCCATTCAATAATAAATCATAATAGCGATACAAATCGCCAACTGACATATAGAGATTTCCAGTTCCTACCTCAGCTGCCAAGTTAGCTGAGGAAATATCGTTAGGGTTCCCATAAGGATCTGTTTCACCATCCGTTTTGTAATTGACCGTAGGATGATCCTGCTGCAAAAAAACTTTATATAAGAAAGAGTGTTTCAACCCATTCTTATTGATAAAATAATCCGTTAACAGCATATCATAACTTTTTCCTGTTACTTTTGTCAAAATGCCTGCTAGTAAATTGTAGTTGATGGGACTGTATTTGAATGTTCCTTGGGTTCCGGATAAGACAGCATGTGCAGCATCCCAGTCGAGAATCTGCTGCACGTCTTCCAGTCCTTGGGGATTTTCTGAAAGCTTGAGTCCGGAAGCCATCTGCAGCATTTGCTGAATCGTAATATTAGCAGCACCAGGAATATAGGGATAAAAGCGGGCTAACGTATCTGTCAAGGATAATTTCCCGTCCCTAACTGCTCGCATAATCAAGACAGCTGTTAGACCTTTTTGTATCGAGCCAATATTGAATAATGTTGTCGGAGTATTTTTAATATCAGCTGCCTTGTCCGCATATCCGTACCCTTTATGCAGCAGGACTTTCCCATTTTTTACAACCAATGCACTTCCGATAAAGCCACTGGAAATAATTTTCTGATCGTAGATAGCTCCTTCAGGTGTGATGACTTCTTGATTACTAATGAGATTGTCATAGTTTCCCGCATCCAACAAGTCCTGTTTCTTGTTGGATGCGGGCTGCTCATTTTTGGAAGAGTAGCTGCTGGCAGTACTGGAATGTACAACTTGCTCACTGAAATGATCAGAAGCATCCGTTGGTTCCGTTGGTAAAAACAAGTAGTAGAGGCCAATGAGACCACAAATAATCACAAGGATATCAATCCCAAGCACTAGTTTATGAACGTTTCTTTTTGCATGTTTTTTCGTATGTCTACTCATTGAATAAAGCCTCCAACATTTCTATTCTCCAACAGTCCTCCTTTTTCATTCCCCCTGAATATCTTTTGGTGCTTCTTGCTGCCAATTTTTGGATAGGAAATAATGGTTGATTTCATAAGATGGTTTCTCTTTGCCCTTAGAATCCAAGAATGGCTGAATGTATTCATCTGCTGCTAGCCAGCCACGCCAGCCTAAGTGAATCGTATCTTCCATAAAATAGGGTTGATTGCCTTTCGTTGATAAATCAGCGATATTCATAAAGCCTTGACTTCTTAACTGGTAGCGGATCTTTTTGTCAAAACCAGTCAACACCTCTTGCGGTAAGCCAGTATAATCCATCCACTTCTGATTGATAGGCGGAATCACAAATAAGACATCCACATTGTTGCGAGCAAATTCTGTCAGTACTAGTTGAAAGTCACTATATTCTGGTCCAAAACGATAATCCCATTTCTTTTGAGAGCCTTTCATTTTATCTATGCGGCTTTGCAGATTATGTTGGTAAAAAGAATTCTTGATCCCTAAAGAATTATTAGTCGTTTCTGCTTTTCCTTCATTATCGGCTACTTGTTCTATTTGAGCGAGATTATAGGTAGAAGGTAATTTCTTTGCAGCAGCAGTGATTTTGTCAGTCAAGTTATGCCCCAACCCAAGACCACTAAAAAGCTCATCTTCCCGTTTCAAAATAGATCGTTGCAGATCAATCTGTTTTTTCTGCCAATCAGTTGGTATCTTACCGGATTTCACTTCATTCAAGACTTGTTCCGTCAAGCGATTTTCTCTCACTTTCGAATAGTCTAAGAGACGTTCGGCATAGTATTGATCGGTGTCAGAGATTTTCTTTAACGAAGAGAGCCAATCGTACACATGCTGTTCGGAATAATGATGGTTGAAATAGTCTCCTTTCAACCCTTTAGGAACGAACCATTGAGGGGAAACGATGAAGACTGCTTTTTTCCCTGCTAATTCTTTCGCCATTGATTGAATGATGGCGTACTGGGTCAGCGACTGGGTGCCAGGTGCACCAATCAAAAATGGCGTATAAGAACGGTGATATTTCTGCACCAATACGGAAGGATGTGTGGCACTCACACGGTTTAGTTCGGATGAGCCAAAAAATGGGACATATTTTCCTGTTGCTATTGCCTCATTTTTGATATGATCCCCACGAAACACCGCATCATTCATTGCCGTCGCCGCTTGAGCGATGACTTTCGGATCGTGGCTATTGATCTTCCAAGGGCCAAGGAAGAGTCCCCCGACAAGAATCACCGCACAAAGAAGCGGTCCAAAAGCCGTGAATAGTCGTTTTTTCATCATCGGCTTTGCAGCGTGTCGACTTTCTCAATGATTTTTGCTGGTGTATTCCACTCTGCCCGGTCAAATTCTGATACAGGAAACTCAATTCCTAACCGCCCTTCTAGTTCAACCAGCAATTGAACAGATCCTAATGAATCTAATAATCCTCCATCAAAAAGATCGATTGTTTCGTTTTCTTTTACTTCGTCACTTCCTGTAACTGATACTAAAATGTCTAATACTGCTTCTTTGGTTGTCATATTCTTTTCTCCTTTTATTTAACGAATAATTTGTCTAAGATTCCTGAGAAAATCAGGAAACTAAAGCAAACTGCTTGGAAGGTCAATACAGTGGACACCGCTTTGGTTAGTTTGTTCGAAGGTAGATTTCCTTGTTTTTTCTTCCAACGGATCCACGCATCATTTCCGCAAATCAGTGTCGCATGATATACCCCGTATAAAATGTAATACCAGGTAAGACCGTGCCAAATGCCCATTAATAGAAACAGGGCGAAATAACCGACATTAGATGCTACTATACGACTTTTGAAAACTTTCTTTTTGATCAGGGTGAACATCAATCGCATGTATACGTAGTCTCGGAACCAAAAAGACAGACTCATGTGCCAACGATTCCAGAATTCTTTGATATTGGGCGCCAGAAAAGGTTTATTGAAGTTAGCTGGTGTATCATAACCCATGAAGTTGCTGATACCAATTGCAAATAAACTATAACCAGCAAAATCAAAGAACAGATACATACTATAGACATACATATACCCTAGCATTCCCCAAGAGAACAGTCCATTTTGCAGGGCTTCTTTGGTCACGATCGGTAGTAATACTTGACCGAGATAATAACCAAGAATGAACTTATACAGGAGCCCTAGCATTATTTTGGCGACTCCTTTGTTTAAATAGTCGAGATACACTTCTTTTGTCGGTGGATTCAGCAGATCTTTCTCAAAGCGACGATAACGATCGATCGGTCCCGAAGAAATCGTTGGAAAGTATAGTAAAAACTGGATATAACGCCAAGGATGGTATTCTTTGATCAGGCCATCCCGTATCTCCATGATCATTTGCACCGATTTGAAGGTCAGATAAGAGATGCCCAAGAAATAAATCAGTGAGGCATGCCCAACAAAGAAAGGGGTGACTTTACTCAATGCCAATGGTAAGATCGCTGCTACCACTGCACCATAAAAGACGCCTGAAGTATTTGCTCGTTGACGATGCTGATAATAGCCATAGACGAGTAATGTCTGATACACGACGTACCCGATCAGCGCCAGACCCTGCTGCCAATATTCACCACCAAAACTTACGTACAATACCGCTAGTGTGAGTAACGTTTGATACCATTGCCAACGCTTTTGTTTGAACAGCAGCACAAGCATCATCGGAAGCAATCCTACCATTAGCCAAATGAAATAGGTGGGATTTGCATAAGGAATCATATGCTGCAGGTTCATGAAGGATTCACCTCATTTGTCAGCCGTTTGCGGTCGATTTTGCCATTTGCCGTATGGGGCAGATGCTCAACATAGATAAATCGCTGCGGGATCATATACTCCATCACCGTTTCACTCAGTGAAGATTTGATGGCTTTTGTCAGTTGAAACTCTTTCTCGAAGGGGTGCGTTTCGGGAACGACATAAGCAATCAACTGTTCCACTTTCTTTTCTTGATATTTAGGGACTACGACGGCTTGTTTGACCCACGAACTATTGCTTAAATGATGGTCAATCTCTTCTAGTTCCATTCGATACCCATGGAACTTCACTTGAAAATCAAGACGCCCTTCATAATGCAACAAACCATCTTCCGTCATTCTGCCGCTATCGCCGGTTCGATACGCTGGTTGCCCTTCATGGACAAAAAATGCCTCTTTTGTTTTTTCGGGATTGTTCAGATATCCTTTTGAAACGCTAGGACCACTAATGATAATCTCACCTACTTGCCCTTTAGGAACTAGTTGATCTTCTTCCATAAAGAAAACCGTCGAATCTTCTTTCACATACCCAATTGGCACCCGATCATATTGCTCCAGTAATTCTTCAGTGATTTGCACGCCGGATACGGCAACAGTCGCTTCAGTAGGTCCATAAGTATTGTAGATTTTTGCATTCGGAAAACGTTCCAGTAGCTCTTGAGCGGTTTTTTTCGGTAGTTCTTCCCCACAGAATAAGAAACGCTCCAACTGAGGAACGTGCATCCCGTCAAAGGTCTCTTCCATCAAACATAGTTTCATAAATGAAGGTGTCGAGATCCAAACATTGATAGCCAATTGCGGCAAAATCGCAAATAATGTTTTGAAGTCATTAATGACAACCTTTTTTAAAGGTACCAAGCAGCCGCCAGAAGTTAATGCTGGGTACACCCCCATGACAGAGAGATCAAAGGAATACGGTGCCTGCGCCAAATAATACATCCCGTCGCGTAAGGAAAAATCTTTCAATGTCCATTGCACGAAACTCAATAAATTCCCGTGACTAATCTGGACTCCCTTAGGGATGCCGGTCGTTCCTGATGTAAAGATGATGTAATAAATATCATCTTTTCCGAGCGTTTTTGCGTTACCTAAATTGCGCCCGCTTTGATAAATTTCTTCCAATTGATTTATTTCTAGCATTGGAATCATTGTTTCCGGACCTTGCCAGTCAGCTACACTAATGATCAAATCTGGTGTAGCCACAGAAAGGATCAATTCAACACGCTCTTTTGGTGTGGTACTTTCAATGGGGATATATGCCCGACCAGTTTTGGAAGCTGCCAAAAAAGCTGTCAGCATGTCAAATTCTAACTCGCCATAAACAACAATCGGTCCGCGAGTTTCCAACGTTTCCTCGAAATAGGCAGCTAATTGATTGGATCGAGCTGCTAATTGTCCATAAGTATATACTTGGTGATCTTCCCGGTAGGCAATCCTCTCTGAATCTTTTTTTGCCCACTCTTCAATGGCTTGCACAATATTCACCACGTTCATGAACATTCCTCCTAAAATTCATTATAGATAAAGGTGCCACCTTGCACGTTTTTATAGTGATAAAGATAAATTATCATAACGATAACAAAAAAATATAAAATAGTTTTCCACACAAAAGTAAGTACATGACTCTCAGGTCTATTATTCATAAATTTTTTCACAAAATTTCACCTCATGATAATATTCTGGAACCATTTTAATATAATTCAATAATACGAGACATTGATTTGTAGACTATAATCCTTACAATTTGGTAAGATTATTCTATGTTATTTAAACTTAATAAGGTTATGGTTATCCTATTAATATATAATGTATCTGGTCTATGAAAAATTGAATATTTTGTTTCTATTACTTACATCAAACGAATCGCTTCATGTGATTAATTAATCAATATAAATTATATGAAAAATCTCAATTATATTAAGATCTTATGGATTTTCCATAATAAAATCGAATTGAAAAAACACAGTTTGCGATTTTTTTTACAAAGGTTAAAATTTTTTAATTACTTAATTCAATATTTCTCTCAATTTCCTTAAGTTTCTCTTTCAAAACTACTTTATCAGACAAACGCTTAATTTTATTAACCAATTTATTTATTTCTTCATATTTTTTTTCGATATGTTCTGCTTTACTTTATCTCCGCTATAGCAATCATTTATAACTTCCTCTGTATGATTAATTAATTTTATTTGATATTTTACTTCTCTTAATAAACCTTTTATCACTCGTTTCCAATTATCTTCTTCAAATATGTCTATATTTATAGAATCTATTGTTTTAATATCAACATTGTATTCTATCACAATATCTTTCCGAACAGTTGAACCATTAATAGCCGGAGGGGGGATTGAAAGATTTCATTTACTGAATTTTGTACAATTAGTTTTTGTTGAATAATATTACATTGTTTACTTATTGCTTCAAATTGATCTGTTTTCAACTTTTCTCTGGGATACTTTTTCTTAAAGCTATGTATTTGTTCATTTAATTTTAGCAATAACTGGTTAATCGAAGATACCCTTTGATAATTTAAACTTTTTGATAAAAATCCTAAGTCATCTGAAAAGCTATCAATGACTTTTCCAATAGATCCTGAACTTTCTAAACTTAACAATTTTTGCTCAATTTCATTCCTTTCATTTTTGTATTTATTTTCTATGTAAGCTCCTAATCCACCAAGCAGAACTACCATAAAAAAAACAATACACCCACTAAGCACTAGTATCGTAACATTATACTCTGTTACTCTCTAAATAAAACATTTCTGACCTAATTAATTGAGCTGCTTGAGAATCTATAAAATGGGCAATTAAAAAAGGATCAAAAACTTTTAAGTTTCTGACCCTCTGTTTTTTATATTAAACTCCTGAAATTAATTTTAAAGTTATGATTTTTATCAATCCTATTTACTTTCATTGATAATAGAACTGAAATCTAAAACATGTAAATTATCAAGGGAAAGGTTCTCATGGGCTGTCAATATAAAATTTGCTTTCTTTTCTCTACTCATTGTTTTTATTATAATCATTAGTATGTCTCTTGTTTCTTGATCAAGATTGCTAAAAGGCTCGTCTAGAATATACCATTTCCTTTCTATACTGAGAATTGAAAGGATGTATACTAACCTTCGTTCCCCACCTGACAATAAACCTAATTTCTTTTTCTTATACTTTTCAAAATTTATATCAGGAAAGTATGTATCTAATAAATTCAGGAAATTTTTTTTTGATTCATTGGTCAACCCCTCAACAAAGTGAATAAACTCATCTACAGTTAATCGACTATAAAAAGTAAAGTTCTGGCGCATATAAATACAACTATTATTATTAATTATTTTACTATTTTTCGGAAGTGGATTTCTTAGACCACTAATATAATCTAATAATAGCGTTTTTCCACTACCGTTTTTCCCTTTCAAATAAGTAATTCCTTCTTCAAACTTACAATTTATTTCCTTTTCAATCTCTTTTATAAATAAATTTTCTATAACAATCACAAAATCATCTACTTTCTCTAGATAACGGTTTAAAGAAAATAATACTAGGTATACTTACTATAATCAGTATTATACAAATCAGGAAGTAAGACACTGGAAAATCACCTGATATTAAATCATTCATCACATCTCCAATAATAATAAAAGGATTGATGTAATTTACTGGTGTATCTATTCCTATCAATACGAAAAATAAAAATATTACCATATTACATATGGATGAAACGGTCGACGAGTAAAGATTTCTTAAGTAGGTTATATTATATCCGATGAACGCTACAGGTAAAACTACTATAATTGTTATCAATGATAACACTGTTAAATGAATATAATTTAAATTGAAAAATAAGGCAGGTATGAGGTTAAACATAGTTAAGCAAACAATAGAATAAATTAGTTGGGTAAGAAGTAGTCCAAAAAAGAATTTTACAGGTATCCACTTTATAGAAAATATTATGGATAGTGCACCAGTATCTTTCTCATTTAAAGCAAACAGTCCTACACCGTAAACAAAAGCATTGAATACAATATATATCCACCAGTAAGTTAAATCATAAACGGTTGTTATATTCCTGCTGTTAAAAAATAGCATTATACTAGGCAACCCTAGTGACCAAAAAAAAGATAGTTTGTCTTTTAATAGTAATGATATATTTAGTTTGCAGATAGTAATGACATTTGACATAATATTCTCCTTCGATGAATTTATGGAAAAGGAATATACTCTATGCTTTTATCTAGTTCTTTTCCACAAATCGACTGAACAAAAGCATACACACTCTCATTATATAAAATAGGATTCATGTGTGGAAACCAATTCTCATCAACCACTTTTACCACCTTCAAATGAGGAATGGGCTGATACGAGTGAAACAAACTTATAACTGGATCCATTTTTAATTTTTCTCTACATTCTTTTTGCCATAATTTAAAATTAAATTTAAGTTTACTTTCAAATTGACAATCTTCCATATTCTTTAGTAAATATGAATAGTTTCTACAAAATTCATTGGTCGATAATTGATCAAAACGTGAATGATATAAATCTTTTTTTCTATCATCAAAATCTTTTAAAGTATTAGATTTAGCAGTCTTACTAAAATCCGTTGCAAAATACTGCAAAGCTTCAATCTGACTTTTTTTTATAGCTTCTTCTAATACATTTGAAGTACCTAAACCTATACACTTAGAATTTTCACTATATCCAATACATAAAATTACATAAATCTTATCTGAGATAGATACATTGAAGTAGTTTGTGTTATCTACATAATTTTTTAAATAATTGTCTACTGACTTTATTTCTGTAAAATTACTGATAGATATTTTTGGAGCTGAAGTTTTAGTCAAATAATTTACTATGAATGATTGCCTTTCAAAGAACTCAAAAAATGCTGTTCTTATTACAGAGTTTGAATCTGTATGAGATGCCATCCCATTTGAATCAACAAATCGATCTCTAGATAAAAATAGGCCTTTAGGCATCATTTTAGGTATGTTTTTACTCAAATAATTTACATGTGTGTGGTTTTCGAATGAATCGTTGGTATTTATCAACACTTCTCTTTCAAAGAACTCTCCAAAAACTTTTTTTAAATTTGATGATCTATTGTCAAACCCAACTTCATAAGCTTGTACATGTTGCTTATCTTCTCTAACTATATAATTATTGAAGTGGTGGTTTAAAAATAAGCCTTTTTTCGAGAAAATTCTACTATCATTTAATAGGAATCCATTCATTTTTATCTTCCCTTTCAAACTAAGAAACAATCAAATTCTGTAGCATTATAATCTATATTTGAAATAATTTTTTGTTTCTTCGATAATCTTATAAGTCTCTTTGAAGGCAAGCAATTTAGCAGATGCTTAGAAACTAATTTTATTGTTTTGACATTATTTTTATGATTATTTTTTCCATTTAAAATAACCACTTCTGGAAAAGGAATGTCCTTGTTTAGCATTAGTTTTTTTTGAATAAGATTATCAATACCTTCTTCACAATGATAACTATTCCTTTTTTCTATTTTAGAAAAAATAAAATCATAAATCTTTTCTTTATCTTTAGGAACCGATTGATAAAACCGTGAATCTTCATTCTGATAATTTTGCCACTCGATTATTTTATTCTCGATTATTGACTTTTTGACAGCCTCCTCAATGGTTTGATTACAAGATATTCCGCACCCAGTGATTTGTCTTTTATATAAACTGATCGTTATAACTGTGTAATAGTTTGATAGATTTCTTGTAGCTAAACAAAGATGTTCGTCAGCTCTAAAATTCAAACTTTTAATTAATTGTTTTTGTTCATTTGATAATTCAACATTAAGCCTTTCTCCAATATCTGTGTACCATAGTAAAAACAACTCATTTTTTTCTATTAACTCTGACAAAGCTTTCTTTAAGATTTGACACGATTCTATACCTGTAGCAGTGCCTGTTGTATCGATATATCCATATGCTGATGTTTTACCATAGCTAATGTATTTACCTTCAGCTGTGAACCCTCCTACACCAAGCAAAAACCTTTCCAGATATTCACTATAGCTTTTTTTCATTGCGAGTTCTTTGGTCGTGCTTATAGATGTTCCATCACTTGGATTGTAATAGTTTCCTTTTTTAATCTTGTTTCCGTTTATATAGAACAGTTTCCTCTCAGTACTCTGATAGTTCTTTGTAAATCCATAAGACGTATGAATTTGTGAAAACATATTAGCTTCCTCCAACAACTAAATCTGATTCAATCAATAAAGCTAACTTAGGATTTATTCCAATATCTTTTACAAATTTTTGATGATTTTTAAAAAGGGAGATAGATTGCATGGGAACTCCTTTATATGCCCGTTCTCTAATGTTCATTGTATGCTTAATACCATTAAAAAAACTAGCCTTTCCATAAATGAGTAAACTTTTCTCTAAGTCTAGAAGCCAAGATACAATAATGTCACTGCTCCAGTTATTATCTGTTATTACCTTGTTACTTATTTGTAAGATTTGATCACTATAAACATCAAACATGTAAGAGCCTGGTTTAAGTCCTTCTACAAATTTATTCACATAAATTACTGGAAAACATAGAATCATTTGATTTGTTTTAACAAAAGATTTTAAGTTCTCGAATATTTTTAATAATTCATTTGATCCGATTGAATATATAGAATAGCTTTCAATTACGATGTCAGGGGTATTTAAGCGACTGAAGTCTACTAATTCTTTATAATTTTCTAATTTCATTTCTTCTTTTGGTAAAGAGAACTGGTACATCTTTAAAATTTTCTTTTCGATTTCTTTGTCAACAAATTGTGATTGATACTCATTCCAATAGTACTTATTCATAACAATCACACATTTCCCAAAAATAACAAGTATCATAACTCAATGAAAAGTCATTTAAGTCAATCTTTAAAACATCATCAATTATACTATAGTTGGCTTTGGACATTTTTTTCTCTTTGTGTAGTTGATTGATTACCGGTAGCCAATCACTTTTATTTAACAAACCATCATATTGAAAAAAACCTTTCTCATTGTAAAACAAATCTACCATAACTTGAAAATTCAAATTATTTTTACCTGATTGACTACCTCTTAGTTGAGATTCAATACTATAAAAGAAGCATAGAGGGCAAGGGTTTCCCCATCTAGGAGAATAATAATTACTAAGGTAAAGACTATGATTGTATGCAAAAACAAATTTATATACATTCGTACTATCTTTATTTATAAAACTAACTATTTCTTTTAACTTTTGTAAACTAAAGGGATCTAAACAAACAATAATTAATTTATCCTCGTAATTTTGATCTTTAAATTCGTCGAGTGACCTTATCTCGTGATCTTCTTTCCAAATATCTCTAGACAATTCTAAAAATTTCGAGCTATTTGAGAAGATTACTATATCGTTTATACTTGATAAATATGTACTGTTCTCTTCCTTAATGATTGATGAATCCATTAAAAATTTTATTGATTCATTAGCAATATTCTCTTCTTTGAAAATTACCATAAAGTCATTAAAAGTAATATTTCCGATTTTATTTTCTTCCATATATCTGAGAAAATTAACTAGCACTTCATTTTTAGTTGCAAAAGAATTATCTTTAGTTTGGATTATTGTTGTGTTTTCATCTTCTAATTCATATATCAAATATGGATTAACTACATATTTCAATCAAAACCCCTCCAATATTTATACTACTAGCTTCCGATATAAATCATTAATAGGAGAGAAGATAAGACTTCTCTCCTATTAAAGTAAATCTATTTGGTGAAAACTTTCTCTTGAGAAGAAGCTCCTGCTCCACAACAGCAGCAGCAACAACAACAGCAGCAGCCACCGCCACCGCCGCCACCGCCGCCGCCACCACCACTACCGCCGCCTTTACTAAGCGAGATAGATGTGTCAGCAAATGAAGAACCTAAGCTTGAAGAAAATGATGTAAATAAACTTTGGGAAATAAGAGAGTCTTGCATTTTAGACTGCTGTTTATCTTTAGTACCCATATTAAAACCACCTTCCATAATATTAAGAAATAGCTAGCAATTTCTTAATATTATGGTAAATTACAAACAAGCACCTTGTCAATCTTTTTTTAATTTAAAACTATTTAAATAACAATATGATGATAGCCTTTTTTAATGCTGTTTAAAATAGCTAACTACAAAATTAAATAAGAAAAACTTTAATTAACTGAATATTTAGAAAATACAAAATAAGTTAAATCACACAAACTATTATTATTTTTTAAAAAACTGTGTATTAAAATAACATGATAATTAACAAAGTAAATTATATCACTAGTTATAATTATTACTTAACTTAGGACTATAAAATCGTCCATCAAAAACTTTAGCCATTATTATTTATGGCATTTTTTCTTTCCTTTATGAGATTCAAAAAATATTCTGTTTGCTGTTTGGTATTTAAAGAACTCACTGCGTGGTTAACTAATTTCTGTACAACAACTTCTCCGTACTCATCTTTTATAAAATCTACATAAGGAATGCTCGGTCTGTAAGCCCGTGCTAGCACGTTCTGAGAATATTTGATCTCTGCTACTGTCAGATATCCTTTATTTAGTAGGCTACTTATCACCGCAGCAGTCGTATTTTTGTTTAGTTCCGGCAATATTTCTAATAATTCATGTTTAGTCAAAGACTGATTTAATTCATAAAAATAGCACATAATTTGATATTCAGATCTACTTAATTCTGACATAATAACCCCTCAACTTTTTCAGTGCTTCTCTATCTGTAAAATATAGAAACAACCAATAGTAAAAATAAATATATGATAGTATCTAATATAATCCATTGTTTCCTACCATTTGTTGCTTTGGTAGAAAAAAAACAACTTATACCATATAGTATTAAAAATAGCATTGATAATGAATAACCTTTCAAGCATTCAGTTAAGGTTATATCTACCAAAATTAGAATTAGAGGTACCATATATACCCATGCATACCACTTTCTCACATGGTGTGGTAACTTACTAAAATTTGAATTCACACATAAATCTCCTTTTAGATATTTTTTAACTTTAATACATATTACATCACACGAAATTAATAATAAAGTTTTAATTTATAAAAATAGCGCAATAATTAAAAATAGTGTTTAATATTTACCCCCTAGCTTATTTTGTTTACACTTTATTCATTTTTATCACAGAAAAATACTTATCTGCCCTAATAAATGAGCATAGCAAATCTTTTTTGTAAACTCTAATTTATGCATTGATTAAGGACTTCATTAGCTGTGAATAAAAAAGGACGTGCTAAGCACGTCCTGGAGTTGAAACTATTCTTTTATGGAATTGAATTAGTAGAACTGCAGCCTTATGTCGATTGCGTTCTTGGCCAGCTTCATCAACACCAGAAAATACTTCTAACGGCGAAATATTATACCTCTTGCCGTTTTCGAATTCATAGAAATCTTGATTGGTAAACAAGTTATAGGCTAAAGCAACCAGTCGTTGCTCCCCACCGGATAAAGTGCCATCAAACCATAGGTCACTATTGATTTCTTTTTGGACAAAATTAACCATCGAGCGACGTTGGTTAAATAATCTTTCATCACCAGTGAAGATAAAAAACCAAGCTACGCCAATAAGGATCTCGAAGATCTGTAAAGCTCAATTCATCCATCATAAAATTAAATCTGGCAATATGTTCCTTGTTTAGAAATAATTCTTCCATTATTGTTCCTCCTCTAATTGGTTTTGACCATTCCTTCAGCAATTACTCAAACGTTACTTTTGCAATTTCAAAATCAAAATACCTTCCAGATACCCAGTCTACATGACCGCTATCTGTAAAAGTTTTGCGGATCACATCCTCTTCATCTTTTAGCGCAAGTATGGCGTCAAGGATTGCCTTTGCTTCGTTCTCCTTAAAAATACCTAACTCTTCTTTTCTTTGCGTAAATTGCAAATTTTCAACCGTCGCAGCGTTACTCAAAAATCCCATCAGTTCCTTAGAAAAATGGTTGAAAACGATCACTGTCCAAACCTTTTCTCCTCTATCTTCAAGAGAAATTAGTTTACCGCCTACATCATTCTTCATTTGGTTTGACCAGGATAAAGTGATCTCTTCCATCGACCTTCTGATACTCTCGTTGACACTCTTTACATAAATAATGACCATTAGGATAAAGAACGTCCCCTTTTCTGACACGAACTTGTTTTGCTAACTCACCGCAATCACATTTGATCCAGCTAGGCGGCCAGTATAAGCGTCGATTGTAGGGCGTTATTGGTACTTTCCATTGCCCACCGTAACATTGTCTTTCTTCAGCCATCTTTATAAACTCCCTTCATCACTCTATTAAGCACCTAATCGATCCTTATCTTTAAAGCGGACACTTTCTGCATAACCCGAGTAAAAAGCTTCCCAATCCCTCACGGTATGAGAGGTATCTTTCCCAGGTACCAGTCCAATCTTTTCGACTTCAGTCTGAACCACTTCAGGTACTTGCAAAGCCAATTCATAGCCGTTTGTCAGCACTTGTTTTCGAAATGTTTGCGACAAACCTTTCAAGTATCCTTCCAAATAGTCTTGTTTTAACTGCCATTTCCGTTTGTATTTTCGTCTGATATCAGGCAACTGAAGAAATTGCCTTGCGCAGTAGCTGGCACTACCACGAGCATACTCAAACGTGATTTGAGCAATTTGTACATCGGACACGATCCCAACAAAGTGAAGTTCAATCGGTTTTCCGGACACATAGTAATACCGGACACGAAAATTTTTAGCAATGATCCTCGCTAATCGGTAAAGCCATTTTTGTGGCCGGCCTTCATAAATCACCGTATTGATCACTGCTTCTGACTTTTGTTCTTGCTTATAATGAAAAACGTCTGATTCATCGATATTATGCTGAAGCATCAACTCTTGTGCTTTTGCCAAGGCTGACATCGACTCTTCGTCATTGGCATCATTTGCAAGAGCTAATAATTTTACGATTTTCTTTTTGGCTTTTTCATCCATTGGATCTCACGTTTTGTCTGATTTTAGTTTACCACGTATTGGATAACGGTTTCACTGATAAAAGTAATGAGTAAAAGTGATAGCACTTCAATGAAATAGAAGGTTCTGTTGCAAAGTTTCCCCTCAGATCCATTATAGGGTAAACTGAGTTTAATAGGAACTAGGAGGAGTAACGAAGATGAACCATTTTAAAGGCAAACAATTTCAGAAAGATGTGATTATTGTCGCTGTAGGCTACTATCTTCGGTACAACCTGAGTTATCGTGACGTCCAAGAAATTCTGTACAACCGTGGTATTAACGTGTCTCACACCACTGTCTATCGTTGGGTACAGGAATATGGGAAACTACTTTACAACATTTGGAAGAGGAAAAACAAACAGTCCATTTATTCGTGGAAAATGGACGAGACCTATATTAAAATCAAAGGAAAATGGCATTATCTTTATCGCGCCATTGATGCAGATGGTCTCACTCTGGATATATGGTTACGGAAAAAGCGAGATACACAAGCAGCTTACGCCTTTCTCAAGAGATTAGTTAAACAGTTCGATGAACCAAGGGTTCTGGTGACCGATAAAGCTCCCTCTATTGCCAGTGCCTTCAAAAAATTACAGGCACACGGGTTTTACCAGCGAACAGAACATCGCACGGTGAAATATCTAAATAACCTCATTGAACAAGATCATCGTCCCATCAAGAGACGAAACAAATTTTATCGAAGCTTACGAACAGCCTCAACCACGATTAAAGGCATGGAAGCCATTCGAGGATTATATAAGAAGAACCGAAAAGAAGGCACTCTCTTCGGGTTTTCAGTCTGCACGGAAATGAAGATATTATTAGGAATACCTGCATAAACTATAGCTAGTGTTAGACTAGTATTGTTCATTTTGGAACTTTGCAACAGAACCTTTCAACTTATACTTCATTAATCTCATGCCATTGAAAATTACCACCAAGATACTACCTTCATGAACCAACATTCCGATAGACATATTCATCCATTCGCTGAAGAAGACGCTGGTCAACAAGACCAACACTACTCCAATTGAAATCACGATATTTTGTTTCATATTATTTGCGGTGGCTTTTACTAATCCTAATGCGTGAGGCAAGTTGCTGAAGTTCGAGTTCATTAAAACGACATCGGATGTTTCAATCGCTACGTCCGTTCCGCTTCCCATTGCGATTCCAATGTCTGCTAAAGCTAAGGACGGACTATCGTTAACGCCATCTCCAACAAAGGCTACAATTTGACCACGTTGTTGAAGTTTTCCGATATAAGCCGATTTGTCTTCCGGCAACATGTGGCCGTGAGCTTCGGTCAAACCAAGTTCGCCGGCGACCACATCAACGGTTCCTTGGTTATCTCCTGAAAGAACGACTAGATTTTTCACGCCCAAGTCTTTTAATTCCTGCAAATTAGCTTTCACACCCGGACGGACTTGATCGCGAATGCCCATCAGTACTTTTAATTCACCGTCGACCGCTGTCAAAACGAGAGAGTTCCCTTGTTGTTCAAACCGTTTGACATCTTTTTGCACTTTTTTGCTGAGAGTGACATTTTCTTTTTCCATCAAGGCCACATTCCCAACAGCCACTCTATGTCCAGCTACACTTGAAACGATTCCGCCGCCTTTCACGACTTCAGTTCCTTCAACAGGATAAAAATTTGTTTCTCCAATTTGATTTAAGACCGCTTTTGCTAATGGATGATCTGATTCCCGTTCCACACTGGCCAGATAGCCAAGCGTTTCAGCAGAATCTTTTTCATACAGTTCAGTCGCTGCAACGGTTGGGTTTCCGACAGTTAAAGTACCTGTCTTATCAAATACAATTGTATCCACATTGCTGAAGTCTTGAATGACTTCACTCCCTTTTAAAAGAACACCGTTACGAGCACCATTCCCGATACCGGCAACGTTTGAGACAGGCACTCCGATAACTAATGCGCCTGGGCAACCTAGAACCAAGATGGTGATTGCTAACTCAATATTTTGACTGAACGCCCATACAACAATTGCCAGAACCAAGACAGCTGGTGTGTAGTATTTAGAAAAGCGATCAATGAACCGTTCCGCTTCGGATTTAGAATCTTGTGCTTCTTCCACGAGTTCAATAATTTTTCCAAATGTGGTGTCCTCACCAACTCGGTCAGCTCTGATTTGAATCGTTCCGTTTTCTAAAATGGTTCCTGCAAAAACTTCTGCATCAGCTAGCTTGTTGACCGGAACAGCTTCCCCTGTAATGCTAGCTTCATTGATATGCCCTTCGCCCGTAAGGACTGTGCCATCCACTGGAACTTTCGCACCCGTTTTAACGAGCAAGATATCCCCTTCATCTACATCATCCACTTCTACTTCTTCAAATTCGCCATTATCCATTTGTTTCAAGGCGCTTTCGGGTGCCATTTCAGTCAATTCTTTGATAGCAGATCGCGTTTGGTTCAATGTTCGTTGTTCCAAGTAGTGTCCGAATAAGAATAAGAACGTGACAATAGCCGATTCTTCATAATTTTGAATAAAAAGCGCACCAATCGCTGCAATACTGACTAAGACATCAATACTGATGACTTTGACTTTCATTGCTTGAAACGCTTGAATGGCAATTGGCGTAATCCCAAAGACAGAGGCGATGATCAAAGACCACTCTGAAAGTCCTACGTTTTCTAAATCAAAGTGACTGAAGAAACCGAGTGCGATTAACAATCCACTGATGACGGTGATAACATTTTTCTTGCTTAATATATATTGTTGCATGCTTTTTCCCTCCAAATTTAATTTCTCTTTTATTGATAAACACAGTATAAGATAATTGCCTAAGTAATTAATTGACTGACATCAAGTTTTGAAAAAATACGTGTCCCTTCTCACTATTTTTTTGATCTAACAGCCTCAATGACACTTATTCCTCTTTACAGTTATAACGATACCCTCTTTTTATCGAATAAAAATTTACGGCTATCAAGTTTAGAAAGTTCTCTTTTATCGTTTCTAAGCACCTCGAATCGGATTGCAACAAAAAAGCAATCCCGGAAAAATAGCTTTTCTTCCAGAATTGCCTAGTTCATTTAATCTGTTAAGCGGCCTTGACTTTTGCTTTAAGGACCGGATAGCCTACGTTTTCGATAGCTTTTTGAATCTCTTCAATCGAAGTGACAGCTGAATCAAAATTGGTTTTGACTTTGCTGGAGTTGAATAATACTTTAATGCTGTCTTTATCAATACCGTTAACTGATTTCAAGGCACCTTCAATTTTTTGCATACAACTTGGACAAGACAACGTTTCTAATTGCAATATAGCTTTTTCCATAATTCCTATCTCCTTTATGTGTTTTTATTTTATCCGCAGCAGATTAATGAACACTGCCTTTTCCTCTTTACAACTGTAGTATAGCTCACTTTTAGCAAACGAAAATTGACGCATATCAAGTTTTGCACTTCTTTTTATCTTTTTGCTCAATTCACCATCTTAATAGTCTTTTTCTGCCCCTTATTGCCATCAGAATAATAATAAATTGGTGGATAGTCTTGTCTGCGTATAAACCATACTACAATCGCGCCAATAAACAGGGCCAGAGACAAGGCTTGCGAAACGCGGATCCACTCGCCAATCCATAAATTGTCCGTTCGCATACCTTCAATGAAGAACCGACCCACTGAGTACCACAAAACGTAACTCAAAGCGACTTCTCCTTGACGCAAAAGCTGTTTTCGGTTCCGTATAGTGACGATGAGGACAAAGCCCAACAAACTCCACAATGACTCGTATAAAAAAGTCGGATGGTAGTAGGTACCATTGATATTCATTTGTTCAATGATAAATTCAGGTAAATAAAGATTTTCCAAGAATTGACGAGTAACCGGTCCACCATGAGCTTCCTGATTCATAAAATTGCCCCAACGCCCAATGGACTGGGCTAACAATACATTGGGCGCTAAAATATCAAGAACGAGTGCCAAAGAAGTACCTTTTTTCTTTGCATACCAATATAGCGTACCCCCTCCTGCAATCAATCCCCCATAAATCGCAATGCCGCCATTCCAAATCGCAAGGATTTGTCCTGGATTTTGCAGATAATAACCAAGTTCAAATAACACATAATAAAGCCGAGCGCCGAGGAGTCCAATCGGAATTGCCCATAAGGCCATATCGATAATGGTATCCTCTTCCAGTCCTTTTTTCTTTGCTTCCTTGGTGCTCAACTGGAGAGCCGCTAATATGCCCGCTGCAATAATGACTCCATACCAATGAATCACAACAGAACCAATCTCCACCGCATGGGGATTCAAAACGCCTAATACGAATTCCATTCTATTTGCTCCATTTCTTCAACTTTTCGCGTCATTCTAGTCATGGTGATGCTGAACAAGATTCCGGCTAAGCTCCATGGAAACCAAACAGTGAATACACTTTTATCTCCCTGGTCACTCGCTTCGTAATACGCCACTTTTCCGTGTCCGATTACGCCGGCTCCTTTTACAACTTCCTCTTCTTTTTCCATAGCTAACCTATCTGCCTCAACAACGTTAGACGTTTTTGCTTCGCCGCCAATCGTGTTCTTGGTGAAAGGGACGACAAAGAATGCACCCGCTGCTGACAACGTGATGGCAACTATCACCCAAAAATAATGCACATTCACCCCTACTTATTTTTACGTTTTGTTCGACAACCCTATCTTAAACAAAAATAAAACAAAAAAACTTGAGGGTTATCATGTTTGTGCTTTTATTTTTCCAATGAATGAAGGTCGTTCTGTCTTAAAAAAGCCAAAAACGGACAGATGGAAGCAAAAGCACTGAGTTCTGTCCCGTTGTTAATGAAGAGCGACAGAACACCAATGTGTAGAAAAAAGTGTGTCCGATTATTCGCTGTAAAGCAATAAATCATCTAAATCCTGAATCTTGATCCTTTTCCCAGACAGCTGTTGAATCAATCCCTCGTCCTCCAATTCTCCAAATTTGCGACTGATGGTCTCAGGTGTCGTTCCTAAATAGGAAGCAATGTCCTTTTTTTCCATCGGCAGGGTGATGGTGGGAGAGTTGCCCATTTCAGGTTCCACATTTTCTGCCAAAAACAAAACTAAACGGGTAATGACACTCTCCAAGGCTACTTGTGTCGTTTGACGTTCTGAACTTTCTAACCGTTTAGACATTTCCGCCAATAGTTTTAAAGAAATAGCTGGGTATTGTTCCAGAAAATCTTGGACATCTTTTTGCTGAATCATACAGACAACGGTATCTCGGGTTGCTTCGGCATATTCCTCGTGTACTGCATCCGGGTTGAACAAGGTCCATTCTCCGGTGAAATCACCAGGGTTCAAGATCCGCACTAGCTGCTCTTTGCCAGAGTCTGCCAATCGATAAATACGGATTTTCCCACGATTGATAATATATAAAGTATCCTCTTTTTCTTGTGAACGAAACAGAAACTCTCCTTTTTGATACTGTTTCGTGTGGGCTTTTTCAGCAATGTAATTCATCGCGCTATCCTCTAAGTGATTGAATATTGGAACCAAGCGGATACAGGCTGCGTGGTCGCCAATTTCATGATGGGTATGTTTAGTCAATTCATTCTCCCCCTTTATTTATTTTGTTTATATTCGCTGCTTTTATTATATAAGTCTCTTACTACAAAAAAATTGATGCACATCAAGAAAATGGAAAAAGGACTGGAAAGAATTCCAATCCCTAAATCAGCTTCTACTTTTACCTTAATCTTCATCCTCATCAAGAGCGTCATCATCTTCTAATGCTTCTTTACCAATGAACGCTTGCAGCATCCAAATGTTCTTGTCTAAGTCATTTTTAAAAGCAATCAATGTATCTTCTAAAGCATCGTCACCCTCGTCTTGAGCTAAACGAATCGCGCGAATAGTTAGGTCACGAGTGCTTCTGAAGTCCTCGATAATATTTTCAACCATGTCTTCTGCTTTAGCGTATTTATTAACTGCATCTTCCGAAAGCATCGAATATTTTTCAAATTCAACAGTTGTCGAAGCAGGTTTATGCCCAGAAGTAATTAGACGCTCCGCAAGTTTGTCGAACCATTTTTCATTTTCGTTATACAACTCTTCAAATTTTTCATGCAACGTAAAGAAATTGGCTCCTTTTACATACCAGTGATATTGGTGCAGTTTCACATGTAATGTATGCATGTTGCCTAAAAGATGATCCGCAATGGCCGCTGCATTAATTTTCGTATGATGAACATGTTCCTTGTGTTCTTGTTCTTCTTGCAATCTTTCTTGGGGTGTTCTTTCTTGAGTAGCTTTATTTTCAGTCATGATTTATTCCTCCTATAATTTTGGTTTGTTTAAAATAGCTTTCTTTGATTCCTCCTTTTTCTTTACTGAATTTAGTATAGGATAGATTTCCGTTAAAAAAATTGACGCTCATCAAGAAAAGTATTTCTTAATAGACGCCAGGCTTCTCTATTAAATTCAACTGAAATAATCAAAGGAATGAAGTCGTTCCCTCCAAACAAAAATTTCATTAAAGTAGGGCCTAAAAAAAGAATAGCAACTATACTTTGTCAAGAGACCTGACTGCTATTTTTTTGCTTGTTATTCTTCAATTACCAAATGTCTTGCCTTGCAGTATATTTAATGCTCTTTCTCACTAGTGTTGCATGCAACACTAGTGAGAAAGAGTATTAATAAGATTAACCTAGAAGAATAACTTTACTTTATTTATGTCATACCATAAATAAAAATTGAAAAGAATTTTTTATTTATTTTTAGTAGATCGATTAATAGGAGTTTTAGCTTGGGAGCGTCAATAATTTTGTGTAAATGGTTCTTTCCTACTGTAGATTGTTTCTAATTCTCCATCGGTTGACTCAGCATTTGTTCGAGCTCGCCTTCGGCCTGTTGGAAACCTTTATGACTGCGACCTAGGAATTTTTGGTTGTGAGTATCAAAAGACGAGACTAAGAAACGTTCCATCGACTCTTCATTTTGGAACTGTTCCTTGCGGTGGCTGTATTTCTTGATTTGCTTATTAAAGGATTCAATCAATCCAGTTGCTGCACTATATAAAAAATTTCATCATAGTTTCGCCCTAGTCGTTCCAAAGATTCGATGACAAAAATATCCTTCTTCCTTAAAAAATGAAGTTCTTTTTGCAATTATTCTCGTGAGGTCTTCTTTTAACTACATAAAATTGTAACCACTGGTTTTAAGAGTAGTGTATCATCCCAAATCATATAATTAATTGACTGCGATTGTTATAAAACTCACGGTAAGCCATATAACTAGCAATAAACGAAGAAATCGCAGTAACTGAAATCAACATAAACATCACAACAATTTGGTAACGAATCGCTTGAACAGGATCAATTCCCGCAAAAATCAACCCTGACATCATACCTGGTAGGCTGACAAGTCCAACCGTTTTTGTTCGGTCAATAGAAGGAGCCATGCCCGTTTTGACGCTTTCTCTTACAATACTCATGGACGCTTGTTTTTTATTGGCTCCCAATGCCAATTTTTCCAATACCTGTTGGCGTTGGTCCGTAAATTTTGAATTCAAAGACCGATAGGTCACTCCAATCGCAGTCATGGCGTTGCTGGCAATCATGCCTGTAATTGGAACGATTTGGGAAGGGGACCAGTCAATGACTCCTGAAAAAACAAGAATGAGTAAGGACAAGGCTGTTCCTACTCCAATAGCCGTCGTTGAAATTTTAAAAGAGCGGTTGATCCCCTCACTGCGTGTATGGGCGTTATAAGAAGCGTTGAACACAATGAACAAAACCATCGCTAAAGTGAGAAAGTTGTTATCCACTCGTAATACGTAGCTCAATACATATCCAATAAGGAATAATTGAACGACAGCGCGAATTCCCGCAATAAAAATGTCGTTTCCTAATCCCAATTTCTCTTTGTAATCAATCAACAAGGCAACTATCAAGAGGACAGAGGATAAAAGCAAAGAAAGATTACTGATTTCCAAATTGTTTGTCATTTCGATTCCTCCATTTTTCCACCTTTGATAGTAATCAGACGAGAAGCTTGGTCGATTTCTTCCTGGTTGTGAGTGACGGCCAACACCGTAGTTTGTTGGTCTTTCATCATGTCTCGGACTAAATCAAGGACAATCGCTCTGTTTTCTTGGTCCAATGAACTGGTAACTTCATCCAGGAGCAACACTTTCGGTTGATACATCAAATTTCGGACCAATGCAACCCGTTGTTTTTCCCCTCCTGATAGTTCCTTGACCTCTTTCGATAAGTAAGTTTCAGGTATTTGAACTCGTTCTAACAATTTTTTTGCACGTTCCCGATCAAATCCTTCTTCTCTTATGCGGGCAGGAAAAGACAAGTTCTCTTGAACTGTCTCATCGAATAGAGAAGCGTTTTGAAAGAAATAAGAGACTTCTTTTCTATACTCCACAGGATCGATTTTTTGCAGATCCGTACCTCGATAATAAATTTTTCCGGAAGTTGGGGAAAGCAGCGTACCAATTAATTTCAAAAGGGTACTTTTTCCACTTCCAGAAGGACCAGAAAAAACAATCACTTCCCCTTTGTTTACTGTAAAAGAGATATCTTGAAGGATTTGGTTTCCGTTTGCCTGAAAACCAACCTTCTCTAATTGAAACAATGAATCACTCATACCACTTCTCTCCTTTATAAAAAAGCCCTGCACCAGTGGACCATCCATACGGGTGCAGGGCTTTTGTTTCATCCTAGTGTACCTCAGTGTTCGTTTGGATCGTTTTTGGCGTCTTCATGAGTAGGGTGAACCGTTCCTTCAAGGTGATCTGGACCAGCATAAATGGTATACAGTCTGAGCGGCTTATCACCGGTGTTTTCGATGTTGTGCCACATGTCCGCCGGAACAAATACGGCGTCATCATCCATCACTTTTTGTTGAACATGTAAGTTATCTTTAGAAGGCCCCATTTTACACACGCCTTCTCCTTCTTCAATACGGATAAATTGGTCAATGCCTTCGTGCACTTCCAAACCGATGTCATCGCCCGGTTGAATGGACATTACGGTGACTTGCAGTTTACTGCCTGTCCAAATGGTCGTCCGGTAATTATCATTTCCTGTGGTGGCGTCTTCAATATTAATGATATACGGCTTCTTCCCATGATCCTTGTAGTCTATTTCCATCTTCCATTCCTCCTAGTCTTTTTACTAAAACAATGATACCTACTTCTTATTTATAATAATTCTAATTAATGGTACCACATCTAAAATTCTATGCAAAAAATTGGCTTTTTGGAGAGCGATTCTAAACAAAGACCATATAACGCGCAATTACAATTGGTACCCCTTAATCCTCAGCACATAAAGGAAAAAATATGGAATCAAAAAATAACCGATATGTACTCTGGTTATGACTTGAATCAGGGAGAATTTCAGAGACGACACATCATACTTTTTTAGTTTGCACTTGTAAACTAACTAGCGTATATTAAGTTTATGCTCACTATCAAGCGTTGTCAATCCTTTAGACTCTTATCAATTTCGAAAGAAAGTAGCAAGGTTATTGATTGTGACTGTAAAAGTGGGGTGTTCCTATAAGCACATTAAACTATCTTCTCTAATTTATCATGCTATTTAAATTCTGTTTTTTCATGAGAATTTTTGTCCAAAACTTGTTAAAATGATTTTAAAAAATACTTACATACACAATCCCCAAAAAACACTAATGTCATTTCAGTCAAAAAAGATACCGCAGAAAATTTCCACCTGAGATTCAATACGATATTACTCTCTTGACAGCCAGCTTAATTCCTTAGTTGAATAGATTATTAAAGTGCACAAAAAAACAATGCGGCGTTTGTTATATTTTCTGGTATAAGCGACGGTGCTATAAACTTTTTTGCAGATTAAAAATCATATGAATTTAACTCCAGTAATAAGAGTTTAAGTGCCAATGCATGTTTGATTTCTTCGTTGCGTTGGTAAATCAAGAACAAAGTCGGGGTTTGGACGCGTCCAACGCTAAACACGCCTCTCATGCCGTTTTTCTGCATATAAAGCGTGTAAAGACGGGTGAGATTGATTCCTACCAGCCAATCAGCGATTTGTCGGGTTTCTGCTTCTTTGTAAGTGGAATAAAACGCCTGTCCGTCCTTCAGATTTTGAAATCCTTTTTTGATTTCGCTAGTTTCAAGCGAGTTGATCCATAAACGTTTAATGGTTTTCCGGCTATTTCCCGAAAGGTTGATAATCAAGCGGGCGATTGCTTCACCTTCTCGGTCGCTGTCGGTCGCAATCACGATTGTTTCCGCTTCATCTAAATGCTTTTTGACGATCTTGTATATATTGATGTAAGAATAGACACTGTTACGATAAAATACTTTGTAAAAATATACCCTACTTCCCCGATACTCATAACCATTCCTTCTCTTCTAGTACATTTGGTGTTCATTTTGATGATGCTCTTCTACTTCGGCTCATGTTTAGCAGCTTATTGATTTTTGCTTTATTGCTTCAGCCAACCTTTATTTACGGCATCATCTATAAGTTTTTTAACATAGTCCCAAACTTCTGGCATAATTTCTTTGATGACCTCGTTTCGTTTTAATTCGCGTTCAACATCAATGTTATTTTCTAACCAGGTATTCCCGTCACAGTAGTATATCTGCAAGACAGGCTGTAACCTATCGATTGCCGCTGCATATTTTGCTTCTACGGTTGCCATCTCCTCAAACTCTTCCCACAAATCCATAAATTCATCATATTGTTCTCTCGGTAATGTAGAAAATAAACTTGTAGCTGCTTCCCGTTCTCGCTGTACTTTATCCAGGTACCCAGCTTCATCATAACAATAGGTATCACCTGCTTCGATTTCTACCATATCATGAATAATTAACATTTTGAGTACTCGCAACAAATCCACTTGCCCTTCGGTTGCGACATGTTCTGCAAGCAATAGTGCACATAATGTCAAATGCCAGGTGTGCTCTGCATCATTTTCCCGTTGGTTTCTATCATAGATCAGTGTCGATTGTCTAAGGATGGCTTTAAGCTTGTCAGCTTCGACAATAAACTGGATCCTCTTTTCTATTGCATTCATCTGTGACCTCCAATTATTTGTTGAATGAATTTATATCAAAGGTACAGCTTTTTTCCACAATGCCTCCAAAGTTGCATAAAAAAACTGCAGCCTTTTCTTTTGGTAAAACAATTACTCCTGCACAAACCTTAATGAAAGGCTCCTTTCAAACTTCCTATAACACTTTTTCCTCACGAATGATCTTTGTTGTTACTTCAACTACTCCACGGAAAAATGCAATGAATGGGGCGTAGGCGCGATCAATGTCAGCCCACATCTTTCTTTAAAATAGGTTTTGCTATCTTGTTTCGCCACTTGCAAAATTTCTGCCTCAGCAAAAGGGACCACATTGTCACTCCCCCGCAATTCACTGCATTCCAAAATAATCAAAATCTCTGCTTCTAATGTATTGATTCTCGCATACTGTTCAAAAAAGTTTTCGTGATTGATTTCTTGGATCGCTCGTTTGATTTCGAAGCAATTGGCAAGAATCTTTTCTTTGAGTTCTGGAAACTCTTCCTTGAAAAAAAGCCGCTCCGTTTCTTCCATGTAGAAGTTTAAATATTCTTCCATTGAATGGATCTTAAATGCTGACTCCATCTTTAGTCCTCCTGTTCTATTGATTGGTGAATCTTATGTAAAATCCTGTTTATGTGTTTATCGTTGGAACGAATACGTCGATGCGTACTCTATGGAAATATTGAAAGGAAATCGACCTTTAGGCTGAAATCACTAGCATTACGTTAAATAGAGGATTCGAACACTCTTTCTTACCTTCGCTTTTTCGTAAAACGTTTCTGTTGACCGAGATCTTTATGCCTGCATTATTACATGTTTTTTAGGAAAGGAGACGCCAATCATTTGTTTGTTAGAAGCAAATAAAGTCCTGTTAGATACCTTCGGGTTGGATCGTATCAATTTTAGTTTCATAAAAGTAAACAAGCCCAATAGCCGATTGAGCGATTGACAAACTACATAGGAAATCTGAGAAACGCTGTGCAAAACTTTTCGCTTCCTACTAAAAAAAGGGAGGATTCTCTGGTTTTGAGAATCCTCCTTTTTTTCATACTGTGAAATCCACAGTTTTACGTATGTTTTTGACTAAACTCATTCTGGAACTTTTCAACTGCTTCAATCAGTTCAAGCCAGCGATCCCCCGTTGGAAAACTATTCCATTTAAAAAATTGGACGTTGGGATTTTGGTCAATAAAAGCTTGCCGATTGACGGGATAATCTGTCACGACAAAATCGGGATTTTCGGAAACAAATGAAAGTGTGTACTCAAACCAGCGCTTCAATCGTTCCTTTTGTCTGATTTCTTGGATTTTTCCGAATTTTGATTCGTGAAAAATACGAACCGTAGAACGATCAATTTTCGCTACCAGAGAAAGAAGCATACTATATTGAAAAAGCAAGCGATTGTTCGCTTCATACATGGTTGAAAAAATTGGTGATTGTTGCGCTAACGATTCGTACATCTCCTGAACAAACGGAAAAATCTTAGAAAAGACACGGCGATAATCTTTGTCCGTGGTGCTTTTTCCAAAGGCATCGATCTTATTTTTCGATGCAAAAAGAAGCGAAACCGAATGAATATTCAAGGCATTGACCAACAGATAATCAATATTGCTTTCAGAAACGAGAAAAACTTTCTGAGCGTTTTCCGCAAATAGCCTTGCTGCAGCGATTGCTCGTGGAGAAAAATGATCCCCAATTGTTAACTGACTAGGAATCTCTTCAGGTAAGTACGTCATCATGACAGAAAACATATAATACAAGAAGAGAAATTCTGTTTCTGGAAGCCCATTTAGAATCAAATTGTCTCTTAGCAATGGCTTGATCAGCTCTTCTTTAAATTCTTCAAAGGAAATCGTCAGATGCCTCATCTCCCTCATCTCTTGAGGAATCTCTTTTACAGGAAAGCCTCTTTTAAAACGATAAATACTTAACGCCAACAATTGAACAAATTTCTCCTGATCAATCCCGCGATAAAAACTGGGATAACTTGTCAACTTTTTCTTCAATGTACTGACACTTTGTTTCGTCAATCCACTATAACGCACGTTCGTTGCATCATAGATCTGCCAATACATGATGTGGAAAAAATGCCGAATGCGGTATTCTTCGCCCACAAAAAGCGGTTTTCTTTTTAGGTTCAATCGAATGTGATAATTTTCAAGAATCGTTTCTACTTCCTTTAGTTTTCTTTGAACCGTGCGATTGCTGACATAATGTTGTTGGGCGGTTTCTTCCAGCGACACATACTTATCACTAAAGAGTCTGTCTAAAATTTGAAATGGCATGCTTTCTTCTAGCATGACCGAATAAAGCTTAGACAAAAGAAAATTCGGCGCAAAATAAAGCGTCATCTCTCTACCTTCATGCAACGCAATCTCAAAATAAGGATACGCCGTTTGCAAATCGAGTGCTCGCTCAAAAACTAAGACGATTCGTCGTTTTGATAAGTTTGTCTTTTCAGCAAGAACATTTAGTTTTTCACGCTCCACAGCCTGCTCAAAAAAATGCGCAAACAATTCATAAACATCTTGGTCTAATTTAGTTAAAAGAAATTTATACATAATAATACCTCTTAACTTTATTTTTAAGGTAATTATACTCCTTTCACGATCTATTTTCATTCAGTGTGTATTCATTGACTACTTATTTCATTTTATAAGAAGCTGTCTCTGAAACTATCACCTTCTGAATCATTTAGGATAAGCAAAATCATGGCTACAACTACTTAGAACTACGAGTTACTACGTCTGGAGAACATTGCTCTTTCTAACAGCTAGTTTAAGACGACAAAACAGTCCAAAGCGCTATTTATCAAAAAATTATTTTATAATAATAAAAGTAAAAAACCGTATATTTTGCTACGATAATAAGAGAGTCGGTTTTTAGGAGTATTTACAATCGAAGAGTTAGGTAGCCTTTGAGCATTTCAACAATTCCAAAAGCTTTTACTTTCTATCAATTACGCTTATATAAAGTTGAAAATTAGTACAGTTATTTTTAAAGTATCTTCGCCATAATCAAGCTAACTTCTTACATTAATTAAAAAGAATGGGGGGACAGGTGTTCATGCTTCGCTGAATGAACTGAAATCAATGAAAATATCAAAAAAAATAGTATGGTCAAGTGTTGCTAGTATTCTCGTTCCAATTTTAATAAGTCTCGCTGTCTTTGTCTCCCCTAGTAATAAACCTGGGATCGTTGTCTCAAATGACTTTGGAAAGATCACAGTTCCGTTGCGAATAAGTAGAATCTATTTAACTCAAACAAACACTGTCTTCTATCAGCCTGAAATACGCTCAGCCAAAACAGTTCTGGAGGAGGCGAATTTATTAGGAGAAAGCACACTTTCGATAAAAATCGGTGAGGAAGAAAAAGAAATTGTTTCTTATATTGATGCCAATGTTAAGAACTTCTCTCTAGAACTAAACGTGGAAGACTATGACAAAACAACAGGAAAATTAGTCTTGACTATTGCCTATCGTGATGGCTTGAATGATGAATTCAAGAACGTAACATTCGAAAGATAACTGATAAAAACCTATATTCTCGCTCATATTTAAATAGGGTTAAACAAAGAGTATCCAGAAAACAATCAATTCTGGATACTCTTTCCTCTCTATTGAAAAGCTTTTAATTTTCAGTTTTTCTTTTTCGTCTCAAAATTACTACGAAAGAAAACAGAACAGTGATGACTCCCAAAAAGCCCATGATTCGTTGACCTGTAAGTTGTTCTCCTGTTGCAGGCAACTTATTTTTTGATTTGGTTTGTGTGTTTGTTTGCTTGCTGTTATTTCCTGAGCTATTCCCGTTCTCTTCGTCCGGCGTCTTGTTTTCTGATTCTGGTGTATCTTTTCCTGAATCTTCTCCCGGTTCATTCTCTTTATCAGCACTGTAAACATAAATAACTTCTTGGACGGCATCACTGAAGGTACCTTTTGCATTTTTAGGCGTCTTTGAAACCCGCCAGCCAGATATTTCTTTGGCGTTGCTTTCATAAGACAAGCCAACTTTTTCATTAAGGATCGTTGGTTCAGCTAATTGATTTCCTTCCATGTCTTCATATCTTACGATAACCAGTGCTGCATCACTACGTTCATAAACATAGGTAACTTCTTGCGCATTTTCACTATAAGTCCCATTAGCGTTAGTTGGCATTTGGGAAACGTACCAGCCTGGGATGGCTTTAGCTTTACTTGTATAAGGTAAACCTATTTTGCCACTCAATACCGTCGGTGCAGATAGTTGATTCCCTTCTGTATCTTCATACTTGACCGTCACTGGCGCTGCATCACTACGTTCATAGACATAAATGACTTCTTGTGCCGTTTCGCTAAATGTACCTGTAGCATTGCTTGGCGTTTGAGCTACAAACCAGCCTGGGATCGCTTTGGCTTCACTTTCATATGGCAACCCTATTTTGCCATTCATTACGGTTGGTGCTGCCAATTCATTGCCTTCTGTATCTTCATACTTCACAGTAACTGGCGCTGCATCACTACGCTCATAGACATAAACGACTTCTTGTACCGTTTCGCTGTAAGTCCCGTTAGCGTTAGTTGGTGTTTGAGAAACGTACCAGCCATTGATTGCTTTAGCTTCACTTGTATATGGCAGACCTATTTTGCCACTTAATACCGTCGGTGCAGATAGTTGATTCCCTTCTGTATCTTCATACTTGACAGTAACTGGCGCTGCATCGCTACGTTCATAGACATAAACGACTTCTTGCGCGACATCACTGAAGGTCCCTATCCTATCCCCTTGGATCTCTTTCAGTGTATAGCCTGAGATATCCTTTTCTTCCGTAGTAAAGGGGTCGCCTACATACCCTGATAAAGTGACATTTGGTGCAAGCGTCTGTCCGTTTTCGTCAAGATACTTGACCGTAACATCTTCTGCAGTATTCACATACTTCATAGGTACTTGATAATTCACTAAATATTGAATGGTACCTGTACTAGCAGCTCTCTCGGTGGATAAACGATTAGGAACCAGAGAAGTGATTGACAAATAGTCAACATTGGCGGGAATATTTTTAAATTGAATCCCTTCTTCAGTCAGTTCAAACCCATCATTTTCATATAAGGGAAAGATATAGCCATTTTTATCTATCCCCCGAATCGAATAAGAATACTTTTTGTTGGACAAAGAAGAGAGCAACGCATTTCCTTGGGTATCAACCATCATACGGTCTTTATAAAGAACATCAGATTGGCCATCTTTTACTAGCATTGGCTCTAATAGTATTTTCTCCTGAGTCATAATAGATAGTTGGGAATTTTGATGGTGTTCTGGAGATAGCTCTAACTTAGAAAAATCCGTCATGCTACTTGCATAGACCGTCAGATAATCTGTTACCCATCCACTAAGATATTGACCAACCCCAATTAATTCTTGGGCTGTCAAATAGGCATCATAATTTCCTATGTGGATATTTGAAAAAGATCCTTTTGGAAGAACGTGTGCTAGTACATTAGGACGGGTAAACAATGTTGCATTTTCCGCCATAGTGATTTGGGGAACATTCGTAGCAATAATAGACGTCGTGTATAACGCTTGCAAGTTGCTAGCGTATTCTAAACCAGTAAAATCGACTACTGTGTCTTTGACTAAAGAAGAAAAATCTAACTGTTTTAGATTCACCATATCTTCTTGAGAGATCGTATCAACTGTTTTGTTTAGCCCTTTCGCTACCTCATTTTGCAAATTCTTATCCGGCATCCAAGCGTCTAATGAAACGCTTCGATTAGAGAATGCCTCTTTCATTTCCGCTGATGATTCAGTTGCCGAGCTAGCTGTGTCTTTACTTGAATCAGGGAGGTTTTTTTCTGTACTTTCCGTCGAGCCACTTTTCTCATCATCATTAACCACTTCTTGCGATTCTGAGTTACTTGTGGTGTCACCGTTGATTTCTTCTTTTATACGAGAAGAATCGACTGTTTCAGTAGTCTCCTCCACTTTTTCTAATGTTCCTAATGTCGTGATTTCTTTGTTTGATGGAATGGTTTCCTGTTCCTCAGCCATAACTTGTGCCAAAGGTGCCAACACAGGCTGACTTAACAAGATCGCCAATGACAAATAGCCCCAAAATTTCCTTTTCATAACATTCTCCTTTTATATTCGTTTAAATACGATACGCTTTCCTATCTTTCACCTATCGACAAACTTCCCCTTCTGATGATGGTGACGACTTGTTAATTACAATCTTTAGACACAGGATACCCCTGTTCATTTTGATAGTATTACATGGTTCATCATTCTGAACACGTCAACATTTGTATCAGAAATGACCAAACTTGTCAGGTTTTAACAAACAGGTTATTCAAGCAAACAGATCGCTCACTTCACCTGCTCCTTCATGCTCCAAGCTTGGCCTCAGTTAGCGTTATAATCACTGATTTAAATTGTTTTTTTAAATTTACACACAAAAAAAGAGACACATAACATGCATCTCTTTGGGCGGCCCATTGTAAGTTCAGCCTATTATTGATTTTTTACTAGTTATCCCGATACTCGATCGTCAATCCTTTTAAAAAGTTGCGGGCATATTTGTCTAAACATGGTTTGTAATTGCGATGGCCTTCTTTTCGTAAAATGGCGCCTAATTCACCTTTTGAAACTTTAACTCCCGCTTGCTCGAAAATGTCCAGCATTTCATCTGTTGTTAGGGAAAGGGCGATTTTTATTTTCTTCAGCATCAAATTATTTACATTGCCATTGTTCAACTCTAGGACAGGTTCTGCAGCATCTGGCTTTGTTCCTCGTTGCGAGCGAATCAAACCATTTAAGAAACGCTCAAAGGCTTCATTGGTACACTCAATCTCGTAGGTCTCAGGATCTTTTTTCTTCAATAATTGTCTTACTTCTTCTTTTGTGAAAGAAGCGCCGCCAAGTTCAAAAATTTTCACCATGTCGGTATCCTTGATATCCAAAGCATAGCGTAAACGCGTCAAGCGATCATTGTGATTCATTCTATACACCATCCATTTCTTAGGTTGATTATAACAAATAAACCTAGACGAGTAATCCCGTTTTCGCTTTTTTACTCTAAGAACCCATTTGTTTTCGTTCAAATGTATATCGCTTCTCTCATTCTACTTCCTCCGCTATACTTGATTTAGGGAGTAAATTTATTCTAACAAAACAATAAACGAAAAAAAGCATCTGTTCCGATGATGTTTTGGATTGCTTTATTGTTTTTATTTTGTACACAAAAAGGAGAGGAAAGAAATGAAGAAATACGGGAAATTTTTGGTAATGATTGGGGTATCGACGGTGATTATGTTTTGTATGATGTATTTCAATGTCTACGCCCTCGATCATATCTTTTTCAGCCAAACCCGCCTATTTATGGCACTAATGATGGGCGCGATGATGGCGATCATCATGCTGTTATTTATGTGGAAGATGTATGACAACAAGAAAATGAATATCGGAATTTTAGTTGTCAGTGTTGTACTCTTTTTTGGTTCACTGTTTATGGTCAGAAGCCAAACCGCCGTGGGAGATACGGCCTGGATGAAAGCCATGATTCCCCATCATTCGATTGCGATTCTAACCAGTAAAAATGCCGATTTGTCTGATCCAAGAGTAAAAGAACTTGCAGAAAAAATCATTGACGCACAGGAAAAAGAAATCAAAGAAATGAAAGAATTGATCGAAGAGTTGGAAAACAAATAGCCAGTTTGTGTGCTCACTCAAAGTACCAGCAGATCAACTTTATCGCCACGGTTGCGAAGCCCTTCAAACAATGGCTGAAGGGCTTCTTTTTTTATCGTCAGTTGCTTTCTTTCTACTGAAAACCCCTGACCGTTATTGCATCCGTTCTTGTTTGACTTTCTTATCCACAACATGACGCTTGGCAAGCTCTTGGCGAATAGCCGCTAAATCAATCCCCATTTCTGCCATTAAAACCAATGTATGATACGCCAAATCAGCAATCTCATAAACGGTTTCTTGGCGGTCTTCCTTCATCGCCCCAATCACGACCTCGGTTGCTTCCTCGCCGATTTTTTTTAAGATTTTCTCACTGCCTTTTTCAAACAAGTAGCTGGTATAGCTGCCTTCTTGCGGCGTATCTTTACAACCTTTTATCAGCTCATACAACGCATCGATGGTCGGAGAGGATTCTGTACCATAAAGCACCTCTGTAAAGCAGCTTTCTGTGCCTGTATGGCAAGCAGGTCCGTCTTTTTTTACTTTGGCGACTAAAGCATCTTGATCGCAATCTGCGGTCAATGATACTAAATGCTGGTAATTGCCGCTGGTTTCTCCTTTGCGCCACAATTCTTGGCGACTGCGGGAATAAAAGGTCATCAATCGGTCTTTCAAGGTCAAGGTCAAACTTTCTTGGTTCATATAAGCCAAGGTCAAAACTTCATTCGTTTCCACATCCTGCACGATCACTGGAACCAATCCTTGTTCATCAAATCGTACTTGCACCATGTTATCCACTCCTTCTATTGCCTATCAAAACGCCAACGCTATACGATTCGTACGGGAATATCGACGGCCTGTAATTGTTTTTTCAGTTCTGGGATTTTTACCTCGCCATAGTGAAAAATCGAGGCCGCCAACCCTGCTTCAATATTTGGCAATTGAAACAGCTCGATAAAATCGGCACTTTTGCCAGCACCACCCGATGCGACGATCGGTAATTTGGTGATTTCGCTGACAGCTTTCAGCAAGTCTAAATCAAACCCCTGCTTCACGCCATCGGTATCCATGCTGTTGATGACTAGTTCACCAGCACCTAACTGCTCAGCTTGGCGAATCCACGCCAATGCTTCTAAGCCTGTATCTTCCCGTCCGCCTTTGGCAAACACATGCCAGTTCTCACCGACACGGCGAACATCAACGGATAAAACAACGCACTGGCTGCCATAGCGTTTCGCGCCTTCTGCAATCAACTCTGGTCTGCGAAGTGCCCCCGAATTGACGCTGACTTTGTCGGCGCCACAGTTTAAGACTCGTTCAAAATCTGCTACTTGATTGATGCCACCGCCCACCGTCAAAGGAATAAACACTTCTGACGCCACGCGCTGCAAAATGTCCGTGAATAAGCCGCGTTCTTCTGCAGAAGCAGTAATGTCATAAAAAACCAGCTCATCGGCGCCTTGTTCATTGTAAAAGCGCGCCAAAGTCACTGGATCATTGACATCTTTTAAGCCAGCAAAATTGACCCCTTTCACGACTCGCCCATCTCGCACATCAAGGCAAGGAATGATTCGTTTGGCGATCATGCTTCTGCCTCCCCTGCTGCTAAGACATCCGCCAATTGGAGACTGCCGTTATATAAGGATTTCCCAACGATCACGCCAGAGATGCCCAACTGTTTTAATCCTTTAATATCTGCCAATGAAGCCACGCCGCCAGAAGCCACGATGTCGCAATCCAATTGATTGAGTTTTTCGTATAGCGGCAGATTGATGCCTTCTCCTGTACCGTCACGTGAGATTTCGGTAAAGATGATCGTTTGCGCGCCCCATTCCACCAATTGTTGGCAAAAAGTAAACGCGTCTGTTGCCGTTTTCTCGAGCCAGCCTTCCACGGCCACTTTTTCTTCCTTGGCATCGACCCCAATCGCGATCTTATTGCCGTATTTCTTAAGCATCGCTTTTGTGAATGCTGGGTCTTTCTGGGCAATCGTGCCGAGGATCACCCGATGAACGCCTGCTGCCAAACAATGCTGGATCGTTTCTTCCTCACGAATCCCGCCGCCAACTTCGACAAACAGATTGGTTTGCTGGACGATTTTTTTTGCGACATCAAAGTAATGGAGTTTGCCAGCTTTGGCACCATCTAAGTCGACGAGGTGCAGATAGTTGGCACCTTCTTCTTCAAATGAACGAGCAAATGCCACTGGATCATCCCCAAACACTTCTTTTTGCTCATAGTCTCCTTGGTACAAACGGACCACTTTTTGATCTAACAGATCAATTGCTGGAAAAATTTTCATAGCGGCACCTCCGTAAATGCTTTTAAAATCTTCAACCCGACAGCCCCACTTTTTTCTGGGTGGAACTGAGTACCGAAGACATTGTCTTTTTGCACGATACCGGGAATTGCTAGACCATAGTCACTGTCTGCTATGACATACTCTTGGCAATCAGTAGCAAAATAACTGTGGACATAGTAGACAAAGTCTTGTTCCCCTAGCCCGCTGACTAGAGGACTTTCCTTTCTGACAGTCAGCCGATTCCAACCAATCTGCGGCACTTTCAGATTCAGTTTGGCTTCTTCAAAGGCGCTTTGCATGGAAACGATCCGTCCTGGAATCAAACCGAGCCCCGCATGTGTGCCAAACTCCTCACTACTATCAAACAACAGCTGCATCCCTAAACAAATGCCTAAAAAGGGTTTGCCAGCTGCTGCCAATTCTTGGATCGGTTCGATCAGCGACAACTCTGCCAACTTTTGGCGGGCATCGCCAAAAGCGCCTACGCCAGGTAAAAGAATGCGGTCGGCAGCTTTTAATTCTGCTAGTGAACGCGTGATTTGGCAGTCAACACCCAAATAATCCAGCGAACGAGACAAGCTGAACAAATTGCCGACCCCATAGTCGATGATTGCTAACATAATACGCCCCTTTCCTTATCTCATCCATCTGTGTGGAAGATACGTAATCATTTTTCCCTCATGAATCACTGGATCGTCCCTTTGGTTGAAGGGATCTCATCTGGGGCTGCTTGATTGATCGCTACTGCTTCACCTAAGGCACGCCCAAAGCCTTTAAAACAAGTTTCCACAATGTGGTGGCTGTTTTTCCCAGCGATTTGATGGAGATGGATCGTAGCACCTAATTCACGGGCAAAAGCAATGAAAAATTCTTCAACCAATTCTGTATCAAACTGCTGCCCGATTTTTTCGCTCGGTATCGCCAACTCTACGACTGCCATGCCACGACCGCTAATATCGATCGCTGTCATGACTAAGGCTTCGTCCATCGGCAGCAGCATACTGCCATAGCGTTTGATGCCTCGTCGCTCCCCAAGACTTTCTGAAAACGCTCGGCCAATGGCGATGGCTACGTCTTCTGTTGTGTGATGGGCATCTACTTCTGTATCACCATCACAGACCAACGTCAAATCAAAGCGACCGTGGCGGACAAATAATTCCAGCATGTGGTCTAAAAACCCCACACCAGTCTTGATTGATTGCTGACCAGTACCATCGATCGTCAACTGCAGGTGGATCTTGGTTTCAGTCGTATTGCGGGTAACTTCTGCTTTTCTCATTCCTTCACCTCTTCTATGATCGTTGTTAACACCGTCATCAATCGTTCCATCTGGGCCCTCGTTCCTACCGTGATCCGTAAATACTCTTTGATGCGGGGCTGATTAAACCAGCGGACGAAGATTTTCTGCTCTTTCAGTGCCTGATACAACTCTTCACCAGCAATCGCAGGGTGCCTTGCAAACAAAAAATTTCCTTGGCTGTCGGTCTGCTCAAAGCCGAGTTTCGCTAGGGCTTGCTTGCTCCACTCACGCACGTGGATCGTTGCTTGGATCTTCTCATCGACATACGCTTGTTCTTGCAAAACGGCTGCACCAGCGGCTTGGGTCAAACTATTGACATTGTAAGGATTCAAGCTAAATTTCAACCGATTCAAGTCTTGGATCAGTCCTTCATTGGCAACCGCAAAGCCTAGGCGTGCCCCTGCCAGCTGCCGAGATTTCGAAAACGTCCCCACGACCAAGAGATTTGGGTATTGATCGATCAAAGAAACCATTGAAGAGCCGCCAAAATCGATATAGGCCTCATCGACAATCACTAAGCGATCGGGATGCCGTTTTAGAAAGGCACAAATTTCGCTTTGTTCTTGATAAACCCCAGTCGGCGCATTGGGATTGGCAAAAATAACGGTCCCTTTGAGCGAATCGTAGTCCGTTAACGCAATCGAGAAATCTTCTTGCAGCGGAACAACGGTGGCAGCGACTCGGTACAAGGCACCATACACTTGATAAAACCCATAGGTCACATCGGGAAAGGCGATGCCGTTTTCCGTGAAGCCTTGAAAGAGATAGGACAAGACTTCGTCACTGCCATTACCGAGAAACAGCTGGGCTGGTTTAACGCCAAGATAGGCAGCCAGAGGGGTTGTCACCACTTCAGCAGCAATATCCGAGTAACGATTCAGCTTGTGGGCGGCATCGGCAACCGCCGCTTGAACACTTGGCGCTGGCGGATAAGGACTTTCATTGGTGTTCAGTTTAATAACGGCTTGCTCGTCTACTTGTTCCCCTGGTGTATAAGGAGTCAGCTTGTGATACTTTTGATGTAAAAAGGTCATTTTTCTCCCTCTCTTCGTACATTGATCGAACGGGCATGGCCGATCAAGTCTTCGGTTTCTGCGAACAACGCTACGGCTGGACCAGCCGCCTTCATGGCTGCTTCTGGGTAATACAAGTAGCTGCTTTTCTTAATAAAATCATCCACTGATAACGGCGAGTAAAAACGGGCGGTCCCTTCTGTTGGTAGGGTATGATTTGGTCCAGCAAAATAATCTCCCAGCACTTCTGGTGTATGATGTCCTAAAAAAACACTACCCGCATTTTCTACTTGTCCCAACAAAGCAAAAGGATCTGCCACTGCTAATTCAAGGTGTTCTGGGGCGATTTGATTGGCAATGGTAAGTGCTTCAGTCAAATCATTGACCAGAATCAGCTTTCCGCTAGATTCAAGCGCTGCAGCAGCAATGTCTTTGCGGGGCAGTTGCTTCAGTTGCAAGTCAAGCTCTACTTGGACTTGTTCAATCAAGGCTGCTTCTGTTGTGACTAAGATGGCTTGCGCTAAGATATCATGCTCGGCTTGTGCCAAAAGATCCGCTGCCAGCCAGCGCGGATTTGCGCTGGCATCGGCGATGATCAGCACATCGCTGGGCCCTGCGATCATATCGATATCAACTTCGCCGTACACCATTTTTTTCGCTGTGGCGACATAAATATTTCCTGGTCCCACGATTTTGTCGACTTTGGGAATCGTTTCTGTCCCATAAGCCAATGCCGCTACGCCATGGGCACCACCGACTTTGTAGATTTCATCCACTCCAGCAACGGAAGCTGCCGCTAAGATAGCAGCTGGAACTTTTCCTTGGCTGTCCGTCGGTGTGATCATAACGATTTTTTTGACCCCGGCGATTTTTGCGGGCAGGACATCCATCAAAACCGTACTAGGATAAGCTGCTGTTCCGCCAGGAACGTAGACCCCGACTTTTGCTAGTGGCAAGACCCGCTGTCCCATCACAACGCCATTTTCCTTCGTCAAGACAAAGCCTTGCTGGACTTGCTTTTGATGAAATGCCAAAATGTTTTCCTTCGCCTGTTCCATCACCTCAAGCAGCTCAGGGGAGACGGCTTGGACAGCCGTTTCAACCTCCTCAAGACTGACGGTTAAGGAAGACAAGGTCACTTGATCGATTTCTTCAATTAATTGAAACAACGCCTGATCTCCTTGCTGCTGAACACGGGCAATGATTTGGGCGACAATGGTTGAAACATCCTTCGTTTCCGACTGTTTCCTTGCCACAATCGTTTCGATCGTATCTTTTTGGGTCGAAAAAATTCTCATAATTGCTCCCTCACCTTCTCAATCACTGTTTGAATGCGTTCTTGCTTGAAACGCCACGTGGCGTGGTTGATCACTAAACGCGCTGAAGACGGCGCGATGTCTTGGATCACTTCTAAATCATTTTCTTTTAGTGTCGTCCCCGTTTCGACGATGTCAACGATCACATCGGATAGACCTAACAAAGGAGCCAATTCAATGGATCCATGCAGTTGGATCAATTCCACCGAGCGACCTAACCCTTGATAAAACTGACGGGTGATCTGCGGATATTTTGTGGAGACCCGCAGCGGGCGGGAGAAATCTTCCTCGAAATCCGTACGCGCCGCTACTGCCAAACGGCAGACCCCCATATGCAAATCAAGAAATTCGATGACTTCTGCCTTGCTTTCCATTAAAATATCTTTGCCTACGACACCGATATCCGCCACTCCGTGCTCCACATAGATCGCCACATCGCTAGGCTTGACTAAGAAAAAGCGCAGCTTGTTTTCTTCATCACAAAAAATTAGTTGGCGATTGTCTTTGAAGACGCCTTGCGCAGCGACTCCAGCTTTCGTGAATAAATCGTAGACGGCATCCCCCATGCGGCCTTTAGGTAGCGCAATGTTCAAATAGCCTGAACTTTCGTTGTCAGTCGGCACCTTTTGCCCTACATGGTTGAGCTTCATACCAAACCCGATCGCCCCTTGCTCTTTGCCTTGCCGACTCATCAAGCGATCATAACGGCCGCCATATAAAATCGTCTCTCTTGCTTCTTCGATGAATCCTTGAAACAGCAAGCCACTGTAATAATCGGCATCATTTAAAATTGAAAAATCCAGCCTTATCCGAATGGAAGCTGACAGTTGTTCTTTTTGCAATGCTTGATACAGTTGTTTTAGTTCTGCTAAACCAGCTTGTGCTTGGGGATACTCTGCCAGCAGCTCTTTGGCCTTTTGATACTTGGTTTCAAAATCACCTGACAAACGTACCAGTTTCGCCAATTTTTCAGCTTCTGTTGCTGACAAGCCAGCTTTTTCAGTCAGTGCATCCATGCCATGGGAACTCTTGTCCCGCAGGCAGTGCAGTACCTTTTGTCGATCCGCTTCGGGGAAGCGTTGGCAGATGCCATCCAAAATCCCCATATGAGACAGATCCAAGGTCCCTTTTCCCACCTGAGCCAAACTTTCCCAAGCCAGTTTTACAACCTCCAGTTGATCTTCCCATGTGATTTGGTCAATGAGCTCCAAACCGATTTGATCGATCTTTTGGTATTCCCCTGCTTGACGATCCTGTCGATAGACATCCTCCACATAATACACTCTGCGCGCTTCTCCAGAAGGTGTATTTTTGGCAATCGACAAGGTGACATCGGGTTTTAGCGCCATCGTCCTGCCATCCGTGCCTGTAAACGTGATGATGGAAGAACCACGCAAGAACTGATCATTTTGCTGATAGTTGCGATACTCTTCAAAATTGTTCGAGTGATAAGGTGAAAAATGATACTGCGTATACAATTTTCTTAATTTCAGTTCGACTTGTTCGGCTGGTTTTAATACATTCCATAACTCTTCCACACTTATCACTCCTATTTCATGCCACCGATTCGGCTTTCTCACTGTTAAAGGCTCGCTTTATCATCGATTCACCATCAGTTTTTCTAATAATACTAATGGTTTTGCCATAAATAAGCAATGGTATTTTTCGAAATATTCTGGAATTTTTAGTCGATTTCAAGAGAACATAGCGATGTCGTTTCTTTGTTGACGATTATTCCATCGAATCTGGAAGTCAGTTTTCCTTTCTTAATGAAGTAACTTAGTACTTGTGCATCCTCCATCACTTAGTTGCTCAACCATAAAAAAGTCCGAAATATACGACCATCTTGTTTCAGAAACTCGTTATCGATTACTCTATCTTTTGTACCCTACAAAGAATTGGCGCAAATGAAGCGATGATATGAAAATCACCCAAAACGTTCATTGTTGTACTTATCGCTTATATTACGGCACAAAAAGCACACAGCAGAAGAATCAGAGAAAACAGCTAAATAGTACATGCTCTATAGCTTAATAAGGAGAGAAAAGTAAATGAACAAACTTATAGGAAAACAAATCTCATGGAACCACGCTTTACTAGGAACAGTCCTCGCAGGTATCGGTTTGGTCGGTCTTTTGTATGCCCCTGCCATCGTCAGCATCTTCTCATTGTCGATTGCCAGCTATTGGGCATTACGGCTAGTTTACGGTAAAGAAGCAGTCAAGCAGCTCTTTGGGAAACCCATCGCGCCAGTGAAGACGATCAGCAAGTATTTTCTTTTAAACATCCTGATCAGCTTCCTCGTTTCTCTCGTTTTGCAATACGGACTAAAGTGGGATCTTCATGGAAATCCAGTGAACGAAGGCTTTCAATGGTTGACTCTGCTCGTTATTCCAATCATGTTACTTGGAGAAGAACTCTTTTCCATCTTCTTTTTAGCGATTTTTTCTAGTAAATGTACCTTGCCAGTTGCCAGCATCCTTTCCGCGATCATCTTTGGCTTGGTTCATTACAGCACTTATGATAACGGCAATGTTTTCCATACCTTGGTCCATATTCTTTTCATTCAAGGGGTGGCGCGCTTGCTATTTAACCAAGCTGCCATCAAGAGCAACTCGATCCTGACTAGTTGGGGCACACATGTCTTGTTCGACCTGTTTGCTATTTTAGTGGCTTATCTGACTGCTTGAGAAAAACGAAAAAGACTGATTCAATTGAAATCAGTCTTTTTTGATACAACAACTAGTTACCTGAGTATCCCTCCCTGAAAAGAAGCATTGATCGCTTTTGTGCCTTTCACGAGGTTGGGTGTTTGTTCTATTCGCTGTGTTTCATAAGAAAATGTCCTTACTTTTTAAAGGGATCCTCTTTTACTTTCTCACAAATTTCTGCTTCACTGTACACCTTCATCAGCCGCTTGACTTCGCCTTCGATATTAAAACGCAAGGCTTCTGTCGCCTTCAGGTTTTTCAATGCTTGTTCAAGATAACAAAGAAAAGTCGTTTCCTTCATTTTAACTCAGCCTCCTTGTCAATCGTTGGTTTTACAGGTCACTTTAACAACGTCGCGCAACTCCTGATCAATCTCTCTAGAAAGCAGAAGGATTGTGCAGACGTTTGCTTCTTAGTGGTTACACCAGACCGTACTTTTGGAGTGCTTGCGCAATCCCGCCGTCTTCTGGTCGAGCCGTCACCTCGTCAGCTACTGCCAATAGCTGTTCACAGGCATTGCCCATCGCAATTCCCGTCGCAACAGCTTCAAACATTTCGACATCATTATGGCCGTCACCAAACGCCAAGGTATCTTTGTTATCGATCCCTAGATGGTTCAAGAGAAAATCGATGGCTGTTTTCTTGTGGATATTCTTGATGCCGATCTCGCCACTGTCCTTGCCAAAAACAGGTACCGTACTGCGAATCATTTGGAATTGTTCGTGGTATTGGTCATGGACCTGTTCATAAGGAATGGAATGATTGATGAAGGAAACTTTGTTCACGTCATCGTAATCGATTTTCGCTTCGTCCTCGATCAATAAATCAAGGAACCACTGAATAGTTTGAACACGTTGTTTTCCTGCTTCACTTTCAACAGGCTCACCTGCTAAGACGATCTCAATCAACCGATTTCGTAAATTGGTACTTGCAAATAATCCTTGATTCGATTCCAAGTAATACTCGATTTGGTTTGCTTTTAAGAAATCGATCAGTCTTAATAAGGCTTCCTTTTCAAAAACTTTGTGCAAAATCACCTCATCGTGCACCTCGCAATAACCGCCTCCAGCACCAATCATTCCACTTAAAGGCAGTGCCAGTACATCTTCTGTGATTTCGGCTTTTGAACGACCCGTACACAAGAAAAACTCATGCCCCTTCTTATGTGCCGCTGTGATCGCTTGGCGAGCACTTTCTGGTACGTTTCCCGCATCATCGCACAATGTTCCATCTACATCTAAAAAGATAATTTTCTTCGTCATTTCATTCCCTCTTTCCTAACCCAATCAATAAAGCGCTCACATGAACATATTTGCTGAATCCAAGATGTCACCATCAGCCGCTTGCTATTAGTATAACAAATCACAAGATAACCTCGCTAGACTATTTTACTGACTCATACATAAACACGCTCTCGTTTTTTCTCGATGCCCTTTATCCTTGATGATCGTCAAATGGCTTTCATTTGATCACTTTTAAGGTGACTTATCCTTTGCGTAGCTTACTCTTCACTTAAATAAATCAATCCCCATTTAGGTAGTTGGTTAGTTGCATGACCCGTAAGCTCGCGATAATAGTACCGTTTGTCATGCTTGATCATACTGATAATTTCCTCTTCCTTCATCCCCAGCTCTTGACATAGGTCAGTTTTGGTATTGGTCACAAGTTCCAGTAGAATTTGGATCTGTGCGTCCACAGCCAGAAGCGCTCGAAAGGTATCAAATAAGTTCTTTGTTCGATCATAGTAAATGTCTTCGAAGTCAACACAAAGTTCCTGATAATAAGTAAAAAGTTTCGGATAGGCTGTCAGTACCCCAGCGCTTAACAATACTTCCTTTGAATAAGACAGATAATCCTTCGGGTCATTTATTTTTTCTGATAACACAGAATCACTCCTTTCCATCCATGGCTTTTCTTCAATGATAGCATTGATCCCTCGTTTGATCGTAATGATTTCCTTCTTCGTTAATCGCCCCTACATCCCTTCACATAAAACAAAGGCTTTATCTTCTAGTATTTCAAATCACATGAAATCCTTGGGTGGCATCCCGTTCTGCGCTCACCTCCAATGCATGATCTAAGGAAATCAGTTACTCTCATTATAGTTTTTTGTTGCTCCAAGCTTATAATTCCTTTTTGCTCTAGCAGAGGAATAAGAGAGAAAAATCCAGCGTACCCGCATTGCTTTATCTAAGAAGAAAGATCAAAAGGAATTTATTTGCAGTGATTTTCCGATGATTACGCGATCAACCAAAAGAACGAATGGAAATGAATACCTTTATTCAATGCTGTGGCGCCTTCATTCTCACGACAGCACAAAAAACCAATGATCGCTGGTTTCGATCATTGGTCAAAGTTCTCAAATTGCATGTTGTAAAAGGACGATCTGTCCTTTCTTTTTGGATCATGCCAAGATATAAGCGAGGCTAAAACGTCCTCTTACACTGTGAGCACAAAAAAGGATCATGCATATAGAAAATCTAAAATCTCACGTGGCGCATCTACCAAAGCATCTGGGTTTTCTTCAGAAAGCTTTTTCGGATCGTGGCTGCCCCACGTAACGGCGATCGTTTTGACACCCGCGGCTTTTCCCATTTGGATATCAAAAATAGCATCTCCTATCATGATCGTCTTTGTCGGGTCAAATTGATAGTGTGACACGACTTTGTTGATTCCTTCGGGATGAGGTTTGTAGTGGGTCACCGCATCAGAGCCGATGATTTCTTCAAAGAACGCCACAAGGTCCTGAGCAGCTAAGTTTCGTTTGACGACCGCTGTCTTCTTACTTGAAACGACGAAACAAGGTACCTTTCGTTTATTTAAGATTTCTAAGACATGGGGAATTTCTGGAAATACTTTCAAGGTACTTTCTTCATAGGTTTGGTAATAGGCTCGGAAAATCCGAATCAATTCCGCTGCGGTTTCTTGATCTAATGGCTGTTCAGACATTTTAAAAAATGATTCTTCGATCGGTATTCCCATATAATGTTCAATGACTACTTCACTGGGTACTTTGAGTCCCATCTCTTTAAAAGCTGCTTTTGTCGCCTTCACACTACATTCTTTTGAATCCAATAAAGTTCCATCCAAATCAAATAGCACACATTCAACCTGCTTCACGATATTTCCTCCTCCAAAAGGTATTCCATCAATTTTCTACAAATGCTTTTTTCATTTACGCAGTATTTCTTTCCATTACTGATTATCTCTATTTTATCACTAAAAAAAAGCATTATCATATTTTTCCATAACCTTCTTCATTTATTGCTAATATACTTATATAAAAAAACGACTCGCTTTGAAAACAGAGTCGTTTCTACAAGATAGGCAAATTTACCTGAAGGCCTATTTGTCAGGCATAAAAGTTAAACCCATTTTCAGCTTTTTTACTGCAAGATATATCCTTTGCCCCAAGCGGTACGGACGCGTTTTTCAGTATAGTCGTATTCATCTAATTTCTCATTGATTCGTTTCGCCAAAATCGATAGCTGCGATTTTCGGGAATTCGTGCCGCCGTTGCCCCAAATTTTCCAGCAAAGGTCCTCTCGGTTGATAAATTGCTCTTCTGCTAGATTATTGAAAAAGATCTGTTCTTGCAGACTAAGAAATTTAGGGAACGATTCCTTCGTTACTGATGCCTTTTCTAACTTGCGAGTATTTGGTGGCAAAGCCGCCAAAAATTCTCTCAACTCGACAAATGACCGATTAAGATAGGTCGCATTTTCCGCTTTTTCCAGTATCATTTCTTGTTCGTCATTCCCTGGCAAGATTCGAACGATCCGCTGTTGATAATAAGGAGCCAATGTCTGATTGAGCAATAAAAATTCTGGATCAGCAATTGTTTCACTGACAAATAAACAGTCAAATAACTTGGCACTTTCTATCAACCATTCCTCCTCTTCGGTACTTCTGCCCACGAACACTTCATGGCTCAAAATCTGCAGCTCCCGCTGCAAATCAATCTCATATGATATGTTTTTCGTCAATATGATAATTCTCATGACACACCCTACTTTCCTTTCTTATTTATTCAGAAATGAGTTGGAAATGATTTCTGAATACTTTATGTTGACATTATTACTTATTTTTATCAGCTTGAGGTGTCATTTTTTGTTCATAAATGGTGATCTGGTGTCATGTTTTAAAAAATAGATTGACTTTCATTTCATGGTTCATACTCTTCGATAGCCAATAAAAAAGCAACCTGTTAGCCAGATTGCTTTCTTGTCCTCACTACTCCCACTTCAAATCCAACAGCTCCAGCATTTCATGGTAGGCGGTTTCGATCCGCTGGCGCTTTTCTTCAGGGACATTTTTGGCATATTGCCCATCTGGCAGATAATCTGCGGCAAGGTAAACTTGAAAATCAAAGGCCTGCAAGACGCCGTATTCTGGATCATAATAGGTACGATCAGGGATCGGTTCTTTGGAGACCCAAGTCGGATGCAAGGCAATCTTGCTTAAATAGGTCCGCTGCCCTTCTTTGGAGATTTCAACTTCTGGGATGACGCCTCGTTCGGTCCAATAGTTGTTATTGACGGTTTCATAACGTTGATTCGACAATAAGTTTCCCATTGAATAAATGATAAATTTCTTTTCCCCGTCCTTTTCGATGATTTCGGTTGGTTCTGCTACATGCGGATGGCCACCGAAGATAATATCAGCACCAAAATCGATCATCTTCCGATAAACAGTTTGTTGTTCTTCCGTTGGTTCTAAAGAATACTCGACACCAGACTGAGGCATCACGATGGTGATATCCGCCAAGCTTTCCGCTTCTTTGATCTCTGCTTCCACTTTATCTAACGACAAGTCTTTCAAATAGGTGTCATACTCTGCTTGAGTTAAGCTTTCTTCAAGGCCATTGAAGCCATAGGCATAGGCCAAGAGAGCAACTTTAATCCCGTTGACTTCTTTGACCAGGATTCCGCTATTGTCGACCGTGACACCAATCGTTGCCAAGCCTTGGTCGTGAAAAGCAGCCACCGTTGTTTTGATTCCTTCGATCCCTGTATCTAAAATATGGTTATGGGCAAGATCGATCACATCAAAGCCCGCGTCTTTGATACTGGCAACAGCATCGATAGGGGCGTTGAATAAGGGAAAACCGCCAAGCGGTTTATTAGGATTGATGGTTCCTTCAAAATCACCTAAAGCAAGGTCCGCCGATGCAATCAGCGGTTTGACTTGCTCAAAATCATTGTCAAAATCATAACGCTTCCCATCGTAAGCGCTTAAATAAACAGGTGTATGATAAAGCATATCGCCACTAGCTGTCACTGTGATGGTTTTTACTGCTGGCTTTGTTTCGGTAGAACTACTCGTTTCTTGCATTGGCTTTGTTGCCTTTGTCGTTTCTGCTGTATGACGCTGTTCGGGGATGCTTGTCACTTGAATCACTAGATAAATCACTCCAAGTATGATTGCCAGCAACGCTGTACTTAACCCCACAATGATCCGCTGGTGTTTCTGACGCTCCCGTCTTCGTTGTTGTCTCATGCCCTCACCCTTTCACTCTGCTTTATCAAAAACCTATCTTCGTTTACGTTCTAACGAGATTCCCTGCTCCCTTTCCTGCGAACCTCACTAAATAATATCTTTTTATTAAATAATTATACTATATTTGAGATTCCTTTAATAGGTCGTTTTGTAAAGAATAAAAAAACAGCCCGATCGTGATCGAACTGTTTCTCCACTTCTATGGTAGCTGATTCCCGAATGCATCTTTCTTGTAGAACTGGACTAACCTCAAACGGCATAAATTAGTATCATTAGAGAATTCTTCCGCTGTTAACAGTTCTGAGTAACATCGCTTGCGTTCGGATGAACAGCAGCAAATGATGAAGGCAAATGACTCCCCTTCGCACGCTTCTCTCAATAAAGACCAAAGAGTATCTGTTTTATCCTATAAGACTTACAGTATTTTCGAAAAAATTTATACAACAGCAGTACGTAAAATCTCTGCAAACCATTGATAAACTGTTTCCGGACATTCATGTTTTTCTAATTCTCGAAAAAAATCTTTGGATTCAATAAGGGTAATAAACTGAGTCATCGCATTTAGATGCTGCTTGCTGTCTAATGCAGAAAGGGTAAAGATATACTTTACAGGAATCGTTCCCAAGACATATACTTCAGATTCTAACGTTGTCAATCCCATGCCAAGTTTTTTTGCACCTGCTTCAGGAACCGTATGCGGTAAGGCAACTTGATCGAATATCACCATATAAGCGCCTTCTGATCTGGTTTGTTGAATGATCGAATCGATGTAATTTCTAGTGATGATCTTTCTTTCAATCAATGGATTGGCTGCGAGATAAAAGGCCTCTTCCCATGTTCTGGCTTTTTTGTTTAATTGTATCAATTCTGGACGCATCATATCCAACAGCATTGCAGGTTCTTTTGACTTTTTCTCTTTTTGAGACATGATAGATGCCGTTGGCGAGCAGGTCTCTTGTACAAATTTCTCTAAATGATGCCGCAGAGCTGACTCACTAGTAACTGTTGAATATTGTTGAATAACCTGCATCAAGCCGTCGATCGTCACAGTATTGGGCTTGATGCTTGTACTGGTTTCGAATTTGACATCTAAAAACAACTGGGTTCGTTCCTCGTAAGACATGATCGGGTTTACTACAAAAATCGGCTTTTTTAACGGATAAAGTTGAAAGTTGGGTTTTGTCGTAAAAATGATATCGTATGACTGATCAAATGAATGCAGTTCGCTTGTTTCAATCGGTCCCAATAAGATAAAAGAGGGAAAGATTTCCTTTAATTCATTGTAAATGATTGCTGAGCTTCCAATACCATTTGGGCAGACAACGACCCCCACTTTTTGTTGCACCATATATTCTTCAGAATTTCTGATCAAAAGCGCAAAGTGCATGGTTAAAAAGGCTACTTCTTCATCTGGAAGCTTTGAATCAAAGCTATCACTGATTGGTCTCAAGGTTTCTTTTACGATCTGATAAAGGTCATTATATTTTTCAAAAATTTTATCCTGCATAGGGTTGATGATCGGTAATCGAAACAGCATTCGGAAATAGGTCGGTCGAAAATGACTATATAATTGCTTGATGACAGAGTGTTTATCCTTGAAACGAATACCTGAAAGCAATTCAAATCGCTCGACAATTCTTTCTACCAAGTCAATGATGACCAAATTTCCTTGAAGCCATTCCTTTTCATTCCCTAATGCCATTCCCAGTACCCACCCACAGAGATAGTTCTTTTCTATACTATTCATCACCCCTGCGTTTTCTAAAACTTCTTCAGCAAAGCGGTACTCCTTCATTTTTACTAACTCATGATCATTAGAAAAAGGTTTTAGATCAAATTCATTCAAGCCCATTCTTGGGTATAAAAAAATAAGGATATAGTTCAATTCAATCAACCTATTTTCAACTAACTCTATCGCATGTTTTTCTAAAAGAAGAGAAAGATAGGTGTCCTGCTCATCCGCCAATTGTATTCGTTCGTTATGAATAAAGTAACGGTAGATAAAATCATCGTCCTTGCTAGTTACATCTTCCAAAATCATTCGAAATAAAGCGTAACGAATCATCAGTTCATCACCTGCTAAGTGATACCCCTCTTTTCTCGAGTAACTGATTGAAATATCGTACCCCTGCAATTCCGCTTGTAATTTGCGCAGATCACTCATAAAGGTTGTTTTGCCGATTTTTAACGCATCTAAAAAATGGTTGACCGACAGATAGTCTTTCTCGTAGTAAAAGAGCGTCAAAAAGATATATTTTCCTCGTTCTTTTGAACTCATCTCATAATACTTAAACATACGCTCACGTAAAAATGACTCCAACAAATATTCCTTGCTTTTTTCAGGCAGTCGGATCACACTTTCCTTATTCACGCTAAGTGGTAGTTTTTGGGCAGATAGAAACTGGTTGATTTTATCAATGGTATACTCTATTTGAGTGCGGTTCATAGAATAATTCCGCTGAAGATAATCGTAACTGATGGTCGGTTTTTCAATCAGAGCCATCATCATCTTTCTCGTCCTATAGTCAATTTTCACCATCAATGTTCCCCCATTTCTGCAGCCTACTGTTCTACTTTCAATGTAAATCCTTCCGCTTGTACATATTTTTGAAGCACTTGATCCACCTGCTGCTTTTCTTCTTTCGTAAGATCTAGAACAGGCAGTTTCGGTAACCCAACATCCTGTCCGATTGCCCGCAAACAGTATTTCAGCCCAGACGGAATCGTTGAGCATTTGCAGGCTTCTCTAAAATCATCAATACTTGCTTGTGCTTGCCGTGCTTGTTCTATGTTTCCAGCTACAAATCGTTCATAGATCGACACATCTGTTTTCGTCACAACATTTGCGGTTGAAGCCACAGAACCATCTGCTCCTAACTGTAATGCTTCTAAAATCTTAGAGTCGCTTCCCATCAGCAAAGAGAAATCCTCTCGATGATTTAATTCAAGATAGCCCTTAAAGTTTTCTAGATCACCGCTCGAATCTTTTATCCCAATGATCGAATCAATTTTGAGTAATTCCGAGAAAACATGACGATTGATGAAATTTCTAGTATTTGGCGGAATATTGTACAAAATGATTGGCAGTGTCGTTTGCTCAGCAATCACACGATAATGATGAATCAGCTCTTCATCGGTATATTTCAAAAGATATGGTGTAATAATGGAAGCAGCATCAACGCCGATTTTTGCAAACTCATTTACTAACTCAATCACTTTATTCGTTGCAATATCTCCGGCACCTGCAAATACTGGTACTCTGCCCGATACTTCATCGACAACGATTTTTGCAAACTGGATTTTCTCTTCTTTGCTTAAGGTATGAAATTCGCCATTGGTTCCTAAAATAAACAACCCGTGGACACCACCAGCAATCAAATGTCTTACAAGCTTTCTAGTGCCCTCTTCATTGATACCGTTCTCATTTAATGGTGTGACCATTGCTGGTATAATTCCTCTGATTTTCATTGTGTAAGCTCCTTTTTTGTCGTTGCTCCTAAGCTTCCCCCTGGATGCCATTTAAGGTAATCTTCTAAATTGATTTCTTTTGCTTCTTGCAGCAACACCGACAGAACCTGCAGCTGGATCATTTGGGCGATCACAGAGGAACGTGGCGGTTTATTCAATGAGTCCCCTTCTTGGGAAACATAAGAAGACAATGTGACTTCAGCACAGGAAGCTAGGGAAGAATCTTCATTTCCTGTTACCGCTAAAATTACGGCGCCATTGGCTTTTAAGGCAGCAAGTGCATATTCTAATTCTTTGGTGTTCCCACTATTACTTATCGCAATCACTACATCGCCAGCCACGACTTGTCCTGCCGATCCGTGCACAGTTTCGGTTGTGTCTAAAAAATAGGCTGGCGTACCGACAGAGGAGAAAAGTGAAGCTGCATAGCCTGCTACATAGGAACATTTTCCCACGCCTGTTACATGAACGCGCTTATGATTTTTTTCTGCATGGAGAATAAGTTCTTTGGCCTTCACCATCTGTTGATAGACTTCTTCTTCTTCAAGCCGATAAAATTGAGCATCGCTTTGGGCTTTTAAATTCGTACTATATGCAAACAAAACGTTTTTTTCATTCAATACAGATTTTCCTTCCTTATAGCAAGGAGAAATTGTATCCATCCTTCTCCTTGCTAATCATACTGTTTAACTAAATAGTTTTAAGATTTTGTCTAGTAAAATTCCGATAATATTGTAGTCGATTTGAGGAAATCCAGCGTCTGTGATGCCTAATTCAGAAAAAGCTGGGAAAAGCACCAAAGGCAATGCAGTCAGCAAAATACCGCCTAAGAAGGATGCGATGATCGCCCCTTTCAACCCGCCTCTTATTGAACCAAAGACACCCATGGTTCCACCCGAGAAAAAAGCAATCCCAGCTGCTGGCAAAAGCACAACGGGAGAACCCATAGCAGCCATGGCAAACGTCGCTGTTAACCCACCTATAAACGAGGTAATAAAACCGACAGGAACCATGGTTGGCGCATATTGGAAAAACACAGGAACATCTACTGCCGGCATTGATCCTGGGATATATTTTTCTGAGATCGCCACGAAGGCAGCCGTTAATTCAGCAATAAATTGACGCACACCATAAATCAGTACAGACATCCCCGCAGCAAATTGCAACCCTTGAATCAACGGATACAAGAACCATAAGTCGTTGCCAGCCATTTCTTGAACGACATCCATATGACCACTTAAAACTGCTGCGATCGTTGCAATGTAGAAAAGAATAATCATGAAAAATGCAACAGAGAAGACAAAATCTCGGAATACGGAGAAGAAATCAGGGAGCTCGCGATTGGCTGCTTTCTCTTTCTTTGCTTGCCAATTTTTCCCTCCAATGACACTGCCGATGACACCTGAGAACCAGTAAAAAATCAAGTTAAAGTGACCTAGTGCAACCCCTGCATTACCTGTCAGCTCATCTGTATATTTCTGAGCCAATTTGGGCAGCCCTGCTCCTGCAAAACCTAGCACCAAAGAACCAAAGATAACTGTTACCCAAGTGGGCATACCATTCGAAATAAAAATCAACCCAATGACAGCAGCAAAGAAAAGATAATGCTGACCGGTTAAGAAAATTGATTTTAAAGGCGTCAATTTCGCAATAACTAATCCGAATATGAACCCTGAGCCCATAATCATTGATATTTCAAAACCATATACATCCATGGCTAACGCTGTAGCAGGCTCTACTGCCAGAACCGTCCCTTGAACACCAAATGCGGTCTGAAACAACGTGGCAAAATTTGCAGCAATCGTTCCTACATGACCACCACCAATATTAAAAATCATAAACCCAATGCCCACTTTGAGGACACCGCTCAGGGTCTCCTTCGCAGGCTTTCTTTGTGCAAGTAACCCAATCAAAGCCAAAATCATTAGCAACACAGCAGTATTTCTGAATTGGTTCATTACTAAAATTGCCATTCAATTTATTCCTCGCTCCATCAATTTATTTTGTTTGCATCGTTTCAAGAAATGTTTCTAGTTTTCCTTGGATCTCTTCTTTACTCATAATATTTTGAATGCCTATGACTTCATAAGGTTTGTTTTGAAAATCAGGTTCCGCTGCGATATCTGCCATACTCATAAAGGCATCGCCCGTAAAACCAATGAGGACGTCTAGGTTTCCATGAATCGTTTCAATGGGATAGCCGTTTTCTTCAATCACTGATTTTACTTTTATGTGAAGCAGCGTTGAACTCCCCATCCCCGCACGGCATGCAACCGCTATCAAATATTTCTTGCCATTACTTGTCTTAGGTTTTGCATCTGCTTGGATCGATGCATCATTTTTCTTTTTTTGAAAGAATCCCATCTTAACTCCTCGTTTCTTCTAATAGTTTTATAAATGCTTCTGGTGTCTGCACATTTGCTAAACGATCAATGATATTGTCCCTTGCTAAAACTTCTGCTAACTCACCCATCAGTTCCAAATGACTGGTCGGGTCTATCGCTGCCAAACAGAAAATGACTTTCACTGGATCATTGGGCGAACCAAATGAGATGGGGGTATTTAATGTCATCGCACTTAGTCCTAAACGACAAACCCCATCTTCTGATCGGGCATGGGCCAAAGCAAACCCAGGCATAAGCACGATATACGGCCCGGCATCTAAGACAGATTGAACCATCGCTTCGACATACTGTTTTGTAACGCTGCCATTCTTCAATAACGGCTGGGCAGCTTTTTTGATTGCTTCTTGCCAACTGGTACTGTCTTGCTGAAGTAAAATGTTTTCTTTTGTTAATAATGTAGTTTGCAAACGACGATTTCCTTTCTAAAAAAAATTTCTTTAGGTTTTAGTAAAGAATTTCTCGAGATCATTCCTATACACACACTATAAGTGAAAAGTTCTGGCCTGAATAGACGATTTGAGACCACATATTTGTACGCGCTTCCAGATTAAGTGAACTGCTCTTTTCAAAAAGACCAGATATACTGGCTATTTTTTTTATTAGCCTCCAGTTTTTCTCGATATCCTTCTTGAGCAGTTCACAAAACTTATTCTCTCAAGGAAAAAGTGAACCAAAAATGGACAGATCTTTTGCTTGCACCCACAATAAAAAAAGAAGCTCTTAAATAAACTAAGAACTTCTTAAAGCAAACAATCTATTCATGGCTAAGATCTACCGTTTCAATTGTATTTCTACCTGTAGGTATTTTCACACAAATTTTTACTTACAACTGCTATTTTCTACTTTGCTTCCTCATGCTTCACAGGACAACTGATATGACAATCAGAACAATGATCCTTTTTCACCATGCGGTACACCACACGGGTGCCATAGCCAAAAATCAGGCCGCTTAGAATTATTGTAGCAATCATTTTTCGCCTCCTACGACTTGGATCAAGGGTGCACTCCCGCGGAATGGTTTCTTCAACAGAGCAAATACCAATAGCCCAGCAATGAGGATTGCCGCGAAAACACCCAGCGTGAGGTGTCCGCCTTCAAAGACGACGTGCCCGAATTGGTAGACCAACAAGCTGGCGCAGTATGCCAAGCCGCATTGATAGCCAATGGCTAACCACGTCCACTTGCTGTCCCCCATTTCACGGTGGATCGCACCGATAGCAGCAAAACAAGGGGCACATAGTAAATTAAAGACGAGAAAAGAGTATGCCGCCACAGCAGTGTAATCGCCGCGCAACACTTGCCAAATCTCCGTCCCGCTTTCTGACAACTCCCCAGTTTGTCCGTAGAGGATCCCAAAGGTGCCGATCACATTTTCTTTGGCGACCAGGCCAGTGATCGTCGCCACGGCGCCTCGCCAGGTTCCCCAGCCTAGGGGAGCAAAAAGCGGCGCCAAAAGTCGTCCGAAAAAGGCCAAAATGCTTTGGTCTTCTGTGACCCGCTGCAAGGCAAAGCTGTAGCTGGAGGTAAACCAGACAAAGATACAAGCCACAAAAATTATCGTACCGGCTTTTTTCACAAAAGCAATGGCTCGATCACAGGCACTTTTCAAAATCGTTGTGAGCTGCGGCAAGTGATACGCTGGCAGTTCCATAATAAATGGTGCCAGATCACCTGCAAATAAAGGCGTTTTTTTCAAGACGATCCCTGAAAAAATCACAGCACCCATGCCGACAAAATAGGCCGATGGGGCGACCCAACTATACTGAGGGAAAAAGGCTCCTGAAATCAATGCGATGATCGGCAATTTGGCAGAACATGGCATGAAGGTCGTGACCATCACCGTCAACCGACGATCCTTTTCATTTTCAATCGTTCGGCTTGCCATCACGCCGGGCACCCCGCAACCGGTAGCGATCAACATGGGGATAAACGACTTGCCAGATAGACCAAACTTGCGAAACAGGCGGTCCATGACAAATGCCACCCGTGCCATGTATCCGCAGTCCTCCAAGATAGCCAAACAAAAAAAGAGCACGAAGATCTGCGGCAAAAAGCCTAAGACCGCACCGACCCCTGCCACGATGCCGTCTAAAATCAGTTCTTGCAGCCACTGGGCGACTTGCAGCTGTTCTAGCCAGTGCGCTGCTGTTTCGGGAATCCAGCTGCCAAATAATACATCATTGACCCAATCAGTACCAATCGTACCAATCGTCTGAATCGATAAATAGTAGATTCCCCACATAATGAAGGCAAAAATCGGTAGTGCCAATACGCGATGGGTCAACACACGGTCGATTTTGTCGCTGAAGGCTAAGTGCTGATCTGTTTCCTTGATGACTGCCAGCGCCAACAATTCTTCAATGAAGCCATAGCGCTCATTGACGAGAATGGCGTCACTGCTGTCTTTAAAGATCAGCTCTAAAATCGAAATCGTCTCCTGAAGGACTGCCTGCTGGGAATCAGTCAGTTTACACATCGTCTGAATCGCTTCATCTTTTTCAAAGAGTTTTATGGCAAACCAACGTTTTTGCTGCTGAGGGATCGTCTCTGGCAAAATCGCCATGATCTCGGTCAAGCCAGCTTCTAGACGAGCATCGTAGCGGGGAGGAAGCGGTTGTGTATTGGCTACATGCTTCGCTGCCTCGATCATTTTGGTTAAGCCGCGTTGCTTCAAAGCACTGATCCCTACTACGGGAACCCCTAGACCGTAAGCCAGCTTTTCGAAATTGATCTGCAAGCCTTTTTTCTTTAATAGGTCGATCATGTTGATGGCTGCCACAGTCGGGACATTCATTTCTAATAATTGCAATGTTAGATACAGGTTGCGCTCCAGGTTGGTTCCATCGATAATATTGATCACCGCGTCCAATGATGCTTCCATCAAATAATTGCGAGAAATCAGTTCTTCTGGTGTGTACGGCGACAAGGAATAGATCCCTGGTAGATCTTGGATCAATACTTGTCGGTCTTTTCGCAGTCGCCCCGCTTTTCGTTCCACGGTAACGCCTGGCCAATTCCCCACTGTTTGTTTGGCACCGGTCAATTGATTAAAGGTACTCGTTTTCCCGCTATTGGGATTTCCTGCTAATGCAAAGTGATAGGTCATTACGCTTCGACTCCTTTTTCGACAAAAACCAACGCTGCTTCTTGCTTTCTCAAAGACAATTCATAGCCGCGGAGCCGAATCTCCATCGGATCACCCAAAGGAGCCAGCTTCACCACTTCCAAATGGACGTTTTTCGTAAGTCCCATATCCATCAATCGACGGCGCACCGCACCTTTGGCGGCGATCTGATTGACCTTCCCGCTTTCACCGACTTGCAGCTGATCCAAAGAGGTAATGATGGTTTGCTGCTGGGTTTCTGTGACATCGATTTGTTCCATGACCCGTTCATCTAAAGCGATCCGCGTCCCTTGGTGTAAAATGATGCCGCCTTTGCGATCTTTTTGTACCACAACGATTTCAACGCCCGTGCGAATACCAAGATCATTTAAATGAGCCGTGATTTCTTTGGTGGTTGCCAACGAGTCGATTTTGTATGTTCCAGAAGCCCGAGTTTGCGCCATTTTCATTGCTTCTTACTCCTTTTGTGAAGTGTTGTTATAATTAACCTACTTTAATTGAGAATGATTATCATTATAATAGAGCCATTTCCATAAGAAGTCAATCTGTTTCGGCCCTCACTTTGAATCTTCCTTCACAATACGGATTTTTTTTACTCATTTTGATTGCATATCCCCTGTATTAATTACGCAAAAACCTTGTAATTCTAAGTATTTTCCGCTTTTTTCCCTTGCATAAAAAACACAGAAACACTATAAATTGTGTATGCCGAATTCACAAGCACAAGATATAGTGTTTTTTCGTTGACTTTCTCCGAGACTTATTTATACTAGGTTTATAACTATTACAACTCGGAGGAAACAATTATGAATATCAAACTATTTTCTAAAAACAACTGCATGCAATGTAAAATGGCGAAACGCTTTTTAAGTGAAAATCAGATTGCATTTGAAGAAATCAATATTGATAATGAGCCTGAAGCATTAGAATTTTTGAAAGAACAAGGATTCCAAAGTGTGCCAGTCATTACCTCTGATGCGCAAACGATCATTGGTTTCCGTCCAGATCAACTACGTCAATTAGCGAGCTAAGATTTTTCTCAATGTGATGCTTTTGAGGGATTTGTCAGTCGTCCAGACCGCAAGTCCTTTTTTATACGAACAAAACAAGAAAAGAGGTTAGCCATTTATGAGCTTGAAAGAAATCAAAGATGTCAGTTATTTCAAATTGAATAATGAGATCAACCGTCCAGTAGATGGTCAAATTCCATTAAATAAAGACAAAGAAGCCTTAGCGGCATTCTTTAAAGAAAACGTTGAACCAAATACCTTAACCTTTGCGACTGCAATGGACAAAATCAATTATTTGATTGAAAATGATTATTTAGAAGAAGAATTTATCAAAAAGTATCGCCCTGCCTTTATTGAGCAATTGTATCAATTCTTAGATGAGCAACACTTTACTTTCAAATCATTTATGGCTGCTTACAAATTTTATTCACAATACGCATTAAAAACGAATGATGGTACCGCGTATCTAGAACGTTACGAAGATCGGGTCGCTTTCAACGCCCTTTACTTTGCGGATGGCAATGAAGAGTTAGCAATGAGCTTGGCGGATGAAATGATCTACCAACGTTACCAACCAGCAACCCCTTCTTTCTTGAATGCAGGACGCAAACGTCGCGGTGAGTTGGTTTCTTGTTTCTTGATCCAAATCACTGATGACATGAACGCGATCGGTCGTGGGATCAACTCCGCGCTGCAACTTTCACGAATCGGTGGCGGTGTCGGGATCACGTTATCAAACTTGCGGGAAGCCGGCGCGCCTATCAAAGGCTACGAAGGGGCAGCAAGTGGTGTGATGCCTGTAATGAAATTGTTTGAAGATAGCTTCAGCTACTCAAACCAATTGGGTCAACGGCAAGGGGCTGGCGTGGTCTACTTGAACGTCTTCCACCCAGACATCATCAGCTTTTTATCAGCGAAAAAAGAAAATGCGGATGAAAAAATCCGTGTCAAAACCTTATCATTAGGCGTGATCGTACCTGACAAATTCTACGAATTGACGCGTAAAAATGAAGAGATGTATCTCTTTAGTCCCTACAGTGTCGAAAAAGAATATGGCGTGCCCTTCTCTTATGTCGATATCACCAAGGAATACGACAACTTAGTCATGAACCCACGGATTCGCAAAACCAAAATCAGAGCCCGTGATCTAGAAAACGAAATTTCTAAATTGCAGCAAGAATCTGGTTATCCTTATATCATCAATATCGATACAGCAAACCGCAGCAACCCAATCGATGGCAAGATCATCATGAGTAATCTTTGTTCCGAGATCCTTCAAGTCCAAGCACCATCTGAGATCAACGGCAAACAAGAATACGAAGTTTTAGGAACAGATATCAGCTGTAACTTAGGTTCCACCAATATCGTGAAATTGATGGACAGCCCTGACTTTGGGAAATCTGTTCGAGCAATGACTCGTGCCTTGACCTTTGTTACTGATGCGTCTGACATTGACGTAGTACCATCGATCCAAAATGGGAATGCCTTGAACCACACGATCGGTTTAGGCGCAATGGGCTTGCATACCTATTTTGCAAAAAATCAAATGGAATATGGTTCACCAGAATCCCTTGAATTTACTGATCTTTATTTCATGTTGTTGAACTATTGGACATTGGTTGAAAGCAATGCCATCGCCAAAGAAAAAGGCGAAGTTTTCCATAACTTTGAAAAATCAGCGTATGCAGACGGCAGCTACTTCACCGATTATATCCAAGGTGACTACCAACCAAAATCGGAAAAAGTCAAAGCATTGTTCGAAGGCGTCTTTTTACCAACTGGTGAAGATTGGGCAGCCTTGGCACAAACCGTCAAAGAAACCGGCTTGTATCACCAAAACCGCCTAGCCGTTGCACCAAATGGTTCGATCTCTTATATCAATGATACGAGTGCCAGCATCCACCCAATCACTCGGATGATCGAAGAACGCCAAGAAAAGAAAATCGGCAAGATCTACTATCCAGCACCTTACTTGAGCAATGAGACGATCGGCTACTACAAATCAGCCTACGATATGGATATGCGCAAAGTGATCGATGTTTACGCAACTGCTCAAAAACACGTCGATCAAGGTATGAGTATGACCTTGTTTATGCGTTCAGATATTCCAGAAGGTCTTTACGAATGGAAAGAAACGACAAAACAAACCACCCGTGATTTGAACATTTTGCGTCACTACGCTTTCCACAAAGGCATCAAATCGATCTACTATGTACGGACCTTTACAGATGATGCAGAAGAGATCGGCAGCAACCAATGTGAAAGCTGCGTCATCTAATCCAACTTTTGCCTGAAAACGAACCAACCGCCTGCCCCTGCTCTTTCTTGACAGCGGGTCGGCTGTTGTCTTGATACGATTATTGGAGGAACCGACTATGGGTAAGACTTACTATGAAGCAATCAACTGGAATGAGATCGAAGATATCATCGATAAATCCACTTGGGAAAAATTAACAGAACAATTCTGGTTAGACACGCGGATCCCTTTATCAAATGACCTTGATGACTGGCGGACGCTATCACCATTAGAAAAAACAACGGTGGGCTACGTCTTTGGCGGCTTGACTTTATTAGATACCGTTCAATCAGAAAGCGGTATGGATCAACTGCGTAAAGATGTCCGCACCCCACATGAAGAAGCGGTCTTGAACAACATCCAATTTATGGAATCTGTCCATGCAAAAAGCTATTCATCGATTTTCAGCACCCTGAATACAAAAGCGGAGATCGCTGATATTTTTGAATGGACCAACACCAATCCATATTTGCAAAAGAAAGCCGAACGAATCAATGAGATCTACAAAAATGGCACACCGCTAGAGAAAAAAATCGCCAGTGTATTTCTAGAGACCTTCTTATTCTATTCAGGTTTCTATACACCCCTTTACTACTTAGGCAATAACAAACTAGCGAACGTAGCGGAGATCATCAAATTGATCATTCGTGACGAATCCGTTCACGGCACGTATATCGGCTACAAATTCCAATTAGGTTTCAACGAATTACCAGAAGACGAACAGCAAAAGCTAAAAGACTGGATGTACGACTTGTTGTATGAGTTGTATGAAAATGAAGAGCGTTATACCGAAGAATTATACGATGAGATCGGCTGGACCGAAGAAGTCAAAACCTTCTTGCGTTACAATGCCAATAAGGCTTTGATGAATCTAGGTCAAGACCCGCTTTTCCCAGATACCGCCAACGATGTCAATCCAATCGTCATGAACGGTATTTCAACTGGTACCAGCAACCACGACTTCTTCTCACAAGTTGGGAACGGGTATCTGCTTGGTTCCGTAGAAGCGATGAAAGACGATGACTACTTCATCGGACTTGATTGATCTGCTGACAAATAAACACCTTGTTTCTCGCCAATTGAGGGTGAGAAACAAGGTGTTTTTTAGTGAGCCAGCTGGTCTTTGATAAAGGTCAACGTTTCTGTCAAACAGGCCTGTGCTTGGGGCAAGCTATAATCAAATTGGTATTCGTGGGTCACCGTTTCCGAATCCCCTTTGTAAAAGCGACTCGTCACGGGAATATCAAGAGCTTGCAGCCGGTTGGCAAAGGCAATGCCTTGGTCTTCAAAGGAATAGGCATTGCCATCCGTGATATACGTTGGTGGAAAATCAGCCGTCAATTTATCCACCAGCGAGATCTCCTGCAGTTGGGGACTATCTTGCCATTCTTTTTTGCCTAATAACGACCAAGCAACCGTTTTGACAAAGAATTTCATAAAGCGATCATCTGAAGAAGTCCCGGCGATCTGCTTCAAATCAAGCGGTCCGCAATAGGAAATAAACCCTTTCAGGGCCGATGCAGGAATGTCTTGATCAAAGGACATTTCCTTCGCATACGCTGGATTGGTTTGCAGCGCCACATATTGCCCAGCGATTTGGGCCCCTGCAGAATCCCCGCCGAAGAAGAGTTGATCGAAATCCAGCATGGGGTATGCTTGGGCATCTGCTTTGATCGAGTCTACCGCTTGGGCTACTTGTTTGACCTGTCCAGGATAATGCAGACTTGGTGCCCATTCATAATTGATCGAAATCACAGCGGCTTTGGTTTCATCGGCGACATAGGTCGCAAACTCTTTGACCCCTTCTTTGTCTCCGCCGACATAGCCGCCCCCATGGACCCAAAAAATGACTGGAACAGGGCCTTGTGCCTCTTTGGGATAATATAGATCAAAGGTACTGCGTTGATAATCCGATTGATACGTCAAGTCCTGTTTGACCGTCACATTCGGCAAACTTTTTTGATAAGCTGCCTCATCCTTGATGGTCACTTCTTGGTTAAACAGATGACCGATCAAAAAAGCCCCCGGTCGTGGGGAGAGTTGAAAAGCCAGAAAAACGGCAGCTAAGAGTCCGATCAGGACCATCGCCACCCACATGAAAAAGCGCAGAATTTTTTTCACGCAAAAGCTCCTTCCTTCTTTCTGTTTCAGCTTTTTCATTTAACCATGTTTTTTTAGCAAATTCAATGACAATTGCTAAAGATTAAAAAAGGATGATACCAATAGGCATCATCCTTAAAATAACATCGTTTATAATGGCAACATCATAAACAAACCAGCAGCGATCGCTGCCCCGATCATTGGACCGATGATTGGTACTAACGCATAGCCCCAATCGGAAGTCCCTTTGTTTTTGATTGGCAAGATTTGGTGAGCAATCCGTGGTCCTAAGTCCCGTGCCGGATTGATGGCATAGCCTGTTGGTCCACCAAGCGACAGCCCGATCGCTAAGATCAAGATCCCAACGATGATGGGATTTAATCCATCCGTAAAGGTATTGGCACCAAAAGCCAATAAGCCAAAGACTAAGACAAAGGTACCAATCACTTCAGTGATGGTATTCGATACTAAATTACGAACTGCAGGCCCTGTTGCAAAGGTACCTAAAATCGCGCCTTGGTCTTTTGTTTCATCCCATAATGGCAAGTAGTTAAGCCAAACGAGGATCGCCCCTACGATCGCACCAGCAATTTGTGCCAGCATAAACGGTACAGCCAAGCTCCAAGAAAAATTCCCCGTCATCGCCATGCCTAATGTAACGGCTGGATTCAAGTGAGCAGGTCCCATGTACCCTGAAACGTAAACGGCAATCGTTACCGCTGTCGCCCAGCCCATTGCGATCACGATCCAGCCAGAGGCTTCTGCTTTACTCTTTTTCAGATTGACAGCCGCACACACACCATCCCCTAACAAAACCAAAATAGCCGTTCCTAGAAATTCACTAAAGATCTGGGTTGTTTCATTCATCTTTTTTTCCTCCTTTTAAGGCTGTTAAATCTGATTCTGCGATCACTTGGTTCAATTCTGCTACATGGGCTGCTTTTTCTTCCTCGCTCCAGCCAAAGAAGTCGATCATAGCTGCAACGACACCGGCTTTGACTTCATCTAAGGTGTCTCGCATAAATAGGATATGGTTGGTCCGACGCAATAGATAATCGACAGGCGTCAGAACCATTTCTTCATGCAAGGAATAGTTCAAGGCCGTACTTTCTTTTTCATCTAAGCCCTCAAACTTCGTCTTGTAGTTCAACACTTGGGGAAGATTCGACCCATAAAGATGAGCCAAATACGTCGCAGCGGCTTCATCGAATCCAGCGGCTTGCGCTTGGTCAGCCAGCTTCGCTAAGTCTTCCTCTACATTGGCTGCATCAAGCTCACCACCAGAAACTGGGTACGTGGTTGAATCCACCAACTCGAAGGATGCACCGCTTTCTTGGAGCAATTCATTGATCCGTTTGACTGCTCCTTCCGCCATCAAGCGATAATCGGTGATTTTTCCCCCTGCCAACGTCAATAGTCCGTCTTTTGAGCGTTCCAAACTGCTGCCGCGAGAAACTTGCGATGGATCCACTTTGCTGGCTTCTACTCGTTCTTGTGCTTGTTTTACGGCTTTTTCTACGACTGGTCGCTGCCGCTCATCTTCAAGATACTCTTTGACGCTTTCAACGATCTGCTCAAAGCTTTCATCCGATAGTTTGCCTTTACCGCCGCCATTGTAATCAGACCCGCCATTATTCACAATCAACGGACGCAATCCTGCCCAGCTCGCTTCGATATCATCCAGGGTGATCTGAGCGTGAGGGAAGCGTTCATTCACGATGGTCAGTAGATAATCAACATCTTCTTGCGTGACCGTTGGATGGGCGAAATCGCCTGTATAATCCGTATCGGTTGTGCCAAAATAGGTCTTATTTTCTCTTGGTACCACGAAAACCATCCGACCATCATTTTTCCCAGTATCAAAATAGGTTGGTTGCGGCACTTTTAGTTTTTCACGATCGACCACTAAATGGACACCTTTCGTCGGACGCATTTGTGGCGGCAACTCATCATTCTTGTCTAATTGACGAACGATGTCTGACCAAGGGCCTGTCGTGTTGATCACGACTTTGGCGTGAACCTCAAAGCGCTCGTTTGTCAGTTGATCCTCCACTTCTACCCCATTGATGATGCCTTGCTCATCATGTAAGATGCCGACGACTTTGCCTTTACTGATCATTGCTGCCCCATCGGCTTGTGCTCGTTTGATGTTTTCGATCACCAAGCGGGCATCGTTGTTGCGAAAATCAAGATAGACACCGCCACCGACTAAGTTTTCCGCCTGCAGCTGAGGTTCGCGTTCTAAGACCTCTTCTTTCGTCAGCAGATAATTTTCGTATTTACTGCCTGTCACATTCGCTAAGCGATCATAAAGATCCATCGCCACTTTGACAGAAAACAAGGAGAAGGTTGCCCCTGGTTCATCATAGATTGGCAAAAGCATTGGATCTGGTTTCGGGATATGCGGAGCAATTTGCTGCACGATCGCCCGCTCCCGCACGGTGTCAGCGACCACTTCCACGTCAAAGGTTTTCAAATAGCGAATACCACCATGAACGAGTTTGGTGGACCGCGAAGACGTTCCTTCGGCAAAATCCTGCATTTCCAAAAGAACCGTCTTCATCCCAGCGGCTGCGGTTTGAACAGCAACCCCCGCGCCAGTGATCCCACCACCGATGATCAATACATCATAGGTGGTCTTTGCCGCTTCTTGAATGGTTTGCTTCCGATCTTTATGTGAAAAGGTCATGGCTTACTCGCCTTCTTTCTTCGCTTTGAATTTGAAGGTCTGAGTAGCTGCCACCGCTTGTTTCCAGCCTTCGTACAAATTGTCTCTTTCTTCTGCTGGCATTTCTGGTGTAAACATTTGCCCTTCTTCTGCCATTGATTTCAATTCATCCAAGTCTTTCCAGAAGCCAACCGCTAGCCCTGCCAAGTAAGCTGCACCTAATGCGGTTGTTTCCAGATTCGCTGCTCGTTGCACGTCAATGTCTAAAATGTCCGCTTGGAACTGCATCAATAGATCGTTTTTGGCTGCACCGCCATCGACCTTCAGCAATGGGATATCGATGCCAGAATCTTTTTTCATCGTGTCGATGACATCTTTTGATTGATACGCAACAGCTTGCAATGTTGCCCGAACAAAATCTTCCTTCGTCGTCCCACGAGTCAAGCCAAAGACGGCTCCTCTTGCATCTGAATCCCAATAAGGTGCACCCAATCCAGTAAAGGCAGGCACCACATACACTTCATTATCGCCTTTTGCTTTGGCAGCTATTTCTTCTGATTGCGGAGAAGACTCGATCATTCGTAGACCGTCCCGCAGCCATTGGATCGCTGATCCAGCAACGAAGATACTTCCTTCTAAGGCATAATAGACTTTGCCGTTGATGCCATACCCGATGGTCGTCAGTAGGTCATTGTCAGACAATTGTGGTTCTTCACCCGTATTCATGACGATAAATGCCCCAGTGCCGTAAGTATTTTTGATCATGCCTTTTTCAAAGGCCATTTGTCCAAAGAGGGCGGCTTGTTGGTCCCCAGCCATTCCAGCGATTGGTACTTCACTGCCGTAAAAATGGTAGCTGCGGGTGTGACCATAGACTTCTGAGTTGCTTTTGACTTCTGGTAGCATCGAGCTTGGAATGTTCAAAAGATCCAAGATTTCTTGATCCCATTCTAATTTATGGATATTGTAAAGCATCGTCCGACTAGCATTGGAGTAGTCGGTGACATGGACTTGTCCATCTGTCAGTTTCCACACAAGCCATGAATCGATCGTTCCGAAAAGTAGCTCGCCATTATCCGCCTTTTCTTGTGCCCCTTCGATATTGTCTAAAAGCCAGCGCACCTTGGTCGCTGAGAAATACGCATCAATGACTAACCCAGTTTTTTCATGGATCATCTCTGTATGGCCATCTGCTTTTAATTGGTCAGCGATCGGTGAAGATTGGCGGGATTGCCAAACGATTGCATTTGCGATCGGCTGGCCTGTCGTTTTGTCCCAAACCACTGTCGTTTCACGCTGGTTGGTGATCCCGATGCCGGCGATTGCTTCTGGTCGGATACCTGATTCAATAAATGCCCCTGCGATGACTGATTGGACAGAGTTCCAAATTTCGTTGGCGTTGTGTTCTACCCAACCCGATTTTGGAAAGTATTGCGGAAACTCTTTTTGTGAACTGCCGATTTTTTTCCCATTACGATCAAAAATAATTGCTCTTGAACTAGTGGTTCCTTGGTCGATCGCCATTACATAATTTTTTTCTGCCATTTGGTTCGCTCCCTTTAGTTTTTTATACGCTTTTCTTGTTAGCGCTTTCTGACTTGCTTTTATTTTAGCTGAACTTTCGCAATGTGGTTCGTCAATTTTTTTTCAAATTTCTAAGAAATTGACGAAATCCACTATTGAAAGCGTTCGCGGATCATTTTTTTGATCGTTTCCCGATCATAAGCGGTACCTAGTTCACTGATTCGATAAGTCGGTGTTTTCGTCTCAATAGCATAATTTGCCAAGATCAAGTCATATTCTTGTTCTGGGCGATAGCGTTCTACGACTACGCCATTCAAATTTTTGAGATACAGCAGCCACATATAGTAGAGGGCTTCTTTAAACAGTTCATCCATTTTCAAAGCGATCCCGACGCGAAACTCCCGATTGATTTGATAATCGATGATCGTGATGACACTCAAGTATTTGACCATCGTCATCATCAACAAACTATTTTTATCAGATGGCTTGATATCAAGCTCTGCTAAAGCCTTATCCAATAGTTCGTGACTGATTTGCTGGATGTTACGACTGGATAGCTGCGCTTCTAACTGCCAAATATTTTCTCGATCAAAAACCTCCACAGCCCCTTTGAAAAAATACACGCGGCTGTGGATCTGCAGCAGGTGACCATAACAAGTGGCTTCGATTTCACGGGGAACAAACGATGGGCGGTAGAGATGCAAAATATGTTCCAAAATCAAGGTATCCGTCAAGGCAGTTGGTGTAAACCGAGAACGCTGCAGCATATACACTTGCAGATCGTGTTCGGATAACACCGAGAACGACAGTAAAAAGACAAAGTGCAGCATCGCCTCCTCTTCTCTGACTTCTAATGCATAATGGCCAAACCCACGAAATACCAACTCCCGTAATTGCTGAAACAAAGGATCTTTCGTGTAGGGTACCATTTTCTCCCGTAAGACTTGAAAGGATTGAGTAGCAATTTTCAGTCGCGCCTTCATGATCCTCAGCCATAGGGACAAGCGCTGTTGGGCTTCTTTCGTGAAGGTCATGTTCAGACCTCGTGTGATCAGACCGACGTATTTTTCATCGATCGGCAGCGGCTGACTGTCGAAAGAATGGACATACCAAAAGAGTTCAAAATAGAAATAACGAATTTGCGTTTCTTCCCCAATCAGCTTTCCTTGCCAGATCTCTAACTCGAATTCTGCTAGCAAGCCATTTAGCTCTTTGATTTTGCGAAACAAGGATGACTCGCTGACCGCTAATTTTTGTGCCAGCTGGACAGTGGTCACCTCTTGATGCTGCAAAAGATGCTCGAGGATTTGAAATTTCAATGCTGACCGATAAAACGCCCATTCGATTTGATTGAGGGAAAAAGTGGGACTCATTTCAAAGACCAGGACACCTTTTCGATAATACAACTGACACTGCTCTTGGTAGTGAGCCAGCTCATCTTGCAACTCCTCCACATATTTTTCCAAGGAAGGCTTACTGATGCCAAGATAGCTCGCCAGCTCGTGCAGCTCCATTTTTCCGCCCACCAGTAAAAGCTTTTTGAGCAGCTGCAATTGCTTTGCTTCTTTTTTTTCTAATAACTGATCAAGTCTCATCGGCATCACTTCCCGACCACAGAAAAGTTTCGTCGATTACATTAGTGAATCGTGGATGGAAGAAAAAGTCTTTTTGGGTCAACTCCTCCATCGTTGCCTGCTGCTCGATCGCAAATGCTAGTAAATTGATTTTTTCCAAAATATTGGCTTTTGATAAAAGCTGCGCACCAACGATTCGGCCGCTGGCTTGTTCGATCATCACTTTTCCATGAACCTGTGTTGGATCAAACAAGGAACTGGCGGCAGTAAACGCATGACAGACGATCGGAGATTCGAAGAAAAACCGATCCGACTCGGTCAGGCCGGTGCTTGCTAAGTACCATTCAAACAGTTGCGTACCGACTGTCCGCAATCCGCCACGAAACGGGGTGGTTTTGCTTGCCAGATTGCGAGCTGCTGCGATTCCTGAGCGAACAGCATTGTTGACTAAGGGCATATAGACCGTGTCTTTCGTAATAGCATTCGGAATTTGGATCAAATCGCCGACCGCAAAAATATCCGTGGCAGAGGTTTCCAAGTAGGCATCTGTCCAGATGGTTTGATCACTGTGTAATTCAAAGACCGCAAATGCCTCTGGCAAGCGAGGATGAACGTTGACTGTCGTCAATACCAGATCGCTTTCATAGCCTTGATCGGCGGTTTCGATCCGAAAGCCTGTTTCCGTTTTAACGACTGCCAAAGTTGGCTTGGACCAATGCAGCTGCAAGTTGGGGATTTTTTCGATCTCCGTTAAAAAGGGCTGCAAAAAATCGTGATCAAAGTACTTGAATAAAGGATATGACATTGATTCGATCACACTGACTTTTTTTCCGATCGCAGTCAAGGTATTCGCCGCTTCCATCCCCGCTTGACCAGCACCTACGATGGTAATCGACTCTGCTTGGGGCAATTGCTGCAAGAAATGCTTGGCTGCCTCATATTCCTTGTAGGTCAGTAGTGCTTCTTCTGGTTGTGGCAAAACAGTGGAATCTTGACTGGAGCCTGCTGCCAAGACGAGTCGATCATAACTTAGTTCTCGCTGATCCGTTCGAATCCGATGATCCGAAGGAAAAATCTCCAGAAGCGTTTCTTCTAAGGCAACGTCGATCGTTTCTGCCTCCAGCTGCTCCTTCGTACAAAAGAATGCTTCTTCCAGCGATGCGATCCTGCCTTCGATCAGCAATAACAAACCGCTTGGAACAAACCCAAGATGGGTTTTTTTTTCTATCAATAAAATCTCTGCGTCAGGGTATAATCGGCGTGCTTCACGGGCGCAGCTGACACCACCAAAGGACCCGCCTATGATAATGATTTTCATTGGATCACCTCTCTCCTTTAGCTTAAATGAAACGCTCTCATTTGACGAGTAAAAAGCTATCAGGCTGACTATTTTTTTGTTAACTGCGGTAAAATAAATGAGACCTATGCTACACTATACGCAAAGGAGTGTTCAAATGGTTTTCTTTTATCAATTCATGCTGGGATTGTTTGCCAGTACATTCGTTGCAGCGGCAGCATTCGTCTTTCAGTGGCTAACTGTTTCTGGCGCACTGGCTGCGATTCTTTGCGGCACACTGGTCATTGGCTTTGGTCCGTGGTACAGCATCTTTTTGATTGGCTTTTTCTTTGCCAGCTCTGGCATCATTGGTCTTTTAAAGAAAATGCGCAATCAGCCAGAGTCAGCTGTGCTTGCCAAAGGTGCTCGCCGTGATGCAAAACAAGTCTTTGCAAACATCGCACCAAGCATCTTTGCTCTACTGCTTGCCTTTTGGACGAAAGAACCGCTATTCCTTTGGGGATTTGTGGCGGGAATCGCTAGCTGTACGGCTGACACTTGGGGCTCAGAAATCGGCGTGCTGAGTCCAAGTTCACCGCGTCACTTACTAACGGGAAAAAAATTACCACCGGGACTTTCCGGCGGTGTCAGTTGGTTGGGAACTGCCGCTTCCCTAGCAGGGAGTCTCGCCATCACTGGTTTATTCGCAGCAGCCTTATGGTTGAACGGCAAGCCGTTCTCCTTTGATCTCTGGTTGACCTTGACTGCTTTAGGCTTTGGCGGTAGTCTCTTGGACAGCTTACTGGGCGCAACGATTCAGGTGCGCTATCAATGCCCTGTCTGTCACCAATACACCGAAAAAAAAGTCCACCACGACGTTGCAACCAAGCAAGTCGGCGGTCTTACCTTTGTAACGAATGAAGGGGTCAATTTGCTGAGTTCAATAGTGATCGTTATTTTGACGGTGTGTTTCTTTTACTTAAAAATGTCTACCGCATCATAAAAAAAGCAGCAAAGCACCTCACTAATGTGAGGTGTCTTGCTGCTTTTTGACTCAATACCGATTAAGCAATATCCACTAAGCGGATCTTCGTGACATTTTTGTAGACAGACAATTCTTCGATCACTTCAGAAAAGCCTAGTCCTCGGGGGAGATCAATCGTATAAATGTTGGTATAAATGCGATAGTCTTCCATGAATTTGACATCAAAATTGACATCTTCGATCACGATATTTTTCTCTTGGAAGTACTCCGTCAAAAACTCTTTGGTCTCGGTGCGATGGATGTACTGGATCTCTAATTTTTTTGCTGTTGGTACACGGACGATCCGCTTAACGATCGTCAATGCAAAGAAGATCCCGATAAAACTGCTTAATGCGATGGTGTAAAAGCCCATCCCGATGGCAATTCCTAAACCTGCGATCGCCCATAAGGAAGCAGCCGTCGTCAACCCCGTCACCGAGCGCTTCGTCACAATGATCGTTCCGGCGCCTAGAAAACCGACCCCGCTAACGACTTGTGCGATCAATCGTGCTTCGTCTGAACGAATCACGCCTGCTAAATCTGGATGATCCAGCGCATCTCGCATGGCACCTGTGGCGATCTCCACTTGGATCAAGGCAATGACACAAGCCCCCATGCAAACCAAGATATGGGTTCTAAGACCAGCTGGTCGGCTTTTGTATTGCCGCTCGTACCCAATCGCTCCTCCCATGATCATTGCCAGCAGCAATCTCAGCGCTACTTCAGGAATGGATAAATGCATATCAACCATTTGCATCCCTCTTTTCTTCGTATTCTCTCTTTTAACTATAGCATCTCTGATGAAAAAAAGAAAAAAACAGCGCCGAATCAGTCAAATAAAAAAAGCCCCCTCAGAAAATAAGCAAGTAAGCTACAAACCATTGCTCGCAGCTGCGCTGGCGCTACTGCACAAGCGCAAGGGGAAGCTGCGTGGATGCTCATTTTTCCTTCTGACTTATTTCTGAAAAGGGCTGATTTTGTTTTACAGGTTGCTGGCAGCAGCCTCATCGATGATCACGATCACGTCATCATGCTTTTGTAAAACAGAAGCCGGTAATTCGTTGGTTACGGGTCCTTCAATCATTTTTTGGATCGCATCCGCTTTGACTTCGCCAAATGCCATCAAAATGATTTTTTTGCTTTGCATAATCGAACCGATCCCCATTGAAATTGCCGTCGTTGGGACGTCTTCGACTTTATCAAAGTAGCGTTTGTTGGCATTGATGGTCGATTCAGTTAAATCAACGACTGAGGTCGTTCCTTCAAAAGATGCACCAGGTTCGTTGAAGCCGATATGTCCGTTTTGACCGATACCCAAGATTTGGATATCAACTGGGTGATCCGCAATCACGCTATCGTAGCGTTGGCATTCTGCTTCTAAGTCTTCCGCTTTGCCGTTTGGTACGAAGGTTTCTTTGAATGGTTTTTTATTGAATAAATGAGCATTCATGAAGTAGCGATAGCTTTGTTCGTCTTCGCCGCCTAGTCCTACGTATTCATCTAAGTTGACTGAAGTCATTTCTGAAAAATCAACTTCACTGGCAGTCATTTCTGCATAAAGGGTTTCTGGCGTGCTTCCTGTTGCTAAGCCTAGGACCTTGGCGCCATTTGCCATACCTTCTTGAATCAATTCAAAAGCTTTCTTTCCGCCTTGAGCAGCATCTTTAACGCGAATAATTTCCATGATCAGCGCTCCGTTTCTATTTGGTATAGTCCAATAATACCACAGGTTGTGTTTGATTACAATAATTAGTCTAGACCAGATGACGATTTTTACTATTTTGATAGCCGAATCTGACTTTTTCATCCTAAAAATCAGATTCAATTTTGACTAATCAAGCGAAAAACTGTAAAAAGAACATACGTTCATGTATCCTATTCTTAACAAGTACATTTTTATTAGGAGGTCCCATGGAAATTAGCCCTTTTGAAGTAAGGATTTCAGAAAAAGCATTGAGTGACTTAAAAAAACGCCTAGCGCTAACAAGGTATCCCGATGAACTTGCCAATGCTGGCTGGAATTATGGTATTCCTTTAGATGATATGAAAACGATTATTTCTTATTGGCAAGACGAATTTGATTGGCGTCATACGGAAAAGAAAATAAATGCTTTTGCCAATTTCACAACTACGATTGATGGATTGACGATTCATTTTATACATGAACGTGGGCACGGTCCCAATCCGACACCATTGTTGATTCCCCATGGTTGGCCGAGTTCTATTTATGAGCTTTTGGATTTGATTCCGTTCCTAACTGATCCAGAATCCTTTGGCGGTTCACCAGAAGCTTCTTTTGATGTCATTATTCCTTCAATTCCTGGACATGGATTTTCTGACATCCCAAAAGAGGGACATTTTGAAGATCGCAAGGCTGGGCAGATTTTGTTAAAACTTATGAAGAGGTTGGGCTATGATCAATTCGGAATTCATGGTTATGATTTAGGAGCAAGTATCGCCGGTCTCCTATGTTTGGATCACCCAGATAATGTGATTGGCTACCATACCACCTCACCGGGAAACCCTAGTCCTCGTATAACAGATGAAACGCCTATGAGCACAGCAGAAACAGAATATTTGGCACTTTGTAAACGTTGGTATGCAAAAGAAGGTGGCTATGCTCATAGTTTAGGTACAAAACCACAAACGTATGCTTATGGACTCAATGATTCACCTGTAGGTTTAGCTGCCTTCATTATTGAAAAATGGTATTTATGGTCAATGCAGAATGAGGAAGACACCCACTATCACTTTGACTTGGATACACTCTTAACCAATGTTTCTATTTACTGGTTTACCGAAACGATCAATTCTTCAAATCGCTTCTACTATGAAGGTCAATATACACAGTGGCCTAACCAATTTGAACGTTCATTTGTACCTTTAGGTGTTTTACTAACTTCCAAAGCTCATGAACGTCCGCCAAAAGAGTACGTAGAAAGACTTTTCCCGAAGATCCTTCGCTGGGAAGAGCTTAACACTGGTGGGCATTTCGCTGCTGCTGAATGTCCAGCTTTGCTTGCAGACCATATCTGCACTTTCTTTTCTACAGTAACTGATACAACAAAGGAGTAAATAAAAAAGCTGTGCCCTAAAAGTTGATGGGCGCAGCTTTTTTAGCGTCTGCGACGAGCTGTTCAAAAACTAAATGCTCGCTTCAGTTATAGTATAGTATTTTTTAGATCAAGTTTTCTTGCTTACCAATTCGTATAAACATCAATACCGCTATGACCGACACCTGTGTCATAGACTTTATAGGCACCTAAAGATGATTGACCAGTCGATCCTTTCGGTTGATTATCACTGGCAACAACGATGTACCCATCGGCATCACGGATGGTTCCGTCTGATGCTACATGGCGACCAGGGATATTCAATCCGCCTCCTGGCAAGACTTTTTGTGAGTAGTACGATTCTCTCACACCATTGAAATAGTTGATCCCATCCACTGGATTCAAGACACCAGAACCAGCACCAGGAACGCTTGAACGAGTTTGACTCACGTTAGAAGTCGCTGTAGACTCACTTTTTTCTGTGCTTTCTTTCGTACTTGTTTCTTTGTTTTCTACTGATTGGCCATCGTTAGAAACCAACAATGTTTCGCCATCAAAAATCATATTTGGATTTTCGATCGAATCATTTAAAGCTAAAAGGTCTTCGACCGTTGTTTGATAAGTAGCAGCGATCCCAGATAGAGTGTCTCCTGGTTTGACAACATGGGTTTGTTCTGCTGCTGAAACAACTGTTCCGCCAACGAATAAACCAAATCCTGCAACAACTGTAAATGCAAATTTTTTCAAATGAAAAAACCTCTCTTTTGATTATTTGTCCCGCTATCGGGCACAAGTAAGAGAATAACATTACAATATTGCAGGAAGGTTTCAGAAATATTTTTCATTATCACAATTGTTAAACAGAAAGTTACAGGATTTTTATTCAAAAATGCTAAACTTACAATATTGTTATCCCTTTCGATGAGTGCTTTTAGTGGCCACATGCTATAGTGATGCTAGTAATGGAAAGGAATGACACCCATGAAAAAACTACTATTAACGCTTGGCGTTTTGATTATTGTCGTAGCCGGCTATTTCGGCTACATGTACTATGCAACAACGTATCGCGGCATCACGGCTTATGCTATCACGCCCAACAAAGTCCCTGAAAAGACACAAACCTACAGCGATTCTGGTGAAAAAATAGATGGCTCTTTTACCTACAAATACACCTTTGAATTCGTAAAGAAAAATGGTGAAAAAGAACTCATGACCTATGACCTGACGGGCGAAAATGTAAAACCATTGGCTCCAAATACTTTAGTCAAAGCAGAAATCAGTAAGACCCGCATCATTTCTGGTCCCAACGAAGTCCCTCAATCAGAAGTCCCCGCAAAAATACTGTCTGAGCTGGAAACCTTTGACGAATAAGGACTTCTTACAAGAAACTTTCTACTTTTTAAGGTTCATTTTACTTTGACGGTCTATGCTAGCTTTATACCAAAACTATTTTTCTTCCTCTTACCAGTCCTCGCCCGACTGGTATTTTTTGATTTTTACCAATGGTCAAGAGTTACGCTTCTCATAGACAGAACCGCTCTAGCTTCGCAATGGTTTTTTTCTCAAACTTTGATCAAGCAGCTATTGATGATCGGAAATAAATAAAACCAGAATCAAGAGGATACAAGCTGGTGCCATCATAAAAAAACCGCTAGATTGTTTATCTCTAGCGGCTTTTTTTGCGATTTTAATAGAGTTCCAAGTATTGTTCTCTTTCCCACTCGGAGACTGTTTGGCGGAAGGCTGCCCATTCTAATCGTTTTGCTTCGACAAAGTTGGCATAGATGTGTTTGCCTAAGGCATCGATCATCACTTGGTCTTTACGCAATGCTTTGATGGCATTGTGGATCGTTGATGGCAGATCTTCGATTTGTGCTTCTGCACGTTCTGTTTCGTTCATGATATAGATGTTGCGGTCGACAGCTGGTGGTGGTGTCAACTCACGTCTAACGCCATCAAGTCCTGCTTGTAATAAAACAGCCATTGCTAAGTATGGGTTAGCGGATGGGTCAACCGAACGCAATTCCAAACGCGTTGACAAGCCTCTTGATTCTGGCACCCGAATCAATGGTGAACGGTTGCGTCCTGACCATGCCACGTATACAGGCGCTTCGTAACCTGGCACTAAGCGTTTGTAAGAGTTGACGGTTGGGTTGCAGACAGCCGTGTAAGCACGGGCGTGTTCGATCAAACCGCCTAAGAAGTGATACGCTGTTTGGCTTAATTGCATTGGTCCTTCTTCATCAAAGAAGACATTTTCATCACCTTTGAACAAGGACATGTTGCAGTGCATGCCTGAACCGTTGATGCCGAATAATGGTTTTGGCATGAAGGTCGCATGCAAGCCGTGTTTACGAGCAATGGTTTTCACGACAAGCTTGAAGGTTTGGATGTTGTCACATGCTTCCACTGCATTCGCATATTTAAAGTCGATCTCGTGTTGCCCTGGTGCCACCTCATGGTGAGACGCTTCAACTTCAAAACCAAGGCTTTCTAATTCTAATACGATATCGCGACGGCAGTTTTCCCCTAGATCGGTTGGGGCAAAATCGAAGTAGCCGCCTTTGTCGTTTAATTCCGTTGTGATTTCGCCTGCTTCATCTAATTTGAATAGGAAAAATTCGGGTTCTGGTCCAAGATTGAAAGAAGTAAAACCAAGGGATTGCATGTCAGCTAATGCCCGTTTTAAGTTGCCACGAGGGTCGCCTGCAAATGGGGTGCCATCTGGATTGTAGATATCACAGATCAAACGAGCCACTTTGCCATGTTCACTTTCCCAAGGGAAGATCATCCAGGTGGACAAATCAGGATACAGATACATGTCACTTTCTTCAATACGGACAAACCCTTCAATAGAAGAACCGTCAAACATCATTTTGTTTTCCAGTACTTTATCTAATTGACTTACAGGTACTTCAACGTTCTTGTTCGTTCCTAAAATATCAGTAAACATCAAGCGTAAAAAGCGCACGTTCTCATCCTTTACGATTTGTTTGATGTCTTCGGCAGTTCTTTCAAATTTTGGCATAGTATCCCTTCCTTTTTCCCAATTCTTTTTTTATATCACAGCAACGATCTACTAATGCTCTACATTCGTGGACCTTTTTGCTGGTATGGCTGTTTTTGATTCAATCCACCTTGAGCCAAGAGTTCATCATAAAAAATTCGACGTACATCTTCATCGGTCAGCGGCGGTTTGTTCTTCGCTTCTTTTTCTTTGGCAACTTTCATTTCATAAACTCGTTTGATTCCCGCCATGTTCAGTCCATCGGAAAGATAGTCTTTGATCTCTAGCAAGGTATCAATATCATTCAGCGAATACATTCGTCGATTGCCATCGCTGCGTTCCGGGTGGATCAATTCTTGTTCTTCGTAATAACGAATTTGACGGGCGGTGAGATCGGTCAATTTCATGACTGTTCCGATAGGAAAGACTGACATTGAGCGCCGCAATTCTTTTTCCCGCATAACTTGGCTCCCCTCCGTTTCAATGATGCTGCGTAACTTTATGGAAACTATACCAATTCTTTTTTTGTGTGTCAACCCCTCATGTTAGAAAAAGTGACATGAATGCAAATTTTTTTGATTTTTCCATTGGGCCCTTGATTTGATCGCATGTTCAAGCAGTCCTTTTTCTGGAAGAAATGGTACCTTAGCCAAAAATGTTCGGGTTTTGCACTTGAAGAAAGTCAAACCACTTATACTCCCATAATTTTGTCACCACAAAAAAACGGTGCATCGGCTGCACCGTTTTCTGTTTATTCCTGTTCTTGCGCCATTCTGCGTAGTGGATAGGTATCCTCCAGCGCAAATCCTTTGATATGATAGGTCTGTGTTGCTTCATCGAAGGCATTGCTCAACACTAGCGACTCCCGTTTTAAACGATTCAGCGCATTGCCTTCATCGGCTTGCAGCACTAGATGATAAGGCTGCATGATCTGCATCAATTCCATTTTGATCTCCTGAGTCAAGCGTTCTTTGCCTTTGGTACTCTTTGCTGAGATCAAGACATTGGGAAAGAGCGTTGGGATAAACTGATCGGCGTCGATGCGATCCGCCTTATTGTAGACCGTCAACATCGGTAATTGGGTCAAAGAAAGTTCCTCCATTAATTTTAAGACCGTCTCCTCTTGCTGGACCCGTTCTTCGGAACTGGCATCGACGACATGCAGCAAGAAGTCCATGTTTTGACTTTCCTCCAGTGTGGAATGAAACGCATCGATCAATTGGGTCGGCAATTCTTGGATAAAACCAACCGTATCGGTAATGGTGACTTCGAATCCTTCTGGCATCCGCCAGCGTTTCGTCAAAGGGTCAAGTGTCGCAAACAACTGGTCTTGTTCATACGTATCCGCACTGGTCAAAATGTTTAAAATAGTTGATTTTCCAGCATTGGTATAACCAATCAAGCCCATTTGAAAGACTTGGCTGTCTTTGCGCTTTTGGCGTGTCCGGTCTCGATGGGCTGCCACTTCCTTCAATTCCCGTTTGATGATGGTGATGCGGTTGCGGATGTGTCGACGATCGGTCTCCAGCTTGGTTTCCCCTGGTCCTCTCGTTCCGATTCCGCCCCCTAGCCGAGACATGTTCTTTCCTTGCCCTATCAAGCGTGGAAGCAAATAATCCAGCTGCGCCAATTCTACTTGCAGCTTTCCTTCTTTGGAACGGGCACGCATCGCAAAAATATCAAGGATCAGCTGGACGCGATCAATCACTGGCACTTCTAGCGCATCACCGATCAACTGGCTTTGCCTTGGTGTCAGTTCATGATTGAAGATCACTAGATCTGCTTCATGTGCTTCTGCCAACTGCTGCAATTCCGCAACTTTCCCCTTGCCGATCACGGTTTGTCGATCGACTTGCTGCCGTTTTTGCACCAGTGAAAAAACAACTTCACCATTGGCGGTTTTTGTTAAGCTTTTCAATTCTTTCATTGACGAATCAAAATGAAGATAGTTTTTCTCCGTTTCTACTCCGACAAGAATCACACGTTCTTGGCTCATCTTTTCTCCTCCAACCATTGGTCGATTTCTGTTTCAAGGGTACGTTGTTCTTCAGGTTGCCTCACTAAATCAATCCATCGGGGCTGTGCTCGGTTATTGAACCACGTCAGCTGCCGCTTGGCGTAGCGGCGTGAGTTTTGCTTGATTTGCTCAACGGTCTCCTCCAATGTGGCCTGCCCTTGAAAATAGGGCAAAAATTCCTTGTAGCCGATCCCTTTGGCGGCTTGCGTTTCTGGATACTGCAAAACAGCTTTTGCTTCTTCGATCAAGCCTTGATCCATCATCAAGTCCACTCGCTGATTGATTCGCTGGTATAACACTTCTCGCTCAGTGGTTAAACCGACCATGAAGAAATCGTACAAAGCTTGTGGTGTCTCTTTTGGTGCAGCGATACTTTCGCCAGTCGTTTCAAAAACCTCCAACGCACGAATCACTTTCCGCTCATTGTTGTAGTGGATCTTCGCTGCTGCCAAGGGATCGACCGCCTGCAGCTTTTGCCATAAAGCTTCTTTGCCGATGGCTGCTGCTTCTTGTTCGTAACGCTGACGAATCGTAGGGTCGCCTTCTTCTGCCCCTAAACGAAAGTCATACAAAAGCGCTTGGATGTATAACCCTGTTCCCCCTACAACGATCGGCAGCTTTCCTTGCTGCTGGATCGTCTCGATGGCTTCACGCCCCATTTGCTGGAAATCAGCGGCAGAGTATGCTTCCGTCATTGCACGAATATCGATCAAATGATGAGGAATCCCTGCCATTTCTTCCTTCGTCACTTTGGCGGTACCGATATCTAACTGACGGTAAATTTGCATGGAATCCCCGCTGATGATCTCCCCTTGGTATTTTTGGGCTAACTGGATACTCAAGGCGGTTTTACCAACTGCGGTCGGTCCCACGATTACTAAGACTTTTTTCATCCTTTTGTTTCCTCGCGAACCTGTTGCACAATTGCCCGAGCTTTTTCTGGAAAATCGGTGATGATCCCCGTCAAACCCAGAGCCAAGCAGGTGCGAATCGCCGCTTCTTCGTTGACAGTCCACGGACGGATCGCGATCGGAAAATCAGTCAAGACTGTTGCTGTCTCTTGGATCCAGCGATAGGCAGGATGAATTCCTTCGATATACGGTCGGCTGAGCGCCAACGGTGGTTTGTCTTCCCCGCGTCCCATAATAAAATCAAGGGTCGCATCCGGTTCGATCGCATGGATCCGATCCAAGGTCTCGATATTGAAGGAACAATACCAATGAGTAAAGGGCCATTCTTGACTATTCATTAAGTCGGATACTTTGGCTTCGATTCCTTCATACTCATAATGATCGGTTTTTAATTCGATCGTCAAAATGCCACGATAATTCTTCGCTGCAAGTAAATCCAACACTTCTTTTAGCGTGGGGACTTTGGCGGCTTGGAATTCCTCAGAAAACCAGCTGCCAGCATTGAGTTCTTTTAGTTCAGCAACCGTCAGGTCACAGATCCGACCTTTGCCGTTGGTCGTTCGATCAACCGTTTCATCATGCATGACGATCAAGCCGCCATCTTTTGATAGATGTACATCTAACTCAATGATATCAGCTTTGACCCGCACCGCTTCCGCAAATGCTGGTAGCGTGTTTTCAGGTCGGTTGCCGCTACTCCCGCGGTGGGCAACGATTTGTACCATCATTCTTTCACTCCATTCTCACTCTTTATTTTACCATGGAATCTCCTAGAACCAAAAAGCCTCTGTTTGTTTCGATCCTCTTAATGAATAATAACGCTTTGTTTCGGTCAAAGAAAAACACCCTTACTATGATCGCAGTAAGAGTGTGTGTGATCAGTTAAAAAAGCGCAACCGTCGATACTCTGGTTTGGTTCCTTAACCAAGGAAAACGGCTGACCAGTAGAATCAAATCGTTTTTGAAAAATAGGTCAACGGTTCGCTCGTCATGTTTTTCATTTGGGTTTTACGCTCATTGACCATTTCGACTAATTGATCAAGGAAATTTTCCATAATGATCCGACCGCCTTTATAGGTATACCCACCGATTTTAACAGTTTCCTCTGGGGATAAAATCACCCGACGTGTTCCGATTTTTTTGAAAAATTCTTCCAAGAAAAAATTCGGTAGATAAAAACTGTTTTGCGCCGCAAAAGATTGTAGATAGGCAAAATCATCGATGGTGATATAACAGTCGTCAAAGGCATCAAAGCTGACATACTCATCCATCAGCATGACACGTTTTTGTAGAATCTCACTGATTTTTTGATTCAATAAAACCAACGTTTCGATTTCTTTGACTTTATGCTCCAACAAACGGCGTTGTTTTTCTTTTTGTTCCTCATACCGAATGCGTAAATTAAAAATGATGGTTACTAACAATGCGCCTACTAAGACGCCGATCAAACCTGCTATTGCTACTGCCATTCTTCGATCCTTCCTCATTCCTTTTTTCATATTGTATCATATTTGAAAGTTTCGCAAAAAAGATAACGAACTTTTTATTTGACCTTTCTTGACCTAATCGGTATACTATCTCTTAGATATTGCGAAAACTTTATGCTAAACTATATCTATAACGATTTTTAGGAGGACTATCACTATGAATTTAATTCCTACAGTCATTGAACAATCATCTCGCGGTGAAAGAGCGTATGACATCTATTCTCGTCTATTAAAAGACCGGATCATTATGTTGAGTGGTCAAGTAACCGATGACTTAGCAAACTCGATCATTGCTCAGCTTTTATTCTTGGACGCGCAAGATTCTGAAAAAGACATCTACTTGTACATCAACTCGCCTGGCGGAAGCGTTACTGCTGGTCTAGCGATCTTTGATACCATGAACTTTATCAAAGCCGATGTCCAAACCATCGTTATGGGGATGGCTGCTTCTATGGGTTCATTCTTATTAACCGCTGGTGAAAAAGGCAAACGCTTTGCATTACCAAATGCAGAGATCATGATCCACCAACCATTAGGTGGCGCACAAGGACAAGCAACTGAGATCGAAATTGCTGCCCGCCACATTTTGGCAACCCGCGAACGTCTGAACAAAATCTTGTCAGAACGTACTGGTCAACCAATCGAAGTGATTGAACGCGACACCGATCGCGACAACTTCATGACCGCACAAGAAGCCAAAGATTACGGCTTGATCGACGAGATCATGGAATCAAACAAATTGAAATAAGCTTGCATAAAAAAGGTGTACGAAGCAATTCGTACACCTTTTTGCGTCTTTTGGTTCGGCGTCAGACTTCACCATATTCGCCCTGTTGGTAAGCATACCCATTTTCCACGTAATGCGTGATGTTTGCCTGATTTTTGGCGATTTCTTCTTCTGTCAACGGACGGATCACTCGTGCAGGACGACCAAACGCCAACACATTGGGCGGAATGACGGTTCCTTCCGTTACTAACGAACCAGCACCTAACAAACTATTTTCACCGATCACTGCATGATTCAAAACAATCGAGCTCATGCCGATCAGCGCCCCTTTTTTGATGGTACAGCCATGAAGCATACACTGATGCCCAACAGTCACATCGTCTTCCACGATCGTCGGGGCATCGTGATCAACGTGGATGATCGTTCCATCTTGAATATTGGTACGCGCGCCGATTTCGATGCGATTGGCATCGCCTCGAATCACTGCTTGAAACCAGACCGTACTCTCTTTTCCTAGAGTCACGTTTCCTACGATCGTCGCATTTTTTGCCACAAAACAAGGTGTTCCTTGCGACGAGGCTGGCGAAACTGTTTTGTGGGTTTCATTCCCTGATTGTTCTTTGTCCATCAACTTCTCCTTCCAATCCATAAACGGATCTGCGCTTTCTTTTTTCACTATAGCATCACCCTTGCGACAATGCAAAAAGAGCGCCAGTCAGACTGGACGCTCTTTTGGGCTTACTCGGCTTCTTCTGAAAATTGACTTTGGTACAGTTGGCTATAAAAGCCGCCAGCTGCCAACAAGGTTTCGTGATTGCCTTTTTCAATGATCGACCCTTGATCCATCACTAAGATCAGATCTGCTTCACGAATCGTTGACAAACGATGGGCGATCACAAAGCTGGTACGACCTTCCATCACTTTATCCATTGCTTTTTGAATCAGCGCTTCTAAGCGGGTATCCACCGAACTGGTGGCTTCATCGAGAATCAAAATCTTCGGATCAGAGATGACTGCCCGAGCGATGGTCAACAATTGTTTTTGCCCCAAGGAGACATTGTCCCCTTCAGAGTTGATGATCATTTCGTAGCCGTCTGGCATCGTGCGAATGAAGTGATCGACGTTGGCGGTTTTCGCTGCATCAACGACTTCATAATCGGTGGCATCTAATTTCCCAAAGCGAATGTTGTCGCCGATCGTGCCTTCATACAACCATGCATCTTGTAAAACCATCCCAAACAGTGACCGAACATCGTGACGTTCCATCTTCTTCGTGTCGATGCCGTCGATCTTGATGGCCCCTTCATTGACATCATAAAAACGCATCAACAAATTGATCAAGGTGGTTTTCCCAGCACCTGTTGGTCCCACGATCGCCACGGTTTGTCCAGCTTTGACTTCAAAGTTCAAGTCGTTGATCAACGGTTTTTTCGGATCATAGGCAAAGCCGACATGTTCAAAGGTCACGTCGCCTCTGATTTGTTCTGGCAATTGGATATCGGTTTGATTGACTGGCTCTTCTTCCTCATCTAAGATTTCAAAGACCCGTTTTGCTGCTGCTGAGGCACTTTGCAAGACGGAGGACAGCTGGGTAATGTTCCCCATTGGCTGACTGACTTGCCAAATGTATTGAATGAACGCTTGCAGCTGACCAACAACGATCACGCCGCTGATCACATAAAAGCTCCCCATGACTGCCATTGCGATATAGGTAAAGTAAGCGGTCATTTGCACCAGCGGCATCATCAAGCCTGACACAAAAGCAGAACGAAAGCCGTAATAGCGCAACTGGTGGTTAACATTTTTAAACCCTTCAAGTGTTTGCTTTTCCCGTCCATACACTTTCAACACACTGAATCCAGTCATGTTTTCTTGTACGTAGCCGTTCAGATCCCCTAACGCATTTTGCATGCCTTGGAAGTCTTTTTGCGACTTTTTGACGATCGTGCGAGAAATCAATAAGGAGGCTGGGATCATGATCAATGAAACCAATGCCATGTAGGTATTGATGTAAAACATCATGGAAACCGCCATAACGATTCCTAAGAAGGCATTGACGATCCCGATCAAGGCTTGCTGCATCGCACCGCTGACGGCATCCACGTCATTGGTCACCCGTGACAAGATATTCCCTTGTTGGTTACGGTCGAAGTAAGAAACGGGCAAACGATTGATTTTTTCTTCAATGTCTTGCCGCAGATCTCGCATCGCAGATTGGACAACGTTGGTGATCAGCAGCCCTGACATCAATTGCGAGAAACAGTAACCGACACCAACGACTGCGATCCAGATCAAGCAAAGGATCACGTAATCAAAATTAACGCCTTCGCCAGCAGCGATGTTGCGGCTGATCTCTGTCGTCGGTAATCCAGAAACATACGGCATTGCCGCATTGAAGCCGACGGTTGCAACAGTAAACAGCAAGACTAGGATAAATTGTACTTTGTACGGTTTGATGTAAGCACCTAACCGTTTTAAAGAAGAGATTGCTTTCATTGTGCCAACTCCTCCTCTGATAATTGTGACGCCGCAATGTCGTAGTATACTGGACAAGTTTGCAGCAGTTCTTTGTGGGTGCCGATGCCAACCACATCGCCTTCGTTCAAGACGACGATCTTATCGGCATTCATGATCGTTCCTACTCGTTGAGCAACGATCAAAACGGTCGATTCTGTGGTTTCTTTTTTCAAGCGTGCCCGCAATTTTGCATCCGTTTGGTAATCCAATGCAGAAAAACTATCATCAAAAATATAGATCTCTGGTTGGCGGATCACCGCACGGGCAATCGCTAGGCGTTGCTTTTGTCCGCCAGAGAAGTTGGTTCCGCCTTCTGCCAAGTGAGCATCAAAGCCATCTGGTGTGCGAGAAATGAAATCTGCCGCTTGCGCAATCTCGGCTGCTCGTTCCAGCTCTGCTTGCGTGGCATCTTCTTTCCCATAGCGTAGGTTTTCTGCGATCGTCCCTGTAAATAGCAACGCTTTTTGAGGGATAAACCCGATCTTGTTGCGCAACGTCGTTAAGCTGTAATCCCGAACGTCAACACCATCCACCAAAACTTGGCCTTCACTGACGTCGTAAAAACGTGGGATCAATTGGATCAAGGTTGATTTTCCACTTCCAGTACTACCGATAAACGCCACGGTTTCCCCTGGTGAAGCGGTAAAGCTAACATTACGGATCACTGGACTTTGAGCATGTCCTGGATAAGCAAAGGTAACATTTTTGAATTCCAAGAAGCCTTTCGTCTTAGTTTCTGTCACTGGCTGTTCTGGCTCTTTGATTTCAGAAGTCGCATCTAACGCTTCTTGGATTCGACGAGCAGAAACCGCCGCTCGTGGATACATCGTAAAGACAGTCGCAAACAGCATGAAAGAAAACAGCGCATGGAAGATGTATTCGATAAATGCAATCAAGTCACCGACCTGCAGTTGCCCTTGATCGATTTGAATACTTCCCGTCCAAATAATCAAAATCATCACGATATTGAATAAGAAGAAAAAGCCTGGTTGTGCCGTTGCCATCAAGCGAAACAAGCTGCGAGAACTAGAAGCATAGGCTTGATTGACTTTGCCAAAGCGTTTTTCTTCAAATTTTTCATTGACGAAGGCACGGATCACTCGTAAACCAGAGAGATTTTCCCGCAAGATGCCATTGATTTTATCTAGATTGGCTTGTTGTTTAGTGGATAAGGGTTCCGAGATTTTGGCAATGGCGATGACGGCCATCAGCAATATCGGCAATGCCCCCAAAACATACAACCCTAGTTGTGTACTTGTCCGCATGACCATGTACAAGCTGACCACAAACATCATGGGTGTCATCAAACCTGTCCGTAAGATGCTTTGCATAAACAGCATGATTTGATACGCATCATTGGTCACACGGGTGATCAATGATGAAACCCCGATTTTTTCATATTCGGTATGTGAATAGCCTTGGACTTTTTCAAAAAGATCGTCACGAATATCTGCCACAATGTTAGTGGTGATACGTGACGTGAAATAGCCTAACAAAATGTTCATCGTGATCCCCACAATGGTGATCGCGATCATCGCCGCACCCATTTTCCATATGTAGTCGCGATCACCAGCGGCGATCCCTTTGTCGATCATTCTTGCCAATAACGTCGGCAAACCTAATTCAATCAAAATAAAACCAAAAACACAGATGAAATTAAAAACCAGCAGTTTCTTGTTTCTCATCGTGTAGTGCCACATTAATTTCAAAAAATCCCCTCCTTTTTTACTTCATTACTTCTACTATAGCATAGGAATATTCTTATTGTAATGCACTTTCAACGAAAAAAAGCAAACTTCAGCGATAGTCCTTTCATTTCCTTTCAGTAAGCCTTTTCAAAACGACGTGTTTCTATACTTATTCGTTTTTCTGTGATAAACTAGGGATACTTGTAGTGGAACGACTTACAAACCCGGTGAATTTTTTATGACGACATTTGGAAAGCAAAGACGAGGCTTTCTCTTTTTTCTCACAACGATTGTCTGAAAAAAGCATGCAGCGGCTCTCGAAGCCTTCTTTTCAGGTCACTTTATTCGGACCTCGATTTTGTGATGCAGCGAATTCATCAACCAAATAGACTACTGCGAAAAGCAGATAAAGGAGAAAAGATATGATTTACAAAATTTATTACCAAGAAACAAAAGACCGCAACCCAAAGAGAGAACAAACCCACTCTTTGTACATTGAAGCAGACGATGCAGTGATCGCACGCCGTCTGGTTGAACAAAATACCCCATACAACATCGAGTTCGTTCAAGAACTAGATGAAAAACATTTAGCTTACGAAAAAGAAAACGCTGATTTCAAATTAGCGGAGTTTTAAGATGAAAGTTTCGCTGAAAAATAATGAGACTGGCGTATTCGGCGTCGGTGGACTTGGCGAAATCGGAAAAAACTGTTATGGGGTTCAATTCCAAGATGAGATCATCTTAATTGACGCGGGAATCAAATTCCCCGAAGATGAACTGCTTGGGATCGACTATGTCATTTCCGATTATAGCTACATCGTTCAAAATTTACCGAAAGTCAAAGGCTTGATCGTCACTCATGGTCACGAAGACCATATTGGCGGAATCCCTTACTTGTTGCGGGAAGCCAATATCCCGATCTATGCGGGACCCTTGGCACTTGCTTTGATCACCAACAAATTAGATGAGCATGGCTTATTGCGGGACGCGGAATTACACGAAATCAATGAAGATACGGTGATTCGTTTCCGTAAAACATCCATCAGCTTCTTTAGAACGACCCACAGTATCCCTGATGCTTTAGGTGTCGTTGTCAAAACGCCTTCTGGCAATATCGTCGCAACTGGCGATTTCAAGTTTGACTTTACGCCTGTGGGCGAACCAGCAAACTTGCACAAAATGGCAAAAATTGGTGAAGAAGGCGTCCTTTGCCTCCTTTCCGATAGTACCAATGCAGAAATTCCGACCTTTACCAAATCAGAAAAAACGATCGGCAGCTCGATCCAAAAGATTTTTGAAAAAATCGATGGTCGGATCATTTTTGCCAGCTTTGCCTCCAACATTTTCCGTCTCCAACAAGCTGCAGATGCGGCGGTTGCGACTGGACGTAAAATCGCCGTTTTTGGACGCAGTATGGAAAATGCAATCGTCAACGGACAGCGCCTTGGCTATATCAAGGTGCCAGATGGAACCTTTGTGGAATCTCATGAGATCAACCGTTTGCCTGCAAACGAAACCATGATCCTTTGTACGGGTTCTCAAGGAGAGCCAATGGCTGCTTTGAGTCGGATTGCCAACGGGACTCACCGTCAAATCCAAATTCACCCAGATGATACCGTGATTTTCTCAAGCTCACCGATCCCAGGAAATACCACGAGTGTCAATCAGCTGATCAACTTATTGTTGGAAGCTGGCGCAAACGTGATCCATGGCAAATTGAACAACATCCATACTTCTGGTCACGGTGGCCAAGAAGAACAAAAACTGATGTTGCGTCTAATGAAGCCAAAATTCTTTATGCCTGTCCATGGGGAATTTCGGATGCTGAACATCCACACCCAGTTGGCACAAGATGTCGGTGTACCAAAAGAAAATTGTTTCATTATGGAAAATGGTGACATGTTGGCCTTAACAGCGGATACCGCTCGCTTGGCTGGTCATTTCAATGCCAATGATGTTTATGTTGACGGCAGCGGTATCGGTGATATCGGAAATGTCGTCTTACGAGATCGTCGCATTCTTTCAGAGGAAGGCCTCGTCTTAGCAGTCGCGACAGTCGATGTAGCGAAGAAAGAAGTCCTTGCTGGACCAGATATCCTTTCTCGTGGGTTTGTTTATATGCGGGAATCTGGCGAGATGATCAATGAAGCACAGCAGATCCTCTTCCGTGCATTGCGGGAAGTCTTGAACCAACCAGACCCAACAGAACACAAATTAAGAGAAGCGATGTCTTCGGCGTTACAGCCATTCCTATTTGAAAAAACCGAGCGTCATCCAATGATCCTTTCGATGATCATGACGCCGGACGATTTATAGTCTCACATGCGAGGGTAGTTCTCAGGTTACTGAGAACTACCCTTTTTCCTTTCCGTTATAAAAAGCAAAAAAAAGACCATCGAATCGATGGTCTTTTGGGGTTTTTGATTTCAAAGTGCTCTTACTGGCAGTTTGTTTGAAAGCTTACGCTTTGTTTACGTTAACTGCTTGAGGTCCACGATCAGAATCTTCCACGTCGAAAGTTACTGCTTGACCTTCTTCTAAAGTTTTGAATCCTTCACCTTGGATCGCTGAAAAGTGTACAAATACGTCTGTACCGTCTTCGCGAGAGATAAAACCAAACCCTTTTTCAGCATTGAACCATTTTACTGTACCTTGTTCCATTAAAAAAAACCTCCTCGTGCATAAGCACTTAATTGTGTGTAACATTGCCTTTGTGCGATAGAGGCCTAACGTGCGTTTCAACATCTATTCAGCAAACAAAATTACAATAATATTTTACACTTGCCCGTATTTTTTTGCAAGACAGACGATTAGACAATTCACCTTTATTTTTAATAATGTTCGCAAACTCGGCTTATTTTCACACGTCTTCCTGTTGCCACAGCCCCTCTTCTCGCAAACTGACATAGGCATTGTCGCCAATGATCAAATGATCCAGTATGTCGATCCCCATCAAGTCTCCGCACTTGATCAAGCGGCGTGTAAACAGCAGATCTGCCTCTGAGGCTTGGGGACTGCCGCTGGGATGGTTGTGGACGACGATCACTCGGGCGGCACTGTAACGTACCGCCCAATGAAAAATCTCCCGTGGGTGAGCGATAGACTGATTCAACGATCCGATGAAGATCGTTTTTTTCTGAATGATCTCATTTTTCGTATTCAAATAAAGCCCTAGTAAATGCTCTTGACGACAATCCTTCAACTCTTGGATCAACTGATGGGCGATCGCCATACTAGAGTTGACCTTACCGTACTTTGGTTGAGCGGAGCGCTGGATTCGCACACCTAATTCAACCATCGCTTTGATCTCGATGGCTTTGATTTGTCCGACGCCGCGAATTTCTTGTAATTCATCGATCGTCGCTTGCTTTAATTCATACAATTCTTGAAAACGATTCAAGACACTGGCCGCTAACTCGAGGACATTCAGAGGACGTGAGCCAGTTCGCAGCAAAATGGCCAATAATTCTTGATTCGAAAGGGCATCGACTCCATATTCTACTAAACGCTCTCGGGGAAACGAGCTTTGGGGAATCACTGTTTCATTGATCATAAAAAAAACTCCTTTGCGTCGGTCTAATAAAAGATACGCAAAGGAGAGAGTATTTCATGAATCAGGTGCGCAAAAAATCACAGTTAGATTGAAAAGGCGGTTTCTAGAAAATCTGAGACATCCTCTAGTGATGGTAAGACTTTCAAGACTTTTTCTTCAATGATGGTCGTCGGCGCGATCAAATCGGGAATCATAATGACTGAGATCCCTGCCCCATGAGCAGCATGAATACCGTTAGCCGAATCTTCAAGGATCACCAATTCTTCTTTTGGTACCGCCAATAATGCGTGGGCTTTTTCAAAAATCTCAGGATCTGGTTTTGCCCGTGTGACATCATCAAAGCAGACGATCTCAGGAAATTTCGCCGTTAAGCCTGCTGCTTCCAGCAAGGTATCGATCACTTTGCGCTGGTTGCTAGACGCCAACACTCGGGGAATCTTTTTCTCATCAAGATAATGCAATAACTCGTGGATGCCCGGCTTCAATTCAGCCTCGCCCCGTTGGAACATTTCCAGCGTTTGCTGAAAAGCCGCTTGGATAAAGTCTTCGATCATTTGATAGCCAAAGGCTTCGTCGAAGCGCTCATGGTAAGCTGCCCAGACTTCTTCATCCGAGACCCCCACATAAGCTAAATACAACTCTTTTGTATAGGGAATCCCCATTTGATCCGCCACGATTTGAGTTGCTTGGTAATAGAGCAGCTCCGTGTCAAAAATCAAGCCGTCCATATCGAAAATCACACCACGTAACTTAGCCATTTCTTCCTCCTATTGCCAACAACAATTCACGAACTTCTGAAACAAAATACAACGATCCTGTCACCAGCAGCAAATCTTCATTGGTCATTTTTTCTAATAATTCTGCCAAGCCAAACTGCCATAAAGAGACGGTTGAGATTCGTTTTTCATCTAGTTCCTGATAGCCGTCTGCTAAATGCAATGCTTTTGGGAAATCAAAGGTCGTTAAATAAATCTCGGCTTGCGGAATTGCCAGCAATTGCTGAAGCATCTCATTGACGTTTTTGGTTTCTAAGGCTGAGAACAGCACATGGATGCGATAGTCGCTGAACTCTTCTTTCATTGTATCTACTAAACGAGCCATGGCATGTACGTTATGGGCACCATCGATAATCACTAGTGGCTCACTGCTGATTCGTTCCATTCGGGCGGGCCAATAGGCCTTTCTTAACCCATTGCGAATTTCTTTGACTGAAAACGGCAGCTGCCGCAGGTCGCAATACAGGCTATACAATTGAATTGCAACACCGGCATTTTCTGGTTGATGGCGGCCTAACATCGGCGTTTTCAAGCCTTTGATTTTGCCATGCTCATTTTCAAAATCAAACAATTCGCCCCACTCTTCATCAGGATGACGATAGGTCACACGGTACTCTTCCCCTGCATGATACGCAGGTGCCTGTGCTTCTGCAGCTTTCAAATCGATCACCGAAAGCGCGCTTTCAACGATATTGCCAGTCACAAGGGGAATTTGTGGCTTGATGATCCCCGCCTTATGGGCAGCGATTTTTTCAATGGTATCGCCTAAGACATCCATATGATCCATGCCGATCGTCGTGATCGCTGTCAACATCGGGGAAATAACGTTGGTACTATCTAAAAGTCCCCCTAGGCCAACTTCCATTATCGCAACATCGACCTTTTTTTCTTCAAAATAGCCTAACGCCATGGCAGTAATGATCTCAAACTGAGTGATGCCCGTCAGGGTTTCATCACGATCGATTTCAGCAACCAGCGGCTGGATTTTCTCCACCCAAGCGACCAAATCCTCATCTGATATAAATTGTCCATTGATTTCGATCCGTTCATTGAACGCTTCAATGTGCGGGGAAGTAAAAGTCCCCACTTGCTGCCCAGCTTCTTCTAAAAGACTGCGCAAATAGCTGACGGTTGATCCTTTGCCATTCGTGCCGGCGATATGGATCATGGTTATGTTTTTTTCAGGATTGCCCATTCGTTTTAATAATGCTTCGACACGCATCAATCCGGGTCTTTGCCCAAATGCCAAACGCGAATGGATCCACGCTGTTGCTTCTTCGCTTGTCATCTCCTTCACCTCGCTCTTATTTTATCAAAAATCCCACAGCTTTCCCAATTTCTTTCCTTTAAACGAGAAATTTGTTTGACGGGTTCTATCGATTACGCAAAAACAAGCATCTACAAGAGATGCTTGTTTGCAGACAGTCGACGCTTCCTATTGAATCGTGCGCAATTGCTCGATCCGTTCTTGGACTGCTTTTTGTTTTTCAAGATAATCGGCTTCTTTGCTGCGTTCTTGTGCTACGACTTCCTCTGGTGCATTGGCAACGAAGCGTTCATTCGCCAGTTTGCCTTGTACCCGTTGAACTTCTTGGGTGAACTTCGCTAGTTCTTTCTCCAAACGCGCGATTTCTTCTTCAATGTTGATCAACCCAGCTAACGGCAAGTAGATCGTCGCACCTGATAGGATAGCTGACATCGCCAATTCAGGGGCTTGTAAGCTGTTAGAGATTTCTAGTTCTTCTGGATTACAGAAGCGTTCGATATAGTTTTTGTTGGCGATCAAGAATTCTTCGATCTCAGGTTCATTTGCTTGGATCAGCAAAGTGATTGGTTTCGAAAGTGGTGTGTTTACTTCTGCACGGATGTTTCGAACCGAACGAATCAATTCTTTCAACACTTCCATCCCTTGCGCCGCTTTTTCATCGGTCCATTCTGGTGCCACTTGTGGATACTCAGCAACGACTAATGATTCCCCTGTATGCGGCAGTTTGCTCCAGATTTCTTCTGTAACAAATGGCATGATTGGGTGCAACAAGCGTAAAATTTGGTCAAGAACATGGACTAAGATGCTCTTATTGACTTGTTTCGCTGCTTCATTGTCACCGTATAAGGTTTCTTTCGACATTTCAATGTACCAGTCACAGAAGTCATCCCAGATAAAGTTGTATAATTGACGACCCGCTTCCCCAAATTCGAAGCGTTCAAAAAGGTCAGTGACTTTTTCAATCGTTTCATTCAAGCGCGTCAAGATCCAACGATCCGCCACTGATTTTTCACCAGAAAAATCAATGTCTTCGGCAGTCATTTCGCTGACATTCATCAAGACGAAACGGGAAGCATTCCAAATTTTATTGATGAAGTTCCAAGCGGCATCCATTTTTTCATAGCTGAAACGCACATCTTGTCCCGGTGCAGAGCCATTTGATAAGAACCAACGCAATGCATCGGCACCGTATTGTTCAATGACTTCCATCGGATCGATCCCATTTCCAAGCGACTTACTCATTTTGCGACCTTGTTCATCACGGATCAATCCGTGGATCAAGACATTTTCAAATGGTCGTTTGCCAGTAAATTCCAAGCTTTGGAAAATCATACGGCTTACCCAGAAGAAAATGATGTCGTATCCGGTCACTAATGTATTCGTTGGGAAGTAGCGTTGGAAATCTTCATTGTTTTCATCTGGCCACCCCATTGTTGAAAACGGCCATAAAGCAGAACTAAACCAGGTATCCAATACGTCTGGATCTTGCTGCCAATTTTCGGCATCCACTGGCGCTTCAAGTCCTACATACATTTCTCCCGTTTCTTTGTGGTACCAAGCTGGGATTTGATGGCCCCACCACAACTGACGAGAGATCACCCAGTCATGGACATTTTCCATCCAACGTAAGAATGTTTGGTTGAAACGTGGCGGATAAAAGTCCACCGCATCGTCGGTTTCTTGGTTGTCGATGGCTTGTTTTGCTAATGGTTCCATTTTTACGAACCATTGTGTCGATAAACGAGGTTCGACTACTACGCCTGTCCGTTCTGAGTGCCCTACACTATGGACCATTTTTTCGATTTTGATCAGACGACCTAACGCCTCTAAGTCTTTCACGATTTGCTTACGAGCAGCAAAACGATCCATGCCTGCATAAGTACCTGCTAAGTCGTTCATTGTTCCGTCATCATTCATGACATTGACCCGTGGTAGGTCACGGCGGTTACCGACCTCAAAGTCATTCGGGTCATGGGCAGGAGTGATTTTTACGACCCCAGTTCCAAATTCTTGGTCCACGTACTCATCTGCGATGATTGGGATCTCTTTATTGACCAAAGGCAAGATCACTTTTTTACCGATCAATGCTTGATAACGTTCATCTTCTGGATGAACCGCGACTGCTGTATCCCCCAGCATCGTTTCTGGACGAGTCGTTGCGATCTCCACCACACCGCTGCCATCTGCTAATTCGTAAGACATATGGTAAAAAGCACCTTCGATGTCTTTGTGGATCACTTCAATATCAGATAATGCCGTGCGGGCTTGCGGATCCCAGTTGATGATGTACTCGCCACGATAGATCAAGCCTTTTTCATATAGCGTCACGAAAACTTTACGAACCGCTTCGGATAATCCATCATCTAACGTGAATCGTTCACGGCTATAGTCTAGGGATAAGCCTAGTTTCGCCCATTGTTCCCGAATGTGACCGGCATATTCTTCTTTCCAATCCCATACTTGTTCAACGAATTTTTCCCGACCAAGGTCATAGCGAGAAATCCCTTGTTCCCGCAGCTTTTCTTCTACTTTGGCTTGGGTAGCGATCCCGGCATGGTCCATACCTGGTAGCCATAAGGTGTCATACCCTTGCATCCGTTTTTGACGAATGATGATGTCTTGTAACGTGGTATCCCAGGCATGACCTAAGTGCAATTTTCCTGTTACGTTTGGTGGTGGAATCACGATAGAATAAGGTTTTGCTTCTTTGTTGCCGCTTGGTTTAAAACGGTCATGTTCTAACCAATCTTGGTAGCGCCCCGCTTCTACTTCTTGGGGATTGTACTTGGTGGATAGATTTTCAGTTTCTGTCATAGTTGGTCCTCCTAAAGTTACGTTTTTTAGACGTAATGGTTGGTGTGGTTTTTTTGTGCCTGTTGCTGGGTAAAGCATGACAATGTTTGAATCGTTCAGGATTAGTGCCGTGGTAGAGATGATTATCAGCTGTTTGTTGACGCCACGCGTGTTGCTCGTAAAAAAAACGTTGCTTACAGAGGTCAAGGCACACTTCCGTGATCCTCTATTATGTCTTAGGGTTTTTGGCAACCGATCTGACTCGCTTCGTGAACCAATTTTGATGACTTCTTGTACTGTTCATCATCTATTCTGTCTTACTTCGCAAGCCACTCGCAGTGATTCCTAGTTTGGTTACTACGCTCCCTATGGTCGCCTAGTACTGTTCATCATCTATTCTGTCTTGCTCCGCAAGCCAATCGCAGTGATTCCTAGTTTGGTTACTACGCTCCCTATGGTCGCCTAGTACTGTTCATCATCTGCTCTGTCCCTCTTTGTGGGCCACTCATTGTGATTCCTAGTTTGGTTACTACGCTCCCTATGGTCGCCTTGTACTGTTCATCATCTGCTCTGTCCCTCTTTGTGGGCCACTCATTGTGATTCCTAATTTGGTTACTACGCTCCCTATGGTCGCCTAGTACTGTTCATCATCTGCTCTGTCCCTCTTTGTGGGCCACTCATTGTGATTCCTAGTATGGTTACTACGCTCCCTACGGTCGCCTAGTACTGTTCATCATCTGCTCTGTCCCACTTTGTGGGCCACTCGCAGTGATTCACAGCAAAAAGCGCCCTAATGCCGAGGCATTAGGGCGCTGATACGCGGTACCACCTAAATTGCAGATTGCTCTGCCACTTTGACGTGAGGTAACGTTCACGACGCGCTTGATCTTACTGTGCGGCTTTATCTGCAAGAAACAAACCGTGGTTCGGATCAAAGACCTTCAAGCTACCTTTTCAGTGTCTGGGGAAGTCTTGCACCGACCGACTTCTCTCTGACCGCCAGGGTCACTGATACTCCTCTTGAACATTGTCTTGCTATCATAGATTCTTGTTTCATCTTGCTACATTCTACAATGAACTTTTTTGAAAGTCAATCAGAGGTTTGCTTTCGCAGCATCAATGGCTGCTTGATAATCCGGTTCGTGGGAGATCTCAGGCACGATCTCAACGTATTGGATCACGCCTTCACGGTCTAAAACGAAAATTGCTCGGGCAAAATGACCGAAGTCTGGGATCATGATTTGATAGGCCTCACCGAAGGTATTCGCCGGATCATGAAGCATGATCATGTCGACACCTTCTTGGCCGCACCATTGCGCTTGTTCTTCTTTTGTATTGTTAGAAATCGTGACAAAATGGATGTCATCCAATTGACTTGCCTCTTGGTTGAAACGCTTGGTCTGCAATGCACAGACGCGTGTCACGATATCGGGAACCACGCTGATGATCGTTGGTTTTCCTAAAAAATCAGTCAGTGTGTATTCCTTGTCCTCTAAACTTTTCAAGCGAAAATCAGCTGCTTTATCCCCTACTTTTGGTTGGTTGCCAGGCATCTCATAAACCGTTTCTTTGCGTGTAACTTGCATAACATCTCTCCTATAGCATTTTCTCCCAGTATAAGAAAGATTGTCAAAAAACGAAAAGGATTTGCTCAGACTTTCGATTTTTGCGAGTAGGTCGTATCAAAAAAGATCAATGTTTGCAATTCTGTCGTCAAATCAATGTATTGGATATTGACGTCTTTTGGCACGATGACGGGATCAGGGGCAAAATTTAAAATCGCTGTGATCCCAGCATCCACGATCGCATCGATCGCCATTTGTGAATAACGGCTAGGAACGGTCGAAATCGCTACGGTGATCCCTTTATCTGCTACGACTTCCGCCAATTGATCCATTCCATAGACATAACGCCCACTAATGGTCTGACCAATCATTTCTGGATCATTGTCAAAAACCGCGACCACGGAAAGATTTTCATTTCTGCGAAAATTGTTGTTGGCTAACGCTTTTCCTAAATTTCCATAACCAATCAAGGCGATTTTTTTCTCTTCATTGGTTTCTAAGATATAGCTCAATACCTCAATCAGATAGGGAACATCATAGCCATAGCCACTTCTGCCCAATTCTCCTAGATGAGAAAAATCTCGGCGGATCGTGGCCGAAGGAACTTGCGTGATTTCTGCAAACTCTTTCGATTTGATTCGCTGAATACCAGAGGCATCCAGTAATTTTAAGTGTCGTAAATAAGCTGGCAAACGTTTTGCCGTCGCTTTCGGAAGTTTTTTATCTCTTAATGCTTCCATCCTGTCCACCCTCCTTGTTAAATGATTCACATATTGAGTGTAGCATGTTCCATTTTCAATAGCAAGAAAATATTCACAAACTCTCTCACTCGATGAAAAACGACCACAAATGTTAAAAAACAGTTGTGGTCGTAACATTAAAATCGGGGTTTTATTATAAAAATTCAGCGAATTCCGTTGCTGCTTTTTCTTGATTTGCCGTGATTGCTTCCAGTTTCAACCCAGCCATCGCACGTTCCATCATCCCTTCGATATCGAGACGTTCTTCATATTGGTGGACCTTATCCAGTCTTGGGCGCGTCTTTGGTTGAGGAGGTGCAAAGATTGTGCAGCAATCCTCAAATGGCTGAACTGATAATTCAAAGGTATCAATGGCTTCGGCAACTTCAATGATTTCCAATTTGTCCATCGTTGCCACTGGGCGCACGATCGGCGTATTGGTTACTTCATTGATGGCGACCATGCTATGCAAAGTTTGTGAAGCCACTTGTCCTAATGATTCACCATTTAAGATGATCAAGCCATGACGAGCTTCTCGTATCGCATCCGTCAAACGCAGCATCATCCGACGGGTGATGGTCATCCAATAGCCTTGTGGCACACGATTTTTGATTTCTTCTTGGATTTCTGTAAACGGAACTTCGATAAACTGGATGCTTCCCACATAAGGCGCAAGCTTCTTCGTTAAATCTTTGGCTTTTTGCAACGCTTGTTCACTCGTATAAGGAGGACTTGCAAAATGGACCGCTTCGATCTCAACGCCGCGTTTCATGGCAAAGTAGCCTGCGACTGGCGAATCAATACCGCCAGAAAGCATCAACATTCCCTTTCCACTGGTGCCCACTGGCAGCCCAGCGGCTCCTTGGATCGTTTCATAAGACAAATAAGCACCATCGATCCGTATTTCTACACGCAAATTGATGTCTGGTTTTTTCATTTGGACTTTGATATCAGGAAAACGGTCGATCACCGCATTCCCTAAGGTCAAATTCAACTGGTTGCTATCTTGCACAAACGAATGATCACTGCGCTTGGCTGTGATTTTAAAGGTCTCAACGCCCGTATAGATCTCTGCCATGACGTCTTGAACGGCTTTCTTTAATACTTCGATATCTTTTTCGACCCGAATGCTGGGGGAAAAGTTTTGAATCCCAAAGACTTTTTGCAGCTTAGGAATGATCTCTTGGCTGTTTTCACCGTTCAATAGCAAGTGCATGCGATCTCGCTCGGCATGAACTTTGACATGGGGATAATCTGCTAAGGTACGTTTGACGTTTGAAGCTAATTGCATAATAAAACTACGACGATTTTTGCCCTTTGTTGACAGTTCGCCATAACGAACCATGATTTCTGAATAATTCACGAGAAAACTCCTTTGATTTGGATTGATTTTATAGTGGTCTGTCGTGCTTAATTGATTTTCGAAAATTTTTGGTACAACTGGTGGAAGACGATCAGAAACTGCTCGACTTCTGCCATTGTATTGCTCTCATCTAAACTGATACGAACAGCCGATGTTGCTAACTGTTCTGGAACGTGCATCGCATGAAGCGTACTGCTGGCCATCTTTTTACGGGAGGAACAAGCGCTCGTCGTCGAAAGATAGATCTGCTTTTCTTCAAAGGCATGGACTAAGACTTCTCCTCGGATTCCTTTTAATGAAAAACAAAGTATGTGCGGCGCAAACCCTTCTGTGCCAGAAAAAAGCGTGACTTTTTCGTACCCAGCCAGTGCTTCTTGCAAATAGCCTTTTAATAATTGAACATGGTTCGGCTTTTCAGCCTTTTGTTCTGTCGCTAAACGTAGGGCTTTTGCCATAGCAACGATTGCTGGTACGTTTTCGGTACCGCTGCGCTGGTTTTGCTCTTGCCCACCGCCGGTCATCAATGGCGCCAGCTTACGACCTTGTTTCCAATAGATAAAGCCTGCGCCACGAGGTCCATGAAATTTATGCGCAGAGAACACGGCAAAATCGACCCGCTCATTGAACCATTGTTCTTGCGGCACCTTTGTGATGGCTTGGACGGCATCTACATGAAAATGGATCGTTGGGTGGTCCGCTAGCACAGCTGCGATCTCATGGATCGGTTGGATCGACCCTACCTCATTATTGACCGCCATCACCGAAACCAAAATCGTTTCTTTGCGAATCATGTTTGCTAATTCAGACACGTTGACAAAGCCTTGGGCATCGACAGGCACCACACTGACCTCAAACCCTAACTCGGCTAATTGAGCCGCTGTTTCACTGACGGCAGGGTGTTCAATACTGGAAATAATCAGGTGATTCCCATAGGCTTTTTTCGCTAAAGCAGACCCTTTGATGACCCAGTTGTCTCCTTCAGTTCCCCCACTGGTAAATGCGATCTCTTTGGAAGAAACGTTTAACAGATCGGCGATCTGCTGACGAGATTGCTGCAGCAGACGATTGGCTTGATTTCCTAAATCATGCAGGCTTGAGGGATTGCCGATAATTCGCTGACTGACTTGGACATATGTATTTAAAGCTTGTGGATAAATAGCGGTTGTTGCACTGTTGTCAAAATAGATCAATGATAGGACCCTTTCTCTAAAAAAATTCTTTCCCATTATAACTGCTCTTGGGCTGAGTTTCAAGGTGACTCGCTGGCTTTGGCTTTTTTTAAAGGAAACTTTTCCATCCTTCGTAAGCGGTACTCATGCAGCGAGCCATTCTTTCCATGAAAAAAGCCAGTCAGTTTTTCACTGCTGGCTTTCGTATTATACTAAGTCGCGATTATTGATGTAGAAGTTTTCGATCCGTTTGAAGGCACCTGGTTCTACTCGTTCCAACGCTGTGCCGATTTCATCTAGCGCATCTTGATAGCGATATTCTTTACTAAACAAGTAAAGTGATTTGTCGATCGCTGCCTTGATATCTGGATGAGAATGACGATAGCGGTTGGCATATTGCATCATTTGCTCAGTCAATGCCGCAGCATCCACTAAGTCTTTTGTTTGTTCATCTAAAAGATCAAGATCTTCTTCACAGACAGAAACCAATTTATTGATTTCTTGCACGTTGATGCGAATCTTGTTCAATTCTTTGCCTAGTTCTTCGACACGATCCGTTGCCACGAAGAAGAATTCTAAATACTCGCCTGGCAAACCAGGTAAGCGTTGTTTCTCAACAAACCGTTTCAAGTTGCGTAGACGGAATTCGAAGCTTTCCACTTTTTCTTGTGCAACTTTTTCGCCACGACGTAATTCCGCAAGAGAATCATCGATTTCGACTTGCTGGCTTTCCACATCATCCAAAATTTTGTAGGCATCTTTGTAGAAGCTTTGCACTTCTGAATAAGGAATCTCATGTTTTTCCAATTTCGGTAAGTACTCGTTGTTGCGGCGAGCCAATTCGTCCACTTCGGTTTGGAAGCCGCGGACGCGACCCAATTCATTATGATTCAAAGTATAGCTTTGTGCCGTATGATCCAACTCGATCAACAACTGACGGTTGTTCTTCGTTGCGTGGTCAATGTAGTCTTCGATGATCTGACGATTTTTCATGACATATTTCTTGGCATTGATCTCACGTTCCATCACCGTATACAAGGCATCGATATCACTTGCAGTATCACGGCTTGCCACTTCAACGGAAGCGACTTCTGTTTTCGCTAGATCGTTCATGGAGTTTTCAACCCGTTTTTTCACACGGTTGATTTCTTCTTGGAAGTTTGCTTCTGGGAACACATATTTTTGTTCTAATAATTTTTTATAACCTTCTTGGATTTCTTTCAACTGATCAGGGAAGGTACGATTTAATTCTTCGTACGCCGCTGGGATCCGTTTCATTAGGTCTTCCACTTCATAGGTGTGTTTTTCCGCTTGGTCTAACACTTCCCGTGCTTCCACAGGATCGCCAGAAGTATTTAAGGTAACAAATTGGGTGAACTCAATTTCAATGTTTTTGATTTGTTTTTGCAGCTCATTGTAGGCAGGACCGAATTCTTCGCCTTGATCCCGCAGCTTCTTCTTCAAGTCTTCGTAAACGTCCAGCGCTTTTTGAACTTCCAGTGAATTTCGTTCTTCACTTTCTCGTAATTCTTTCAAGCCTGCGCGAATCTCTTCCACTTGGCGTTCCATCTCATCCATGGTCGCTTCGGCTTGGACGATCGCCCCTTTTGCTTTAAAAAAGCGGATGCGTTCGTTCAGCTCTTCCACTTCAAAGATTTGACTTTCAAGTTCAGCAAAAGATTTTGTAGAGATATCTGTCCATTGTTGGTTCCACTCACGGAAGGTGTTTTGACTTTGACCAACCAAGTGCATTCTTTTTACTTCATCGACTTCTTCGATCACCGGCAAGTCAAACAGATTTTCTTTGCGTTTTTCCAAGTCATTCAGCTTTTCTTGGTTTTTCTTCCGCATGAAAAAGCCAATTGCATACAAGACCGCCGCAATGATGATGATGGCAATGACAATTCCAAAGATGATATTAGTTCCCATTTTGTGGTTCCTCCAATTTTCAAATATACATGTTTCGTCTAAAACCTGCTGATCAGCAGATTGATTGATAAGTTCGTTGAGTATAAAAAGGACAGATAGTCCCTTTATAAAAAAGCATCTACGCTAGATTATAGCATAAAGAAAAAAATCAAGCATTAGATTGAGGCAAAAAAGATCGACTTTTTTCGCATCGAATAAAATAAATCACGGCTTCTCCAGCGATAATGAAAATAAATCGTGAAATTTACATCAACAAGTGACTTTTTTTCTGATTTTTCCGATTTTTTTCAAGAAACCGCTTGATTTCTCCCTATTGAAACTGTACTCTAGTAAAAAGCTTGAACAGGAGTAATGTCAAATGAAAGTAGCGAAATTCGGAGGCAGTTCCCTTGCCTCAGCCGAACAAGTCGAAAAAGTTGTTGCGATAATTGAAAGTGATCCTAAAAGACGGTTTGTCGTTGTTTCAGCGCCTGGTAAGCGTTCCAGCGATGATCAGAAAGTCACCGATCTGTTACTAGCTGTCTGTACCCGTCTGTGTGCCCAAGAAGAAATCACTGATTTAATAGAAGAAATCTATGCCCGCTATACAGCGATCGCCGCCCCCTTTGGGATCGAACAAGTCCATTTAGACCGCATCTGGCAATCATTGGCGGCTTTTCAAACGCTGCCTACCCAAGACAATCCGCATCTTTATGATACGGTCTTGGCAAGCGGCGAAGACAACAACGCCAAATTGATCGCAGGGATTTTACAAAGCCGTGGGTTAGCTGCTCGCTACATGAATCCCCAAGAACTTGGGCTGCTGGTGACGGATGAACCTCAAAACGCCCGTATCTTGAACAAGTCGTACGCCAAGATCGCACAATGGCGCGACAGTCCTGAAATCTTAGTGATTCCTGGCTTCTTTGGCTACACAGAAGCCGGCGAGATCTGTACCTTCTCTCGAGGAGGATCAGATATTTCTGGTGCCATCGTGGCGGCTGGTCTGCAAGTAGAATTGTACGAAAACTTTACCGATGTCGATGGGATTTTTTCTGCTCATCCAGGCTATGTTCATCATCCAGAGTCCATCAAAGAAGTGACCTACCGAGAAATGCGAGAGCTGTCTTATGCGGGCTTTACTGTGTTGCACGATGAGGCCTTGATGCCTTCATACCATGCGAAAATTCCCGTGGTGATCAAAAACACCAATAATCCAAGTCATCCTGGTACCTTGATCACCAACCAAAGAGACAATTTAGATCAGCCCGTGATCGGCGTTGCCAGTGACGAAGGCTTTTGTATGATCTATATTCGCAAATACTTGATGAACCGCGAAGTTGGGTTCACGTTACGGGTCTTAGAGATTTTCCGTGAATTTGATTTAAATTATGAACACATGCCTTCAGGAATCGATGATATCTCGATCATTATGCGCTCCAACCAGTTGAATCCAGTATTGGAAGAAGAACTGCTGCGCAAGATCGCCTACGAGATCGATCCCGATGAACTGCGAATGACCCACGATCTATCCATGGTCGTCGTCGTTGGTGAAGGAATGCGTCAACGAGTCGGGATCACTGCTGACAGTACCGCTGCCCTTGCGCGGAAAAATATCAACTTAGAGATGATCAACCAAGGGTCCTCTGAGGTCAGTATCATGTTCGGTATCCACAAAGAACAAGAAAAAGCCGCTGTCAGAACCCTTTACTACACTTTCTTTGATTAAACCAAACGTGCCAGTTGCACCACTCCTTTTGCTGATAAGCAATCGGAACGGGCAACTGGCACGTTTGGTTTTTATTCTGACGATTCTTGGGCTTGCGCTTGTTTTTGTGCCAATTGGCGGTTGATTTCTGCCTTGATTCGCGGTTCAGGAGCATACCGTTCTTCCCAATCGCTCGGCTTCATGACTTTGTGGGTCTCAGGATCATAATGGGGCTGCCCATCTGGAAAAAGTTTCCCCATGTTGGCTTCATGAACGATAGCCAGGATCGGCGCTGGATCGACCCCTAACAGTGAAAAAGAGCCATAGGTAAAATACAGCAGATCACAAAGCGCATCGACTTGTTCTACTAGAGAATCACTGACAGGCTGTTGTTTGGCAGCCAGCTTGGCTTGGGCTTGATCGATCGCTTGATGCAAATGCTCCAGGCCTGCTTGAAAGGTCTCTTCGTCATTGTTGCTGGCAGCATAAAGGAACTCAACTAATTCTTCAATTTTAAAACCAGCACGAAACTGGGCTTTTTCCGCTGAAAAAGCTTGTGGATATGGCGGTCGCGTTGGATCAAAGGTTTTATGAAACTCTTCCGTCATTTCAAATGGACTCATTTTGCTCGCTTCTTTCTGCTTTTTCTCATGGTTTTGTTTTATGGTTCTGCATTGTCTTCTACGTTGCTTCATAGATTGGCTACTTGCCTATTTTTTTTATTCCCTGGCTTGGGCATCCTCGGCAATGATGCCAAAATAGATCAAGGCTTTCTTGATGCCGTCATGATCGTTAGTATCCGTCACAAAGTCGGCACTAGCTTTGGTGATGGGCTGGGCATTGCCCATCGCAACCCCGATCCCCACGCCTTCTAACATTTCCACATCATTAAAATGATCCCCAAATGCCATCGCTTCTTCCATCGCGATCCCTTCATAGGCCAAAAACTCTTTGATGCCTTTGATTTTCGAACCGTTTTTCGGCACGATGTCAACAGAATAGGCATTGGATCGCTTAAAATCACATTGCGGCAGCTTGGACCGTAATTTTTCGCGCTCTGACTCAGGGCTCAGCATAATGCACTGATAGATGGGCTCTCGTAAAATATCCAACGATTCATAGCGTTTGGCGTTGCGATTGGGACTAAAGCGCTGCAAGACTTTCTTTAAAAAACCGACGGGAAATTTTTTCGGTACATAGCGTAAGTAGCGCTGCATGACGGGTGATTGGCTTAAACGGATCGTCAAGCTGCCAGCCACTTGGGTTTCTCCGCCAAACATGACTTGGCGGTAATTTTCATCTGCGTATTCTACGATCGCTTCCAGCGTTTGTTTTGGAAAAGGTTTGGCATAAATCAGGTTTTCCTTCGTGTAGACATATTGGCCGTTATAGGTGATAAACATGTCTAACGACAAGTAATCGATCACCTTCTCTAAATCAACCGGACCACGTCCGGTGGCAATGCCGCAGAGGACGCCATTGGCTTGAGCCTGTTTGATGGCTTCACGGGTACTGGCAAGCGCCTTGCCGTTGCTGGCAATCAGCGTGCCATCAATATCAAAAAAGATTGCTTTTATCATATGACTCCTCAAAATAATTTCAACTGATTAGGATTTAATGCTTCGTAATCGATCTGCAGCGCATCGATCAATGCGCGAGCATTGTCAGCGGCATCACGACCGGCATTATTATTGAAGACCACTGCGACTTCTTTGGCATTGGCTTCGATGGCTTGGACCGCTTGTTTTAACTCCGTTAGTTCGGCTTGGTCATAGCGATACAAGGTCCGCAGATTTTTGGCATCTGGTCCCGTCGCTGTCCAGCCGCTGTCGTTGCGTCCATGAAAACGGCACAAGACAAACGCGGGATTGGTCACGGTTGGATCAAGGGGAATGGTGGTCGATAGCTTTTTCGGCTGATCAACAACTACTAAGGAAAACTGTTTTCGCTTCATATAATCGATCATTCCCGGATACAGTTTCGGCTGATACCAGCTGCTGTCTCTCAGCTCGATCGCCACTGGGTAGCCCGCAAACCATTCTCGCACTTGGTCTAAATAGGCGACATTTTCTTTCGTACATTTAAAGCTGTTGGGAAACTGCGCCAATAGGCAAAAGAGTTTGCCTGCTTCTACCATTGGCGCGATCGCTTCTTTATAAAGCTGCAGTGCTTCGGTCATGGTCAACTGATCTGGCAAATCCCCTTGGGTGGTCACACTTTGATGGACTTTCAACACAAAGCGGAAATTTTCGGGAATCTGGGTCAACCAGTTGCGCACGTCTTTTTCTTTTGGCAAAAAATGATAGGTGGTATCCAGCTCAACTAGCGGAAAATAACGGGCATACTCAAATAATTTCGAGTTTTTTCTTTGCACGAGACTGCCATGTTCACTAAATGTGGTACAACCAATTCGAATCATTTTTTCCCATCGCTCCTTGTTTTCTTATTTTAATAGTATACAATAGTTTTGAGTTAAGAGTAAATAAATCATTGCAGGTGATGAAAAAATGAAACGAATTCTCGTGTTGCACACTGGCGGCACCATCGCCATGAAAGAAGACACCCTGACAGGCGGCGTCAGCCCTGATGTCAGCAATCCGCTGATGGATGCACCGATCCACATTGACGACGATGTTGAATTGATCGTCGAAGACATTTTTAATATTCCCAGTCCTCATATGACCCCAAAAGAAATGCTGCAGTTGAAAGAACGTATCCAGCTGGCGCATTTAAGCGGTGTCGATGGGGTCGTGATCACTCACGGAACCGATACGCTGGAAGAAACAGCCTTCTTTTTAGATACCACAATCGGCGGTCAGTTACCGATCGTGGTGACTGGTGCCATGCGCTCAAGTAATGAAATCGGCAGTGACGGGCTTTATAACTTTGAAAGTGCGATTCGGGTGGCGAAATCACCTGATGCCTTAGGAAAAGGCGTCTTAGTCGTCATGAACGATGAGATCCATTCCGCACGTTATGTTACGAAGACCCACACCACCAATATTGCGACGTTCCGCACCCCGACATTAGGTCCGATCGGCTTAGTCACAAAGCACCGTATCTTGTTCATGCAAGAGCTGTTAAATAACCGCCATTTGGATGTTGATCGTGTCGATGGTCTGTTTCCGATCGTCAAAGCCTATGCGGGAATGACTGGGGAATTGTTCGATGCTTTAGCCGACTCGCTGATCGATGGACTAGTGATCGAAGCTTTAGGCGCTGGCAATCTGCCGCCGCAAACCATAGAGCCTTTGAAAAAACTGATCGCTAGAAACATTCCAGTCGTCTTAGTTTCTCGCTGCTTCAACGGAGTTGCCGAGCCGGTCTATGACTACTTAGGTGGCGGGATCGAATTGCAAGCTCTTGGGGTGATTTTCTGCAATAGCATCAATAGCCAAAAAGCCCGCATCAAATTGCTGATAGCGAAAAACCGTGGGTTGACCATGGATGAACTGCCTGATTTCATGGAGAATTAACCAAACAAAAACCCTTTTGCCATTCCGCTAATGGAGGCAAAAGGGTTGTTTTATTTTTCTCGCCAAGTAAAGATGGCTTCGCAGTAAGTATCCTCACCGATCTTGATCTCGTGGATCGTTTGCAGCGGCACAGCCTCGCCGGCTTCATCGACTGTCTTCTCATTGATTTGAAAATGGCTTTCGATCAAATGGCCGTAAGCCACTTCCCGATCAAAACGGATCGTCACTTGTGTCACTTCATGTTTTGTTAAAAACTCATAGCCTAAGACGTCCATCAGCCAATTGAAATACATGGCATTGTTGACATGCTGATTGCTATCAATATCGTAGAAACGCACCCGATAAGGCAAAAATTGTCCTTGCGTGATAGGGGTGATCTTCGGATAGCGTTTGATTCGCTTGATTTTTTCACTGCCAAAAGGCGCCACGATCTCATCTGGTACACTGCTGACTTTGCGCGTCTCAGGATCCATCAACGCAAAAACCGCCTCGATTTTGACCAGTTCCGTTCCGTCTTCTGCCAATAACCAGAAGTAACGGTAGCAGAAAAATTTATTGTATTCTCTCGCCTGGGTCGCCACTTGGATCTGCTCCCCTACGCGCGGCAAACGAGTCACCGTTATGTGATAGCTGGTGATGATCCAGGTCAAGCCATAACTAGCGATGACTTCTGGTCCGCGGTTTAACGCCGCACTTTGTTCCTCTGATGTCTTGATGGCGATGCCTAGCATGGCTGGAAACGTCATCGTTTGGTTGACATCACATTCATAATACGCCACTTCATGTGTGGTTTGATACTTTGCTGCCATAGTTCTAATTGCCTCCTAAAAACGACTCAATATTTCATCGACACTTGGTCCATAGCTTTCGCCAAACTGATTCAAATGGACCAATAAATAATACAATTGATACACTGGCAGTCGCTCTTGCCAATCCTCATCTAATGGATAGACTTCTTGATAGCCTTCCAAAAATTCCTGACGAAAACCACCGAAGAGCTGGGACATCGCAATATCCATTTCTCGATCCCCATAAGCGACTGCTGGATCAAGAAACACTGGTTCTCCTTGCTGATCGAACAGCACATTTCCCCGCCAAAAATCACCGTGTAATAAAGCAGGTGTGACGCTACGATCACGCCAATTCTCATGCAAAAATTCTTTCAAACGCAGATAAGCAGCTTCCCGTTTGGCATGCCAGCGGTTACCCAGCTTCGCTAATTCGACTTGCACATCCAAACGGCAGACTGTATAAAAATCAAGCCAATCGGTGGTTTTCGGATTGACTTGCGGCAAAAAGCCGATGTAATTGTCTTCGTAAAACCCAAAAGACTCCTGCGTCTGCTGATGAAGCCGAGCCAAGCTTTGACCTAAGCGTCGCTGCTGTCCTTCCCCACCATCGATCCATTCCATCAATAAAAATGCCCTCTCTTCAGTCTGACCGAGATGTTCGATTTTTGGCACCCGCACGAAAGGGGCTAATTCAGCTAAGCCGTTGATCTCTGCTTGAAAGAACACCGATGAAACATGAGGATGGGTCTTTAAAAAATAGCGATTTTCTGCTGTAGTGAAACGATACGTTTGATTGACATCCCCACCACTGATGGGCGTCAGCGAGCCGGTCATCCCGATTGCTGCGAACAATGCTTCCTCCATACGGATCTCCCTTTCTTTACTCAGTCAGTTGGGCATTCAAATACGCTTGCTCTTCTTTCGTCACCCCTAGTCCTTGCAGGAGATACTGATCAACCGAACCGAAGTGCTGATCGATCGCAGCCAAGCTTTCATCAAGAAAACTCTCTTTGGCACTCATCAAAACCGTGATCGCCGTTAACAACTCTTGCGGCAAATGCTGGGTCATTGGGGCAAATTTTTCTTTTAGCATTGGCGCTAAATAGCGATTGGTCGCTAAATAATCTTCTTTGATCGTCGTTGGTGCCACCGCCAACACATGGAGCAATAAAAAGGCGCCAAAGCCTGTGCGATCTTTGCCAGCGGTACAGTGGAACAAGGTTGCACCTTCGCCTTCCGCATTAGCGATCACATGATCAAAGAACTGCCGATATTGTTGGCGGGCATAGTCGCTTTCAACAAAGTGACGGTAGACTTTTTTCATCTGCTCTTCGGCATCTTCCCCATCTTCCAAGCGCTGCTTCAAGCTTTCTGGCGACAAGGAAACCATCGTTTCGTCTTCTTTAAAAATAGGTAAAAAAAGCTGCTTTGCTGTGGCGATCGGTCGATCAGGCTGTGCATTGGCTTCAGCGATGGAGCGAAAATCAATGACCTGATTGACCCCATAGTTTGCCAGTACTGCTTGATCTGAAGCAGTTAATTCATTGATCGCCGCACTGCGGATCAATTTTTTTCGTTTGATCGTCGTGCCGTTTGTCGTTTGATAGCCGCCAAGTTCTCTGACGTTTGCTGCTCGTTCTAGTTGAATCAATTGTGTCATTGCTTATCCCTCCCGCGATGTTCTAGTTAAAAGTATAGCAGAAACTTCGCTATTAAGGGCACTGAAACCTAGATTTTTCTATGAGCTGAGCTTTAACGGACAAAAAAAAGAAAGACCACACGCAGTCTTTCTTTGCTTTCGCTTGTTACAAAACGTTTCTATTCGGCTTCGATCACGGCGGCAGAATCATCTAAGATCGAACGATCCAGTTCGTTGATACGGCTGCTGGTCACCATTCCTGCAACCATACTGTCGCTGACATTAACGAGTGTCCGTGCCATATCGATCAATGGTTCAACAGAAATAACTAAGCCTACGATGGCGATCGGCAAGTTCATTGAGCCTAAGACGATCAATGAAGCAAAGGTTGCGCCACCGCCGACACCAGCAACACCGAATGAGCTGATCGTAACTACTGCAACTAGCAGCAGGATAAACTGCCAATCAAAGACATTGATCCCAACCGTTGGTGCAACGATCGTTGCCAACATCGCTGGATACACACCCGCACAGCCGTTTTGACCAATCGATAACCCAAAGCTGCCTGCAAAGTTAGCCGTGGCTTCATCGACACCTAACGCTTTGGTTTGGGTTTCGATGTTCAATGGCAAGGCTCCCGCACTTGAACGAGAAGTAAAGGCAAAGCTCAAGACTGGAAAGGCCTTTTTGAAATACGTTACTGGATTGACCCGAACAGCGATCAGCAATAATGAATGAACAAGTAAGACCAAAATCAAAGCCGCATAAGAGGCGATGATAAATTTGCCTAAGTTCAAGATGGCTTCAAAATCACTTGAAGCTAATACGTTTGTCATCAATGCCAAAACGCCATAAGGTGTCAGGCGCAAAACTAACGTGACGATACGCATCACGATTTTATATAAGCTGTCCATCAAATTCGCAAAAGTTTCCGCTTCTTTCGGTGATTTACGTTTGACACCAAGAAAGGCGATCCCCACAAAGGCTGAGAAAATCACGACCCCGATCGTACTTGTCGAACGAGTACCCGCAAAGTCGGCGAAGACATTGCTTGGGATGAAGGAAACGATTTGTTGTGGGATCGATAGGTCTTGGACTTGTGTCGAACGTTCCGCTAATTCTGCGATCCGCGCTGTTTCCGTTGCCCCTTCGGTAAAGCTGGCACCGTCAAGACCAAAGACCATGACCATCACGATCCCGATCAAGGCAGCGATCGCCGTTGTCCCTAGCAAAGTCGCAAGAACCGTAAAACTGATCTTCTTGATTTTTTCGCTTTCTTTCATCTTGGTGAAAGCACCAACGATCGAAACGAAGATCAAGGGCATGATCAGCATTTGCAAGAGAGCTACATAGCCGCTACCGACCATCGTGATCCAGTCAAGAGCTTGCGTGACAACGTCAGAGCCTGTCCCAAAAATCAGCTGCAGCACGCCACCAAAAACGATCCCGACGAACAACGCCGCAAAGACCCGCGTAGAAAACTTCACGTGACGCTTTTGCAATAAGTAGAACCCATAAATAAGGGCAGCAAAAAGTAGAACAACAATAATAGTTAACAGATTTGTCATTTGAATCCTCCTTTTGTTCAATAAACATGACAAAGTCTGTCAGAGGAAGTAAAGGTTCCCAGTGACCATTCTTCAACAGTTCACTCTAATGAGACGTGTGGCATCATTAGTGACTATTCCATTTTAAAGAAGTTTGCTTCATCTTACAATAAATAAGTTCCCACTTTTCTGGGATGGTACCGCTTTTTTGTCAGAAAATAAAAAAAAAACCGATGCCGCAACCCCACACTGTTAGGATTTCTACTTTCCTAACGGTTGGATTGCGGCAACTGGTTCGTTATTTTTCATTTCGTCTTTTTGAAAAATTTCAGAGAATCTTCAGGCAATCATTAGAAATTGCTGTCTTACGCTAAAGCACCCATTGGGTCCCAAGGTGCTAAGACTGTTGGTTCTGCTTCAAAGGCAGCCAATTGTTCTGCTGTCAGGAACTCTTTGCGAACCACGATTTGATAGGTGTATTCATCCATCCACGCATCGCTCATAACGAAGAAGCCATTCGTTCCGACTTTTTCACCCCAGCTGTTTTCGACTTTCCATTTGGTTGATTCGCCGTCGATCAAGTCAACGCCAGTCAAGACCATCGCGTGGGTCATTAAGCTTTCGCCAAAATCTAAGCGTTCTGCTTTGGTCATCGTAAAGTCGATGTCAAATAGGTCGTTGATATCATACGCATCTAATGCCATGATCCCAGTATCTCTGGTAGAAGATTGACCGACATCACAACCGAACCACACGGACTCCCCTTGTTCCAATTGAGCGATCGCTAATTTTTTGAAGGTCGGCATATCGACGTTCAAGTATTTGACTTCTTTGCCGCCAACCACGTTGCCTAGCATTTCTACGGTATACGATTGATTGTAAGGCTTGTCGGCAGTTGGTGCGTTGATGATGCTGACATAATCATCAAGGTCCACCCCGACATATTTTTCATAAAAGCTTTGCGGTGTTAAGTTGCGATCAATGTGATAGTTTTTGTCTTCATCACGGTATTCAAAATCAAAGGTTTCTGGCGGTGTGCCTAAAGAAGTCGCTAAGAAACGATAAATGTCTTCCAACATCGCTTCTTTGGCTGTTTGGATGTCTTCAGCTGTTTTGCCTTCAGCCACTAGCTGACGCAAAGCAACCGCATCTTTACGCAGTTTTTTGTTCAAGTAATTGTTTAGGTCACGAGAATTGGAAGAGTTGCTGCTTTCTGGCATGACCGTTTTTGGTACGACACCATATTTTTGGAAAATCGAAACGATCATGTCCCATTGCCCACCATCTTGTTGTGGGGTTTGCAATAAGAAAGCAACTTTGCGACTTGTTAAAGGCTCGTTAGCAGTTGCTAAAATATTTTCATAGAAATAGTTGGCTTTTTCGTATTTGTCCCAAAAGAAGGTATGGTTTTGCGACAATTCAAATTCTTTTAAATTGAAATCATTCAGCATCTTATGACGGAATGTATTCAATGCGGCAAACATCCAGCAGCGGCCTGATTGTTTTTGGTTTGAGACTTTCCCGGTTGTCACATCAACTGAAAAAACTGGCACATTGTTGACTTTTGCTGACACGTTTTCAGCAGAAGCGGTGATCCCATTTTTCACAACACTCCGTTGCAGTGCCGTTTGTTTATTATTGTCTTGATACGCTTGCGCAAAGGCAGCGGTGGTCTTTTTTGAAATTTCTGACATATTTCTTCATCCTTTCACTTTCCGTTCCTTCCATTTTACGCCTCTGCCTCTCAAATAACAACCGCTCCTAGAAAAATGAAAGGATCATCTTTCTAAGAGCGGTTGCTCGTATCAAGGATTTAAAGAGTTAGCATCAAAAGCAAAAAGCCAAGTAAAACAAAGGATAGTCCTCGTTCAAATCGTGCATAAAGGAAGCGGATCGGACGACTAGCTAGCAAGATCGTCAGTAAAACACTGGCTAACACCAACGTCACAAAGCCTAATACCGACAGGTTCAAGTCGGTGATCGCTAATGCCCGCAAGCCCTTGATGAAGATCCCCTGTAAAAGATAGACCAGCAGGGTGTTTTTGCCCCACTTCGTAAAAAAGAGGTGCTCTCTAGGCACGAGGCTCAGAAAGCCGATGATCCCCATCAGCCCGATCACGAAAAAGACCGCACGCAAGGGACCGCCGAACAACGGATAGCTCAAGTAATCGTCATAAGGCTTGGAACCAAAAACCATGTACTTGTTCATCCCATGAAAAAACGCGATAAAGGTGTAGATGATCGGTAAGAAAAGCAAACTGATAGTCCGAATCTTTGGTTTCAATAAAAAGCGCATCTCATTTTTGGGAAAATAAAACCCGATGATGAAAAACGGCAAAAAGACAAAGGTCCGCTGCAAGGTCAACACTTGATTTAAAAATGGCACGTAGCCAGCGAAGATACTCAAGCCGATACTCAGCAAGATCGCCTGCTTTTTGGACATTTTTTGAAAGACCAGCAAGGAGAGCTGCCAAAAGAACAAGCTAAGCAAAAACCAAAGTGCCCATTGCGGATTCAACAGTTGGATTTTTAACGACTCCCGTAGACCGATCAACCAGTAATAGACGGTGTAAAACACCTGAAAAAAGACATAAGGCAGCAAGAACTTTTTCATCAGCTCACGAAGCTTGTGTCCCTTCGTCAACGGTTTGGCAAAGTACCCAGCCAGAAAAACAAAAGCTGGCATATGGAAAGTGAAGATAAAATAATATAGGTCATGATAAAACTTCTGATCGCCGATAAAAGGCTGTAGTAAGTGACTGAAGACGACCAAGATCATCAGTAAAAATTTTGCATTATCAAAGTAAGCCGTTCTTTGCGATTGGCTCATAAAAAGTTCCTCCTCTAAGTTGTATCTGTCAAAGGATACCTGATCCATGAAACAGAACTGTAACAAGCTATTTACTTTTTCCTAACGATTCTTGTTCATTTGATTACTAGTTGCTATTTTGTATGTTTTGTATTAATGTATATAATACAAAGGAGCTGTTTTCGATGATATTTGATATTCAAACCCAAAGCAACCAACCGATCTACCAGCAGTTGCGGGAACAGATCATTGTCGGTATCGCAAAAGGCGATTTATCCGCTGGCGAATTGCTACCATCCGTCCGTCAATTAGCCGAAGAGATCGGCATTAATACCATGACGATCTCAAAAGCCTACAATTCCCTCAAAGAAGAAGGCTTGTTAGTCACGGATCGCCGCAAAGGAACCGCCGTTGCCGCGCCACCACCGTTTACTTCTGGACAAGAAGCGGAGTATCGTCAAAACTTGCAACTGCAGCTAGCAACCGCTCTCTTACACGGCAAAAGCAAGCAAACGCTTTTAATGGATTTTCAACAACTGCTGGACCAATTTCCTGAAAGGAATGAATGCAAATGACCTATCTTTTTTTCATTATTGCTCTTGTCCTCTGCGGGACGACCGCCTTTGGTTTACGCTTGATCAGTAAACCCCACAAAAATGTTTTACTCGAAAATACCCTTGCCCCTGAGCATCTGGATGATCCTAGCGTCCACAGCTTGATCACTGAATTTCGCAAGCGTATCTTACAAATCGTTGGTACATTTAGTGTAGCAAGTCTCCTTTTTTTGTTCAATTTATCTGACTCCATCATCCTTACCCTGTTCTGGCTTTATATGGCCGCTTTGCTGGGGACAGCTTACCTGGTGCAAGTGCATTACATCGGGAAAATGCGGCAATTGATCCTTACCAATGGATGGGAACTACCCATCGATCCGATTCGGATCGATACAAAACTCGTTCAAGCCAAAAATAAACGGATGCTGCCGTGGTATAGCCTCGTTCCTGCGGGGATTTTGTTGATGATCAGTTTGTACCAAGCATGGCATTTGCCTGATCTTTCTACAGGATACTTGATGGGCGGCGTCTCCTTAGCAATTTTTGCGCTGTTCGTCTATCTCTGGGTGATCATCAGCCGCTTACCCGTTCGCGGGATCAGCGGCAATTCAACTATCGATCAACACATCAATGATTTAACAAAGCGCTATTGGTCCTTAATGATCGCCGTGACTTGCACCATTACGCTGCTCTTGTTGACTGTCCCGCTGGCGTCCATGTCCGCTACCGGAGCATTAAGTACTATCCTCTTAGTGCTCTTTATTGTTTTGGTGGTTTTCTTGATCGTCTTTACCTTCTTCTTATTGCTTGATCTGCGTAAAAAACAAGATCAGCTCTTAGAACCAGCAGCACAACCGCGCTATTATGGCGAAGATGCTTACTGGCGATATGGTTTTTACATCAATCCTAATGATGCGCGTCTGTTCGTTCCTGACCGTGTTGGGATGAATATCGGCATCAATTTAGGCAAACGCAGCGGACAAATCGTCGCAGGCATCACCGCTGTCTTCTTACTTGTGTTAATGATCGGGACCATCATTCCGATGTATCGCTTAGATTTTACTGCTGATGCGATCACTGGTGAAGTGCAAGGACAAGAAGTCACCTTCGATGCACCAATGACCGGGAAAACTACGGTCTCTTTGGCAGATATAGAGACAGTGGAATTGATCGAAACATTGCCGTCTCCTCGTGTTCGTACCATGGGTGTAGGAACCGCCAGTTACCAAATCGGTCAGTTTACCGTTGCCGGCGAACCTGCCAGAATGTTTGTCGACACGAAGGTGACGCCCATTTTAAAAGTCACTACTAACGATGGCCCAACAGTTTTTTACACAAATAAAAAAGCCGCCGAAACGACGGATTTATACGAGGAACTATTACAGAAGATTTCCTCAGCGGAGTGAGTGTTCTGGAGAAAAAACTGGGGAACCCATTATCCCCAGGCTATCCACAACCAACAAAAGAACGGACTCTTTCCAACAAAAAAACGACCTTCCGAAACGAAGGTCGTTTTTGATACTCCGGCAGTAGGACTCGAACCTACGACATCATGATTAACAGTCATGCGCTACTACCAACTGAGCTATGCCGGAAGAATCTATCTGTACTATACCAAATAGTCAGATAATTTAGCAAGAGCAAAAATCAATTTTTTGATCCTTTTTTTCAAGAAAATCCCCTTTTTGAAACTTACCTTCCCGCAAAGCGTTTTTCTCAAGAAATATCCGAAAATCTCATTGACAAAGTAGCGCCTTTACGGTATTCTATATCTTGTGTTAAATAACACGCCGCTTTAGCTCAGTTGGTAGAGCGCATCCATGGTAAGGATGAGGTCGACGGTTCAAGCCCGTCAAGTGGCTTTGGTAGGACAACGTTTGTCGGACGTTGTCTTTTTTTTGTGCATCTAATTCCCAAAGTATAGCGATAATTTCTGAACTTAATCATTCGTACGCCCCTAATTTCCTGCGATATACAAAAGAAATAAGATCGTAAAACCCAATAGTAGGACCGATACAACTGCTTTCACTATCCTCGCTGTATCTTTAAATTTAAACAAGAGCGTATATAGATTAATAAAGTAAATGATCGACAGGGCTGCTTCTTGCGAATATTCTTTCACTTGGATCAAGCCTAGCCATATAATCAGCAAAAGAATCGAAAAAACAACCAAATCGTTTTCTGCAACACGCTTCATTTCATTCTCCTTTTTTATTGTTTAAAATTGATATAACAAGATTTATTCCAACATCCTCTCAATGTCCCTCATTATTTGAACAAGAATCTGAAATACAAGATTTAATTCCGCAAGTCAAACTTGAACAATTACCACGGGGTGAAGCTTCAATTCAATTTAACCAATTCATTTCAAATGCCTTCTTTCTATTTAATTATGAAAAGTATAATAGTAGGCAGAAAAATAATTACTATAAAAATAACAAACATGATCATTAAAATTTTAAAAATCTTTTACATCATTTATTTCTCCTTTCCAACAATATTCGATTGTATTCTGCTGCATTCTGTAAAGTCGATAAATTATCAGCCCCTCTCTCCAATACTTTTCCTACATCCTTTGCTTATTAAAAGTGTAACAAACTATTTCTTCTAATAGTCAATTTTTATCAATTTAAATAAATATTTTTTATAAAATAAACAAAACGAATTTTCCAATCGGTGCTCACAGCTCAATTTTAGACACATCTTTTTTACCACAAAAAATCCGCTCTCCTAAAGCTAAGAGAGCGGGTTTTTCAACTAACTGAATTTTTTTGAAAGGAGATGCATGATGCTGGCTTAAAAAATAACATATTCTTTCCGTTTAATTTAAATTTTTACTTCACGACCAACACCGTACATTTCGAATGATTGACGACATAATCGGTGGTTGAGCCTACGACAGCTCGGGTCAATGTACCTTTACCAGTTGCACCGATAATGATCAAATCAATCGGGTACAATTCTGTTGCTGCATGAATGATAAAGCGTTTTGGATCGCCGACTTCAACGATCACCTCAACATCTTCTACCCCATGCTGATTGGCATCATAGATTTTTTTCAACATGTCCGTTTCCACACGCAATTTTTCTTGGTCAAAAATTTTTGCAAAAGCATAGGCACTTGTGGATAACTCAGCATTGTTGATAACAGAGAGGACATACAATTTGGCTTTGTTCATACGACAAATCGCGAGTGCTTCTTGGAACGCTTTTTCTGACTGATCCGACCCATCCAAGGCAACAAGTACATTTTGACAATTACGTAACATCCAAATCGCCTCCTTTTCTTTATTTTACCACAAAAAATGGAAGCGTTACAAAAAAGGACAAGGTCTACTCTTAAGAGACCTAAAACTTCCTTTAAGATTTGTGAAGTTCCTTACTTGTCTCCGTGATTATGCAGTAAAATAAAGAGAAGAATGATTCGAGGTGAAAGAAATGCGCTCTTTTTTCCAGGCTGCGGTCACTGTGCTCTTGTACTTAGGGCTTTTCTTGCTGATAATCGGTATTATCGCCTTTTTCTTGCTAAAACTTTAAGCTTGGTTTGTTGAAAAGCAAGTTGCTGTCACATCCCTAAGAGGAGTGATACACTTGGTTTATCAACAATTATCGAAACGAAACAGCTTGCTGCTCACTCGTTTCAAAAAGGAGATCATGCAAAATGGACTTACATATTACCCCTACTGCCGCTGCTCGCTTTCCAGAAGGACACGACTTATATATTTTGACGAGTAATGACGGATCGAACCAATTTTCTTCAGCAGCTGGATGCTGTATGATCGGCGAACGTTTTTTGATCACACCGATCGACGAACCGTTAGACCCATACAATGAGTTAGTCTCAAGCAATCAGTTTACTTTCTTTACATCAACCTATGATCAAATGTTCTTGACTGGTCATCTGATTCTAGATGTTCACCCAACTTCAGGAACTTTGATTTTGAAAAACGAAAGCGGCTATTTGGATACCAATCTTTTATTGGAATCCTCTCCACAGTTGAAACAAACGAATGCGTAACTAAAGAGCTGACAAACGCCTTGTAAGGTGCTTGTCAGCTCTTTTTCTCTATAATGAATCTGGAATCAACGCTAAGAGTTCTTGTGTCTCAGCGGCTAAAGCGATCGCACCAGCATCAAGCAATTCTTCTTTTGACCCAAACCCATATAAAACGCCGATTGCCGGTAACTGGTTTTCTTTTGCCCCTAAAATATCATGCTCACGGTCGCCGATCATGATGGTTTGCTGCGCTTTTTGCTCCTTTTCGATCTCAGTTAACGCGTAGCGGATAACGGCCGCTTTTTCCCCACGTTTATTCTCAAGATCCGCCCCATAGATTCCTTTGAAATAGCCATCATACTTGAGATGGGTCAGGATCTCTTTTGCAAAAACTTCTGGTTTCGACGTAGCGATATACAAATCGTGATCCTGCGCCAGCTCCTGCAATGTTTCTTCGATCAACGGATATGGTTGGACTTGAAACATGCCCGCTTGACGATAATTTTCCCGGTAGAAGGCAACGGCTTGCTGGGCAGCAGCTTCATCGAAGCCCAAGCCACGGAAGGATTCAATCAAAGGCGGCCCCACAAAGCTCCGCAGTACGTCTTGCGCTAATTGCTCTTTTCCCATTTTTTCCATCGCATATTGAATCGATCCATAGATTCCTTCACTCGAATCAATGATCGTTCCATCTAAATCAAAAAGTACTTTCTTTCTCACGCCATCGTCTCCTTTTCTAATAGTATAGAAAAAAACAGCAGTACAAGCAACACTTCTTCCTTTTCGTTCTGATCTCATCTAAATAAAAAAGGGCTCTATAATTTATGGGACTGATGAATCAGAATTGATTCTTCAGCCCCATTTTCATTTTAGGTATTAAAAAACATATCGTTCTCTAGTATGATTAAATCACCACAAAATAAACAACTGAGAGGACGATATGCTATATGAATGATTCTATCAAAAAAATGCTGAGAATAATAGAGAAAGATTTGATGATTACAGAGGTCTCTTACGAGACCCTTCAGAAGAAAAAGACGTTGGTCGTCGATGCTGTTCTCTCGCCTACTCCTCGTGCTTGTAGAAGTTGTGGTTCTACTGTGGTAGATGGAAACGGGAAAGCAATTATAGTGAAAAATGGGAAGAAGGAAACGATTGTCCGTTTTGAACAATACAATCATATGCCTTTGATTATGCGCCTAAAAAAGCAGCGCTATACCTGTAAAAACTGTCGCACCCATTGGACTGCTCAAAGTTATTTTGTCCAACCCAGACATTCAATCGCAAATCATGTTAGATATAAAATTGCTTCTTTACTGACTGAAAAAGTATCTTTATCTTTTATTGCGAAAAGCTGTCAGGTATCTTTGACCACCGTTATTCGTACATTGAAAGAGTTTAAAAGCTATTTACCAAAGCAATCTAAGAAGATTCTCCCAAGAGTATTGATGGTTGATGAATTTCGTTCGCATGCTTCCATAGAAGATAAAATGAGCTTTATTTGCGCAGATGGCGAAACAGGAAAACTAATAGATGTTTTGCCTACGCGTAAATTACCCCGATTAACAAGTTATTTTTTAGGTTGTACCAATCCGGAAGAAGTAGAATTCTTGGTGACAGACATGAACGCCGCCTACTTCCAGCTCACCAAACGTGTTCTGCCAAATGCGAAAGTAGTGATTGATCGGTTTCATATTGTCAAACACATGAATCAAGCGTTCAATGAGTTGCGTATCCGTGAAATGAATGAACTTCGTAAAGCCGGACAGAAAAGCCAGGCAGAAAAACTGAAAAAGAACTGGCGCTTTTTGCTAAAAAATCGTGCAAACATCAACCATTATGAATACAAAACATGGAAAAGTTTC
>NZ_CP172891.1:0-640000 GCF_050531515.1 Enterococcus sp. DIV1279b | reverse complement strand
CTTAGAACGCTCTCCTACCAATGCACCTTATGGTGCACTCCACAGCTTCGGTAAACTATTTAGCCCCGGTACATTTTCGGCGCAGGGTCACTCGACTAGTGAGCTATTACGCACTCTTTAAATGGTGGCTGCTTCTAAGCCAACATCCTAGTTGTCTGTGCAACCCCACATCCTTTTCCACTTAATAGTTATTTGGGGACCTTAGCTGGTGGTCTGGGCTGTTTCCCTTTCGACTATGGATCTTATCACTCACAGTCTGACTCCCGGATATGAATGAATGGCATTCGGAGTTTATCTGAATTCGGTAACCCGAGATGGGCCCCTAGTCCAAACAGTGCTCTACCTCCATCATTCTCAATTCCGAGGCTAGCCCTAAAGCTATTTCGGAGAGAACCAGCTATCTCCAAGTTCGTTTGGAATTTCTCCGCTACCCACACCTCATCCCCGCACTTTTCAACGTACGTGGGTTCGGTCCTCCAGTGCGTTTTACCGCACCTTCAACCTGGACATGGGTAGATCACATGGTTTCGGGTCTACGACAACATACTCATTCGCCCTATTCAGACTCGCTTTCGCTACGGCTCCGTCTCTTCAACTTAACCTCGCATGCTATCGTAACTCGCCGGTTCATTCTACAAAAGGCACGCTATCACCCATTAACGGGCTCTAACTTGTTGTAGGCACACGGTTTCAGGATCTATTTCACTCCCCTTCCGGGGTGCTTTTCACCTTTCCCTCACGGTACTGGTTCACTATCGGTCACTAGGGAGTATTTAGCCTTGGGAGATGGTCCTCCCGGATTCCGACGGAATTCCTCGTGTTCCGCCGTACTCAGGATCCTCCTAGGTGTTATCCAAATTTCGCCTACGGGGTTTTTACCCTCTTTGACATACTTTTCCAAGTATTTCGACTATCTGAATAGACTACCATATCGGAGTCCTACAACCCCAACAAGCAAGCTTGTTGGTTTGGGCTTTTCCCGTTTCGCTCGCCGCTACTCAGGGAATCGAATTTTCTTTCTCTTCCTGCAGGTACTTAGATGTTTCAGTTCTCTGCGTCTACCTCGACTGCGCTATGTATTCACGCAGACGTAACATCCTATAAAAGATGCTGGGTTCCCCCATTCGGAAATCTCTGGATCATAGCTTACTTACAGCTCCCCAAAGCATATCGGTGTTAGTCCCGTCCTTCATCGGCTCCTAGTGCCAAGGCATCCACCGTGCGCCCTTATTCACTTAACCTTTGACCTTACGGTCGGTTTTGAGTACTTCTTCTAGCGATAGAAGGTTGCTCAAGAAAATAAGCGTTGAACTTATTAAAAAACTCTTTTAACATTTCAACTCGGTGTGTGTTACTTGTTTTGATTATTTCTTCGATATCCAGTTTTCAATGAACAAATTTTGTTTGAGAGTAAACCTCTCAAAACTGAACAAAGGCAAACGATGTGTAGTCTTCCGAAATATTCCTTAGAAAGGAGGTGATCCAGCCGCACCTTCCGATACGGCTACCTTGTTACGACTTCACCCCAATCATCTATCCCACCTTAGGCGGCTGGCTCCAAAAGGTTACCTCACCGACTTCGGGTGTTACAAACTCTCGTGGTGTGACGGGCGGTGTGTACAAGGCCCGGGAACGTATTCACCGCGGCGTGCTGATCCGCGATTACTAGCGATTCCGGCTTCATGTAGGCGAGTTGCAGCCTACAATCCGAACTGAGAGAAGCTTTAAGAGATTAGCTTAGCCTCGCGACTTCGCAACTCGTTGTACTTCCCATTGTAGCACGTGTGTAGCCCAGGTCATAAGGGGCATGATGATTTGACGTCATCCCCACCTTCCTCCGGTTTGTCACCGGCAGTCTTGCTAGAGTGCCCAACTAAATGATGGCAACTAACAATAAGGGTTGCGCTCGTTGCGGGACTTAACCCAACATCTCACGACACGAGCTGACGACAACCATGCACCACCTGTCACTTTGCCCCCGAAGGGGAAGCTCTATCTCTAGAGTGGTCAAAGGATGTCAAGACCTGGTAAGGTTCTTCGCGTTGCTTCGAATTAAACCACATGCTCCACCGCTTGTGCGGGCCCCCGTCAATTCCTTTGAGTTTCAACCTTGCGGTCGTACTCCCCAGGCGGAGTGCTTAATGCGTTTGCTGCAGCACTGAAGGGCGGAAACCCTCCAACACTTAGCACTCATCGTTTACGGCGTGGACTACCAGGGTATCTAATCCTGTTCGCTCCCCACGCTTTCGAGCCTCAGCGTCAGTTACAGACCAGAGAGCCGCCTTCGCCACTGGTGTTCCTCCATATATCTACGCATTTCACCGCTACACATGGAATTCCACTCTCCTCTTCTGCACTCAAGTCTCCCAGTTTCCAATGACCCTCCCCGGTTGAGCCGGGGGCTTTCACATCAGACTTAAGAAACCGCCTGCGCTCGCTTTACGCCCAATAAATCCGGACAACGCTTGCCACCTACGTATTACCGCGGCTGCTGGCACGTAGTTAGCCGTGGCTTTCTGGTTAGATACCGTCAAGGGATGAACATTTTACTCTCATCCTTGTTCTTCTCTAACAACAGAGTTTTACGATCCGAAAACCTTCTTCACTCACGCGGCGTTGCTCGGTCAGACTTTCGTCCATTGCCGAAGATTCCCTACTGCTGCCTCCCGTAGGAGTCTGGGCCGTGTCTCAGTCCCAGTGTGGCCGATCACCCTCTCAGGTCGGCTATGCATCGTTGCCTTGGTGAGCCGTTACCTCACCAACTAGCTAATGCACCGCGGGTCCATCCATCAGTGACGCAAAAGCGCCTTTCAACTTTCTTCCATGCGGAAAATAGTGTTATACGGTATTAGCACCTGTTTCCAAGTGTTATCCCCTTCTGATGGGCAGGTTACCCACGTGTTACTCACCCGTTCGCCACTCTTTTTCTTTCGATGGAGCAAGCTCCGGTGAAAGAAAAAGCGTTCGACTTGCATGTATTAGGCACGCCGCCAGCGTTCGTCCTGAGCCAGGATCAAACTCTCATAATGATTTGTTTGAATGACCATACGGTCATTAAGCTCATAAAAATTAACTTTGCTAGCTATTGCTTGCATGTGTTTGTTTCAATAAATTGAAACGTCCTACACATTGGTTCGTTTGCTTGCTTTGTTCAGTTTTCAAAGGTCTACCGTGCTGTGTTAGCAACTTTTATATCATATCAGAGCGACATTTGATTGTCAACTCTTTTTTTAAAAGTTTTTTTCGCTCGTTGTTTTTCAACTTCGTAGCGGCTGTCTCAGCGACTTGATTAGAATAACAAATGATTTGTTATTTGTCAACAACTTTTTTCAATTAATTTTGTTGATGTATCAACATTGATTAACTGTTTTATTATTGCGACTTCGTTATAATATCATCTGTTGCATTTTTGGTCAAGTCTTTTTTTGAAGTTTTTTCAACTGTTGTTTTGACCCGCTGGCTCAATTGCCAACGTTGACTAATTTACCATTCTTCTTGACTCAGGTCAAGGAAATATTTCATTTTATTTACAAAAAGTTTTCAATAAAAAAAGACCGTCGTAACGGTCTTCAGTTTTTTCGCTAATATTCAGGTGCTAAAAGAACGGAACGCCTTCAATCTCGTAGTCTTCAATGATCTTACGAAATATATTAGGCTCTTCCCACGCATACCCTTCTGGCAGCTGTTGCGTTTGTCCTGCTTCTTGTGTTTCAAAAACAAATAAAGGAATGTTTTGCGTATCAATATTGCCATTTGTGAGTTCAACGAGTTCGATCGCTGTCACATCAAGGTGGATACGGTCTTTAAACAATTGTAAGATCGTAGCCAAGCCGGTTTTATCTTCAGAAAAATCCGTTGACGCTAATTCCGCAGTGCCTTCGTGTATTTGCATCAAAAATCGTTTCGAACCATTTGCTAAGTGCATCATAACTGTACCCGCTACTTTTTTGGATCCCAAAATACCCACCTCAGTTATTCATCTGTTTGTAAACTAATTTTAGCACATTTTCAGAAAATATGCACGATTATCTGCTGCTGTTTTCTTTTTCTAACATTTCTTTGGCCTCTTTCACCCACACTGGTAAAGCTTCTCCAATCGTACGAAAACCGATCCGCTTATTCTTATTTGTAAAGTAGCGTTTACGCTTAAAGGGTGGCTGAACAAAACTCGTTTCCAATGTACGGCGGGACAAACTGATCTTTTGGCTGTATTCGTCAATATCAATGATTTGTACACGGATCTTTTGCCCGATCTGTAAGACTTCATGGATATTTTTGGTAAACCCAGATTGGATCTCTGAAACATGGATCAATCCTTGTGTTTCCTTATCTAACGAAACAAATGCACCATAGGGTTGAATCCCAGTGACTGTTCCTTCTATAATGTTCCCGATTTGATAATTCATAGTCTTTCCTCTCTTTTCCACTTTCATTATACTTGAACTAGTGGTAGATTTGAAGCATCAGAAACAACGTTGCACAATATAGGAGGGAAACGCATGATCAATTTTGACAAAGTTCATCCACGCTTAAATACCAATAGCGTCAAATGGGATACCATTGCAAAAACCTATAAGGAAGAAAACTTGTTGCCGCTTTGGGTAGCCGACATGGATTTTCTGGCACCAGAACCTGTGAAAAAAGCTTTAGAAAAAGCAGTTGCCCAAGGGATCTATGGGTATTCCACCATCCCTGATTCGCTGCTTGAATCCATCATCGATTGGCAGCAAAGACGTCATGGTTATACCATCAATAAAGAAGCGATCCTTTTTAATAGCGGTGTCGTCCCTAGTATTGCACTGGCGATCCAAAGTTATACGCAAGAAGGAGATGCCGTATTGATCCACGATCCGGTCTACCATCCCTTTGCCCATGTTGTCAAAAACAATCAGCGGACCTTAATTCAAGAACCATTATTGGAAAAAGATGGCCACTTCGTCATCGATTTTGAGGCGATGGAACAAAACATCATCGAAAAGAAGGTAAAATTGTTTCTTCTATGTAATCCTCATAATCCTGGCGGTCGCGTGTGGTCAAAAGAAGAACTGCTGACGATCGGCCGTATTTGTCAAAAGCACCAGGTGATCGTTGTCAGTGATGAGATCCATCAAGACATCGTTTTTGCACCAAATCAATTTGTCTCTTTCCAAACAGTCGAGCCAAGCTTTGCCGATTTTTCGATCATCTTGACCTCAGCAACCAAGACCTTTAATTTAGCTGGGATCAAAAATTCGATAGTATTCATCAAAGACCAAACCTTGCGCAGCCAATTTGCAAAAACACAAGAACGCAACGTTCAAGGGGAAATCAATACGTTTGGGTTGGTCGCTACTGAAGCAGCGTATCGTGAATCTGAAGCATGGTTAGAAGAACTTTTGTCCTATTTAGAAGCAAATCGCACCTTTGTCTGCGACTTTTTGACTGAACAACTCCCAGCAGTGACCTTTCAAAAACCCGAAGGTACTTACTTGATCTGGCTGGATTTTTCTGCCTATGGCCTAACAGACAATCAGCTGCAGCGCAAACTGATCAAAGAAGCCAATGTCGTATTGAATCAAGGAAGTATCTTTGGTCCTCGCGGCAGTCACCATATGCGGCTGAACTTTGCCTGTCCTAAAGAGCTATTAGAAAAAGCACTCAATCAAATCGCCGCCGCGTTTAAAGACCAACCGATCGGTTAACTCTTTCTTATGAAAAAAAGAACCCTAAAGCTGCCATTTCAACGATCTCCTTGAGGATGACCGTTGAAACTGCTTTTGGGTTCTTTTGTTTTATTCGCTGATTTCGATCGTTTCGATCACTACATCATGCACTGGACGATCTTGTGGTCCCCGTTGCACGCCAGCGATTTCATCAACGACTGACATTCCTTCGATCACATGACCGAAGACTGTGTGACGGAAATCTAACCAAGGAGTACCACCTGCTTGATACGCTTCGATGATTTCAGCTGGATAACCAGCACCTTCTAATTGACCTAACATGTTGCTAGGAACATTTTGATTGTTTACGATGAAAAACTGGCTGCCGTTAGTATTCGGACCAGCGTTTGCCATGGATAAAGCGCCACGAAGATTGAACAATTCTTTTGAAAATTCATCTTCAAAGCTGCCACCATAGATGCTTTCGCCGCCCATCCCTGTACCAGTTGGATCGCCGCCTTGAATCATAAAATCAGGAATGACACGGTGGAAGATGATCCCATCGTAATACCCTTTTTTCGCTAATTCAACGAAGTTTTTCACTGTTTTTGGTGCCAATTCTGGGAACAATTGTACAACTACATCCCCACGATTGGTTTTGATGACTGCTTTATGGCCAGTTTGTTTTTCTAATGCTAACTGTGGAAATTCAGACACATTAACTCCTCCTTCTCTCTCATAAATCCATGATAGCAGAAAATTGAAAAAATGCTAGTTTGGATAATTTTTGCTATAATGAAGCTATTCGTACACTACGAACACGCTTCACCCCAACGTGGTTAGAAAAGAGGAATAACATGGATATTTTTGATATAACGATTATCGGCGCGGGACCTAGCGGGATGTTTTCTGCTTTCTATGCCGGTATGCGTAACGCCAAAACCAAGATCATCGACAGCTTGCCGCAATTAGGCGGTCAGCTTGCTACTTTATACCCAGAAAAATACATCTACGATATCCCAGGTTATCCGAAAATCAAAGCGGGCGATCTTGTCCAAAACCTGGAAAAACAGTTGACGACCTTCAATCACCAATATTGTTTAGAAGAGACCGTCTTGTCGGTCGAAAAACAAGAAGACTATATCGAAGTCACCACCGACAAAGGAATCCATTACTCGAAAGCCGTGATTTTGGCTTTAGGAAACGGCTCCTTCCAGCCGCGCAAACTGACTTTGCCAGAAAGCGAGCGGTTTGAAGGATACGGCTTAGACTATTTTGTCACCGATTTGATGAAGTATGCTGGACGCAAAGTAGCGATTGCCGGTGGCGGCGATTCTGCCATCGATTGGGCATTGATGCTGGAGCCGATCGCTAGTGAAGTCTACTTGATCCATCGCCGTCCTGAATTTCGTGCCCATGAACATAGCGTCAGCAAATTACAGGCTTCTGCCGTCAACATTTTGACTCCTTATGTGATCCAAGAAATCCAAGGAGAGCAACGTTTGACTGGTGTCTCGTTGCAGCAAGTCAAAGGTGATGAAACGGTTAGCCTTTCATTGGATGCTTTGATCGTCAATTATGGTTTTTCTTCCACATTGAACATCAAGGATTGGGGCATGAAAAGCAGCCGCCAAGGAGTCTTCGTCTCTTCAGATATGAGCACGTCTGTTCCTGGGATCTATGGCTGTGGGGATGTCGTTTTATACGATGGAAAAGTCGACCTGATCGCTACTGGTTTCGGAGAAGCCCCAACTGCGGTGAACAATGCGCTCCACTACATTGATCCCAAAACGCGGACACAACCTGCCCATAGTACAAGTCTTTTTAAGGAGTAGCTGAGATGAAACAAGCTGGTCAACGTCAACTTGCCGCCTATACTCTCCCTTTACAGGGCAAGACCCTCACTGAGCAAATGGTTCAGTATCTGAAAGCCTTCGATCATGCCGAAACGGCAGTCCACAATCTAGCCGTTGCCCAAGAAGCCAAACGATTGGCAGAACGGTTTCAAGTCAATGCGGATAAAGCTTACTTGGCAGCACTGCTGCACGATGTCAGCGTCGTCATCCCTCATGACCAGCGAATCGCCTTGCAGATAGCGGTAGGCGAACCGATCTTAGATGCGGAGCGGCAAGCACCTTTTTTGCTGCATCAGCAGCAATCCGCTTTATTGGCAAAAACGGTTTTTCAGGTGTCTGATCCAGACATTCTGTCCGCCATCAGCTGTCATACCACCTTAAAGGCCCATTATCGTCGTCTCGATCTAGTTGTTTTTTTAGCCGACAAAATCAAATGGGATCGCAAAGATCAAGCGCCTTTCTTAACCGGCTTATTAGACCGCCTCGATGATTCCTTGGAAGCCGCCGCTGGGTATTATATGGACTGGCTTTTTGCTGGTGACTTGGTGGTCCCCCATCCTTGGGCAGTGGCAGCCAAAGCAGAACTAGCCAACACCTGTGCTTCAGTGGATGTCAGAAGGGATTAAAACCCAAACGTCATGGCCTGTAACTGGAATAGGCCACTACTTATGATCGCAATCCATCAGTCGCATGTTGACTTTTGAATAAACTATTTTTACATGGAGGGGAACTATATGGTATTAGAAAGCAAAACACTTGAAGACAAAGCAAGAGAATTGTTGGCCGACCGCGGTGTCTCGCTGCAAGACATCGGTGAACTGGTGATGTTCTTGCAAAAAGATTACATTGAAGGCATCACCTTGGAGATGTGTATCGAAAGCGTCAACGCTGTCTTAAGCAAGCGGGAAGTCCACAATACGATTTTAACGGGTGTCCAGTTAGATATTTTGGCAGAAGAAAATCAACTGCTGCATCCACTGCAAGAAATCGTTAAAGAAGACGAAGGGCTTTATGGGATCGATGAGATCCTCGCTCTATCCATCGTCAACGTGTACGGCTCGATCGGCTTTACTAACTACGGATACATTGATAAAGTCAAACCGGGTATTTTGAAAGAACTGAACAAGCATGACGGTCCCCGCGTTCACACCTTTTTAGATGATATCGTAGGTGCCATCGCAGCTTCTGCCGCAAGTCGCTTAGCCCATCAACACCCAAGTAAATCTCATTACATTACGCAATAAAAAAAAGACCGACGATTCGCCTCCCTCAAAGTGTAGTGACCCCAAAAAGTTAGACTTTTATGGAGTGGAGAAATCCACTCCTTTTTTGTACGATAAGATTAACTGTTAGACAGCTGTTTTTACAGCTTCTCGAAACTGAACCGGACTTCGCCAATTTAATTTCTTTTTGATGCGTTTATGGTTGTAATAATAGATATATTGGTCAATTTTTGTTTTCAATTCATCTAAACTCCGATAGACTTCTCCATGAAAAATCTCTTGCTTTAATAAACCAAAGAAGTTTTCCATAGGTGAGTTATCTAAACAATTCCCTTTACGAGACATACTCTGGAAGATTTTATGCTGCTTCAATTTATTCTTATAAGCATTCATTTGATAGGCCCATCCTTGATCTGAATGGAAGGTTCTACGAAATGGACAATCATTTGTCATCTGGATTGCTTCTTCTAATCCTTCCATTATGGCTAGTGCGTTTGGTTTTTCAGAAATCCGATAAGATAGAATTTCACTATTGTAGAAATCCATGAAAGGATCTAAATACAGCTTTTTCTGACGAACGACACCTGTGGTGTCTACTTCATAATACTTAAACTCTGTGGTATCAGTTGTAATTTTTTGGTGACAGATATTTGTATAAAACCGACGATGAATACGATTTTTGGCGACAGTGCCAACCTTCCCACGATAAGAATTGTACCGTCGAGATTTTCGAGTGTAAGACTTTACTTCGATACCTAGTTTTTTTATCAGACGTTGAATCTTCTTTTTATTGACATGAATCCCTTGATTCTCTAATTCTTTTTTTAGTCGCAGACAGCCATAGTCTTTATGCTCTTTGCGAATTTCAAGCATTTTTTCTTCAATTTCTTGGTCTGGGTTTGGTCTGTCAAACCGTTTCTGCCAATACATATAGGTTGCTTTAGGAAATTTCAATGTTTCAAGAAGCTCAACTAGTTTGAATGATCCTCGGAGGCTGGCGATGATTCGTGCGATTGATTCTTGCGTCTTTGCTGGGCTTCCTGTTTTCGCAGCTTCCTCAACTCTTTTAAAAAGGCATTCTCAATTTGAAGGGATCGGACTTGCTTTTCTAATGCCTTGATACGATCGCGTTCTTCAGTTGTTGTATTTTCTTTTTTGTTTTCTTTTTTTCTAGTCAAAGTAAGTGGTCGCCCTTTCTCTTTTGAGAGCCCCTCAATACCTGCTTCTCTGAAATTACGCATCCAATTGGCAATAAGCGCAGGGTTGTTCATTTCTAAAGTGCTAGCAACTTCTCGATAGGACATCTCACTTGTTTGATATAACTCTAGCGCATTTAACTTAAATTGAACAGAATATTTCTGATTTTGATGCTTTCTCAATAGACCTTCCTCTCCGTATTCACGATAGGCATTCACCCAATTACTTACTTGAGACTTGCTTGAAATACCGTATTTGTTGGCAAGATACCGATATCCGCCCACGCCACTAAGATATTCTTTAACGATTTTTAGTTTTAATTCAAAAGGATATTTTGCCATACAAATAACGACCCCCAAAAGTTAGATTTTTTTGGTCTAACTTTTGGGGGTCGCTTCAAAGGAAGGGGATCGTTGGTCTTTTTTTCATTATGCTGTTTTTTTCAAGCCTCGTTTGCCCCACCAATAGAAGGCAAAAAAGAAGACTTCAATCAAGACGAAAAAGAGAATAAAGCAATGCATGAAAAACGTTTCTGGCAGCACGTTGATGATCGGATCGGTGGCTGGATTAAACAGCCAATCGTCGTTACTGAAGAAAATCTCATGGAACGTAACGAAAAAGCGGTCAAAGCCGACAGCCATCAAAAACCCGAAAATCAGCGGTAAAATCATTCCCCATTGAAAGGGACGAATCAAGCGCCATTGCTGTTGTTTTTGCCGTAACCGATTGACGAACCAGATACTGGGCAGCAAAGTGACGATCATCACGGCATAATTTAATAGAAACAACTGTTTCACATCGTAAAAATGCCCAGCGCCAGCTTCAGACATTGGAAAATCTGGCAAGGCGAGCGTACTTGCAAAGGGATTGTTTAGAAAATCTAGCAATAAGCCATAGTTCTTCAACAACTCTTCTCTTGATAGCGAGGTATAATCCAGCAGATTCAAGTGATCGACATCAAACCAATATAACGGTCGAAAATTGATCGTTAGGGTGATCGCTAGACTGACCAAAAACAAAAACAAGCAGACAAATCCTAAGCGTTCAAGCCACACTTGTTTTTTCATTGTTCAAAATCCCACTCATCTAAAGAATCCACCACATAGGTTGGTGCTACTGGTAATGTCGGAACTGCCGCTTTCGGGGTAAAGCCAGATAATACGAGCAAAGAATCGATCCCGTTTTGGATCCCCGAGCGAATATCCGTTTCGTAATTGTCTCCCACCATCAAGACCTCTTCTTTTAATAAGCCGATGTGTGCCACCGCTTTTTCCATAATGATGGCTTCTGGTTTGCCAATAAAAATCGGTTGCGTTTGGGTGGCAGTCTCCACCATTGCGATCAGTGAACCTGCACCAGGTAATAAACCTCTTTCCGTCGGGATATTTTTGTCTGGATTGGTCCCGATAAAGGTTGCCCCTTTTTGGATCGCTAACGTTGCTAGAACAAATTTTTCATACGTCACGTGGTTGTCTAAGCCAACCACGACATAATCTGGGTTGGTTTCCTCCCACTCAAACCCAGCAGCTAAGATCAAATCGATCAACCCCGCTTCGCCGATCACAAATACTTTGCGGCCTTTGCCATGGTCTTTCATAAAATCGATTGTCGCCAAGCTTGCGGTATAGATCGTTTCTGGTGCCACATGGATCGAAAATTCATCCGCTAATCGCTGCGCCACGACTTCAGGACTGCGGGTCGTATTATTGGTCACAAATAAATAGGGCAGTCCTTTTTCTTGTAAGGATTCTACGAAGCGTTTCCCAGCAGGGATCGGCGCTTTTCCTAAATAAATCGTGCCGTCTAAATCAATCAAATAGCCTTTATATTTCATCTTATTCTTCCCTTTGTCGAATCGTAAACTCTTTTTTGCCTTTTTTCACCGTGGTTGTTTCGGTTTTTTTGACGTTCTTTTCTTTTGGTTTACGATTTTTGATCGTTGGTTTGCTTTTTTTCTGCGGTACGGTGTCACGCTTTTCTTCTATATGGGCGTTTTGTTGTGTGTTTTGATTTTGATTGTTTTGGGTTGGCTTTTTCTTGCGTCGGCGGGAGGTACTTTTTTCTTTTTTGCCGCCAACTCGTTGGATCACGAAATAGGCACAACCGAAGTTGCAATACTCATACAAATAGTCTTCCAGCATGTCGATACGCTGATCGGGTAATGCTTTGCGGTTATCTTTTTCAAAAAAGCCTTTCAAACGCAGCTGCTCATAACCCCAATCGCCTACGATATAATCATAACGTGCCAACACTTCACTGTAACGCTCGCCAAGCTTTTCTGGATTGAAGCCTTCACGATAATCCATGACCAATTTGTATTGTCGATTGCCAATCATTAATTCTTCATCATTTAACAAAGTCACCAACTCGCCTTTTTGCGGTTGTTTCGCTGGTTCTTCAATAATTTCTTCTAGTACAGATGTCATCTCATCTGTGATCGTTTGTTTTTCGGTCATTTTTTCACCACCTGCTGTTTATTATACCTTGTTTTATTCCCCAATGATAGTCGCGGTTTTCTCGCAAAATCCAGCTGGAGGAGTGACGAACTACTGGATGGGGTATTTCTGACTCAGGTAATCACCGACCACTGTGCGAATAAAGTCTGGAAAAAGAAACTCAACGGTTCCAGCAATCTCGATCGTCGGGAAAAACGGAATAAACAAGTAGTGATCCACAAGGGTCAACGTGTAGCTTTGAGCAGGATCGACGGGCTCTTGTTTCCACAATACTTGGTGGTTTTTTTCATCAAAGCGGATGCCTTCATAAACCAGTTCACCAAAAATCTTCCCTCGAAAACCCATTCCCATAATTGGGAAATTGCGCAAAAAGTTGCGATTTTTTTCCATCTCTAAGACCAATCGAATGACATCCGCGCCTTGCAGCGTCACTCGAATCAAATGCATCGGATGGGGCAAAATCGTGTGCAGCTGATCTTGATCGACCCGTCCTTGCGGCAAATCATCTAAGAATAGCCCCGTATTTAAGATGGCGGCATCTGTCTGTCCTTTGGCACATAATGCCAAAAGCGCCTCTCGAACCAAGGAATGTTCACTTTGCCAATCCCTCGTAAACGCTGCTGGAATTTCTGCCACCTGATTTGCCCGCAGCAAGCGATGGCCGATCGACAGATATTCGGCGATCTCTTCCTCATCTTGCGGAAAAGCCACCAACGAATCCGTCGGAATCACACGGGCGCGATGCTTGATCGGGCGGTGGTGATCATCTAAGACCACTTCGACTTCGCCAATGTTAAAACCAAACTTGCCAGCTGCCCCAATTTGAACGCCATTGATGACTTCGCCCTTTTCAAACAAATGGTGCGTGTGGGAACCTAATATAACATCTAGTTCTGGAAAGTCCCTCGCAATCTGGCGGTCAGCATTGATACCTAGATGGCTCATCAAGACCAGCAGATCGACTTCGGGGCGCAAATGCTGCACCAATGAAGGCAAAATCTCCAAGGGTTCGCGAATGTCCCAGCCGTTTGGGGCATATGTCAGCGGAAACGGTGCTGTAAAAGCGATCAGGCCGATTTTGGCGCCTTGATTGCTTTCCATGATTTTGTATTCTTGTGCCCATTTGGGTGGACGTAAATCCTGTTTATCAAATAAATTGCCTAAAATGACAGGAAATTCTGCTTGGTCATATAAATGCTGCAAGACCTCTTTGGGATTGCCGACCCCTTCATTGTTCCCAATCGTCACCGCATCGTAATGTCCTTGATTCATCAAATCGACATTCGCCTTGCCGTCAGTTGCTTCTGTCAAAGGATGCCAACGATCGACAAAGTCGCCTAAGTCGAGTGCGATCACTGTCTCTTCGGTCGTATCCGCTTCTCGTTTTCTTTGATCCAAATAACGCCGCATCTTCGGCCAATGTTCTAGGTGGGAATGCAGATCGTTCGTATGGATAATCGTAATTTTTTCCATTGTGCGCCTCTTTTCAAATACGTCGCCTGAAATCACTATCCATTTCTCTTGGCATCAAGGGTTGCCAGTAGAAAGGCGACGGAAGTCTCTACAAAATAAGCATAGCATAAAATCTCTGGGAAACCATTGGAATGCTTGGAAAAGAATGGAATAAATAGACAGTCATTTGTCAAAAAGTACCGCCATGTTTTGCTCAATTGTTGGAATGATTTTTTTCCAAGCAAATACGATCCAAAATATATAGCACTAACATACGATCATACAATTATTGAGTAATTCTCGTATATCGTATATACTGTATATACGATATACGGAGGAGATGTAAAGTGAGTATTCAAGAACGAAAAATTAGAAAGAGCGGAAATTCAGTTGTTTTAACATTATCGAAAGAATTATTAGAAAAAATAGGAATTCAAGAAAATGATTACGTATTTGTTGATGAAGACAAATTAGCTGCTGCAATCACGAAAAAGTCATTACCTTCTGAGCAGGAACTCGAAATCAATCGTTTAATCGATCAATCTTTTTCTCAATATGAAGAGATGTATAAGGAGCTCGCAAATCATTGACAATCTACTTATCAGAAAAACAAATCATAAAAATGAATGTCGTGCTTATCAAAAGTCAAACACCAAATGAAGAGATCGGCTTGCGTGATCCATCTGGATTAGCCATGGCTGTAAAACAACCGCAACAAATCGTTTTTTCAAAAGAATTATATCCCTCAATGGAGGAAAAAGCTGCAATCCTTCTAATCAACTTAATCAAAAAACATCCCTTTCATAATGCCAATAAACGAACGGCTTTCATGGCAACGGATGTTTTTTTCAAGCTTAACCACTATGAAACTTTTTTCGAACAAAATCAAACGATTGCATTTCTGGTGCACATTGCGAAATATGACGAAAATAAATTTGATACTTTAAAACGATCAACCTCTGACTACCTTCGAAAATACACAAGAAAGTCGTAAAAAAGTAACTAGCTAATCAGCAATTCTTCACCTACAATCAAACAATCGTGATTCACTTTTTACTAGATTGGCTAAAAATTGATCATGAAAATTTATCAAAGAGAAGACTCAACTAAAGACTTTCAGACAATAAAAAAACCTAAGACAGTCTGTCTCAGGGTTGAATGATCATCGATTCAATTAGTACTACTGCTTTCTTCAAAACAAGCAGTTTTTCAATCAGACACATGGAGAATCCTGCTTAGTGCTGCTTCCTTCCGGATCTGACACGCTTCACAAGACCTCCATTGTCCTAGCCTTTCGGCAAAACTTAGTATAACGTATTTCGTTAGAGATTGCCAGCCTTTTTTTGTTTTTTCTTTTCTCGTAATGCTCGGAAAAAATCTGTTAGCAGCTGGCCGCATGCTTCTTCTAAAATGCCGCCTTCCACATAGGACCAATGGTTGAAGCGCTCATCTTCCAATAAATTCATCAATGTACCAGCAGTGCCGCCTTTGGGATCGTAGGCACCAAAATACACTTCTTCCACCCGTGCCAATAACATCGCCCCGCTACACATCGGGCATGGTTCCAAGGTCACAAACAGCTGCGCTTGTTCTAAGCGCCAACTTCCGACAGTGCGACAGGCTTCTTCGATCGCAAACATCTCCGCATGCGCTGCGGCTTGCTGCTGCGTTTCTCGTAGATTGTGTCCACGACCAATGATTTTACCATCCAAGACGACGACAGCACCGATCGGTACTTCTGCCAACCCTTCTGCTTTTCGGGCTTCTTTGATTGCTTCTTCCATAAAGAAGGCTTTTTCCTCGGCAGTCAAGGTACTTGTTTTTTCCACGACTTCACTTTCACTCCTCTACCTCGCACCATTTCGTGCATTTCCTTGTTAGTATAACGAAAAACGCTTAGAAAGACGAGAAAAACTCGCAAAGACCGATGTCCCTGCGAGTTTCAAATGGCATGATTGGCTTAAAAGACGGAATCAACAAAGCTCGTCAACTTGTCTTTGACATGTTCTGTCGAATCTTTGATGTTGTCTCCGTAAACAGAGATTTTGTTGCGGCCCTCATTGACTTTTTTCATCACACCTAACAACGAATCCAATTCATTGTCAGATAAGCCGTCTACGACATCCAGCAATTTTTCATTGCCGTTGAATTTGTCATCGACAAATTTCTTTACTTTGTGTCGGTTGCAAGCGAAGCGTACTTTATTGAATACTTTGTCTGATACAACGACGGCAGTAGTGATCCCAGCGATCGCTGCAATGCTTAATCCAATCGTTACTTTTGATGATGTTTTCATATCGATCAGCTCCCTTATTTTGCTACTTCCATCATAGCACGAGGACTGAAATAAAAACACTATTTCGTTTAAATCGCTTTGAATCTTAATCCTTTAGGAAAGAAGTTTTTCACGGTTCCTTGGACTTGTTTTCCAAAACCGACTGGGATCTCATCGACTGTCAAAATCACCCACCCAGCATTTCCTGGCACGCTCAAGGTTTCACCTGCCACATACTGCTGCCATTGCGGCAAAGTGATCGGCACTGTCGGTGCCCCTTCTTCTGCATGGATCGCCAATGCCAACGCATAACTTGGCTCGATCCGATTCTTCTTAACGACGCCGACGTGCAAACCTGGGCGCATAAACTTGATCCCTTTTAAAGAAGGCATTTCTTCAGGAACGAGCCAGAGGTTTTCTCCTAGCAGCTGTGGCGTCGCATTCAGTGCCTGTAAAAAAGGAAACTCCTTGCGAAAGGCTTGCCACAACTTTTGAGTCGCTGCATCCAATGGACTCTTGGCTGTCGCTCCTTTGCCTTTTTTCTTCTTTTTCACTGGCGCTGCTTCTGCTAGCGAGGTCAATTTCGCAGCGAAATGACCTTCTCCTTGGTTTAAATGCGGCCATAAGCGGATGGTTTTCTCAATCCCGGGTGCAGCTCCCCACTCCCTGCGCCCATGAGATACATTGTCCAAGTCGATCGCTTCGATCGTGAAGGGATACTCCTCCATTAACCAAGCCATCATCGCTTCGTTTTCTTCTGGGGCAAAGGTACAGGTGGAATAGATCAGCTGGCCCCCCGGTTTTAGCATCACAACGGCTTGTGCCAAAATGTCTTTTTGCCTGATCGCACACTGATCAGGTGTATCTGCTTGCCATTCTTCTAATGCGACGGGATCTTTACGAAACATTCCTTCACCAGAACATGGGGCGTCCACCACGATCTTGTCAAAAAACTGAGGAAAATGGCGGCTCAATTCTTGCGGTGCCTGATTGGTGACGACTACATTCGGAAAGCCCCAACGCTCCACATTTTCTGATAGGATTTTGGCACGCTTGGGGAAAATCTCATTTGCTACAAGCAGCCCTTTCCCTTGTAATTGGCTTGCCAGCTGCGTTGTTTTGCCCCCTGGTGCCGCACATAAATCTAAGACCCGCTCCCCTGGTTGAGCGGCTGCGATCGTTGCTACGATCATCGCACTAGGTTCTTGGCTGTAGACATAGCCAGCTTGATGGAGCAGCGAACGGCCTTTGACTTCGCCAATATAAGCAGCTTCTGCATAGGGGGCGGGTACAGCGGCTGGTCCATATTTTGCCAGCATCGCTTGTGCGTGCGGCTTAGCAACATTCAAGCGAAAGCCTTTGACTGGCTGATTATCGGTCAAAGCGGTAAAAAAAGCTGGTGCTTCTTCTCCTAACAACCGTTGGTATTTTTCAATAAATGGTGTTGGTAATTGCATACTTACCCCTCCTCGGCTTTTTTATTCTAGCGACTGAGAAGCAATTATGCAAGAATTCCTTGATCAAATGGCAAAAAAACTGCAGCAAAGTGAAGTGGGCGACTAAATCGCTTCGACTTCTCTTTGCTGCAGACCTTTTTTATTTAAAAATCGCTTTTTTGACACTGCTTTCGATGAATGGCTGAGAGACACGGTTGTCCCAGAATTTGATCAGTGGGCCCACTAAAAAGGCACTGATGAAGGTTCCGATCCCAATAGGTCCGCCTGTGAAGAGGCCAATCAAGGCAAAGGCAACGTCTTGAATCACCCGCACCACTCGATAGTTGGCTTTCGTCTGATCGACGATGGTTGGGGCAATCGCGTCATAGGGGGCGCTGCCCAAATTTGCTGACATATAAAACGAAGCACCGAAGGTAAAGAAGATAATCCCGATCAACAAGAACAAGCCTTGCTGCCACCAGTTATTTGGACCGACGGATAACCAATCAAAAACGTTGGTATAAAAGTCGATGAAAAATCCTGTCAGCACCATATTGATGACCGTCCCGATACCGATATGGCGACGGCCAAAGATAAAAATCAATACTAGGACAGCGATATTGATCATCAATTGATAGACCCCAAGGGATAACCCTAGCAGCTCACCAACACCGATATTGGCTGCTGTGTATGGGTCTAGTCCCACTCCGCCAACTCGCAGCAATGCCGCCCCGAATCCTAAAATGGCGACACCAATCAACGCATAAAGCGAGCGTAATCCTGTTTCTTTTTTCATTAAAATTTCCCCTTTTTTCTCATCTGTTCTTTCAAGTATAACGAGAAAAAAGGAAAATGGGAATTTCAACGCTTCCCAGGGCTCTTTGTAGGGATACAATCTGGCTTCGTCCATCTCCTTTGCTTCTATTTTGCTTCCATTGAAATGCCCGCAACAACCATTGCGATTGCTTATCTTGATTTTCGGTTCCGACAGATACGCGTGCCTCGTCCATTACTCAGGCTTCACTGGAACCATCACTTCAAATATCTGCAATTCTTTTTGGGCGGTAAAGACTTCATCTTGCCATAACAATTCCCAAACATCGCCATCGATCTTTAACTGATTCTCTTTTAGAAAGGCTTGGATGCGATGGGTAAAAGCAGCAATTTGTTCCTCTCCCTCACTGACAAACCCAGACACATACGTGCCAGTAGGACGCGTGATGATCAGCTTTTCAGGATAGAGATGCAGCCGATCTTGGGGAATCAAGATCAGTGCCCGATAAGGCGATGCGTGAAAGGTCTGATCCTCTAATGTCGTTCCAGCACTTAAAAAGCCGATGGGGTAGCCACTGAAGGCATCTTTATAATCCACTAGCGGATAAAAACGGGCGTACACTTGATAAGCAGATTCTGGATCATCGCCAGCGATCTCTTCGGAAACGATAAACGCCTCTGCTTTGTAGTGCGCTATCGTAAAGGTCTCAAAATCGGCTTTCTGTACTTTTTCATAGCGCTGGATGTAGCGATCGAAGGTTCGTTCCAATTCTTGTAGCGCAGCGATTTTGGCACGGACTTCTCCTCGCCGTTCCACAAGTTCCTTTTGCGTGTATTCAGGGTTGCGGTTTTTCAAAAATTGTCGAATGTCTTGCAAGGGCATGTCTAAAGAACGCAAGAGCAAAATCACGTCTAACTCAAGGCATTGTTCAAAGCCGTAGTAGCGATAGCCGTTTTCACCAATCGATTGCGGTTTGAATAAATCGATCTGATCGTAATAAATCAATGTGCGCCGACTCACGCCAGCATAAGCGGACATCTCACTGATGGTCAATTGTTTTTTCAAAAAAATTTCACTCCTTGCTTGACTGTAACGTAACGTTACAGTTTATTCTACCATAGAACGACATTTTTGGAGGGAAATCATGAAACAATTACAGTTATTTTATAAAGAAGAACGACGCTTCTTTTTCAGTTTATTTCTTTTGATGCTGGTCCAATCCTTCGGCACACTCCTGTTGCCGTATTTTTTGGCAAAAATCATTGATGAAGGGATCTTGAAAGTCGACACGACAGCCATTTGGCACAATGGCTGGTGGATGTTTGCCATTGCCATCGGCACCGTGATCGTCTCTGTAGGCGGTAGTTATTTATCTGCCCACCTTTCAGGAAAATTCGGGCATTTTTTGCGGATACGCCTTTTCAAAAAAACACAAGAACTCTCTGTATCCGCTGTTGATGGCTATGGTACGCCCACTTTGCTGGCACGTACCACCAGCGACATCAACAACATCCAACAAATTTTGATGATGGCGCTGCAAATGATTTTGCCAGCCCCAATGATCGTCGCTGCTTCAATTTTTCTAACCGGCACCGTCTCTTTACGGATGATTTGGGTCCCAATCGTAGCGATCCTATGTTTTTCAATGATCGCTTATGGAGTGATTCGCAAAGCGATCCCATTATCACAAATCACGCAAAAACTAGTCGATAAAATGATGCGGATCTTACGAGAAACCTTTACTGGCGCTCGGGTGATTCGAGCATTCGACAAAGCTGCTTACGAAAAAGAACGGACAGATCAAACCTTGACGGAATATGCGAAAACCATGATCCAAGTCAATCGCCTCTTTGCTGTCTTGAATCCGACCGTCAATTTAGTAATGGGACTCTCGATTTCGACTATCCTTGTCTACGGCGGCTATCAAAGTCTGCAGGGCCACCTTGCTATTGGTAGTATTACTGCCATCATCGAATACACGATCCTGAGTCTTTGGTTTTTGACTATGGCAGCGATGGTGATCGTGATGGTGCCTAAAGGCTTGACTTCCTTGCAACGGATCACAGAAGTTTTGGAAGAACCAATTGATTTGATCGACGGTGACCAAACCTTAAACAAGACCGCCGTGTCAGAAACGATCGCAGCTTTCAATCACGTGCAGTTTACGTATGAAGGTGCCGAAGAACCTGTCTTAGAAGATATCAGCTTCAAGATCCATCGAGGCAAAACGACAGCGATCGTTGGTGGAACTGGCTCTGGCAAAAGCACCATCGCCAAAGCGCTGTTGCGTTTCAAAGATGTGACTGCTGGTTCGATCACGCTTTTTGGCCGCAACATCAAAGAGATCTCACAAGCCGAATTACGGGACCAAATTAGTTATGTCCCGCAAAAAGCGCTCTTGCTTAGCGGCACGATTCAAGAAACCTTGCGTTTCGGCAATCGTCCAGCAACCCATGAGGCGATGGCAAAAGCCGCTGAAGTTGCTCAAGCCAAGTCATTTATTGAAGGCTTGCCTGAAGGTTATGAAAGTCCGGTTGCTCAAAAAGGCAGCAATTTCTCTGGCGGTCAAAAGCAACGACTGAGTATTGCCCGAGCGCTGACAAAGCCAGCAGAAATCTACTTCTTTGACGACAGTTTTTCTGCTTTGGATTATCAAACAGATGCCAATTTGCGGCGTGCATTGAAAGAATACACGAAAGATGCCGCCGTCATTATCGTGGCTCAGCGGGTATCGACCGTCAAAAATGCCGATCAAATCATTGTCTTGGATAACGGCAAAATGGTCGGTAAAGGAACCCACGAAGAATTATTACGCAATTGCCAAACTTATCAAGAGTTTGCCTCATCTCAAGGAATGGGAGGAATGAAGGATGAGTAAACAACCAATGGATACACCAAAAAACATGAAACATACAAGCCGACGTTTGCTGCGTTTGCTGATGGAACAAAAAGCCCGCTTTCTACTGATTATCGCTTCCGCCTTGTTCTTTTCCTTACTAATGTCCATCGCCCCTTTGATCTTGGGGCGTGGACTGGATAATCTGATTGCCTTGTTTCAACAAGAAGGCTGGCAGATCAGTGATTTTTGGCAAAGTATTTTAGGTCCAGTCGTCCTTTTAGCGGGAACGTGGCTTTTGATCAGTCTCTTTTCCTTGCTGCAAGAGTATACGATGGCCAGTGTCAGTGAAACCCTGACCTTGACTTTACGCAAACAAATCAGTGACAAATTCAATCGCCTGCCTATCAGTTTTTACGACAAACATCATACTGGCGATATTTTAAGCCGAGTGATTCTCGATTTAGATAAAGTATCTGAAGTCTTGCAAGTCGGTTTGATGCAATTGATCACCGCAACCATCAGCATTACCTTCGGCTTGATCGCCATGCTTTATCTCAGCCCATTACTGACGATCGGCGTGGTCCTGATTTTGCTTTTGAGTGCTTTTGTGACTACCGTTCTCTCACGAAAAAACTTGAGCTACTTTACCAAAAACCAAGAAACATTAGGTGCAGTCAGCAGTCGTGCGGAAGAGTTTTATACCGCAAATCCGCTGGTCAAATCCTACAACCAACAAGTTGCCGTTGAAGCGGAAATGGCGGAATTGAGTGAAGCCCAATTTAAAGCCTTTCGGAAAGCACAGTTCGTCAGTGCAGCTATCAATCCATTCGTGCGCTTTATCAATCAAATCGGCTTTATCTTAAGCGCCGTCGTTGGTGGTCTGATGGTGTTGCAAGGGCAATTATCCATTGGTCTCGTACAAGCCTATCTGCAATACATCAACCAAGTATCTGAACCAATCACGCAAGCCTCTTATATTATGAACACCTTGCAAAGTGCCTTAGCATCTCTCGAACGAATTTTTGAGATCCTTGATTATCCTGAAGAAGAAACTGCGACCCAACAACTGCCAGTTCCACAAACCATCAAAGGAAAAATCGATTTTCAACACGTCTCCTTTGGCTACAGCAAGGAAAAACTCTTGATGGAAAACGTCGAATTTTCCGTCAAACCAAAACAAACGGTCGCGATCGTTGGACCAACAGGTGCTGGAAAAACCACCATGATCAATCTTCTGATGCGCTTTTATCCATTGAATGGTGGGAAGATCTTGCTGGACGATCAAGACATGATGTCCTTTTCGGCACCAGCAGTACGGAAAAAATTCGGTATGGTGCTGCAAGATACGTGGCTATTCCAAGGAACCATCGCTGAAAATATCGCTTATGGCAATCCCGATGCCACTCGGGAAGACATCTTGGCTGCCGCCAAAGCCGCCCAATGCGACCACTTCGTGCGGACCCTGCCCAACGGTTACGATACCGTCATTGGTTCCGAAAGCGAACTGTCACAAGGACAACAACAATTATTGACGATCGCTCGGGCGATTTTAGCAGACCCAACGATCCTGATCCTTGATGAAGCCACCTCCAGTGTCGACACGCGGACAGAACAAATGATCCAAACGGCGATGGATCGTTTGACCCAAGGACGGACCAGCTTTATCATCGCCCATCGTCTTTCTACCATCAAAAACGCTGACTTGATCTTAGTGATGAAAGACGGCTCCGTCGTCGAAAAAGGCTCCCACACAGAACTGCTGGCACAAGATTCCCTTTACGCCCAACTATATAACAGCCAGTTTGCAACAGCTTGATGAAAAAGCCGAAAGGGCCAACGATGTTTAAGACGAATCGTTGGCCCTTTCGGTTATTTGCTTTTCATCCCCAAGTAGCGCATGTGTTCCTATAAAAGAAACACTTGTTAGGTACCAAAAACCTTTCCCTTGCCTTGCCCGTATCCATATTCCATAATCAGACGTGAGCGATGATCCATCAAACAGACCGTATGGGAGTGTTGCAAATGAAAAATTTTCAGATGACGTTTATTACTTCTACGACCACCAATCGTTGGTTGAAACTATTGAATCTTTTGGAACGGCATAAGCCCCTTTCGAATCGTGAGTTGTCAAAAGCTGTCCAGAGTTCGCGGCGCACGATCATTTATGATATGGAGGGGCTACGGAGCTACTTTGGAAGTACGCTAATGATCGAATCCACGTCGAATGGCTATTCTCTTCATGAATTACTACCGAAAGAATATCTGGAACGAAAACGAGCGCTCCTTCAAAATGAACCGTTATTCGTTATTCTTGAGCATCTGTTTAAGGGAGAATATCGGACAGTCTCCGAATGGGCAGACTATTTTTATCTTTCTGAGAGTTCCCTTTTACGCTATTTGACACTTTTTGAAAAAGCCCTAAAGCCCTTTCAGTTATCTGTTGATCATAAGAATTTCCGTCTGATCGGATCAGAAGCGGATATTCGCAAATTTTTCCATGCCTTTTATTATGAGTCGGATGCTACGCCTCATACGGTACGTCCAACCATTGCTGTGCAAAATATCGTCTTAGATTTTTTTCGCAATATACGCGGCAAAACCAATAATACGGCTTCATTTTGGTATATCAGTTATTGGTTGTATATTATCCTTGAGCGTTATCAAGCGGGAGAAACTGTCGTTGTCTCCGAACAATTAAAAAAGATCGTCTTGGCAGATGAACTCTTCCAAGAAATCCAGCCCCTCAATCAACGACTCCAAACCGCTTTTTCCTTGTCTTTACCGTCAGAGGAGCTGGTCTATCTTTTCGCTCTACTAGCAAGTAACCGCGGGATAAACAACTATCTCAGGGAAATATCATTTGTTACCCGCTTTGACCATTGGCCTGAGCTAAAAGAACTGACTGCCAATTTTTGCCAGCTCCAGCAGATTTCCGATCATGATCAGTCCCGAGATTTTGTTTTTCTCCATTCTTTCTTTATTACGGAAAAAATAAAGCAGCTGATTTCGCCTACCTACAATCAAAGCATGGAAGAAATTTCCAATTACGCACAAACACAATACCCTAAAGAGTATGAGGAAAATACACGGTTTCTTCTTAGAGAGCCTCTCTTTGAAGCGACCGCTCTGCCAGCAATCAGTGCCCGCTTCACTTTGTACTTTGAAGGATTAAAAGAAAAATACTGGGGCAACCCACGCCGGATCGCCTTTCTTTTAGAAGGGGATGCGCATATTTGCCTTCACATCAATGCTTTTGCTGTAAAATATTTTGGTCGATATCATGTTTTACAATTCCCTGATTCCAGTGAGTTTTCTTTGGATTATGTGGAACGAAACAAGATTGATCTAGTCGTGACGAATTACGCAGAGTATTTGGAAGAGTATATTCTGGATGTTGAATGCCTCCTAATAAAATCGATCCCAGATGCAGATGATTGGAACAATTTCTTGAAAATCATCAACCCAAAAATCATCCATAATTTTGCGTTGCAAAACACCGAAAAAAGCTCCTTCTATAACTGAAAAGACGTGTGCGGCACTCGAACGCCGCACACGTCTTTTCCATTCGTTTCTATGGACGAGTAGTATTTGTTCTTCACTCTGGCACACTACTTAACGACCATTCAATCGTTGCGCAGTAATCATGGTTCCTGCTGCTTGCGGATCAATCTCTACTGCAAACTTTCCATCACTATCGACAGTGGCATTCTTGGTTTCATCACCAATCGTGATTTCCACCTGTGCATTGGGTTCGGCTGTTCCACTAACAGTCGTGTCTGTGGTTGTCACTTCATTCAAGGTTGTTTCGGCGATCGTTGCTCGCTCAACCATGGTTTCTGCGATATTTAATGAAATGCCATTTAAGGTTGCTTGCGCAGTGACTACGGTACCTGCTGGTTGTTTTTCAATCGTTAACGAATAGATGCCATCACTGCCAACACGTCCATTTGCAATCACGGTATCACCAGCTTTGATCGTGATCTCCGCATTTGGCTCTGCGGTTCCCGTCACACTTGTGGAGTCAGTATTTAGCTTAGAAATCGTTGTTTCATCAATTCCTTCTCTAATAACGGTTGTTTCGGCAATATTTGATTCGATATCGCCTAATCTTGCTTGCGCAGTAACCACGGTGCCCGCTTGTTGTTTTTCAATCGTTACGCTATACTTGCCATCACTTCCTACACGTCCACTTGCAAGTTCTGTTTCTCCAACGCGAATGGAAATCGTCGCATTTGGTTCAGCCTCACCGCTTGCTTGTGTCGATTCAGTCGTTAGACCATTTAAAGTGGTGTCGCTAATTTTCTGGTTGGCTAAAATATCCTCTGCTGAACTTAAAAGTCCTAACAATCTTTGCTTCTCTTCACTAGGAAACATTTGATCCTCTAAGTTACTTCTTGTAGATGCAATTATTTGCTGTGTTACACCTTCTTGTAGTTGCTCAAAAGTATCCCCTACAAAAAGATCATAGACACTTTGCCCGAATTGGCGATCATCTTCATAATAGCGATCTTCCATCAAGACGCCGGTAGCTGCCGCATGGATCGGATTACCTGATGGATTAAGATCTCTGATCGTATAAGTATCACCACGTCTCGGTCTCAATTGATCATTTAAATTTACTTGCCAAATCATATGGGAACCTGTCGCAGCATTTTTAAATGTCTGAGCCGACTGTCCATTGCTAAATGTAACCCTCGCACCATAATTTATGAAATGCTTACTGATATCATGATTGAATACAGGTAACCCATTCGCATCTTCCTCTATCCATACATTAAAAATATAAGCACTACTTCCAGTTGTATTGAGTGTTTCTCTTTTGTTAAGACCTTTCAAAGAATAGATGGGGCTTCCTTGAGTATTCATCTGTAGTACTTGTTCAGAGAATGCGTTTGTGTCCGTCATATCCCTGGCTTCTGACTTTTGGGTATCATCTGGTGCTAAATGTTGTTCTTGTGGATCGACTGGCTCATTTTCAGCTTGTTTTGCTGCCTCTGGCTGCTTCTCTTCTAACCCATCCACTAGTTTTTCTATGTTATAATTTTCTTCCAAATCCTCGTGCTCTTGTGCCATCGCTACCACTGGTAATGATGATAAAGTCATTTGGCAAACGAGTAATAAACCTATTGCTTTCAATTTAAAATTGTTTTTCATTTTATTTTCCCTTCCAACTCAACCTATATATCTTTCTATCGTTGTATTTCTTCATGGTCTCCGGTTAATGATGCTTGTACGAATTCATCCTTCCTCATCAGGTAGTTTGTCATAGAATGACTTCGTATTTTCTTCTGAGCCCATCACCGCTGCTAGAATGGAGAACATTGTCCGATAACTGATCAATAACAAACCTGTGACTTCATCACTAAATTAGTTATTCATAAGTCACCCCTGCTGCTCTATTCTTTCGTACGTTAAAGATTCATTTCAGTTTTTATCACGCGTCCTTTCTTACTCCTCAAAAAAATCTGTCTTAGACCTTATCGGAACAACCTATTCGATAGAAACTCACTAAATATCATAGATAAGATTTAAAAAAAGATGTTTTTTTGACGAAATTTTATTGTTTTAATCGAGGTTAAATTTAACACGGTTGCTCATCGAGCAATAAATCAAGATTTGCAAACCTGTGTGAATAAATTGATTTTCATTTTCTTTTCAAACAAGGCATTTTGAAAGTTTGTGCAAAAAAAAGCGTTATAAAAAAAGACGATTCCTTATGATTTAAAAAGGATCGTCCATTTTTGTTATTACCTGTAACCACTTGACTCAATACGATGGATACATTGTTTCTGCTTACTCATTCTTAGCATTGTCAGAAGCATTGTTATCAACAGTTCCCTTCAACAGAATGCTTCTTTCCTATAAAAATTGTCCGAAAAAAAGCAAAATAAAAGAAATTCCTTGTAATTTTACACATCTTCTAAAAAAATTCATTTTTCTTTGGTATACTAAATATAGATCTGCGTATCATTAGATTTACGTTGCCCGTTAGTGAAGTTTCAGGCAACGTTTCTTTATGGGGGATAGATAAAAAATGGAAGAGAAAAAGATTTTTGAGAAGCGGTGGTTATTAGCTACCAGTGAACAACGAGAGAAATACCATGCCTTGATTGCCTCTCACCCTTCAATCGAATGGACATTTAAAGAAAAAAGCTACCTTTTATGGCTTTGTCAGTTAGATAGTGATACGTTCAAAACCTTTGAAGCGATTTTTGATAAACTAGTAAATGCCAACTAATTATTTGAGCATAGGCTGTTCTTTCACCAAAACAACCCAATCTTTTGGTATTCAGGAACAGTGGGCATATTTTCAGATAACTCCCTTTTTTATTAGACAAACGAATAAAAGCCGCACCCGTCGATCGTAACGGTTGCGGCTTTTCTCTTTGATCTATCCACCTATGTCCTCGTCATGCTGTGTTGCAACACGTGTATCAGGTTGTGGGAACGCTTAACGCTTGCCCTAACTGAGGATCGATTTTTTCAATCACTCTTAGCCAATCTTGATGATCGGGGATTGCTTTGAGTAAAAGAGAATCAGTCGATAAGATGAACTCTGATAAATATTCACTATAATTCGTGACCACAAGATCAATGGCGTTTTCCTTCAAATAATCGCTCGTCAATTCATTGATTTTTGGAAAGAATACCCGATGATCATTGCCGACATAACGCAAAAAGCGCGCACGGATCGTGTGACAGGCATAGAGATCACCTTCTATTATCAACGCAATCCGTTTGACTTTTTGTGCATAAAGCTCCCTAATTGCTTCACTGTAAAGGGTCAGTGCGGCACAAATATCTGACAGATACTCCTGTTTGATTCCTAGAATCGCTTGGTGCTGCTTCATAAATGCCAGATTTTTTTGATAAGCAGCAGAACCATGCTTTTGCGCTTCATTTTTTACTTCTGTTAGCAAGTGATTTAAAACGGGCGCCAGCTGCTCATTGATTTTCTTTGACAGGAAAAAGGCGTGGATCATCGTCTGGACCTGTTGAGGCTCTTGAAAGGAAATGCCCCATTCTTGCACGAAGCGCTGACTCAGTTCTTCGAGTTCAGGATACAGCCCAAACGCTGCAACGAATTGCTGCTCTTTTTCAGGCTCGGTCAAAGTTCGTTTCATCACGGTCACTAAATAAAGCCACATCATTTCTTGTTGCGGCAGTCTTACTCGGTATAGCGCTTCAATTTTAGGCGCTAAATTCTTCATTATCGCAAACGCGTCATGCGTTTCGACGATTGCTGCCAACGATCGAGGAATCTGAACGGTCTTTCCCAGTTGATAGCGCTTGATCGCAATATACAAACTATAATAAAAATCACTCGGAGAAACGCCTGTATTCACCAGCGCTGTGGGAATTTTTGAGAAGGCATCACTGACTAACGCAATCAGTTCTTTGGGGGGCAAGAGCGTATGCGGCGTGACATCTGATTCATAATAAAAATCTTTAAAAAACTTGCGAATATTGGCTTCTGATCCACTCAAATTGACCGGTTGCAAGATCCACTCTAAATGATACTTTCGTAACGTCGCAGAAGCGGTATTCAAATAACGACGCATCGTACTTTCTGATACATATAAGCGCTGCGCCCACTCTTCAACCGAACAGAATTCCCCGTGGAAAATGGCTTCCACGATTTGATACATGCCTTCTTCTGCAACAAGCTCCTTTTTTTGAGACAAGTATCTTTTCGGATCAGTTTCCCTAAAATGATAGCCATTGGCTTCAAGAGTAAATTCCGCTGCCTCCTGCAGATAGGTTTTCAATTCCTTGATGTCAGAGCTGATCGTCCGTTGGGTCACATCAAGCTTGTTGGCTAAACTTGCGATGGAACAAGTCCGTTCTCGCTCAAAGGTATTTAACATTTGAAGCCATCGAACGGTCGTTTTGTTTAGCATAAAATTTAACTGCAATTCTCTCATTTTGCCCTCCGTGTTTCTCCTTCACCGACTGGTTTCTTTTCTATAGTACAATATTTGCGTCTATAAAAAAACCTTCCTATTTCCCAAATTTATTTAAGTTGGTGTTAGAATATGTACTTAAGTGAACAAACAAGGTATTCTCTATGTAGACTCTTTTTGTGCAACTAGAGGAATTTGTATGACAAATATGGTTTATGGATACGCCCGTGTATCCACAAGACAACAGGATCTCTCTCGTCAATTGGATTTACTTGACCGGTATGAATGCAACAAAATTTATACTGAAAAGATCAGTGGTGTACGCGCAAATCGTCCTGAATTAAATAAACTAAAAAAACGAGTGAAAGAAAACGATAAAATCATTATTGAAAGTTTCTCGCGGCTAGGAAGAAGTACCAAAGACCTGATTGATCTCGTCTACTTTTTTGAAAAGAAAGGCGTAAAAGTCATCAGTATCAAAGAAAATTTTGATACACAAACCCCTCAAGGAAAATTAATGATGACTGTTTTCCAAGCCTTCGGCCAATTCGAACGAGACATCATCGTTGAACGGACCAAAGAAGGCTTAGAATCCGCACGTGCTAGAGGAAATATTGGCGGTCGTCCACGAATCGATCCCGCACTGATCCAACACGCATTGCACCTTTATCAAAAGGAAGGAAAAGCCGTTGTGGATATCTGTGCCCAAACAGGCTTAAAGCGCTCGACTTTTTATCGCTATCTTAGTCTGGAGAAGGATGAGGTCATTTCATAAATACACGTGCTGGCTGAACTTAGTACTCTCGGCTGCTCACTATATAAAAAACAGGGCGAACATTGCTGATGTTTGTGATTGCTTAAAGATCGATATTTGTTCTCTTAAAGCAATTCATCCAGCTTGTTCGTCCTGTATGTTTTATTCTTCTGGCTCTTCTATTGATCCTATTGTTGTTTTCTCCATGATTTCTTACGATGCAAGAACACCAGCCCGCCGATTAAGAATAGGATCCCTGTCACACTTAGCAAGACACTGCTTGTTTCTCCTGTATTCATGCTTCCTGTTGAATCTCGGTGGAGTCTATTGATGGTGTTTGCTGCTCTGTTTGTTGTGTTTCTGTTGCCTGAGCGATCGGCCATGTGCTTGGAAAGGTTGTCCCTAAAATCAGCATCCCTACTAAAGCGCTCTTACTTATAACTACGCGTTTTTTCATTTTCGTTTTTTCTCCTTTTTCTTTTCCCCAACGTTATTCACACTTATCTTTGTACCAATCTATCCAAGCGTTTTAGGTCTGCAACTGGCAAGGTTGTTTTTTCTAAAAAAGCTGTTTTCAATGACTACTTCACACTCGATGAAACATGCGGCGCACCATTAACATGAAATCCGCCAATTTTCAAGGGATAAGACTTCTTGATTGGCGCAGAGTATTATATAATTTACTTAAAACGAGCGTAATTTCAATGGATAGGTGGTGACTTCAATGTTAGAAAATTTATCTATCAACTTGCATCGGGACAAAGCATTTTCTCGACAAGTAAAAATCTTACAAGTGCTAAATGCTGCACCGACAGGGTATCATCCACAAGAATTAGCGACATTACTAGGGCTATCTTTGCCTACAGTTACCAAAGAGCTGAGTATTTTAAGTGACAGTTTGCCAAAGGAACTGGTCAAGATCACACTCTCAGAAACGAACATCGTCTCGATCGCTTATGCGCCGAACGCTTCCATCAATTCTGCCATCCAATACCTGGGGATGGAAACGCTGGAGTTTAAAATCATGACGAGTATTATTGATAATAAAAAATACTCTATTCACCGAGCAACGATTGAATTCGGTTATTCTCGCAGTCATCTTTTACGGACGATCAGCTACATGAACAAGTCGTTGCAAACCTATTCTGTAACTATTGCCACGAATCATCTTGACTTTATTGGTACCGAAGCGGACATCCGATTTTGTCTGTTCGTCTTTTTTTCTGCTTATGGCGATAGCACGATTTTAGATAAGGATAGTCCCGCGGATGCCCGCCTGCTGGTCCAAAAAGCCAAGGAAGCCAACACGAAAGATTTGCATTACAGCCATTACAGACTTGCTCTGTGGCTAAGTATCGCCAAGCGTAGGTGGCGCTATTCTTACTTTTTGACCTTGCCGCCGTCTTTAGAACGCAATCTATTGGAGAAAGAACGCTTCGCTATTTTCTCAGAAATATTAAACGAACATTACTTGAAAAAATACCGAATCATCCACTTGCCGCAACAAGAACTGCTTTGGATCTTTGTCAATGCGCTCCATTGTCTTTCCTATAGTACGATGGACATCAACGGCGAAAGCGATGCGGATTACATTTTTCACCATACAGAAAGACCAGAAATTATTGCAGAAGCGGCTGCCTTTTTAGAGAAATCTGGCGTCGCTATTCCACCTGCAGCCGCCCACAAGATCATCGCGTATCTCGTGAATCTTCGCCTGCTGACGATGATTTCTGCCAATTATGAGTTTGCTGATCCGCAGATCAAAGCCTTTGTTGAAACAACATTCAAGACGGATTACCTTGCTTGGAATGAGTGGTTGAAACCCTTCAACGATCAAAGCCGCTTCTTTTCCTTTACTCACTTGGAACATATCGCAGTCACATTGACTTTGTTAAGCGAGTTAGCGCCTAATCCCCAGCTGAAAAAACACCTCAAAGTAGCCTTTGCTTTTCAAGGCGGTGCTGGATTAGATGCTTTCTTAGCCGCATCAACGGAATTATTTAAAAACGACCATACAGAAATCAGTTACTTTTTTGAAGTGGCTCCTGATGAACAAGAATTGATCCATCGGGAAATAGATTTGATCGTCAGCAATTTTGACTTGCATCTGAAAAGCAACACCAAATTTCAGCAACTGCGCATTTCCAATGTCCCCACCCTTTCGGACTGGACGATCATCCACAAAACGATTGAACAGCTGATTCAGCCAAGAATCACACCGATTCGTTGACCTAAGGAAACTGACGGCCTTCTTGAAGGAATCGCCGCCAGTTTTTCATTGCGCGGTTTGCTATTTTGACCCTTTCCTAAGTATCCATTTTTCTTTTCTCTTAGCGTGTCTATTTTTTTCACATCAGAAAAAAATCAGACCTTTTTTGCAAGATTCCTCTCCTAATAAACGCTTTTCCATTCAAGCGCAGCGGAGAAAGCCACTGTCTTGTTTTTATGTGCTGTTCGTAATCCCTGAAAAGTTGCCTGCTTCGTGGATTTTTTAATGAATGAAATTTTAGCGGCTACTCTTAGCCCCACATGTGAAAATCGTTATTTTAAAAACAAAGAAACAGACGGTAAAAACAGACTGCATGTTTTAAATAACTTTTGTATCTATTTTTTTTATTTACTAGAAAAAAAAGAAATTTTCTCCCCGCTCCTTTTTTGTATAATAGGTAAAAAGAGAGGGGAACAAACGTGGATTTTATCAAGGAGCTGCAATCCTTCAAAACAATCGTCGAGGAAGGTACGTTTACTAGAGCTGCCGCCAAACTAAACTATGCCCAGTCGACCGTTACGAACCATATCAAAAAGTTAGAAAACGAATTAGAAGTAGCGTTATTTTTGGAAGGAAAAAGCAATGTATTGACCTTGGAAGGCGAATTGTTGAAACAGGAAGTACCCGAACTGATTGCCCACTGGGAGCGGGTCAAAGAACAGTTGATCAATGCTTCCCATACGGTCGAGTATTCGTTGCGGATGGGCATCCTTCACCCCTATGACATTTTGGTTTTGCCTGCACTGCTTCACGATTTTTCGCAGCACTATCCAAAAATAAACTTCGAGATCGTCGTGGGCTCAACACTAGAATTAGCCAATGCACTAAATGAAAACCGAATTGATTTCGCCTTATGCTCACTTCCTCACGAGAAACATTTTGCTTACGAGGAATTGTTTCAAGAAGAGCTTTGCTGCATTACCTCAATCTCAAACCCATTAATCATCAATGAGCTAGCCGATCTTGAAGGGAGCCATCTCTATCGTTCCAAGTCTGACTGTCCAGCTCGCACAAAAATTGAAAGCTATCTTGACAATCAGGTTCCTTCGATCCATTGGGAGTCTGTCAGCAATATCAGTACGATTCCTTACTTGATCGAACGAACTGGATACTGCAGTCTGATCCCTCGTTCCATCATTGAGCAAACTCATGCTCGAGTAAAAATCGTCTCGCTTCCTTTACCTGATCCCCACATGTCGATCGGCTTATTGTCAAAACATCCACTGATGCTTTCTCCCAGCATCACAAAAAATTTTGTCGTCGAGCTAAAAATGCGCTTACTATCTTTGTTATAAAACGGTTTTAATCCGCATTGATTTTTATGCAATGATGCTTTTTACGGAAAAATAATGTCAGTCATTTTGTAACCCTCGTCACAGCGGGAAACAAAAGAGCTGCACCAAATCTTTACGTTTTAAAGACTTGGTGCAGCAAGGTTTTTGAATTCGCTTACGGTTATAAAGTTACGAAATAGTATCTTTTTTCTCGATTCGATTTTTTGTTATCATTTTACTTTTTTTATGCAACCTGATACGGTTATTCATGAAAACCGAGGAAAAATCAGAAAAGATGTCGTTATTCTTAACATTTCCGATTTTTTCTCCGATTGTAAAAAATAGAAACGTTTTTTCATTATTTACAAAGTATACTCAATTTTGAAGCGACGAGTTCTCAAGAAACTGAGGCTTGTACCCCGCAGGGCAAAGTCTTTGGGTAGTTATTGCTCAAGGAAGCTGTTTTTGCAATTGTCAGAAAAAATAGACGATGAGAAAAGGAGGAAAAACCATGTTTATCATTGAAGCGATCTTCAGCTTTCTAAGAGACGCATTAGGTGTGATCCTAGCTATTCTCTTAGGGACGCTTTGCTTGTCGATGGTGGTCAATTTGATCGTTATCGTTGTAAAAAACACCTATTCAAAATTTAAAAAGAATTATTAACGAATCGCTATCTTCTAATAGATAGCTTTTTTAAATAGTTTTTTCAACCTCTCAGGTCTCTTTTTTGCCTTTGTAGTATCTTTTTTCAAACTCAATCCAAGACTTGCTGAATTCATGGTTAGAAAAGGCACTTTTCAAACCTGAACGCTGCTTAAAGCGAAAGACCTCTTCGCGGTCCATCCCCAATTCCTTGGCAATTCGTTCATCCGACCACTCGTTAGCTACCAACTGCTGCACGATGTTTCCCATCTTCTCGATACCATGGGTACCACGTGCTCGATTGTGGCGAATCGTTGAAGCAATGCGATTCTCAAATGGCTTATCGATCACCGTGACCGGAACACTTGGCAATTCCAAGCGGTCTTTTGCTACGATGTACCGATGAAACCCATCGATCAAAATATACTTGTCTTGCTCCTTATCGTGGTAACAAACCAATGGCTGCGTAAAGCCATCTTCTCGAATCGACAGTTCCAGTAAATCCATTTCTGGAGCAGCCACGGTGTTGGGATTATATGTATTCGCGTGAATCTTGCTGACTGGGATCAGCTTCGCCGCTAACACTGGAAAATCGATATCGCTCATGAGGGACTACACTCCTTTTTAGAAATGAATAATTTTTTGTTTGTCGATAAACCGCAAACCCTTTTGACTCCAAAAGTGCAATTTCACTAGGCTGGTTACTAGAAGCGAGAATCTCTGCTTCTGGGTAGTTGCGGCTGATATCCACCAGCATTTTCCGTAAAAGAAACTTTTTAAATTGAGCGGCTGGATCTTTTTCATAAAATTCCCCTAGCTCCACTTTGTTGGCGCCTTTTTCATAATAAGAAAAAGCAGTCACCCGTTTTTCGTCATCAAGAATCACGTACCAGTAGCAGTTCTCATCATTGACTAAGTACGGAAATTGCTGCTGATACACCCGTTCCGCAAAAAAAGCCCCCATCAATTGATAGAATTGGCTTTTCTTATACGGTGGAAAAAATAAAACCAATCGTTCGTTCACAAAACCCTTCCTCTCTAAGGACACATTCGTCCATCGTTAGGTGATTTTTTTCGTTAAATACTCGTATTTGGCATTCAATTTTTTTAACTGATACTTGGGTAAATGCTCGATCCCCAAAGCCGCCCCAAAATCGACCGCCAACTCATACAATTCAGACTCATCTTTTTTCGTCAAACTATATTGTCGCGTACTCAAAGAAAAATCATTTTTTTCTAACGCACGAGCGATCCCTTTCCAGTCATGCCAGAGTACTTCGTTTTTCAGCCAGTCCTTATGTTTGGTCACATCGGGTATATCTTCCACTTCGATCCCGTGCTTTTCTCGATAATGATCAATCAAAATCGTGATTTTGCGGTAATAATGATCCTGCAATTTCTTTGAATAAAGTCCAATTGATTCCAGTAAAAAGACCGCATACTCTTGCCAAGTCATATGACTGGGCTTTCTCGTATTGTAATGCGCAAGCAATCCTGTCTTGGGCATACAAGCGACCAAAATTGGCTCCTGACACACGATTTACGACGCGCTCCCACGTTTCCGGTTCCACCAGAGCATATTGGTACAAGCCTTTTCGTTGCTGCATGCCGTAAGGCTGACAGATCCGCATTTGATGGATCGGAACGCCATGATCGTACAACTTTTCATAAAAGCCATTGATCGGCCAGTCAAAATGGGCATAGGCTCCCCACACATCTTCCGTCTTCCAATCATAGATTGGGTAAAAATTGACGACCATTGAATCTGCTACTTGCCGTTTGATCCAGCATTGCTTCCGAAAGTTATACTTTGGCGATGTGATCGATCGATACCGATACAGACTTTCCTGGGTTCGTATCCCCACACCACAAGCAACAGGTTCAAACTGATGATAGCTTGCGTACCAATGAGCAAAGTTTCGTAAAAACTTATCAGGGTTCATATTTGCACTCTGATAGATTTCCATCAATGATTCATCTAAATCAGCAAGTGAAATCGCATCTTTGGGCATCGGCTGTACCCACTTCTCACGTTCTTGTTCATCCCACATCAACCATTGTGGCTGAAAGACGCTGGTATTGTTGTCCTCGTAAAAGGGCAAACAGAAGTGGAAGGTTTGATTGATACTTGGTAACGCTTTGATTTTTTCCATGAACGTTCTCGTAGCGTCATAATTTGCCTCGATATCTAAAATCAGCAGATCAAAGGTTTTCTTTTTTTTCTGTGCGACTTGGTCAGCCAACTGGATCATGGCACCGCTATCTTTTCCAACACTGAAAGAGAAATACACATGGGGAAACGTATCAAAAATATATTCCAAACGCGTCATCGCCGCTTCTAGCACATTTTCCTTACAATATTTCTTCATAAAAGCTCATGTCCTCATTTTATTTGTCCTTTTTTTGAATAAGTATTACATTCTAGTATAAAGTTTCACTTGGCTTCTTACAAGGACTTAAGGGAGATTTCCCTGTTATTTCATACAGCGACATGTTGAAATACGCGCGCTCAGTATCGGATAATGAGTCAACTACAGGCTAAAAAAAGCAGAGATATCAATTTTTTAAACTTCATAATCGCTGCTTGCTACTGATACATCTGCTCTTTTTTGAATCACAAAAAGATAGCTTGTTTTTTCTATGATTTAGCTAATAGAAAGCAATACCATCAACCTGATTATCCGTTCATTCATCACATGTACTTAATTTTCCATAACAGTGAAATTTCTTTGCTGAGGTCTTTGAGCTTCATAGCCTTTTGGATATTCTCAGACATCTTCTTGTAATTACTGATTTTTTCTTCTTTGGGCAGCAGTACATATTCTCGCTTGATTGCTTCAAACTTGTCTTCATGATCGATCACCAGAAGTTGCGTGATCAGATCATGGGCGATCCACCGATGATAGGAATTTTTGTGGGTATGCAGTGCCCAGATCCGTTCCCACTCATCATAAATCAGCTCAGGGTTTTTAATGGCTACTTCTTTAATAATCAAATAACTATTAAAATACTCATTGATATGATTTTGACCATCAACGACATTCTCCACTAGCTTCTCCCTTACCTTTCGATCATCGATCGCCGTTTGCACAAACGGTTGGGGATCAAACGATGTCGTTTGAAAATGACGCGCGATTTCTTGGTAGTCCATGCTTTCACCTTCTTTAAATGATTGATTTGCAGCAATTACTTTTTTTATCCATATCTTCATTTTAACAGAATCTTTGTACGAAAAAAGCGCTTTTTTGATTGCTTTTACGTTCCTTAAATGTTGGTCTCCTATGCCATTAGAAAGTGATCGTTCGTTGGCGCGCATTTTTCCCGGCAATATCCAATTTAAAATCGATCAAAAGAAACAGGGAAATCCCTCAATGAAAAGAAGGATTGTAGTCTTTCATCCAATGATCCATTGAGTTCTGACATTCGTTTCTTTGTAGTTTGTGATTTCTTATTCCATCGTATTCTTGACCTTGCGTCTGCAAAAGAGCGCCTGTACTAATAATTTTCTCAATGAAGAATGTGATAAAAATGACATAAAAAAGGAAGTCCCCTGACGGGACTTCCTGAGTTTCGTTTCTTCAAACACTATTTCACGCATAGCTGCGAGATGCTGGATCACGCGTCCTTTCTCCGAATACCTCGGTCGATAGGCATTTTGATCCATTGCTCGGGTGGACGTTTTCTGATTTTTTTTGGTGCAAACATCAGTTGAACCGTTCTTTTGACAAAGTTATTTCGGTATACGTTTTCCATAACTTGCACGCCCTTTTCAATTGAATTAGGAAGTGGTAACGCCGATCGTTCTTCCTACCTTTATTATAAGCGTGAAGACGGGACAAAACAAACAATATAGCTGGAAATTTCTAGCTTTCTTTCACTCAACTTTGTAGTCGATTGCTCGGTAAATTGGTATGATCCATTGAATAATATTCAACTAGCCATCGTATATTTATTGAAAACACAAATGAAAAATTACAGAAAAAGTTGATTTCCACTCGAATAAATAGCCGAAAGGACGAGTTTTTGAATGAAAAATCGTTTCACTTTACTTTTTCTTAAATTTTAATTATTATTCTTTTGAAATAAGATTAATGAAGGAGATAAAAACATGGAAAAATACCAAGTGTTCCCTGGTCAAAACTATCAGGCAAATGTTATTGGCTTTACCGGTTTACAAGAAGTTAGTGTGATTCATGTTTACGAAAATACTGCGACTGTTCTAATCAAAGAAACAGCTGAAACAGGTGTTGCGAAATTATGTAATTTTCTAGTGGGTGCAACACAATTAGTTAGTTGATGCTTTGTAATTAATCAAAACATGATGGAGCAATTTGCCATCCAGCATGTTGTAGGAAATCGCTCCAGAGATACTCGTCTGTGAGATTGCCTTTTTCCTATTCATCAATTACAGTAGTATTTTTATTTATCTACTCAATATCTCTCTACTTTATATATAAATAGTGTTAGAATGAACAAAAGGAAACGTATCAGGCTTCCCCCAAGAGAATCTTCCCCAAGTACTCTTGTCTGATACGTTTCCTATTTTTGTGGCGAAAAAGCCACAGACCAATGGTAGCCCTTTACTCTGTGAAAAGCAAGCTTTCAAAATAAATTTTTTCTTTATTTTTTTATTTTATCTCTACAATTCCCCTTTAATAAGCAGGCAAAAACACACCTCTCGACAAAAAGGTGTGTTTTTTTAAAACGATGATTATTCACGAATAATAAGTTCGTAAGGCAGAATGATCTGCTCTTGTTTTCTTTCTTGAAACAAGCGAAAGGCTTCTTTGCCGCACTGATCCAGATGAAACTCAACGGAAGAAAAGTGCAGCATATGACTGATGAGCAGGTTTTCTTGTCCGATCACGATGGGTGCTGTACCGTGGGAGTATTGATTTAAGATCATCGCTGCGATCTCGTCCCCATTTGTGATCACCCCATCGATTCCTCGTTCCTTAAAAAATGCGGCTGCGGGAATCCCATCTTGTGCTTTGATGCAATCCCAATAAATATCCGCTTCAGAAAAAGTAGGAAACAGCTCCTTGGCTTTTGCGATCGTGTTGACTGAATTGCAGCTGAGGCGTTTGCTGCGCCCGAGCGTCAGTCCCAAACGCTTTACGCCTTGTTCTTTCAAATACTTGATACTGGCTGTCACAGAGCCGACCAAGTCGATCGCAACGAAAGGAACGGCAGTACCGGTCGAATTTTCACAAAAAACAATCGGTCCTTTTTCCATGTAGGGATAAAATGTCTCGATATGATTTGCGCGGGTGATGACGATCAAGCCGTCAAATCCCTTTGCAGCGAATTCTTCTAGATATTCTAGCTCCAGCTTCCGATCAAAATTGGTCGGAAGCAACGTCACCTTGTATTTTTGGGCAAAGGCTTCTTCCATGATGCCATTTAAAATTCCATCAAAGAAGGCGTGATTGACAAACGGTACGATGACTCCAATATTATAGGTTTTCCCCGAGCTAAGCTTTTGGGCGATTTTATTCGGTTTGTAATCCAGTTCTTCCATCACCGCCAAAATCGCTGCTCGCTTTTGCTCATCAACATAAGGATGGCCATTGATCACACGAGAGACCGTCGTGATCGAAAAACCAGTAATTTTTGCTATATCGCGAATCGTTGCCATTTCTTTCATTCCTATCTGATTGTTTTGCTCGTGACCTAAGTCTACCATAGAAAATTAGTTGTTCCACTTTCGACAATTTTCTGAAAAGATCTCTTGGTTGATTGTACGGTATGAAACGAGTTTCATAGCAAGACTTAGACTCCTTGAAAAGAAAAGAAATTTATTTTAAATCAAAAACTGACTGCCTAGCACGCTGTAAACGCTGCTTAAGCAATCAGTTTTTCTATTATTTACTGAATCATTTCTTTTGATAAACTTTTACGTTTCTTCGTATATCTTCGCATCAGCAGCTCGATGCCCTTATCCGCAAAGCGTTGCATGTAGGCGGAAAAATTCAACAAGGCAATCAAGAGAATGAGGTTGAGATAACTGGTATTGCCTAGGTTAAAGAGGTCGCGACCGACGATCAAAGCGACAAAGTACAAGATCTGGGTGCTGAAAAAAATCATCGTTCGATAGTTGTTGATCGCTGGATAGACTTTTTTCTGGATCAAGCGATAGTTCCAAGCAGTAAAAATAATGCTCATGATCGATAGAGCTTTACTGCTGCTGTTGAACCAATAGCCAAAGTTGATGATCAGCAAAGTTCCTACCGTAATCGTCAAGGCTGTTGGAAAAGCATTTTTGAAAATCGTCGTCATAAAGTCCCCTTTGATCCGATTGAAGTCTGGTTCAAAGTTTAAAAAGAAGGTCGGAATGCCGACAAAGCAGGCATTGATGATCGTTAATTGGATCGGCTCAAAAGGATAGGTCGTTCCTGATAACAACGTCCCCATGGTGATCATGATGGAGAATAAGACTTGCACTAGCACCAATGAACCTGAGCGGGTAATGTTATTGATCACTCGGCGGCCTTCGTCCATGACCGATGGCAAAGCATCAAATTGATTTTCCAAAAGAACCAGATTTGATACTTGACGCGCAGCATCAACACCAGAAGCCATTGCGATGGAGCAGTCGGCTTCTTTTAGCGCCAAAACATCGTTGACGCCATCGCCAGTCATTGCGACGGTATGCCCTTGTTCTTTCAAGTAGAGCACCATTTCTTTCTTTTGTTGCGGTGTCACTCGACCAAAAATCTGATAGTTGCTGACAGCTTCTTTTAATTCGGTCGCAGTTATTTTTGACACATCGATAAAATCAGCAGCCCCTGGTAGATTGACTTTTTTCGCGATTTGACTGACTGTCACTGGATCATCGCCAGAGATGATCTTGCATTGGATTGCCTGTGAACGAAAATACTCCAAGGTCTCTTTGGCATCTTCACGGATCGTGTCTGACAGTAAATAAAATCCTAACGGTTCAATATCCGTCGGCAGTCCTGCCTCCTCATAGCCTTGCGTACTGTGAGCCAAAACGATCACACGGTAGCCTTCTTCTGCCAGCTGTCTTTCCTGTTTTAAGACAGCTTCATGGTTGGTTCCCAGTAAAATCGACGCAGCTCCGATGAAATAAGTGCCTTGTCCTTCAAACGTGACGCAACTAAATTTGCGCTCTGATGAAAAGGGGACGACTTGCTGCATCTGGTACGTCGTTTTTTCTGGGAAAAAGGTTCGCAGCGCCATTGCCGTTGGGTTCTGATCGGGTAGCTGCGCCATTAAGTTACCAGTGATTTCTGCCAACGGTGTTTCCGATTGAAAGGAAATCGTCTTTTCCACCGTCATCTTGCCTTCGGTGATCGTGCCCGTTTTATCTAAGCAAAGAACATCGACCCGTGCCAAGGCATCAATGCAGTTCAATTCCTGCACCATCACTTTTTTGCGCGCCAGATAGACGGCACTGATGGTCAACGTGACACTCGTCAATAAAAACAAACCTTCGGGGAACATTCCCACAGCTGCCGCCACCGTCCGTAAGATGGCGGTGTTGAAAGTTGCATGAGAAAAATAGAACTGTTTAACGAACAAGAGGGTACATAATGGGACCAAAATCAGGCTGATCCAACGAATGATTTTGTTTAAACTGCCTTGGATCAAGTATTTTTGTCGTTTGATGGTTTTGGCTTCTTTGTTGATTTTTGCGATATAGTTGTCAGCGCCTACGTGGATCACTTGGCATAACGCTTCGCCAGCAGTGATAAAACTGCCAGAAAACAACTCGTCTGCTGGCTGCTTGTAGATCGTATCCATTTCACCAGTCAGCAAGGATTCATTGACTTCTAAAGACCCTTGAATGACTTTGGTATCCGTCGGCACTTGATCCCCGCTTTTCAGTCGTAACACATCATCCATTACGAGTTTGTGGATCGGCAAATTCTCCAGCTTACCATCCCGATAAACATCGGCTTTGGCAACTTTTAGCAGTGCCAGCTTATCCAGCGTTCGTTTGGAACGAACTTCTTGAAAGAGATTGATGATCACATTGCTGAAGACAACAAAGACGAACAAGCCGTTTTGATAAGAACCTGTCAAACAGACGAGAAAGAATAGGACACAGTTGATCAAATTGAAAAAGGTAAAGATATTGGTAAAAAGGATTTTCGGGTAAGTATTCGTCGTATCCTTTTTTGTCTTATTGACTTGACCGCGCTGCACCCGCGCCTTGACTTCTCCTGACGTCAAGCCAATGGTTTGGTTGTTTTCGATGATCCTCACCCTTTCTATTCTTAGTCATTTACTTTTATTTTGCTGAATATTCAGCAAACTTGCATCAGACTTGGAAATGGTTTTGTGTTTTTTCTATAAAACCAATTGGCGTCGATTGCGTAAGATACGCCATCGACTCCCCGCTTTTTTTCTGTAAAAAAACAAGTACTGTTTAAAATATAGCATACCCTTTTACGAATTGGCGTTTCATTTTTGTCACCTTCGCGTCACTTTAGCACTTAAAATAACAGTTTATTTCGTAACCTAAACCGACTAGACAATAAGCTATCATAGACTTTCCAGGTGGTTTCTTGCGATGACACAAAATAAAAAAACAGCTGATCTTCACAGATCAACTGTTTAACAATTCTTTAAGTTAGCTGTTCCCTCAGTTGCTAAAAACGCTCAACCAGCTTGCTTCTTTTATTGATCAATGCAGTGCTTCCTTTTTCCATTTTCGGATTTTCGTTCGGAAATTGGTAAAGGGTGCTACTGTATTGATATGGATCCATTTATAGACTGGCCACTGTGCTTTGGTGGTTGCCCAATCCCGCTGCCTTGCTTCAAACAATTCCTGATCGGATAAGCCCTCGATCCACTGGCAAAGGGCCGTCACTTTTTGGTCTAAGAGCTCTTGTTGCTGTGCTAAGGTCAAACTGCCGTATGTCTGATAAAAAGATTGATACAATCCGCCAAGGTTGTTCCATTTGTACCCTTCAGCAGGTGTGTGAACGCTCATCCCTTGCTGTTCCTGTGCTTCCCATGACAATAACAAACTGACCCAGCCAATTTGGTAAGACAAGTTTTCTGAAGGGGTCTTGTCGACACTTGCTATCCGTTGATTTCGCAAGGCTTCAGGAATTTCATCAAATTCTTGGCGAAATTTTTGGTAACGTTCTGTGATCTCTTGGATCAGCGCTACTTTGCTTTCATACTGTCTCATTGTTTGTCCTCCTATCCAGGAAAATAGCTGCTCTTTGTCGCTTTCAGCAATGGCGATAAGAATCGTTACTTCGCCGTCTGGCGCATACTGCTCAAAATCAAAGGAATACCCGCGCTGCAGCTGCTGGTTTTCTTCCTCAGACCAGATTTGACGCCAAGTAGTCAAAATGCCATGCGCATCGCGCCGATCGATCGGATACTTTTTCCAAGTATATTTTTCTGTATCAAAGTCTGCTTGCTCCGTTTCTTCGTCTGCTTGCTCCGTTTCTTCGAAACAAAGCGAAACGGCATAGTCTCCTTGATAGTTTGACTCATACTCGTGGTAAACGCAAGCGATGACCGTTCCTTTTTCTGCGGCTTTCTTGACCGCCTCGCTGTTTTTCTCCCATAAGCCAGTGATTTTTGCTTGAATCGCTGGATCAGTAAAATTATTGGTTCTTTCCGTTGCCATTATCGAAAATTTCATTGGAGTTCCTCCTTCTTTGTCTTTATGATACGATAGAAACCTAGACACCTTGTGTCAGTGTTTTATCATCTTTTTATAAAAGGAGTAAACCAAGTGAGCACGACACGCCTATTCGGCCTTATCTACCACCTGTTGAATCATGAAAAAGCAACCACTTCTGAATTGGCCAAACAATTTGAAGTCTCGACTCGCACCATCACCAGAGATATCAATACCCTAAGCAGTATTGGCGTGCCCATCTATACTGAAACGGGTCGAAATGGCGGCGTTTATTTGTTAAGCAGTTTTGTGTTGGATAAAGTGTTATTATCAGAGGAAGAACGAAAAAACCTGCTTTTGGCGTTGAAAGGGATTCGCCAGCTGACGCCACAGATCAGTGGGCAATCGCTGGCAAAACTGCAATCCTTGTTTAAGCAGCCCGATGCTGATTGGCTAGAAGTGGATTTTTCCACTTGGCATCGGCGAGAAAACGGCCACGACATGTTTGATTTATTAAAAAAGAGTATTTTAACAAACCACGTGATCACCTTTGACTATGTCAGTAAACAGGGACTGCAAAAACGCATCTGCCAGCCTTATAAACTGCTTTTTCGCTCGCAAGCTTGGTATCTGCAAGCCTTCGACCAGCAAAAGAATGCCTTTCGGACATTTAAAATCAGCCGCATGAGTCAGGTCTACGTCACTGACCAGCATTTTTTCCCAGTCACTGCGCCTGATTCTGCCATTGAGTTGACTGTTGACACCTATCCTGCGCGTTTGTTCTTTCAAGCCGACGTTCTTTATCGGGTATATGATGAGTTCGATCATCAGGATATTACTTTGACGGAGGAAGGCACTGCTGTGGTTACCGTTGATTTGCCCGAGGAAAGCTGGGTAGTGCCCTATTTGTTCTCTTTTGGAAAAAGCCTACGCATTTTAAGTCCCCCTCGACTAAAGAATCGTTACCAAGAAGAAGTTGCTGCGATTTATGCCAATTTGTCCGAGAACGAGGGTGCGAATTGATTTTTTTAAGAAAAGGATCCCTATTGAAAGGAGTGTTTGATTTGAAAAAAGTGATCGTACAGTATGGCGGGGTTTCGCTAAACCGCCTTTGCCAGCAGTTGGAAGAAAATCAGATTCACTTAAACGCGTATGCCAACCAGCTCTTGCGCCATCCCCAGCTCTCCCTCAGTGCCGATAAACAGCGTGCTGCTTGTGTGATTGTTCCCCTTAAAGAACTGGGACTCCCCCAAGGCGGCTCTTTGACGGAGATTTTTGCAGCTGCGCCTTCTTATGGATTGACTTGTTGTACCTTGGAAATGGCCTTACACTTTCGTCTTAGCTATCGCCAACTGGCAAATAGTACCGGACTGAAATCCCAAGGAAAAGCGCCAGCTGCCGCAATCACGATCGCTTCTGTGCCTTTGGAAAAAACCGACGATTTCCCCAAATGATTCTACGTTCGCCGCATCGATGGGGTTGACTGGCTACGAGGCTATACTTGCGATGCACGCCACCAGTTTGCACCGGATGACCTGTTTTTGTTTCAACGACGAGACCCGTTGCCAGAGCGCCTCAACTGAAGGGGAAACAAACCGTTTCATATCAAATGTCCTTGTTTCTCATTGCCTACAATCATTCCGTAGGTTAAGAAGAGCCGAAAAGGACAAAAGGAGAAATAGATGAACTTAATCCCAATGAAAGACAGCGACTATGCTGCTTACTTAACCAATGCAGTTTTCGAATACGCCAATGACAAAGTCCAAGCAGGCACATGGGCCAAAGACGAGGCCCTCGCCCTAGCCAAAGAAAGCTTTGCTTCCCTGCTTCCTCAAGGGACTGCCACCGAAAACAATCACTTGTTTTCTTTATTTGCAGCTGATTTTAGTGAACCGATCGGGGTGATTTGGGTCAACACAGCTGCCCAGAAAGCCTTCATCTATGACTTTATCATCGAGGAAGACCAGCGAGGAAAAGGCTATGGCACCAAAGCGTTACAGGCTTTGGAAAAGTGGGCGATCCAGCAAGGCATCACTGAAATCGGCTTGCACGTTTTTGCCCATAATCAGTCTGCGTATCAGCTATACAAAAAAATGGGCTATTTGGAAACAGATATTACGATGGTTCGACGTTTCGCTGAATGAGTGGTGTTGAAACACGAAACCTAACGATCGTTCTTGAACGATAAGAAAGGAGTGAGAAAACTTGTATTGGTTGATTTATCTTTTGGTCGTTGTATTTGCTCTCGGATGCTTTTTGTGTGGTGTTCAGTTTCGCAAACAAAAATGGGGATTCTTGATAGCTGGATACAATGATTTGACTGAAAACCAAAAAGCACAAGCAGATAGTCAGGCAATCTCAAAATCAATGAGCAAATGCGCCTTTTGGACAGGTGTTTATGTTTTGTCATTGGGTCTTGTGCTCTACCTGCTGCTTGAAGAAATCGGTGATTCGTCAATAATTAGGATAGTATGTGCCCTCCTTACCTTGCTTTTTGTTCTCTTCATTTTCAATGAAGTCCGAAAAAATCGTTCGTACTATTCGATAAATAAAGACTGAGATAAAGAGAGAATTTCTCGTTTTACTCATAAGGTATTTCTAAGCGATCACTGTAATCCAAGTTTTTTAACCAATGATTGGTTGTTTTAAACGAAAACATCTGAATGTGATCCCCCTAGGACCGTCATCTAAGACGGTTTTTTTTTTAGGTTACTAGACGACAGTTCTTCCTTGTTTTATAAGAAGATTTCTCACAGATCTTTTCGCAATCGAGCCAGCTGTCCTTTCTGAATTCTCCCTTGCCTCTTGTTTTTCTTACACTGCACCATTATATTTATACTTATTAGTCATTTTTTTATAGAAAGGACGTTTCCCTTGAATTATCCCTTATTAAATGAACAAATGCCTCAGACCATCATCCGTGTTTGGCGGTTACGGACAATTACTTCACTGATCATTTTCAGTTTACTTTTCGCTACTTCTTTTTGGTTTTTATCCATGCAAAACTGGCTTCATTTCTGGGTGTTCGCCCTTTGGTCAAGCCTATTGGCACTGACTTTGATCAGTCATCTGCTTTCTTTTGTGCTGATGAGCTACCGTTACAAATTCCATCGCTACGAGATCCAAGAAAAGGATATCGCTATTCAACGTGGCTATCTATTTCGCAGCACCACGTATATTCCGATCCGCCGAATCCAGCACATCGAAACGGACCAAGGGATCTTTTTACGAAAATACGCTTTAGTCTCCTTACAGATTCATACGGCTGCCACCAACCACACCATTGAAGGCTTGCCAGTGGCGCAAGCCGAACGATTGCGAGAAACCATCATGAATTTAGTCGAGGTGGTCAAAGATGATCTATGAAAAACAACGACTGCCGTTGCTGTGTATCGGTCTTTATTGGTTCAAAAATTGCAAAAATTTTCTGGTACTAGCATTTCTGCTTGTATTCAAATTATTCAACGACGCCCCTTCTTTTCCGATGATTCTGGGCGGTATTCTGCTATTTTTACTGGTCTGTCTGCTTTTTGCGGTACTGTCTTACGCCCGCTTTACCTTTCAAATCGATCAAACGAGTGTGCTAGTCAACAAAGGACTCTTTATCCAAAAACAAACGATTTTGCCATTTGAACGCATCCAAACCATTCAAGAGAATCATTACTTTTATTTACGTCCGTTTAAACTAGCTGAAGTGAAGTTGGAAAGCGCCGCAAGTTCGAGTGGCGAAGCCGAAATTCTTTTCCCTGCATTACCGCTGGCTCTCATTGCCTCCATCGAAGCGTCAAAAAAGGCGGCCGCGACACCACAACAGCCTATTGCCCAAACAACTAGTAGAGAAGAACCAACCGACGATTATGCTGCGTTTTCAGCTGAGAAGTCAGCCAAGCCGCCGCTGGAAACATTCACTTTGAAATTCAAGGAGATTTTCTTGTTTTCTCTCACTGATTTTTCTGTTTTCACCTTGGTTCTAGTCATCGGCTACAACGTGATCGACAACATTCCCAATCTCTTTGCCTATGCATCGGAATTGCAGCAACTTGGCCTTTTATTAGGTGCTGCAATTTTACTCGGGCTGCTGATTTTGTTTTTCTTCCTTGCGATCGCCAGAAATCTTTTCCGTTATTATGGCTTTACGGTGAAAACGAACCAACAACAGCTGCTGATCACGCAAGGCTTGTTTTCTAAACGTCACCAAACGATTCCCCTCGCTAGGATCCAAGGGCTGAGTGTCGAACAAAATCTTTATCGAAGAATCTTTCATCTAAGCTCCGTCAAATTACTGCTGGCTGCTGGCAGTTCGTCAGAAAGCGATGATACGGTCTATCTATTCCCCATTTTGAAAGAGGCGCAGCTGACCGAAACATTGACCCGCTTTTTACCCGAATGGTCGTTTCAACAAACCGCTCTAGTGAAAAATCCACGACCCAACTTTTGGTACTTCTGCCGTTGGCCGCTGCTGATCGGACTGCTTGCTGTAGGAATCTCTGCCTTCTTTTTCTGGTGGATAGCGCTGATTTTCTTCGTGTTCTTTGGCTCCTTCGTGTTATCAAGCATCTGGCGAGGCAAAATACAAGGCTATCAATTTTTAGATAACCACGTATTGTTGTGCCAAACGATCCGCGGTCTTACGAAGGTGACCGCTTATCTGAAGAAAAATAAAATCCAAGATTTCACTGTCACCACCACGCATTGGCAGCACAAAAGAGGGCTTGGCAAGTCACAGCTAACCATCAAAACCGAAGATACTCTCACCGAAAGTAAGCTGTTCTATTTTCCATTAACCGAAGCAGAAAACTTACGGCGCTGGTTTTTGTCTTAGTTCATAAAAAAAAAGCGTCAAACAGCAGGACTGACGCGCTGTTTGACGCTTTTTTTACAAGATCTGAAAGGAATGAAAAGGAAGCATCAACCATTGATTCGTTGATGCTTCCTTTTTCTATCCCTTAACCTTCCCTTCGACTATTTGCTGCTTGATTGAAGCAGCATCTAAGCCATATTCTTTTTGCAAAAAATCGGGTGTGCCGACTTGACTGAACCGTTCATTGACACCAATACGTTTTAAGGGGACAGCACTGCCAGTTTCAGCAAGCACTTCGGCGACGGCACTCCCTAGTCCACCGATAATAGAATGGTTTTCGATGGTGATGACTTGCCGTTTCCCCTGAACTTCGCGGAGGATCAATTCTTTATCGATTGGTTTGATGGTAAACATATCGATCACTTCGCAGCTGATTCCTATTTCTGCTAATTCTTCTACCACTTGCAGTGTTTCAGAAACCAATTGGCCGCTGGCAATCAACAACAGTTCATCGCCTGGTCTTAAAATATTGCCTTTTCCTAGTTCAAAGGTCGAGCCTTTTTCATAAATCGTCGGAACCGCTTTCCGATTGCCTCGTACGTAATGAATGCCTGATAATTGGCTAAAGGTGTTTATGATCCAAGCCATTTGGACTTCATCCGCTGCATCGCAGACGATCGACTGGGGAATCATTCGCATCAAAGCCACATCTTCCCATGTCGTATGGGTGCCGCCGTTGTGCCCGACTGCAAACCCTGGATCAGAACCGTAAATATTGATCGTATTGCCGCCATAGCCGCCAGAAATAAACAGCTGATCGAATACCCGACGCGTTGCAAATGGCCCAAAGGTGTGGATAAAAGGTGTATAACCAGTTAAACTCAAGCCAGCCGCGACACCAACCATATTGGCTTCCGCGATCCACATGTTGATAAAGCGTTGGGGATGTTTGTTGGCAATCGTGGTCCAGCCGCTGGCAGAACCAAGGTCGGCATCTAACGCAACTAGCTGGTTATTTTCATCCATGAGTTCCAGCAATGTGTCAACGACACAAGTTCGCAGCTCTTTAGCAGCAGCAGTGGTTTTGCTTAATGTAAACATGCCTTAGCGTCCTCCTTCGATTTTTATCGTCAATTCTTTGATTGCCGCTTCTGCCGCTTGATTGATCTCATCCGTGGTAAACTTCACGGAGTGATTGGCATCTAGTTCTTCAAAGAAAGGAACGCCTTGTCCTTTCACGCTGTCCAAGACAATGCAAACCGCTTGGTCTTCGATTGCTTTGCAGCGCTCGATTGCCTCATCAATGGCTTGCATGTCTGCCCCTGGAACTTTTTCTGTATAAAAGCCAAAAGCAGTCATCTTCTGCTGGATATCAAAAGGATCAAGAATGTCTTTGGTTGGCCCATCTAGCTGTTTTTTGTTGTCATCAATAATGACGATACAGTGATTCAGTTTAAAGTGAGCAATGTATAGGAAGGCTTCCCAGCACTGTCCTTCATTTAGTTCACCATCTCCAACGATCAAATAAACAAAACTGTTCTTGCCTGCCAAGCGCAGGCCTGTCGCGATCCCAGCAGCCATGGAAGTTCCCTGCCCCAGTGAACCTGTGGTGGCATCAACCCCCGGCGTTTTCCAGCGATCCGGATGGGAAGGCAGTCTCGTGCCGCCCTCATTGATCGTCCATAACCACGACCGATCAAAATAGCCCGTATTTGCTAATGCACTATACAGTGCGGCGCCAGCATGTCCTTTTGACAAGACGAGTCGGTCACGGTCCGCCCACTGTGGATCTTGTGGATTGATCCGCAGCTGTTTGCCGTACAAAACGGCCAGTAGTTCAACAATTGAAAAGGAACCGCCCAGATGGCCTTGCCCCATTTTCTTGATGCTGCAAAGGGTATCTAAACGAATCTTTGCCGCTAATTCTTCGAGCTCGTGGCATTTTTGTTCACTGATTGCCACTATTTATCCCTCCATCCTCTATTTATTCAGAAACAGATTTTGCCCGACTGTTTTTCTTGAGAATCGTCAATCCGATCAAGACCGCGACTACCGCAATTATCCCTGAGAAGATGGCGATTTGACCGCCCATATTGGCTAAGTTTCCTAGGAAGATCCCTGCAACCCCATAGTCAGTATCAGAGAAAGTTGATCCTTGGAACCCAAGATCGCCCATGACTGGCATCAACAAGATCGGCATGAAGCTGATAATGATTCCATGAATAAAGGACCCAATGACGGCGCCTCGCACACCACCCGTTGCATTGCCGTAAACACCTGCTGTAGCGCCGCAGAAGAAATGGGGCACGACACCTGGAATAATAACGGTTGTTCCTGTGAAGACCATGATGATCAAACTAACGATCCCTCCGACAAAACTGGTTAGAAAACCAATCAGAACAGCATTTGGCGCATAAGGAAAGACGATTGGACAATCCAATGCAGGAATCGCATTAGGAACAAGCTTTTCAGAAATCCCTTTAAAGGCTGGTACGATTTCTGCCAAAATCAGACGGACACCAGCTAAAATCACAAAGACACCAGCGGCAAACGAACCTGCTTGCTGCAACGAATAAATGATCGAGTTCGTGCCATTGCTAAGATTTTCCGTAATAAATTCACTCCCAGCAAAAATTGCTACGATCACGTATACAACCGCCATCGTAATCGTGATACTAACAGTAGAATCCCGCAAGAAAGACAGACCTTTCGGAAAATTGATGTCTTCGGTAGATTTTTCCTTATTGCCGACGTATTTCCCAATCAACCCGCTCAATGCGTAGCCGAAGTTCCCCGTATGCCCCAATGCGACGGAATCATTTTTAGTAATTTCTCGAGTAAACGGTTGTGCGATCGCTGGGAAAATCGTGTTACAGATCCCTAACGCTAAGCCGCCAAATAAAACTAGATTAAAAGTATTCATTCCAGTAACGCTCAAAATCACCGCAATCATGCAAGCCATATACAACGTGGCATGCCCAGTCAAATAAATGTATTTAAAGCGAGTGATACGGGCAATCAAAATATTGAAGGCCATTCCTGCTAACATAATAAGTGCGGTATAGGTGCCGTAAGTCGTCAACGCTAGCGCAACGATCGCTTCGTTATTTGGTACGACCCCTTGCATGTTAAAGGCTGCTTGGAACATCTCCCCAAATGGCGCCAGAGAGCTTTAGATCACCCCAGCCCCGGCAGTGACCACGAGAAACCCAACAAAGGTTTTGATCCCCCCTTTGACGATCGTGGCAATGTCTTTTTTCTGCAGCACATTCCCCAAAACAGCGATCAGCGCAACTAAGATCGCTGGGGTACTGGCGATATCAACAAGAATATCTAAAAATTCGTTCATGACTGTCTACTCCTTTTTATAATAATCCTTTTTCCTGACAAACGGCTTGAACCTTTTGCTTCAATTCATCGAGATCGATAATACTGTCTAAAACTACGATCTCACCTAGATGCTGCGCACTATCGGCTAAATCGCCGCCAACGAAGAAAACATCCGCCATATCGGGTGCGGCACTTCCTAAATCATAATGGGACACTTCCACGCCTGAGACACCCAATTCATTTAAAACAGAATTGATATTCATCTCCACCATAAAACTTGATCCTAATCCTGACCCACACACTGCTGCAAATTTCATTTTTCATCTTCTCCTTCTCTAATCACTTCAATTATTTGATCCGCATTGGTTGCGGAAAGTAACGCAGTTAGTTTTTCATTATTCGACAAAATTTTAGTCAAACTCGCTAACGCTTTTAGATGGAGTTCATTGTCAACCGCCGCCAAACATATAAACACGTGAATGGGGTGTTGCGGATCATCATTCAAAAGCACTGGTTCTTTGACTTTTAATAACGACATCCCGATGGCATTGACCCCATCTTCTGGACGTGCATGAGGCAAAGCGATGCCTTTTCCAATATGGATAAAAGGACCGTGATCCACCACTTTATTGATCATGGCGGTAATATACTGCTCCTCAATTTTATTGGTCTTTTTTAATGGCGCAGCAGCTGCTCGAATGGCTTCTTGCCAAGTCAGCGGCACCTCGGTAAATTGGATGGTTTCTGCTGTTAATAAATCTGATAACATCGGACGTTGGTCTTCCCTTCTATTCAATTCTCGATTGATTTTTCTTTGCAAAATTTTTCTCAGCTTTTGCTTACTGATTCCTGCTTTTAAATCAACATAGGGCAAAATCACTTCTAACACATCGTCAATGGAATGCAATCCATTTTTTGAAGGGAAAAATGCCGCTTGTACGTTTTTAACCAGTTCATCCTTCTCAATGGGTGTCATAATCGGATTGATCACATAACAGGGTCGTTTGGTTTTGATCGGCGCACTGGAAAAAATAAGATCAATCTCTTCATTAAACCGAACATTTTCATACTCTTCGATCGAACGAGCCGGCAAAAAATGGATCTGGGGAAACAGTTCCTTTAATTCTGATTCCAAAATCAAGGATGAACTGATGCCACTGGGACAAACGACTAATGCATTCAGTTGGAAGTAATCACGTTTGGCCTTTTGTTTACTGATTTCTCCACCAAACAAAATCGTAAAATAACCGATTTCTTCATCAGGGATCGTGCCGACTAGGTCTTCTAAAGAACCCAGTGCTCGTCTCGTCAGTTCAAACAACTCATTGTATTGCAGCTTGATTTCTTCAATCAGTACATTCTCCAGTGGAAAACCGTAGCGGATTCGAAAATACGCTGGGACAAGATGATAAAATGTGTTCATCAAAAGGGTGCGATAGTCCACAAACTCGATAGCTGCCAGCCGTTCCATTTCATGAATGATCTTACTGGCACATTCCAATAAAAACTCTAATGAAGTATCTTCGATATCTCCTTGCAGAATCGTTTTCAACAGGATCGTTACATAAAGTTCTTCTGTTTTCCGATCTTTGATGTCAGGAAATTCTGCTAAAAACTGCTGACTGACTTGATGGACATGCAGCGACTGGAGCAGCGGTATTTCTGTCTCCGCTAAAGAAACAGCCGTTTCTGCCATCCGAAAGGATAGATAATTAAGAAAATAAAGCATTTCTTCGAAGCGACTCGGAACGATCACCAGATTGAAATCAGTCAGTGTTGCGGACAAACGATCTCTGATTTGAACATAGATCGTTTTATCCTGCTCATAGATTCCCTCAAATAAGAGCAAGTTCCCGTTTTTCGTATTGGATAACGTGCTGACCTTTCGAAAGGCAAGAGCGCGAATCTGATATTCCTCTCCCTCTAGATAAAAGCCATATTTTCGAGAGTACAATAGTTGAATCTTGAAAGCTGCAAGTTCCTCTCTGATCCCCTTTACATCCTTCAAAATCGTATTTTTACTGACATAGAACAGCTCTTGAAACTGATAGACGGATAAATCTTTCACTGCTGAAAAAGTCAGAAGATAAATCATGGACCGCCGCTCTTCTTCCGAAAAAAATAACGTATTCTTCTGGACATCGAAAAGAATTTCCGGCCATTTTCGTTGAATCAGTGAAGGAATCAAAACTTCTCCCTCATGAATCATGATTCGTTGATTCAACCGCTGTTCAGTGATTTGATTGATTTTGGCAATCTCCGCCAAAAAATCCTCATCCCTCCACTTCGTCAAATCAAGAAACGCCTCAACATTTGGTTCTGAAAACAGATACGTCAATTTGAAATGAATCATATTTGCTACCCCCACCTAAACTATAGCTTGCACAAAATGAAATCGCCATCATTTCTCGGTACAACTGAAACTCCGTTTTTTTTAAACGATGGACCGAAGAGGTGATTTCAAGGATTACCATACCATTTTTACATAAAAAGAGGATATGCGAAGACCATTATTTGTTTTTTAACGCAAAAAAGGCGAATCAGCTTGATGATTCGCCTTTCAAAAGTGATAAGTAATAGAAACAGATGGCAAAAGTGGACTAAACTCTAGGAAAATGAAATCTAGATTGCTTATAAGAAACAGGTTCCTTTCGCATAAAGCACACCTTTTCCGCCAATGATCACCCGTTCATCTGCTAAGGTACACTCAAGAAATCCTCCTCGTGCAGAGAGTTGCTTTGCGGTCATTTGGGTCTTGTTCAATCGGCTGCTCCAATAGGGGATCAGGTTCGAATGAGCCGATCCGCAAACAGGATCTTCATCAATCGTCAACTTAGGAAAGAAGGTTCGAGAAACAAAATCGACCGTTTCCCCAGGAGCTGTCACGATCACACCGACCCCTTGCTCAAAGGTTTTTATGAAAGAAAAATTAGGTGTTAACTGTTGAATCTGGGTTTCATTATCCAACACAAAGAAAAGATCTCTTGCCAAGTAAGCCTCGTTGATTTTGGCACCGATCGCTTCTTCATATACAGGCAATATCGCCGTTTTTTCTGGGAGAATCGCTGGAAAATCCAGTGATAAAAGCTCCCCTTCCTTCGTCACCCGCAGCTGTCCGCTATATTTTGTTTGGAAAACGATAGAAGTTCGTTGAGGTTCATAATAATGAAACAGCACAAACGCTGTTGCCAACGTTGCATGTCCGCAAAGATCAATTTCACGATCCGGTGTAAACCAGCGAAGGCTATAAGAGTCTGTTTCTTTTACGGCGAAGGCTGTTTCCGATAAATTGTTTTCGATCGCGATTTTCTGCATCAGATTTTCTGGCAGCCACTCTGGTAAAATAAAAACGGCCGCTGGATTTCCTTCAAAAACCTTTGTGGCAAAAGCATCTACTACGTAATACGCTAAGTTCATTTTCCTACTCCCTTTCGTTTGTTGTATACGTACTCTGCGCAATAGAGATCTTCTACTGCGAGTCCCACCGCATCAAAAACCGTGCATTCTTGTTTTGTCTCTCGTCCGTGACATTTATGAGTAACTAATTCCCCTAACAACCCTTTGATAGCAGCAGGATGAAAGGATTGTTCTGCGATTGGAATCAGAAGATCGCCGCTTTCTTGCAGTGTTGCTTGATAATCATCCACATATACACTAGCCGAAGCCACTAAATCACTGGTGAGTTCCCGTGTTTCTGGGGTAAAGGTTCCGATCGCATTGATATGAGTGCCAGGTGAAACCATATCTTTATCCAAAAACGCCTGCTTGCTAGGTGTTAAGGTACAAATAATATCGGTCTCACGTGTCGCTTCCATCAGATGTTTACAGGCAATAACCTGCAGCTGCGGATAAGTTTTCTTGACTGATTCAACAAAGTTCGCTAGTTTTCTTTTATCTAGATCATAAACAAATACAGTGTGGATCGGACGAATAGTCAGCATCGCTTGTAGATGGGAGGAAGCTTGATGTCCCGCACCAATTAGTGACAATTTGGTCGCTTCTTTCTTTGCTAAATAATTCGTCGCTACTGCTGATACTGCTGCCGTGCGAATCCAAGTAATACTATTCGCATCCATTAACGTGAGTGGCGCCCCATTCTGACTATCAAGCAAAAGAATTTGTCCTAAATGAGTCGGCAGCTGTAACGTTCCGTTCTCTGGGAAAAAGGACATGATTTTTGCGCCATACACTCGGTTCGGACCTAAGTAAGCGGGCATTAAAGCAAAGAGATTTCCTTGCTTTTGGTCTGGCAACGGCAATACCGCTCTTTGCCATTGAGAAACAGCTTGCTGCTCAAAATCACGAAAGCAGTTTTTCATAGCCGAAATGGCTTCAGGAAATGTCAGTTCACGTAAAATCTCTTCTTCTGTTATAATCTCCATAAAAATTCCTCCTTTTTTCAATATCCTACTCTCAGCAATTCATACAATCAATGATATAATTGTATGGAATACAATTTAGGAGGTGTTCTTATGCCCATCAATTCTTATGAAGATTATGCCCTTAGTTGGCGCCCAGACAAAACGCAGCTTACCCGTCCCTTTTATCGTTCCTTGATCAAGCGCTTAGAAGAAGATATCCTCTCTGGCAAGCTCGCCAAAAATACCCGCTTACCCTCTCAAAGAGAGTTAGCAGATTTCTTAGATCTTAATTTCACTACGATTGGTCAAGCCTATAGATATGGTGTCGAGAAAGGAATTCTCTATAGCCAGATTGGCAGCGGCACTTATGTTTCTGCCAATGCATTCGACTCGATCTCTATTTCTACCAGCAATGTGGCAACGCACATCATTGATCTGGGACTCGTCAGTTCCTTTGAAGAATGCAATTCCTTGATACTGCCCACGATTCAAAAAGTCGTCAATCATTCAAATATTGTTGGGATCATGAATTATCGAGAACCTCAAGGATCCGATTATCAATTGACGACCGCCAGCAACTGGTTAAGGACGCAAGGGGTCAAAGCAGACAAAGACACGACTGCGATTGTTTCTGGTGTACAAAACGGCTTAGCGATTGCCTTGGCAGCTTTATTTTCTCCAGGAGATCGGATCGCAGTTGATCGTTACACGTACTCAAATTTTATTGAGTTGGCACACCTCTTCCATTTAGAAATTGTTCCTATCGATTACGATCAGGAAGGAATGCGTCCGGAAGTACTTGCACAAGAATGCCGCAAGAAAAAAATACACGGACTCTTCGTGATGCCTTCTTGCAATAATCCGATTGGTTTTCAAATCACCGAGTCCAGACGAAAAGCACTCGCAACAATTATCGAAGAAGAATCATTGTGGGTGATCGAAGATGATATTCATTCTTTTTTAACGACGTATCAACAAAATAAAGTGATCGCTCCCTTTCAAGCGCTGCTCCCTCAACAAGTCATTTATCTTTCTGGAATGACCAAATTTATCTGTTCGGGACTGCGGATCGCTTATCTTGTTTTTCCAGAAGCGGTCCGAGGGAAAATCGAACAGGCCATTTTCACGATCAATGTAAAAACCTCACCTTTGGAGGCAGAGATCGTTACCGAGGTTTTGAACAGTGAAGTGGCGCAAACCATTCTTCATCAAAAATTTGCTCTTACGAAACAAGCGAATGCACTTTTTGATGCTGTCTTTGACTGTCAATCAAAACCAGCAGTCTATCCCTATTATCGTCATTTACCGATTCGCTCAGATGTTGCTCAATTCGATATTGAACAAGACTATTTGGCAAAGGGCGTGCGCATCTATCATTCCAATCGTTTTACGACCCAAAAGCAAATGGACCCATTTATTCGATTGTCCCTGTCATCAAATCATTTAGAGGTGTTAGAAAAAGGATTGCGTATTGTAAAGGACTCCTTAAAGACCTATCAGTAGCTGTCTAAAAAATCAGCAATCCGTTGAACAGATTTTGCAATTTTGTTACACGCTCCATATAAAAAGGAGTTGCGTCACCAACTCCTCTTTCGCACCTTTTAAGAAGGCAACAGTTTTTTATTATTTAAAAAATAACCGTTTCCCTGTTAAAGTTGACGGTTATTTTTTTTTGTCATTTTTCACTGCGGCTCGGATACCAAAGATCAGCATGGCGGTAAATGTACCAAAACTGATCATTAGCCCGATTGCTTCCGCTGTGGACAAAAAGGCTTCTCCTTTCTGAAGAGTTAGTACTTACATTCATAAGCACCACCACCTTTCAAAGATAGCCACCGTCACAAACTTTACTGCAGTCAAATGGTACCATACTTCCATCAATAAAACTTTCAAATGCCAAGGATTTATCATTATTTTTTTCACGGCGCATGGTCCATTTGTTTTGATTCATTCCATAGAATCGTCAAAATAACCTGCTGTTCTTTCTTCAAGGCTGATCCGCTCTTTCCCGACTTCTCTAGCCCTTTTTCTCATTCCCAATCAAGTGCCTTCCATCAAGAAAAATAGTCAAAAGTCAATATCATTCTATTCACCAAAAACCACTTTTGTTATAGTAACAAAAAGGAGAATGCAGATGAGAAATGAACGAAAAATCATTCAAGATAGCACCCTTGGTGTAGAAGCTTTGTTATTTAACGGCATCCAGCAGGAGTTTCCTAACCATTGGCACGAATATTATGTGATTGGCTTGATGGAAGCCGGGACGCGTCAATTCACCTGTCAAAACACCTGCTATATCGTTGAAGCAGGCGACTTGATTTTGATTCCGCCAAAGGCTGCCCACCGCTGCCAGCAACTCACGGAGGAAAAGCTGGTTTACCGCAATATCCACTTAACCCCGGAGAACATGGCGGTACAAGTACAAAAAATTTTTAACACTCAATTGACGCCCCACTTTCCTGAACCGGTCATTCGCCAAGTGAAAGAAAAAGAGGAATTTCATGCAGTGCACCAGCTGTTGCTGTCGGATCACGGTGATGAGTTTGAAAAGCAAGAACGCTTTACTTGTCTGCTTCACGACCTGCTTGTTCAGTATGCGGATTTCACCCACGAACAAACGGACCCGGTGTCAAATAAAGCCGCAACGGCAAAAGCCTATATCGATCAACATTATGCCGAAAAATTGTCCTTGAGTGAATTAAGTGACGTTCTTGGAATGAATCAGTACGTCTTGATTCGGCAGTTTACCAAAGCGTATGGGCTGTCGCCGTTTCAATATTTAAGTACGGTGCGCATCAGTGCTGCCAAGAAAAGACTAGAAGCACAAGAAGCAATTGCAGAAGTCGCTTTTCTGTCAGGTTTTAGTGACCAAAGTCATTTTACCCGTATCTTTAAAAGCTTGATTGGGGTCACCCCGAAAGCTTACCAAACAATTTACCAAGAAGATGGAGTGAGAACGTATGAATAACCAAGAAAAATGTGTCATGATTATCGATGAACAATTACCGATTGGCTTAGTTGCAAATACTGCAGCAATTTTAGGCGCAACCTTAGGCAAATTGTTTCCCGAAGGAATCGGAGAAGATATTTACGATTCGACGGGCAGAAAACACCTTGGCATTGTCAACTTCCCCATTCCTATCTTAAAAACGAACAAGGAACAGTTGCAGACCATTCGTGAATCGATCAGTCAACAAGCAGATCCAGAAGTAACCATCATTGATTTTTCCGACGTTGCTCAGACCACCAATTCTTATGAGCAATACCGTCAGACGCTTGAGACAATTCCCACAGAAACACTGGCTTATTTCGGCCTTTGTTTAAAAGGCAAGAAAAAGAGTATCAATAAAGTCGCTGGCAGCTTACCGTTGTATCGGTAAAGCGCTAATAAGAAAACGATCGTTTAAAACAAGTTTTCTTTTTGTCGACCGAACAGTCTTCTTGCTATATACGTTTTTTATAAACAGTCCTATAAAAAAACAAACACTTTTGAGGTGTTTGTTTTTTTGTAAGAGATTTTCTAGCATACATTTTCTTGCTCTTTGATTTTGCCAAGATCAATTGAAAAATAAACTACTCTCCTTGATAAATATTCAGCCCCACTTCAGTATCTTCTACACAACTGTTCGCTGGTGCTTTAACAATCAGAAAAAGAAAGTAAAAGTCTCCCACACAAGAAGCGGCATGTGCGGCAGCAATCAAGATAAAAAGAGATGCCGTCAACCAGCCAAATAAATAAAATAGAAAGAGTCCCACAGAAATGCCAAGGAATGGCGCCAATAAAATGATGGCAAATTTCCCTTTTGAATAAAAGGAATGGGGACTCGTAGCATATGCTACGCCATTTTTGAACCCAAACTTTACCTTCCCTTTGGGGTCAAAAAGCTTGAAGAAGACACCATGGATCAATTCATGAATAATGATGAGAATAAAATACGCAACCATTAAGATCAAAAGATCGAAAACAAACGAAGTTTCAGCATTTGACCCATGACCACCTAAGACAAAGAGTGTAAAGAACACATAGAAAAAAATAAAACTAGGGATCGCCGCGAGATTCAATCTCTTTATTGTTTTTTTATCATCCATCAAATTGATTTGTTTGAGTAATTTCATCGCTGTTCTCCTCTTCTTTTTGTCATTCTTCTTAGTACATGATTTCTATGAATTCCCTTTACCCAACCAATAAGAGCAGCAAACACAAAACCAGTGCCGTTAAAACGAAGAGGAAATTGATCATCTCTGGCGCACTTTCAAACCTTCTCTTTAATGGCGGAGGACGAAAACTTGGATTCATGCTTCTCGTTTGGTAGTCCACGCTGCTTGATAAAAAGCTGTCGGAAGGGATCATAAACACTAAAAGAACGCCATAAATAATGGATGCAGGAATCAGGAGTGAGCATTTGGCTAGGTAACCAATCAGTAGACTCACGATCAAAGGAATAGCTACGTACAAAACACTTTGGTACAGTATTCGTCGAATTGGTTTCATAGGGAAGTCTCCTTAGTCAGTAATCGTTACACACAGGTACAAAATAATTTTATTTACTTATCAAATAAATATACCATTGCTTTTAAAGACTGTAAACACGCCAGAAAACCAAGTCGATGCTGCCAAGCGCGACTGCCCAATGCTTGGTGCAAAAAAAGAAGTGGTTTCTTCCCACTTCTTAAAAAGCACTCTACTTGTTTTTTCCCTTCAATTAACCTCTCAAGATAATCGGTAAACCGTTATACTTACCAGATTGCTTCCTCTCTTCCTTTTGAAAAAGCTACGACGCTGGACAAAGAAGCCTGCGAACCTTGTCTTTCTATTAAAACTTCTTCTGAAAAGCATTCGTCTAAAAAAATCATACGACCTTGTCTTTCCTTTTGGTTTTTTACAACACCTGATCTACTTGAGAAAAGACTGTGAAACCTTCTTTAGAAAAGCAAACGTCTCAAGAAAAAATAATCGTGCGGTTTCTGCCCTTCCTTTTGGCTTCGTACAATGCTTGATCTGCTTGGTAAAAGGTTTCTGAAATGTCTAACGCAGAGGCTGCTTCTGAAATCCCTGCCGAAAAGTAAAGGGTCAGTTGGGCGGTTTCTAATTTCAACTGTTCATTGCTTAAAAACAAATGGAATTCTTCAATAATTTTTTTCACAGCATCAGAAGTATTCTCTTTAAATAGGACTAAAAATTCTTCGCCGCCATATCGATAGACTTCGACTAAATGGGAAGGACTTTTCTGGTAGAGAAACGTCATCAGTTTTTCCGAAAAGAAGGATAGGGCTTGATTGCCGATTTGATGTCCATGGTGATCATTGATGCGCTTAAAATGATCTAAATCCATCATCACCACGACGAGCTGGTCCTTCTCAGGTAGCGCCAGCTTTGAAATATCCTCGTTCAGACTGCGGAAATTTTTCACCTTGGTCAACTCATCATAATTGCGTTCAATGATTTTTGTGTTAATTTTTTCCAGGAAATTTTTTTGATTCTGCAAATAATACTTCCATAAAGAAACGATCCCCACAGATCCAATGCCTAAAGACACTACATCCCAAACGCTAATTTCGCGGCGATAAAAAAGCAAGGCGTTGAGCATCGGCGAGACAACCGTAACGAAAATCGAAAATAGGTAAAATGCCGTGTGATTTGGTTGTCCATAAAATCTTTTCTTTAATAAGCCCGTAACGATTAAAATGATGTAATTTAATCCGATAATAAAGAGCATGGCTTCCCATTCAAATTTATTGATCAATGCAAAAAAGGTCAGCAAAATGACGGGTACTAACCCAACCAGATAGATTTTTTCTTTGAGAATGCCAAAATAATAAATAAAGATTGGAATCGTATATTCATACGCAACATAACCGATACTGTTCAAAGAAAATGATATAATAAAGTAGACTTGCGAAATAAACAAAACAATACCAATAAGAATTTTAAACGACAGGCGTAAATTCAATTCTTTGAAGTTCTTGATAAACAAATCATACGAAATGAGCAAGCTCACGACTAACACAGAATAGATCGCAGCATAAATCAGATGGACAAACACACTACTCCTTCTTTCTTTCATAGATTTTTCTTTAAAATCGTTCGCCCATGATTTTGAAAGGCTCGATTCTTTAACGATGCAGCGCACGAGATAAGCTTTTTTCCTGCACTTCATGAAACCAAAAATAAAGCGACCCCAGAAAGGAGCAGAAACCAATGTCTGAGAAAATAGAACAAGAACTCTTATCGATATTTCCCCAATTATATTTTGATGCTCAGCCTATCTTTCAAATGAAAGCAGATAGTCAGAAAGTGATTGGCTACGAATTATTATTGAGAAGTACCGAAAGAAATAGGTTTCCCCTTTCCTTCTTCCAGCAAGTGATCAAATACAAAAAATTACATACTCGTTTACTGCAGTGGTATCGAAATGAAATTTTCAGCTTGCTTCATCCGAACGAAGAAACAAAAATCAGTCTCAATATCCACCCGCAACAACTCAGCTACCCAGAAACCTTTTTGATGTTAGCTGATTTAGCTCCCTACCATGATCGTATTTTGATCGAGATCACCGAAGACGATACAGAACCTTCTATCGCCTGTGATCCCAAGTCCTATCTTATGAACAAAATCAACCAAATAAAAAAGATGCGCTTTTCTGTCGCATTGGATGATGTAGGGACAGGCATTCATTCACTGACAAATATTGCACCGATGCTGGATAAAATCGATGTGATCAAATTTTCGCCTATCTCGTTGCGAGTCCTGTCCCAAAAAGAGATTTTCTTTTTGATCGACTTCTGGCGAAATATCGCCAGCAATCGTAAAATCCAATTTATTGTCGAAGGGGTCGAAACCTCGGATATCCATGAGTACCTACTTGAAGAAGAGATTTTTCTTCAACAAGGGTTTTATTTGGACAAACCTGCCCCAGCTGATCAATTAAAGCGAAAAAAATAGCCATCGCATCGTTTATTTTTCTCACTATACGCGATCAAAAATAAACGATTATTAAAAAAATGAACAGATGCCCTTCAAATATAACACAAATAATTTTATTTGCAGAATTTTTGCTGATTCGGCATCGTTTTAACGGTGATTTCACATGAGAGAAAGTAGAAATCAAAGAAAAGACCTTTTTTTGATAGGTGAATAGACAAAAAGCATTCAAGAAGTCAATTCCTGAATGCTTTTTGTCTATTCATTCTTTTTTCGATACACCCCTTCTATTTCAATCGCTCACCTTCCCTAATTGCAAAAGTATTAAAAATAGTCATCACAAGGCGCTCTTGTTCCGTTGAGGTTTTGATCAGCTCTTCATTATCTGGTTCACCAATGATGTCTATCTCGTATTTAGGCTTTCCTTGTGGATGCAGCTGACCATTGATAATACGATCCGCAGTTTCAAACAAAACTTTTCCGCGGCGGACATGACTCGCAGAACTAATCACTGTGATTTTATTACTGAAATCAAGCTCATTTGCTAAATCAATTGAAAATAAGGCATTTTCAATCGTATCTGTTGCCAATGCTTCTTGAATAATTCGCTTCTCGTCAATGCCATTTTCAATCAACCATTGGTGCATCAGTTTTGCTTCCGTATTCTCTTTCTTCGGAACGCCTCCTGTCACAATGATTTTCGCTGTAGGATTTTTCTCCAAAAGTTTCAATGCATGCTCTAAGCGATTGATCAACGTTTCCTGCATTTGCCCTTCATCATCTAAGGCATAACCGAGTAAAATAAATAAGTGATTTTCTTCGTATTCTTTGATCGCAGTCGGCACTTCTTGCTTGCGTACCGCTTCTATGCGTTCAAATCCATCTTTGAATTTTTCTGTTTGGGCTTTATTTAAAGTTTCCATTTTCTTATATACTGTTTCATCAAAAGAGCCTTCTAATAAACCTGCATATACGTAATACTGAACAAGTGCTTGATAGTTTTCCGGTTCTTGCTCAACCACACTTTTGAAAATCGCCACTGCTTCATCAAGTTTATTATTGATCACTTTTGTGCTGGCTAATGATCGTCGATAATCGGTGGTGACTGGATCTAGGCGGATCACTTGCTTCAGCAGTTCCTCACGTACTTCTTGATCCCCTTTAAGGGTCAATCCAGCAAAAACCTCACGTTCATTTTCCTTGAGGTCTCCCCCGTGCCAATAATAATACATTGCCTTATCTAACAAATAATCGATTCGTTCTTGTGTTGGGTTATTGTTTTCTAAAGTGCTAAACCCATCTTCCGTTTGTTCTTCTGCAGTTGCTGATGCTATACTTTGTTCTGTTTGTTCACTTGTATTGATTGTTGTATCGGAGGTTTTCGTTTGGTTCATCTCCGTACATCCGCCCAATACGAGCATTGCGATGAGCAATAAAAGATAATGGTGCATTTTTTTCATAAAAAGACCTTCTTTTCTATTTAATATTTCACTTCTTGAAGGTAAGCGGATTCAAAGGGATGAACCCGCTTGCCATGGTAAAGAAAGCAACCTTCTTTTTTGAAGAATAGAAACCTAGGCAAGTTACGTGCTTCTAGTGGATAAAGCTGACCCTAGTTCGTCTGCTGTCACACTTGTTCCTTATAGACTGAGGGACAACACAAAGTGAGATTTCATCATTGCTATCTCCTCTTCTATACCGTGGACATTACTGTCTGTCTCACCTCGTCAGGTGTAATCGACTTCTTTCTAATCGTCACTAGAAAGGCGTAGGTCCTTTCTTATCGGCGCCAATAAGAAACGAAACACACGCAAAAAAAGTCATCAGACAGGAAATGTCCAATGACTTGACACAGCAAAATAAACCTCCAGCTTCCCGCGTTTTTTTCCGATAAAATCGCTGGAATCACTAGAAAAACCGCGAGATTTTCGGTACAATAAACACGTTGAGCCTTTAGGGATCAACTATGGCAACTTGATTGGTCATCCTGTTTAGAGAAGTGACTGATCAGGGCCTCGTAAGTCTGCGCCAACAGAATTACGGGGTGCCTATTTTTTTGGTTTCTATTCGCTTACATTCTATAGAATGTCTTTTGGAAAAGCAAGCGAACATCGCAATAAAATTATAAATAATGGTCAAAAATATAAAAACTGTTGTGATTTTTTTCGATTCATATAGAATTATCTGTTGCTTTGCGTATTTATAAAAAAAGGAGGACCGAATCATCCATGATTCAGTCCTCCTTTTCGCGTTAGACAAATACAAATAAAATTCCAGAGCAGATCGTGCCTACCAATAGCCCACGAATACTGCCTTCTCCTTCATTGGGTAACTCAAATTTGATGATATTCACCAGCAAAGCGCCGGTGATCAAGGCTTCAATGATGACCACCAAATAGTAGGGCAATGAAACAAAGAGGGAGAACGCAGCTCCCGCGAAAATACTGAAGGAAAGCACAAAACGGCCATATTTGTTATAGAGGGCACCATGATGGTGATAGAGCAGCCAATCGTTCATAAGAAAATGCAAACCAAAAGCAATAAAGTAGGTCAAAATGTAAAAACGCTCTGATAGCGTATTGGCAATCACGATATAGCCGATCATAATGTTGTAAATCACATGAAAAGCGATATCCGACCAAAAAAAGGCGTTTTTGGCACTGGTGATGTCTTTCTTTTCTAACACCATAAACGTCCGCTCATCGATTTTGTAGATCACGTAACTGAAGACTAAGCCAAACAAAACGATGCCATAGACCCCATGACTATAAAAAATCCCCGAATCCCAGCCAAATTCATCGATCAACACCGTTTGAAAATACGCCAAATGGGGCAATAGATGAACGATCGCATAGGAGATCCCTACCCCAGCGGCAAAGGAGCTCATGTATTGCACGTTTAGTTTTCTGGATGAGATAACATTTGAAGATAGATGGATGAAGATAAACCCTAAAGTGATCATGCAATTCACAAGATTGTTTGTTAGATACGTCATTGTTTTCTCCTTCTTACATTCCGTTTGCGGCATCGTTTAAGCGCAATTTTCAATAACAAAGTCTTTGTAATTAGTTGTTTTTGGTTATTTTCATGAAATATTCTTGTTTACTATACAGTAAGTGGGCTCGGGGGGCAATAGGTTTTTTAGGTTTTTGGGGAGAAATATTTTTGATAGAAAACGCCTCTCATTGTTGCCGATTTTTTCCCGATGATCTTTTCTTCATTTTCGGATAGGATAATCTTGTTTTTGCTCTAGCAGACAGTAGGTCTAACTTCATTTTTTATAAAAAATTGGGCTTATTTGAAGTTAACTTCATATTTCCGAAAAATTGTAACCAATTTGAAGTTATCTTCAACTTTTTCTATTATGACAGATTTTTTACGTTCGTAACCAATCACTGATGAATTCAGAAAACCCTTGTTGCTCCTATTCCATCAAAAAAAAGAAGCAAGAACTTGCAGCGTCCTTGCTTCTTTTTGTTACAATTCATTATACTTCTTTTTCGAATCTTTACTTTCTCTCACCGGATACTTCATGTTGTTTTTTTCTAGCTTTTCTTTGATGATCCCATCAATATCAAGCCCCAAATTGTCTGCCAGCATATAGGAATAAATCAGAACATCGGCAATTTCTTCTTTTAGATGTTCGAAATCTTGAGTGGCTTCTTCAGGTGTTTTCCATTGAAAAATCTCCAACAATTCGGCGGCTTCGATGGAGATAGAAATAGCTAGATCTTTTTCATTATGAAATTGTCGCCAATTGCGATCATCTCGGAATTTATTGATCCGTTCCATTGAAGAGGGTTGGTTTTGCATGGTTGGATTGGCTCCTTTCGTTTTGTAGGGTTAAGAGTTTTTGGCGGAGATTGGGATTGATTGCATAGATGTAAAGCCCTTTGATTGCTCGTTTCATTAATACATTCAATGAATTAAGGATGATCATTTCTTTGGCTTTCTTCGTCAATTCTTGGTTCATATCGTCACGTCCCGTAAACGCCCCTTTGTCCTCATATTTATCAATATCGATGACAAGCTGGTCGGTCTCTGGATCGTAATCAACGGAAGGGCCAATGACGACTCCTACATTGTTTAAATCAAACCCTTGGACGGTGTAGATTGATCCGACTTCACTGATTGTATCTGGTCGCTCCGCCCATGTTCGCTTCGTGTCGGTCGTATTCCATGGCAGGTTGATCCCACCAGGGTCTACAAGATAAGAAGCTCCGTCTTTCTTATGAACATAATCGAATGTTAAGATGATCCGTGACAGACCTTCCTTTTTATCGAGAGAAAAGATTTTATTCTTCAACGCATCATGGGTTTCCATAATCTGAAGCTCAAAAGATGCTGTTGATTCTGGAATCGGTGTTACACGTTTTTCTACGATATCATCGATCCATTGAATAATTTGGGGACTACTTTTCATTCTTAATTGATCTTTTAGCTTAAAACGAGAAGCATTGTACCTTTTCTGAAACTGATCCAGTTTGTCCTGATCCTAGTAACTTTTGATTTTCAATACTTGCTTCGGATCAAAAATACAAATCGTAATTTTTGCTCGCTTGATAATCTCTTCTAGTTGGTTTTCATAGTGAAAACTGTTATAGCTGTCTTTCTTCGTTAAAAGGAAATGGGCCTCATCCACAATAACGATGTCTGGGTGCAACTTCTGATTATCTGTTTTATTAATAAAGGAAGTTGGCTTTAACATATGATTCTTTTTTAAATTTAGTAAACTTTCTGCCACTGTATGATAGGTTTTTAACATTTCTGAATGGTTGACCAACAAATAGTTATCGGTGCCTTTGAATACAGGCTCTGATTTTGTATAGTCTTGAAGGGTGTTATAGAGAGATGCTAATAAGACGCTCTTTCCCGTTCCAGCTTCTCCTTCAATCATCAAGACTTTTTGTGTTTCATCCTGCTGAATCGCTTGTTTACAGTACTCAATGATTTCAAGTTTTATATCTAACTGTTCTGGCGTCAGTTCTTTAAAAGGGGATAATTTATATACATCTTTGTTGCGAATCGTATCGATTGAGTGCTACGCCAATTGACGCCTTTGCAATTCTTCCCATAACTCTTGGAAGACCACTTCATCATAATACTCTTTTTCATAATACTGATGCATCTGTACCTGTCTTGTTTGACTGACATTTTGCAACTGAAACTGCTCATCCCCAATGAAGTGATTGATCAAATTGGTTTCGATATTGTAGGTCGCTGATTGATTGAATTTTTCATGACCAATCAGCAGTACTTCTTTAATTTCTCTGCGCTTAGAGTTATTCAAGTGCTGCTTCAACCGTTTGTTCACTTGAACCGTTTGACCAATGTACGCAACAGGTCTTTTCTTTTCATTTCGGTTGTAGAGTATGTAAACGACTGGGTACTGATCGATATAAGCCGTCGTTATGCTAGATAGCTCACCTTTCTTGAAATGATGATCTTCTATGATTAGTTGGTTGGTCATATTTTAGAGTCTCCGTTTAGTGTCTATTCCATTAAGGTTATTTATTTTAGTATATCATTGCATATTTTGCTCTTAAAGCATTAAAGACAAAATTGGTAATTTTTTGTTTTAGCAAAATAACCATTATATAAAAAAATCGCTGTTGATTAATCTACTAATTTCGTCCAACGTGCATACTTTGCTAATGATTTAATAGACTAACCTATTATCCTGAAACTCTTTTCAAACGAATCCTGTTTAATAATTTCTAAAATGAAAAAGCCAGAAACACATAAATTTAAGCACTTCTGGTTATCAATATTCAGTTGGCGTTTGAATTTCATTTATGTATTTTACATATTATCAGTCTTCATACCACACATGTTTAATGTAAAGATTTATTTCGAACTACTAATTCATACAATATTAATATTTATTATAGAAAATCAACAGAGTAATATTTCTAGATTCATTTCTATAGTTTTTTTGTTATATTTGCAATTAAAACCTTATTCTGAAAGAAACTACTAAATGATTAATTAATCTTAAGTTAAGAGGATTGATCAAACCAGTAAAACTACAAAATAATTAAGACTAAATACTATGCATACAAATTCTATTTTTGGCTTTCACAATTGATTATAACGAATCAGAAACAATTTTATAATTCATCATTATTTTCCCAATCAGTTGAGAGAATGATTTTTTGTGCGGAATTGCATGAGAATTAGCAAAAAAATATAATTATAATACTGAAAAATACAATGAGTGATCCATAATTTCACTGGGATAATATTCGCATTGTTCTTTCATGTATGTAAGATAATCTTGCTGAGCGCAATCCAGAATGTCTTTTTCAGTTAAGTTTTTAATAAATTCTGATTCTACTGTCTCAACTAAAAATAAAATAATCTGTAGTTGAGCATCTAAACCAAGAACTTTAGCATGAAGTCGAAAAAAGTCTTTTCCTTCGTAACTGTAAATACATTCTTTAATTTCTTGGCAAATTTTATTTATTCTATTAATAATCAGCGGATACTTTTCACGAAATTCCAGATCATTACATTTCTGTTCAAAGTATAAAAAATACGATTCTTCATTAATATAATGAGGTTTGGAAGTCATAACTGTCTCTCCTGTTTCTTACTGTTTTATCTTTTTCTTAGATTACATAGTAATTGAAAAATTTTTAGATTAAAAAATTATGCAGAGCTGGTTGTTTCCTGGATTGTCTTCTTTGTCAGCAAAATTATTTGTAATAAATATTTGTTAAATTAAGAAGTTTATTTTCATAAACTTCTTAATTTATAGCAATTTTTATACTACTAATAAAGTTTATAAATTGTCTAACGGCTTGTCTTTGCACTATTCATAGTAACATGGATATAACAGAAATCGCCATTCCCAATTTATGTATGATATTTTACACAAATTGGATTCAATAATAGTATATAAGAAAGTAATACACCCACACTTCTTAATAAAATAGGCTCTATAATTTGATGACAGATTCAGAGAATAAATTCAAAACCTTATGAACATTATCTAATTTTTCACAACTCTTCATTTTTTATTGACAAAAGTCCCTTAAAAACGTATCACATTAGAAGAATATAGCATAATTTTACACATTATCTTGCATAAGAAATTTATCGAAATAATTAAAATATAATATATGATAGAATTTAACCGGGAGCGTCAATAATTTTGTGTAAATGATTCTTCCCTACTGCAGATTGTTTCTAATTCTCAATCAGTTGGCTTAGCATTTGTTCAAGTTCGCCTTCGGCCTGTTGAAAGCCTTTATGACTGCGACCTAGGAATTTTTGGTTGTAAGTATCAAAAGACGAGACTAAGAAACGTTCCATCGCCTCTTCGTTTTGGAACTGTTCCTTGCGGTGGCTGTATTTCTTGATTTGCTTATTAAAGGATTCAATCAAGTTCGTAGAATAAATACTCTTGCGTATGGTAAAGGGGAAATCATAGAAAGTGAGCAAGTGATCGTTCGAAAGAATCGATTCAACCACTTTTGGATAGCTGGTTTTCCATTTTTCCGCAAAAGCACCACGTGCTTCCAACGCCACCTCTTTAGATGAGGCTTGATACACCATTTTAAAATCATCACAGACTTCCTTACGATCATCGACACGCACTTTGTGACTGATATTACGGGAAACGTGTACACAACAATGTTGAAAACGAGCTTTGGGATAGAACCGACTAATCGCTCCTACCATCCCCTTTAAGCCATCCGTGATGAACAGGAGGACATTTTTCAAACCGCGCTCTTGAAGGTCCAATAAAATTTCCTCCCAAATCGTGATGGATTCAGTCGGTGCAATCGCATAGCTCAATACTTCCTTTGATCCGTCCGGGCGAATGCCAACTGCGATATGAATAGCTTCCTTGGCGACGGTTTTCCGCTTTAACGGAATATACGTTGCGTCCATATAAATAGCAGCATAACGGTCATGAAGCTCCCGCCCTTTAAACGCCGTTACCTCTTCTGTAAATGATTTTGTTATATTGGACATGGTTTGGGGCGTGTAGTGATGCCCATACATTTTCTCAATCAAGTCTGCGATTTCCGACATGGTAATACCTTTTCGGAAGAGGTGAATGACGGTCTCCTCTAACGTGTCATTCGTCCGTCTATAAGCAGGAACAGTCTGTTGCTTGAACTCACCATTGCGGTCGCGCGGAATCTGGAGATGAAGTTCCCCATACTCGGTCTTGACCGTACGGTCATAGGAGCCGTTACGAGAATTACCCGTGTTAAAACCAATGCGATCATACTTTTCGTAATCTAGGAAAGCCGTTAACTCCGTTTTGAGAAGCGTATTGACTGCTTTCTCCAAATGGACACGGAATAATTCATTCAAATCGCCTTTGTTCGCTAGAGTCTTTAGAATTTCTGTAGTAAAATCGTTCATAGGGAAGTCCTCTCTTCTGTGAATGTGTTGTGGTAACTCTATTCTACAGAAGGGACTTCCTTTTTTCTATTTACACAAAATATTTTACACTCTCTTTTGGGGAAGTGGTTACCCCTCTTTTTTACATAAATTATTATATTTTAAAAGAATATAGAACATATAATTACTATATCTAGATGGAAACAACTTTATGGAATGAGTGAATATAGTGCTTGATTAAAATTCTATGCCAACGCAATTGTAAAAATAATATAGAGATTTACTTAACTATGTTACATTTGAAAATATGTATCATCCTATTCGTTTTTATTGCGATATAATCTTAAGAAATATCTTGTTGTATTGGTATTTGTGAAGGAAAAACACTCCATGTAATTTAGCAAATTTACAATGATTTAGAAAATCATTTTATTTATATCCAAATGTGGTAATAATAGATGTAAGAATTTTTTAAGAGGTGATTATTGCATGAAGAAAAAAATATACTCCACGCCCTAAATCAGACTTTGAAAAGCGTTTATTTAAAAGATTTGAAGAACCTAATCGTTTAAAAGCGCTGGAAAAAACTAGATATAAGAGAGCAAGTAAAGGTGGATTTTTATTAATTCAAGTAATTAGTTATTTTAGCTGAATATATTTTTTTTAGATATCGATCAATCTTAAGTAAAAAACAAGAATCCCTATACACAATCATAGGTATTAATAGTAGGTAAGGTTTGTAAGAAAGGAAGTTAATGAGTGATTCCAAATTATTTGCGAAGAGAGTTTCATGTACTTTTTTTTACTATTAATAAAAAGGAAACAAGAACGGAAGAAATTTCTTTTAATTTAAAAATTTCTAAAAGAGCAGTTAGAGAAACTATTAAAACGATAAATGAACACTTTGAAGAACTAATGAAAATCACTGATTTTGTTGTTTCAAGTAGGAATGGGAATATAAAAATTCGAGAAGAATACTGGGATTGTGCCATTTCTTTGGCCTACACATTGAAACTCCTTTTACTGAAAAAAAATATTGCATTTAATTATACGATATTACTTGTAACAAGAGTTTCTTTAACAAAAAAAGAAATTTTAGAGGAGCTCTTCATTTCACCGAGTTATTTAAATAAAATAACAAAAAAACTAAATATTTTCTTTTCTTCTTTCGATTTTTATATACTAAATGAAAATGGTCAGTATAGATTAGCAGGAAATGAATTTAATATCAGGCTCTTCTCTTGTATTTTTTTGCAAGACTCCTTTCAAGATATAGAATGGCCTTTTTCTGATGTTTCTAATGCAAGCATTCCCTCCTTTTTGCCTGATAAATTACTAAACACTACTTATAGCGAATCAAGTACTCAAGGGCAGTTAAAGGATATTTTTTTTGCAGTCTTACAAACACGGATTAATAATAAGCAATACTTGTTTTCACCAAAATCGAAACTTATCCAATCGTTCTTTTCTATCATTTCAGAAAATATAAGTGGTTTATTATTTCGTAAAGACAATAGGTTTTTTTTTCTTGAAAAAGTAGATGAAATTTGCGAAGCCGATTACTTCTATTTTATGTCTCTTTTTTTTATTCCCGACATTATTTCTAAAGAAAGTAAAATAAATTTGGGGCAAATATTTATTGATTCTAAACATCCATTTTGTTTTTTATCAAGAGAAATTTTAGGAGTAAGCACTTCAATATTTCAGAAAAAAATGTCTACGCATGAACAGAACTTATTCATATATTACTTGACACTATTCAATGCACTGTATGCTTTGGTTGGTGAATCTATTATGGATTTTACAAAGCTTTTTATTCCACCATTAACATATCACTCAGATATTAATGATGAATACATAAATGAATTACAGAAAAGCATAGCTCCCTTTAATCTTAGTAAAAGTCACAATTACCTTTTAGTTAGTTTACTTCATGTTTTATTTATTTCAGAATTAAAGACAGAGATAAAAATATATTTACGAATGTCAAAAGATTTTATGGCTGGATTTTTTATTGAAAGAAGACTTAAAGGTTTGTTTAATGAAAACCAAATTATCATAACAGAAGACTATTCTGTAGCTGATATCGTAGTTACAGACACATTAGAAAGAGCAATATGTGATAAGAAAGTATTCTATTTAGATTCTATCAGTAATATGGATAGTTGGAGAAAATTACTTTCGTTAATACAACATTCGTATCTTGATAAACAGATGATGCAAAAAGTGTAGAGGAAGTATTTATGCTTCTATATAATTCACTATGATAATTAGATAGTATTATATTGTGTTTATTTCTTTGTAGATTACGATTTTGGCGGTTAAATGAGAGTGTAAAATATTTTGTGTAAATAGAAAAAAGGAAGTCCCTTCTGTAGAATAGAGTTACCACAACACATTCACAGAAGAGAGGACTTCCCTATGAACGATTTTACTACAGAAATTCTAAAGACTCTAGCGAACAAAGGCGATTTGAATGAATTATTCCGTGTCCATTTGGAGAAAGCAGTCAATACGCTTCTCAAAACGGAGTTAACGGCTTTCCTAGATTACGAAAAGTATGATCGCATTGGTTTTAACACGGGTAATTCTCGTAACGGCTCCTATGACCGTACGGTCAAGACCGAGTATGGGGAACTTCATCTCCAGATTCCGCGCGACCGCAATGGTGAGTTCAAGCAACAGACTGTTCCTGCTTATAGACGGACGAATGACACGTTAGAGGAGACCGTCATTCACCTCTTCCGAAAAGGTATTACCATGTCGGAAATCGCAGACTTGATTGAGAAAATGTATGGGCATCACTACACGCCCCAAACCATGTCCAATATAACAAAATCATTTACAGAAGAGGTAACGGCGTTTAAAGGGCGGGAGCTTCATGACCGTTATGCTGCTATTTATATGGACGCAACGTATATTCCGTTAAAGCGGAAAACCGTCGCCAAGGAAGCTATTCATATCGCAGTTGGCATTCGCCCGGACGGATCAAAGGAAGTATTGAGCTATGCGATTGCACCGACTGAATCCATCACGATTTGGGAGGAAATTTTATTGGACCTTCAAGAGCGCGGTTTGAAAAATGTCCTCCTGTTCATCACGGATGGCTTAAAGGGGATGGTAGGAGCGATTAGTCGGTTCTATCCCAAAGCTCGTTTTCAACATTGTTGTGTACACGTTTCCCGTAATATCAGTCACAAAGTGCGTGTCGATGATCGTAAGGAAGTCTGTGATGATTTTAAAATGGTGTATCAAGCCTCATCTAAAGAGGTGGCGTTGGAAGCACGTGGTGCTTTTGCGGAAAAATGGAAAACCAGCTATCCAAAAGTGGTTGAATCGATTCTTTCGAACGATCACTTGCTCACTTTCTATGATTTCCCCTTGGCCATACGCAAGAGTATTTATTCTACGAACTTGATTGAATCCTTTAATAAGCAAATCAAGAAATACAGCCACCGCAAGGAACAGTTCCAAAACAAAGAGTCGATGGAACGTTTCTTAGTCTCGTCTTTTGATACTTACAACCAAAAATTCCTAGGTCGCAGTCATAAAGGCTTTCAACAGGCCGAAGGCGAACTTGAACAAATGCTAAGCCAACTGATTGAGAATTAGAAACAATCTGCAGTAGGGAAGAATCATTTACACAAAATTATTGACGCTCCCTTTTTAAATAACAGGAATATTTTTTCATTGTTAATCATTATGACAAAAAAATAATCGTTATATATCATAATTAATCATTAAATATTCATAAGTCTTTTATTATGACTTCCAATTACTCAGAAACAAACATGTCAGAAACACCTAAACTGGCTTTATAATTTATGTACTGAAGAATCTGAACTGATTACTCAATCTCTATTAACAAAGAGTCTTAGTATCTATATTTAGATCATGCACACCAAAAAGTAAGCCTTTTTCACCATAGGCTTATATATTGTGCAAACTAAAATCTGAGATAGAATGAACTTTATTCTATCTCAGATTTTTTGTTGTTCTCCCTCATTCAATGATTGATGAAAAGATTAATTCTAACTATAGTACTTATTTCGCTATTTTATTATCACATCTTTGTTTTCTATAATCTAGATCACTTCATATTTATATTTTTATTTGAGGTGATTAACTTGTAGTTATTTACCTCTATCGATGGAAAATATAATTTAGCCATCAATGCTATGACAACAGTAAAAACTATTTTGTACCTATTCTGCTACCATTTATCAGACAAATTCAGAAATTACTCATTTGACTAGACAAAATCAAGTTAATCATCATATTTACATACTTATCCAATGATTAAACAGTTTATTTGAACTTAAATTAAGAGTTATTGACATTGATGTCACCTCACGCACACTCCTGCATGTTATAATTGTCACTATAAAAATTATAGTAGGAGCGTGATTAGCTATGGGTAAAATTGAAAAAAAGGAAGTCGTAGGAAATATTGTCGCATTCACTACTGTTCTTCCCGACCTGATGGATTTTCGCAATTCAAAACTTGCAACTTTTAGCTACTCCATTGATGGAAAATATTATATCTCAGAAAACAGTATTCCTGTTCCAATGAGATATGGTGTGGGCAATACAATGACCATCAAATATAACGTAGAAAAACCTACTGAGATTTTTCCAAGACATTATTTTGTCATTTAATTGCAGCGACGTATTCTGCTCCTTTTTTGGACAACCAATTCAAAATTTTCCGATTCCTACGAAAAAACTGAAAGAAGCGAGTAACTTCTTTGTGATACTATCAATAAAAAGGAGAATTTTTGTATGCTTATCCCAGCTATAAGTTTTCAAGGAAATTGTGAAAATGCAATAAAATTTTATCAAGAGGCGTTAGACGCTCAAATTAAGTCCATCGTTTATGCGAGTGAAGCCCCGATAGATTCAGGTTTAGATCCTGAGATGCCTGATGATTTCGTTATGGACTCAGAAATCATCATCGACGGTCAGAGAATCATGATGACAGACGGCAGACTAAATAGACCAGCAAATGATTTTTTCTCCTTTTGTCTTGTGAAAGAATCCGCTGATGAAGTTACTACTATTTTCAATAGCCTTTCGATAGACGGAAAAGTGATTGATCCTCTTGCGCCAGTGTTCTGGTCCTCGCTCTATGGTATGGTTGAAGATAAATACGGTATCACATGGATGATCATGACCTCGCATTAGCATACTGCCTTTTACTTACTACTCGTTTAGCTATTTTTCGTTTCAACAAATTGGGTGAATAGCTGATCGAACCCTTCTGTACATTATTCAAAATATCGATAACTGGTTTAAAATTCTTTTGGTATAATTTTCTTGTCAGACCCGATATGTAAAAAACATGTCATTGTTGATCATATACTTAAAGAGCAGGGTAATTAACTCAACATCTTTGAATATAAGTGATAACATTCAGTAAAAACTATTGTCTGAAAAGCAAAACAGTCATAAGGTAAAAATGGAGGACTCCCCAACATGAAGAATTTATTTATTTTAGAATTGACCTATCAAAAAGATTTAAGCCAAGTAGAAAAATTTCTTCCCCCACATAATCAATATCTACAAAAAAACTATGATTCAGGTCATTTTATCTGCTCTGGACGTAAAAATCCTAGAACAGGAGGAATCATATTAGCACGTTTGTCCTCCAAAGACGAGGCACAATCTATTATCAAAGAAGATCCATTTTTAATTCATGGTATTGCTACTTATTCTATTATCGAATTTGTTCCTACTAAATTCAGAAGTGACTTTACATTTAATAGTTTGTAATGAGGGCGACTGATCCATATTGGTCACTTTTTATTTCAATCAATTTCACTATTTCTTCTATTAACAAAACAATTAACCCAATTCATTCATCTGAATTACCAGCAAGTGATGAGGAATGTTTTTCCATTTATACACATAAATTAGACAAGCGTTTTTTAATTCGTTTGCGTTTTTGATTAATCACGAAGCTTTTTTGTAAGAAAATTGATAGTAGAATAACGAATAAACAAATTGAATGAAATGACCGTATATGCTGAAGAATTAGTATAATTGTCGAAGTCGTAGTAACCAAAAAATATTGTAATCTTCCTGTGAGCTGCGAAAGATAGTCATGGTGCGGTTTTTCTATGCAGATTTCCACTATGCTCACACTTTTTTACCAATAAAAAACGACAAAAAGGAGCACTCCTAAGAGTGCTCCTTTTTGTCATATTATTTTATGGAAAACAGTAACATACTAATCAAGTCAATGAAGCTTTGAATGTAATGGTGTATCCCTATTACCCCACAGACCCTTCCATTTAACGATTTTCTATCTTAATACGCACAAATGCTGTTATATCAACAAAAAATCTCTAAAAGTTATCTTCTAAAATCCATATATTCACAACTATTTTTACAAATAGATAGTTTTTAGATAGCTTTTTTAGCTGGGGGCAATCAATTGTTCTATAATTTTTTTCTTCTTATCTTCATCAAATTTCCTTGGTAAACAAATGACTTGCTAAGGCGAGCTTGTACATAAAAATATTCATATTACTTGCAGTAATTTAGTTTATGCTATAAATTAGTTAGTGCGTGCAAAACTTTAAGAAGAGTAGTTAGGCGGTGAAAACTTGGGGAAGTGCGCCTAATACTCTTCTTGTTTATTTTATCATTATTTCAACGTAATAGAAATTATTGATTAGAAAATCGTCATAAATTGGTTGAGTTTAATTAATAAAAGGTGTAATGTAGTTACATACCAACCAATTCAATTTTTCATATTACTCTTTTGGTCCACTCTAGGCAGAATAGGGTGGACTTTTTGTTGAAATAAAAACTATGTTCTTGTAGAATAGAATCATAGCCTTGACCGGGGCTATTTCATTTTTTATCTTTTTTCAGGCCCACTCTCCTTGAGGGTGGGTTATTTTTGAGCAAATGGTTTGAAAGATTAGGAAATAGTCAATATAATGAAACCACCTTATAAAAAACTTTTTCATCTAATTGTGCCACTCCTCCCCGGGAGTGGTTATTTTTTTACAGAAAAAATAGCACAGCATATTCTCATACGCCGTGCAGGTGGAACTATGTTCCGTCATCATAATAATCATCATATAATAATTTACTGAATAGGCAAAGTAACACGCTTATTGAACATTGATATTTTCAAACTTAATCATAATCTTCGTCTTGCCAATCACCCTCCTAGTATACGATATTCCGAGCATAACAAAAAAAGACACCCAGCCGATAAGCCAGGTGCCTTGTATTTATCCTCCCACGCCGCCAAGTGCTTGTTTGCTTGCACGGTAAAATTTACGGTTCATTTTATTCAATTCGCTTGGGTTATTTGCATCGACATTCCCAATGTGGATATGTTGTTCCACTTTAGAAGGCTGTACTTTGCCACCAATGCCTTTGCGTTTTTCTTCGTCTGATAACGGAGTAACAGTAGTCTTACCGTTTTTGTTCGTAAGCAATTCTGGTCCAGCTTCACCAACGATCGCTTGGCCATTCAGTACATGACCGCCATCTGCCAAATAAGGCAAAGTGGAAATGCTAAAGCTTTTGCCGCCTACGCCAGGAACCCATTTCGGAATTTTAATGTTATTAAGACCACCCAGAAAAGCATTAATTAATCCAATCATTCCATTAAACGGTGCTTTTGCCATGGCTGCAATTCCATCAAAGATACCACCGAAAATGTTTACAACGCCGTTCCAAGCGCGTTCCCAATCTCCAGTGAAAATTCCAGTTATAAAATCTATAAATCCGGTGAAAATTCTCTTGCCGGCATCGAAAAAGTTTTGGAAATTTTGAATGATTCCTCCAAAAATATTGCTAATGTATCCGCCCATGAAATTAAATACTTCTACCGCTATATCAGAAACACCTTGGAAGAATGCATTCACACCGTTCCTAAACCATTCAACATTGTTATAAGCCCAAACTAGTCCAGCGACTAATGCGGCTATTGCTATTACAGCTACGGCAAACCATCCACCAGATAATCCGAATAATTTGCCTAGCCCACTCCACACAGTGGCCAGATCTTTTACCCCAGCGGTGATCTTAGTAACGGAACTCATAAGCGTTCCTATGACAACCAAAGCTGGTCCGATTACTGCAGCTATACCAGCGAGTGTAATAATCCAGTTCTTAGTACCTTGATCGAGAGAATCCCACCATCCTTTAAAACTCTTCAAAGCATCAATCGCCATTTCAAAGAAAGGCAATAAGCTTATTTGGACGGATTCGCCGACATCTGCTAAAGCAAACTTCGCATTATTCATCGCACGATTAGCAGCGTCAATAGGATCTTCCGTTTCTGCAAATGTATCAGCCACTGCACCGCCACTTTCTTTTGCTACTTTTGCTAAATCATCCAAGGTGAACGTTCCTCGTTTGATTGCATCAACCATTTTATCTGAACCTTTCCCAAATACTTCATTAGCAATTCTCAAAGCTTCTGTTTCGTCTTTTGCATTCAGTATTGAATCGATTGTTCCCTTTAATCCGTCTTGTAACGATAGATTGTCTTTGGCGTAAACAACTGAAGCTTTAGACATCTTGCTTAACATTGTGCTTGAGTCAACCCCAGCTTGCTCAAATTTACCAATTAAGGTCACCCCTTCATCGAAACTCAATCCTAATTGTTTGATTTGAGGTGCACCATCAATCGCCTTCTTCATAAGGTCATCAACTGATTGTCCTGTGTCCTGAGAAGTTTTGGTAGTAACATCTAATACATCGTTTAAATCATCGTAGGATAGTTCATAAGCTTCGATCGATTGTCTAGCATAAATTGCTGCTTGAGAAACATCAGTATTATTGATATCGGCGTATTTCAATAGGTAATCTGTCGAATCTTCCAGCTTCTTATCCATGAACCCGAATTGAGTATTGACTTCACCAATCGCTTCTCCGACTGTTTGTAGTTCTAAGTGAGTGTTTGAGCCAACATTTTCAAATGAGGTAGATAAACGATCAGCAACATCGCCTGTTGCGCCTGTCTTTTGTATAATAGTGTCCATAGCTTCATCAACTTCTGAGAATGCAGCTAAACCAGCAGCCCCAGCAGCCATAATCGGTGCTGTAACGCCAATGGACATCTTCTTGCCGACATTTGAAACCTTTTCGCCAGCTTCTTCAATTTTTTGTAACTTTTTGGCTGTATCAATAGATACATCACCTTGTTCTTTTAGTGCTTCATTTGTTTCATCCAAGGCGGCTTTTAATTTGTTTTGACCCGTTTCAGATTCAAGCATCTTCTTATAAAGTTTTTCAGATTCTGCTGAATACTTGCCGGTTTCTTCAACCGATTTTTCATATTGTTCACGCAAAAGTTGAGTACGCTTTTCAGCAAGCGTCAACTGGGTTTCTAATTTCTTTTTGGTAACTGTCAACTTCTCAGTTGCAGTCGCATTTTTATCCATAGCAGACATCTGATTGTTGAATTCAGTTGCTGCTAAGTTCATTTCACGATTGATCCCCTTGATTGTTTTAGAATAATTGACTTCTCCATTTGTCTTAAAATTCAAGACAACATCGGTTTCTCTTACACTTCCTGCCATATTTTACTCTCATCTCCTTTGCATTTTCTGTCTTCTGATTGCAAGAAATTCGTCTTGCCTATTCTTCATTTCTTGTATTAATTTATCGTATTTCACACCATCTACTTCATCTCTATCTTGAAATTCATTTATTAGGAACTCACAAATTTCCATTCTTTTAGAAAGCAAAGAAAAATAGCTTTTAATATACTCTCGATTAGAACTGTTCTTCTTCTGGATCAGCCTTAAATCTCGCTCGATCGCTTTTAACTTCCGAAGCAATTCTTTAAAATTAGAAATCGTTTCAAAAGATTTTCCTAAGTCAGTTTTTACCGTGTGTTGATACCAAATGTTATCCGCCTTATCCCGCAAAAATTCTAATCTATTCATTTTTATCCCTCGCTCATTCTCTGGTTGTTAGAAAGTTCATAAATTCATCTACTTCTGGACTTCCTATTTTTGTTTTATCATTCTCGACTACCAATCTAAGCAATTCTTTAACTGCGGCAGTATATCTATTGATCATCGTGTTATATGTCTTGACTGAAGCCGATTCTTTGTAAAATTCTTGGCTGCCATTCTTGAAAAGTTCAATAGACCCATTTTTATTGATATCTTCTTCAAGTTCTGACAAAGTAACATTCATAAATGAAACTCGCTCAATCAAACCTTTGACTACTTCAGCGCTACTACTAGGTACTCCGTCCATCAATGTTGTTAGTCTTTCTTTCTCAGCCGCTATTCTTGCTTCTTTTGCTTTCTTTTTCAATGTTTGCCCCCCTCCCGTGTGTGGTCCTGTGTGTTTTTCGGAGTTCCATCCCCGATTCCTAACCGATTTATTTTTTATAAAAATAACGGGGGGATAAATCAATCCCACACCGTTAATCATTTAATTTATTTTTTAATTTCAAATTTATTATTTAGCATGCCATTCAGTCTAATGATTTCATCTAAGTAATCACTCACTGATCGTTTAACATCATGGAAATAAGAACCCAACACTGAGGCGTAGCCCCATCCTCCTTTGTAGTATTCTCGTTGGACATTATCCAATATGTTTTTGTTCTTAATGCCCAACACATCTATAAGTTGTTTCATTGAGCTGTTATGCGATTTGATTAACTGATCATTTAATTGAAACAGTCTAGTAGTTTCTGTTCCCAATAGAGCAGTTACTTCAGCGAATCCTTTGTTGTCAAATAGTTCTTTTGCTTCAGACAATAGCGCTGCTTCTTTTCGGTTTGTTTCATTTTTCAACTGATTGATATAATTCAGATAGATACTATTGGTAATCTCTGCACGCTCTTGGTACGCCTCGGCAATCACCTTCTCAAGATCTTCAATATCCTGATTCGCTTCTTTGTTAGCCTTGAATGTTTCTAGACTATACTTACCTTTTGCTGAAGCTTTCTTGTCTCTCTTTTCAACCAGACTATCTAACTCTTTCTCCAACTCATTGATATTGATATCGATCTCTTTTAATTCTTTTACCTCTGGTGTGGTTACTGTGTACTCTACTGTCATGCTTGATTCGCTCCCTTGATTTTTTCTTTTAGTTTACTTACTACTGTTTTCTTAGGTTCTTTGATCTGTGTTACTCGTTCTTTCTTATATTGAGCCAACAACTCTCTGCGGCGCTCGATGGCAATTTCATTTGTACTGTCTTCCTCGATCAGCTTATTTAATTCAACCAGCGATAGCTTTTTAATAGCATCTGGATTTTCTTCCAGCTCTTGCTTCATTTGTTGTTCTTCAAGGTATTCCTTCCATTCTCTATAGCTAAAGAAATCATCTTCTGTTTTCATTTGCCAACTCCTCTACTTTCTTACGAGTATCAGGATCTAACCCATTCGTGTTCTTTGCTACCAAGGTGAGCATTGCTTTGCGTTTAAACTCAGCGGTACAAATGCCTTTAAGCAAAACCAACTTCTTCTTATCAGCTAACAATCCATCCCGATCCTCATTTAGAGCATTCTCCACTTGCTCAGGACTTAGCCCTGTGACTTCGCACAAATGTTTCTGTTTGATTTTGCGTGTCTTCATAATCTCTACAATAGTCATTTACACTTTCCTTTCTGCTTAATTAGTCAAACCATATATCAATAAACTTCATATACTCGTCTCGAGGTTCCATTTTCTTTAATCGAAGGTACATCTTTAGCTGGCGACCCTGTGTAGAGTCCTGTTTGAATCTTTTCGCTTTGGACCTATCTTGCGTAAAGATATAAGAATCTGGATCCGCACGCTTTCCCTCGATAATTTGATAATCTTTCAAATAAATAGTCCCAACGCCTAGAATGTATTCCTCTAGTTCGTCAGCATCAATTTCGATAAACTCCTTTCTCAATCGGTTGATAATAGCCTGTAATTTCGCCTCTGACTTGCTCCTGATTTTTCGATATTCAAGAACAGATATTCCTCTTCGGTCAGCCAATACCTTATCTGTTATAGGTATATAAGTTCGATAACCGTTATGCATATAACTAAAGTTGGCACCTTGTTCAGTTTCGTAATACTTCTCAGAAAGAATTAAAACATCTTCTTTTGGCAGCTCTTTTAAAGCAGTAAATAGCAAACGAGCATATCCTGCTGTATTCCCCTCTTTTAAATGATTTCTATTTACCACAAAGGCCTTCCATTGAGTGAGTATCCATTTTGGGCGAATGTCATAATCATAAACCACTATCCAAACACCTCCGCCATTAGTGCAATATTCGAAAATAAATCGTCCGTTAATTCAACCTTTTCTTGCGGCACTTCCCATTCATATCTGAACGCCATAGCTGTTTCTATCTCGTATATTTCATCGAGTGCTTTCTGTTTCAAAGATGGGCTTTCAACCCCTTTTAAAAGGCTCTCACGTTCAGTTACAGGCAATTCATCTAAGAAGTGCATAAAATGCTTATGCCTAAACTCCCACCGTTCTATCCGCTTGTCAATGAGCATACACGCTTCAACGTTATCTGCTACTAAATAATCAATCTTGGGAGCTTTTGCATGGATAGCAATTTCATCATAGGCAATTCCTGTGCATAGGCTTTGGCAATAAAGCTCTTGCCTGATTAATCGTTTTTCTTCTTCCAGCTTTCTGATATAAGCCTCTATGTTCAAATAGCGGTTTAAATTGTATTCACTATCCATGCTTCCCTCCTAAAAAACAGTATTCTATTATGTTGCGGCTTTGATCGTTGGTCTAGCTTGGGATTGTCATCATCTAGGACGGCTTTTTCAGCAACCGCAGTATACAGTTTTCAAAGGACAACTAATAATAAAAAACGGACACAAGACGTCTGCCATTTTACTGGTTTTTTTCGTCTCATATCCGTTGGTTCTTCCTAATCAGATATTATTATTAAGTTGTCTTTATTATACCATATTTGAGCGATAAAATCTTTATGAAACGTTGATATATCAGCTTTTAACACACTTTTTTCAATCTAATTTATTTGTTGTTTTCATTTCATATCTGACTACTTGACCATCTTTTACGATCAGGATAATTTCGCCATATTTAGGTAACTCAACGTCCACTGTTTTTGTTTGTTTATCAATATATACTTTATCCATACTCATTGTTCATTCTCCTTATTCTGCAATTTTTAATGATTCTTGCCAGTTATTTAGATCTGCTTGCTCAATATTCGTGATTGTTTGTTCCATACTCTTAAATTGGTTTCTAAACGCTTGAAGACCAATAGTCCGTTCGTCTTCATTAGTAGCAATGAACATGCCGCCTTCGTATCCTCTGACAGAAACAATAGGCACTCCTTTTGCTCGCAGCATTTGAATAACTGCTTTTACGTCTCGTTCGTCCAGATCAATAATAGAGCATATATCCGGTACTTTAATTTTCCTTTCAAACCCTCTCGGAATTAATTCAAGTACCGATTGTTCAATAATCGTAAGTTCTTCCATTACATGCCTCCGTTCATTTTTTTAATTTTCCTCAAACATTGGATAGTCATTTGGATAGAGATTATGACTCTTGAAATCCAAATCATTTCTTGTGGCCAGCTTGATAATATAACCAGTTTTTTTAAACGGTGAGTGTGGGTTAATGCAATGCGCCACTCTCATTCCATCTTTCTTTCCGTGAAAATGCCATTTCGAACAATACGGACACCAAACTGCATATTGTGATCCTGTATCATAAGCGATTAAAATTGGGTATTTTCTTTCGTTTTTATTGGTTTTCAGTGTTTTTACTCCTTCCTTCTTCAGTTGCACTCTCGATTGCAACAACAGTGTACCCTCAATAGAAATTATGTTTCTACGGACACATTGGACACCTGTTCTGAAATGCTTTTATATCAGCGTTTAAATGTAACATTATTAATTTTTTCTCGTTTTTACGCTGGACACCTACTTGGACACCCCTTCAACCTGTCCAACATGGTGTCCAAGTGTTTTTCGTTCAAACTTTATTTGTTGTGTTTAAAAATGCTGATATAGCAACGTTTATAGTTATATGTCCAAACTGGCCAACGCTTCTAAGCTTTCCGTCGGGGTATACTCATTTCTTAAATGTAAATGTCTGTATCTCCATAATCGTGTACCTCTAACACTTTGCTTAACTTTTACAATCCCCATTTTCTCGAGTTGTTTGCTAAACTTAGGTTGTGACAATTCACGTAAACTTTCTTGGTAACAGAATTTTTGATATTCTTCGTAAATTGTTTTAGAAGAATCACCTTCACTGGATTCCATATCAATTCTGCATTTTTCTTCAATGAACCTCATAATATGATTCGATTCTTTCAACCATTTATCTTTCGCTTGATTCATCTTGTCTGATACAGTCAGTTCTTTGCGGTCTAGCGCTTCTTTAAACATCCTTATGCAATAGGTGGCGAATAGTGGAATCTCTTTCTCAATGGCATTTAAGTCGTGCTTAGTTTTAAAGTTTTCGTCTATCACGCAATCAAAAGGAACCACATATAATCTCCTCTCAAAGCCGTGTGTGAAGTCATTGAACGCTGGCAACTCATTGGCTGAAAATATCAACTTCGCAAAATTCACAAACATAAAGTGATCTTTTCCTTTAAACTCAGCAGATAAACGATCCCCACCAGTGAGGGCTTTGAGTAGCCCTGTTGACTTGAGAAACTCGGAATCAACATCCGCAAACAGATTGGCTTCTTTCTGAAATAGGTTGGCACCAGCAAAACGATTCTGTTTGTTCCCTAATTCTTGAAGCGTCATATTGCTGGTATTGTCCTTACCGATGACTTTTGTTAGAAAATCTAAGAAAGTGGATTTACCATTCTCGCCACTCCCTTGCAAAATCGTTATGGTTTGAAAAGGTGCATAACTTCGATAGAAACAGTATCCTATGATTTCCATTAAATGCTGTGCGCTTTTTTCATCACCGGTCAAATCTCGCAGCCATTCGATTGCCTTCTCTGGCTTCAAATTTGATTTCGGATCTACAACATAATCATGACTTTGAAGAATATAGTCTTTAGTATCGTGCGGTTTCAGTTCACCAGTTTTAATGTTGTAAGTTCCATTTTTAAAATTGGCCAGATACGGCTTGCTATTGTTAAAAGGATTTTCTTTCATAGTCGGGTCAAAAATCTTAATCATGATGAACTTTTTTGTTTCGCCTAGTTTTTGCTGGCTCCACTTATTGAAAGATTCCAATTTGTCAGTGATATAACCGTCTAAAAAGTCGCTTAAACTATCAATTCGCCATGATCCTGTTTTTTTATCAAACCTCGCACCGTAGAGCAAACCATTTGTTCGGATCATTGGAATCTCGTTCATAATTTCATAACCTAACTTAGAAGCATTTACTTTAGTGTTTCCTTTTTCATCTGTGTAAATCCAAGAAGGCAGTTTCTTTTCTTCACCAATCTTCTTTTTTTGTAATTCTTGTAACTCAATAATTTCACTCAATTGGCGCCCAACTCCTTCTTTGCTATCGAATAGAATGTTTCCTCCACTTCTTTTTCGGATAGTGGTTCTGAAAAGTATCGATTGGCGATTTTAACTAATTCGAATACTGCCTTTACATCTACCGCTCTTGCTAGTAAACCTCCTGTGATTTGAGCAATTCTATTGTTGCGGTTTCCTTCTTCACATCCGAATACAATGCTTTCGAATAATTCGGTCGTGGTGTTTCGATAACGTGACCCGCCTTTTTTGAATTGGCTTGTGTTTTTGTACAATTTTCTTGAAGTTACGCCTTCTGTGTCTTGTTTGTAGTCTTTCAGCCAACGTTTTGCGGCATCTAAGCCATCAGATATGGGAAATAATTTTTCTCCATCATGGACAATAATTTGTTCTTGCTTAGTATATTGTGTCAACACTGGTAGTAACTGTATTTGCGACCAAGTGAGGTTTGATTGATCCGCAGTGTGAATAATTCCATCCAGTATTTTATTTGAAAAGAAGTAAATCAGTAGCTTGTATTCTTGTTCATTCACTGGTTTATCCAGTGGAATTACTAACCGATAGCGTACGCCTTTTAACCCATGACTAACACTTGGATAAAGAACATAAGCAAATTTGGCTAGTTTTTGTTTGATGACAGCTATCAAATCAATTTCAGATACGGTCACATCATCTAAATCTAAAATTAGGCAATCACGATTGATTAAATTTTCATTTTTTCGTATCAAGGCCTTCATTTCACCAGCTATGAACCCATCAATTACAATCGTTTTTAATTTCTTCTGTTCTTCAGGATTATCAGAAACATTGACTTTAATCGGTGTATATTCTGAAAAAAATTGAATAATACTTTTATCTATTGGCGGTTCCATAATGGATGGCCGCACTTTGCCTATATAAATCATTCGAAGCACCTCCGCTTACTGATTTTTTGGTTCTACTTCAGCAAGCCATTTGTGAAGTGCAGAATCGTCATCAAGCTTTCCACCAATTTGGACGAAAACTTTCTTTATATGAGGAAGAACGAATCCCATTTCTAAGTCAAACACTCCAGGCGTGTATCTAACTACATTCATGTTCCCAATATATTTATTAGTTATTTCCATCATTTATACCCCTCCTATACTGGATAAATTTCATCGGAGACAGCTTGTATTTGCCCTCGGATATTTTCTAAAGCTTCACCTATTTCATCTAGCACTCCAGTTCCCAATTGTTTATTTAAAGAAAATGTATCTTCAGTTACTCGTGAATATTCGATATTCTCGATAAGACGCTCGATGATTTTTAAATCATTTACTCTTGCTGCAAGGTTCTTAGAACTGGCCAGTAACTTCTTTTCATTCATTGTTAGATCCTCCTTGTTCCAAGTTGATCGCGTAACCCTCAGCATCAGCCGCATGTCTTCCTGATAGCTCTAAAATAGATACTAGCAATGCATTTGCCATGTTTAAATCTTCTGGGGTAATAGATTCTCGCATCGACAATTGATTGTCAAAAAAAGCTTTAAACCCCTTCAAAGCATAGTCAACATTAAATGCATCAGTAACTAAATTTTCAATTCCTAAAATATTTTCCATATTAAGTGCGCTCCATTCTCTAATTGTGATATACTAGAGAAAAGAAATAATAGGAAATATCCTATCGTGTAGCCTTTTGCTGATTCCGTCAAGAATCTTTACAGCAAAGGCTTTTTTCTTTTCTCCATCCATAGTTTTTTTACTCCACTTCTTTTAAACTTGGAAACTGACTTTCTACCCATGGGATCATGACCGCTAAATTTTTTCTTGCTTGTTCTTCGGTTAAATTAGCTATTTGATTTTGAAGAACAATTAGATCAGCGTAAAGTTGTGCATTCTCTTTTTCGGCTTCTTTACACTCTTTCAAAATACTTTCTGCTTCTTCTACAATTTCACGTACAGAAAAATTCTTGTACTTCTTAGGTATCCAAACTAATTTCAGCATTTCTATCCTCCTCTAAAAATCCTATTGAGACTACCATTTGACTAACTTACTTTCCAATTTGCCCCCAGCGATTAATTAAATTTCAAATTGCGCCATCCACTCATCAACCTTTTTCCGATTACAACGTTTTGTTTGATTGATAACGGATACTGGAAAATCTAGCTCTTTAATGAATTTAGATAGATTGGATCGTGATACTTGTAAATAATCACAAGTCGTTTCTAAGTCCATCCATTCTGGGAAAATCCGTTTCTCCGCTTCACGCTGCTTTATTTCCTTCTCTACGCGATTAGCAACTTCTTCAAAACGCTCTTCGAATACGGGAGTCAAATCTACTTCTAACTTCATCTTTCGGCCTCCTTTCATACGTATATTTGCGTATTACTAAAATAAAAAATTAAACGTATATTCACGTCTATGTTTGTATATTAAACTATTACCCAAAAAAAATCAAGTATATTCACGTATATTTTTTTCGCTGGATATGATATACTGCAAACAAAGGAGGGGGAAAAACTGAAAAAAAGAGTGTTTAATCCAGAAGAAAAAGAAAAAATAGGTACTAGAATTAGAAACATCAGGATAACTCTAAATAAGACTATGGTTGAGTTTGGTGAAATGCTTTCTCCAGATGAACCTGTCGCTCAAAGTATAATTTCTAGATGGGAAAGAGGAATAAGCGTTCCAAACAATGACAGACTAAAAAAAATAGCTGAAATAGGCAACGTTTCTACTTATTACCTTCTAACAGGAGAAAAGATTGATTACCTTTATGGCGGAAAGAAAGAAGTAATTGATTTTAGCAGATTTAAAAGCCCATCAAAACTATTAAAATATATTATCTCTGTGAACAGCATATCAAGCGACACAATTCCAGAAGTTTTCAAAAATGGGAAAGTTCTCGAAGATTTTGAGATCTACAATTTAGTTAATAATTACACAGACAGGGAAATTAAATCGTTATCTTACAGACTTTCGGGCGACGTACTAGAGCAGCTTTTGATACATTATCGTTTGTGCGAATTATTCTCGATTAAAAGTGATATTTCCAAACTATCAAGTGACGATAAATACTTTTACTTATCTTCTTTACGCCAAGAATATTATTACAACAAAGTCACCGAAAAAACTATTCATATTGATACCCGAGAAGAACTTTTTGACGGCGAAACAATCGTGATTAATGGAAAGACATTAGACGAAGAAGATAAAGCTTTGTTTCTAAACACTATAAATAGATTAGCCGACTAACTAACCTCCACCACTTGCCCCCAGCAGTACCAGGAGGGAATAATATTGGCAAAATTTGAACAATATAAAGATAAAAACAATAAAAGAAAATGGTTATTCAGTGGATATGTTGCTACTGATCCTATTACAGAAAAAAAGATTGTCACCACTCGTAAGGGTTTTGACACCAAAGCAGAAGCAAGTCTTGAGTTTGATAAATTGAAAGCAAGCATTCTAAAAGGTTCTAAAAAGAAGCGTACAATCACATTCCAAGAGCTGTATGACGATTGGTTGGAACAACACCGCAAAAGTGTTAAATCTTCTACAGTAGCCACCAATAGACGGTTTATTGAAGGTCATGTATTGCCAAAATTCGGCAAGTTAAAACTAGACCAAATAACCGTTTCTTTTTGTCAAAAATGTGTGAATGAATGGCACGATAAATACAAGCAGTACCACTATATAAGACGTGCTACTACTCAGGTCATGAATTATGGCGTATCTATGGAATTAATGGAAAGTAACCCCATGAAAAAGACGATTCTTCCACGAAAAAAAGAAGAGGAAAAGAAACCTAATTTTTATAGTAAAGATGAATTACACGAGTTTATGAAATTCGTTAAAACACTTGATAACTATAAATACTATGCGTTCTTCCGTTTGCTTGCTATCACTGGCATGCGTAAATCAGAAGCGTTGGGGCTTTATATTAAAGACTTGAACATATTCAACAAAACACTAACAATAGGTAAAACGATAGCCATTGATGAATACGATCAAGTTGTTTTACAGACACCAAAAACAAAAAATTCATACCGCACCATCAGCTTAGATGATGAAACGATACGAATTTTACAAAAATGGTTCAGTATTCAAAAAGAAGATTATTTCAAACTTGGGTTTAATACTTCAAAGGCAAAGCAGCTCATGTTTAGTAATATGAGTAATGATTTATATTATCCGCAAGTAGTAAACGATTGGCTTGATTGGATTTATGACAAAGCAGAAAAAGAAGGCTTAACTCTAAAAAGAATAAGTCCTCATGGTTTCCGACATACTGCTTGTTCGCTTATGTTTGAAGCCGGCGCAACGATTAATGAGGTTCAGAAGCGCTTAGGTCATAAAGACGTAAAAACAACCATGAACATTTATAGCCACGTTACACCGCAACAAGCAGAAAACACCAGTCAGAAGTTAGCAAACTATTTAGGTTTCTGACAAATAGATAGTTTTTCGGATAGTATTTATGAGATTGAAGGCAAATAAAAAGCCAAGAACGCTATAATATCAACGTTCTTAGCTTATAGTTAGGTTTTAACCTACACTGCCTTCCATCTCATAACTAATCAACCGGTTCAATTCGACTGCGTATTCCATCGGTAATTCTTTGGTGAATGGTTCGACGAATCCCATGACGATCATTTCGGTTGCTTCGCTTTCGGAGAGGCCGCGGCTCATTAGGTAGTACAGTTGTTCTTCTGAGATTTTGGAGACTTTGGCTTCGTGTTCTAGGGACACTTGGCTGTTGTGGATCTCATTGAATGGGATGGTATCGGATTTCGATAGGTCATCCATGATGATGGTGTCACACTCGATATGGGAGATAGAGCCTGCGCTCTTCTTGCCGAAGGTGACTTGTCCACGGTAGTTTACTGCACCGCCGTCTTTAGAAATTGATTTTGAGACGATGGAGCTGGAGGTGTTTGGTGCGTTATGGATCATTTTTGCACCAGTATCTTGGATTTGGTTGGCACCTGCAAAGGCAATGGAAAGCATCGTGCCCCGTGCGCCTTTGCCATCAAGATACACACTTGGGTATTTCATGGTTGTTTTGGCACCTAAGTTGCCATCGATCCATTCAACGGTAGCACCTTCTAAGGCTTTGGCCCGTTTGGTTACTAGGTTGTAGACGTTGTCTGACCAGTTTTGAATGGTGGTGTAGCGGCAGTAAGCGTCTTTTAGGGTGAAAATTTCAACGATGGCTGCGTGCAAACTATTGCTTGAATAGGTTGGGGCGGTACAGCCTTCGACGTAATGAACGCTGGCGCCTTCGTCAACGATGATCAATGTTCGTTCGAACTGACCGGTATTTTCGGCATTGATCCGGAAATAGGTTTGTAATGGCACATCGACACGAACGCCTTTTGGTACATAGATAAAGGTACCACCTGACCAAACGGCTGAGTTTAAAGCAGCAAGCTTGTTATCGGTTGGTGGGACTAATTTTGAGAAGTATTGTTTGAACAGCTCAGGGTATTCCTTCAAGGCTGAATCGGTATCGGTAAAGACGATGCCAAGTTTTTCAAACTCTTCTTTCATGTTGTGGTAAACGACTTCTGATTCGTATTGGGCAGAAGCGCCAGCCAGGTATGCCCGCTCGGCTTCTGGAATACCAATGCGCTCAAAGGTCTCTTTGATTTTTTCTGGTACGTCATCCCAATCACGGGCAGGACGATCACTTGGTTTTTGGTAATATTTGATGGCATCAAAATCGATGTCAGACAGGTCTGGGCCCCAGTTTTGCATGGGCATCTTGTTGAAGGCTTCAAGAGACTTCAAGCGGAACTCAAGCATCCATTCTGGCTCTTGCTTGACCCGTGAGATTTCACGGACGATGTCTTCGGTCAATCCTTCGCCGGTACTAAAAACAGGCTGCACGTCATCGTGGAAGCCAAATTTATATTCTTCTAATTCGGGTACACCCATGGTTCTCACTCCTTTTGTAGTGCGGTTGTCTATTCGCTGGTTTCTTCAGTGTCAGATTCATTGGCGTGGCTGTGACTGACAGATGCTTGTGTACTATCAGCAGCAATAGCTTTTTCTAATGCTTTCCAAGCTAAGGTCGCACACTTGATGCGTGCAGGAAACTTCGCCACACCTCCAAGCATGGAAGCATCGCCTAAGCGATCGCTTTGGGGAATGTCATTTCCTTGGACGAGCTCAGAAAACAAGCCTGATAGTTCACCAGCTTCTGCTAGTGTCTTACCGATAATCGCATCCCCCATCATGGATGCACTGGCGGTACTGATGGAACAGCCTTCGCCAGTAAACGCGATATCTTTGATGGTGTCTCCTTCGACAGCGAGCTCCAAGTGGATCACGTCGCCACAGGTAGGGTTATTCAATTCGACTTTATACGTTGAATCATCCAAGGTGCCCCGATGATGTGGGTGGCTGGAATGATCCAGAATGACTTGTCGATACAAATTATCTAATTTCGTTAGTGCCATGTTGGAAAAACTCCTTCGTCAGCTTGATGGCGTCAACCAGTCGATCGGCGTCCTCTCTTGTATTATACAGGTAAAAGCTGGCCCGTGCAGTCGCTGGGACTTGCAAATAGCTCAAGAGGGGTTGGGCACAATGATGACCTGCCCGTACCGCGATGCCTTCCATGTCTAAAGCGGTGGCAACATCATGAGGATGGATGCCTGCTAGATTAAACGCGATCACTCCCGTGCGTTTCGCTGCTTCTTGGGGGCCATAGATGGTCAAGCCTTCAATGGCTTGCAGTTTTGGCAAAACGTAAGCAGCTAAGTCTGCTTCATGGGCGTGGATGTTTTCTAAGCCGATTTCTGTTAAGTAATCCACCGCTGCACCTAAACCGATCGCACCGGCAATATTTGGTGTACCAGCTTCAAATTTCCACGGCAGTTCTTTCCACGTGCTTTCTTGCAGATGGACAAAATCGATCATTTCACCGCCAAATTCGACGGGCTCCATCTGATCCAGCCATTGCCGCTTGCCGTATAAGACACCGATACCAGTTGGTCCGCACATTTTATGGCCAGAAAAGGCATAGAAGTCACAATCCAGTGCTTGGACATCAACTGCCATATGTGGAACAGCCTGTGCACCATCCACCACCATGACGGCTTGGTGCTGATGCGCCAATTTGGTTAGCTCCGCAATCGGATTGATCACGCCTAAAACATTGGAAACATGAGCGATCGAAACGATAGCGGTTTTTTCTGTGATCTGTTTCTTGGCATCTTCCATGTCCAAGGTGCCTTCTGGCGTCAGCTGGATATATTTCAAGGTAGCTTTTTTTCGGGCTGCTAATTGTTGCCAAGGGATGATATTGGAATGATGTTCCATATAGGAAATCACGATTTCATCACCTTCATTGACAAAACGGTCGCCGTAGCTGCGGGAGACCCAATTTAAACCAGTGGTCGTCCCTCGAGTAAACAGCACTTCCGCCGTTTCATTCGCATGGATAAAGCGGCGCACTTTTTCCCGTGCGCCTTCATAGGAATGGGTCGCCCGTTCTGCGAGGGTATGGACCCCACGATGAACATTGGCATTGTCTTGATGGTAATAATCGGTGATCGCCTGCAGCACCGCCTCTGGCTTTTGCGTAGTGGCGGCATTGTCGAGGTAGATCAATGGTTCGTCATTTACGAGCTGATCCAAGATGGGAAACGCTTGTTTCACTTTTTGGGCATCGATCATGCGAGTAACTTCCCTTCGATAACGGCAACCAATTCTTGTTGCACTTCTTTGACTGGGATCGCGGTCAAGACGGAGCCTAAGAAACCACGAATCACCAAACGTTCCGCTTCTGCTTTGCGCAGCCCACGACTCATCAAGTAGTACATTTCTTCTGGATCGACCCGTCCCACACTGGCTGCGTGTCCGGCGGTTACTTCGTGCTCATCGATCAAAAGGATTGGGTTGGCATCGCCCCGGGCTTGGTCAGAAAGCATCAAGACCCGACTTTCTTGTTGCGCGTCCGCCCCTTTTGCTCCTTTTAAAATGTGTCCGATACCGTTAAAGGTTAAGACGCCGCGTTCTCTAATGACGCCGTGTTGCAGGATATGGCCAATGGAATGCGGTGCTTTGTTGGTGACGCGAGTGTCGATTCCTTGTGTTTGACGCCCAGCACTGATTGCGACCGCTTTGACTTCCGAATGCGCGCCTTCGCCTACAAGATCAGAATCAAAGTCCGCCACGACGTCGCCGTCATTCATGACTCCAATTGCCCAATCTACCATCGCATCTCGTAATACATAGCCGCGACGATTCATGTACGTAGTGATGTTGACACCTAACTGATCAATCGCAGAGAATTTGACCTTCGCACCTGCTTTGGCGATCACTTCCACTACGATATTGCCAGACAGTTTTTTCGCTTGGTCGCCTTTGGTTTGGAAACGTTCCAAGTAGCTGAACTCACTGTGCTCATCAGCAACGATCAAAATGTGTTTGAAGAAATGCACTTGACTATTGCCATTGTGATAGAAAATCGCTTCAAGGGGTTCTTCGATCACCACGTTTTTTGGTACATACAAGAACATGCCGCTATTCATAAACGCCGCATGTGCTGCGGTCATTTTGTCTTCATCCATTGGTACTGCTTTGGTCATGTAGTATTGATTGACCAACTCTGGTACTTCTTTCATTGCTGTAAACAAGTCGGTGAAGATCACGCCTTTGTCAATCAGCTCTTGCGGTAATTGCTCAAAGATGGTGGTGTCATCAAACTGAACGAGAGTCGGATGGTTATCCATCGCGTCAAAGGCGGGAACCAAGCCAGCACCTGTCTCCTTAGATTCACTTGCAGGTAAGGTTGGATCGATGAAGCCTGCAAATTCTTTTTCACCAGCAAGTGCTTGTTCGTCGATATTGAACAATGGCCAACGCTCGTAACGCACCCGCTCGATTTTTGGAAACGCAAGTTCATCCACTTTCGCAAGGGCTGCTTGGCGTAATTCCAACATCCATTCAGGCTCTTCTTTTAACGCTGAAAAAACGTTGACTTGTTCAAGATAATCCTGTAATTTTGCCATTTACCTTGCCTCCTTACGCTTCTTCTTCTTTGTAGTCGATCCCTAACTCTTTACTGATCCCAGCATAGCCTTCTGCTTCTAGGCGTTTGGCTAAATCTGCCGAACCGGTCATCACGACACGGCCTTCCATCATGATATGAACCACGTCTGGTGTGATGTAGTTTAACAGACGTTGGTAATGGGTGATGATCAAAGCGCCAAAGCCTTCGCCGCGCATTTCATTGACGCCTTTTGCTACGACTTTCAAGGCATCAATATCTAGACCAGAGTCGATCTCATCCAAAATCGCAAAGGTTGGATCTAGCATCAACAATTGTAAGATTTCATTTCGTTTCTTTTCTCCACCAGAGAAGCCTTCATTCAAATAGCGTTCCGCCATTTCTTCTGGCATATTCAATAAATCCATTTTTTCATCTAATTTTTTCAAGAAATCCATGACAGAGATTTTGTCGTCTTCGTCACGTTTGGCATTGATCGCTGCCCGCATAAATTCCGCATTGGTGATGCCTGGAATTTCACTTGGGTATTGCATCGCCAAGAACAGACCTAAACGAGCCCGCTCATCCACTTCCATTTCCAAGACATTTTCGCCGTCGAACAAAATTTCCCCTTCTGTCACTTCATAATTCGGGTTGCCCATGATGGCAGCGGACAAGGTTGATTTCCCTGTACCGTTTGGTCCCATGATGGCATGGATCTCTCCAGTTTTTAACACTAAGTCAACGCCTTTTAAGATCTTTTTATCTTCGATTTGGACGTGTAGATTTTTAATTTCTAAAACTGACATTTCTTTCCCTCCAGTATCTTTTCTTTCTCACTATTTTAGACTAATTGAGAATGAACTTCAAACGCTATTCCCGACTTTTTTAAAATATTTCTAATCTGTACATTGGAATTATTATAAAGTATTACATAGAGATAGTACATGGTTATTGTCTGTAATGCTAGAAATTTTTTAATTTTTTGTAATAAAAAAAGGAATACGACATTGGCTGCCGCATCCCCTACCTTCACTTCTGCTGTGCCCATTCTTCTCGCAAGATGCCATACTTGATGGAATCATAATAGGTGCCTTCCCAGAAACGGACTTTGCGGATCTGGGCTTCTTTGGTCATCCCTAGCTTTTCTCCTAGTTTCATCATGCGGTGATTGCCCGACCACGTGGTATAACCAACACGCTGGATATGAGGCTGTGATTCAAACAACTCATTGATCCACTGGCGAATTGCTTGGCTGCCAATCCCTTGATTCCAAAGGGAAGCATCATAGATGGCTATCCCGAATTCCAACCACTGCTGCAAGGTATTGTCTTCCCAATAAGCGGTCGCGATCCCTACGATTCTTCCTTGATAGCTGATCGCTTTACGTAACGGGTTGTCGATACAGCTAGCACCAAACCCCTTTCGAAATTCTTCCCACGTCAACACGGGGTCTTGGAAATACGGTCCGTCCCATTTTTTCCATTCTAAATCTGCCTTAGGCCCATAGCTGATCGACCAAAGTTCAGCAATCATTTCTTCCGTAATCGATTGAAGTGTGACTGTTTCTGCCATCTTCAAGCCCCCCTTTCTCCTAAAAAAAGTCGTCTCCTTAAAGGGTTCTTCACGCATTATGGAGAACCGTTTGAGATACAAGTACACGTATTGCGATCGACGATCAGTGCTTATTTCCCAAAAAGCTTTTGGAGAAACCCTTTTTTCTCAGGGACTTCCTTTGTTTCAGTCACCTGAAGCGGTCCAGTTTCCTTCACGACTTGCTGAAAGCCACGATTGTCTTGCAGCAACAGACCGTTTAGTTCCAGGATCCCAGACAGACTGCCAATCATCCGCCGCACTTCTCCCACACTTTTGCCAAAAAAGCGCTGGTCGTCATTTGCTTCGGCTTCTTCCAAAATAACCAGCAGCTGTTGGATGCTTTGATTTTGTTCACCTAAGACGTACGACAACTGGTCAACTTCCGCTGCTGTAGTTGCCGCTGACGGTACTAAATCTGTTACGAGCTTTAAGCTATCTAAATAATCCTTTAAGTCAAAAATGAACGTTTGTGCCGCTTCATTATTCATTAATTGACTTTGACTCAATTTTCTTTGTAGCGCTTCCAATTCGCTTGAACGTTTAGAAAGTTCGCTTACGATCGTTTCTGTATCCATACGCCACCTCCTAATGACATTGTCCCGTTTTCTCTTTCATCAGTCAAGAATTCGTCGGACTTTTTTCTGCGTTTTTACCGATCAGACCTGCCTATTGCTCCTGTTGGTACTTTGACGGTGCACAGCCATAGCGCTTCGCAAAGAGCCGATTAAAATGGTTGATATTTTGGAAACCAGATTGAAACGCCGCCTCTCGAATCGTTAGTGTTTCGTTGCTGCGTAAATAAAAAAATTTTTGAAACCGAGCTTGCAATAAATCTTCTTTGGGCGTGGTATGAAAAAATTGTTGATAGAGCTTATAGAATTGGCTTTTACCGATGGAAAGCTCTCGGCTAAACTGGTAAAAATCCCATTGCTGTTCGCAATTGACTAACATTTTCAACCGCATCGCTTGAAACAGTTGATAGTGTTCGTTTTGTGGTTGCGGGATGCTTTCTTCAAAATTGCGTTCAAGTAAGACCAATAGATTTGTCATATACGCCGCGATCAATTCTTCCGTGTGCCGTTGTGGCAACAAGGATTCATGATTGATCTTTTGGATCAATTTGTTGATTTGTTGAATATTTTTCGGCTGGAACAGTTGGTTACAAGGGATCGCATAGGTTTCTTCGATCACCTGATCCGTTTGAAACTCAACAAAGCTATTAAAAAAATCTTCTTTGCCACGATAATCTTGATAGACGGTTGGAGGAAAAAGAATGCAGCTACCTTTTTCACTAGTTTCTTGATGACCATCTTCAAAAGTGAAAACCATTGGAGACAACGTCAACACGAAAAGATAATGCTTTAAGCCAGAGGGTCGATAAATATGATCGAAAACAGCATTGTGCATTTGAAATCCTGAATAGGTTACGTTCAACTTCTCACTCCTTCCTCCTTGCCTTTAGTATAAAGAAAACGGACAAAACGTCAATAGAATAAGACAGAATGTAGTGTTTATTTTCATGGACTATCGCTACAATGAAAGAAAAGAAAGGGGTTGCAAAATTGAAGAAAACTACGATGTATTTAGACAAACACTTTATTTTGGCACCAGTCGACGAACGGATCTACGGCTCTTTTGTGGAGCACTTAGGGCGCTGTGTGTACGAAGGGATCTATCAACCAGAAAGTCCTTTTGCAGATGAGCAAGGCTTTCGTCAAGATGTCGCTGCCTTGATCAAGCAGTTGAATGTGCCGATCGTCCGTTACCCAGGAGGCAATTTCGTCTCTGGGTATAAATGGGAAGATAGCGTCGGCCCTAAAGAGCAACGGCCAGCAAAAATCGATTTGGCCTGGCGGGTAATCGAAAGTAATCAGTTCGGCTTAAACGAATTTATGGATTGGACCAAGCAAGTCAATACGGCACCGATGATGGCGATCAATCTTGGGACACGAGGAATCGAAGCAGCAAAAAACTTGATCGAATATACCAATTTAAAAGGCGGCAGCTATTATAGTGACCTCCGTCGTGCCCATGGGGTGGCCGATCCTCATGACATCAAACTTTGGTGTCTAGGCAATGAAATGGACGGTCCTTGGCAAGAAGGACATAAGACAGCCGATGAATATGGCCGTCTCGCAGAAGAAGCTGGCAAAGCGATGCGTCTGGTGGACCCAACGATCGAAACCGTCGCTTGCGGTAGTTCTTCTCTCACGATGCCGACCTTTGGCATGTGGGAAGATACAGTATTAAGTCATTGTTACGATCAAGTCGACTACATTTCCATGCACCAATATTATGGCAACCGTAACGGCGATAGCCAAGATTATCTAGCAAGCAATGTCGCAATGGATCAGTTCATCAGTCAAGTCGCAGCAATCTGTGATGCAGTGAAAGCCAAACGCCGAAGCAAGAAGACGATCAATATTTCCTTCGACGAATGGAACGTCTGGTATCACTCAAATGAACAGGATCAAAAAATTGAACCTTGGAGTCAACACCCACCACAATTAGAAGACGTCTATCACTTTGAAGATGCGTTACTCGTCGCAAGCATGATGATCACGATGCTTCATCACGCAGATCGCGTTAAAATCGCCTGCATGGCACAGCTGGTCAACGTGATCGCACCGATCATGACTTCCGACACTGCCGCTTGGAAACAAACGATTTTTTATCCCTATGAAATGATCAGCAACTATGGTCGCGGTCACGTGTTGCATAGCATCCTTCGAGGAGCTGATTTCGATAGCAGCCACGGAAAAGCTTCTTATGTGGATGCCATTGCGATCGAAAACGAAGATGACTATTTGACCTTTTTCTTAGTAAATAAGGATTTGCAGGATGCCAACGAATTCACTTGCGACTTGCGTCAATATGATTCATTGCAAATCGCTACCCATCAAGTCTTGCACCACCCAGACTTGCATGCCGCCAATACCGAAGCAACCCCGAACAACGTTGTGCCCGTCAATGGAAAAACAGCGGAATTGAATGACGGCATTTTGCGTGTCGTCTTGGAAAAACAAAGCTTCCAGATGCTACGCTTGAAGAAAAACGTCAGCAAGTAACGAGCGTATCTGTTTTAGCAAAAAAAAAGCAGCAGCCTTGGTGACATCCTGAAAAAACGAGACTTTTACGGAGTGGAGAAATCCACTCCTTTTTTATGATCCACCCTGTTCAATTGCTATTTTTCGCATTCTTAACTGATCTGGGCAAAAAGGCGGCAACTGTCGGCTTACTTTTCCAAAAAAAGAGACGACAAAAGAACACCCTGCGGCAGCTAAGATACCGCAGGGTGTTCTTGATTCATTGTTTAGCCGTTATAGGCATCAACGATGATTTGTTTCAATTCAGAGATTAGTGGTTCTTTTGGATTTGCTGTTGTACATTGGTCTTCGTAAGCCAATTCAGCCATGCGATCAACTGTTGTATCTAGTGTTTGTTGAGTGACGCCTTGCGCTTTCAAGCTCATATCGATACCAACAGATTGTCCTAATTCGTAAACAGCTGTTGCCAATGCTTCAACCAATTCAGCCGTTGTTTTGCCTTTAAGACCTAAGAATTTCGCAATGTCTGCGTAATCTGTATCGGCACGGAAGAAGTCATATTTAGGGAACATTGCATGTTTTTGTGGGTCTTTGGCATTGTAACGGATGATGTGCGGTAAAAGAATCGCATTTGTACGTCCGTGAGGAATACCATATTCACCACCGATTTTGTGGGCTACTGAGTGACAAATACCTAGGAATGCATTGGCGAAGGCCATACCTGCCATTGTTGAGGCATTATGCATTTTTTCGCGAGATTCCATATCAGGTGTTTTCACTGATTTTTCTAAGTAGTCAAAGACTAACTTGATTGCTTGTAAGCTCAATCCACGAGTGTAATCAGATGCCATTACTGACACATAAGATTCGATCGCATGAGTCAAAACGTCCATTCCAGTGTCTGCTGTAACAGAAGCAGGTACTGACATTACGAATTGAGGGTCAACGATTGCAACATCTGGTGTCAATGCGTAATCAGCTAATGGGTACTTCACGTGTGTTTCACTGTCAGTGATAACCGCAAATGGTGTTACTTCAGAACCAGTACCAGACGTTGTTGGGATACAAACGAATTGCGTTTTTTCTGGTTTGTCGATCTTGTATGTCCGTTTACGGATATCTAAGAATTTTTGTTTCGCGCCGAAGAATGAAGTATCTGGGTGCTCATAGAACATCCACATGCCTTTGGCAGCATCCATTGCTGATCCACCACCAAGGGCGATCACTGTATCTGGTTTGAAATCAACCATCATTTTTGTTCCAGCGTAAACGGTGTTTGTTGATGGGTTTGGTTCTACGTCAGAGAAGACTTCGATTTTCACGTCATTTTTACGACGAGCAAGTACTTCACGAACCGTATCGCAATAGCCGAATTGAACCATACCAGGGTCACAAACGATCATGACACGTTCAACGTTTTCCATTTTCTCCAAGTACATTAGAGAGTTCTTTTCAAAGAAGATTTTTGGTGGCAATTTAAACCATTGCATATTATTTCTCCGTTTCGCTACAGTTTTCACGTTGATCAAGTTCACAGCAGAAACATTTCGTGATACAGAATTTTTCCCGTATGAACCACAACCAAGTGTCAATGATGGAATCATTTCGTTGTAGATATTTCCGATACCACCTTCTGCAGATGGTGTGTTAACTAAGATACGGCAAGCTTTCATGCGTAGGCCGAATGCTAATTGCAAGTCTTCGTTTTCAGTGTGGATCACCGCTGTATGGCCTAATCCGCCTAAATCAAGCATTGCTTCACATTTTTCGAACGCGTCTTCTGTGTTGTTTGCTTTGATCATTGCTAAAACTGGAGAAAGTTTTTCTCTTGATAGTGGGTAATCAGCACCGACACCGTCAAGTTCAGCGATCAATAATTTTGTTCCTTCTGGTACGTTGATGCCTGCTAATTTCGCAATTTCCATTGCTGAATGTCCAACGATTGCTGGATTTACGGCATATTTTCCTTCGTTCATCACGGCATCTTCAAGTTTTTGTAATTCTTTTGCTTTTACAACATAGACTTGATGTGCTTCAAATTCTGCTTTCACAGAGGCATAGACTTCTTTATCAACGATCACTGCTTGTTCAGAGGCACAGATCATTCCGTTATCAAAAGTTTTTGATACGATCAAGTCATTGACTGCTCGTTTCACTTTCGCTGTTTTTTCGATATATGCAGGTACGTTCCCTGGTCCAACACCTAATGCAGGTTTACCAGTTGAGTATGCTGCTTTGACCATGCCAGCGCCACCAGTTGCTAATACGATCGCAATTCCTGGGTGGTTCATCAATAAGCCAGTCGCTTCGATTGATGGATGTTCGATCCATTGCACACAGTTTTCAGGTGCCCCAGCAGCGATGGCTGCATCACGAACGATACGTGCAGCTTCTGCTGAACATTTTTGTGCAGATGGGTGGAAAGCAAAAACGATCGGGTTACGTGTTTTCAAAGCGATCATTGCTTTAAAGATCGTTGTAGATGTTGGGTTAGTTGTTGGTGTTACCCCACAAACGACACCAACTGGTTCAGCGATTTCGATCAAGCCTTTTTGTTTGTCTTCATTGATCACGCCGACTGTTTTGTCATGTTTGATACTGTTCCAAATATATTCTGAAGCGTACATGTTTTTGATCGCTTTATCTTCATAGATACCACGGCCAGTTTCTTCTACTGCCATTTTAGCTAAAGGCATATGTTTGTCTAATGCTGCCATTGCCATTTCATGAACAATGTGGTCCACTTTTTCTTGATCAAAGCTTTCCATTTCTTTTAACGCCACATTTGCCTTCGTTGCTAAATCGTCAATCATTGCTTGTACGTCGATTGTCACTTCTTTTTCCAATGTCTTAGCCATTGTATGTCCTCCTAGTTTTTAAACATGTTTTGTTTGTTAACTACTTCACATACAGATCATACAACATCTTTTTTCGTTTGTAAATAGTTTTTGTGATTTTTTTCACAGTTTTATTAAACTCCCTTTAAATTAAGCGTTTTCAATAACTTTTAAGGAAAATAAGTGGACAAAAGTTTCGGTTTTTATTAAGAAAAATGTCATGTGCTAAGTTGAACAATAGGTTAAAAAACTTTTTGTTCACTTTTGAAAAAAATCACTCTTCCTTCTACTATTTTATCTAAGATTGCCGTATACTCCCTCTAGTATTCTGCCCTTCTTTCAATGGCTATTAGTGTCTATCGAGGACAAAAAAACGACCAGCCAGCGCTGATCGTCTTTCTCTTTAAAACAAATCGTCTCGATCTGCTTCTGTTAGAGGCTTTCCGTGGGCAAGCTGGGAAACAACGTGCGCCATCTTTTTGTAGGAATCATTCAATCCGATTCCGCCTTTTTTCGGCATCTTCAAGATATAGATGTCTTTGGCATAGATTGCCACTGCTGGGTTTTCCTCTGACATCGCTGCAGCCCCTGGAATTCCTTGTGCATTGAATACTTTCGTCAATCCTGCTGCCATTTCGCCAAAATTAGGATAATGCATCGCAGGTCCGCAAAGAACGGCATCGGCGTCAAATTTTTTAGCAAACCCCACAAATTTTTTATTCACTTCTTCTTGATGCTCGTGATAATATTGGTCACCACAATAAAGCGTTGCAACAATTTGTGCGTCTTGCTCTTGAAAAAGTGGATTCAAGGTTCGACCCGGACCAAGGGCAGCTTTTTTGCCGCTTGGCGGCAACTGAGCATTTTCATCACTTCCCATCCCTGCAGTGACATGATTGAGAATCAAAATTATTTTTTTCATGAGCGGTGCCTCTTTTCTTATAGATCATCAAAATCGAAATCATCAAAATTGATTTCCTCTTCTTCTTGTTCAACGGTATCCGCTTCTTCTTTTAGATATTGATTATCTAAGACTTTGATAAACGGATAATAAATAGCCATTCCTAAGAGGATCAACAAGACTTGTAACACGGACGCTTGCCAACCACTGACTAAGAAACCAGAAATAATCGGTGGCGTGGTCCATGGCAGTTGAATTCCATTGGTATAGTTGACTAACCCAAGATCCATACAGAAGTATGAGATTATAATATTGATCGTTGGCACTAAAGCAAAAGGAATCAGCAGAACTGGATTCAAGACGATCGGTAACCCAAAGATGATGGGTTCATTGATCCCGAAAATACCTGGAATCAACGATAACTGTGATAGTTTTTTGACCCGTTGGCTTTTACAGACTAAGATCATGACTAAAATCAAAGATAATGTCGAACCGCCCCCACCAAAGGTCGCGAACATGTCTTGAAATTGACCGGTGATGATGTTAGGAATTTCTGCGCCATTCTTGAAAGCATCTAAATTTTCAATAGATAATGCTCGTAAGATAGGGTTGAAGACAGCGCCGACCACACTGGAACCATTGATCCCAAAGAACCAGAAAAAATGCAAAAATAGGTAGGCTATGATCATGGCACCTAAAGTATTTCCTAAACTTAACAACGGTGTCTGTAAGAACTTAAAGAGGATCTCTTGGAGATTGCCATAAGACGTCAAGTTGGCTAACCAGTTGGCGATCATAAAAACCGTCACGATCACAAAGCTGGGAATCAACGCCTCAAAGGATTTCACCACGGTTGGGGGAACACCGTCAGGCATCTTGATCGTCCACCCTTTGCGTAATAACGCAACGAACATTCTGGTGGAAATCAAGGCAACGACCATCCCTAAGAACAAACCGCTAGAACCCATCCATCGTAATGGCAGGCTGCCAACTTCATATACTTCCGTAGAGCCTTCTGGTGTGAAAACGGTCGTAAATGGTGTCACGATAAAAAAAGAAACGAGTGAAATAATGGCTGCTTGCATGGCATCAACTTTAAACTGTTTTGCCAAACTATACCCGATCCCACCAACGGCTAAAATCGTCATAATGTCAAAGCTGGCTGTTGCTGGCATATTCAACATCGTTGCCCAGTTGTCTCCCAGAAAACTGCTCATCATCTCGTTCCAATTTGGAATCGGAAAATTGGTCAAGACTAAAAAGAGTGAACCCACGATCAACAACGGTGTGGATAATAAGAAACCATCACGAATCGCAATCAAGTATTTGTTTTCACCGATCGTCTTTGCCATCGGTGTTAACACTTTTTCTAACCAGTTTAAAAATTTCTGCATTTTTCTTCCTCCCATCTGCGTGCTATCTGGCAGATAACACGTAGTCCCCTGTTACTCCAACACTTTTATTACTTTGCTTTGGCTTTTTTGATCAAGCTTAAGGCATCTTTCAACGCTCGTTCGCCATCCATCATGCCGTATGCTTCTGTCGCGATCGTGCCGACTGGAATCCCCATTGGCTCGAAAGTTGCTTTCATTTTGCTATCTAAGTGTCGTACTTGTGGACCTAACAAAATAGCGACTGGTTTTTCTTGTTCGACTTTTTCTTCTGCATGGATCGCAGGGAATGCTTCGATCGTCAAAGGCATGTTGTGCTTTTTGACGACTTCCATCATTTTATTGACCATGATACTCGTTGACATTCCAGCTTCACAAAACAAATAGATTTTTTTCGTTGCCATATCCATTCCTCCAATGTTTGTTTTTCTCAATCGCGGTTGTTAGACCGGCGCTTTGATTCGTTTTTCATAAGCTTCCAACCATTCTTTCGTGATGGGTTCGATCACGGTTGTCTGCTCAGGTCCTGGTGTTGCCATAAAAATAGCAGGCGCTTGATTGGTGGTTGCGACACTAAAGGTAAATTCTACATTGGTTGCCACCCCCCAGCGACCCTGTTTATCTAAGGCGATCAGCGAGAAGGCGCCGGCTTTGCCGTAGCGCTTCTTCAATCGCGCTTCAAAGTCGTAAACGGCTTGATCACATGCTTCTTGCGGTGCTAGCCCTTCTCCCATCAAACGGACGATTTCGTAGGAAAGGCAGCCTTTCATCAAGTCTTCCCCTAACCCTGTGGCAGCGGCACCGCCGATTTCACTATCCACATAAAAACCAGATCCAGACAAAGGTGAATCGCCAACACGACCGCTTTTTTTCATAAATAAACCAGAACTAGAGGTTCCTGCTGCCATGCTTTGGTGTTCATCCAGCGCAACTACTCCCACTGTATCGTGGCCGTCATAGGGATCGAGGTTGTTGGCAGCGATCTCTGCTTTGCGCTTTTCCCAAATGGTTTTGGCTCGCGGTGTCAGCATCTCTTTGGGCTGGAATCCTTCAGCAAGCGCATAAGCGACCGCTCCTTGGCCGATCCGAAAACTATTGAATTTCTCCTCACTTAGGCTGCGTGCCACGGAAATAGGATTTTCCACATCGACGATCCCAGCGACGGCACCAATTTTGAAGGTATCACCATCCATGAAGGCAGCGTCCATTTCCAACACGCCTTCTTCGTTGGGCAGTCCGCCATACCCCACCGATTTATAAAATGGATAATCTTCCACTGCTTTAATGGCTGTTTCTACTGCATCTTGGCAGGAGCCTTGTTGCTCTAATATTGCTTTAGCAGCGAGCACGCCATCGTGTGCCATCCGCCATGTAGCAATCATTCCCCACATAAATATCCCTCCATTTTTCATAGCGCTTTCAAGTATATTCTATACGGTATATACTAATATGTCTATACTAAAAAAAGAGTTTCTCAAAAAAATTGGAAAAACTCTTCTTCGTTCGTGTCTTCGCTTATTTTGTCAGTGCTTGTAAGCTGCGCAAATAAATTTCAAGATTCGTCCGTAGATCGGCAACCGCCATGTACTCATCTTGGTTATGAGCGATCCCTTTTTGCCCTGGAAAAGACGGACCAAAAGCAAGGATGTTTGGCATCTTGCGGGCATAGGTTGCTCCTGTAGTGGTCACGGGGGTTGGATCATTGCCCGTTACTTGGTGATAGATCGTCGATAGCTTTTGGATTTCGGGGGCATCTTTTGATCGGCAGAACCCTGGAATGCTGCGAAGGATCGTAAGGCTTGCCCCTTTTGGCAATGCCTTTTGCACCCCAGCGAGCACTTGTTCCTCCGTTACCGATACAGGATAGCGGAAGGCCACTTCTAACGCTAGTCCACTGGCGGATTTTTGGAGAACCACAGGGGTCAAGATCAATTTTCCTGAGTCGGCATCTTCTAGTACCAAATCAATGCCTTCGCCATAGTGCTGCTGGTGAAAACTTTGGGTGATCCACTGCAAAGCTGCTTGCAATGACGGTGTCGCCGCCAGTTGCGGTGCCGCTTGCTGCGCAAGTTTTGTAATGGCATTGTCCCCTAGCTCAGGGGCATTGCTAGGGGAGCGTTTGCCTAGTGCTTCAAAGGACTGGCTGCCTACGGTTACCGACAGGTGGTCTGGCACATGATCGCGGAATTGATCGCCAGAAAACGCAGCTAACAGCTGCTGTTCTTGGACGGGCAATGGAAAATCAAGTTGCACATTGACGACACCCCGTTCGCCGTAAACCACTGGATACTTGCAGTCTGGCGTAAAACCAAAACGCGGTGGCTGCTCAACCGCTAGATAATGCGGGATATCCGACATGCCGCTTTCTTCATCTGTACCGAAAATGATCCGCAGCGGTAATTGCGGTTGATGACCAAGGTCTTTCAATACTTTCATGGCAAACAAACAGCTGATGATCGGGCCTTTGTTATCTAAGATCCCTCGGCCATAAAAGTTGCCGTCTTTTTCAGTTAGTGCAAACGGTGGGTAGCTCCAGCCAGAACCTGCCGAGACGACATCCAAGTGTCCTAACACACCGATATAGTCGGTATCCGTTGTTCCCCAATGGGCATAGCCGATCGCATCATCGATGACCGTTGTTTGAAACCCGTATGCTGCGCTTTTTTCCATGACGTATGCTAACACTTCTCGTGGTCCTGTGCCATAAGGCGCATGAGGCGCCGGCTCACCTTTGACGCTTGCGATCTGCATCACCTCGCTCAAAAGCGTGAGAAATTCTGACCAATTGGCTTCAATACTTGCTGTGAGTGGATCCATTGTCTTCACCTCTAAAGGATTGATTTTATTTTTGACGCACTAATGTATTTTTGAAGGTATATTTGTCTGCTCGGTAATAGGATGTATCGTATAAGATCGGTTTGGCTGATGCGGAATAGGTCATCGAATGGACCAAAAGTATCGGTTCCTCTTGAGGCACCTGTAAAAGTTTCGCAATATCGGCAGGACTTTTCACAGCTTCCACCTCTTGATGGGAATAACCAATCTCGATGTTGGCTTCAATGACTTGATACAAAGACGACTCTAATTGAGCTTTCGTGAGTTCTGCGGTGTCTTCTTGCAGATAGCGTTTCAGTACGTAAAGATTTTCCACCGTCATCGGCTCATCATCAAAGTAACGCAAGCGCACCAAATAAACGATCGGTTCCTTGCCGTAATCGCCAAACAGCTGACCAATCTCTATCGGGAGCTCTTTGACGGTTTCGATATGCAAAACTTCCGTACGGGTCTTTTTCCCTTGGATTTTGGCGGTCTCGGTAAAACTTTGGAGCCCGCCAGAGCCGCTTTGGATCTTGGGCTGTTTCATGACATAGGTTCCTTTGCCTTTTTCTTTCACTAACAAATTCTGGCCAATTAATAGATCGATGGCTTTGCGCACCGTTAAACGGCTGCACTGAAATTCCTCTGCTAAATCATAATCGGAAGGAAGCTTTTGGCTCGTCACGTACGTACCTTCATGAACCCGTTGCGCAATCTGCTGGGCAACTTCTTGAAATACTGCTTGTTTTTTCAACGTCTCTCCTACTTTCTTTCACTTTGCTACCATTCATAAAACGATCGATTGGCACTGACGCCAGAAGAAACACTGACAAACGCTTGTTCATCGATTCCTTGGATCATGCCTTCGACGGTCTTGAGTTCTCTATGGGAAATGACCAGTAATAATAGTTTTTTCTGTTGATGATCAAATCCACCTTCGACATCGTTGATGACCGTGATGCCTCGCTGCAAGGCACATTGCAACGTCGTAATGACGGGTTCTGCTTTTTCTGTAACGACCAGCAGCTGCACACGCCGCTGCTTCAGGTTGACGTAGTCGACCATCCGCCCACTGATGAAGAAGGAAATGGCACTATAAAAAGCATAAGGCCAGCCAAAGATCAGCCCAGCTGCTAGCTGCAAACTGACATTGAAGCCGATAAAGAAACTGCCGATACTTCTACCAGTGGCTTTTTTCACTAAAATCCCTAAAATGTCAAGCCCACCCGTTGAAAAATCGTCGTTCAATGTCAAGCCCACCGACACCCCGTGCAGCAATCCGCCAAACACGGTACAGATCACCGGATCGGTCGTTAAAACAATGACCGGTACCACCTTCATCATAACAGAAGACAGGACGACGGTACAAACCGTCATGATGGTAAATTCTCGATCGATTTTGACCCAAGCAACCGCTAACAATGGCGCATTAAAAAAAAGCACCAAAAGCGGGATCGAAAGCTGCAGATTCAACTGCTCATCTAAAAGCTGCGACAACAATTGCGACAAACCAGTGATCCCACTCGCATAAATATTTCCCGGCAGCCAAAAGAGATTTAGGGCAATCGACGACAGCAATGCATAGATCAAAGCAACAAGCATTCGTTTTCTATAACGTGCCATGTTTTTCCTCCTCCACTTCGCTTTTAGTATATATCATTAAGTATATACTGTCACGCAGAAAAAGTAGGCGAAATGAGGGGAAAAACAGGAACGAAGCAATGTAAAAACACGCCAAAATCAAGGAGTAAAACGTTGGTATCAAAGGTTTTTTAAGATTTTTTTAAAGCGAGTAAATCACTTGAAATTCGCTAAAAAATGAATAAAATAAAAAGTGTAAAAACAAAAGAATAAAGAAAGGATGATTCTTATGACACATGAGATTGTGCCACGCCGCTCAGATTCATACAGTATGACACCTTTTGATTTCTTTGAAGATTTTGGCCGCAGTTTTTTTGATGGGTTTCCATCGAACCTGATCAAAACCGATATTCACGAGAATGACAAGGAATTTCTCGTTGAAGCAGAACTGCCTGGCATCCCTAAGGAAAATATTCAAGTAACCTATGAAAATGGGGTTTTAACGATTACGGGACAACACCAGACGGATCATGCGACCGAAGATGAAAAAGGACGTCTGGTTCGCAGCGAGCGCAGCTTGACAAGCGTTCGGCGGCAATACCTGTTAGAAAACGTCAAAGAGGATGAAATCAAAGCCTCTTACGCTGAAGGAATTTTGAAATTGACGTTGCCAAAAGACCAAGGCAAACAAGCGTCAAAGAAACTGATTCCGATCGAGTAACGAAGGCAATCAAAGCACCGCAGCAAAACGAGCGATCTCTGTTTTGCTGCGGTGCTTGTTTTATTTTAGAAACTGTCCGACTACTAAAAAAATGCACCATCGCTTCTGAGAAAGCGACGGTGCGTTTGTGCTTATTCTTTGGTTTCGTCTTGGATGCTCGTTGCGTCTTCGACATCAGCTGGTTCGATTTGTGTTTCAACGGATGCAACAGTTCCAGGTTTCACTGTGCGGATCGCTGAACGATCAAACTCTAAGAAAATTCCTTCACAGTCGATGATCACGGTGCTTTTTTCTGTGTTGACTTCAGAAAGAACGCCGTGGAGTCCGCCGATGGTTACGACTTCATCGCCAGCTTTCATATTTTCTAAAAGATTTTTACGCTCTTGCTGTTGTTTCTTTTGTGAACGACTCATAAAGAACCACATTGCCACTAAAGCAACCAGCATAAAGAGCATTGGTAAAGATTGTGCCATTTTTTTCACCTCGATTTATTTTCTTTCCTATAAGATACTTTATCAGAATTCCTCTATTATTCCCACCATTTTAGTAGAGAATGTTAGAAATTCCTCGCATTTTCCTTGTTGAACCCATACTCTTCAATAAAATGCTCACGGAACTCCAACAAGTTGTCATCCATGATGGCTTGACGGACATTTTTCATCAGATTCAATAAGAAGTAGACATTGTGGTAAGACGTCAAACGCATACCAAAGGTTTCATCACATTTGATCAAGTGGCGGATGTACGCACGAGAATAGTTTTTACATGTATAGCAATCACACTTCTCGTCAATTGGTCGAAAGTCACGGGCATATTGCGCATTTTTCACGACTAAACGACCTTTTGAAGTCATGCAGGTACCGTTTCTTGCGATCCGTGTTGGTAAAACGCAGTCGAACATATCGACACCGCGAATCACGCCATCGATCAAGGAGTCAGCTGCCCCAACGCCCATCAGGTAACGTGGTTTGTTTTCTGGAATCCAAGGAGTCGTAAATTCCAACACGCGATTCATTTCCGCTTTTGGTTCGCCAACTGACAGGCCGCCGATGGAATACCCTGGGAAGTCCATACTGATCAAGTCTTGGGCACTTTGCTTGCGCAAGTCTTCAAAGCCTGCACCTTGAATGATCCCAAACAAGCCTTGACGATCTGGATTGGCATGGGCTTTCAAGCCACGCTCCGCCCAGCGAGACGTCCGTTCCACCGATTTTTTGACGTAGTCATAGCTTTCATCAAATGGCGGACACTCATCAAAACTCATCATGATATCTGACCCTAATTTGTTTTGGATATCAATCGCTTTTTCAGGAGATAAAAACATTTTCGACCCATTCAAATGGTTTTTGAAATGGACACCTTCTTCGACGATGTTGCGCATTTCGGCTAATGAAAAGACTTGGAAGCCACCTGAATCTGTTAAGATCGGTTGATCCCAATTCATAAATTTATGTAAGCCGCCTGCTTCTGCAACAATGTCTTCTCCTGGACGTAACCACAAGTGATAGGTATTGCTTAAAATGACGCCTGCACCCATTTCTTTCAACTCTTCAGGGGCAAGGGTTTTGACCGTTGCTAATGTGCCGACTGGCATGAACATTGGCGTTGGAAAGGTTCCGTGAGGCGTGATCAATTCGCCTAAACGGGCACCGGTATGCTTTTCTTTCTTTATCAGACGATAACGAATGGCTGGTTCCGTCATTCATTTCCCTACTTTCTCTCTATACTCGATTAACTGTGCAACGCTATCTATGATAAGGGTTGCCCTTACATTTTGCAAGGAAGTTTAAAGAAACTAAGAGTATTTTCTCCTAGTCATGCGAAACATCTATTACTTTTTTTTGAAGATTTAGCGAAAGTTTGCTATCATGTTATTTATATTGAAGGGAGGTTTTTTGAAATGAAATCAAATAGAGAACTAAAAGCAGAAGCAAAAGCAATGCTGCGAGGACGCTGGAAAGACAGTGTTTTGATGTGTATTGTACCGACTTTGATCTCGATCGCTATCGCATTCGTCATTATCGTCCTTACTGTTATTCCATTGTATCAAAGCGGTATGTTCAATGATCTTGGTTCTACCGATGCAGTCAATTCCGCTAGCGGCAGTGGTGGCAGTGGCGGCGGCGGTTTGATCAGCGGTCTATTTTCTGCCTTATTCGGTGCTGGGATCTCTTGGACTTTCCTTGATCTTTTACGCGGTAAAAAACAGTCGATCCAACCCTTTTCTGATGTCTTTCGTGGCTTCAGTGGTGCTTTCGTGTTAGGGATCATCGTCATTTATATTCTGTCGACTATTTTCACGACGTTGTGGACGTTCCTGTTTATCATTCCTGGGATCATCAAAGCTTATTCTTATTCTCAAGCATATTTTGTCTTTTATGATACCTATGAAGAAACGGGCATGCGACCAGATTTTCTCAGCTGCATCACAGGTAGCCGTCATTTAATGAGAGGCTACAAAGGGCAACTGTTCATCCTTGATCTGAGCTTCATCGGCTGGCACATTTTGGCCATCATGACAGCAGGAATCGGCTACTTATGGTTGACGCCATACATCAGTGCAACCAAAGCAGCGTTTTATGACAATCTACCTAAACGAGCACTTGCTTAAAAGATCGGTTCGCCGGTCTTTTTTTTTGAGGAAAACGACCTTTTTCTTTTGCAAACGCTTCCGTTTCGTGTTATAGTATACGTGTAAGGAAGGTAGCAACTCTGTTGGTGGTTTTCGTAAATATCGCAAACTCAATCTACTAAAAGTTGTTGAACGTACAAGTTTCACCTAGTACCAAACGTGTAAAGTAACAAGAAGAAAAACGTAACAAGGATCGAACATTTCCATATCGAAAAATGATACGTCTCATTTTGTATCGGAATACACGAAACATGTGTAAGTTTGTAAATGAAAACAAATTTTCGAGAAACATTGCTTTGCATGGACCACAAAAAGCGACCACCACTTATACCTTCCTCTAGTAGTAAGCTGGGCGACAAAAAAGCAGTTCTAAAAGTTGAGAAATTGTTTCAACTTAAAGAGCCGCTTACGTCGCTCAGTTTTTTTGTTTATTTTAAGAACATCGCATCGCCAAAGCTAAAGAAGCGATACCGCTCATCGATGGCATGCTGGTAGGCAGAAAGTGTTAGGTCGCGTCCTGCAAAGGCACTGACTAACATCACTAAGGTTGATTTTGGTAGATGGAAGTTGGTAGAAAAAGCTTCCACGATTTTAAACTGATAGCCTGGCGTGATAAAAATACTCGTCCACCCACTATCGGCTTTGATTTGCCCATCAAACTTAGTCCCAATGGTTTCTAACGTACGGATCGAAGTCGTTCCGACTGCAACGATCTTGCCGCCATTTGCCCGAACCTCGTTCAATTGAGCGGCAGCTTCTTCTGTCAAACGGTAAAATTCGCTGTGCATCTCATGATCAGCGATATTATCGACACTCACTGGACGAAACGTTCCTAAACCAACGTGCAAAGTCAGATAAACCAGCTTGACGCCTTTTGCGGCGATCTGCTCCAGCAATTCTGGGGTAAAATGCAAGCCGGCAGTCGGTGCAGCAGCTGAGCCGTTTTCTTTGGCATAAACCGTTTGATAGCGGTCTGGGTCTTCTAGCCGTTCTTTGATATAAGGCGGTAACGGCATTTCGCCAAGTGATTCCAGAATCTCTAAAAAGATCCCTTTGTATTGAAAACGAATGATCCGGCCGCCGTGATCGAGCTCTTCTTCCACCACTGCCTCTAATCGTCCGTCGCCAAAGGTGATCTTCGTGCCGACTTTGGCTCTTTTGGCTGGCTTGATCAAGGTTTCCCACGTATCCCCTTCAATATTATTCAGTAAAAGGATTTCTAAATGGGCACCTGTTTCTTGTTTTTCGCCATAGATACGAGCTGGTAATACCCGTGTATCATTCATCACCAAAGCATCCCCTGGTGCCAATTCATCAATGATGTTATAGAAGTGCTTGTCCTCAAATTTGCCAGTCTCACGGTCAACCACTAATAAACGGGAACTTGAGCGATCGCTTAATGGCGTTTGGGCGATCAGTTCTTCCGGTAATTCAAAATCAAAATCTTCAGTTGTAAGCATGTTGTTCCTCTCTTTCCCTAAATTCTTCTCTATTCTAGCATGTTTTTATAAAAATTGAAAAAACAGCTTTTTATTCTGCCCTTTCTTAGAAAAAAATAAAGAGACTGTTGCCAAGGCGTTCTGCAAAAAAGCCCCCTTTTTCCCAATGAAAAATAACGGGGGATCTTCGCCGTTTCTTTTCTCTATGCATCGCTCCTTAATTTGGACTTGCTTATAGCGCTATTTTCGGTTTTGTCTATACAATTATGAAAAAAATGGGCAGATTATTTGAATAACAAGGGACTTTTCGGCATACTTAGTACAGATTCTAAGCCATTATTCAGATTGCTTAAATAAAAATAGAGGTGACATCATGATTGAGTTTCAGCAGGTATCCAAAATTTACAAAGGTGGTAAAGTCGCTGTTGAAGATGTGAATCTTTCCTTTGAAAAAGGCGAATTCATTTGCTTCATCGGGACAAGTGGTAGCGGAAAGACGACTTGTATGCGGATGATCAACCGTATGACGGATCCTTCTAAAGGAAAAATCTTGATCAATGGAAAAAGCGTTACAGAGATCAACCCAGTGGAATTACGCCGTCAAATCGGCTATGTGATCCAAAGCATCGGTTTGATGCCTCACATGACGATTCGGGAAAACATTACATTGGTTCAAAAATTGTTAAAAGTCAGCCAAGAAGAACGCAACAAAACTGCCGAGCGCATGATCGATTTGGTGGAATTGCCGCGAGAAATGCTCGACCGCTACCCCAACGAATTATCTGGGGGGCAACAGCAACGGATCGGTGTTGTCCGTGCCTTGGCAGCTGACCAAGATGTCATCTTAATGGATGAGCCTTTTGGCGCACTAGACCCAATCACTCGTGATTCCCTACAAGATTTGGTCAAAGACTTGCAAGAACGGCTTGGAAAAACCGTCGTCTTCGTTACCCATGATATGGATGAAGCATTGAAACTTGCTAGCCGCATCGTGATCATGAGTGAAGGAAAAGTCATTCAATTTGATACACCAGAAAATATTCTGCAACACCCAGCAACACCGTTTGTGGAAGAGTTGATCGGTGAGGACCGCTTGTTGCAAGCAAAACCTGACACGACGCCAGTTAAAGACGTGATGTTGAATACCCCGATCGCTATCACACCAGAAAAATCCTTACAAGAAGCGATTCACTTGATGCGGGAAAAACGGGTCGATACCTTGCTAGTTACCGACAATAGCAACGTGCTAAAAGGCTACATCGATGTCGAATCCATCGACCGCAACCGTGGCAAAGTTACTAGTGTCGGCGATATCTTGAACAAAGATGTCTTTTTCGTTCGTGAAACCGCCTTGTTGCGAGATACCTTGCAACGCATTTTAAAACGCGGCTTAAAATATGTGCCGGTAGTAGATGCCGACAAACATTTAGTCGGGATTTTGACCCGTGCTTCCTTAGTTGATATCGTTTATGACGTGATTTGGGGCGATGAGCCATCGATCATGGAAGCCATTGAGTCGGCGAAACCTGAAGAAACTGAGGAGGTCTAGCGCATGCAAAGCTTCTTTAATGAATATGGCGGCCAATTGGTCACCAAAAGTCTTGAACATTTGTATATCTCTTTTGCGGCTTTGCTCTTAGGGATTCTTGTTGCTGTACCGATCGGTGTGATCTTGACCCGTTTCCCCAAAGCAGCAACGGTCGTGATCGGCATCACCAGTGCGCTGCAAACCGTGCCTTCTTTGGCGCTATTGGCATTGATGATCCCGATTTTAGGTGTCGGAAAAGTCCCTGCTATCGTCGCTCTTTTCATTTATTCCTTGTTGCCGATTTTGCGAAATACCTACATTGGAATGAAAAAAGTCGATTGGAATTACCGCGATGTTGCCAAAGGGATGGGAATGACCAACTTACAGTCGATCATTAGTGTGGAATTACCCCTAGCGATCCCAACGATCATGGCAGGGATCCGCTTATCGGCCGTGTATGTTTTAGCCTGGGCTACCTTGGCTTCTTACATTGGTGCCGGTGGGCTTGGTGATTTGATCTTTAGCGGACTAAACAATTACCAACCGCCTTTGATTTTTGCTGGAACGATTCCAGTGACGATCTTTGCTTTATTAGCTGACTGGTTACTGGGTTTGTTAGAAAACAAACTGACACCAGCTGCCTTAAGGGGGGATGCGTAATGAAAAAAACTTCAAAATTAGCGCTGTTGTTTTCCTTAAGTGTCGCTTTACTGTCCGGCTGTTCCTTTCCCGGTTTAGCCTCGACTTCTGATGAGAATACCGTGGCGATCACAGGTGGGATCACTTCCGAAGCCCAAATTCTTGGCGCGGTGGTTGCCGGTATGGTCGAACACTATACGGATAAAAACACAACCGTCATTAACAACTTAGCAACAACGACCATCAATCACCAAGCGATGATGAATGGCGATGCGTCGATCTCAGCTGCCCGCTACACAGGAACTGACTTGACCACGACGTTAGGGTTGGAGCCAGAATCTGATCCACAAGCCGCCTTTGACAAAGTCAAATCAGAATTTGAGCAACGGTACCAACAGACTTGGTTCCCTTCTTACGGCTTTGATAACACGTATGTCTTTCTTGTCAGAAAAGACACTGCCGAAAAATACGGATTGGAAAAAGTCAGTGACTTGAAAGATGTCGCAGATCAATTAGTTGCAGGGGTCGATACCGCTTGGATCACACGGGTCGGCGATGGGTACGATGGCTTCCAGAAAGTCTATGGGTTCTCTTTCCAAAATATCCTACCGATGCAGATCGGTCTCGTCTACGATGCTGTTGATAACGGAAAAATGGATATCGTTTTAGGGTACTCAACCGACGGCCGGATCGGCAGTTACGATCTCGTGATGCTGGAAGATGATCTAAACTTCTTCCCGCCTTATGATGCCGCACCGATCGTCGATGACAAATTATTGGAAGAAACACCTGAAATCGGCGATGCCCTGAACAAATTAGCAGGCAAAATTGATACCGAAAAAATGCAAGAATTGAATTACCAAGTGGATAATGACCTTCTAGAACCAACGGTAGTTGCCGAACGTTTCTTAGAAGAAAATAATTACTTCGAAGGAGAGTGACGAAATGGCAGACATGAATTTATTCCAACAATTTCTTTTCTATTTTCAAGAAAATGGCGGCTATGTTTTTGCCCAGTTCATTCGTCACTTCTTGATTTCAATCTACGGGGTACTTTTTGCCTCGATCGTCGGGATTCCAATCGGGATCTTGATTTCTAAAAAAATGCGTTTGGCAGATTGGGTGATTCGTTTCGCTAATATCATCCAGACGATTCCATCTTTAGCGATGATCTCGATTTTAATGATCGGCATGGGCTTAGGTGTGAATGTCGTGATTTTAACGATTTTTCTTTATTCTTTGTTACCGATCATCAAAAATACCTATACCGGCATGCGCCAAGTCGACCGCAATACGTTAGATGTCGGCAAAGGGATGGGGATGACTAGCTGGCAACGATTGTATATGATCGAATTGCCATTGTCTGTTTCGGTGATCATGGCAGGGATTCGAAACGCCTTAGTCGTGGCGATCGGTATCACCGCCATTGGCGCTTTCGTTGGTGCTGGTGGACTGGGGGACATCATCATCCGTGGAACCAATGCGACGGATGGTGCATCGATCATCTTAGCCGGTGCTTTACCAACTGCCTTGATGGCAATCATTACGGATCTTGGGCTAAGCTTTATTGAACGCCGCTTAGATCCAGCCAGCCGTACGTCACGCTAAACTTATTGGGAAAAAGCAAAAGCCGTTGTGACCTTTTATTAGTCGCAACGGCTTTTTTGGTTCGGTCATTTTTCAGGAAAGTATCGCTTCAGCCGCTTCCCTTCTTAGGGTTAACGCCCTGCTCTTTTTTGCTATTTATCCATTCCGTATACTTCGACTTCATAGATTCGGGCTGCTGAGTCTGCTCCTTGTGTTGGTTTATCGATACTGATTTTTACATATTGCACCTTCTTGACGGCAAACGTATTGGTGCTATTGCCCGCTTCATTTTTCAACGTTCGCGAAACTGGCTCATAGTCTTTGCCGTCTTCACTTACGAGCACCGTATACGCCCGCGTATTCATGTCTGGGCCTTCTCCACCAGCTTCCGCATGGGCGAGGCGTACTTCACTGACCGTTTGCGGTCGACCGAGATCGATCATCAACTCATGAGGCGCATTGCCTGTCGCACACCACTTCGTACTCAAATCACCATCGAGGGCAAAAGCTGGTGCTTCGGCATCATTGACAAACGATGAAGCAGTTGCTTCGGCATCTTTTGAAAGCAGCATTAACTCTTTTGGCGCATCAGCAGAGATCGTGATCAATCCCGCCATTTCCAAAGGGGTCTCTCCTGCTTCGTTTTTGGCAACAAGCGTGACTTTGTAGGTACCTGGTTCCGAATAGGTCACTTGGGGATTTTCTTCTGTACTGCTGGTGATATCGCCGCCTTCAAACGTCCATTCAAATGCTTCGGCATTCGCAGATGAGGTATTCGTGAAGGTGATCGTTTCCCCCGGTGCCGCTAAGGTTTTAGAGGCTGTAAAGGCTGCTTTTGGCAGCTGATTGTTCGGCCAAGTGATCTCCACCGTATCGGATAGCTTGCCACGATTGCCATAGCGATCCACTGCCACCACCGCGAACTTGGTTTTCGTTCCTTTTGGTCGTTCAACGGCATTCAAATAGTGGTTGGTTGCTGGCGTAGCTGCTAAGAAGGAGCGTGAGCCGTCATCGTTCAATTGGTAGACCTCATAAACCGCAGCTGTCTTGTCCTTGGCAGCTTCCCACGTTAAACGGACACCCGCATAGTTGCCCTCTTCTTCATCAAAGAGCACATCCTCAACCGTCAATGCTTCGGCAGCGAATTTCTCCGCTTTCTGATCTCCGATCGTTAATTGCCCTAGATTCAACTCATAGACATCACTGGTTTCTTTCGTGGTTATGTCATAACCGATCGCTGTCACTTCCCCTTTGATGTCTTTCAATGAGTAAGTGATCGTCGTCCAGTCTGTTGCGACCTCTTTGTCTCCTTTGATCGTTTGTGTTGAACCATCAGCTAAAGTCACGACCAAATCAAGAGCTGTCGGTACCGTTGCTTTGACAGTCGTCGTCAACTTCGTCTTTTTCGTCACAGGAAATGCTGTCTGATACAATGCCATGTGACTGGTACTACCTTTTGTCATCTGTCCACGTAGTTTCAGTGCATTTCCGCCATTGTAGGCATCCGCATAATTGATTGATACAGCCAAATCATTATCTTTTCCATGATCAAAGACCCAACGATAGGTCGGCAAAACAGCTTGCAAGCTTCGGTTGTTCCAATTGCGGCTGGACACTTTTTCTCCCTCGATAAAATAGTTGTAGCCATTCCCCAGACTAAAATTCGTCACAAAAGGCAGCTCTGTGATAGCGGTCTGTTCCAGGGCATAGGTGGAGATCCCAGGCCACTCTGTCGCTTCTGGCAGCTGGCTTTCCCGAGGATCACCCGTGTTATTGACCCAAAAAGCATTCTCTTTGCTTTGGAAGTCATCCGGCGTACTAGCAGAAGAATAGGTCCAGCTAGGCACATACAGGCCCAATGAGGTATAAGGAACGCCTTTTTCATCCGTAAACAGATCCCAGCGTACAGGCGTTGAATAGCCATTTTCTTGCACATCAATCCCAGCAAAAAGATCGTAAGGATCGACACCGATTTCACGGGCTTTTTCATTGGAGGCCTTCAACAGCTCTTTGTCCGCCAGTTTGTCAGTGGTCCACCAGAAATTCAAGAACATACTATCTGCCAATGGGTTCATCTCTGCATCCACTAAATAGGCTTTGTTCTTATCCGTCAAAGCGTTTTGCCAATCCATTTTCCCATCACTCGTCATGGAATCATACCACATGATCTCTAAATGCTCGTCGGCTTGTTCTTTGAATTGGGCGATCAGTTCTTGCATCGCTTTGGCGTGGCTTTCATTTAGTCCTTTACCATCAGTCCCCGATTGTTCGACACCTTCCGCTGCATCATCAAAACTAGTGACCGCCGTATCGGTTTCTTGATTGATGAACCAGCCATCAAAGCCATACGTATTGGCAACTTAGATCATCTTTTCTACGATCGGAAAATTGCCGTCCTCATCCTTAGCTAAAAACGTATCTAGCCATTCCAACTTCCCTCCATGGGCAGTTTGCGGAAAGAAGATCGTTCCTAAAACCGGCACGCCATTCCTATGAGCAGCATCTGTCACATCAGGACTTGGCGGTACGATGATCCCTTCGCCAGAAGAGCCGCCCCAATAAACCAATTGATCGATGTATTGCCAATAAGAAAAGACATTGGCATCAAAGGTATTGATCCCTCGTGGTGCATTGCCGCTCGTACTGCTATTCATGATCGAAAGCGCCACGACTTTGGTTTCTGCCGTTTGCGTGTCATTCATCTTCGGCAACGTCTCTTTAGCTGCCCGCTGCGCTAATGGAACAACGCTAGTATTGTATTTCGCATCTGGATCTTTTTCAAAAGACCATGCCAACAAATCCTCTGGGAACCAATAAGACGACTCCGGTTGATTGTCCATCGCTTTTTCCAACGTACTTTTGGCTGTTTCTTGGTAAACGACTTTTCCAGTTGTCTTCGCCTCACTTTGGGTGCAGCCACCGATTGCCGTTGCCGCTGCTAATACCAACAAAGATGCGCCAACTTTACTGATTTTCCTTGTCACACTTCTTCCTCCTTGTTTTACATAAATCCGCCAACATTCCTACACTAAAACGATAACGCTTTCAAAGATCGGAATATAGGAACAAATTAAAGAAATCATGCAACAAATCCAAGAAGGTTGAGTTTAGAAAAAAAGAGCCTCCGTTTAGGGAAGCTCTTTGGCCCTGCTTACTTCTTACTCCTTTCCAACGAGCGGCAGCCAAACGCGCATTTCGCCTATGCCCCGATTGCCCCATAAATGGTATGGGATCAGTTGCCACGTACGAGGTATGACCGTTTCCGCTCGTTCTTCGTAAAGGGTTGTTCCCGACCATTCTTCGCTTTGGTAGCCTTTGATCGCCAAGCGTAAAGTAGTTGGCAACAACGTATCCTCTTTCGAAAAGGTCGCCTCCAGCGCCTGTGGGTCGATGCGGCAACGCCAGAGTGCTTGACCATTGTCGGCTTCTTCTATGCAATACACGAATGGGCCACGTTGCAATGCGACTTGATTGATGTCTTGAATAACTTGAGGATTCGCACGCAAGATTTGCAATGGTTGTTCAAAACGGATATTGGCCGTCACGTTTTCGACTGCCTCAAAGATGATTGCCTCGTTCGTCTCCTGCCATTCGTGTTCACTATCGATTTGAAACTTACTTAGTCCATTAGGTTTGTGGATGATGAGCGTCTTTGGAATGCCTTGATAGCGAATCGTGAGGTCCTCTGTAAAAGGAAACCCGCCCGTTTGTTCAAACGTAAATTGATCAGGTTCTTCTAAACGGCTTGCTACAAATAAATTCACGTAAAGCTTCTCTTGATCGCAAGTGTAAACCAAGCGCTGCAGCGAAGCGACCATCCGCGCAAAATTCGGCGGACAACACGCACAACCGAGCCAATCAGGTCGTTGAGCTTTGACGTGGCCTTTGCCAGGATTTTCCTGATCTCGTTGGGGATTGACCTCCAAAGGATTCACGTAGAAAAAGTGTTTGCCGTCAATTGCCGCACCAGAAAGGACGCTATTATACAACGCTCGTTCCATCGTCGCTAAATATTTTGGTTCATTGGTTAGTTTGAACAGCTCAAAAGAAAATTGGACCAATGCAATGGCTGCACAAGTTTCACAATACATCGTATCATTTGGCAAATCATAGGGACCGACAAAGGCTTCCCCGTGAACGGTTGAGCCGACGCCACCGGTCACATACATTTTCTTACAGGCGATGTCTTCCCAGATCGCTTCGCAAGCATCAATTAATTCTTGATCTTGGGTATGCTGGGCGACTTTTGCCATCCCGCTTGCCATATACAGCATTCGTACCGCATGACCTTTGGCTTCATGCTGCTTTTTAGGTTGATCGTAGGCTTGTAAATAGGTGAGGTCTACCCTTGGTGTTTCATCTGATAAGCCATCCGCTTGGTTTTTCAAAATTTCTTTTTCGTAAAAGGCAGGATCTTCCCCACGTACTTCAAGAAAGAAATCAGCTAATGTCAAATAGGTTTGTTTACCAGTGTATTCATACAAACGCACCAGAGCCAATTCGATCTCTTGATGGCCATCAGCACCTTGAATTTTTCCAGGCTCCCGCCCAAAATACGTGCAAATATTGGCGATATTTTTCTCTGCCACGGTCAGTAATTTATCCTTGCCTGTTGCTTGATCATAAGCGATAGCCGCTTCGACTAGATGCCCGGCACAATAAAGTTCATGACTGAAATACAGCTGACGGTATTTTAACTTCGGTCGGGTCAATTGAAAGAAGGTATTTAAGTAGCCGTCCGCTTCTTGCGCAGCAGCAACTAAGTCAATCACTTCATCTACTGTCTTTTCCAATTGCGGATCACTAGTATTCAACAAGCTATACCCAGCCGACTCGATCCATTTGTAGACATCACTATCTTGGAAAAACCAGCCAAAATGTTCCCCTTCCATTTGCCCTGCAGCGATGCGAAAATTCGCCAATGCATGGCTTTTCCCAGCTGGCAAATTGGGATCTTCCCGTTCTGCTTGAACATCTACATCGATTTCATCATTTAGGACTTGGTATTGATAAGGAATCGTTTCTTTGCGAACAAGCTCTTGGTATCCTTGCCAAAACTCGTCCGTGAGCTGGATCTTGTTTAATGCGAATTCTTTCATTTCGTTCTCCTATTCTTTTATTTTGAGATTTTATGGTAAATGTACGAGCTTAGACAGTCGTATGCTTTTTTTCAGGTAAAAAGACATACGCATCTTTTTGTTTAAACAAATTAAGTTGAAAATAAACCAGCGGTGTAACACCAAATACGAAGAATAAACCCGGTAGTAGGTAGTAGCAACAGCTGATCCCGACCATAAGGACGAAAATTTGACCGGTCAATCCAGGTTTGCCAAGCATTAGAATCAAACTTTTTTTAAGCATGGGTTTCCAAGCTCGTTCGTGTTGAAAAAACCAAAAGAGATTGGCTAGAAAAAGGAGACTAATCACTATCAGAAGTTGGATCAACAAATAAACGGTTGTATCGGCTTCGGTAAAGACATAGTGTCTCATTAGCATCAAGTCAATCGAAAAAAGGGCTGCTAAAGGAAGGATAAAGAGTCCTAATCGATTCATTCTCCAAAAGTTTTTACGAAAGCTTTTTGCAAAGGACTGAAACAATTTTATCGCATTTGCTTCTTGATATTTTTCATCATTGCAAAGTTCGTAAACCGCATTGGTTGCTGGCAATAGTCCGAAAAGAACTAAGCCGAATAAGGTAAACAGCAGCCAATAGCAATGCAACAGAAATAACAGTAAGCCTTTTTTCCCAATGCTCACATGTAAATCGACTAGCTTATTCATGTACTCACCCTTTCATTGCACCAATCATGACTCCTTTATCAAAGTATTTCTGTAGGAAAGGATAGATCACCAAAATCGGTAAGGTCGAAACAATGATGGCGCCATATTTGATCTGATCTGCATATTGTTGTCCGTAGCCATCACCCAAAGCGCCCGCACCACCTGCAGATGCTTGATTTGATAATAAAATATCTCGCAGAACGATCTGTAAAGGTTGTTTTTCGTAGTCGCGAATAAATACGAGTCCTGTAAAGAAATCGTTCCAATGTTGGACCAAATAGTAAAGACCCACCACAGAAATGACTGCTTTGGATAGCGGTAGCGCCACAGTAACAAAAAATTTTGCATAGGAGCAACCATCTAGAGCGGCTGCTTCATAGAGACTATCCGGAATGCTTGTCTCAAAAAAGCTTCTTGCAATGATCAAGTTATAGACATTGACTGCTGAGGGAATAATAAAGACCCACATACTATCGATCAACCCCACATCTCGATAAAGTAAATACGTAGGGATCAGGCCACCATTGAAAAACATCGTAAAGGTAAAGAGAAACATCAAAAGTTTTCGAGGTTTAAATTCCTTTCTCGATAAGGCAAAAGCTGCGGGCAAAGTAAAAATTAAATTGACCGCCGTTCCTCCTAACGTATAAATCAAGGTATTGCGATAGCCCGTCCAGATCCTAGCATCTTGTAAAATTTTTTCAAAACCAAAAAAGCTGATATTCCTAGGAAAGAGTGTGACTAATCCTTTAGAAACCATGTTGGAATCACTAATTGAAGCGATGACGACAAAAAAGAGCGGATAGACGACAATCAAAAAGAGACTCAAGCAAAGTATGATGATCGCTAGGTTAAAAAGAAGATCTGATTTAGGTTTGTTTGTTAGTGATAGATTCATATAGCCACCCCTTTACCATAAACTACGGTTCGTGTATTTTTTCGAAAGACCATTTGCTAAAACTAAAAAGAGAAAATTAATGATGTTATTGAATAGCCCGATCGCTGTTGAATAACTAAATTGACTGTTTAAGATCCCAATTTTATACACATACGTAGAAATGACTTCTGAGACGCTCAAATTCAAACTATTTTGCATCAGGAAAATCTTCTCAAAGCCAGCATTTAAAACCCCACCCATATTCATAATCAACAAAATAACCATCGTTGGCACTAATGCTGGTATATCAACATGGAGGATTTTTTGAAAACGATTGGCGCCATCGATATCTGCTGATTCATAGAGTTGCGTATCGATACTCGAAAGTGCCGCTAAGTAAATAATGCTGTTCCAGCCACAGTGCTGCCAAACCTCAGAAATGACATAGACGGGCACGAACATACTGTCGCTCCCCATTAAGTTGACAGAAGAATCCAAGTTCAAGAGGTTGACTAAAACACCTGTTTCTGGTGAAAGAAAGACTTGCAATATCCCTACCATCACGACCGTAGAAATGAAGTGAGGTAAATAAACCGCAGTTTGCATGACTTTTTTTCTTTTAGGGTTTCTGATTTGATTGATGATCAATGCCAATAAAATGGGGGCAATGAACCCAAAAATCAGCGTTGTCACACTGATCCGCAACGTATTGACTATCACGGTTTGGAACATCGGGCTTTCGAAAAATTGTTGGAAATACTTGAAACCGACAAATTCGCCACCAGTGAGTCCCTTCGTAAAATCGAATTCCCGAAATGCTAGTTGGATACCATACATTGGTATGTAATTAAAAACCAAAATGATCGCTAATGCCGGTAAAACCATCAACCATAGCTGCCATTGTCGCCTGAAATGAGAAAGTAGCCGATTATTTTTTTTCACGAGAACTGTGTCCATGATCTTCACTCCTTTGATAGATTTAGGTAAATGGCTGGTCTTTGTTATTCAAGCATGAACTTGCGATTGCTTTACTCAACTCTGACCAGCCTCACCACTCACTTAATTCCCGTAATATTGATCAAATCCTTTTTGAACGATCTCGATATTTTGATCTAAGCCGCTATTTTGCAAGGTTGTGACATATTGCTCCCACTCATCTTCAATGCCGCCTTTTGTCACCCATTTAGCAAATTTTGTCATTGCTTCATTGAGGATCGTTGTATTGTTGTTTGCTAGTGTTGTGGCATCCTCATTACTAAATTTCAAGAGATTGAATGGTACTACTTGTTCTTCAGGAACGATTTTATCCACGTAAGGATGCAACACTTCATCTTGGACCTCATTCGCTTTCATATCTGCGCCAAGTTCGACATCAAGAGCGTCTGAAATATACATTGGACTATTGTCCGCCCAAGTTGTTGTCCACTTCCATGTCCCTGGATCGACATTTTCATCTGCAGGTGGCAAGACGCGGTAAGTGTCCCCGTCTTTTTCGATGTTAGTGCCCAATGACCCAAACAATGCTTGGATTCCGATTTCTGGATCGTATAGCGCATTGACGAATTTTAAGGCTCCGTCCATATTTTTGGTTTGAGAGGAAACAACGGCAAAGTTTACCCCATAATTAAGCGAGGTTTCATAGCTCCATGTCGGTTCCACTCCAGCTTTTTGAATCAATGGTGCCATTGATGTATATTGATCTGCTAACTGATTACCAAATCGGTCTGAAGCTTCCCAGCCCCAAGTAAAACCGACTTTTGCCGTCTCGCCTTCTCCTCTACCAGTGGACTGATAGGCACTATAATCTTGAGAAAAAGCCTTAGGATTAATCAAGCCAGCTTCCCAGCACTTGTTCAAAAATTCCACTGTTTCTTTGTAACGCTCATCAACAAAGAAGTTGCCTACCTGTCCATTTTCAGCAAAGTAGCCGGTATTTCCTCCTTCAGAAACAACGATACCCGTACTTGCTAAAAGCTGCATTGGTTGGAAATAGCCAAAACCGCCGGTTCCAACTGGACTCCAATCCATTGGAATTTCATCGCTAGCATCCCCATCTCCATTCGCATCGTTTTCTTTGAATGCGACCAACACTTCGAATAGTTCATCCCATGTTTCAGGTACGTCTAACCCAAGATTGTCCAGCCACGTTTGATTGATATATTGACGAGAAGCAGATTTAGGCCAAAAACGTTGGTATTTTGGTAAGCCATAGATCTCTCCATTCAGTTGAGTAGCAAGTGCTTTTGTTTCTGGTTTTTCTTCAAACATCTTTTGAACATTTGGCAGGGCATCTAAGTGATCAGATAAATCGGTGAACAAGCCAGGAAACTTCGCAAATTCCGCATCCGTCACAACATTTGGTCCCAGAATCAAATCGGGAATATCTCCAGAAGCCAACATTGGGGCTTTTTTCTGATCCCAATCAGCGGAAACTTCCTCCCACTTAATGGTCAGCTCAAGTTCTTCTTCTAGTTTGTTCAACCACTCAATATCTTTGTTCTTTTGCGTCAAGCCATGCTTTACCACTAACACATTTAACTGGTTGCTTGACGACTCTCCATCTCCCTCACTTGAAGATCCTCCCCCGCATCCAGAGAGCAATCCGATCAATGCTGCGGAACAAAACACCAAACCTAATTTTTTCATTTTCTCATCCCTTTCACTCTTGTTACACTAAGTATAACGTCGAAAATGAAAACGCTTTTATTAACAATTTTTACTTCTACTCTCTTTTTTTTACTCGCCAACCATTTTTACATGATTCGCTTCATTCATAGTCCATAATGTTGCGGTTAAACTGATATGGAGAGATTCCTACACGTTCTTTAAAAACACGGAAAAAATAATTATAGTTCGCAAATCCGCTTTGCCTTGCGACTTCATTGACACTACAAGACGAGGTACTCAACAATAATTTTGCATAATCGATCCGCAACTCAGACAAGTATTTTGAAAAAGACTGTCCCCATTGCTGCTTAAACACCCTACTTAAATAGGAATAATTTAAATCAATCGCTTCGGCGCAGGTCTGCAAGCTGATCGGCTCTTTGAAGTGTTGATGAAGATAAAGAATACATTTTTTTACCGGCTCGTCAACAGGCTTAAAGACTTCTTTTTGGAAATTTTTTACACTTAATGAAATGGCTTCAAAAAAATCTGCTTCGATTCTTAGTAACGTATCGAACTGTTGATAATAATTGATTTGAATCATCGTTTCCATCGGCTGTCTATAGCTATTACTCATCGCTAAACTGATTTGAAAATCAATTTGTGCAATTAGCTCTAAAGCCAACGAACGTGCGACCCGTTTTTCTCTTATATACTCAAACAGTTTTTTACTATAATATTCGATGTTCTCTGGTTCGATGTATTTAGTATAAAAATAGATTTTTTTCAGATACAAAGCGATCTCATGCTGTTGAAAGACGTTTTTGCTGCATTCTTGGCTTGAAAAATGCAGCAACTCATTCGGACGTGAAAAAAAGAGTAAATCTGAGATTCGTTCATCGCTCTTAAATAGTTCTAATACCTCCGACAGTTGATTGCTTACTGGGGATCGCAGGAGAAAAAGTTCAACATCTAGTAAGCGCTTAGCAGCATGGTAGCACTTGGTTTTGATCGTTTCCAAGTAATCATTGATCGCTTTATAGGATTTGATTTTTGCAAACGAGTAAAGCATAAAAAGCTTCCCATCATCAGTCACGAAAGAGAGCATTTCTATGGTTTCATTCTTTGTGTCTAAAATCAATTGCTCTAAAACAGCGCTCACTTTTCGTTTATACTTTTCTTTGTCCCAAACATTTTTGCTGATAGAGATAGGTATCATAACAAGTCCTACCATTTTTTCAGTTACAAAATGCGGATACTGTTGCATCAAGAAGCTTGTATTTCCATGAAAAAAGTCTCGTAGAGAGGGTGTCTCGTAAGCAGGCGCAGCCATTGGCTCGTCTGTAAAAAAATTGATTTTTTTCAGCGCTTCCGAAATCACTTCCTCGCTCAATTCATGTTTCAAAAGATAGTCAACGACTCCATATTTCATGCTACCACTCGCATAATTAAAGTCGGCGTAGCCACTCATCACGATCACTTTAGTCGTGCGATCGATCAGTTCCAATTGTTCTAAAAAGGCTAAGCCATTCATAATTGGCATATTCATGTCTAAAAAAATGAGATCTACAGAATAAATCTCCAGATAATTTAACAACTCGTAAGGATTTGCCGTACTGAGTACAATTTCAAATTGAGGGAAATTTTGTAAAATAGTACTTATTTTGTTGCGTGAAATCAACTCATCATCTAAGAGGGCTATTTTCTTCATCGTCTTTTTCTCCAATCATAGGAAGCTCAATAATGACCCGGGTATAAACCCCTAACTCTGTTTCATATGTGATCCCATAGTCTGGACCATAGTAGAGCTTGATTCGTTTATCGATATTATGGATACCAATTTTCGAATAGTGTTTTCCATTGCTTTTTTCTCGCTCATTTATCTGTTTTATCGCTTCTTCTGTTAGTCCATTGCCATTATCTTCAACCATTAAACAAAGCTTATCTCCCTTTTTTTCTCCACTTATTTTTATTTGCCCTTTTTCGCTATTCGTTCCAACAAAATTGTGCAAAATGCTATTTTCAACAATGGGCTGCAAAATAAATCGAAGGATACGGCAAGATAAAATCGCTGGATCAAGCGCCCAATGAACATCAAAGCTATCAATATAGGCAACTTTTTGGATGGAAACATAGCTTTTGACATGGGCTACTTCTTCAGACAAAGGAATCAAGTCTTGTCCCTTATACATCGTGGCATGCAACAATGATACAAGTGATTTCGAAAGATGGGCAATATTGTTAGCCTGTTGTAATTCAGCCATCCAAGTAATCGAGTTTAGCGTATTGGACAGAAAATGGGGGTTGATTTGAGCTTGTAGAAAGTCGATTTCAATTTCTTTTTTCTCTTTTTCTCTGGCTTTATTTTCTTCCATTAAAGTATTGATATTGGCAACCATCGAATTAAAGACTATACTCATTTGTTTTAATTCGTCATTTCCTTGAATCTCAACAGTGGTCGATAAGTCCTTATTCTTGACCCGCTCCATTGCTTGGTTTAATTGATCGATTCGTTTCGACAATTTTAATATAATCAGCGTAGCCACAAAAATACTCATGCTGACGATCACGATACACAGGAAAATCATCAGTCGCAAATTCTGTGTCAACGGTCCCAAAAATGGTTTTTTGGGGAGATGGAGATGAAACCACGCTTCGACTTCTTCACTATAGAATGATTTCTCATACAAATTGGCTTGGTCTTCATCAATGGTGCCAACTTCAGCAAGCACCGTTTGCTTTTGATCTAACAAGGCGATCTGCGTCCCAGCTGGGAGGTTTTCTAATTGATCATTAAGAAACTCGCTTGTATGAAGAAATCCCACCAAGTGCCCTAGGACTACTTGTCCGACTTTGATTTCATTTTTGATATAAACAGTCGAATCATCAATTTTTCTTGCATAAGCGGCCTCATTGGTGTAACCAATCAACGTTTCTTCAACAACTGGATCAACTAACCCAAACGACATCAACCGATTTTCTTTGGAATAAATCGCCATTCCCAGCAAATAAGGTTGAAATTGATACAATGGTTCCACGATCTCCTTCAATTCCATGGTCAGTTTGATACTCTCAAAGGTGTCTCTCGTAATCCGTGGTTGTTCACTGGCCTCTTTCAACGTGTCGTAGCCATCCATAATCAATTTATAATTGATATGATTAAGATCCGTACTGATCGTATGGATATTACGTAAAATAGAGACCTCGATCTCTTTCGCTTGGATCTCCATATTTTTATCAATGATCTTATTCGCGGTATTAGAAAAAAAGAGAATGATCAGTGACGAAGTAACGACATTCGCAATAATGATCGTTACCATAAGTTTCATTTTTATCTTCAATCGCTTCACACTTTCTAACTATCTGTCTTTACTTCATTCTTAAAAAAGCTGTATGTTCCCCTAATATATGTTGTCCTGCTTCTTCTTTGATTTGATGGGTGTAGATTTGACGATAAACTTTAGGACTCATGCCTTTTTTCTGTTTAAAGGTATTGGTAAAGTGCTGCCTACTGTTGAATCCTGCTTGAGCGGCAATTTCGACGATTGGCAGCTGACTATTGCTTAGTAAAAATGCTGCCTGCTTCAGACGCTCACTAGTGAGAAAATGGTTGACCGTCACTCCCAGTTGCTCATGAAAGAGTTTATGCAAGTAGGCTTTCGTAATCCCCACAGCCGCTGCGATTTGGGAGACTTGAATATCTTCATCAAAATGCTGTTGAATATAGTTGACCGCAGCGTTCACATAGCAATTGCCCCGTTTGGTTTCTTTCGTACGTAATGAAAAGGCTAATTCCATCAGCATCCGCTTAAACAAGAGCTCGATCGTAAATTGCCGTTCAGCAGACGGTTGCTCTTGAGTATCATCGATCATTAGCAGCTGCAGCAATGACTTGATCGCTTGTCCAAATTGGCGGACATCGCGACTTTTCGCGTAAGGCTCATTCAATTGTACATTTCCTTTGATGTATGCAAAAACATCACGAACACAAAGGGCGGACGGTGTCTCACTCAGAAGAAATTCAATATTCAGTAAGGTGCAGGAATCTCCTTCAACGAGTAAGGCGTGTTCCACAAAGGCATTTATGAAAACGAAATCATTTCTTTCCAGAACAATTACTTGATCTTGCATCTTTATCTTACACTTCCCTTTGGTCACAAACATGATCTCACACGCTGGGTGTTGATGTGGATCCATGGAAAAACGCTCAAGGGCAACACTATAGTATGCTGTAATCTTCGCATAGTTTGTTTCTTGTGGAAACACCATTGATCAACTCCTTTTTCATTCGTTGACGATTTCTTTCTTTTTTATTGCTAGTAGACAAAACTTTCCCTCTCTTTTTTATTGCTTACTATACTATAAGAAAAACGTACTAGGAGGAAATCAATGTCTTTTTTACATTTTGCACAAACACCCCCAATGGGATGGAATTCTTGGGACTGCTATGGCGCTTCTGTAACCGAAGCAGAAGTGATCGCCCATGCTGATTTTATGGCAGAGCATTTGAAAGCTTATGGTTGGGAATACGTCGTCGTGGATATTCAATGGAGCGAACCAGAAGCAAAGTCTACAAGGTACAATGATTTTTATCCATTGTGTATGGACGACTATTCTCGCTTGATTCCTGCTGAGAACCGTTTCCCTTCAGCAAAAGATGGCGCTGGTTTCAAAAAACTTGGTGACTATCTGCATCAAAAAGGGCTGAAGTTTGGTATCCATATCATGCGCGGCATTCCACGACAAGCAGTTCATCAAAATACGCCGATCAAAGGAACGGATAAACGGGCACGAGACATTGCTATGAATTCAATCTGCCCTTGGAATTCTGATATGTATGGGGTCGATGTTTCATTGCCTGAAGGACAGCTTTATTATGATTCTTTGCTCGAATTATATGCTTCTTGGGGTGTTGACTTTATAAAGGTGGATGATATCGGCGATTCGAAAATTTACGGTGATGCCCATAAAGCAGAAATCAAAGCGATTCGCCGTGCGATCGATCGATCCGGTCGAGAGATCGTCCTTTCTTTGTCTCCCGGACCAGCTGCCCTCAAAAATGGTAGTTTCTTTCAAAATCATGCCAATATGTGGCGCTTGACGGATGACTTTTGGGATCATTGGGACGCCCTTTACGCCATGTTTGACCGAGCAGCAGAGTGGGCACCTTTCGTCCGTCCAGGTAACTGGCCTGACTGTGATATGCTGCCGTTGGGTCATATCGGCATTCGGGCAGTTGATGGTGGCGGTGGTGATAGCTGGACGCGTTTTACGGAAGACGAGCAATACTTATTGATGAGTTTATGGACGATCTTCCAATCTCCATTGATGTTCGGTGGTACTTTACCAGACATCGATCCCTTTACGTTACGTTTATTGACGAATACTGAAGTCTTCGAAATGTATCGAAGAATCCATACGAAAAAAGAGTTCTATCGTGATCAAGAGTGGATCATTTGGGAGGCGTTGAGCGACACAGCCGTCTACTATGCCATTTTCAATGTTTCTGATCAAACGCAAACCATCCCAAAATCGATCGCTGCTTTACTACCAATTAAAAGCGGCACTGAGTTATGGCAACAAAAAGAACAAACAACTGCCGATGTTGAGGTTCCTACTCATGGTGTCTTGTTACTCAAAAGCCCATTACAATAGTCCTCTCAATGAAAGCAACACAATGTACCGAGCACATTGTGTTGCTTTTCTATTCATATGGTTCTTACCCTCTCAACAAGGTACCTACTAGCCTTACAAACAACTCACCGTAACCATTTCCAGTTACACTTCATGAATCAAGTAACTCTGTTTTCCCTCTCGTAAAAAGATTGGTAAGGAATCAATTTGTGCCTGTGCGACAATCCATTGTCCACCTTCATAGATAGTTCCATCTCGAGCATCGGTCCATTTTGCTCCTGTTGGCAAATATACCTCACGATCAGTAGCATGCGCTACAACGATGGGCGCTACTAGAATATCAGAACCATAGAGATACTGTGTTGTCAGTTCCCATGCCTGGTGATCCTCTGGAAATTCATAAAAAGTTGGGCGAATGACTGGCGTTCCTTTTTCATGAGCTGCGCGCATCAATTCACGCGAGTAATCCCGCATCAATTCACGAATTCCAATAAATTTTTTCATAATCTCATAGTTCTTTTCCCCAAACGCCCATATTTCGTTAGCTGCTCCGGTTTGCTCTGTTTCTTCACCATCTGCCTTGAAGATTTTTTTATGGGGAGTACGTGAACCATGCAATCGCATGACTGGACAAAAAGTCCCGTATTGAAACCAGCGGATCAATAAATCTTGAAAATCTAGACTTGTCACAGAACCACCATGAAATCCGCCGATGTCACTTGTCCACCACGGGATGCCTGCTAACCCCATTTGCATGCCAGCAACGATTTGGTTGCGAAAGTCTTGATAAGTCGAATGAATATCGCCGGACCAAACCAATGCCCCATATCGTTGGCTGCCCGCCCAAGCACAACGAACCAATTTGATTGAATGTTCTTTTTGTGAGGAGGCTTCTCCCTCATCAAAACCACGAACATACTCACGGGGATAAATATTGCCTTTTTGCAACACACTCCCTACATAATAACGATAGGAATCATAGTCATACGTACCAAATTCTGGTTCAGCCTCATCCAACCAAAACAAGCGAATGCCGTTATTGACATAATTTTTTGATACTTTCTCCCAGACATAGTTTCGAGCTTTAGGATTTGTTGGATCATAAAAAATGTTATTCCCATGAAACAACATCTGTACATCAATGCCGCGATCCGTTTTGACTAATAAGCCTTTTTCTTTCATCTCTTGAAAATTCTCACTACGCGTGTCGATTTGGGGCCAGATCGATACCATTAGCTCGATTCCATATTTATCTCGTACTTCTTCTGCCATCGCCTTGGGGTCTGGAAAGAAATTTTCATCAAAGCGAAAATCACCACAGCGCGGCCAATGATAATAATCGATCACTAGTACATCAACGGGAATGTTCCGCTCTTTGTGTTCCCTAGCGATCGCCACTACTTCCGCTTGTGTCGCATAGCGAAGTTTACATTGCCAAAATCCTAGACCATATTCGGGCATCATAGGTGCCCGTCCTGTCACTTGGCTAAATTGTTCTTCGATTTGAGCTGGTGTCTCTCCAGCAGTGATCCAGTAATCCAATTGCTTCGTACTTTCGGCACGCCATTCGGTCGTATTTTTACCAAAAGAGACCGAACCGATTGCTGGATTGTGCCAAAAAAAGCCGTATCCTTTGTTTGATAAATAAAAGGGGATCGAAGCTTGTGAATTTCGATGCGCTAATTCTAAATTACACCCTTTTAGATCAAAAATATCCTGCTGATATTGCCCCATACCATAGATTTTCTCCTCATGATTGGCTTCGAAAGTAGCTTTTAGTTGAAAATCTCCTCCAATAATCGACTTAAAAAACCGCGCCTTTTTCAAGAGCGCACCGCCAGATGCTGCTTCTTTCAAAATCACTTCGCCTTTTTGATTGCAAAAAGTGATCTTGCCATAGTTGTTCCAGCCTGACTCTTTGGTGACTATTGCGTGGATTTTTCCATTACCGATAGATCCTACATCCCCCTCAATCGCAACCTCGGCCTTAGAATCTTGTGTTAATAATGCACAGCAGGATAAATCTAGTTCACCAGACGGTGCACTCACCACCCGCAAACTGTTCGTGCCCCAAGCAATAATGCGCACGACTTCATTTCCATTTTGAAATTCGAGGTAATTCTCACCTATTGAAAAAAACGACATTTTTGAACCCTCCTTTTTTTCAGTATAGCTGGATTACAGAGGGCTATCCTTCGATTTTATGGCGTGTTCTATCGTAATCATGTCATTTTTCCGATATTGTGTAGGGGTCTCACCAAACATCTTTTTGAAGCACACAGAAAAATGATTACTGTTACAAAAACCGACAGCTTGAGCGATCGCCACCATGGTCAAATCAGTCTCTCGCAACAATTCTGCCGATCGGATCAAGCGATAATGATTTAGATAAGCCATTGGGGAAGTTCGAAATGATTGTTTAAAAAATCGTGTAAATTGCTCTTTACTTAAGGAAACAGAATCGGCCAAATCTTGTAATTGGATCATTTCATGATAATTACTATGAATATAAGATAAAACCATTTTTTCCCGTTTTTCTTGGAGGCGCTCGCTTGATTTTTTTGCTGGCTGGTCGGTCCCAACTTCTAATAGATATGACAAGAGTTGGATAACAATCCCTTTCAGACGTAATTCACGATAGGACGATTTCCCCATAAAGCATTGATCAAATAGTTGAAACAAGGTGAGACTTTGTTGACTTTTATCTGGAAAATCCACATAAGAAGTAACACCTTCTTGTCTCAAAAAAGGATCGATTTGTTGGCTTTGAATTCTATCTGATTGTCGACTCGTGATTAATTGTTCAGAAAAAACGATACACGAAAAACGGCAGCTTTGTTGTGCGATTCGATAGGCAGTGTGTAAAGCGTTGGGAGGAATCAGTACGATCGTATTTGCCTTAATCTTGCGTGAGACTCCATTAACGACTAATTCTAGCTGTCCTTGATGGACACATAAAATTTCGATTTCTTTATGCCAATGTGGCACAAAAAAGAATTCTCGCCAAACACTCACTAAATTAGGATAATATGCTAATGGGAAATCTTCTGTGCCATGGTTCGCAGCTTCATAATAAGCAAGCGCTGCAGGTTGATTTATTTTCATTGAATCACTCGCTCACTTTCCACTTTGTTAACAGTGTTTTTCGTTTTATCATAGCGTATCTACAACGATTATGTAAGCGTAATCAAAAAATAGTTTATCTGTTGATCCTTCTGACCAATTGAAACAAACAGGACAGCTACTTGACGAGCTGTCCTGTTTGTTCCCACATTCCTGCAGGACAGTTTTTCTTAGCTAAGTTTGCGCGAAACCGATAAAAGCAGCCGCATTTGGTACAGGTATGATTCAATCGCAATGGACAAGTCTCACAAACAGCGATTCTCCTACTGACGATCTCCGGCGAAGCCAAGTCGCTTTCTAAAGAAAGTTGTTCTGCAATCAAGGATTCAATGTCTTCCTGTGCTGCTGCAGCAGCATCTTTCACTTCGCATCCTTTACAAGTCATGGGATCAGACTGTCAATGAAATCGTTAGAACACTCATTGCTGGCACCCGCAAGCTGACTTTGTTCTCTTTAACATCGTAAGCGGTGAAGTCTTGGATCACCACATCTTCAGGATGATCAAAATCATTGTGTGCGTTCATTTTGTCCCCCACGATATAACGAGCTTCTTTCACTTCATTGATCGCTGTTTCCAGGGAGAAGGTTAATTCTTCCGTGCCTTGGGTAGCAAAATTACAAACCGATAGATGGATCGTATCCTCTTTTTTCGAAATCGTATACGTAATGGTATCACTGCTAGTTCCATGGCTATCAATGGTTTCAGCATCTTGATGGACTTTGTACAAATCAAAGACATGATAGCTTGGGGTTTTCACCATTTGTTCGCCATCTGTCAAAATCATCGCCTGCAGGACGTTGACGGTTTGTGCGATATTTGCCATATGCACTCGCTTGGCATGTTTATGGAAAATATTCAAGGTGATCGCTGCGACCATGGCATCACGAATCGTATTTTGTTGGTATAAGAAGCCTGGATTCGTCCCAGGTTCTGCTGAGAACCAAGTGCCCCATTCATCAACAATGATTCCAACACGCTGTTCTGGGTCATACTGGTCCATGATCGCGCTGTGGCGGGTCAATAATTCATCCATGTAGGCTGCTTTTTCACAGGTCACTTGCCACTCTGCCTCATCAAATTCCAAGGCGCTACCTTTTTCTTCCCAGCCCTGCGGATGAACGTAGTAGTGCAAGCTTAGGCCGTCCATCAACCAATGGGCGTTTTTCATCAGCGTTTCTGTCCAATGATAGTCTGCGACATTCGCTCCGCCAGCAACTTTGTAGATTTTTTTGTCACCGTATTGGCGGACATAGGTTTGATAGCGGCGATACAGATCCGCATAGTACTCTGGCCGCATATTGCCGCCGCAGCCCCAGTTTTCGTTTCCTACGCCAAAGAATTTCATTTCCCACGCATCTTCATGGCCATTTTCTCTGCGAAGATCAGCCATCGGAGAAATGCCATCCATCGTGATGTATTCCACCCATTCCGACATTTCTTGCACCGTTCCGCTGCCGACATTGCCGTTGACATACGCGTCACATTCCAGCTGCTTGATCAATTCAAAAAATTCATGGGTCCCGAAATGATTGTTTTCAGTCACGCCGCCCCAGTGAGTGTTGACCATCGTTTTGCGGTTTTCTTTAGGTCCAATTCCGTCTTTCCAATGGTATTCATCGGCGAAGCAGCCGCCTGGCCAACGCAGCACAGGGATTTGAATGTTTTTCAGTGCTTCAACCACATCGATCCGCATCCCATTTTTATTTGGGATCTGCGAATCTTCTCCAACGTATAATCCTTCATAGATACAACGGCCTAGATGCTCTGCAAAATGACCGTAGATATATTTGCTGATCGTTGTTCCTGATTTTGTGTTTTGAATGTTAATCGTCATTGTTATACTCCTATTCTTTGATTCCCCAAATGGACTCATTATTATCGCCAATCGTTGAGAACGTTAATTTTTGCTGCTCAAATTCTGTTATTTCCTGAGTTAATAAAATTCCTTTGAAGGTCGCTTCTTCAAAAGTCAATGCCAAGTATCCCGCATCGTACGTCCAAGTTCCGGTCAAGTCACCAGTAACGCTTCCATCTTTTTGAAGCTCGATCGTCTGCGTTTTTAGCATGGTCGTTCCATTGTCGGTACCATGGTTAATGATTTCATAGCGCCCGATAATGTCATCTTCTGTCAAAGCATCCGCTACTTGTTCATTGCCTCGATACTCGTAGGGTGCTGGAACTGGCCAGCCCTCCTCATTCATATACATTCTGTTGACCCGCACTTCATGGGCTTCGGTTCCATTGTTAAAGCGCGTATGGTACACCAAGGACCACTGACCATTCTCATCGATGATCGCCGAATTGTGTCCCGCTGCTCGATACCCCATTTGTTGAAACGAGAATTGGTAGTTTCCAATCAATTTGATGCCGTAGTTTGAATTTTGGTCCCCTTGTTCTAAGATTGGGCTATTTCCTTGGGCATCAAGGTAAGGTCCTTCTGGTTTTTCAGCGCGAAATAGTCGCATATTGTAACCACCTTTTGCTGCTAAACCACCGTAAGTGACGAATAGGTAATAATAATCGGTTTCCTCATCATATACAATATAGGGGCCTTCTCCTGATTGATGATAGCCGCCAAAAAGCTTGATCCCGAAATAGCGATCAATGATACGCCCATCTTCCGTCGTGCTATCTTCCCCAGGATACATTGGTTTTCCAGTAGCTGGATCAACTTCCAATAAAAAGATACCGCCAGACCAAGAACCATAGGTCATCCATAGTTTCCCTTCTTCATCATAAAACAACGCTGGATCAATGGCGTTTGGCGCATAATCGGTGTTATACGTCAGACCATCTTCGATCGCCCAGTTTTCACTGAACCCACTGATTTTCCCCTCTTTGATCAATTTGGCCAAATGGGTATTTTGATAGTTGGTATTGCGTTCACTACCATCTGTCGAATCTTTTTCTGTAAAGCCAGAATAGATCACGGTATCCGCATAGCTATAGGGTCCTTCGATCGTTTTAGCTACGGCCAATCCAATCGCTGAACGCCGCCAAGTAGAACTAGCTGAGTAGTAGAGCATGTAGGCTCCTTTGTCTCCATTTGACCATTCATAATCAGCATTCCAAATGACATCTGGTGCCCAAAGGCTGTAACCACCTTGTGAATCGGCATCATCATAGCCTGCCCATTCAAAAGTCTCAGCTAGATTTTCTTTTGTGTTACCATAGATCATATTGTCTTCCATTGATTCATATTCGTGAGTGAAAGGCACTTCCCAAGTTTGTAAATCTTCTGTTTTCGCTTGGGCGAGATGCGAACCAAATACGTAAAACAGCTCTTGGTCACCAACATGAATAGAAGTAATCGATGGGTCATGAATCGACACTCGATTTTTTGTCGTTGTTTCCCACTCCTTTTGTGAAAGTTGCTCAGCAGCATCTCCTGTTTGACAGCCAGCAAGAAATAAACTAGTAAAAAAAACGGACATGGTTAAACAGAGCATTTTTCTTTTTGTATTCATTTTTTCCCTCTCTTTTATCTATCCTTTGACTACACCGGGTTCGCCAAAATCAGGTAATCCATTGTTTTTCCAAGTAAACGGTTGGACATACGCATGTCGATTGGGATTTTCTAAAGGATTACTGTAATCATTTTTTTCTGGTCTTGCATGATACACTAAGATCTCTTGTTCCCCCTCCTCATCGACTGTAAAGGAGTTATGTCCTGGTCCGTATAGGGAATTTTGTTCAGAACTTGAAAAGACTGGTTCCTTCAACTTATGCCAAGAATACCCATTCAATAAATCACTATCTTCATCTGCCCACAACAGTCCCATCGCGTAGTTTTCATCCGTCGCACTGGCTGAATAAGTAATGATCACTTTTCCATTTCTAATCAAAGCAGCTGGTGCCTCGTTCACTTTGAAGCCAATTTTTTCCCATTCATAATAAGGAATGCTCAGCAGAATCTGCTTTCCTTTCAATGTCCAAGGATTTTCCATCTCTGATAAATAAAGATTGGAATTGCCTGGAATGTTTGGATCTGCTTGTGCCCAGACATAATACAATCGGTTCCTGTGTTCAAATACCGTAGCATCTAAACTGAAACTCTCAAATTGCGTCTTGATCTGTCCTTTTTCTACCCACTCGCCTGCAAAGGGATCTTCATTCGCATTTTCGATCACAAACATCCGATGATGATGCTGATCATTTCTGACTTCTCCATGATCTGCAGCAGCAAAATAGATGTACCATTTTCCTTGAATAAAATGAATCTCTGGTGCCCAAATCAGTTCACTCATGGGGCCTTCGGCATGAGCCGTCCAGATGACTTTTACTTCACCGTCAGCCAGTCCTTTCAAGGTTTTTGCGCGTCTTAATTCGATTTCCTGATACCCTGGTTTTGATCCAGTGAAGTAATAATATCCATCAGTATGCTTGTATATCCATGGGTCTGCTCGTTCTAATACAATCGGTTCCAAATAATTTTCTGCCATAAATTCTACACCTTCTTAAATAATTCCGTTTTCCGTTTTTAGTATTTTTATTGCTTTGTTTTTAGACATATACATCGTCGTAGCTAGTAAATAGAGGACAACACCGATCACATCATAGATGATCAAATGGATGATGACACAGGCGATCATCCAACGTATCGTTCCTTTGTTTATTTGTTTGTCTCGCATATTCTTCGCGTTGATCCAACTGATAACGCCCATCAAAATCGTCGCTAACGCAACGATCATAACTACCTTCGATATCATTCCTACCAGACTTGACTGCAAGTATTCATACTGATTTTGATTTTGAAATGCTGCGATCCCTTGTTCTTCAAACCAAGGATAATACCCAAACATCGTTACAAGACCAATACAGACATCCCAGACCGCACTGGCACGTAGTAAATTTCTTTCCAATTTTCGATTCATGATCTTCACTATCCTTTTATTCCTGCATTTAAGTTCATAGATTCAATGAAGTATTTTTGAGCAAATAGAAACAGCATGACCGTTGGAATGATCGCAATCAATGCCGAGCCCATCAATTGACCAATCATTCGGTAGTTGCCATAAATGTCTTGTAGTAATAGCAAACCGGCTGTGATCGGCATTTTACTAACATCCGTATACACGATCACTGGCCACAAGAAATCATTCCATGAACCTGTGAAAGAAAAGAGGCCTGCAACGATCAACACAGGTTTGATCAAAGGAACGATGATCTCTGCAAAAATTGTAAATTCATCTGCACCATCCATTCGTGCTGACTCGTCAAATTCAAGCGGAATACCTTTCATAAACTGGCGCACAAGAAAGATATTTCCCATCCCTGCTAAGCCTGGAATGATCATGGCAAGAGAAGAGTTGACCCAGCCGAAGGTTTCAATGATTTTGTAAGACGGGATCAAATTCACTACACCGGGAAACATCGAGATCCCCATCAAAAGATAAAAGATACGATCACGGTATTTAAAACGCATTCTGCCATAGCCATAAGCGGTCACTGAAACAACGATCACAACTAAAACAGTGTGCGTGACTGCGATAAACATTGAATTCCATAACCACTGCATTATTGGTGCAGTAGACGTATTAGTTAAAATCGCTACATAGTTATCTAATATCCAGTTTACGGGTAATAAACGAAACCCAGTGGAGACGATTTCGGTTTGAGAACGAAAAGAAGTGGCGAAGCTAAAAATCAATGGAATAACCCAGATGATACATAAAACGATCAGAAACAAATATGCGATGACCATACTAGGTATATGTTTCTTTTGTGTATTCATTTTTTTGCCCCCTTAAGTATTGCTTCTATCTAAAAGAAAATATTGAAATACGGACACACACATAATGATCAATCCTAAGATGACTGCCATTGCCGAAGCCATTCCTGCAATTGATTCTCCTTGACTAAAAGCCAGTGAGCGGATATACATCATCAATACAGTCGTGCTTTGGTTTGGACCTCCACCTGTCATCATCAAAGGCTGTGCAAAGACATTAAATGCTCCAGCAGTTGTCATCACGATCGTATATAACAGTGGAAAGCGAATAGATGGCAAGGTCACATTCAAGAATTTTTGGAATGCTCCCGCTCCGTCGATCTCTGCCGCTTCATAAAGGTCTTCATTGACACCTGCTAAAGCTGAACGATAAATGATCATGTTACCACCGATCGCTCCCCAAATGCTGACAACAAAAATTAAGATCCAAGCATAGGGTTGTCGCGAAGCCCAAGAGAAATCGAACCCAAAAATATTATTGACGGCACCTAATCGAGAGTGGAAAATCAATGACCAAATCAAAGAACCTGCTGAAACAGAGATAAGACCTGGAATATATAGAATTGCTTGAAAAAGTCCTTTCAGCTTCACTTTTTTATGTTGCAATGCAGCTGCAATCATCAGTGGAATGATGATTTGTAACGGCACCATGATCAAAACGAAAATAAAGGTATTTTTCAAACCATTCCAAAATTGGGTATAGAACGTCGAGGAACTATCAAACAATAATGTTTTATAGTTGTTAAAACCGACCCAGACTGGATCAGAGATCAAATTCCATTGCGTAAATGAAGCATAAATACCATAGATCGTTGGAATACATACAAAAATAATAAAGAGTACCATGTGTGGTCCAATGAATGCGATCGATGCCCAGTTAATGCTCTTTTTTTTCATTCCTTTCATTCCCTTCTAAAAATTGGAAAAGGGGATAGAATTATCCCCCCTTCACTTATCTAGCTACTTCTGCAATCTTATCTTCGACATATTGTTGCATCGTTTCTAATCCTTCATCCATATCTAATTCACCGTAAGCGATATCTGTACTATAAACATCTAATGCTTCTAAGACATAAGAGAAATAAACGTAGTCAAAGATGTAAAGTGTTTCTTCTTCCTCTGGTGTAGAAGTAAAGAATGATTGTGGGTATTGTTGGTAATCATCACTTTCTAAAATATCTTTACTTGCAACGATTTGACCGGCTTTTGCCCATTCGATCGAGTTTGTACGAACGAATTCTAAAAATTGTGCGATTACTTCTTCTTTTTCTTCTGTTCTGCTTTCACTCTTCAACATGCCAAACATATGAGAAGCTGCTCGGTTGGTTGCGATGTCATCTGAAGTCGAATAAATATTTGTTACGCCCCAATTCAAGCCCTCAACCGCATCATGAGCGGTAGAAGTCCAAGTACCATCTGTTGATAAGAGTACGTTTCCGCCTTGGAACATCAAATACCCATCTTCTCCATAGGGTGTCATCAGGCCTGCATCTGTTAACGCTTTAATTCTTTCTAACGCTTCTTTCATTTCTGGCGTATTCACCGTCGGGTTCCCAGCATCGTCAGAAATCGCGCCGCCTAAGTTACGGATTTGCGCTAAGATAACCCAAGAAAGTAACGCATTATTTACGACATAATCGCCTTCTTCCATCTGCCCTGCTAATGACATCATTTCATCAAACGTCACGATGTTATCGTCTAACCAAGAAGTGACATTGTATTTTTCTAAAAGATCTTGATTGTAATACATGGCACTGGCATGAATATCTAATGGGATCGTATATTGAGTATCGCCGATTTTCCCTGCATTCCACGCCGTATCTAAATAATTGCTTTCTTCTAACTCAGGTTGATAAGAAACCAGACGATCAACCGGATCAATAATATCGGAATTGACAAATTCCTCTACTTTATAAGAATGCATCAAAGTCAAATCTGGAATCCCACTTTTAGAACTTACAACCGTACTTAATTTAGTGTACATATCAGACGTGATCACATGATTGATTGTATAATCGGAACCTGATTGTTCATTGAATTCATTTACGATCTGATCCATATAAGCGCCATCATCACCAGTAAGGGGTGACCAAAAATTAATCGTGTATTTTTCTTTTTCCGCTGCCTGATAACGATTAAAACCAATAAGGGCAACTGCAACGACTGCAACTAAAGCACCAATAATAATAAGTTTCTTCTTCATGTTTTTCCCTCTTTCATAGAAATTGAATTTTGGTCTTTGAAGCCGAACACGCCTATCCTCCTTCTCTTATTTGCTATCCCAGCATTTATAATTGCATTATTCATTTCTAGCGTTTGCAAACACTTTCAATTTACAAATAAATCATAACTTGATTTGTAATCGCTGTCAACAATATTTTGATTAATTTATTTAGGATAATATCTATATTAATTAATAAATATATTAATAAACAGCGAAATAAACAACGCTATTTACACAAATTAGCAAATATGTTAACATTCAAGTAAATCAAACAGTTTAAGCGGAGGTGATACGATGCAATTAGAAATCAATCAAGAAGCATTGCCTGTCTATGAGGCACTTGCCAGTAACGTGCGAATCAAAATCATTCAATTGCTGGCTAAAAACAAGATGAATGTCAAAGAGTTGGCACAGGAGTTGGGCTTAAGCAGCGCTATCATTACGATGCACATCAAAAAATTAGAAGAAGCCAAAATCATCAAAACAGAGCGTGTGGGACAAAAAAAGATTTCCAGTTTGAGAGTGGATCATATCGATATCAACTTTCCTGAGAAAATCTTTAATGCCTTTGATACGAAAGAAACGGCGATACCGATCGGTCATTATACAAATTATTCGGTAGAACCAACGTGCGGGCTTGCTACTTCAGCTGATTTTGTGGGAATGGTGGATGAACCGAAGTTTTTCATGGATCCCCGACGAATGGATGCCCGCATCTTGTGGTTTACGAAAGGATTTGTTGAATACCAATCGCCAAACTTCTTAGCAAGAGAAGAAAAACTTGAAATGATGGAGATTTCAATGGAAGTTTCGTCTGAATTTCCTTTTTCCAATAACAACTGGCCGTCAGACATCACCTTCAGCTTAAATGGTGTGGAGCTTGGTACATGGACTAGCCCAGGGGATTTTGCAGATATTCGCGGCAAGTATACACCGGATTGGTATCCAGACAATCTCAATCAGTACGGGTTATTGAAGACGATCCGCATCATGGATCACGGAACCTACATGGAAGGTGTTCCTCTTTCCGACATTACGATCAAGGATATACCTGCCTACGAAGATACGTGGCACTTAAAAGTGGAAGTCAAAGAAGATGCAGAGCATGTCGGCGGTTGTACCCTCTTTGGCAAGGGGTTTGGGAATTACGATCAGGATATCAAACTGAAAATGTTTTATAGCTAAAAAAAAAACGCTAGTCTTAGCGGCTGACCCAAACATTTCTTTTGGGAATCAGGTCGCTAAACTAGCGTTTTTGTTATTTCTTCAAATGGTAACTGTACGTACTTACAATGATGTTCTCACGCCAAGAGAGTCTGAAACGCAAGCGCAGGCTTGTTTGGTTGTGCAAAATATTTTGCCAGCGACGTCTTGGGACAAACTGTGGAATGATGACGGTCGTTGTGTAATTGTGTTTGGCTGCATTGCGGCTGACTAGATCCACATAACGCAAGATGGGATTTTCAATCGAACGATACGAAGAATGAACGACGGAGAAACGCACGTCTGGGAATTTTTGCTTAAATTCTTGTTCGATCTCTTTTTCTTTCTTCACATCTTCATCCAACGAGACGTGCATCGCCACGACATAATCACCAATCGATTGGGCATAGTTCAATGCGCCGATATTTACTCGGGTAACATTTCCGACTAGAACGATCACGGTATTTCCTTCATAAACATGTAGTGCTTCTTGTTTTTCCAATCGCAGCTGTTCTGCGACTTTTTTATAATGATCATGGATCTTGTAAAAGATATACAAGAGGATCGGCATGATAATGAAGAATGGCCAAATATCGCCTAAGCGATACACGAACAAGATGGCAATGATCGCAAAAGAAATCAAAGCCCCAATGATGTTGGCGATCGATTTAAAGAACCAGCCTTTGCCTTCTTTTTTCCATTTGACGACCATTCCGCTTTGAGATAGTGCAAAAGGAATGAATACCCCGATGGAATACAACGGAATCAAACGCTCGGTCGATCCTTGGAAGATAAACAATAGGACGATGGAACCAGCAGCCAAGGTGATGATCCCGTTTGAGTAGCCGAGACGATCCCCACGGTCTTGATACATGTGTGGCATATATTTGTCTTTGGCTAAGTTATACGCCAACACAGGGAAGGCGGAAAATCCAGTATTTGCGGCAACTGCTAGAATCAGCGCTGTGGCAAATTGCAAAACGTAGTACATAAACCCATGACCAAAAACAGCAGAGCCGATTTGAGATAGTACGGTCACTTCTGCTTCTGGTACGATACCGTACCAATAGTTGATAAAAGTGATGCCGACGAAGAAGAACCCTAAGATCGCAGCCATGATCGTCAAGGTCGCAGCTGCATTTTTCGCCCGTGGTTTTTTGAAAAATGGCACCGCGTTACTGATCGCTTCGACCCCCGTCAAAGAAGAGGAACCTGATGAGAAAGCCCGTAAGATCAAGGCTACGGATACCCCAGGCACCACAGCTCCCGGCAGTGCGGTTGCATTCAACGGTTGCGCACCAGTTACGATGTTGTACAAGCCGACCACGATCAAGACTGTGATCACTGCGATAAAGGTGTAGACAGGAATCATTAAGAAGCTAGCTGATTCTCGCAGCCCTCGCAGATTCATCATCATGATCAAGAGCACGATCACGACAGAAATCGCCACTTGATGGCCGAACAACGCTGGCACAGCAGAAGTGATGGCTTCCGCCCCTGCTGAGACGGATACTGCTACTGTCAGCATATAATCGATCAACAGTGAGCCGCCGGCAATCAGGCCCGCATTTTTCCCTAAATTTTCACTACTTACTACATACGCCCCACCACCGTGAGGGTAAGCATGAATGATCTGACGGTAAGACAAGGTCAATGAAATCAAAAGAATAATAACAAAAGCAGCGATCGGTAATGAATACCAGATGGCAGCAGCGGAAAGTGCCACTAATACGACAACGATCTGCTCTGTCCCATAAGCAATCGAAGACAAAGCATCAGAAGATAGCAACGCAAGGGCCGCCGTCCGGCTCAGTTTTTGTTCATCATTCTCTGCGGATTTCAATGGACGTCCGACCAACAAACGTTTCAAATACTCCACTTTTTCTACACTCCTTTTCATGAAAAAATCCTTCGTTAAACTTGTAACGATATCCTCACAAATATTGAATTATCAAGACTGTATGCTACTCTTGTAACCGCGAAAAGTCAATGAAAATCAGATGAAAAAACGACCCTTTTTCCCTCTTTTGATTATTAGAAATTTCACGTGATGGCACAAAAGCAGAAAGAACAAATGCTCTTTCTGCTTTTCGATGTTAGTGGAAGAAATGACTTTCTTTGGAAATGTCGCTTAATTTCTTCGTAGAGTTGACTAGATAAGGATACGCGTAGGTACCGACGATCCCAAAGACCAGGAACAAAATCGTTAAAATAACCAATTGTGGTACGGCATTTGGCCAATAGATCCCGCCAGCTGATTCTCTTAACAGATTGACTGCGTGGGTAAATGGCAGAAGCGGATTAATGAATTGGAAGAACTTCCCAGAAACTTGGATCGGGTAGTTTCCTCCCCCACCTGAGATGGAGAGAACCAAAATGATGATGGCGATCCCTTTCCCGAGGTTGCCGAACAGTCCTGCCAGTACGTAAACGATCATCATAAAGGCGAGTCCGACGAGTAATGCGAAGAAGACACTGTACACTGGATTGTGGACATCAACGCCTAATAAAAACATATTTCCTAGGGTCACGATCAAACTTTGGGCGACTGCCATCGTCAAGAACGTCAGCATTCGTGCCACAAAGGTTTCACGTTGGGTAAAGCGTTTTTTGTCTTTCTTCTCTAAATGATACTCCGTTGTAGCGACACTTGACAACAATAATGCCCCTACCCACAAACACAATGCGGTATAAAACGGTGTGCTAGCTGAACCATTGTTGGCGATTGGATAGATTTCATTGCTTTTTAATTCCACTGGTTGTTTGAAGAAGTCGGCTTCATCGGTGGCATCAAGTTTCAATAATTTGATGACTTCCCCGAGATCGACTTCATTTTCTCCTGCTCGGATCGCATCAGCGGCTTTGTGAATGCCTGCTTTGATACTTGGCCAATCGTTATTGATCAAATCGACAGCCGCATCCAAGGCTTTTTCAACTTCTGGCAGTTTTTCATCCACCATCGCCATTGTAGAGCTGATTTCTGATTTGATAGTTGGCCAGTCGTTTTGCAAGAAGTTTACGGCCAACCCTAATTTTTCTTCGACAACTGGCAATTCGTTGTTGTATAGGTCGGCTCCTTTGTTGATGGCATTGACGATTTCATCCATGTGACCATTCAGCATCGTATTAGCATCGTGCAATTCTTGCTTGATGGCAGGCAATTCTTTTTGGTATTTTTCCAAAATCGTCACGGCATTGCTGACCACTGATTTGGTGGAAGACAGCAACGAGTCAAAATCGATCTCTTGGGCTTTTTTCAAGACATCTTCGGCGGTGGTGATGGTTTCGATTAGTTTGGTTAGGATGTCGTTGATGGTGGTGGTGATTGAATCAACATTGATGCTGTTCATGAGATTGGCAACGTTTTGAGCAGCTGCGGTAACTTGATCGAGATACGCTGTAATTTCATCAACAGACCCATTTTGAACAAGGTTATTCAATTGCGATAAGCGGTCAGATAAAACACCTAACGTTGTTTTGGCATTGCTTAGTTGTGCAATGATACCTTCTAGGTCGGCATTACTGCCAGAATTCTGAATATTGGTTAAAAAGGCAATCAAGGAATCCAAGGCGGCTTGTTGTTGTTGGATGTTCTTTTGAAAGTCAGTGATCGTTGCACTGATTGCTTGACGCTCTTCATCCGTTAGTTCATTGTCAGCCAGCGCTTGGCGAATCGTACTTGTTAGACCGGCAGTGGTGGTTGCCACTTGACTGATCGACTCAATCGTCACCTTCACACTGCTAGAAATACTTGGCAGGGCATCTTGCAATTGTTGCGCCCCATCTTTGGTCGCGGTGGCGAAGCTGGCGGCTTGGTCGCCTAGTTGTTCGATCTGTGGTAAAGCGGTTTGCACTTGTTCAATGACTTGCAGTCCTTGCTTGGCGGTGTCGATGCCGTCCGTCATGGTGCTGGCAATGTCATCGAAATCATCGTCGATCATCTTCAATTGTTTGCCAGCATTTTGGATCTCTGGGATCTTTTCTTGCAAGGTCAAAATGATGCTGGCTTCTTTCTTCAATGCAGGCAGCTTATCGTTTAAGCCGATCAGTTTTTCCCCCATGGCATCCACTTGTGGGATATAATCGGTGAATTCTTCGGCTTTTGCGATCTTTTCTTTGATTTCTGGAAACTTATCGTGCAAGGTGACGATCTCTTTCGTATAGCCATCGATCGTAGCCAAATTGTCATCGGTGTCTAAGATCATCGATTTGACTTTGTTGATGCTGACTAAGTTGGAATCAATGTCATAGCCGATTTCATTGAAGACTTTTATCAACGTGGAGCTGGCGGTTTCAATAAAGTTTTGTGAGATCTCTTCTTGAAGGCTGCTGGCTCCTTTATCGGTGATTTTTGGTGCGATAGCGTTGATTTTTTGGTTGCTATAATATTCGATGGTCGGTTTTTCGATTTTCCCGCTGGTAAAGCTGATCAGATCATCTGAAAAATCCGCTGGCAGATAAATACCCGCGTAATATTTTCCTGACTTGACCCCTTCTACTAAGTCCTCTTTTGAATCCAAGAAACGCCAGCCCAACTGCTTGTTTTTATGGAGGGTATCGATGACTTCATCACCGATATCGATGTGCTTGTCTTGAAATTCTGCCCCTTTATCCGCACTGTAAACGGCGATCGGCAATTCACTGGTGTTGCCGTATGGGTCCCAGAGGGCTTTGATATTGAACCACGCATAAAGCGAGGGTAAAATCATTAAGGCAATGATCAAAAATGCAGAGATTGGATTGCTGAAAATTCGCTTCCAGTCCAGTTTATATAAATAGAAAACATTCTTTAGTTTATTCATTTTTTCTTCCCCCACTAGTTCTTCGTCGAAGGATAATTTACCATGTTTTTCCCCTGCCGCCAACGGCTAGGATCGACCAAGAAAAGTCCTTTTGACAAATGGACGTTTTTGTCAAAATGAAACCCCTTTACTTTTTGTTTTTTTTCGCTTATTGTTAAACTTTCTTTAACTTTACCATGATGGCGAAAAACACACCACTCATATCCTTTGATCTGTTTTTTTACAGGCCTTTCCTATACAAAAAAAAGCTTCCTTTTTCGTTGCAGAAAAAGGAAGCTTTTTTAGGCATTATTTCAGTTGATCCTTTGCCAATAACTCATACACATATTTCAATGAGGTAGCTTCGCCATATAATTGAAGATCTGCTTTTTCCTCTGGGGAATAGACTTGATCAAAGCTTTGATCGGGAATCAGCACGACATCGATGCCCGCACGCGTCGCGGCTGTTGCTCCCACAAGAGAATCTTCCATGACTAAAGCTTTTTCTGCTGCGACTTGCGCTTTTTCTAAAGTCAGCAAGTACGGTGCTGGATCAGGCTTATGGGCGGAGACATCATCGCCAAAGGTCTGATAGTCAAAGGCCTGCAACAAATCGAAATGCGTCAACAATTCAGAGGCTCTTTTTTTCATCGTCGAGGTGGCTAATGCCGTTTGGAAGCCTTTCTCACGAGCCAAGGCGATGGTTTCTTTCGCATAAGGTTTGGTTTTGAAGGTGCCATCGGTTATTTGCTGGGCAATATAGACTTCCCGTTCTGCTCGTAATTCCTGCACCCGCTGCTGACCGCCTACGAGGTCGGCTAATTTAGTGGCAGTCTGTTGCCAACTTTGACCACGCCAACCAAAAATATCAGCGGCTGTAATCGGAAGCTCATACCTTTTAAATAGCGCCAACCACCCATCAAAATAGACTCTTTCGGTATCGACTAACAATCCATCAAAATCAAAAATCAAAAGTTCTTTCATAAACGCTCCTTCGTTTTGCTAAGATTTTTTCCTCACTCACTGGGGATCAAGACATCTCCCGACTTTTGTCAGCAGCTGCTTGCACTGCTTTGATGACAGCCGCCCGAAAGCCATTTTCCTCTAAGGTTTTGACTGCTTGGATCGTTGTGCCCCCTGGCGAGCTGACACGATCCTTTAAGACACCTGGGTGTTCCTTCGTCTCTAGTACCATCTTCGCTGCGCCTAATACCGCTTGAGCAGCAAATTCATACGCCATCGGACGCGGCATTCCTTCTGCTACTGCTCCATCTGCCAAAGCTTCGATGAACAAATACGTGTAGGCTGGTGAAGAACCGCTGACACCAATGACTGCATCGATCATGCTTTCTGGTACTTGCTCGGCTTTCCCTAGGCTTTCAAAAAGCTGTTTGACTTCGTTGGCTTCGGCTTCCGTCACTTGACCGTTGAGACTGATAGAAGACATCCCTTCCCCCACCAGTGCAGGGGTATTTGGCATGACCCGCACGATTTTGTGCGCACCAATGATTTCTTCCATTTGCGCGATCGTCACGCCCGCGGCAATGGATACTAGCAAATGCTCCTTGGTCAAGCCGTCTTTTAAATCAGCAAGCAAGCGGGGAAAGACAAAAGGTTTGACTGCTAAGACAAGGATCTCTGCTTTTTCGGTGACATCTGCCAGCTTAGTTGTCCCAGTGATCCCGGTTTCTTTTTCTAATTGTGCCAAAGTCGGCTCGTAGCGATGGTTATAAACCAAGATCTCTGCTGCTTCATACAGGTTTGCTGCAATCAAGCCGTTGATGATGGCTTTTGCCATGTTACCGGCTCCTAAAAAGGCGATTTTTCTCATAGTTTTCACGCTCCACTTCTGATTTTGGTACCACTTTTTGCTAAAAAAGCCTAATCAATGACTAGGCTTCAAACTCGATCATATACGGATGCAAGGCGGTGTTATAGATCCCTTCTGTATATTCTACCACATCTCCTTGTAGATCATATGAATAACGGGTTCGTTTCAAGGCAGCGACCTCTGGCGTGATCATAAACTTCTGTTGCTCTTCGGTCAAGGTCGTTGCCACGAACGCATCTTGAAAGCGATCGATGATCATTCGATGTTCATCCAATAGGCGATACAATGATTTTTCTTCAAAGACCTCGATGGAGGTACCCTTTAGCTGCTTTGGCAAATGGTACTCATAGTAAATAAAGGGTTGGTGGTCAAAATAATACATGCGACGTAAACGCATGACTTCTTTGCCCATCAAAGAATACGCGGGGTGCTCAGGCGCAAGTTCGACTAATTCATAGCTGAGGTTTTTCTTCGTGTATTCCTTGCCAGTCTTTTCAAGCAATTGGCTAAACGTCGTGCCTTTTGACAGCTTGTTATAAGGGCGATTGCTTAAAACCGTCGTCCCACGTCCGCTGCGTTTTTCCACATACTCATCTGCCGCTAACAATTCGATGGCTTTGCGGACAGTGATCTTGCTGACATTGAAGGTGGCTTCCAATTCTGTTTCCGTCGGTAAAAATGAACCAATCGGGTAGCGACCCGACATGATGTCTTCTTTGAGCTTATCGGCAACATCACGGTAAAGAATGTGTTTGCGTTTCATTGCTATCTCGCCTTTCTCTCATTGGATTGGTCTTGTTCTCCTTATTCATCAAAGGTAGGAATGTCTTCTGGTTGCGGCTCGATCAAGACTTTCCGCGGCTTGCTGCCTTCAGAAGGGCCAACGACGCCTTGATCTTCTAATTCATCCACTAACCGAGCCGCTCGGTTATAGCCGATGCGAAAACGTCGCTGCAAGAGAGAAACGCTGGCGGTCTGCATTTCCACCACAAGGGCTTTGGCATCTTCGAATAGCTCATCTTGCGGTTGTCCGCTGCTGCCGGTACTCGTTTCTTCCTCAGTGACCATCATTTTTTCTTCATAATTGGCTTCTTGCTGATCGGTCACGAATTCAACCACTCGTTCGACTTCTTGGTCGGAGATAAAGGCCCCTTGGACCCGAATCGGTTTGTTCTCACCCATCGGCAGATACAGCATGTCGCCGCGACCCAGCAGTTTTTCGGCTCCGTTCCCATCAATGATGGTCCGCGAATCGACACCGCTGGAAACCGCAAAGGCCATCCGTGATGGAACATTGGCTTTGATGATCCCTGTAATGACATCCACACTTGGTCGTTGCGTTGCTAGGATCATATGGATACCTGCTGCCCGTGCCATTTGCGCCAAACGAATGATGGCATCTTCGACTTCGTTGCTGGCAACCATCATCAAGTCGGCTAACTCATCGACGATCACTACAATGAATGGCAAGATCGGACGATTTTCGCCGTCTTCTAAATTCTTATTGATCACTAAATCGTTGTAGCCAGTAATGTTTCGGACCCCAGTTGCCGCAAATTTTTCGTAGCGCTCTTCCATTTCCTTGACCACTTTTTGCAACGCTTGCGCCGCTTTGCGGGGATTGGTCACGACAGGTGTCAAGAGATGGGGAATCCCATTATAAACATTTAATTCAACCATTTTCGGGTCGATCATCATCAGTTTGACTTCATGGGGTTTTGCCCGCATCAAAATACTGGTGATGATGCCGTTGATGGCTACGGACTTCCCGCTCCCGGTCGATCCGGCAATCAAGAGATGGGGCATTTTCGTTAAGTCTGCCGTTTGGACACGGCCAGAAATATCGCGTCCTAAAGGTACTTCTAATAGTTTATCTGGATGATCCGGTTGGGCTTCGATCACTTCTCGGAATGAAACCATGCTGACTGCACTGTTTGGAACTTCGATCCCAATCAATGATTTCCCTGGGATCGGCGCTTCCATCCGCACATCTTTGGCAGCTAAGGCCAAGGCGATATCGTCGGTCAACCCGACGATTTTGCTGACTTTGACCCCTACTGCTGGTTGAACTTCGAATTTGGTTACTGCTGGTCCTAAGCTGGCTTTGACGACTTTTGCGTCAACACCGAAGCTTTGGAAGGTGGTTTCTAACACACCGATATTTTGTTCGATCTTTTTGTACTCGCTGCTTTGATCCGTTGAAGGGATCGAATCGAGTAATTGCGCTGAAGGCAATTCATAATCACGATTTTCAGCTTCTTCCGAAATCTCAAATTCCAATACTTCACCATCATCATCAAGAATCTCCCCGTCTTCATTGACCTTTTTGCTTGGTCCCGGTTTGTTTCCTGCTGGATGTGGTGCTTGAGCGGCCTCTGGTCCCGCCGCTTGCGGCAATTCCTGGAAGTGGTCGATGGGTACAAAGCTCAGCTGCTCTGGTTCAAAATCAGCTGGCGCTTGCATCTGTTGTTCTTTTGCTGATTTTTCGTCTTCTGTCATTGGTCGGACTTGATTCTTTTCTTTGATCTCCGCCATGACTGCTGCTCGTTCGGCTTCTTTTTTGGCTTCTTTCGCAGCTTGTTTCTCTGCTGCTCGTTCCGCTTTGCGGGCTTCTCGTTCGGCTTGCTTTTCTGGAGAGCCTTCTAACAACCGCTGCAGCTTGTCACCAGCTGCTTGCAGGTGCTCGACTAACTCGTGGCTGCTCATTTGGCTGAACAAGAACGCCCCAATCAGCATGAGTAAAACAGCGATGATGTAGCTGCCGATCTGGGAAACAAGAAAATAGGTCGCCCCATAGAGCATGGCGCCAATCATTCCGCCCCCGACATTTTGGGTCACTTGGCTGCGCCGAATATCGCCTAACAGCGTCATCCACGTGGTTTGGAAGATATTGGCTTGTTCTCCCACCACATTACTAAAGATTTGCGCATGGAGGATGATCAGTAAACCAAAATACACCAATACACAGCCAATCACTCGCCGAATACTCTTAAAGCGAGCATCGGTCGTTTTGATCGCTAACCAGACACCATAAGCGGCTAGGGCAACACTCAAAAATTGGTACGTGTTTCCGCCAACGATCCGAAACCCGTTGGCAATCAAGGTTCCTAAAAAACCTAAATGGAAAAAGCCAAATATCGAAAACAAGACAAAGAGCAGGCCGACGCCGACCAGCATTAATTTCTCTTGCTGTTTTTGTTGTTTTTTTGTTTTGCGTTTCTTTGCGCGTTTTTTTTGCGCCATTTCTATCCCTCTTTTCATCTTTCCCTATTATAACGAAAAAAGAAGGCGAACAAAAGTTTTCCTGTGAGAAATTTTGGTTAGCTGTTGGAATTTAAGGAAAAAAGAGGATGTCTGCCAGATATAGCAGTGATCATCCTCTTTTTAGCTGCTGCACAAATTCAGCGACTGTATAGACAATCAGTCCCGATGATTCAAAATCAGCTGTATTAGTCGTTACTAGACTGTCGATTTGATTTCGCTTCGCACAAGCTGCTAAAACAGCATCCTCAAAATCTGTCATTGTTGAATCAAGCGCCTGAAGGCAATCTGCTTCCGTAACTGTTAAGACGGTATGCACTTGGATCAGTTTTTTGACTTCCCTCCGAGCATCGACTCCTGCTGCTCCATCGAGAATATAGAAAAGATCCGTTAAGGTACTTGCCGTAATCACGCCCTCGCAAAGTCCATAAATGGAACTGTTGTATATCTGTTTGATGGCTTCTTGATGGCTTTTAGACCCTCTTCCTAATAAATAGTCAAGGATCACATTGGTGTCAATCACGACTCGTTTGGCTTTGTATTTGGTCATGCTTATTTTATTCTCCCAGATATTTTTTCCTACGCCGTTCGTTTCTTACTTTTTTGATGTCCACAACGTCAGGTGTTTCAAATGAATCTGCTAAAATGCCTTGCAAAGAATCGACTAAACGAAGTTTCTCCTCTGGGGACAACTCTCCTACTGACTGCTTTTCTGTAATAACTAACTGTTTTTTGCCATTGACTTCTTCTGCCAGTTCCATTTCTAGTTCAGAACCTACCTGGAGATCCAATTTCTGAATCATTTTCTTAGACAAGCGAACCCCCTGTCCGTTGCCCCACTTAATCAAATGAGCGGTCTCTTTATAATGTTCCACTAGGCTCCCCCCCTCTTAATCGGATTTTCCTTACTACCTATCATTATAACATGAGCAAGCATATGTATACACAAGTATATACTTCAATCGTTCCTTCTTTCCTTAAATACGCAAAAGAAATGAATGTATAAAAAAACACCAACTGCTAAGCAGCCAGTGTATCTTGTTGACTTGTTTTAGTTTGGTGTGACGTCTTCGCCAAACCACTTTTCAGAGATTTCAGCAAAGGTGCCATTGTCTTGCAATTCTTTCAAGCCATCATTGATTTTATCTGCCATGGCTTGATCGTCTTTACGCACACCTACAGCAAAATCTTCTGCTTCAAAGGGGCTTTCGATTTCGTTGAAGTCATCGGTTTTGCCTGTTTGAGTCAAATAATATTCTGCGTAGACGCGGTCGATCAAAAGACCGTCGATCCGACCGTTTTCTAGATCGATAAAGGCTTCATTAAAGCTGGCATACAAGGTTGCGTCATTGCCGTCTACGAGATCCTTCAAAACTTCCGGTTGGTTATTGAAGGTCTCATAACCAGAAGAACCTTCTTGGGCGCCTAAGACTTTGCCCTCCATATCATCAAAGCTAGTAATGCCGCTGGTTTTTGCTGTGACTAAGACTTGTTTGTTTTCCATATAAGTATCTGTAAACAATACTTTTTCTTCACGAGCTGCGGTTTTGGTATACCCGTTCCAGATCATATCGATGGTGCCATTGCTTAGTTCGGTTTCTTTCATGGACCAATCGATTGGTTGAAATTTGACTTTGGTTCCTGTTAGATCCAAAATCGCTGTGGCTAAATCCACATCAAACCCAACGATGTTGCCTTGGTCGTCTTTAAAGCCCATCGGTACGAAGGTATCGTCTAGGCCGACGATCACTTCTTCTTTGTCAGCGGCACTGGTTGTGGTGTCATTGCTGCTGCCACACGCCCCTAATAAAAATACACTTGCTGCTGCGATTCCCGTCAATAGTAATTTTTTCATTTTGTTCTCCCCCTTATTCTCCTGCTACTTTTAATAATTGATCACCGATATTTTCGGCAAAAACCAAATCATGGGTCACCACGATCTGGGTCACTCCTTCTTTTTTCAGATCCAAGATCAGCTGTTCGACTTGCTGTCTCAAGCCTGGATCTAAGGCGCTGGTAGGCTCGTCATAGGCCAACACTTTGGGATTCATCGCCATCGCTCGTGCGATAGCCACCCGTTGCCGCTGCCCCCCGGACAATTGGAAGGGATATTGGGCTAGTAGGTCACTTAATCCTAGTTTTTCTGCCAACTGTTCGGCTTTTGCTGTATACGCGGCCTTGTCTTGTTTTAGCACCATTTTTGGCGCCAAAGTGATGTTTTCAAAAACTGACAAGTGCGGAAACAATTGGAAGTCTTGGAAGACGACACCGACGACTTGTTCTTGTTCTTTTGTGTCGGTGGGATCAAAGGTTTTGCCATCCAGTAAAAAGCTTCCAGAATCGATCGTTTCTAAACCAGCCAGTGTCCGAAGCAAGGTGGTTTTCCCGCCACCGGAAGGACCGACCACCGCTAAGATACTGCCGTCTTCGATCGTCAAGTCTAGCTGATCGATGACTTTTTTAGCGCCAAATGACTTTGATACTTGTTTTAGTTCTAACATATGTGGTTCCTCCTAACGGTAATAGTCCAGTTTGGTCTCGATTTGTTTTAACAATAACGTAAAGACGCCCGTCATCACCAAGTAGATCAAGCCGACCCCAACTAACGGAAGCAAGGTACTGTCTCGCTCCATGGCGATTTTCCCGATTCGCATCACGTCTGACAATCCTAAGATGTAGACGAGGGATGTGTCTTTGACAAGATTGATGACTTCATTGCCGACAGATGGCAGGGTGATCTTGACGACTTGTGGGATGATGATTTTTTGGATCGTTTGGATCGGGGACAAACGCAAGACTTTCGCGGCTTCATATTGTCCTGCTGGAATCGATTGGATCCCTCCACGGAAAATCTCGGCAAAATAAGCAGCGTAATTGATAATAAAGGCGATCAAGGCTGCTTCAAAGCGGTCAAAGACGATCCCTAAGATCGGCAGACCGTAGAATACGAAGATCAGCTGTAGCAATAAAGGCGTTCCTCGCATCAACCATACGTAGACTTGCACGATCAATTTCAAAATACGCAGGCGACTGGCTAAAACAAAGGCCAACAAGATGCCTAAGGGAATGGACCCGATTAAGGTCAGTGCGAACAATTTAACGGTGATTCCAGTTCCTGAAATCAGTTGGGGCATAACATTGACTAAATACTCAAACATGGTGACTTCCTCCTTGATAGGTTTCAATTTCGATTAGCAGCGATACAGCTTAGCGACGGTTTGCTCCGACGCTTATGTGACGCTGGGCGTTGGCTGGTGAGGGGCAACTGGCAAATTTCATTTTTCTAAAAAAGAAAAACAAAAAAAGCGCACACTGGCATTTGCCAGAGGACGCTTGATACGTGGTTCCACCTCAATTTGCCTTTCCTTCACAGGAAAAGGCCTCGTGCAGTCCTTGTGATCCTTCCACTTTCGGTTTTCGGTGAGATGCAAAAAAAGAGAAAAAAAACGTCCCCTAGCCATTATAGCTAAAGGACGTTATCAACGCGGTTCCACCTTTGTTTATCAGTGCTTCACAGCAACTGAACTCAGAAAGTCATCAATCAATGACTGCTGCTGTAACGGGCAAACCCGGTCTCTCCTACTTTTCTTTCGGAAAAACGACTCCAAGATGTGTTTCACAACCATGCGTTATCTCTTTGCACCAACCAGAGACTCTCTTCAAACAGCAAGCCTTGCTACTCTTCTTTTCGATGTCTGTTTCATTAAGTTGTGTCTTACTTTACTCGCTCTTAAAGAAAATGTCAAACATTTTTTCTGAAATTTTCGAAACTTTGTCGCATGCACCGATTTCGAAGGGAAGATTCAGGGAAAAGAAGACGCAGCTGCTTAACCGAAGTACGCTTCAGCTAAGGCTTGTCCTTGCTTGATTTTTGCCCATTGCTGTTCAGTCGAAAGCTCATTGCCGCAGTCACAAGAGGCAAAGCCGCATTGATGAGAAAGATAAAGCCGCTCCTTAGGAATGATTTGGCTGGCTTTGTCTAATAAAGCGATCACTCGCTCTTCATCGTCTAATGTGGCGGTTTTGCTGGATAATAAGCCTAAGACAACCTCCACTTCTGGACGGTCTTTCAGCGCTTCTAAAGCCGAGATATCACCAGCACGGTCATCGTCCCACTCTAGGAAAAAGCGGTCATAATGCTGATCACGCAAGAATTTTTCGGCGATCGCTTTGTAGGTACCGCTGGCGGCCGCGCGGCTTTGGTAATTGCCGCGGCAGTTGTGGGTCCAGACTTTTAATCCTAATTCGTGGGCGTAGTCAGCGACTTCGTTGTTGATCGCCACGAATTCATCGGCTAACGCTTCTAAGCCGTCATTGCCTTGGGTGAAGAAGCTCTTGTCATTGTCTTCGGCGAATAATTCCCATAAACAATCATCGAACTGAACGATCTCACCACCGGCTTCTCGGTATTCCTGCAAGAATTCCTTGTAGGCGTTAAGCAGCCCTTCCCGCAAGGCTTCTTTCGTTGGATACACCTGACCTTCACCAACGAGGTCGTTAAAGACAGTCAGCTCGGTAAAGGCGTGGGCAGCCCCCCAGACGGTGATTTTGACTGGCAGGTCGCCAGCTTGGCGTTTGGTTTCTTTAAATAACGTCAAGTAATGATGGTTTTTGCCAGATAATGGTTCTGTGATTCGGATGCCGATGTCTTTACGTGTCTCAAAATGTCCACCGTCCAAATCTTCAAAGGCATACCCATGATCGGAGATATAGCGTTCAACGCCTTTTAATCCCCAGAGAAAATCCAGGTGCCACATTGAGCGGCCATGTTCGCCGTCTGTGATGACTGTAATGCCGTGTTCTTTTTGCGCTGCAATGATGTCAGCGATCGCTTTTGCTTCCGTTTCTTGGTAGCCAGGAAACGCATCATAAAACGGGTAGCGGATATCCTCCCGATGCTCGATTTGATTTTTGTAGTCCAATAAATCTTGTGGTCGTAACAATGACCCCACAAGCTGAAATTTGTCTGTTGCCATATCCATTCCTCCTATACAAAGTTTTCAAAATTGTTAGATTTATTCTAGCAAACATCTTATACTATAGATAATACTTATAAACTTGTATATTCCATAGGCAATACCTATAACATAAAAAGGAGGTTGTATCCCATGCGTATCCAGCAGCTTGAATATTTGGAAAAAATCGTAGAAACTGGCTCTTTCAATGAAGCCGCCAAACAGCTTTTCATCAGTCAGCCCTCCCTCTCTCAAGCCATGAAAGAGTTGGAAAAAGAGTATGATCTGCAGCTGTTTTACCGCAGTAAATTAGGGGTGACCTTGACCGATGATGGCCGTTCCTTTCTCAACTATGCTCGAAATGTTTTAGACCAAGTCAATCTCTTGGACGAACGCTTTCGCAAAGACAGCCATCGCAAGCATGTTTTCAGTGTTTCCGCACAACACTATGCCTTCGTCGTCCACGCCTTCGTGGAGCTGGTCAAACAGTTAGGGGAAGATGAATTTCAATTCACCTTGCGGGAGACCCAGACACAAAATGTACTGGATGATATCCAGACGTTTAAGAGCGAATTAGGGGTCATTTATCTGAATGATTTCAACACAACGGTCTTGACCCGTTTGATCCACGAAAAAGACCTGCAATTCATTCCTTTATTTGAAGCCAAACCCCACGTCTTCATCGGCCGAGAAAATCCCCTGACTCAGAAAAAAAGCATCACATTAGCTGATTTGGAACCATATACCTATCTGTCGTACGAACAAGGGGAAACCAATTCCTTCTACTTTTCTGAAGAGATCTTAAGCACTTTACAGCGCAAAAAACACATCCGCATCAGCGATCGTGCCACGATCTTCAATTTGATGGTGGGTCTCAACGGCTATACCATCAGCTCTGGGATCATCAGCAGTGAGCTGAATGATGAAAAAATCGTTGCGATCCCTTTGGAAGTCGATGATGCGATGACACTAGGTTACCTAAAACACAAGAAAATGGAACTGAGTGAGATGGCTTTGGACTATCTCGCCTTGTTGAAGCAGCATATCAAAAACTACGGTTTCGACGTCTTTTAAAAAAAACGATCCGCAGACAGTCGGTCGGGCTACCTTAGTAAGGTGTCCCGACCCTGTTGCGGATCGTTTTGTTTCTTTTGTGCTTTTTTTGTTCTTAAACTGTCTTACGTTGGCGTTGTGGAGAATAAATCAACGCAATGGTTTCCATTCCCACTCTTCGACTTCGGCGATATCATAGCCGTTTTCTCGAATAAAGTCATGGTGATACGCAACGGTGTCTGCCATTTTTTGGGCAAAGTCCGTTGCTTTTTCTCCATAGACCCATTCGGCGGCGTCTTTGGCTAAGTGGAAGCGATCCAATTCAGAAAGGATCCGCATATCAAACGGTGTCGTGATGTCGCCATTTTCTCGGTACCCATGAATATGAAGCTGTTGGTTGCGACGGCCAAAGAAGATATCGCGAATCAGTCCTTCATACCCGTGGAAAGCAAACACGATCGGTTTGTCTTTCGTAAAGTAGGCTTCGAATGCTTCATCGCTCAACCCACGAGGATCGACTGCTGGACGACGCAATTTCAATAGATCAACCACATTGATGAAGCGGACTTTCAACTCTGGGAAGGCTTCAATCAGCAAGGAAACAGCGGCTAAAGCTTCCAAATTCGGTTCCGTCCCAGCAGCTGCGATCACAATATCGGGTTCTTGTTCTTCATCTGTCGATGCCCAGTCGATGACTTTCAAGCCATCTTTGACAAGCACTTTCGCTTCATCCGCCGAATAAAACTGCGGACGTGGGTGTTTTGAAGAGACCACTAGATTGATCTTTTCTTCAGAAGCGAGCGTTTCTGCCATGACAGCCATCAAGCTATTAGCGTCGGCTGGCAAGTAGACCCGCACAAAGTCGGCTTTTTTCTCTGCAATATGGGTCATGATCCCTGGATCTTGGTGGGTGTACCCATTATGGTCTTGTTGGAAGACCGTTGATGAAGCAATCAAATTCAATGAGGGGTACGGGTTGCGCCAGTCAAGATCATGGGCTTTTCGTAACCATTTGAAGTGTTGCGTGATCATAGAATCAACGACTCTTAAGAATGACTCGTAGCTGGCAAAGAAGCCATGACGACCCGTCAGCACATAGCCTTCCAAGAAGCCTTCTGCTTGATGCTCTGATAATTGTGAATCAATCACACGGCCCACTGAAGACAGCCATTCATCGTAATCAGGATGTTTTGGCTCCAACCATTGGCGATCCGTGACTTCAAACACATGGTTCAACCGATTGGATTTGGCTTCATCTGGGCCAAAGATGCGGAAGTTGTCAGGATTTTCTTTGATGATGTCACGGGCAAATTTCCCAAAGACCATCATGTCTTGGGCAGTCGTTTCCCCAGGTGTCTCAATCGCAATGGCATGTGCTTGCCAATCTGGCAAGCGTAGCGGTTGCGGATCGATCCCCCCATTGGTGATCGGATTGACCGCCATCCGTTGCTCCCCTTTTGGCGCCAATTCTTGAATCTCAGCTTTGATGCGGCCGTTTTCGTCAAAAAGCTCTTCTGGACGATAAGACTGCAGCCAATCCGTCAAAGCATCCACGTGTTCCATATGTTTCGCATTGACCGGGATCGGCACTTGGTGGGCACGGAAGCCCCCTTCAATCGGCTCGCCATCCCAGACTTTCGGTCCAGTCCAGCCTTTCGGTGTGCGAACGATCAAAACAGGCCAATGAGGCATAGCGGCTTCTTCCGCAGAACCTTTGCGGGCTTCTGCTTGGATCGCGTGGATCTGTTCGATGGCTTGATCCATTTTCTGTGCCAATTGCGGATGAACGGCTTCTGGATCGTCCCCTTCTACGAAATAAGGGGTCCAACCCATGCCTTCAAAATATTTCGTGAGATCTTGATCGCTTTTACGAGCCAAGATCGTTGGATTGGCAATCTTGGCGCCATTCAAATGCAAGATAGGCAAAATTGCGCCATCATTGACTGGATTGATAAAGGTATTTGAAAACCAGCTGCCCGCTAATGGTCCAGTTTCGGCTTCGCCATCACCGACCACTACTGCTGCAATGACATCGGGATTGTCTAAAATAGCTCCAGTAGCGTGGGCGATGGAATAGCCTAGCTCGCCGCCTTCATGGATCGAACCTGGCGTTTCAGGTGCCGCATGAGAAGCGATCCCACCTGGGAAAGAGAAGGTTTTGAATAGATGTTTCATCCCTGCTTCGTCTTGGGTGGCTTTTGGATAGATCTCGCTGTAGCTGCCGTCTAAATAAGCATTCGCAACCATGACTTGTCCGCCATGGCCTGGTCCTTCGATATAAAACATGTTTAAGTCGTACTTATTGATGACGCGATTGAGATGGGTGTAAATAAAATTTTGTCCTGCGATCGTTCCCCAGTGACCAATCGGATTCACTTTCAAATCTTTTTCTTCGATGGGGCGGCGCAATAAGGGATTGTCTTTCAAATAAATCTGACCAACGGAAAGGTAGTTGGCTGCTCGCCACCAAGCGTTCATTTTCTGATAATACTCTGGTGTATCGTAGGTTGTCTTCATTGTGCTCCTCCTTTTAGTCCATTGTTCCACTCTTACATAAAAGTCTATGCCCCCTATATTTAAAAGTCAATTTTGCTGATTGCTGGTGCTTTCAGGGGTCTGCTTATCCGCACTTTGCAGATAGAAGGCAAGAAAGCTTAAGAAAAACGCAAAGAAACCGCCGACCATCGCCAACGGTTTCTTTTGTGATTGGGTACTTATTTGATCGTTACGTATTCTAATGCCACAAGCTTCGCCCATGTTTCGATCTGATCAGAATTTAGGACAAGTGAGACGACGGTGTGATGGCCACCGCCTGTTTCGATCCACTGTTTGACGCCATCGTGGAAGTTTGGTTTTGGTGTCCACATTACTCGTGCAACCGGTAGTTTTGGTGCTTCTTCAGTTGGCTCAAAGGCATCGACTTCATTGATCAATAATTTGTAGTGGGTGCCAAAGTCTGCCATCGAAACCACGACACCTTCGCCGCCTTGGCCGTCAAAGACGAGTCGGGCTGGGTCTTCACGATCCCCCATCGACAATGGCGAAACCACGATTTTTGGTTTGTTGGCTGCTAATACTGGATCGACTTCCATCATGTGGGATTGCAAGATGGCTTCTTTTCCTGGTGTCAGCTCATAGGTATAGTCTTCCATAAAGCCAGTCGCCTTATTGTGGGCCATGATTTTCATCAAGCGGTCAATAGCGGCGGTTTTCCAGTCCCCTTCACCAGCAAACCCATAGCCTTCTGCCATCAAACGTTGTACAGCTAAACCAGGCAACTGCTGCATACCATATAGGTCTTCAAAGTTCGTGGTAAATGCCGTATAGCCGCCTGCTTCAAGGAAGCGGCGCAGACCGATTTCTTGTTTGGCTTGGGCTTTGACATGACGTGCCCATTCTTCTTTGTCGTAATCGCCATAATCGAAATCATACAGCTGGCTGTATTCTTCAAAGAGTCCATCGACTTCTTCGTCAGTCACCGCATCGACGACTTGAACCAAATCGCCGATCCCAAAATAATCAACGGTCCAGCCAAATTGGATCTGTGCTTCGACTTTATCGCCTTCGGTCACCCCAACGTTACGCATGTTGTCGCCAAAACGAGCGACTTTGATTTGGAAGCTTTCATTGTAGCCGACTGCCACGTCCATCCAAGCAGCGATTTCTTTTTGGATGGCTTCATTTTTCCAATAGCCGACAACGATTTTGTTTTGCTTTTTCAAACGAGCATTGATAAATCCATATTCTCGGTCACCATGAGCCGCTTGGTTCAAGTTCATAAAGTCCATATCGATGGTTTCCCATGGAATTTGTTCATTGTATTGAGTGGCAAGGTGCAGCAATGGTTTTTGTAATAATTTCGTGCCGCGAATCCACATTTTTGCTGGTGAGAAGGTGTGCATCCAGGTGATCACCCCAGCGACTTCATCCCGATAGTTGACTTCTTTCATGATTTTCGTAATCGTATCGGCAGTAACAGCGAGTTCTTGTAAAACGACTGGATAAGGCAGCTTTGAGCTGTCATTTAAGCTTTTGACCATTTCTTCTGCATGGTCCCGTACTTCTTGTAACGCTTCTTCTCCGTATAAGTGCTGTGATCCTACGACGAACCAAAATTCTTTTTTCCCGATTTCTAACATTCTACTTGCTCCTTTTTCGTTATTTTTGCCCGTAATAGGCATTTTCTCCATGTTTGCGTAAATAATGTTTGTCTAAGACCCGCTGCGGCAATTCGGGTGCGTAACTGTTCAGCTGACGCGTGATAAAATTCATCTTAGCGACTTCTTCTAAGACCACTGCGTTCATCACCGCCGCATCCGCCGTTTTGCCCCAGGTAAATGGTCCATGACCGTGAAGCAAGACACCAGGAATTTCTTCTGGCGTGATGCCGCGTTCCTTAAAGGTTTCGACGATCACCTGTCCTGTTTGTGCTTCATAGCCTTCATCGATCTCGGTTTGCGTCAAAAAGCGGGCACAGGGGACTGCTCCATAAAACGTATCGGCATGGGTTGTGCCCATCGCTGGCAAATCGAGTCCTGCCTGAGCCCAGCTCGTCGCCCAAGTAGAATGGGTATGGACGATCCCACCAATTTCTGGAAATGCTTTGTATAAAACGGCATGCGTTGGCGTATCGGAGGAAGGATTTTTCGCTCCTTCCACTACGTTGCCCTCAAAATCACAAACCACCATATCACTGGCTTGCATGGTTTCATAGTCAACACCGCTAGGTTTGATGACAAACAATTGCTGTTGGCGATCCACTGCTGACACATTGCCCCAAGTGTATTTGATCAATCCTTGCTTCGGCAATGCCAAATTGGCCTGAAAGACTTCTTCTTTTAATCCTTCTAACACAAAATTCCCTTCTTTCTTTTTAAATCAACGCATCGATTGCCGCTTGCTCGATCGGCAACCCTGCTTGGTAACGTTGGGTAAAGACGGTGAACCCTTGAATGTCGGCTTCTGTCGGGGCTAAGGTCACGCCGTGGTCATTTTTAAACACTTGATCTGCTAAGAATGCGGCCAAGGATTGTTCTGGCGTGTGACGGCGAAGGTACGCTGCTAAAAGGGCGATCCCCCAGGCGCCGCCTTCACCAGCCGTTTCCATGACCGTGACTGGGGCTTCCATGACAGCTGCCAAGACACGTTGGGCAACTTCTGGCGTCTTGAAGATCCCACCGTGACCAACGATTCGATCAATAGCGACGTCTTCGGCTTCCAGAATCTTCATCCCGATCTTCATCGCACCAAAGGCACTAAACAGATGTAAGCGCATGAAATTTGCTAAAGTAAAAGAACTTTCTGGCGATCGGACGAAAAGCGGCCGTCCTTCAGGGATCTTAGTGATATTTTCACCAGAATAATAGCCATAAGAAAGCATCCCGCCACAGTCTGAATCCCCTTTCAATGCTTCGTTGAATAAGGTCGCAAACAATTCTTCTGTGGAAAGTTTCATTCCAGCTGCATCGGCAAATTCGCGGAAAAGTTTGACCCAGGCATTGATCTCCGAGGTACAGTTATTCGTATGGACCATCCCCACCAAATCACCAGAAGGCGTCGTGACCAAATCGATCTCTGGATACACTTTAGTTAAGGGTTCTTCTAAGACGATCATGGCAAAAGCAGACGTCCCGGCTGAAACATTCCCGCTTCGCTGTGCCACACTATTCGTGGCAACCATGCCAGTGCCCGCATCGCCTTCTGGCGGACATAACGGGATGCCAGCTTGCAAAGTACCAGTTGGGTCGAGTTTTTTTGCCCCTTCTGCCGTCAATGTGCCGGCTGGTTCGCCTGCTGTCAACACTTGCGGCAAAAGGTCTTTGATCTGCCAAGGATACCCCTGACTGCTGATTTGTGCATCAAATTGCTGCAGCATATTCGCATCATAGTTTTTTGTCGTACTGTCGATTGGGAACATCCCTGATGCATCGCCGATTCCGATAACTTTTTCCCCTGTCAGCTGCCAATGGACATAGCCGGCTAAGGTAGTGAAAAAAGCAACCTCTGGGACGTGGGCTTCTTGATTCAAAATCGCTTGATACAAATGCGCGATACTCCAACGCTGCGGGATGTTGTATTGGAACAATGCCGTCAAGGCTTTTTCTGCTTCTTCCGTGATCGCATTGCGCCATGTCCGAAAAGGTACCAACAGCGTGCCTTGCTGATCAAAAGCCATATAGCCGTGCATCATTGCAGAAAAACCGATACTGCCGATCGTCGTCAAAGGTACCTCGAATTGCTGTTGGATGTTGTGCGCCAACTCTTGGTAGCTGGCTTGCAGTCCTTGCCAAATCGCCTCTAGTGAGTAGGTCCAAATCCCTTGCTCCAATTGATTTTCCCATTCAAAGCTACCTGAAGCGATCGTCTGAAACTGCTCATCGATCAAGACAGCTTTGATCCGTGTCGAGCCTAGCTCGATCCCAAGAGACGTGCGCCCGTCAATAATTGCTTGCCTTACTTGTTGCGTCATCTTCTTATTCTCCTTTTTGGTTATTGACTGAACCGCGAACGATCAGCTCCGGTTCAAAATAAAAGCGTTGCGCTTCTGTTGCCTTACCTGTAGTGATCCATTGTGCCGCCAATTCCCCCATCGCTTCTTTCGGGTGAGTCAGTGTGGTGATCGTCGGTGTGGACAAGGTGCTAAGAGGCGAGTCATCGTTACCCACGATCGAAAAATCAGTAGGAACGTTCTTCCCAGCAGCCGTCAATGCTTGAATCAAGCGATGCGCGATCTCATCGTTGTAACAAACGATGCCTGTGACTTGATTATCGGCAGCCGTCAAGCGCTGGATCGCTTGTTCAATAACGGCTTCTTTCGTCTCCGTCGTATACGTCAAGACGTCTTCTGCTGCAAACGTCCGCTTGGCTTGGGTCAATGCTTTGACAAACCCTTTCATCCGATATTTCCCTTGTAAGTCATCGATTTTCGTGATCATCATCAACTGCTGATGCTGTTGTTCTAATAAATAATTGGTTGCTAAAAAACCAGAACGTGTATCGTTGACACAAATATGCGGCAAGTCTAGTTCTTCATAATAGGCATTGATCATGACGAGAGGAATCCCAGCTTCTTGGAGGGCGACATAATAGGCAAGATTCGGGTTGTACTGGCTGCTCTTCGTTGGCTCAACGATCAACCCGTCTACCCCTTGATCCATCATTTGCTGCAAGCACGCTCTTTCTTGCTCATGGTCATTGTTGGTTGATCCTAGAAGCAGTGAATAACCTTGCTCCCGCAATGTCTGTTCCACGCCGCGCATGATCGAAGGGAAAATATAATCAGACAAATAGGTCATGATGATCCCAATCGTTTTGCGGTTTTTATGATTGATAGTCTCAGGTTTTGAAACGTAGGTGCCTGAGCCCCGTTCTTTTCTTAAATAGCCTTCATTGACCAAAACAGCGATCGCTTGGCGCACCGTGTGGCGGCTATAATGAAATTCTTCCTGTAAGGTTGCTTCTGAAGGGATCGCATCGCCTTCTTGATAGGTGCCTAAGCGGATCTTTTCTCTTAAGATATCCGCAAGTTGTTCGTACTTATTCGCCATTTTAATCCCATCTTTCAAAAGTTGTCCGTACATCTAAGATACCAAGAAACCGCTTCCGTGTCAATTGCTGCTATGGCTTTTTTTCTAAAAAAACCTAACGAAAAGAAGATAAATGATAAATTCCCTTTATTTTCATCAGAATAAAACGAATCAAAACACTATTTGTTGTATAATTGAATAAAATGTTGCTTATTACGTTTAAGGAGGTAAGTATTTTGACGAGAACACCTAATGAAACCTACGAGGAACCCATTATTTTGTATTCAAAAAAATATCGAGAAAATCGCAGACATGATGCCAGCTGTCGTTGGATCATTACGAAAAAAGGCGTCTGGATAAACAACACCCATCCAAAAATCCCAGATGAAAAGATCCCCATGGCAAAAATTGCCGATGTGGAATTACATATAGGCAAAGGTCTCTTAGTGGACTACCTCCGACTGCAGGTACCAGGTAATTCTCAATTGCTCTATTTCACCAATCGAATCGATGCCCAAAAAGCCTATGAATTTTTAACGGATCATTTGGCAGCACTTGGTGGGCAATCAGCCAAAAGTTACGTGGATGAAGAGGCTGGAAAAATCAAATTACTTTCCTATCATTATCGTGATGCTTGGGTCATTTCAGAAGATACCCTCACAATCATCGATTACAAGAAGAAAGCGAAACAGGTTCTGCAGATTCCCCAAATTACCAGTGTCAATTTGAAAGAAGTTGCTGAATCAGGTCTTTGGAAAGGCAATGGCTTTTTAGAATTGTATATTGGCGGCGGAGCGATCAGAGAAACCCATTCCTTCAGACGAATGGAACCGAATCACTCTCTTTGCTTTGCCGAAAAAGACCTGGTGATTGCTCGGATCATACAGCGCTACCTCACCAACTTCCCTCGGGAGCGGTCGGTCCCGTTAACGAACCCATCGCCGCCGCCAGCTGCGAAGCCGACGGAAGCGCTCATTGCTGAACTACGCGAACTAAAAGTGCTGGTCGACGAAGGAATTTTGACTGAAGAAGAATTTGCATTCAAGAAAAAACAACTGTTAGGATTATAGAAGCAATCACTTCGGAGAAAAAAGCCGCCCTCCTGCCATGAGAAGGCAGAGCTTTCGGTGAAGGGCTGTGCTTTTTTCCTGGGAAAATTTTGAACGGTTTTTTTAGAACATGCTATACTAAATGAAGAATACGTAGAGTATCTCAAAGGAGGTCTTTCTCATTTTTTCTTTTAATGACATCAAAGCACGTTTCCCCCAGGCAACGTTGCATGACAAAGTTGCCACAACGAAGGATATCGAATCCATCGCATTCGGCAAAAAATATATTTGGCTGCCAACTGACCAATTAAGTGACAGTGAAAAATTGCTGATCCAACTGGGAAACGGCTCTTTGCAACCAGAAATCGATAACCGAAACCATCCATGGTATCCGATTTTATTTGAACATCAGCCCGTTCAAGAGCCGGAGTGGATTCGCCTGCTGCAAGTTCATTTCACCCGAACCATCGACTCTTTGCAATCCGAATGGCTCGCAGAGATTCAGCAAATGCTCCCTAGCGTGGTGGATCTTTTTTTCCTCACCGAAGACCATGCAGTGATCGTAGAAAAACAAGATGGTGCCAATTTGCCCATCGAAGATCTCGACGGCTTATTCGTCGCTTTGGATATGGATTTCGACTGCTATTCTCAGCTGTTCGTCGGTCCCTTCCATCATCCGCGCCACGATTTCACTACCTTATGGGCAAGTGAGTCTACCCTGTTCAAAAATGAGTTAAAAACGAAAACCACCAGTAAAAGTATGGATCTGCCCAAAGTGGTCTTCTCTCTTTTTCGCAACGGCTTTTCCGAGTATATTTCCTTGTTTCGTACCTTATATCTAGATTGGTTTGAAGAAGAGACCGAAACGATCATTCAATCACTGTGGCGCAATCAAGGCAATGCAAGCTCCACAGCCAAAGAACTGTTCATGCATCGGAATTCTCTCCTATATAAGATCGATAAGTTTCAAACACTGACACGTTTAAATTTAAAAAATATGGATGATCTGCTGCTTTGCTATTTATTGATCGATCAGTTCACCCATCAGAGCAATTAAACAACATGCACAAGAAAACGTTTTTTTCTTGTGCATGTTTCCGTTGCACCTTCGAAGCGTTTTCATTTATGATGTTCATGTAAACTAAATGGAAAGAGGTAATCCCAATGGTAGAAATGGCCTTAAAAAATATCCACAAAAAATATGATAATAATGATGCGTATTCGGTAACTGATTTTAATTTAGATATCGCAGATCGCGAATTCATCGTTTTCGTTGGACCTTCTGGTTGCGGAAAATCAACAACGCTTCGAATGATCGCTGGTTTAGAAGATATTTCTGAAGGCGAATTGAGCATCGGTGGAAAAGTAATGAACGATGTGGCACCAAAAGACCGCGACATCGCGATGGTTTTCCAGAACTACGCATTGTATCCCCATATGACTGTTTTCAACAACATGGCATTTGGTTTGAAATTGCGTAAATACGACAAAGAAGAAATTAAAAAACGGGTAGAAAATGCCGCTGAGATCTTAGGATTGACAGAATACTTAGATCGTAAACCAGCTGCCCTTTCAGGTGGTCAGCGTCAACGGGTTGCCCTAGGCCGTGCCATCGTCCGTGATGCCAAAGTCTTCTTGATGGATGAGCCGTTGTCAAACTTAGATGCGAAATTGCGGGTTGCCATGCGTGCGGAAATCGCAAAATTACACCAACGTTTAGAAACAACGACGATCTATGTAACCCATGACCAAACAGAAGCGATGACCATGGCTGACCGGATCGTTATCATGAAAGATGGCTTCATTCAACAAATCGGTTCACCAAAAGAAGTCTACAACACACCGAAAAACATTTTCGTTGCCGGCTTTATCGGTTCACCAGCAATGAACTTCTTCAATGTTACGTTGAAAAACGGTATGATCTCTGATGGACAAAGCTTGAACTTACGTATTCCTGAAGGCAAGAACAAGATTCTTGTGGAAAAAGGGTACGAAGGCAAACAATTAGTCTTTGGTATTCGTCCAGAAGATATTCACAGTGAACAAATCGCATTGGAAGCTTCTCCTGAAGCAACTGTACGTGCCGAAGTAGTCGTATCTGAATTATTAGGTGCAGAAACGATGCTTTATACACGCGTAGGTGCGACTGAATTTATCTCGAAAGTTGATGCTCGTGACTTCCACCGTCCAGGTGAAACAGTTGATTTGGCTTTCAACATCAACAAAGCACACTTCTTCGACAAAGATTCAGAAAATGTCATCACACTTCCTTAATTTGTAGTTACCATGCACTGTTCTCGGATTTGCCCCCTAGGCAGTCGCATTTAACTAATATCCACTTTTATTCCTTATTTGTATCCCCTAAAAACAGACAGTCAGCAGACTGTCTGTTTTTGGGTTTCGTTGTGTTTCCTACGAAACGCTTAGTTACGAACGAGAAACCAGAAGCGGTGTAAGCAGCTCATTTCCCCCCTTCTACCGCCCACAGCCTCGATGCTTTAAGTACGTGAAACACTCGCCCATCACTTGCCTTTAGACAACATACGCGTGGTGTCAGCTTCGTCCTCTTCCCCCTCAACTTCTCTTTTGTTTGTCTATGATGCGATGTCCTAAACACGAGAAAACGAACCAACGGGCTTGCCACGCATTGCTGCTTAAGAGGGGCTTTCTTGGCTAGTGTAGGCAAAAAAGGGCTCTATAATTTATGGGACTGATGAATCAGAATTGATTCTTCAGCCCCATTTTCATTTTAGGTATTAAAAAACATATCGTTCTCTAGTATGATTAAATCACCACAAAATAAACAACTGAGAGGACGATATGCTATATGAATGATTCTATCAAAAAAATGCTGAGAATAATAGAGAAAGATTTGATGATTACAGAGGTCTCTTACGAGACCCTTCAGAAGAAAAAGACGTTGGTCGTCGATGCTGTTCTCTCGCCTACTCCTCGTGCTTGTAGAAGTTGTGGTTCTACTGTGGTAGATGGAAACGGGAAAGCAATTATAGTGAAAAATGGGAAGAAGGAAACAATTGTCCGTTTTGAACAATACAATCATATGCCTTTGGTTATGCGCCTAAAAAAGCAGCGCTATACCTGTAAAAACTGTCGCACCCATTGGACTGCTCAAAGTTATTTTGTCCAACCCAGACATTCAATCGCAAATCATGTTAGATATAAAATTGCTTCTTTACTGACTGAAAAAGTATCTTTATCTTTTATTGCGAAAAGCTGTCAGGTATCTTTGACCACCGTTATTCGTACATTGAAAGAGTTTAAAAGCTATTTACCAAAGCAATCTAAGAAGATTCTCCCAAGAGTATTGATGGTTGATGAATTTCGTTCGCATGCTTCCATAGAAGATAAAATGAGCTTTATTTGTGCAGATGGCGAAACAGGAAAATTAATAGATGTTTTGCCTACGCGTAAATTACCTCGATTAACAAGCTATTTCTTAGGTTGTACCAATCCAGAAGAAGTAGAATTCTTGGTGACAGACATGAACGCCGCCTACTTCCAGCTCACCAAACGTGTTCTGCCAAATGCGAAAGTCGTGATTGATCGGTTTCATATTGTCAAACACATGAATCAAGCGTTCAATGAGTTGCGTATCCGTGAAATGAATGAACTTCGTAAAGCCGGACAGAAAAGCCAGGCAGAAAAACTGAAAAAGAACTGGCGCTTTTTGCTAAAAAATCGTGCAAACATCAACCATTATGAATACAAAACATGGAAAAGTTTCCGAGCACCAAAATACCCATTTCTTACTGAAGCAATGATGATTGATCGATTGCTTGAGTTTTCTCCGCCCCTAAAGGAGGCGTATCGCTTTTTTCATGAATTAGTTGAAGCCTTTCGAGACAAAGACCCTGACTTATTTTTCTCCTTATTGGCAGAACTTCCCGAAACGTTAGATGACGGCTTTCGGGAAAAGCTTCAAAACCTTCTGACCTATGAAGAAGGCATCACCAACGCAATGATCTATCCTTATTCCAATGGAAAAATAGAAGCGAAGAATACCCACATAAAGACAATGAAACGAGTATCCTACGGATTTAAATCATTCGAGAACATGAGAATTAGAATCTTTTTGATCAATCAATTAATCAATGTAAGATAACAAAAAATCTGAGCCAGAATCTGGTTCATTCTGACCCAGATTTGATTTTGCACAACTCATCAGTCCTTATTGACAAAGAGCCCAAAAAAGCACCACAAAAAGAGTAGTGCTTGTAGGGGATGACAAGCACTACTCTGGGGAGCCTATTCAACTGCTGACCACCTAGCTTTTTGCCAAGCTGCTGGTTAGCGATCGTTTTGCAAGAGGGTCAGGCTGTCTGCAAGGACAGCTTCGCCATCTAACAACTCGTAATCTGTTTCTTTGATCAATTTATAAGGCACCGCTTTGACCATGAGAAAGTCTTTCAATCGATTGACTTCGTACTTCGACTGCGGACCGATCAGCAAGGCATCGACAGTCTGCTGCTGCAGGATCTGTTCAGCAATGATGGCTGGTGCCGAATAGATATGCACGGCTAATCCTTTTTCATCTGCAGCTCGCTGCATATTTTTCACTAAGAGACCCGTAGTGATACCTGCGGTACAAATCAATAAAATCGTCTTTTGTGCTTGTTCCTCCATAAACAGGCCCTCCTACGATATTTTCTTTTTCTTATTGTAGATATCCAACACGACGGCCAGCAGCAAAATCAATCCTTTGATGGCTTGCTGCCAATCGACACCGACTCCTAAGATCGACATCCCATTGTTTAAGACACCCATCACGAGCCCACCAACGATCGCGCCCATCACAGTACCAATACCGCCTGAGGTGGAAGCACCGCCGAAATACACTGCGGCCATTGCATCTAATTCCATTGACGTTCCTGCTTGCGGGGTGGCTGCGTTCAACCGAGCGGCTAAAACCAAGCCCGCCAAAGCTGCCATCATCCCCATGTTCACGAAGACCCAGAAGGTGATTTTCTTCGTCTTGATCCCAGAAAGTTCGGCTGCTTTTTTGTTGCCGCCGGTTGCATAGATTTGACGACCAGCAACGGTTTTGTTAGTCAAAAAGCCATAAGCAGCCACGATCACCCCTAAGACGATCAAAATGATCGGATACCCTTGATAAGAGGCAAAGATATAGGTAGCGCCGAGAAATACGACCGCAGTAAAGGCGGCTTTAAAGGCAAATGCTGCCATTGATTCCACTTCAAAAAGATTTTTTTTGCGACGCTCACGGGTCCGCCATTGGCCTAAAATCAGGATGCCCGTGATCACTACACCTAAAATCATGGAAAGTAAATGGATCTGACCGCCTGCAATATCTGGCAAATACCCAGTAGAAATTTGTTGGAATGCCTTGGGAAACGGCGCCAATGATTGACCACCTAAGACGACTTGGGTCAGTCCTCGAAACATCAGTAAACCAGACAAGGTCACAATAAATGCTGGGATACCGACATACGCGACCCAGAAGCCTTGCCAGGCACCGATCACTGCGCCCATCAGTAAGCAAAGAGGCACTGCCAGCCAAGGACTGATGCCGTTATTGACCATTAAGACGCCTGCAATCGCACCGACAAACGCCATCACGGACCCTACGGATAAATCAACGTGTCCTAACAAGACGACCAAGAGCATACCAGCTGCCAAAACGAGAATATGACTGTTTTGCAACACGAGGTTGGTGATATTCAGCGGCCGCCAGAAAATCCCGTCGGTCATGAGCTGAAAGGCCACCAGCAGCACTGCTAAGATAATGATCATACTGTATTTGCTAAAGATTTCCAGTGCCTTTTCTTTCAGCGAATGGCTGCGTTCTTTTTTTAATTTATTGGTTGTTTCCATCTCAAACCCCACTCTCTTCTAATGTCATTAGATTCATCAATCGTTCTTGGTCCGCCTCTTCCCGCAGGACCTCGCCAGTGAAGCGGCCTTCGTTCATCGTATAGATTCGGTCACACATGCCTAATAGTTCTGGCAGCTCCGAGGAGATGATGCAAATGGCTTTGCCAGCTGCTGCCATCTCTTCGATGATCGTATAGATTTCGTATTTCGCCCCGACATCGATCCCACGGGTCGGTTCATCTAAAAATAAGATGTCTGGTGTGGTCATCAGCCATTTTGCCAAAACGACTTTTTGCTGATTCCCGCCGCTCAAGCTGCCGACGTTTTGATAGATCGAATTGGTTTTCGTCCGCATTTTTTTGCGGAATTCTTCAGCCATCGTGACTTCTTTTTCTTTATCGATGACCCCTTGGCGGCTGATTTTGGCAAGACTAGCAATGGTGGTATTCTCGCGAATATCCATCAGCAGATTCAAACCCAGCGCTTTTCGATCTTCCGACACATAGGCTAACCCATTTTTGATGGCGGTTGGCACGTCTTTGACAGAAATCGGTTGGCCGTCTTTATAGACTTCCCCCGAAATCGAACTGCCGTAGGAATGACCGAAGACACTCATGGCAAACTCTGTCCGTCCCGCACCCATCAAACCGGCGATGCCGATGATCTCTCCTTTGCGGATCATCAAGTTCAAATTCTCATTCACCACACGGGTATGGTCGATTGGATGATGGACCGTCCAATTTTTGACTTCAAAAAACGGTTCACCAATAGTGGGGTTCCGCTCTGGGTAGCGATTGGTCAAATCTCGGCCAACCATGCCGCGAATGATGCGCTCTTCAGAGATTTCGGCACCACTCAGCGTCTCGATCGTTTGCCCGTCACGTAAAATCGTGATGCGATCCGCCACATTGACGATTTCATTCAACTTGTGGGAGATGATGATCGAGGTGATCCCTTGGTTGCGGAACTCTTTGATCAGCTCTAACAGATTGGCACTTTCTTCTTCATTCAACGCCGCGGTTGGCTCATCTAAAATCAACAATCGGACGGATTTTGAAAATGCTTTGGCAATTTCCACCAGCTGTTGATGCCCGACACCGATTTGTGAAACCAGCGTATTCGGGTCTAATTTCAAGCCAACAATCTTTAAGAGGTTGTCTGTTTTCTTTTCGGTCAGATCCCAATCAATGATGCCGTGTTTGGCTTGTTCGTTTCCTAGAAAGATATTTTCTTTGATCGACAGGTAAGGACTTAATGCTAACTCTTGATGAATAATAACGATTCCTTTGTCCTCACTGTCTCGCAAATCTTTGAACTTGCATAACTCCCCTTCATAATAGATCTCTCCGTCATAGCTGCCGTAAGGATAGAGTCCGCTTAAGACATTCATCAGCGTGGACTTGCCAGCGCCATTTTCTCCACACAGTGCGTGGATCTCTCCTCGCTCGATCGAGAGGTTGACGTTATCAAGGGCGCGAACCCCTGAAAACTCTTTGACGATGCCTTTCATCATCAAAATATTATCTGCCATGTTCTTTCACCCTTTTCCTTTTTATGTAAAAGTGGTGCGCTGCCTTTGTAAGAAAAGCGGAAAGAACGAATATTGGGGATGATTCGTTCTTCCCTACTGCTTTCGGGGAAACTAGTATCTTTTCTCGCTGGATCAGCGCTTCTTGCTTAAATGCCTAGCTCTTCTTCTGTATAGTAATCGGTATCGATCAGTTCTTCTTTGTAGTTGTCGCTATCCACAGAAACGGGATTTGACAAGTAGGTTGGTACGACTTTGACGCCATTGTCATAGGTTTCCGTATCGTTGACTGGCACTTCCTCGCCATTGGTGATGGCTTCGATCATTTCGATCGTGTTTTTCGCCAACACCCGTGTATCTTTGAAAATCGTTTGGGTCTGTTCGCCCGCGATGATCGATTTCACCCCTGCCACCGTCGCATCTTGACCGGTAATCACAGGTAGTGGTTTATCGGAAGAACCATAGCCAACGCCTTTAAGCGATGAAATGATTCCTAGGCTGATTGGATCATAAGGTGAAAGAACGGCATCCAATGTTTGATCCGTATAGTTGGCACTCAACAAGTTGTCCATCCGAGCTTGCGCAGTTGAACCATCCCAACGCAAAGTAGCGATTTGGTTGAAGTTGGTTTGACCAGAAGGAACGACTAGCTGTCCGCTGTCAAAGTATTGTTGGAAGACCGAAAGGACCCCATTATAATTGATCAGTGCATTGTTATCATCTGGAGAGCCGCCGAATAATTCAATGTTAAATGGTCCTTCACCGTCTTTGAGACCCAATTTGTCTTCAATATAAGACGCTTGCAGCACGCCGACTCCAAAATTATCAAAGGTGGCATAATAATCGACGTATTCCGAGTTCATCAGTAAACGGTCATAGGCGATGACTGTGATATCTTCGTTATGGGCTTTTTCCAACACGTCTGTCAGTGCCGAACCATCGATCGAGGCGATCACTAAAGTATCAACGCCTTTGGTGATCATATTCTCAATTTGTGCCACTTGGTTTTCTACTTTGTCTTCTCCATATTGCAGGTCAGTTTTATAGCCGAGCTTCTCTAATTCTTCTACCATGTTGTCGCCATCTGCGATCCACCGTTCTGCCGATTTGGTCGGCATCGCGATCCCAACAAATCCTTTGTCTCCGTCACCGTTTGCCCCGCTGTCTGATCCATTCCCACAAGCTGCTAACAATCCGCCAACCAATAAGGTGGATGCTAGGACGACCAATTTACCAAAAGTACCTTTCATTGTGATCCCTCCATGTCTTTTTCTTACATTCTCAGTATAGCCAGTTAAGGAATCGCTTACATTTAGATTTTTTCGAGGTTTCTTGGATTTCTTGAGAAAAAACGACTCAGTTGCCCCCATTTCTTTTCGTAATCTTGGATTTTTTAAGATTCCCTTGGTTTTTATTTGATTTGATATTTTGTGTAAAGCGCTTCCGTATTTTTTAGTAGAATAGACCATAGAGGTGAAAAAAATGAGGAATATAAAAATTGGGTTACTCCTTTGTTTGTGTTTGTCTTTCTTGGCTGGTTGCCAAGCAGTCAAAGAAACGACCGCTGAAACATCGGAAGAAAGTATCGTGCTCGGTTTTTCTCAATCGGGAACAGAAAGCAGCTGGCGCAAGCGCCACACCGAATCGATTCGCACTGAATTAGAGAAGGAAGGCTATGAAGTGCTCTATCGTAACGGCTATATGAATCAAGAACGTCAGATTCAAGATATCCGCAGTTTTATCGTGTATCAAGTCGATGCCATCGTCTTTACCCCGATTCAGGAAAACAATTGGGAACCGATTTTGGAAGAAGCTGCGCAAGCGGGGATTCCCGTTTTCGTGGTGGACCGTCATGTCAACGTCAGCGATCCCTCCTTGTTTCTGACTCATATCGGGCCAAGCTTCAAAGCCGAGGGCAATCGTGCAGGTCTCTACGTCAGCAATTATTATAAAGAACATCAAAATGAAACGATCAATGTTTTAGAATTGACGGGACTGGATGCTACTTCTCCGACGTATTTGCGCTCAGAAGGGTTCCGAGAAACCATCAAGCGTGATTATGCCCACAACAATGTAACGATCCAAGTCAAAGATGAGCTAAATGGTGACTTCATTCGCCGCAAAGGCAAAGAAGTCATTGAACAATACATCGCAGAAGGCAAAATGGAGCAGATCGATGTCTTGTTCAGTCACAATGACGAGATGACTCTTGGCGCTCTTGAAGCCCTCGAAAAAACCGATATTGAGCCAGGGAAGGATTTGGTGATCGTATCGATCGATGCCCAAAAAGAAATGATCGACAAATTGAAGCAAGGGATCGTCAATTGTGTCGTTGAATGCAACCCAGATGCTGGTGTGTTCGTCAAAAATGCCATCTCGCGCTACTTGGCTCGCGGCGCCGATGCCATTCCTCGTGAAATCTATGTCCATGAAACAGTTTTTTCCAGTGATATGGACTTTGATCAGATTCCACCGAGAAATTATTGAGGAGATGAAGATGAAAACAAAAAGTATCAAGGGCATCTTCCAGCAGACCAACAAACTGATGATCCTCGTCGCCTTTATCCCCCTCGTAGTAAGCAGTGTCTTTTACTCGCGGCAGATTTTTATTTACCAAAACACCATCAACAATATTGAAGAAGCCAATCAATTATCGGAAAAAGTCGATGCCATTGTCTTGGAAGAAATGTGGGATTTAGTCTTTGGTCAAAAAACCGTCGCACAAGTTCAAGAAACCAATGTGATCGATGAACTAAGGAGCGATCTGCAGCACATTCAAGAAAATACCAGCACTGCCAAAGAACTCAATATTTTAGCAGTCGCCTTTCGGACGCTCGATTCTTTAGAAACCTATCAGCAACAGTTGATCGATAATATTCTCAACGATGAACCGGTGGAACAAAACCAATACGTCATGATCCAAGTGGATTCGGTGATCGATTTGCTATCCGATATTTTGCAGCAGTTTGTCGGAGTAGAGATCAGCTTAGCCAGCCAAACCAATCACGAACTGGTCCAATCCGTGTTGCTGCTGATCCTTTTTCAAGTCGTGTTACTTTTGATCATCTTTGCGATCATCAATAAAAACCGCCGCTTTGTTCGAGATAATCTGCAATACCCGCTGGATCGGTTGTTAGACCTTTCCAATGAACTATCCCAAGGACATTTGAGCTACCGAGCAGAACTGCCCGAAACCCCAGAGCTGCGGACTCTGACGAGTAGCTTGAATCGAATGGCAGATGACTTGACTCGGCTCTTGGAAGAAAATGCCTTGAAGCAGTATCACTTAGCCCAAAGTGAGGTGCGGGTCTTACAAGCCCAGATCACTCCACATTTCATCTATAATAGTTTAGATGCGATCGTTTCTTTGATCGAAGCTGCCCGTTACGAGCAAGCAACCGAAATGACTTATGCGCTGTCAGATTTTTTCCGCATCTCCTTAAGCAAAGGGCAAGACTGGATTCCGCTGGAAAAAGAATTGCGGCATGTGGACGATTACTTGAAGATTTTGCAGATCCGCTATGGCAGGATGCTGTCTTACACCATTGAAGATCAAACCGTCAGTCCAGAACTACAGGTTTTGAAAATGGTCCTGCAGCCCCTTGTTGAAAACGCCGTATATCATGGCACCAAGTTTGTCCGTCGTGTCGGCATGATTCGAATCACAGTGTCAGAATTGCCTCACCAGATTCAAATGACCATCAGTGACAACGGCGTTGGGATCGACCCTGAGCGTTTGCAGGAGATTCGTCGTAACCTTAAAGAAACCACTGATCCCGCCTCTGAGAGCGGCTATGGCCTATATAACGTCTATCGCCGTCTCCAGCTGAACTACGGCAGCGAAGCGCAACTGACGATCCACAGTCAATACCAAGAAGGCACCACGATTAACGTCACAGTACCAAAAAGGGAGGAACCCAACCATGTACAAAGTGTTCATAGTTGAAGATGAACATCTGATTCGCGATAGTTTGCGCCACCAAATCATGACTCTTGCCAAACAATACCCGATCGTTTATAGCGATGAAGCCGCAGATGGCGAATTGGCGCTGGCTTCGATCCTTGATCTGCGTCCTGATATTATTATCAGTGATATCAAAATGCCGTTTATGGACGGCTTGGTCTTTGCGAAAGAAGCCAAGAAATTATTGCCGCAAGTTCGCATTATTTTCGTTAGCGGCTTTGATGATTTTGACTATGCAAAAACGGCACTGCAGCTGCAAGCAGACGATTACTTGCTCAAGCCCATCAAAAACGAAGAATTAGAACAAGCCATCAAAACCGTCGTTCAACACTTAGATGAACAACAAGCCACTCATCAGCAATTATCCAAAGAAGACGATTTATTCGAAATGGAAATCAAAAAGAATCACTTTCTGAATCACCTCTTTAAACAAAAGATCACGATCTCAGAAGCCTTTTTGCAAGCAGAAGAACTGGGCCGGCGCTTTTCAGGCAAACAGTTTTGTGTGCTATTAGCAAAAACCCCCTTCAATCAAAGCTTTTCTGACTACACTCGCTTTAGCCAGCAGCTGACCAAAGCCTATGAACAAGATGATGCCGTCTTGTTCTCCAGTGTGTCCAGCCGCTTCATCAAGTTTTTGCTTTTTGACCATGACCGAGAACAAGTTTTAGAAAAAGCCTATCAGATCGCTCAAAGCCTCGTTCATGGTTCTGGGGAAGAAGTAGCAGTGGCGATCGGACCGGTAGCAGATCGCTTCTCGGGTATCTCTCTTTCTTATCAGAAAGCTCGTGACATGCTAAAAACCTATGGTAGCATCCGCAAGGAAAAAATCATCAGCTATGAAGACGACATTCGCGAAGGGGAACTATCCCCCACCAATCCTTTCAAAACCGACCTTGCTTCACGGCTGGCAAATGCTGGGAAACAGACGATCCCTGAGCTGATCGCTGAATTGATGGCGCCTCAAGGAACCGTTGAGCGAACGCAAATGTACCGTTTGTTCGTCTTAGTCGAACTGCTGGCATTGTTGAAGAAAAGAGACAGTCATTCGTTGCCCCAGATCGTTCAACACGCCCATGACTTAGACTATCTAGCGGCATTGACCCATGAGCCAGAGAACTATCAAACGACTCTGGCAGAACTGTTGCCATTATTAACCAAACAACCCATCAATCCTGCAATGGCGAAATATCAAAGCGTCATCAATCAAGCCAAAGCCTTTATTAGTGAGCACTTTTCTGATCCCAATATTTCCTTAAATGTAGTTGCTGAAAAAGTTCATTTGAGTCCAGCACATTTCAGCACCATCTTCTCGCAAGCCACTGATTCTACGTTTATCGAATACTTGACCGAGCAACGGTTGACCTTAGCTAAGGAACTGCTGTTAACGACCAATCTACGGCTATCTGAGATCGCCTTTGATGTTGGCTACAATGACCCAAATTATTTTTCCTTTTTGTTCAAGAAGAAAGAAAAAATCTCACCGAAAGAATACCGTCAAAAAAATGCCTAGATGAGTGAATGAATGGATGCAAAAAAAGAGTGAGGGACAGCAAAATCGTCCTCACTCTTTTTCATTTTCTACCTCATGCAGTTATTTCTTCTCCATAGCAGCTTTTAAAGCAGCTGCTAATGGGCTTTCTTGCGGTTCTTCTTGATTGATTTTGTTCATCAAGCGGCGTTCTTCGTGTTTCGACAGCTTTTTGCTGCGTTCCTTTTTATCCGCCATTTTTTCGGTGGTCCCATCGAATTTACAGCGGAAATAGGCGCCGTTTTTGCCTTCAATGATCTCCATCTTTCGGTGGCATTGCGGGCAGCGTCGGTTTGAAACTTTCGGGTCTTTCCGACGACGGTACTTGCAGGTGCCACTGGAGCAAACATAGATCTTGCCATCACGGGTATTTTTCTCCCGCAAGGGTTCACCGCATTCGGGACAACGTTTTTGGGTCAATGAGAAATCTTGGTACTTGCTTTCGCTTTGCTTGATTTCTTTGACCAGTTGTTTTGTGTCTGCTTCGATTTGTGCAAGGAAGGTTTGGGCAGAATAGGTGCCTTTCGCAATGGCTTCCAGTTCCTTCTCCCATTTTTCCGTCAATTCTGGTGTCACCAAGGATGGATTGACTAAGACTAACAGCTGCTTGCCTTTTGGCGATACTTGTAAGCCGCTTGGGGTCCGCTCCATCAGCTCAGATTTGATCAGCTTTTCAATGATCTCCGCACGGGTTGCCGGCGTACCGAGACTATGTTTTTCCATTTTACCTAAAAGAGTTCCTTCATTCAACGGTTTCGGTGGTGTGGTCAACTCTTTTTGGATGGTGAACTCAGGCTTGACGGTACTGCCTTTTTGCCAAGCTATGTCACTGGTTTCTTCTTCAGAAGTCGTTTTCCATCCCGCTTCTAACACGGTATTGCGGTTGAATACAAAGGTTTCTGAACCAAAGGTCACGGTCACTTTCTGCTGCTGCTTTTTATGGGGTTTCGCAAAGAGCATTAAGAAACGACTAACGATCATTTGATAGATCCGTTGTTCATCGGTAGTTAATTTTTCATAACGCGCCCGCTGTTCCGTTGGCAATAAGGCATGGTGATCGGTGACTTTTTTATCATTGAAGACAGCTTGCTGCACCACTTGTCCGCCATTTTTCAAGTATCCTTTGACTTCTGGGGCAAAATCCGCAACTGCCTGCAGGCGTTCCTTCATGGTTGCCTTCATATCATTGGTCAAATACTTGGAATCCGTCCTTGGGTAAGTGACGATTTTATGGGTTTCATACAAGCTTTGAACAAGCGACAAGGTCTTCTTGGCTGAAAACCCATAACGCTGATTGGCTTCTCGTTGGATCTCGGTCAAATCATAAGGCAATGGCGCGCTTTCTGTTTTGACCTTCTCTTCGATCGCTGTCACGCGACCATTTTGTTGACTCATTTGCTTGACCAATGCTTCGGCGTCGCTGCGTTCTTTTAGTTGATAGGGATTTTTTTGCTGCAGGCGGGCCTTGGCATCGCCTACGTTTAGGGTAATCACATGATAGGTTTGCGGACGGAAACTCTCGATCTGCATTTCCTGACTGCGCACCAAAGCTAAGGTAGGGGTTTGGACCCGACCCGCACTAAGATTGTCTTGATATTTGACCGTCAATGCCCGCGTGACATTCAATCCTACCAGCCAGTCGGCTTTTGCCCGCGCAAGGGCGGAGTAGTAAAGATTGTCGTAGTGCTTGGCTGACTGCAATTTTGCAAAGCCTTCTTTGATGGCTTTAGGGGTTTGCGAAGAAATCCACAAACGTTTGACTGGTTTGTCAAAACGAACCCACTCCAAAATCCAGCGAGCGACTAGCTCCCCTTCTCTTCCCGCATCGGTAGCGATCACGACTTCCCCGACATCTTTTCTTTGAGCCAGTTGTTTGATGGCTTTTAGTTGATGACCGGTTTTTGGTAACGGTTTGATCCCGATGGACTTAGGAATCATCGGTAACGTTTCCATCTGCCATGATGCCCACTCTTTGTTTAAATCTTCAGGCATTTTCAAGCCCAATAAATGACCAAGGGCCCAAGTAACGATCGCCTTGGGTCCTTCGTAATAATTTTTATTTTTTTGCTCACAGCCCAAAACTTTGCTGAGGTCTTTGGCAACGCTTGGCTTTTCCGCTAGAATTAGTTGTTTCATAAAAATCTTTCCTGCTTTCATCGACGACTTGCTGATATTCTTTAAGCAATGCCAGTCCAATATATTGTTGGAGGTAATCGTCGCATTCTTCGCACCAGCGTTCGTCTTCTTCATTCCAAAAAGCCGTCATAAAGTTTGATTTTGCATTTATGTACGAATACTCTTCTCTGATTTCTTGCCATTTTTGTTCATAAAATGACTGCGCCTCGCTGAAAGTTGCAAATGTGAACGCCTCTTGAATATCTGACTGCCATCCCTCAAAAAACCACCACGGTTCATTGTCCCCATACATGACTACTACTTGATACATTCCATTGCTCCTTTCACGATTCCTTCCTCATATTAGTCACTTTTACTTAAACTTGCAAGGAATAAGTTTCAGCATTTAAACATTGCTTTAAAAATTCATTAAACCCTCGTTTTTTTGTACGATTTATCGGTTGTTTAAGATTACATCATTTCTATGCCCCTATAGTCTAGCATAGATGTTTCCTATTGTGAATATAACATCAAAAGATTAAAAAAATATCAAACAAGATTTATTTTAACCTCGTAAAAAAAATTTGTCTGCGATGGATATGCTACAATAATGACAACCACGAAATTGCCAGGAGGTGCCCCATGTATCTCGAACAAATCACTTTTCCCGATCAAGAGACCGAGTTTGATTTTTTCCTTTCCATCAAACGAACCGTTTATGATTCTTACTACCCTTTTCAGATTCTCAGTGCCCGCCTTTTTCAGCAGATCGATTTTGAACCGGTCACGATCTTATATGGCGGCAATGGTTCTGGCAAAACCACCGCATTGAACGTGATTGCCGAAAAGATCCACGCGCAGCGCTTTGCTGCGTATAATCGCTCGAATTTTTTCGAGGACTACTTAGCCTACTGTACTACTGGCAGCATCGACGAACCGCAAGAAAAAGTACTTTTGACCAGCGATGATGTCTTTGATTACATGCTGGCTATTCGAAACTTGAATCAAGGGATCGATCATCGCCGAGAAGAAGTATTCCAAGAATACTACCAAGCAAAGTATGCAGACTTTCGTTTCACGGGTTTTGACGATTACCATGAATTGAAGAAAATCAATCTTGCACAATCTAACACACAGTCCAAATTCACCCGTAAGCACTTGATCGACAATGTCCGAGAATATTCCAATGGTGAAAGTGCCTTTCGCTTCTTTCAAGAAAAGATTCGTCCCAACAGCCTTTACTTATTAGATGAACCAGAAAATTCTCTTTCTGCTGAGCGTCAGCTGGAACTGGTGCAGTTACTGGAAGATTTTGTTCGCTATGAACAGTGTCAGTTCATTATTGCTACCCATAGTCCTTTCGTTTTGTCTTTAAAGGAAGCCAAAATCTATGATTTGGATCAAACGCCCGTCGATGTTCGGAAGTGGACCCAGTTAGCTAGTGTCCAGCAGTATTACCGCTTTTTTCAAGCACACCAAGCCGAATTTGATGATCGATCATGAGCCAAGCAACCCAGTTTCCGTCAAAGATTTCTTTTGGCGGCTTTTTTTCCGCCACACTCACACAAAGACCAAAATCAAATTGATCAGAGCAATAAAGAAGGCGATAACTCCCGCAATCTTGCCCCACTTGACTTCTGCTTGATTATACTGATCGGAATGCCCCGCAATTTGAGAGGACAAAAAGTAGAACTTTTTAAAAACAAGCAAATACCCGGCTAAACCCAATAGTACGGCTAAGGCAAGATGGTTGATTTGGCTTGAAACGACCTGAGCCTGATGAAGCATCACCACCCCTACGACACTAACGACAAACCCCGATTTCATGAGATTGGCTTTGGTACGATTCATGCTCCTCCTTGTATATTAGAGTTAGGGTTTTAACCTTCCGGTTTTGATTGGATAACCCTATGAACCATCGTTATTTTAATTTGGTATTAACTCATTCATTTTGAGATAATATATTTATTGGATTGAGAGGCTATGCCGTTGCCTCCTTGAGTTTTGAAGCTCGTAATCGAAAGACTGGCACCTCTCTCTGATAAGTGGATTACGTATGAGTTAGATGTTGAAAGTTTTTGCTTTACTCCGTATCTCGTACAAGGTAGTGACGCTTTTCAGTTGAGCGGGTTTCAATCCAAAATATTTTTTTAGAAAGGTCAAATGTATGTACTTCTTAGGAATTGATATCGGCAAGCGAACTCACGTGGCTTCTTTAATGAGTGAAGAAGGTAAAGTGATCCTAAAAGGTTTTTCTTTCCCTAACACTACTGAAGGAGCTGATTCCCTGATTGAGCGGCTTTCAAAATATTCAGAGACTCCCGCTGACTTTATTGTCGGAATGGAAGCTACGGGTCATTATTGGCTCTCCATCTTTTCATACCTCCACGAATCAGACTTTTTGATTCACGTTGTGAATCCTCTTCAAACCGATGGCTGGCGCAAAGGAACAGAAATCAGAAAACGAAAAAATGATATTATTGATTCTGTTTTGATTGCTGACTTGATGCGTTATGGTTCCTTTGTAGAAACAGTATTGTCTGATGAAAATGTTTTTTCGTTAAAACAACTTTCACGTTACCGAACCTATTTAGTAGGTACCGCAAGCGACTTCAAACGAAAAATCATAGCTGTACTAGATCAAGTGTTTCCTGAATATGCATCAATTTTTTCTAAACAAGGTATTTTCGGAAAAGCGTCTAAAGAGTTATTGCTTGAGTTTAGTTCTCCTATAGAGCTAGAAGAAATTTCGGCAGAAACGTTGGCTCAATACTTAGCTGAGTTAAGCAGGAACCGAATAAAGCCAGAGAAAGCAGATCAATTGAAGCAAGCAGCTTCTAACTCCTTTGGAGTGAAATTTGCTCAAGAAGCTTTTACATTTCAATTACGCTCCATGATTGAACAATTGAAATTCATCGAAAGCCAAGTAAAAGAAACTGAAAAAGAAATTAAGCGCATAATGAGTAATTTAGACTCTGTTATTCTCACAATCCCTGGAATCGGCCCTATAAATGGCGCGACAATTCTTGGTGAAATTGGAGACATTCGCAAATTTTCTAATCCGAAAAAACTGGTTGCTTATGCTGGCATAGACGCGTCTGTGTCCCAATCTGGGCAATACGAAGCAACACATAATGTTATGAGCAAGCGTGGATCTCCATACTTACGAAAAGCCTTGTTTTCAGCTGCTCTAGTTGCTTCTCAATGTGATCCTGTTTTTCGCGCGTTTTATCAGAAAAAAATTTCTGAGGGAAAGCATCATCTGACGGCCTTAGGTGCTGTTTCTCGTAAGCTTTGTTATGTGATTCATGCTATTTTAACTAAAAATGAACCTTATAAGATTGTTTCCGATTAGCTATTGAACAATCAAAAAAATCTAATAGTGAAAGGTCTATTTGTTGTACTCATTTTTTGGACTTAACTGTTATAAAATATTTTTTTGATTTAGCTAATTTTCACTTGACTCTATATAGTTAGTCTTTCTTTTAAAAATGCCAATGCATCAAAAAAATTCATTTTCTACCTAAATTATAGCATAATTTGACTAATAAAATAAAATCCAAGAACTCGTAAACGAATGTTCTTGGATTTTTATCAATCGAAAAAGATGATTACTTGCTGGCTAATCACCACCAGCAAAAATTTCTTCTTTATTATAAATCGGTGTATGTTTTTTCAAGTCTTCAAGGGTTCCTACTTGTCTCCCTTTGGAGTAAAAACCATCTAACAAGCCTAAAGATTGGAAAATCGTTTGCTTATAGGCAATTTCCGCATTCCATTCCGTGGTATCTAGTATTTGCAAAGCTTTATGGATTGCTTCGATGCCAGATGCTCCTGGCGCACTGATCAGTACCCCATGACTGTTGAGGAGTAACATATTCGGTAAGGCAAGTTGTTCTTTTTTCATATAATCAGAAACTAATTCTGCTAATTCTGGTGAGCAATTAGGTTCAAAGTCTAGTACAGGAATATAGCCAATTTTTTGGGTCGCTTCCGTTAAGTTAGGCATATCCAATCCGGCGGTTGCCCAAAACATTGAGTGAGGAGAATGGGCATGTAAGACTGCTTTTATCGCTGGATTCGTATCATAAACCGCTTCGTGTAAGTTGATTTCTCGTGTCAGCTGTCCTACCCCATCAATCACCTTTCTCGTATGAGGCTCAACGACTAAAATCTGGGCTGGTGAGACTTCTCCTAAATAGGCTTCTGACATCATAGTTGGTGTCATAATAATGTATTCTTTTCCAGTTTCATCGGTTGTTTTAAAAGAAAAATTACCGCCTGCAACATTTGTATTCTTCCTGGTAAAAATCAATTTTACGATTCGTGCTAAATCTTCCCGTTCTCTTTCAAAAATCATCCGTCCATCTGACATATTCAAGACCACCTTTTTTATTTTTCAAACGTTTTGTTGCGTAAGATTGTTTGAACAGCTTCTCTTACTTTTGCTGCTTCTTCCTCTTTTTTCTTTTTCCGTTCATCATATTCTTTAAAAAGTACTGGACTGCCATATTTATACACACAGACTGCTAGACCAATCGCTACGACATTAAATAGGTACTGTTGTGTCACCAAAGCTAAGAGATAGCAGCCAATTGCTAGAAAAAGAAGCAATTGCCATTTTATTTTTTCGCTCTTTCCCATTCCTGTCGCCCTTTCCTTTTTGAAAATATTAGCCATTCGTCGCACGCACTTGCGTCGATTGGGTCCCTTGTTCTTCATATCTTTGACTTGGTACCTTTACCTTACTCATATATTTATACAACCAGACAAACATTGCGATAAACACAACGGAACCGACGATACCCAAGATATTTCCTTTAAACGCTTCTGCAAATAAAATTCGAAATTCTGGTCCTTCGATCGAAGACCAAGTGATTTGCTGCCCTTTTTGTATTCCTTCTACTGCGCCGGTTCGATCTGCTAAGCCCGTTAAGATCGGCGTCAAATACGTAGCTGCATATAGATAGATTGGCATCGAAATAACCCCCATGATCAGCATACGAACCAAGTTTCCGCCGGTAAGCAATAATCCACCTACTGCGATCGAATAGTTAATGATTCCTGCTAAAGGCAACACAGCATTTCCTGGCAAGATGATGGCATAGCCAATAAATACAGGTACCAACAAGATAGCAGTGACCCAAATCTCAGAGCGACCAGCTAATACAGGCCAATCTAACCCAATGTAAACTTCCCGATCTTTAAAGCGTTTTTTCATCATTTCCGACATTGCATCAGCAAGTGGTGAAAGGGACTGCATAAACATTTTTGAGATCATTGGGAACAAAGCCATTGCCGTCGCGATTTGAATAGCTAAATTCAATGAACCTGACACGCCATAGGCTGCGGCTAACCCCAAGCCTAAGCCTATGAGAAAGCCCATCACCGAATTTTCAGAGAAGATGCCGATTTTCTTTTTTAAGGCTTTGGTATCGGCACGTCGATTAAAGAAAGGAATTTTATCCATAATCACATTGATCGGTAATAAAAGTACTGCTGAAATATTCATCAAGTGGGTCACTGTTACTAAAGGAATACCAGTCAAGTCCTCAATGTGGCGTTGGAACATATCCCCCATCTTAAGTTCCAAGATAACCTGTACGACGGCGGTGATAAACCCAGCAAGTAAACTCCCACTGATAAAGTAGACTAGATAGGCAGTCAGCGCTTTGCCCCATACATTCCACATATCAACATTCAACGTCTTGGTCCAGTTCAAAATCAACATGACAAAATTCACACCAAGAACGACGGCAAAGAAAACAAATGCATAAGACCATGACCAGGTGATACTTGCTGCTCCTGTCCAACCTAAATCTAGCGCAGGCAAGTTCAAGCCAGTATTTTTCGCCAATGCTTCGGAAGCTGGACTAACTGCATTTGACATAAAGCCGATGACCATCGACATCCCAGTAAAAGCAATACCTAACGTGATCGCAGACATAAAGGCTTTTTTGAATTTCATCCCTGCAACCAAGCCTAGGATTAAAATGATTAGCGGCACAAAAATAGCGGAACCTAAACCTAAAATATAATTGATAATGTCTTGAAATACTTGCATTTTTTTCACTTCTTTCTTTTGATAGGATGTTTTGTGCTAGCCAATCAATTCTTTGATTTCTTCATAAATCGTATCCATACCCATACCTGTAAGAAACGGAATTCCAGCAAAAACGTGTACACCTAGCTCAGCCGCTTTTTCCAATACTTCATCATCTGGCTGTGCAACATACACATAAATTCCTGTCGACGGCAATTCGTTTTGGATCGACTTGTAATCAACTGCTTCAACGGGGAAATCGATCCCGTCATCTTCAAGCATCCCAGCAATTTTACTTGCGATCGTTTGACTTGTTGCAACGCCACTTCCACATGCTACGATCAATCTTCTTTTCATCTTGAATCCCTCCAAAAATTTTATTTTGTATACTGTGTAACTAATTGATAAATTGCCTGTACTTCTTGTGTCCCAATGAATGCCTTTACAAATCCTTCATCCATAAATAATGCCATTAACGATTGCAGTAAGCCGACTTGCTCTTTTGGTTCTTTGATCCCTAGAAAAAAGAGATTCTTGACCTGCATTTCTTGACTGTCACCCATTTGCTTCATCTTCACCTCGTTTTTCAGACGCACGATCGCTATAAAAGGCTTTTCGACATACGCTGGTTCTGAATGAGGCAAGCCAATATTCAAATACTGTGTAATCAGCCCAGTTGGAAAGGCTTGTTCTCTTGCTAGTAATCCTTCTACATACTGTTCATTCACAAAACCTTGTTCCTGTAATCGTTTGGCTATCTCTTCAAATAGTTCTTTCAAATCCTCTCCTTCCACGTCGAGAAAAATCAGCCTTTCATCAAACATGCTCGTATAGCCCACCTATTCTTCCTCCTTGTTCAACTTTAATGATAAATATTGTTAAACTTTGTTACAATGTGTTTTACAATGTAAATATACAATAGTTAATTTTTCTTGTCAACGCTTTCTTTTCGTATTTTTTCCAAACTAATTACTTTTATCGATACATAAAATTATCAAACTTTAACAAAGATGAACATTTATCCTTGCTTTTTCCAAAAGTAAATGCTATTAATTAATGTATAAAGAAGACAGTTGAAAAAGAAACTTAAAAAAATCGTTAATCAACCAGAGGTGAAACTATGTTAAAGAAAGAACGGCAAGAAAAAATTCTAGCGCTAGTGAATCAGCACGATTACTTATCCATTGCAGAAATAGCCAAAACATTAGACGTTTCCGATATGACCATTCGTAGAGATATTACAGAGTTAGCGAATCAATCTTTATTGGTAAAAATCTATGGTGGCGCCCAAAAACTCGAAAAAATCGAACACGAGCTTTCTACTCAAGAAAAAATCGATACGAATGTTGCTGAAAAAAAATTCATCGGAAAAGTGATGAACAGTATCATTTCAGACAACGATACTATCTATATCGGTGCTGGAACTACGATGCTTCACGCTTTACCTGAACTAAAAAAAGCAAACTTATTCGTGATCACAAATAGTTTGCTTGCTTTTAATTATTTGATTTACAACACAGACTATCGTGTCTTATTGACAGGCGGAGAATTTTCCCGCACGACGGAAGAATTTTATGGGGAAACGGCAGAGAAGAGTTTTGAAAATCTAAATATCGATATCGCTTTTGCTGCTACAAATGGGATCTTTGAAAATAATATCACCACTGCGAATCTTGTTGAAGGTTCGATTCAACGAGTCGCTTTCAAGCATTCCCGCAAAAAATGCATCGTTGCGGATAGTTCCAAGTTTAATCGCTCCGACGTTTACACCTTTTACTCACTTTCAGATATCGACTATTTGATCACTGATGATAAACTTTCTGAGACTACTTTTGAGTATTATCGCTCCTTTACAGAGATCCTCAAGGAGGAACAAAAATGATTTTAACCATCACAATGAACCCTTCCATGGACTACAACTATTTGGTTCCTTCGTTGAAATTGGATCAAGTAAATCGGGTAGATAACCCACATACATCAATTGGGGGAAAAGGTATCAATGCTGGCAGAGTCATCGCACAATCTGGGGAAGACGTTTTATTGACAGGTATTTTAGGTGGACCTGTAGGCAAAACGATCCTTGATTCTTTACTAGCCGAAGAACGTTATGTATTGGATTTCCTAACCATCGATGGTAATTCTCGCAATGCGATCACGATCATGCATGACGGTAACACCCATACAGAGCTAGTAGAAAAAGGACTTTATCTATCGGAGAAAAACGAACAACTTTTTTACCAACACCTTGCAGCATTAATTGAACAACATCCCATCACGGTCGTCTGTATTTCTGGATCAGTAAATTCTGATAATGGGCATTTTCACGATCAATTGCTTCAATTCATCCGTAAGACATTAGGTGAGCAGGTACCAATCCTCATGGATATAGCAGGTGAACAACTAAAAAATTGTTTGACTCAAACGAATGCTCGTCCGAATTTTATTAAACCGAATCAACAGGAATTGGAAGAACTAATAGGTCAAAAATTACATTCATCTCAAGACATTTTCTCTGTCTTAGAGAGCACTCTTTTCGAAGGAATCGACACCGTCATGGTATCTCAAGGCGGCGATGGGGCAATCGTTAAACATCAGTCGACTTTTTATAAGATTGAGATTCCTAAAATCGCCATCGTTAATACGACTGGCTGTGGCGATTCAACTGTTGGTGGCATGGCTGTTGCATTGAATAAACAGTATCCAATGGAACAAGCATTGACCTATTCGATGGCTTGTGGCATGTCTAATGCGCTTTCGAAAACAAACGGTACGATCGATCCTGCACAAGTCGCTGCATTTAGCGAACAGATCCACCTTTTCAAGATCAAAGAATAATCGGCTACCTATTTTTTGGTTCTCTTGATTACGCAAAACATTCGTTGGTACAAATAAAAAAAGCCCTAGCTAAGTGCAACTGATTGGTTCAGTGGTCTTAGCTAGGGCTGATTGTGTTAGTGGTTAAACATATTGTAATTCTTTGGCTTCTTTGTAGGCTGCATCGATCAAACCGCCGCCCAAGCATTCCATCCCGTCATAAAAAACGACTGCTTGTCCAGGAGTGATGGCGCGGACTGGTTCGTCAAAAATCACTTCTGCTCGATCTCCATCTAATAGACGCACCGTTACCGGTACATCTTGTTGACGGTAGCGGAATTTTGCTGTGCATGAAAATTCCCTGCCGCGGTCTTGTTCTGTAGTAAAGTGGATTTGGCTTGCTTCCAAGCGATCTGCATACAATGCGGGGTGATGGAATCCTTGTCCCACATACAAAGTGTTGGTCGCTAAGTCTTTTCCTACGACAAACCATGGTTCTTGAGTGGCACCGCCGCCGCCAATGCCTAAGCCTTGACGTTGTCCGATGGTGTAGTACATCAAGCCATCGTGTTGTCCTTTGACTTCGCCATCTAATGTAACCATATTGCCTTTTTTCGCTGGCAAGTAATTACTCAAAAATTGTTTGAAATTCTTTTCTCCGATAAAGCAGACACCCGTGGAATCTTTTTTCTTGGCTGTTGCTAGTCCTGCCCGTTCAGCGATCGCTCGTACTTCTGATTTTTCCATGCCGCCTAGTGGGAACATGGTTTTACTCAATTGTTCTTGTGACAATTGGCTTAAGAAATACGTTTGATCTTTGTTGTTATCCACGCCTCGCAACATATGGGTCACGCCGTTTTCATCAACGGTCACTTGCGCATAATGGCCAGTTGCTACATAATCGGCACCAAGATCCATCGCATAATCCAAAAAGGCTTTGAACTTGATTTCCTTGTTACACATGACATCTGGATTTGGTGTCCGTCCGGCACGGTATTCTGCAAGAAAATATTCAAATACACGGTCCCAATATTCTTTTTCGAAATTCACTGAATAATAAGGAATCCCTATTTGCGCAGCCACTTTGGCTACGTCTTTGTAGTCTTCTGTTGCGGTACAAACACCGTTTTCATCGGTATCATCCCAATTTTTCATAAAGATCCCGACAACATCATACCCTTGTTCTTTCAGCAAAAGTGCTGTTACTGACGAGTCTACCCCGCCACTCATTCCAACCACCACACGGGTGTTTTCGTTAGACATGATCGTTTCACCATCATTTCAATTATAGATTCTGAAATCATCTACGATTTGAAGGTCGCAACTTTTCAGTAATTTGCATTATACAACAAAACACAAAAAAGTTCACTGTTTGCTGTCTTTTCTTATAAATTCCTTTTTTAGAAAAGTCATCTGGAGGATACCCGCTGTCTGTTCTCCCCCCATTCAGCCCAATAGAAGAAGCGCTGCTTTTTGTGTATCTTATCGACAACCATCCAAACGACTCCCATTGTTCAAAGACAACTAGATAAGCGAATGCTAAGAAGCCGCATTTTACCTTTTAAACGGTCGTTTGTCATAAAATCGTATGGAATTCTTCAGGAAAAGCAGAAATGCCGCTATCAGAAAAAGACTATACTTCTTTTAGATACTACTTTATGAGGAGGGGCATTTCATGAGATCACACACAGGGATATCGAAAACTAGGAGAAACAACGGAAAGAAAAGAAAGAGCCTTGCGCTACTGCTTTTTCTCATCGGTGGTGTTTTTGTCATTCATTACGTGATTGATCAGGTCAGGGATGCTGCGTTTGATCAGACAGCGCTTGTCTCAAAAGAGTTCACTCACCAAGCCAATCAAGCGATTCAACAAGCGATGGCAGACACGCAGCAAGTGCCGTTGATTGTACAAACCGATCAACGCTGGGGCAATGACACATATGGATATGGAGAAACGCAAAATACGTTTGCAGCAAACGGGTGCGCTATTGCTTCTTTAGCGATGATCGATTCTTTTTGGACGGATCATCCGTCGAATCCTGACAAACTATTAAAGTGGGCTGGCGATCAATTTTATCTTCCCAAACAAGGAACGAGTTGGCAAATCTTTCCTCAGTTTGCCGAAGCTTTTGGTTACCAATTTGCCGATTTAGGAAGTTCCTTTGCGGCTGCCTATGAGAAAATGACACAAGGCATCCCCGTTGTGGTCTCGGTTCAATCAGGAACCTTTACGACCTCAGGACATATCATGGTATTGGCTTTGAACAAAGAAGGAAATGTTCAAGTATTCGATCCTAATGATTCCCCCAAAAAAGCTCATTATGAGAAAAGCTATCCTAACGATGTCTTTCAAGCAGAAGGAATCCATTATTGGAGCTTTTGGCTTTGATGTTCTGACCGGCTGAAGCTGCAAAAACACGCCATTTTTGCGACAAAAAAGACTAGCCGAAGCTAGTCTTTTGCTTATCTTACTATTATTGAACGCGTGGTTCGTTGTTTTCTTGAATACGCGTCGTTGTTCGGTTGAAGGCACCTTTGGCTTTACGTGTTTGTTTTGACGCAAAGTCGCCAGTTGTTTCTGCCGCACTGCTTACTTTGTCTTGAACTGTTTCAGAGTCTTTTTCGAATTGTTCACGTGTTTTGACATCTGCTACGTTCACGTTTACTTCGATGACGTCTAAATTCGTCATTTTGTTGACTTGTGTTGAAACAACCTCTTTGATTTGGTCGTAGATCGTGGTCATGTCGCTGCCGTATTCTGCAACGATATCAAGATCGACTGCCACTTGTTTTTTCCCAACTTCAACGTTGATCCCTGAAGTCACATCATCGGTGTTGACTAATTTACCTGCAATATTTGAGAAGAAACCGCCATCGACTGTTAAGAGTCCGTCTACAGATTCTAATGCAATGCCTACGATTTTTTGAATCACTTTATCTTCGTAAGTTAATTCTCCTTTAACACCTGTTGTTGGTTTTGTTTGGTTTTCCATCGTACATTCCTCCTACTATAATCTTGATATAAATTAAACTAATAATGTTACCAAAGTTAACGGCGCGGTCTTTGAAATTGTTCAAAGAATCCGACTTCTTTGAGATAAAATCCCAGATACATACCTAGTGCCGTAAACAGCACCAGCAGTATGGTTTTCAAAAAGCCGATCGTTAGAAACAGGATCGCTAGGATCAAACCGAAGCCTGCAAAGATAAGTGGGATCTTATAGTGGTAGAACCATTCACTCATACCTGTTCCTCCTAAACTACACGCGGCTGGTCATGGGCTGCTGGCGTTTCTTGCGTATCTTTTAAGACAACTTCCGTTTGGATATTGCTTTCGATACCGAAAAGCTGCTGCAGACTGCTGCTGATCTCACCAACCAATGCTTCTTGTTTTTGCGGGATGGCTGCTGTTTGTTTCATTTCTCCATCGATTTTTACGGATACTTTATTCTTGACGATTTTGATTTTTACGGATGGCTGATGGATGAAATCTGCTTGTTTCACCCGTTCAAGCACAAAATGCTCTAACGCCTTCTTCTGAATCACTAAATCGCCTGTCTTATGGGAAATGATCAAGCGGTCCGAACGTTTTGGATAAAACAAAACGACAAAGAGCGCGATCACGGTAAAAATGGCAAAGCCAACAGATAACCAAAAGAGCAGCATACTCATGGAAGATCCGACCCAAGGATATTCATCCAAAGGAATCAAGTAAACAGGCAATGAAGCCGCTTGCTGATTGGCGATGATCCCAAAATAAAAGACAAGTAAGAGTAAAAGCAATCCGATGATAAAAATCACTTTAGAAATCTTACGCATTGGCAACCTCCTTTACTGCTTTCTACTTAAAGCATACACATTTCTTAAATATCCATCAAATAATAACTCTTGGAATCGATTATTTTTTACATATAAAGTTTATTTTTATCAAAAAAATTTCCTTAATCAAAGCTTGCTGTCAAAGTCATCACAAAAAAAGCAAGCCGCCCAAATCTGTTTGGACGCTTGCTTTTTTTGTTATCTGTTAACGAGCCAGCTTAGTAAGTTCTTGTTGTTTTGCATGATACAACACCGCCAGTTCATTTTCGGAAACTGGCCGACCAAAAGGACGCGGCTGTGGCAGAAACGCCAATTCTGGTGCATCGACTCCTACGTTGAGATTCTCAGCGATCGGTACACTGTGATGATGAATATGCCCATGCAGATTGCGGCTGTTTTTGGTGATCCCCAGCAGCATAGGATAATGGGTCAGTATAAATTGCTGATGAGCAAACTTCAGCAAGACACCGACATCTTCAAACGCATACTTTTCGGCTCCCAAACAACCAGGATCATGCTTGCGCAAGTACGCAAAGAAAGCTCGGGTATCATGATTGCCTTTGATAAAAACGATTTTGCCCTGCAGCTGTGCTAACAGCGCAGCAATTTCTGGAAAGCCCGCTTCGTAATCAGGGTGCATCGCGACATCCCCTAAATGATAGACGACATCTTTATCCGCCACGACCTCATTCCAGCTGGCGATCATCGTTTCATGCATTTGCGTCACTGTCTCAAAGGGGCGTGGGGCAAAGTCATTGTCCCCGAGCAAGGCTGCATGAAAATAGTGGGTATCAGACGTAAAAAATTTCATAGTCGCTCCTTACCTTGGTGCTTTTTCTGTGATCAGCGTCTTCAAATCATCGCTAGCGGCTGCTTTTTCGTCGGTGCAGGAAACCGCGCATCGATTGCTGCCAATTCGCTTTTGGAAAAAACGATTTTGCAAGCTTCAATGTTCTGCAGCATATGCAGCGAGTCACTGGTTTGGGGGATCGCTAAGACGTGGGGTTGTCGAAGGGTCCATGCCAAAAGCAGCTGAAAAATCGTGCAGCCTTTGGCTTCTGCCAGCTCTTTCAACACTTCATCATTTTTGAAGTGGTGCCCTAGCCGATCGCCTTGAGCAATGGGTGAGTAGGCAATCACAGGAATCTCAGCCTCTGCCTGCCAAGGCAAAAGATCGTATTCGATCCCCCGGGCACCTAAATTATAGAGTACTTGGTTGGCGGCACATTGATCGCCGTTTTCTAACCGCAACAGCTCCTCCATATCTGCCACGTCAAAATTAGAGACGCCCCATGCACGAATCTTTCCAGAAGCTTTGGCAGCTTCTAGTGCGTCAACTGTTTCTGCTAACGGCACATCTCCTCGCCAGTGGAGCAGATACAAATCAAGATAGTCGGTGCCTAAACGCGCTAAGCTGCGGTCTAAAGCTTTCGGCAATTCATCTGCGGAGGCATTCCAAGGATAGACTTTTGAAATCAAATAAAGATCCCCTCGTGTAAAGGGCTGGATCGCCTTGCCAACTAGTGTTTCTGCGTTTCCCTCGCCGTACATTTCTGCGGTATCGATGACAGCCGCTCCAGCTTTGATGCCCGCTTGCAACGCATCGATCTCGGCTTTTTCCTTGGCTGGGTCATCCCCCATATGCCAAGTCCCCATGCCGACGGCTAGCACTGATTGCTTGTTTAAGGATCGTTTCATCTTGATTCCCTCTTTCTCGTCTTAACTCATCCTGTTCCTGCGAACACCTAGGGTTTGTTTTCTATAGTATAAAAAGAAACCGCCAAAGATACAAAAGAAGTGTATCAATCCCATGCCTGCTTGGCGGAGTGACACACTTCTTGCCCTTTGAATGATATAGCTGCTTTTGACAAAAGCTTACGCTTTGACAAACAACCCGCGGCTGATAAAACCATCCATTAAAAAGTAAAATTTTTCTTGCAACATTTTGTGCTGTTCATCTTTGAAAATATTGACTGCTTTTAACCCATTGGCTGTCGTGATGGACATCTTGAAGGTTTGCAGATCTTTTGCAACAGTGATTTTTAATTTAAAGCCTTCTTTGCTTTGGGGTGTTGCTTCAAGGCCGCGAATCAATTGGAAGTTGCCGCCGTTCGTTTCTGTAAAGCCATTGTCCCGCAACGTATATTTTTTTGCTTCAGGAGCAATGCGGTATTGGGTTGCTGCGCCTAAAACGGTTGCTGTTGTTTCAAATGCCATGTTCTTCACCTCTTTAACATCATTTCTTTCATTATAAATAGTTTTCAGCGAGATTGCTAGCTGTTCTCCTACTTTTTCGTGGCTAAGACAGTTTCTGCTAATAGCTGAGCAAATGCTTCGATTTCCGCCAATGTGTTGCCATAGCCAAAGCTGACTCTGACCGATTCCCGAATAGCTAGATGCTCTTTGCCCACCATCGCTTCGAGCACATGGGAGGGCTCCACATTGCCCGCCGTACAAGCGCTGCCTGTCGAGATCGCAGCCCCTTTTAAGTCCAATTTCATCAGCAGCAAGTCACTGCTGACACCTGGGAAACGCAGATTCAAAATATGCGGCAATTTGTGTGCTGGATCACCATTCAACTGAACATCGACGCCTTGTGCTGCTAAGGTCTCCATCAGCACATCGGCAAACGTTTGATATTGTTCCGCCGCTGCTTGCTGCGCTTCGGGGGTATGCAAAGAAGCTGCTTTGGCCATTCCCATGATGGCTGCTAAGTTTTCCGTCCCTGCTCGCCGTTTTTCTTCTTGCTCGCCGCCATGGAGTAGCGCAGGCAGCGACAAGCCATCTCGTTTATACAAAAAGCCGATCCCTTTTGGTCCGTTGATTTTGTGAGCAGAAATGCTTAGAAGATCAATACTGTTTTCATTGATTTCAAGCGGGATCTTGCCATAAGCTTGCACGGCATCGGTATGAAACACGGCGGGATGCTCCCGTAAAAGGGCCCCAATTTCTGCAATCGGCAGCAAATTGCCCGTTTCATTGTTTGCCGTCATTATGGATACTAAAATCGTATCGGGACGTAAGGCAGCCTCAACTTCACTGACGGCCAATTGCCCCTTTTGATCTACGGGCAAATAGGTCACCTCAAAGCCTAAGCCTTCTAAATAGCGCATACTCTCAATGACCGCCGGATGTTCGATCTGGGTCGTAATGATATGTTTGCCTTGTGCTTGTTTGCTAAGGGCTGTACCGATGATTGCTGTATTATCACTTTCGGTACCACCACTATTAAAAATGATCTCATGTTCTTTGACTCCTAGCTGCTGAGCGATCGCTTGACGAGCCAATTCTAATTGGGTGTGGGCGTCTCGACCATAATGATGAATGCTTGATGGATTGCCAAAAAATGTCTGCATCGTTTCACTCATCACTTTGATCACTTCTGGATGCAGCGGTGTCGTTGCTGCATGATCTAAGTAAACCATTCTTTTCACCTATCCTTCATTACTGCCATTATAACAAATCTTCCTCAGACGTCTATCGTGAGTGTCCATACGAAAAAACCTGTCAGTCAAAAGCGGAAAAATCGCCAATGATGACAGGCAGCTGAACGAGTTCAGCCTTACGAAAAATCAGGAACGTGTGCTGTTTTGCTTGTGCGGCTCACCTCACTTACTGATCGTTTTATTTTTTTCCAGGTTCAGAGGCAATGACAGTCAATTCACCAACCAATTCCCATTTCTTGATCGGGTTTGGCAAAATGCAGCTCGTGCCCATTTTTAGTTCATAGGAATGACCGTCGATCATCAAATGCCCATACCCATCGATCACGGTCATCAAAGTATAATCGGCCTTTTGTGCCAACGATAATTTCCCACGTACTTCCCACTCATACACATTGAAAAATGGCGTTTCAAGATAGGTAACGACTGCTGATTGTCCTTGTTTGACCTCACGGATCGATAATTCTGGCGTCCGTGCAGGAATCGTCGTCACATCGATCGATTGTTGGATATGCAGCTCCCGAGTTTGTCCTTGATCATCGGTACGATCATAGTCGTACACCCGATAAGTCGTATCCGAACTCTGCTGGGTTTCCAAGATCATGATCCCTTTTCCAATGGCATGGATCGTTCCGCTTGGCACATAGAAGAAATCGCCTTTTTTCACAGGGACTTTTGTTAACAAATCATCCCAACGACCCGCTTCGATCATTTCCGCAAGTTCTTCTTTGGTTTGGGCATGGTGGCCATAAATGATTTCCGCACCTGGTTCGGCATCAATGATGTACCAGCATTCCGTTTTCCCTAATTCCCCTTCATGGGCTAACCCATATGTGTCATCAGGATGGACTTGAACGGATAGATCATCTTCTGCGTCTAAAATTTTAATTAATAATGGAAAGACTGGTTCGTCTGAATGACCAAATAGTTCTTGATGGTCTTGCCAAAGATCCGCCAATGTTTTGCCTTTAAACGGCCCATTTTCAATGACGCTCACCCCATGAGGATGCGCACTGATCGCCCAATCTTCACCGATCTTGTCGCTCGGTAAATCAAAACCAAAAACAGAATGCAGGCGACTGCCGCCCCAAATTTTTTCTTGAAAAACAGGTTTCATAAACAATGGTTCCATAATTGTTCCCCTCTCTAGTTGTTCGTGCATATTATAGCATGAATCCGCTTATTCGGCAGTTTCTTTTAAGTAACATTGCAGGATTTCGTCACGATGACCCAAATAGCTTTCTCGATGATCCACTGGATGGACCTGATTCGATAAGAAAATAAACGCTTTTTTGTTAGGGATATCTACTGCGAGAAACGTGCCTGTATAGCCTGTATGAAATAATTGATACGGTGCACCTAACAAGTCCCAACCATAGGTGCGAGGCTTTGTGCTTTCAGGCGTCTGCCTGTGAGTCAGCGCCTGCATGACTTTTTCTGAGAAAAACGGCGCTCCTTGCTGCTGACCATTTGCCAGTAACAGTTGAACGAAAAGCGTCAAGTCATCCACGGTAGAAAACACCCCTGCGTTGCCGGCATGGTTTCCCAACACTCGTGCCTTAGGATCATGGGTGATTCCTCTAAGGATGCTGCCGTCTGGCTGCTGCTGGGTAGGAACGATCATTGGCAGCTGTGAGGGAGGAAAAGGCGGAAAGCCGCTGTTCTTCATGCCTAAAGGCGTCAAGACTTCTTCTTGAAAAATCTCGGTCACTGGTTTTTGATACAGCTCCTCCAATAAAAAGCCCAGCAAAATCGTCCCAGTATCCGTATAGTTGACCGTTTGACCGATCGTATCACTGCTTTCAAGCTGCAAATACGCCTTGCGCAAGGCAGCAGCATCCAACTGGTCTCGATGAGGAATCCACGTGTTGATGGCTGCCGTATGCGTCAGCAAGTGCTTGATCGTTACCAGATCGTCTTTAAACGCTGGCAGCCAACGAGTAAGCGGCGCCTCCATCTCGATTTTTCCTTGATCCCACAATTTTAACAGAACACTCGTTGTACAAACGACTTTCGTCAATGAGGCTAAATCAAACAAATGATCTTTCGTCATAGGTTCGGTTTTCGGAAGAAGCGCTGCCTGTCCGAATACATGGGTCTCTTGGGTTTCACCAGCGATAAAACGCAGCACCGCTCCTGGGAAAACGGTCGGCATTTTTTCTTGAATGAGCTGTACTGTTTTTGGGTACATTGTCATCGTTCCATACTCGCTCCTTTCAGGCTTGTCTTGCTTCTAACTTTAGCACTTTTTAGCAGCAAACAAAACTCGTTATCCCCTTTTTTCCTCCAACTATCCGACTCGATCAGCTAGTCGATTCGCTTGCTTGGTTTCTTAGTCATCAAAAAACATCGACTACTCAAAAGAGTTTCCGATGTTTTTTCTTATCTATTTAGATTTATTTTTTAACGATAAACCACCATTCGATACCGATCGCATCGTAGGTCGTCAACAACTTCCGTTTTTTGTCGATGAAAAACTCTTGCTTCTTCTCAGACAAGTGTTTTTCCAATGTATCGATATCTTCTTGACTGATGGAGATTTTCAAGAAGTCTAAGCCAAGCACCTCATGGGTCGGCAAATCGATCATACCACCTTGTGCTTCAGTCAAGCCGACTTGGAAGTCACCATCATTGAGGATAAATTCCTTCGTTTCGGCTTCTTTTGTTTTCAAGCCTAAGCTTTCTTCTAAGAAAAGCTGCTCTTTGGCTAGATCACTGACGTTTAAATACAGCTTGCCAAAATGAGCTTCTTTTGATAAGCCAGCCGCTTTTGCAGGTGCCGCTTTGATCAATTCTGCTTCGTCTTTTGGTACCGCAGTTCCTGCGGGTGCTGTAAATAAGACTTCAATTTTGTTCCCTTCTGGATCAGCTATAATAAAGCCTAATTGATTCGCTTCATAACGAGCTTCTTCGAAAGCAATCGCTTTTTGTTGGGCATTGCTCGCGATAGTTGCCGCTTCTTCTAATGAGGATACGGCTAAGACGATGCGCTGCATTTTTTTGATCTCGCCGAAGTGATCGTTGGCACGCGGGCTTTCTTCCAACCATAAAACTTCTCTATCTAATCCTTTTAGACCAAAGATGGCCAATTCATTTTCTTCTCTTTTCAACTCAAAACCAAGTACATCCCGATAAAAGGCAATCGCTTGATCGCGGTCTTTTACCCGGATTGCAACAGTCAGCAACTTCGTACTGCTCCCCAATAAGAAATCTGTCATTGTTTCTCCCCCTACTTACATATGTACTCATTGTACTGATAAAACGAAATTCTAGCAAATGAAATCCCTACCTATTTTATTCTTTTTTTAGAGAAAATAAGAAGAAAAGCACAGAAAAGTCAGAATTTTGCATTTTTATGAGTAGAGAAGAGGCATTTGGGTGTTGCTAATGACTTCAGCTACAGACAGCTGCGGCTGGACTTGCCGCGAGGATCTGGGTTCCTAAACGATCGATTCGATCGGTGATACAAACGGCAGCTACCCCTGCTTTCAAGGCTTTCTGCGCACTTTTTAGTTTTGGCAGCATGCCGCCTGTGACTACTTCTTCGGTGATCAAACGGGGGATCTCTTCAAAAGAAACAGCTGATAACCACTGGCTTTCTTGCTTGATCCCAGGGACATCCGTCAACAAATATAGTTTTTCTGCTTGTAAACTAGCAGCAACCTGACACGCTACTTCATCGGCATTGATGTTCAGCCATTGCCCCTCTGGGGTAATTCCTAGCGGTGCCAGGATCGGGACATGTTTTTTCTCTGTCAAGAGCTTCAGGAAAGCAGCGTTGATTTGTTGAACCTTCCCCACCTGTCCTAATTTTTCTTCATCAATGACTTCTCCTTGAATCAGTTGATCACAGCCAGCATTCAGTCCTACGGCATGGAACCCAGCTTGCTGGAAAGCGGTCGTGATCAGCGGTTGAACTTGTCCCAAAAGGACCATTCTAGTTACTTCAAGCGTCTGGGGGTCGGTCACCCGCAGGCCGTCTTTGATCGTGACTGTCAACGCCATTTTCTCCATCATTTCTGAGATGTAGTGACCACCGCCATGGACGATGACTACTTTTTTGCCCGCAGCTTGCCAGTCTGCTATCGTCTCAAAGAATGACGGGGTTAAATTGTCTGAGGCGACACCGCCGATTTTTACTACGATCGTTTCCATCTACTCGCTCCTTTTTGTCTAGTACCTGATTTCTTTCAGGTATGATATAGTGCGTTGATTTTCACATAGTCATACGTCAGATCACAGCCCCAAGCGGTGCCAACACCTGCCCCTTCTTTCAGCTCGACAACGACTTTGACTTCATTTTCCGCCAATTGTTCTTGCATGATGGTTTCGTCAAAAGCTACCGGTGTCCCTTGGACAAAGACGGGAATGTCGGCTAATGCAATCGATACCGTTGCTGGATCGATCGGCTGCCCACTATAGCCCACTGCACATAAAATACGCCCCCAGTTCGGGTCTTTGCCAAAGAGAGCTGTTTTGACCAGTGGCGAACCGACGATGGTTTTGCTGATCATTCGGGCTGCTTCATCGGTCACAGCTCCACTCGTATGAGCTTCGATCAATTTGCTGGCGCCTTCTCCGTCCTTTGCAACTGCTTTGGCTAGTGCGGTCAGAACTGATTTGAGCATCCCTTTAAACTCATGATAAGCTGGCGTGTCAGCTTCGATCGTTGGATTTTTGGCTAACCCGTTAGCTAAAACTAACACCATATCATTGGTGGATGTATCGCCATCGACCGTGATTTGATTGAAGGTAACGTCGGTTAATTCTTTCAGCAGTACTTGCAAGAGTGCTGGAGCGATCGCCGCATCCGTCGTAACAAAGGCCAGCATCGTAGCCATATTGGGATGGATCATACCAGACCCTTTGGCACAGCCCGCAACAGTCACCGTTTTGTCAGCGATCGTTGATTGGATGACACTGCTTTTTTCAGTCAGATCCGTCGTCAAAATCGCTCGTTGAAATCGGTGGGCATCCCCTTGCCTGTTTAGTTGCTGAATCCCTGCAGTGATTTTTTCCATCGGTAAGCTCTTACCAATGATCCCGGTGGAGGCTACCGCAAAGGCTTCGGGACTCGTATGCAGCTGGGCTGCTGCCAATTCTGCCATCTCTTGTGCATCTTTTAAACCTTGCTCCCCGGTACAAGCATTGGCATTGCCCGCATTGACGATCACACCTTGCAAGGTGCCTGCTTGCATTTTTTCCTTTGTAACGAGAATGGGTGCTGCTTGTACTTGATTGGTGGTAAAGACTGCTGCAGCACTGGCTGGCACTTCAGAGACGATCCAACCAAGATCGACTTTCTCTTTCTTCAGACCGCAATGCAGACCGTCGGCAAAAAAACCTTTGGGGGTTGCGATCGTTCCTTCGATTTCTTTCATTTTCTTTCCTCCTACTGCCACCTTTTGCGGATTGTCCACTGGCTGACACGAGTATCCTCACGCGTCTGTTGGCTATTTTATGGATATAACGGTGCTTGCATAAGACCAGTCGTTTCTGGTATCTTTGCCCATCGATTGAAGTTTTGGATCGCTTGGCCAGCAGCCCCTTTGCCTAAATTATCGATCACTGCGATAACGGTCAACACTTGGGTCAGCGGATTGAAACATATGCCAATGTCACAAAAATTCGTTCCCGTCACTTGCCGCAGCTCGGGCAGCTTTCCTAACGGTTGCACTCGGACAAACGGATGGTCTTGATACGTTTTTACGTACTGCTCATAGATGTCCTCTTGCGAAATCGCGTCTTTGATAGGCGCATAAAGCGTCATAAAGATCCCTCTTTTGACAGGCAGTAAGCTGGTAGAAAATTGGATCGGCGGCATTGCCTGATCCCATTGCTGAAACTGCTGCATGATCTCAGGAATGTGCTGATGCTGATTTGGCTTATACATCGTCATGTTATCCGCAGCGGTTGCAAAGTGACTGCTGTCCGTCAATTTCTTACCAGCACCCGACAAACCCGACTTGCCATCAAAAATCAACGTACCGCTGAATAGTTTTTGCTGAACCAACGGCGCAGCAGCTAAAATGGCAGCAGTCGCATAACAGCCTGGATTGGCGATCAAATTGCCAGGAGTCGGTGCAAACTCAGGCAGCGAATAGGTCGCTTGTGCCAACAACTCGGCAGGTGCAGCTTCTTGGTGATACCATTTTTGATAGCTATCCCGATCCTTCAATCGCAGATCACCAGAAAGGTCAATCACTGGAAAGTCATTTGCGACAAGAGTCGCTGCGAGTTCTTTGCTGATTCCAGCAGGAGTCGCAAAAAACACGAGTTGATTTTCCTTTTGGATTTTTTCTGCATCAAAAGGTTCGATCAGCCGCTCTGTCAGTCCAATTAAATGAGGATACAAAACAGATGAATTTTCATGCATAGAATGACTATGCAAGGTGCCCACCTCCAATTGGGGATGTTGCTGGATCAAACGAATCAATTCAATTCCGGTATACCCTGTTACACCAACGATTGCTGCCTTCAAACACGTCACTCCTCAAAAGAATTTACTTAAGATTATAAGAAACTCCCATCGCTCTGTCAATGATTATTTATAAAACTATTCAAAATAAATTCACTATTATTCGGTTTTTATAAGAAAAAAAGCCCGAAAAATCTATTTTTATGCAATTATGCTAAGACAGCTTGCAAAATCGCCAAGGCTGCTGTCGTTTCCTCTTGCGAGATCGTTAAAGGCGGCAGCAAGCGCAAAACCTTGGATCCCGCTTTTAATGCGAGGAGGCCTTGGTTCCGCAGTTGGGTCAACACGGATTGCAAGCTTTCCGAATCGGCTAATTCGATACCGATCATCAATCCTTTCCCACGAATCGCCTGCACCTTAGATAGTCCTTGCAATCCGTCGAGAAACTGCTGCTGGCGCAAGTGAACATTGACTTGAATGTCCCCTTCTTGCAACACACTGCAAACAGCACTAGCAGCAGCCATCGCTAATTTATTGCCACCAAAGGTCGAACCGTGACTACCGGGTCCAAAAGCCGTTTGCAAATGGCTTTTGCCTAGCATCGCTCCGACAGGGATCCCGTTACCAAGCCCTTTTGCTACGGTAAAAAGATCAGGTTCAATGCCATATCCTTCAAAAGCAAACAGGGTTCCTGTCCGTCCCATCCCGGTTTGGATCTCATCCACCACCAGTAGTACCCCCAACTCCTGACAAAGGGCTGCCACCGCTTGGACCCACGCCACCTCAGCAGGGATCACACCGCCTTCGCCTTGGATCAATTCTAAAAACACGGCTGCCGTCTGCTCATCTAAAACGGCTTGCAATGCCTCAAGGTCATTAAAGGGTACATACACCATCTCTGGTACTAACGGTCCAAACCCATCATGGATACTACTTTGCCCAGTCAAAGACATCGCCCCAAAGGTTCGACCATGGAAAGATTGTTCAAAACTAATGACTTTGCTGCGGCCAGTCGCTTTGCGAGCCAGCTTTAAAGCAGCTTCGTTCGCCTCAGCGCCACTATTGCAAAAATAAGCCAGATACGGTTCGTCTGAGGCGCTCTTTTGATTTTGGGTCAGCTTCTGGGCAACTTCTTCTTGCAACTGGCTGTCATACAAATTCGGCACATGCCAAATCTGCTCTGCTTGGGTCATCAACGCGGCTTGCACTTTGGGATGCCCATAACCGAGATTAACGACCCCGATGCCACTTGTTAAATCTAAATATTGGTTGCCTTGCGAATCTACCACATAGCTGCCGTTTCCTTGCTGGATGTCGATGGGTAAACGGCTGTAATTAGGAAAAAGATGACTCATTGGTTTCACTCCTTGTCTTGGATCATTCGAAATTATGTATTAATATACATTTTAATCCAATAAATTGCAATAAATATTTAAATTAAAGCGATAAAAATTCATAAAAAAAGAAAGCAGTGACAATCACTGCTTTCTTTCAGTCAACCTTTGGCGGTCTGTTTATCATCATTTGGGGAAGAATTTCTTTCATTACAAACAGTGGATCACGCCACTTCTTCTGAAAATTGACTGTTATACAGGTCTGCATAGAAACCGTTTTGTGCCATCAATTCCTCATGATTTCCAGTCTCAACAATGGACCCGTGATTCATCACGATGATATTGTCAGCATCACGAATCGTAGAGAGACGGTGAGCAACCACAAAGCTGGTCCGATTTTCTAACAAACGACCCATTGCTTTTTGGATCAAGATTTCCGTCCGCGTATCGACACTAGAAGTTGCTTCATCCAAAATCAAAACGTCGGGATCCGCTAAGAAGGCGCGGGCGATCGTGATCAGCTGACGTTGACCTTGGGAGATGTTGCTGGCTTCTTCATTCAAGACCGTATCATAGCCTTCTGGCAATTTGCGAACAAAATCATCCACATGGGCAGCTTTCGCCGCAGCGATCACTTGCTCTTTGGTTGCTTTTTCATTTCCATAATGAATGTTGTCATAGATGGAACCAGTAAACAACCACGTATCTTGCAGCACCATCGAGATATTACTACGCAACTCATCACGAGTCAAGTCTCGGGTATCTTTGCCATCGTAACGAATGCTACCGCCAGAAACATCATAAAAACGTTCCAAGAGATTGATCAGCGTGGTTTTCCCAGCGCCGGTAGGTCCTACGATAGCCACCATCTCACCAGCTTTGACATCCAGATTAAAATCGGTCATCAATAATTTGTCTGGCGCATAACCAAATTGAACATGATCGAAACGAACTTTGTATTCACTGTCTTCCACTGGCAATCCAGAAGGCTCATCAGTCATTTCTTCTTCATCCAAGACTTCAAAGACCCGTTCGGCAGATGCAACGGTTGATTGGATGGTGTTTAGTAAGCTAGCGATTTGAGTGATTGGTTGAGAGAATTGATTGGTGTATTGCAAGAATGCTTGCACATCCCCTAACGTCATGTTCCCATTCGCCACTTTGATCCCACCAAGGACAGCCACGAAGACATAGCCTAAGTTTTTAATGAAGTTCATCAAGGGCATAATGATCGCTGAAATAAATTGGGCTTTCCAACCAGCGGAATACAGACGGTCATTTTCTTCTTCAAAAACGACTTGATCGGCAGCTTCATGGTTGAAGGTTTTGACAACGGTATGACCGCCGTAAGTTTCTTCGACTTGGTCATTGAGCAATCCTAAACTTTTTTGTTGTGCCGCAAAGAATTTTTGCGATTTTGGTGCGACGATCATCACGACGATCAAGCTTAAAGGAACCGTTGCTAAAGCAACCAAAGTCAGTTGCCAACTGATCGTCAGCATCATCCACAAAACCCCGATAAAGGTCACGACACTCGTAATAAATTGGGTCAAGTTTTGTTGCAGGGTACTTGCGATATTATCCATATCATTGATCGCCCGTGACATGATATCCCCATTTGAGTGAGTATCATAGTAAGAAATCGGCAAGCGGTTCATTTTTTCATCTAAGTCACGACGCAGCTCATAAACCGTCCGTTGCGAGACACGGGTCATAATAAACTGTTGTAGAAAGTTGAAGACGGCTGAAATCACATACATGCCGATCGCGATCAAAATGATTTGACCAACTTTCTCAAAATCGATAGGAAATTCTGTTACCTGTTGGCCGGCTTGCATCTGCTGCGCACCGATCATGACACCTTTAAAAATTTCAGTGGTCGCTTCCCCTAAAATTTTCGGTGTTTGGATTTGGAAGATCACGGCTGCGATCGCTAAAACGAAGACGGCAATGATAGCGATGGAGCGTTTCGACATGTACCCGAAAAGCCGTTTGACCGTCCCCCAAAAGTTTTTTGGTTTTGGTCCTTTGGCACCGATGTTACGGCCTGGACCGCCGCCCATTGGTCCGCCACGGTGTTGTGTTGTTGTTTTCTTTTCACTCATGCAAGATCCTCCTCTCTCAATTGTGAAGAAACGATTTCTTGGTAGGTTTCATTGTCTGCCATTAATGATTCATGGGTTCCTTTTCCTACGAGTTTTCCTTCATCCAATACTAAGATCGTATCGGCATCCATGACGGTGCTGACCCGTTGGGCAACCACGACCATAATGCTGTCTTGCATGTCGCGTTTCAGCGCTGCTCGTAAGTTGGCATCGGTTTTGAAGTCCAGTGCGGAGAAGGAATCATCAAAGACATAGACATCTGCTTGTTTCACTAACGCACGAGCGATCGCTAAACGTTGACGTTGTCCACCAGAGAAGTTGCCGCCGCCTTGTTCTACACGGCTATCTAAGCCATCTGCCAGTTCGGAGACAAAATCTTTGGCTTGGGCGATCTCTAGTGCTTGCCAGATTTCTTCATCTGATGCATCGGGTTTTCCGTATTTCATATTTTCACGAATGGTACCAGAAAACAGTACCGCTTTTTGCGGAACAAAGCCCACGACTTCTCGTAGATTGTGCTGGGTGACTTCTGCAATATTGACCCCATTGATTTTGATTGCACCAGACTCCACATCGTACAAACGAGGCAAGAGATTGACTAAGGTCGTTTTCCCTGAGCCCGTCCCACCGATGATGGCAACAAAATCACCAGATTTTGCTTGAAAATCGATATCTTCCAACGCCAATTTCTCAGCGCCTTGGTAGCGATACGCCACATGGTCAAAGGCCAAGGTTGCTTGGTCCCCTTGTAAGCTCAATGTCGCTGGTGTTTTTGGATCGAGAATTTCATCTTCTTCATTTAAGACTTCGTTGATCCGATCAGCTGATGCTTGGGCTCTTGGCACCATCACGAAGATCATGGACAGCATCATAAAGCTGATCAAAATTTGCATTGCATAGGTCATAAACGCAATCAAGTTTCCGACTTCTAAGGTCATTTCGGCAATATAATGACCCCCAAACCATGTGATGGCAATGTTCGTCCCACTCATGATCAACGTCATCAATGGCATCATCAATGCCACGATGGTGTTTACTTTAATCGCGGTGTGGGTGTAATCTTTGTTGGCTTCATCAAAGCGATTCGCTTCATAATCCGTCTTGTCAAATGCCCGAATAACGCGGACCCCCGTCAAGCCTTCACGAAAGACTAAGTTCAAACGGTCGGTTTTCTTTTGCATACTTTTGAATAAAGGAACGGCAAAATACATAATACCGCCGACCAATACTAGCATGATAGGAATAACGACTAAAAAGATTCGGGTTAATTGGGCATCTTTTTGATAGGCCAAGAAACTCGCCCCAATCAGTGTGATCGGTGCATTGATCATCATACGTAAAAACATTTGCGTCACCATTTGAATTTGGTTGACGTCGTTGGTGGTTCTTGTAATCAATGATGCGGTCCCAAATTTATCAAACGATCGAGAAGAAAAATTCTCAACTTTTTGGTAAATGTCCGAACGTAGTTTTTGTCCTAATTTTTGTGATTCTCTTGTTGCGAAATACGTATTTCCTAAAGCGGCGATGATACTGATCAATGAAAAGCCGATCATGTAAAAGCCGGTTTTCCAAATGTAATCAATGTCGCCTGTCGCCACCCCATTGTTGATAATATTGGAAGTCAATGTCGGTAGATACAAATCAGAAACGACTTGGATCACCATAAACACCACTGCCATGATTATAGAAATGACGGATACGCGTTTTATCAGCTTAATCATAGGTTTCCCCTCTTTCTTTTTTTGCGCCCTCTCTTAACCAGCGGACTTTACTGTTGAAATCAGCGATCGCTTCGGCAGGATCATAGTCTGGATCAAACGCTGATTGGCGATAGGCTTCGGCAATCGTCGAAAAGACGGTATGCATCAGCAGCTGGATCAGCATTTTCAACTCATGGTCGTCTTTGACTTTCAATAAATCTTTGTCGACCTCTGACAAAAAGATGGCTTGCTGCTTCTGCCGATCGGCTTTGTTTTCTTGATGCATCTTGTGCTGCATCTCTGGCACGACTTTATGGAAGGAACGATAATCCATACTCATAAATAAATTGCGGTAAAAGTTTGCGTTTTTGCCTTTGAAAACCTCGGCGATCATCCGTGAAAAGTACCATTCGAACCCCGCAAACAGATCCCCGTTTTCATGTTGGATCGATTTCAGCAGATCTCGCTGACTATTTTTTTTCAACGTATGGAAATAATAGTAATAAAGATCTTCTTTGTTTTCGAAGTATTGGTAAAAACTCCCGCGAGGAATCTCGGCATCTTTGATGATGTTGGCGATCGAGGCGTCTTTCAGCGGCAGTCTTGAGAATTCTTTTTTCGCCGCATTTAAGATGCGCTTTTGTTTTTCTGGCGGCAAGTGAAAAAATGTATCGGTCGGCATCACAAGCAACTCCTTTCTAATTTAAAATAAATCACAGCTCTCGATATGACACGTTGTCATATGACACTGTGTCATTATACACCCCTCACCAGAGAATGCAAGAATTTAAATTTGACTTTTTTATGAAGGAATCGATTCTGGTCTTTTTATAAAGGGCGTTATTTGAAAAGAAATAACCAATGAAATTTCTGAAAACAAAAAACCTTCGTTTCCCTGATGGAAAACGAAGGTTGCTATTTTTTCATTCTGACGATTATAAATAACAATCATTTTTTCTTGCGGCGCCATAGAATCAAGAAAACGATCAGCAGCAGGATAACACCTGCGATCAGTAAGGTATAGCTTGGCGCTTCATTGGTTTTAGGTAATGTTTTTTCACCATCGGCAGTAGCGTTGGCCTCTTTCGAAGAAGTCGTTGTCGCTGTTTCTTGAGCACTCGTCGATGTTGCGGTCGCTTCTTCAGACGTACTCGTTTGCGTGCCTGTAGGCAGATACATGGAATCATTTGCCGCTTGAATGATATAAGAGATCCGTCCTGGGACAAAGGCATCTGGATCGACTTGCATCTCTTGTTCCATCTGATTTAAATTGGTCAAAATTGAGATCATCCATTCGTTGGAAACGGCTTGATTCAAATGTAAAAAGACTCCGTCTGCTGGATAGACGACCCGTAAATATTCTTGCAGCTGATCCACAACAGGAATCAAGTCAGCAAAACTGGCGTAGCTATTTGCATCAAAAGCCAGTTGCGGCTCAATGGCTTCCCAGGATAACGTCTGATCGACAAACAAGGCACCGATGATTTTTGCTAAGTAAGCAATATCAAAGCCCATCGCATCACTGGAATAACGTAGCGCCAGACGATTGCCATTGGTCAATTCTTCATCTGTCAACTGGTCCAACTGTTCTTGGGTAAATGCGGTCACACTTCCTTCAGTGATCCCTTGGGTTAAGGCGCTACGCAGCGAACTAGGTTCATCGGCTAACGTGTTGATCTCACTGACATCTTGCGTCCCCGTCTCTGCTTGGATCGAGGCAATAACAGCTTCGGAATCGACTGGTTCTTGATTCTCGGTAGTCGTAGTTTCTGAAGCAGCGGATTGATCCGTCTCTTGATTTTCTACTGTACTTTCTTGGACAGCAGCTTGTGTCTGATCCGTTCCTGATTGCTCCTCTGATGAAAGCGTCTCGCTAACGGCAGCCTGATTGCCACTTTCACTCGTAGCTGTTTCATCTGCATGAACCATCAGTGGTGAAAAAGCCAGCGTCATTAGTCCGAACCAAATTATTTTTTTCATCCTCATTGCCTCCTCGAATGGGAACACTCCCCTTGTAACGAAACTGTAACATAAAGGAAAATTTTTCGCAATCTATTTAGTAACTTCTTAAAAAAAACCTCTATCTTTATCCGATAGAGGTTTTAACATTATTTTATCGTTGCCACATGCATGACGGCTTGACCCGCTTTTGTTTCTGTTCCTGGTAACCCTTCGATATTGGCTACTTGCTCCATATTGGTGATGATCACGAGCATCTCAGAAGCTTTGCCTTTAGCCGTCAACTGTGCCAAATCGACTTGGGCAACTTGGGTAGCTGGTGTCACGGCTTGGCCTTCCTCCACCAGGATCTCAAAAGGTGCTCCTTGCAATTCGACGGTGTCAACACCCATGTGCAGCAGAATCTCTAGCCCGCTGGCAGTCTTGATCCCCAATGCATGTTTCGTGGGAAAAATCGTCGTGACGGTTCCTGCTGCTGGTGCATAGATCGCACCATTGTCTGGCAAGACGAAATACCCGTCGCCCATCATTTTTTGCGAAAATACCGGATCACTTGATGCACTGATCGCTTTTGTCGTGCCTGTGGCTACTGCGTATAAAGGGGTATCGATCGGTTCTTTTGATGGATTTGCTGTCATTTCCTTTGCAGCCGTTTCACTCGTTTCTTTTGGTTGCGGTTGCACAGTAACGGTTGCAGCTGGTTTTGCTTCTTCTGCCTCGCTTTCTTTGACTGCTTCTAAGCGATCTTTCGGAATCCCAAAGAAGTAGGTGGCAACGAAGCCGCCAGCATAGCCTGCTAACAAGCCGAAAATATAGCCCATCCAACGGCCGTTGGCAATCAAGGGGATCAAAGCTAGCCCTGATGGTCCAATCGCCGTTGCGCCGATATTTGTCAAAGCGCCAATGACCGCACCACCGATCCCACCACCAATACAAGCAGTGATAAATGGTCGACCTAATGGCAACGTCACTCCATAGATCAATGGTTCGCCGATGCCTAAGATCCCAACTGGCAATGCACCTTTGATCATTTCAGAAAGCTCTTTGTCTTTACGTAGTCGTACCCATAAGGCTAAAGCTGCACCGACTTGACCAGCACCAGCCATGGCTAAGATCGGTAATAATTGCGTGCTGCCTGTTGCTTCGATCATTTGAATGTGGATCGGGGTCAAAATTTGATGCAAACCAAACATGACCATTGGTAGGAAGGCCGCCCCTAAGACAAACCCAGAGAAAGCACCGCCCACGTTCAAGACCCAAGTGATCGAACCGACTAAGCTGTCAGAGATCAGACCTGCCAATGGCATGATCAAGAAAATCTCCGTCAAACCGATGATCAGCAAACACAACGTCGGGGTCACGATAATATCGATCGCTTCAGGAATCACTCGATGCAGCACTGCCTCTAATTTCGCCAAAAGCCATACAGCGAAGATCACACCGATGATCCCTCCTTGGTTGGCAGCTAAAGCTTCGCCAGTGAACAAGTTTTGGATCGGGGCTTCTGGGTTCATACCTGTCAGCAAGATGATCGAACCGATCACGCCACCAAGGGTTGGATTGGCTTTAAAGACCTGCGCTGCATTGACCCCAGTAAAGATCGCTAAATAGGTGAACATCCCATTTCTGAGGACGTTTAAAATCATGACATAATAATTCCAAGTATCTCCATCTAATCGGCCAGCCGTGATCATATTGGTCAGGACAGAAGCGATCCCTGCGACGAGTCCTGCACCAACGAAGGCTGGAATCATTGGAACAAAGATATTAGAAATATCTTTCAGCAGCGACTTTAATGGTGATGATTTTTGTTTGGCTTTTTGGGCTGCTTTCATCTCTGCCGTTTTTTCTGATAACGCCTCTTTGCCTGATTTTTGCGGTGGGATCTCTTGCCCTAGATCAACACCAGCTTTTGCCACCATTGCATTGGCTACTTTGTTGACTTTCCCTGGTCCGATAATGACTTGCAGCTGCTCATCATTGACCACACCCATTACACCGGGAATCTCTTTTAACCCTTGTTGATCGACCTTGTCGTGGTCGCGGACGGTCATTCGTACGCGAGTCATACAGTGATTGACTGTTTCTACGTTGTCCATTCCGCCGGCTTCTTGAAAAATCTTCTCCGCTAACTCTTCTACCGTCAGTGTTTCTTTTGCCATTACTTTTCTCCTCCTAACGCCGTTTTGACAAACCCTTGTGCCGTGGCAAGTTTTGCTTGTGCTTCGTCTTTCGTGCTATCAGTCAACAGCATCACGATCGCCAATTTGACATTCTGATCTGCTTCTTCAAATGCCGCGGCGGCTGTTTCATAATCAGCTTCAGTCGCCTGCATGATGATCCGTTTTGAGCGTTCCACCAATTTTTCGTTGGTCGCTTTCACGTCGACCATCAAATTATTGTAGACTTTGCCGATCCCTACCATCGATAACGTCGAGATCATATTCAAAATCAGTTTTTGGGCAGTCCCAGATTTCAAGCGAGTCGAACCTGTCAGAAATTCTGGTCCACAATCGACCTCGATTGGAAAGCTGGCATGCTGAGAGATCTCCGCGTCTTTATTACAAGCGATCGTAGCCGTTGTGGCACCGAGCTCATTGGCATAGTCAAGCGCCCCAATCACGTAAGGGGTTCTGCCACTGGCAGCGATCCCGATCACCATATCATTTTGGTTCAACTTCAAATCGACAAGGTCTTGTTTGCCTAGCGTTAAGGAGTCTTCTGCTCCTTCGACAGCGACCGTCATCGCTTCTTCGCCACCGGCGATCAGACCGACCACCATCTCAGGTGATACCCCAAAGGTTGGGACACATTCGGCCGCATCCAAGACGCCTAATCGACCACTTGTCCCAGCGCCAAGATAAATCAAGCGTCCGCCCTTTTTAAAAGCGACGATGGTTTGTTCAATCACTTTTTCAATACTAGGAATTTCTTTTTCCACCGCATAGGCAACTTTTTGATCTTCTTGGTTCATTTTTTGACACGCTTCTAAAATCGTCATTTCATCTAAATTGCTCGTTTCACTGTTGCGTCGTTCGGTCGTTAATTTGTCTAAATTGATTTTATTCATCGGAATCATCTCTTTCTAATTTAAATCGCATCCCTGCTTTGATTTGTTGGATCAACGGCAGATCGGCTGGTATCACCTGAGCGGCGAGGTTGACTTTTGGGTCTGTCGGCAAAGGTCGTTTGCACACCTGGATCTCTCCCATATAGCGCAAGTACTCTTGGTTATCGATCGTCACAGCCCCCACTGGCCGCTCTTGGCTAAGTTCAGGTGTGACTTCTGGAATGGCATTGAAACGGGCATCGGCGCTGCGCAAGACATCCCGAGCTTCATCGTAACGATTTTGGTGATTCCCTAAGACGTGTTCAAAGTAAGTGGAACCAAGATCTTTGACCCGCAAAACGATCCGCGCTTCTTGCAGATACGTCGCAAACTGCTGGGCACTTTTTTCAGAAACCATGCCATCGCCAATGTAAACAGCATCGACTGAGCCAGTTGCCAATAAGTCGATCGCTGCGGCAAAAGGCGACCAGTTGCGGTGTCTTTCCAGTGTGGGTAATCCTTGAAATAACGGTCTGCGTTTCTTGGCATCCCCTGGAACAAAGGCTTGGACGAAAAAGCCTTGTGCTTTCAACCAGCGGTTCTTCTCCTGAAACCAGCCAACATCCAGTCCCGTTTCTGGTCGGGGGTAATAATTGTGCCAAGCTTCCAAACGAGTAAAATCGGCTCCATACGCCTGCAGCTCTCGAATGTCTTTTTCCGTCAATGTACTGGCATTCAAACTGATGGTCATTTCTTTTGAAAAAGCTGCGATTTGCTGATTGTCGATCGCATAATCCATTCGTAAACCAGTGACACCGATCTCCCTTAGTTCCGCCAGATTGTCGATGGAAAAGCCCGCTTCTGCTAATGCGTTTCCAGAAATATCTACCATTAAAGACAGCTGATGGTCTTTTGCGAAACCTCCCAAGTCCGTCAAACGCTGCCGATAAGTACTGCGATCATCTTCTGGTATGTGCATGGAGGTGAAAATCCCTTTAAAGCCTGATGCCATCGCAGTCATCTGCTCAAGTTCTGCTGCCGTCAAGTCTTCGTTCATAAATACAGAAAAGCCGAACATCTCTTTGCCTCCTTGATGGGTCACTTTCGTGATACCGTTTTCTATAAAAGCATTATAACTGATTCTTTTCCCATTCGCAACTATATTTCATAATTAAATCATTAATATAGAAATATTATTTCATTTAATAAGAAAGCTTTACCGTTTAAACTTTCTTATGCCCTTCTTTCTACACTTATGGTACACTTTATTAGGAACGAAACTTGCTTTCGTCATTTTTACATAGTAGGAGGAATCACATCATCAATGATTACAATGGATGATATTATTCGCGAAGGCAATCCAACCTTGCGTGAAGTAGCAAAAGAAGTACCTTTTCCTTTGAGCGAAGAAGATATCGCACTGGGAAAAGAAATGATGACCTTTTTAGAAAATAGCCAAGATCCAGTCAAGGCAGAAGAACTTGAATTAAGAGGCGGCGTTGGTCTAGCAGCTCCTCAATTAGATATTTCAAAACGAATCACAGCGGTCCTCGTCCCTAGCAGCGACCCAGAAAAAACAGAACCTGATTTTAAAGATGTTCTATACAATCCCAAAATTTTAAGTCATTCCGTGCAAGAAGCTTGTTTGGGTGAAGGCGAAGGCTGTCTGTCCGTGGACCGTGAAGTCCCTGGCTACGTGGTACGCCATGCCCGGATCACGATCAGCTATTACGACATCAACGGCAAAAAGAAAAAAGTTCGTTTGAAGAACTATCCTGCGATCGTCGTTCAGCATGAGATCGATCATTTGAACGGGGTCATGTTCTACGATCATATCAATCAACAAAATCCTTTTTCATTGAAAGAAGGCATTTTAGTCATCGACTAACTAAAAAGTCTCTACCGACATTTTGCGGCAGAGACTTTTTTTCTATACTATTGACTATCTTCCTTCACGGTTTTGGCATTAATTGCCTTTCGCTAGGCTTTCTTGATGATCGGCTTTGATTTTTTCTAATAACGCTGGCTGTTCAAAAAGGTCTAATGCCGTCAGCGCTAAAAGTTCCGCCGCGATGGCGATCGATTGCAAGCCTTTTTCACTCTTGGCAGCGGCTTTGAATTCTTCCGAATGACCCGCAATGTAGTCATCTGAAATCGAAACGGTGGGTTGGATCGTCGGGATCACTTGACTGACATTGCCGACATCAGACGAACCAAGGCTTGTTTTGGCTTCCGTATCGATCTCATCGGCAGGTACGCCCGCTTCTTGGGCATGGGCGAAGAAGATCTCATCAAAACTTGGTGTCACGATCACATCGTCGACGGAGTTTTGGAACAAACCAAATTCATAGGTCGCTCCCGTAGCTAAAGCTGCTCCTTTTACGATGTTTTCGACTTTCTCGTAGACATCATTCAAGGTTGCTCGATTGGCAGCTCGTAAATAAAAACGACCGGCTGCATATTCTGGCACGACATTGGCTGCCACGCCGCCATCGGTGATCACACCATGAATATTGACGTCTTTTGGTAAATGCAGGCGCAACCCATTGATCCCGTTAAAGACTTGCAGCAATGCTTCTAACGCGTTGATGCCTTCTTCTGGTGCCGCTGCCGCATGGGAAGCCCGACCATAGAACTTGATATCCACTGGATCATTGGCTAATGAAGCCGTCGTTTTGCCATAGCGATGGGCTGGATGGACACAAAGAGCGGCATCGACATCATCGAAGAACCCTTCACGGACAAAACTGCCTTTAGCGGAACCATTTTCTCCACCTTCTTCTCCTGGCGTCCCATAGACTCGAATCTCCCCGCCTAGCTCATCGATGAAAGGTTGCAGAGCACTGGCAGCTAAGACGGAATAAGTCCCGAAGAGATTGTGTCCGCAGGCATGACCGATGCCAGGTAACGCATCATACTCGGCTAAAAAGGCAATCGTCGGACCCGGTTTTCCACTGACATAGCGGGCATCAAAGCCGGTGCGATGGCCTGCCACATCCTTTTTGACAGCAAAGCCTTCTTTTTCTAATTGGGCGATCAGGGCATCGGCTGAATAAAACTCATAGTTGCTGACTTCTGGGTGATTGTGGATATCTAATGCCAAGGCTTGATAAGCGGCTAAACGCTCTTGGATAAATGGTTTGATGGCTGCTTTCGTAATAGTTGCTGTTGTCATAATCAAATCTCTCCTTTTTATACATGCTTTTTCAGTTTTTTTATCAAATTACATGGTGCTTATTTTGCCCCAAAGGTTTCCCAAGCAGGAACGCTTGATCCTTTTGACGTTTCCTCGATGACTTTTTTCGTATCCTCTGTTTGGTAAGCAGCGACCACTTTTTGGTAAACTTCATTGTCTTCCTCTTCTTTACGGGCGGCAATGATGTTGACGTAAGGACGGGCCGTTTCATCAACAGGCTCTAAAAAGATCGCATCTTCGGTTGGTACAAATCCTGCATCCACCGCCATGCCGCTATTGATGACCGAAACATCGACATCCGAAAGTGCCCGGGCGGTTTGCGCTGCATCAAGTTCTGAAATTTCTAAGTTCAAACGATTTTCTGTAATATCCGCGACCGTTGGTGTTTGTCCGGCTGCTTCATCCACTTTGATCAATCCAGCTGATTGTAATAAAAGCAATGCCCGACCACCATTGGTCACATCATTAGGGATCGCAACTTTAGCTCCTTCCGCCAAATCGTTGACATCCGTCACTTTGTCGGAATAAATGCCTAATGGCGCATTGACTGTATTGCCGATCGATACGAGATCAGTACCAAATTCTTCATTATAGTTGTCCAAGAAAAATTGGTGTTGGAATGAATTAAGGTCGATGGACCCATCAGCTAAAGCTGCATTGGGTTGATTGTAATCAGAGAATTGGACATATTCTAAATTGATGCCTTCGTCTTTCAAACGATCCTTGACATCATCCCAGACGTCGGTGTCCGCCCCGATCATCCCTAATTTCACCGTCACTTCTTCTTGGTCATTGGCTGCGGCACTGCCATTGTTTCCGCATCCTGTAATAAAGAATAATGCTGCCCCTAAAACGATTGATTGTACGATTTTTTTCATTTTTGCTTCCTCCATAGACTTGCTTGTTTTTTTATTTGTACGTAAGTAGTGGTCAGTGTGATACTCGTTTAATGAGTAGGTTGCTGACAAATTGACTGATAAAAACGAATACCAAGATGATCAAGGTCGCCATGATCGTGACATCGGTCTGGAATCGGTTGTACCCGCGGGTGATGGCTAAGTTGCCTAAACCACCAGCGCCAACAGCTCCTGCCATGGCGGTCAATCCGATCACATTGATCACAGTCAATGCAGAGACCCGAATGATTCCCGCCACGCCTTCTGGTAAATAGACCCGAAAAATGATACCGAAAGGACTGGTGCCCATCGCTTCAGCTGCTTCTACGACACCGGGGTCAACTTCTAGCAAGGCGATCTCGATCTGCCGAGCAAAGAAGGGGATGATCCCAGCAATCAGAGGAACCAATGCTGCTGTTTCGCCGATGGTCGTTCCAACAAGGAATCGGGTAAAGGTTCCTAGTAACGTCAATAAGATAATAAAGGGGATCGAGCGGACCACATTGATGACTTTATCGAGAAATTCAAAGAGCGGTCGATTTTCTAAAATCCCATTCGGTCGAGTTACTACCAAGACGATCCCTAACAAGATACCTAAGATGCCCGCAATCAAAGAGGTCCAAAAAACCATATACAAGGTTTGGATCGTTGCTGTCACAAATTCATCTTGGATCGCAACAACATTGGGAAAATATCTTTCTAATAAGGCAGCCATCTAAAATCCTCCTTTAATCACATTGTTTAAGGGTTCTGCATGATTTTCTTTTAAAATATTGGTGTAAACTCCTTGAGCCTTCAAGTATTCTAAGGCATGTTTACGCTGATGGTATTCGCCAGATAAGCTAACGACTAAGCTGCCGATCGGCACTTCTTGCAAGATCTCCACGTTGCCGTAAAGAATATTGGTGGTCACTTTGTAGCGGCTGTACAATTGGGCGATCAGTGGTTCATTGGTTTGATCGCCAACGTAGGACAGCTCCACCAGCCATTCATTTGGTGCCAAGGAAGAAAACTTCGAACTGCCAAGGATCGTTTCTAAGGCCTGGTCGATGTGCGTCGCCGTTCGGATGAAATCTTTGGTCAATGGTTTTTCTGGTTGACTGAAAATCTGAACGCTTGAACCTTGCTCGATGACTTCGCCGTCTTCCATCACTGCCACTTTGTTGCAGATTTCTTTGACGACTTGCATCTCATGAGTAATGATCACGATAGTCAAGCCGAGGGTTCGATTTAATTTTTTCAACAAAGCCAATATCTGTAAGGTCGTTTTCGGATCAAGGGCGCTGGTTGCTTCATCACAAAGCAAGATCTCTGGATCATTCGCTAACGCTCTGGCAATCGCGACCCGCTGTTTTTGTCCTCCAGATAGTTGGCTAGGAAACGCTTGGGCTTTTTCTTCCAATCCCACCAATGCTAACAGCTCGGTTACTTTTTGATGACGTTCCTGTTTGGACCGTCCCCCATATTTTAAGGAGAAATCCACGTTATCAAAAACATTGCGGCTGTCCATCAAGTTGAAGTGCTGAAAGATCATTCCGATCGTTTTCCGTTTTTCTCGCAGGGCTTTCGCAGAAAGCGTGGTCAGCTCGGTACCATTGACGACGACGCTGCCGCTACTTGGGCGCTGCAATAAGTTGATCACACGGACGAGTGTACTTTTCCCGGCGCCTGAGTAGCCCACGATGCCGTAAACGTCCCCTTTGTCGATCTCGATCGATACGTTTTTGACCGCTTGGATCGCGGGTTTCTTTGGTTGATTGAATGTTACTGATATGTCTTTTAATGAAATCATCGTCTTCCCCCTAGTTCTTGTCTTTTTCAATAAAAAAAAGGCATCCTCAAACAAGTCACCTGTGACTTGTTTGAGGACGCCTTTTTGCGTGTTACCACCTCAGTTTAAGCTGCACTCACATACAGCTCCTTTTCGAGTACGATCATACTCTAGCCAGATAACGGTCGCTACCGTCGTCGCCTTGCAAACTACTGCTCGGAACGAATCACTCCTTGGCCATTTTCTAAAAGTCGTTTGATGCTTCTTTTCAGCTACCGAAGCTCTCTGTTGAAAAAACGTGCTTTTGTACTTACCAATTCTTCGTGTGTGGTGCTATTTGATTTTGGGTATAAAAAAAGTCCTTTTACCAGCGTTTGCTAGTAAAAGGACGAATACTCGTGTTACCACCTTTTGTTTAGAAGGTTTCCCTTCCCTCAACCCAACGTCTAGTCGTGCTAGAGATTGGTGCACTTTGTAACGATAGTGCGCATCCGTGATTGCCTACTTATCGACAATCAATCCTCCAAGGCCATTTTTCATCGCTTCTGACTTGACTCTTTCCACCAACCAGAGTCTCTCTTTGAAGTATCCGCGGTTACTTTCCTTCTCAACAGATTCATTATTCTTGTTGAAGAGTACTTTACTGGAAAATGAACGCCTTGTCAACAAAAAATCACAATTTTTTCATCTGAGGATTTGCCAAGACTTCCGCAAAGCGTCCTTGCCAGAATGGTTTACGCCTCAATTTTGATAGAGCATGCCTTTTTCTGCTAACTGTTGTTTGGCTTTTTCCAGAGCCGCAGGATCGGTGTAGCGCAACGTATGCAAGTGTACCCCATTGGTTAAATCTGAGAGCAAGCGGGCTTCTGCATGTTTGGTTTTGTTGATGAAATCAGTCACGTCTTGGTCTGTTTGAATCTGCAAATTGCCAGTGATCTCTCCATAGATCTCATGCTCAACGATGACATCGACCACTTCCACACCACAAGCGACAAAGATGCGCAATTCTTCTTCCGTTTGTTCAGGTCGATGCTGCACTGCTAGCTTACTTACATGTCCTGCCTCATCCAACAGCGCTTGCAGACGATAGCCGCGAGCCGTAGCCACAATCGCTTCACCAGCTGCTCGCAATAAGGCAATGTCTCCAACGATGATTTGACGGCTGACTCCGAGGGATTCTGCCAGTTTGCTGGCACTGATCGCTTTGTCCGCTTGCTTCAATGCCGCTAAAATGTTTTCTCGACGTGTTCCTCCATCCATACTCATTCCTCCAATTGATTCTCTTGATAGGTTTTTGAGTGGTTCATAATTGATTGAAACATAGCCAAAATCGTTTCTTCATAGGCTTGATTAGAAATCGCCTGCCGAATGTTTTCCAGCACTTTCTCTTCACGATTTTCATCTAATACTGGCAATTGACTGCTTTTCTTCAATTGTACGATTTCGTTGACCGTGCTCATACGTTTTTCCAAAAGATGCGTGAGTTGCCAATCAATGTCATCGATCGCTGCCCGCTGAACAGCCAAGGGATCTTGCTGGTTGTTTTCTTCTTCTAAGTCGATCGTCTTGATGACCCGTGCTGGATTTCCCGCCAGCACGACATTGTCGGGGAATGATTTGGTAACGACACTGCCAGCCCCCACCACGACATTGTTGCCTAAGCGGACCCCTGGCAAAATCGTGGCCGCGCCACCGATCCACGCGTTATCGCCAATCACGATCGGTGCCCCTAATTCTAAGCCGCTATTTCGTTTGACCGGATGTAATGGATGAGTCGCCGTAAACAACCGAACATTGGGTGCCAGCATACAGTTGTCACCAAAGGTAATTGGACAAACATCTAATAGCACACAGTCGTAGTTAGCATAGAAGTTTTTGCCGACAGAAATATTGTAGCCATAATCAAAGCGGACATTCGGTTCGATATAGATTCGACCAGTCACAGAGCCGAAAGTTTCTTTTAGTAACTGCTCTTTGATTTTTGTATCAGTTTCTTGGTTGATCAGGTTCATTTGTTCACGGGCATATTTTCGATCTGCCACCAATTCTGGATCTGGGGAAAAGTACAATTCGCCAGCAATCATTTTCTCTTTTTCGGTACGTTGTGTCATATCATAAACTCCTTCATTCAATTTTCTGGAAAAACGTTTCGGCTGCTGCGGTCAACATGCCATATTCATTCGGGATCGCCAATGGTTCCTTATTGATGACCAACACCTGCTGGCTGTAATCGACTAGCCCTGCAAAAGGATAGACTTGCAGCGAAGTCCCCACGACCACCGTCAGGTCGGCTTGAGCAACGGCTTGAATGGCTCCTTCAATGGTTTCATCAGTAAATCCTTCCCCGTAAAGCACGATCGCTGGCCGAATCTGACCACCGCACCCTGCATGGTGCCAATCTTGCAAATACGCTTGCCAAGGTACCGAATTGCCGCATTTTCGGCAATAACAGTTGTACAAGGAGCCGTGAAAATCGATTCTTTGGTGATTGCCTGCTTTTTCATGCAAGCCATCGATGTTTTGCGAAACGACCCAGACGGTTTTCTTCGCTTGCAGCTCAGCCATTTTTTGATGAATGATATTAGGCTGTGCTTGAGGATGGTAGAGGTGCTTGACGAATTGATAAAATGTCTCCGGTTCGTTTTCTAAACAGTCATGGCTTAACAAATACTCTGGCTGTGCCACTCCTTGATAGACCCCTTTTAAGGAACGGTAATCAGGAATGCCCGATGGGGTCGAAACACCAGCCCCCGTCAAAAAGGTCACGGATGATGCGGCGGTGACCGCTGCGATTGCTTGCTCAATAGATACCTTCATCGTTCTAACTTCCTTTATGGCTTTTCTCTTATTCTAACCGAAAAAGAACCGTTTTTGCGAAAAATCAACCATTTTCTTTTTTAAAAGCAACTAATGCTTTTTCGTGCGGAATTGCTTATAATAGATGCAACAAATGCAAGGAGAATGGGAAAACCAAATGAAAATTTTGATTATCGAAGACAACAATGAGATCAGCGAAATGTTGGCTACTATTTTAGCAGCTGACTATACTGTCCAGCAAGCCTATTCAGTCACGGAAGGTCTGCTACTTTTTCAGCAAGATGCTTTCGACTTGATTTTGCTAGATCGAATGCTCCCTGGTAAAGATGGGACACAAGTCTTGCAAGAGATTCGCCAAACCTCTACGGTACCCGTCATTATCTTGACTGCCTTAGATGAACCAGCTGATGTTTCCACCCTTTTGTTGGCGGGTGCCAATGATTACTTGACCAAACCCTTCAATGTCGAAGAATTAAAAGCCCGTATCATTGTTCAGTTGCGCACAAATAAACAAGCCCCTCCTGTTGCCAGCAGCCTCTCGTATAAAAACATTCAACTGTTGCCTGACTCGTTTCAGCTGCAACGAGGAGAAGCAACGGTTCAGTTGAAGAAAAAGGAGTTTGAAATTTTTTCCCTGCTCTTAGCCAACCCCAAAAAAGTTTATACGAAAGAAATGCACTATGAAGCTGTTTGGCAAGAACCCTATTACGGCGAAGAAAACACGATCAATGTCCATATCAGCCATTTACGCAGCAAAATCAAAACACTCGATCCAGAGGAAGCGTATATCGATACTGTCTGGGGTATCGGCATCAAGTTAGCTTAAAAGGAGGAACCCCATGCATATACTTCAGTTTTTCGCTGCCTTGATCGTTGCTTTATTGATCGGTTACTGGCTATTTTTACTGTATGATCTGAAAAAGTACCACCAACAATTAGCAAGAATCAGCGAAATCGAAACAAATCAAGAGATCCATTTGCAGACCCGAGTGCCCGCTTTAAAAGCGATCGCCTTGTTAAACAATCAGATACTTAGAAAAAATAAGCAGCAGCACTATCAAATGCTGCAAGAAAACCAGCAATTGGAACAAGCCATTCAAAATATCTCTCACGACTTGCGCACACCTTTAACGGTCGCCAGCGGCTACACACAACTGCTGCAAGCCGATACGACCCTCAACAACCAACAGCTGCAGCTGTTGGAAAAAGTCAGCAGTAACCTAGAAAAAGTCGAAAATCATCTGGAACAGTTATTGACCTATCAGCGCCTCAAAGACAATCAACTGGCTTTGACCTTAGAAGAATTCGATCTTTCTCGTTTGCTGGAGGAGGAACTGCTCCAACTCTATCCTTCTTTTGAGGAAAACCATTTATCACTGACGGTTGCGATCCAACCCAATATCATGATCATTTCAGATAAAAAAAGTTGGCAGCGTATTTTTCAAAATGTCCTTGGTAATCTGCTGGAACATGGCAATGAAACGGGAACGATCCGCTTGAAACAACAAGGAGACCGCATCGTTTTCCAACAGGAAAATCAGCTGAGGACACCGATTCAGCACCCAGAAAAATTGACTCACCGCTTTTATACGGAAGACCTTTCACGGCACAAACAGCAAGCTGGACTTGGTCTGTATATCATCGCGGCATTGACTCATGCATTAGAGGGCAAGATTCAATTGGATACAACCGAAGAGACGTTTCGTTTGACTTTGGCTTGGCAGCAGTCTGCTAAGTCCCATTAAACACTGGCTACACGGACAAAAACGCCCAACAGTCTGACCTTTTGCGGTCGGTCCTGTTGGACGTTTTTCTTTTCTTTATAATTCTTGTCTCTTAAACACCAGATGTGCAGCCAAAAGACAAAGCAACAAACTAATCAGACTCCCAACAAAAATTGGTTGAACCATTTCCCACGTTTTGAAAGTGGTCATAGTCACCATCTCTAATCCGCCTTGGAAATCCAAGTATTCTAAGAATTTCCAGGTTGGCAAAGAAAAACGTGCAATCGCAAAGCCCATCGGAATAAAGATCGTCGCCAACACGCTGACTGCTGTATTTTTGGTCAAATACAACACCAACAAGGCAAAGGATGAGGTAGCCAATAAGATCAATACAAAGCCAGCGAAATAATACACTAAGTTTTCTAGCTGAGAGATGTCTTCAAAGCCGGTACCGCCAATGATCGTTCCAGCAACAAAGCTCACTAAGCAAATAGCCAAAATTTGCAAGACAAGTACCAACGCATACACCAAGAATTTTCCAAAGAGATAGGCGGGTTTAGAAACACCGACGGTAATGATATTCTTCATCGTCCCTTTCGTGTACTCACTCCCTAAAACTTGCATCACTAACGGCAGTGAATAATACAATAACATGGAAGACAGGCTGGTCTGGATCGCAAGAAAGCCCGTCATTTCGGCAAGGCTGCCTGTGGTTTGCGTACTATCTCCCAGGGTGACTCCCACGTCACCATTTGAAACAACCGCTAAAATCACCAACAATAAAATAATTCCTTCTGTGATCCAAAAACTTTTACTTTTAGATAAACGATACAAATCTGCTCGAATAAAATTCAACATCTTAATTTCCCCCTTCACTTGTCACTAACTCTTTGAAATACGACTCTAGGTTTTCCCCTTCAAAAGAAATCTGGTCGATAGCGATCCCTTCATAAACCAATTGACGGATTAGATCACGAATCAATACATTTTCTTGGTAGATGTGGATCTTGTGGTCACTGACAACTTTATATTCAGAAATCAGCTGACTGTCCAGTAAGCGGCTAGCTGTGGCTACATCATCGACTTCTAATTGAATAAACCGTTTCGCCATCAGATCGAATTCGTGTTTGGTCATCTCTTTGATCAGACGCCCCTCACTAATGACCCCAAAGCGTGTAGCCACTAAGTACAACTCTTCTAAAATATGGCTGGAGATCAAAATCGTCATGCCGCGTTCTTGATTCAATCGTAAAAGCAGCTCTCGAAATTCAACGATCGCGACAGGATCCAAGCCATTGATCGGTTCATCTAAAATTAGAAAATCTGGCTGATTCAACAAAGCAATCGCTAAGCCCAGTTTTTGTTTCATCCCTAAAGAAAAATCACGGTATTTCTTGTTGCCGACATTGGTCAAACCAACAAATGCCAGTGCCTTACTAACGGCATCAGGTTCCACCACCCCGCTGATTTTGCAATAATAGTTCAAATTTTGTTCTGCGGTCAATTGGTCGTAAGCGACTGGGGTCTCAATCACATTACCGACCCGTTTCAGCATCTGGATGTATGCTTTGCCGCCTTCAACACCAAACAACTGCAGACTGCCACTGGTGGGTTGGATCAACTGCACGATCGCTTTTAGTAAGGTCGTCTTCCCAGCACCATTTCTCCCTACCAATCCATAAATATCTCCTTTGGCGATCGTTAGATCGACATCATGCAGCGCCAGCTGTTTGCCGTAACGCTTGTTTAATCCTTTGATTTTAAGAACATTTTCCATTTCTACTTCCTCCTTGCTTGCTTCTGTGATCATTCTAGCAAGCAGATCTAAATCAGCTATTAACTAATTATTAATTGATTCTTAACTCGTAGTTTTTTGCAAAAAAACAACTTATTTCTATTATACACAGCTGAAAATGCACCTTTTGAAGAAAATCCCTCTTTGGCAGCAACCCCTCTAGCAATAAATATAGCAAACGATCATTTTGCTGCAGCTTTTGCTCTTTGTTTTTTGCCTCACAAAGAAAGAGATTCCTTCATGACAAGGAACAAAAAACGTGGTAAACTAGTCACGAATCAAAGTGAGGTGAAATACATTGGTAGCAGCTATTATTTATTGGGCAATGATCATTATCAGTTTCGGTTGGTTGGCAGTCAGCTTATATTTCTCTATCTTCTATTTAGCACGTAAAGAAAATGGCAATTTATGGGCATTCGGCTTTTTAAATGTCATCACAGCAATCATTCAAGCCATCGTCCTTGTGGTTTACCGTACCTTAGGACAAGATTGGGGCGTTACACAATACTCAAGCCTCATCTATCTAGCACTTGGCTTATTGCTTGGCTTGACAGTCATCCAAGCTGTTTTAGGCCGTGAACCAAAAGCGAAAGTCGCTTAAGGGTTCCAATAGACACTCGTAAAAACGATCCGCTTTCTCTTTGATAAAAATAGGGAAATGGTCGTTTTTTTGTTAAAAAGAATTGACATTTGGGTGCTTTTCTTCTAAACTCTGAGAAGAATCAAATTAAATACGAGTACCCTTTAACATTTAGGTAGAGGTCGCGAGGTTCATTAATCCTGCTGAGTGAAGCAACACGTTTACAGCAGAGCTAGGGAACATCGCCGAAACAAGATCGGTTTTGCTTGCATCGATTTTGTTGGGCCGCAAATGAACAATTTGCGGACTGTCTTAGCTTGTCTAAGTTGCGCTATGTTTTGTGAAAGGTTTGTCGACGATGACCTGTCAACAGCCGTTTTCCAATCATGGAGTACGGCTGTTTTTTTGCTTTTTCATCCTTACCTGCTTGTCCAACTCGTGAAAGGAAAGAGATAAAATGAAAAAAAATAATTGGATCTGGGCGGTCTTCGCCCTCTGTCTAACCCTCATTCAGCTGCCCCTAACCGTGCAAGCGGATGACCAAACGCCTGCGGAACAATTCCGTGTCGGTATGGAGGCAGGCTATGCCCCCTTCAACTGGACGCAAACGACGGACGCCAATGGTGCCGTGCCGATTTCCGGGGAAGAAGGCTCGGCGTTTGCCGGCGGTTACGATGTCCAGATCGCCAAACGAATCGCTGAAGGTTTAGGCAAGGAATTAGTGATCGTTAAAACCCAATGGGACGGTCTGCCGCCAGCATTACAGGCGGGGACTATCGATGCCGTCATCGCTGGTATGTCACCAACGGCCGAACGCCGCGAGCAAATTGATTTTACTGATCCTTACTATGAATCCGACTTGGTGGTCGTAGTACGTAAAGATGGGGCATTCGCCGATGCCAAAAGTCTCGCCGATCTTTCGGGGGCAAAAATCACTGCTCAGCTGAATACCTTCCATTATACGGTCATTGATCAAATCCCTGAGGTCCAAAAAGAACAAGCCATGCGGGACTTCTCCTCCATGCGCGTTGCTTTAGCTTCGGGCATCATTGACGGCTACGTCAGCGAACGACCAGAAGGCGTCACTGCCGTCGGAGCAAATCCTGATTTGAAGATGGTCGAGTTCGATGAAGGAGCAGGTTTTGAAACCAATCCAGAAGACGTCCAAGTAGCAGTCGGGATGCGCAAAGGCGATCCCGATGTTGAAAAAGTCAATGAGATCCTTGCAGGAATCTCTGAAGAAGAACGGGTTTCCCTGATGGATCAAGCAGTCTTAGATCAGCCTGCAGATGCCAGCGGAGAAACGGCGGATCAAGGTCTGATCGCTGATTTCAAAAAAATCATTGATGATTACGGCATGCTCTTTTTACGAGGCGCTGGCTTGACCTTATTCATCGCGATCCTTTCAACGATCATCGGATTGATCATCGGTCTTTTAGTCGGTATCTTCCGGACACTGCCGCTTTCAGAAAATCCAGTAGGACGTTTCTTCCAACGAATCGTCAACGGCCTGCTGACCATCTATATCGAAGTTTTCCGCGGTACCCCAATGATGGTTCAGGCAATGGTTATTTTCTACGGAACGGCTCTAGCCTTTGGTGTCTCCATGAATCGCACGCTGGCAGCTGTGCTGATCGTTTCTATCAATACGGGTGCCTACATGTCTGAAATCGTTCGTGGAGGGATTTTTGCTGTAGATGACGGCCAATTTGAAGCAGCTCAAGCCATCGGAATGACCCATTGGCAAACCATGATCAAAGTCGTGTTGCCGCAAGTAATGCGCAATATTTTACCAGCTACCGGAAATGAGATCATTATCAATATCAAAGATACTGCCGTCTTAAGTGTCATCAGTGTTGCGGACCTCTTCTTCCAAGGTACATCAGCCGCTGGAACGAACTTCCAATACTTCCAAACATTTGCGATCATCGGTGTGATCTACTTAGTCTTGACCATCAGTGCCACCCAGATCTTGCGCTTTGTTGAACGCAAAATGGATGGTCCCAGTGCGTATGTCAAATTAGAAGACATCAACCCGAACGAATAAGGAGGCAGAACATGTCAGCAATCATTGAAATTGACCATTTAAAAAAGAGTTTTGGCGACAACGAAGTCTTAAAAGACATCAGTTTGTCTGTTAATAAAGGAGAAGTTGTCACGATCATCGGTTCTTCTGGTTCAGGAAAATCCACACTTCTTCGCTGCATCAACTTGTTAGAAAAACCTACCAGTGGGCAAATCATCTACTTAGGTGAAAATGTGCTGGAAAAAGGCTACGACTTGCCGAAATACCGTACACATCTAGGAATGGTTTTCCAATCCTTTAACCTATTCAACAATATGAATGTATTAGAAAACTGCGTGACGGGACAAGTCACTGTTTTGAAACGTGATCGCAAAGAAGCAGAAGCGACTGCCAAAGAAAATCTGGAGCAAGTCGGTATGGCTCAATATGCCAACGCCAAGCCTTCCCAGCTTTCAGGCGGACAAAAACAACGGGTAGCCATTGCCCGTGCCTTATCGATGAATCCCGATGTCATGTTGTTTGATGAGCCGACTTCTGCACTGGATCCAGAAATGGTCGGTGAAGTGTTGAAAACCATGAATACGTTAGCTCATACTGGCTTGACGATGGTGATCGTTACCCACGAAATGGGCTTTGCCAAAGAAGTATCTGATCGGGTCATCTTTATGGATCAAGGTGTCATTGCCGAACAAGGGACACCTGAAGATATCTTTATTCATCCAAAAGAACAGCGCACCAAAGAATTCCTTTCCCGTGTGTTGAATTAATTTTCTGTCTTGAAACACTTAGCGGTCTTCTTCCGAGCTTTTTCGTCCTTTTTCAGTACGCTTGGAAGAATTTAATGCTAAGTGTTTTTTTATTCTCTAAACAACAATTGTCAGAATTTATCAAAAAATCACAAAAAACCATTGCTATTTGTTAGAAACTTTGTTATTTTTTTTAAAACTAAGGAATTATAGGAGCTTTCATTTATGGAAAAAAAGTTACAGTTTAAGGATTATATGTATGTTGGATCAATGCTTTTTGGTCTTTTCTTTGGTGCGGGAAATCTGATTTTCCCAGTCCACATGGGACAAGAAGCCGGTGCGAATGTCGGCTTGGCCAATCTTGGCTTTTTAGTAACAGGGATCGGCTTACCGTTTTTAGGGGTGATCGCCATTGGGGTTTCCCAGAGCAGCGGTGTTTTTGAATTAGCTTCTCGAATCAATCGCCGCTACGCACTTATTTTTACGATTTTGCTTTATTTAGTGATCGGGCCGTTCTTTGCTTTGCCCCGTTTGGCTACCACTTCTTATGAGATCGGGATCGCTCCCCATGTTTCATCTGACATGCAAACTTGGTTATTGGCGTTGTTTTCTGCCCTCTTCTTTGGCGCTGCCTGGTGGTTTTCTCGTAAACCAAGCAAAATCTTAGATTATGTAGGGAAATTTTTGAATCCATTATTTCTGGTCTTACTAGGCGTTTTGCTGTTTTTTGCTTTTTGGCAACCTCTAGGAACCATCAGCGATGCGCCGATCTATCCTAGCTATCAAAGCGATGCTTTCTTTACTGGTTTCACCAACGGCTACAATACCCTTGATGCGCTGGCATCTTTAGCCTTCGGGATCATCATCGTCTCGACGATTCGCAATATGGGGGTTGAAAAACCTACGACGGTCGCAAAAGACACGATCCTTTCTGGTTCTGTCAGCATCGTGTTGATGGGGATCATCTATACCTTACTTTCTTATATGGGAACCAAAAGTCTAGGGCAATTTCCTATCAGCGAAAACGGGGGGATCGCTTTGGCACAAATCGCCAACCACTACCTTGGCACTGTTGGCAGTCTGCTGTTGACTTTGATCGTTATCTCCGCTTGTTTAAAAACTGCCATTGGTTTGATCACGGCTTTTTCCGAAACCTTTGCTGGATTGTTTCCCAAGCAAAGCTACGGGTTCTTTATCGCTTTGACAAGTATCTTGCCAGCGATCTTCGCCAATGTCGGCTTGACCAATATCATCGAGTTTTCTATTCCAGTCTTGATGTTTATCTATCCACTGGCGATCACGTTGATTTTGTTGGCGATCATCAGTCCCTTGTTTCATCATCGTGCCAGTGTCTACCGAATGACGACATACTTCACGTTGATCGCTGCAATCATCGACGGCTTAAATGCAAGTCCCGCACTGATTACCAACAACGCTTTCGTGCAAGGAATCTTGTCTTTTGCGTCAGATTATCTGCCCTTCTTCCAAATCGGGATGGGGTGGGTCGTACCGGCTGCGATCGGATTTTTGATCGGTTTGCTATGGTCGTGGTTCAAAAAAGACCCTGTTTCAGCCTAAATTAGTTAAAAAGATGAAAATAACCTACCTTTTTTTAAAGGGTAGGCTATTTTTTTGATTAAAAAGACTGACAGTTTCGTAAAAAAAAGATACAATAGAGCCACAAAGGAGGATACCTATGTTTTATGAAGAACTTATGATGGACCCGCAAACATTAATTAAATTTAAAATATTCCGGCGTATGCTGACTCTGCAAAACCCTAGCCACCCAATCGCACAATTGGCAAAGGAAATGGAGTTAAGCTACCAACAAGCTTTTATAGAGTTGACTGAGATCGACCAAGATCTAACTGAGTTAACTCCGGATCATATGTCGATACTCGGTCGTGGCGGTAAATTACAGCCTCAGAATATCGCGGTAACGATCGATGAATACCGCTTCTATTTATTGAATAAAAGCGTTCCGTTCTTATATGTTCTTTACATGCTGAATGAAGACCATCCTACGATCACGGATTTTTGTGCAAAATACGATGTCAGTCGTTCAACGGTGTCTCGCAAATTTGAACATCTAAAAAAACATTTGAAGCAATTTCAGCTTCGCTTTACGTACACTGAATCAAACTTGGTGGGCGATGAGCGTCTTGTGCGGCTCTCCCTATTCAATATCATTTGGTTAGGTACTCGTGGAATAGAATGGCCATTTGCGATCGCTGAGAGTGAGACAGAAAAAATGGTGGATCGATTCACGGAGTACTTCCCAATGACTCATTCTTATCTTGGCCGATTAGAGTTGAAGTATTTCGCCGCCTTGATTCTTTTACGAATCAAAAAAGGAAATTTTGCCAAATACGACAAGCGGTACAATTTCCTAATGAAAAATAATCCATATTTCGATTTTGAGCGTTTGACACAAGTCGTTGATCCTGAAGTTTCAATGACAGACAAACAATTAAAAGGCGAATCAGGGTTTATTTACTTGATGGCGCAAATCTTCCCATTCTATTTGAGTCCTGAAGAAGAAGCGTTGCAACAAACCTTGCAATTCTTTTCAAGCAAACAAAACCCAGTTTATCCATTAGTCGCAGACTTGTTAGCAGAGATGAAAGCAACCTTCTTTGCTTCACAACCTGGCCTGTTAGATGAGCCATTGGTCGTGGGTAATTTAATCAATGTGACTTTCGGCAACTACGTTTTCCGTCAGCCGTTTCCAAATATCTATCGCTTGCTGACGCCATCGATCAATCGCGGGTCTGCTGAAGAGCAGCTGCAGCAAAAAATCGATGAATTCTTAACGAGTTATCGTGAAGAATCCGCGGTGGACTATATCAACGATGAAAACCAAGAGCAGATGGCAACGATGTATACCCACGCCCTGCTACCGTTTTATGATCAAATCCGTTATTCGAATCGTTTACGGGTAGGGGTTGCGTTAGAAGACAATTTCTTAGTCGTTCAAGGATTGAATCAATTCTTACATGACTTGACCTTCGTAGCAGCAGAACCTTATGATCTAAACCAGCAAGAAAACTATGATGTCATCGTTAGTTCCAATCAGTTGATGAAAAAACTCAAACCAGAAAAAATGAGTTATATTTGGGATTATGCGGCAGATGATCGGCAATACATTGATTTGTATCGTACCTTGAAAAACCGTTTTGATGAAAAGAACCTTTCTCTGTAATCAAACCGTTACGGTTTCTTAAGAACTTCCGAAAAGATTTGTCACAAAATATTCATATTTATCTCGTATACTCTATGTATACCAACAAACAACCCTAACTAACACTTTTTCATTTTTAACTCCTTCCCGTCGGCCACCCACCGACGGGTCTTTTTTTGCTTCTTTTCGCAGCCAGCAAACTTAAACACTTTCCAATCTTTTCTCCACAAAAAATTCATATTTGAACAGTATAGTATACATAACCCAACAAACAACCCTAACTAACACTTTTCATTTTTACTCCTTGCCTGTCAGCTACCCACTGACAGGCTCCTTTTTTTCTTACGGGGTTTGCCGTATACTAAAGGCAGGAGGTGTCCTATGACAAAAGCCATTACGACAGTTGACCAATACATTGCAACAGCTCCAGCAGAACGACAAGCGATTTTAAGAAAGGTCCGTCAAACCATCAAAGCCGTTTTACCTGAAGCGGTTGAAAAAATCAGTTATCAAATGCCTACCTATCATCAGGGAGAAAATATCGTGCATTTTGCCTGCGCCAAACAGCATCTTGGCTTTTATCCCACGCCTTCTGCGATCACGGCCTTCACAGAAGACCTACAACCCTACAAAACCAGTAAAGGGGCGGTTCAGTTTCCTTTTGCACAGCCGATCCCTTACGAACTGATCGCTGTGATGACCGCTTGGCGACTCGCAGAAGTCAAAAACAAGCACGCTTAACCAGCAATAAAAAAACCGCTGTGTCTAATGACGCAGCGGTTTTTTTGCTATGCACAGGCTTGTCTACAAGCCAGGTTTTGTATTCAAGGTGCTAACTTTCAGCACATGATGCAGGGGAATAATCCGCAGCTGCTGACGGTCGCTTTGTAATTTCAAGACAACTTGTTCTTTTGCTACCGTTTTGCCGACGATCCAGCCGGTAACGGTTTCAAAACCACCCAATTTCTCTGTTTTTACTTGCAGCACGACCAGGTGCTTGGCAGCGGCTGCCTCTTGCAGCGTTCGCTGGATTTCTTTGACTTTTTCAGACTGATTCTTCTTGTCAGCATCATCACTGAAAAAGGTATCCAGCAACGTTGTGGATGTCATCACAATGAGTTTGCCCAATTGTTTGATGGGCGATGGTTTCTTTTCCATTGGACATTCCTTTCTGCGCGTTGCAGCAGTTTATAAAAACCACACATACGTTCGCATTTCCATGGTTCTATTTTAGCAAATTTTTGGTAAAATACAAGCGAACACGCCTTATTTTTCAGAAGAAATAACCTCTAGCCAAAAAGGAATTCCTTCTTGTAGCAGTTGATAGGTCTCTTCGAAATCTCCTGTATAATAAGGATCTGGTACTTCCGCGGTTTCTTTGCCAGGAACAACACTCAAATACGAACGAATCTTTGCGGTGGTATCGGCAGGTGCCAGCGCTTGAAGTGTTTCAACATTACTTTGATCCATACCGATGATCCAGTCAAATTTGGCAAAGTCTGCTTCTGTGATCTGCCGTGAAATGAGTCCCTCGCTGGATAAGCCTGCTTGACGCAATCTTTTTTTGGTTCCGGGATGAGCAGAATGTCCGACTTCCCATGAGCTGGTCGCTGCCGAATCGATCTGCCAATCCAATTTGCGTTTTGTTATTTCTGCTTTATAAATAGCTTCTGCCATGGGGGAACGGCAAATATTACCTAAACAAACAAATAAAACTTTCGTCATCGCTCACTGCTCCTCTTTTTCATAGATTTGGTGGCCAAAAAATTCCACATCCTTCGCCAAACGAAACAATTGCGTTGCAATCTCTAAGGGGGTCTCTGGAAAGTCGTTGTGAATCCAATTTTCCAAAATGCCTCCGCAGCCGTAGGAAAAGAACCGGCTATAAAATAGAATGTCTTGTTTCGTCAATTGCTGCTCTTGATCGACCTCCAAGAACAAGCGCTGAAAAAGCGGTTCTGTGATCTGTAGAAATCCGTTCATTAAGATTTCGCGGTCATAAGCCAGTGATTTGCGGTAAAAGGCCGGCGCTTGTTTCATTGCTTTCAGCATGCGCAAGGCGGCTTCTTCCCAGTTATCAAGGGAGACATCTTCTGTCGTCAAAAAAATCAGGGCATCTTGCCGATAGATCCATTGGATCAAAGCTTTTTTATCAGGAAAATGGTAGTAAAACGTCTGCCGATTGACTTGCGCCTTTTCGGCGATCTCCTGTACGCTGATTTTATTCACTTCTTTGGTCTCACAAAGGGTGATCAATGTCTGGCCAATCACAGCCTTCGTTTGTTTCCCATCCATCATAGGGCACCTCTTTTTCTTCTCTTTCTATCATACCAAATTTTCCTGCAAAAAAAAATCCTATCAAATGGTCCTTTTTCACAGACCTTCCCCGAAACCTTCATCAGAGCAATAGATTCCTGGGCGCTTTTTAAATAGGACAGGTTTCTACAAAAAACGCCTGCCTCCATTTGAGGCAGACGTTGCTTTCGATAGTTAAACGGCGGGTTGCTCATTGTGCCATTTTGGTTTGAAACTGTTCTCTTCGAATCACACTGACTTTTTCAGTGAAATTGGCCCAGTCGATGGGTCTAGGTGGTGCCAGCCATAAGATATGGTCGATCCCCAATGCACCATAAAAGGGTAAGTTTGAAAGAATCAGATGCGTATGATCATCTGGGTAACTTTGGAATTGGACATTTAAATCGAGGATTTTTTCGATATTCTTTTGGATCATCTGATTGTAGGAATCGCCAAATGAAAAGTCCACGCAGACATACAAGGGAACCAAAATCTCTTTTAGCGGAATCGTGGAAATCAACAGAATCAGGTACCTGAAAAACAAAAACTCTTTATTGTTCCATAAGATCGGCCGGTTGCGGCTTTCTTCCAGATAGTTACGGCAAAAGGCAGCATATTCTGGATAGGTTTCAAGAAAATACGTCACATCCATATATTGGTATTCATAGCGAGAACTAAAGGAAAACGACAAGAGCTGATAATGGATCGTTGTCGTTTCAGCATGAAGAAGTGCCAACGTGCCCGCGGTTAAGGAAAACTGCTGTTGGACGGCTTGAATAAAATGCTCGTTTAATTGTTGGATATAGGTTTGTTCTTGATCGATGTAGCTATTGTTGTCGATCAGCCAGCCCTCAACGATCAAAAAGCGCAAAATATCTCGAGCTTCACGCTCTAGCACTTCTTGATCGGTGATCGTCAAAATCTCCTGCAGCCAGCGTTTCAATTCCTCAATGATCACGAGATGTTTGGGCAAGACTAAATCATTTTCCACGCTGTTTTGCAGGTAATGACCATTCGTCATCCGTGCCAAAACGATTCCTAGATAATGTTTCTTGCGAATCCGCATGCGAGCAGAATGTTCTGGTTTAAGCCAGGTGCTTTCATTAAAACGATCAAAGGTCTTTTCTTTTTCTAGGATTTCTTTTGGAAAAGGCGAATGATTCAGATAGTATTCCTTCATAAAAAAGAGAAAAATAAATTCCCTGATCTCACTTTCCTCCCCAACCAGCTGAAATTCTTTCGTCACTTCAATATCATATTCTTTCAAGATCAGTTTGAACTGTTTAAATTCTTTATAGACGGGATTATGGCTTAAATAGTGATTGGTGGCAAATTCGTATAAAGAAGACAATTGCTCAAAAAAACATTCTTTCAACATGGAAAATTTCAACGCTTGATCCAAATAATAGGTCAGCAGTGTATCGGAAGTTGCCAGCCCCGAGGCATTCAGTTTAATGACCGTCCCATCGGTCACGATCTCAAATTCCTCGTTCAATCCGAGTTCATAAAAATCAAGATTCAATTCTTGAACGGTTTTGTTGATCAAAAATTCTGACATGGTCAATTGATCCATCAATGTTTCCTTCGTTTCCGAAAGAGCGACTGCGTTTTCCAAATATTGCAGCATCACCAATTTTCGTTTGTCCGCCTTATTCAAAAATGTCACAAACATGCGTTTTCAAGCCTCCATTGTTTTTTTGGCCATAAAGGACGTTTCCTGAAAATAAGTAGCACAAGCTGGCAAGATAAGAAGGCTTATCATCGCCATCACCATCTGTATTATTTCCTGGCAGTGCTAGATCGACGTTCAAACGATCCGGCGCAAAGACATCCTCCAGCATGACTCGTTGGGCAAAATGTTTTTGCTTTTCCAAAAAACTGCTTTCTGACAGTGAGGATCGCTCCGGCTCTTTTTTCGGAACGGTTTCTGGTTCAGGCGCGGGTTGTTCTTTGGATTCTTCCATTTCAGTTGGCGGTTCCTCCACTTTTTCTGGTATTTCTTCTGGTGGGTCCGTGGGGACGATTTCTTCTGAGGGGTCCAGCGGATTATAAATGGTCGCAAAAACGACTTGTTCTGTAACAAGATCGATCATTCCGATAATCATGCACGCACCAATGACAAAGCCAAATCTGCGTTTCATTTTATTCACCCTCCTTATCATCAGCGCATCTTCTGATGATGTTTCTACGACGCTGAACGGTCCAACAACTTATGGGCGCCCAGCAGACATCCACTAATTATAAATAAAATAACAAATAAAAGAAACCAATTTTTCATTGATTGTTGTTTCCATACCGTTTCTTGTTTTTCAACCATCACTTTTGCTGCTTTCGGCGTGCTGATTGTCGCCGCTGGTTTTTGTGGATGATCGGCAGTTGCCTGCTCAACAGGAATTGCTGTCAGCACGTACCGTTCTTCTGTTCGAGTAGGCGTAGGACAAGTGATCAAGGTCAATTTTGGTGTCTGTTCTTCCTCTAGCACCGACAAGTCCGACTCGTCTACGATTTTTTTATCCGTGATGATATACTGTTGACTCTCCTCGAGATAGGTCACTGATACTTCCATCCCCACCTGTGCTTCTAGCAATTGACCAAATAACAAACTTTGTCTCCCAAGATGATGCCTTAAAACGACAAAATTGCTATTTTTCAACGAACGTTCGGGAAACATCACGACGCCGCCTCTCAGCAGCTGTTGATTCGTTAGTCCCACCAACAGCGGCTGCTGGAAATCGATCGCCTCGATTGCGACAAAGCCGTACCCAGTGATCGTTGTCGGCTGAGGCGCCATTACATCTGACAGAGCTGGCATTTGGATCGTTTCTTCTTCTGGGATCGTTGCCGGCAGCTGGGTGGCTATCGTCAATTGCGTGGTGCGTAATTGCCAACTGACGATGCTTTCTTTTAGAAAAGGCAGTGCCAGCAAAAGAATACCTACGATGATCAACCCATCGATCAAGCATTTCTCAAGGTGCTCACGCTTCATCCGTTTCATTTTTTTTCTTTCGTCGGTACCATAAAAGCAGCAGCAAGGCGAGTAGTAGCAACAGTCCGCCGATCAAGAAGTAAAGCCATGTGTAATCTGTTTCGATCGTCACATCCTTCTTATTAAGATCACGTGCGACCTCTCCCGTCACTGTAAATTCTTTTTCGAAGGTCCATTTATAGAGATAGCTTTCTTCTTCGCCTTCTTCATTTTCAATTTTGTATTGTCCTTCATCGCTTTTTCCACCATAGGCAACGGAAGTCAACACGTAGGTCCCTGCTTCTAAACGTTGTCCTTCTAAAGAGATTGGGTACGAGAAGTTGGAATTAGGTGCCATTTGCATTCGTGAGGTATCCGAAGAATACAAGACGTCGCTATCACCTTTTTTCTTCACTTCATTGATCAGGCGTAATGAATTCAAGTAAGCTGCTTCAGGATTTTGAAGAGTGACATTGATAGTATTTCGGGCGTTGACTTGACCTGGTCCAACATCCAGCAGTTTTAGATCCGGTGAAACTTCTGTTGTGTTTTGACGCAGTAAAATCGCAACGACATAGGCATACTCATTCTTGATAGCTAACCCTTGCTCTTCTTCACTGTCAGCAGTATCGGTTTCCTCTGTCGTCTCTTTTAAGGTCAATCCGCCTGCGATAACCCCTTCAAAGGATTCTGAAGGCATGGTGATCTTTAAGGGCAAGGTGATTTGGGATTGTTTGGGGATCGTGATCTCTTCATCCACTTCAATCAAATCAGCCATATCATAAGGCAAGGTTTCGTCCGCTTCGATGTCGTTTTCGCCATATTCCACGACTCCGTTTAAGTTTGTGGTAGCTGAAGCGATCACTGGTGCGATGACGACCTCTTGATCGGTGTCATTACGCAATTGAACTTCAACGGTTTGTACCGTACCCGGCGCCATTTTCAAGTCAAAGTACGTTTTTTCTTTATCGATTTGATTTTCTGGAATTACGGGATTGACGGCAAAGTTAAATTCAGAAGCGGTTCCTATCGTTGGTACAAAAAAGAAAATACTTGCGAATAGGAGCGCCAAAAGCTGGTTGATTTTTTTCATGATGGATGTCCCTTCTTTCTATGTATTCTCCTTAAACCACGAAAGGGTTCAAGGAGAAAGCTGGTACTTATGGGTTTGTTGGTGTGTCTGTCAGTAACCAAGTAAACGTGGTGTTGTATTGGCTGGCATATTTTGTCGTTGAGCCTGGAACTTCCAACTCAATGCTATCCATAGCTGCAGCTAAACTATCGCCCCAGCTCATTAGATAGGTCCCTGCCCCTTCGCCATCTTGGGCACTCATCACTAAGGATTGAGCACCATTTGGATTCAATGTGATCGTTGAACTTACATTTGATGGTTTTGGTGACAAGGAAGGTGTTACTACAGTTCCCTTCGTCAAACGAATTTGCGCGGCGGTCAATTCTTGATCTTCTGCTGTTTTGAACTGACCATTTTGGCGAACATTCAATGTCCAACCGCTCTCTGTTCCCCGATTGTCTGTCACTTGGACAAAATTTGGTCCTTCTTGATTCACATTTGCTGAATCTACGTATTTTTGGGTTTCCGCATGGTAGATCTCTGTTTTTGAGGTGATTTTTTGCGTACCAAAGTAAAGGCTTGAAGCAAAATCAATCGATAACGGTCCGTTGGTTCCTGGATTTGGTCCATCTGGGTCCGTTGGGTCAACTGGTTTGATCGGATTTTCTGGATCTGGGTCTGTTGGACTGATTGGATTGGTTGGGTCTGTATTTGGTTCAAAAGTGATCTGTCCGTTTGAATTGTATTCTGCGCTGTCCGCTGCTTGTGCCAGCGCAGGAGCAGCGAAGCTTAGCCCTAATACTGAGAGAAATGCTAGTGTTTTTTTCATGTCTATACTCCTTATCCTTCCGTTCCTGGTGTATCTGATAATACCCAAGTTAGTGTAGTCGTGTAGCTAACGGCATCTTTTGGTGTGCTGCCGGGTACAGAAAGTGCGACCGCTTTGGTAACATCTGCTTGTACTTCTTGGCCATCCTTATCTATTTCAGTGACCGTCTCAACGCTTCCCCAAGCGTTGACCCATGTTCCAGCACCCGTTTGATTTGCTGCGGTCATCACCACTGATTCAGCACCTGCTGCATCCAATATGATCGTCGCTTCTGCCACTGGAGCAGTAACGCCGATCGCATTTGATTTAACGGCAGGACTTGTTAGGGTAATGACAGAACCAGTCAATTCTTGATTCAACGTCGATTCGTTTTTGAATTGACCATTTTGCTTCACAGACAACCGCCAACCAGCATTACTACCGCGATTATCCGTTACTTGAACATAATTGGCAGTTTTTAATGTAGAAACTGTGTCATCGTCATTCAAATACCCTTGTGCTCGTGCATAATAGACTTCGTTTTTATTGGAGATTTTATTGACACCAAAATCTAAGCTAGAGGCATAATCGATCGATAATGGTCCATTCGTTCCAGGGTTTGGTCCATCTGGATCGGTTGGATCCACAGGATTGACTGGGTTTTCTGGATCTGGATTTTCTGGATTGACTGGGTTCGTCGGATCGGTATTTGGAATAAAATCAACCGCCCCATTTGAGGTGTAAGAAGCCGCTTCAGCTGCTGAAACCTCAGTTGCTGCACTCGCTGCTGCCAATACGGCAAGACTTAAAAAGACCCATGCTGTTTTTTTCATTTCTATTTGACACTCCTTTATCTGTTTTACTGAAAATCAGTGATTTTAATTGCTTTCAGGGACATTCTTTAAATTCCAAGTCAATATCGTCCGATACTCTTTGGCTAATTTTACGGAACTGCCTGGTACATTTAATTTTACTGCCGTTGACCCTTCCGTTGCATCGTTCCCAAACTTGTAGATCCAAGTGCCCATTCCTTTTCCGACAGGTGCGTTGACCAATGTGATTTCACTATCGGGTACAAAGGTATGACTTGCCGTAACCGTTGGTGCATACTGCATATCGGTGACCGAAGTTGCTGCACCTGAGGCGATCGATAATGAAGCCCCGACTAGTTCTTCGTCATCAGCCGTTTTGAATTGTCCGTTTTGCACAACGCTCAATGACCAGCCTTCTTGCGTTCCTCGTTTATCTGTTACTTGCACATAGTTTGGTCCAGCAGCGCCAGCTGTGAACTCTTGCAGCTGTGCGTAATAATCTTTTGTTTCGGAAGTGATCAGTTGGTTGCCAAATTGAAAACTTGAAGCAAAATCGATCGATAATGGTCCAGCTGTTCCAGGGTTTGGTCCATCTGGATCGGTTGGATCGACGGGATCCACTGGTTTTTCTGGATCGGTCGGATCAACTGGATTGGTTGGATTCGGGTCCGCTTCAAAAGTGATTGCTCCATTTGAGGTGTATTCAGCGGCATTAACGGTTGTTGGTAACAGAGCAGTGCTCATCAATAGAATGCCTGCCGTCAAGAAAAGTTTTTTCATTTTTTGTTCTCCTTTTGATTAAAATGATTCCTGCTGCCAACAAAACGACAAGACCACTGCTTTGATAGCTATTAAAGTGATCCGACCCTGTTGCCGGCAGAATGTTGTTGCCTTTTTGATTTACTTGTTTATTCCCTGGCTGTTCTTTTACGGGCTCTTCTGGCTCCTCAACTGGTTCTTCATAGACACCGAAAAAGGAAGTAATGCCATTGCTGTCATAGGCACCTGCTTCGGCTGCTGAAACGAGCTGAGGAAACATTAATAGACAGCCAGCAATAATACCGATCATGATTTTTTTCATTTATTTTCCTGCCTTTATGGGTTGCCAGGTGCCGAAACTAGCTGCCAGCTCAAGGTTCCTTGATAGTCCCCGACTTTTTGCTGTTCGACTGGAACGGTAAGCTTGATTCCTTCATTCTGACTTTCGCCCCAGTGCTGGTTCACGACGTATGTGCCATTTTCTGTCAATTCCGTTTCCTCGATGATCATTTCCCCACTGGTTATCATCTGTTCTTGACCGTTTGTCACAAAGCGGAAGACATCGGTTAATTGATCTGTCCCATCCGTTAATGGCTGTTGCTCTTTGACCGTCAAGCGCCATGGACTCCGTTCGGACCCTCTCGTATCTTTCACTGCTAGCTCGCCTGTGATCGTTGGCCAATAATCTTGTGTTTCTGTGGCAACTTTCTGCTGCCCAAAATCAAAGTCTGTTGGCACACTGCTTAAAATAAGCTCGCCGGCAACTGCGACATTGACGACTTTTTCTGCCCGTTGACTGCCTGCTTCATAATGGTAAGCCGTTGACACATTTTTCAACAGCTCAGCTTCCGTTGCTTGCTGGATCGCGGCAAAAGCTTGCGGATCGACAGTCGGTGGTACATTTGCCCGATTATCTGCAAAAATCGTGGTTGCTTGGGTATAGTCTGCCAAAGCGGCTTCATCTGTCAGTGCCGTTGCTTCTGGTAAGGTCAAACGGACATCTTTTGCATAGACGGCAAATTGCCGATCAGCAGAAATGACACTTTCATTTTTGACCACCACCAGATTCACGGTAGTTTCTGCCTGATTCTGATCGTTTTCCCCTACGGAAAAAGTGATCGCTTGTTTGCGATAGACCGCTGTTTCTAACGGTTCTTGAATCGCAGCTAAGACCTCATCTGTCAGTGTATCCTTAAAGAAAGGACGCCCACTAGCTTCGAGATAAGTCACAGCTTGTTCTTTGGTCAGCGATTGTGCCTCTTGCTCTGTAAGGATCACATTGCGTGCTTGGACTTCCGCCTTATTTGAGTAGCGGACGCTGATATCGTAACTATATTCCCCATCAGGACTCGTCCAATCAACTGGTTCTGAATCTGGTTGTTCCGTCAACTGCTGATCCGTGCTATCCAGCTTGCTGGATTTGATTTGACCCCCATAGACCCATGAACCGGACGTATGGGTTTCTGGTGTGAACGTCAATGTTGGCAATTCCGTTACCGTGTAGGGAATCAATAAACGCCCTTTTTGCACCTGCGTCCCCGCCTGCTCAGTTCCCCATGCTTGCAAGGTCAGCGGCGTATTGTTCTCTTTGACTGCCGTTACATCGTGACTAATGGCACCGATCCCATTCGCGACTCCCGGTGTTTCGACTTCGTAGTTAATGATCGAACCTGGTATCGCAATACCGTACCCATTGGCTGCATTGGTGACATCGTTGTCCCCAATGAAGGTTTTCCCAGTCGCTTTTTCGATCCCACTGAAATTGATTGGCGTGATCGCTGCAGCATTAGCAGCAGTTGGATTTATGGTCAGTACTTGATAGGCACTAACCGCCCCAAACCACGTTCCTTGACTGTTGACTCGAGAACCTGCATCATTGGTCGTCGTTTTCAGCCACATTAAGTGATCTTTGTCCGTATCTGGTGTGGCGAAATCTGACAGATTGATTCGTCCCGTTCCCGGCGGCGACTCGATCGTCCCTTTGTCTTCTACCGTTAACTTCGCCCCTGAAATCAAATTCGTTGCGGAAGTAATCCCGATACCAGCATCTTTGGAAAGATGGATGTCACCGAACTGATGATAGGTCGTTGCGTGATTGGCAGCAGTCGCTGAACGGCCATTTTTGATGTCTCCCCCATTGGCCATCAGCTTGATACCGTTTGTCACATTCAATTCGGTAAAGTTGACGATCCCCAGACCCGTCACAGCGATTGGATCAGTTTGATAAGAAGCTGTCCCATCGACATTTTCACCAAAGTTCATCTTCACTTGATTACTGCTGTTGGCTACGATCGTGTTCGTAAAATTATCTGACGCGTTTCCGCCTGAGATCCCATTGATACTTTTGGCTCCTTGAAGTCGCATCTCGACATCTCTTAAAATTTGACTGGAAGAAATATTGGAATAATACGTAGTGTATAAATTCCCGATACTTGATCCTTCCGCCTGGATATTCATATAAATTTTGCCGCTTCTCGTATTGCTAGCAGTCCGTCCGCCATCACCATAGATCGTCGCCCCATTCAGTGCATCTGACCCCGGCTTTGTGTATATGTTCAATGTAATCGTATTGGAGCTGTCGGTCCCAACGATATTCGTACTGTTAAACGGATTTCCGCCTGAGATGTTCGTTCCAGAAGGAAGGGCAAACTCACCATCGTAATTTCTCAAATCCAATGTCAAACTGGCATTTCCTAATAACCGTCCATTGTTCGTAACACCGCCTGAAAAACCATTAGACCCTGTACGCGGAGTACCTGAGAAGTTTCCGCCAAACACTCGATTATCTGAGTTTCCGTTAATGGTGTGGGAAGAAGCGACACCATAAGAGGCACCGAGTGAGGCATTGATCACCCCATCATAAACCGTTACTGCGACATTGCCGGTCACTAATAAGTCATCCCAGCCGCCACCAGATAAAAACCAGTCTACTTGCCCATTATTTACGGTCGTTCGTCCATCTCCGTAAACACGGCGTCCAGTATAGCCTGTTCCTTCTAGCGTATCGACGATCCCAGAGTTCAAAGTATTGGAAGAATTTCCCTCAATGACACCTGAGAAGGAACCACCGTAGGTCCAGCGAGCAACCGTGTTATTCAAGATCGTTTTGGTATTCCCTTTAATATAGATATCCCAAGCTGTTCCTGGATAACCGCCGCCACCAACGATATCCCATCCAGATGAATAGCCTCTCGTTTTATTGCTCGTTGAGTAATCTAGATTTGTCGGTCTGGATCCTGTGTAAGCAATCCCATCTCCCCCAGGACTACCATCCGAAGTGATCGTACCAACTTCAATCGTCGTATTTCCCTCAACATAGCCGCCTCGACCAGCTGCCGTCGAATAAATCGCACCGTTTGAAAAGGAACCGCTGACTAGATGAGAAGTGATATCGCCATAAACTTTAAAACTTGCCGCTGCTTCTGCCAGTGCTGCTCGTTGTTCCGGAGTATAATTGTCATACGTCGTCGTATTCGAAGCCCCCATTGAACTTTGAGTCAAGGTACTAACGTTGTTTCCCCCACCGCCGTTAAAATCACCAATTCCGCCGACGCTGGCACTCGGTCCGGCTTTCACGGTGTTGACGATGTTTCCTGTGATGGTACCAGTATTCCGATTGCCACCTTCAAATTCACTCCGTCCAGTGGAATAGCTGCTGGCATCAAGGTTGGTCACGATGGCATCCTTAGAACGGTCTGAGCCGATGTTGCCATAAAATGAACCGCCTACAAACCGATTGGATATCCCTGACCAACCGCCTGCACCCGAGATCGTACTGCGGATCGTTCCATTGATGTTGCCATATTGAACGCCACCAGCAAAAGTACTTAAACGGAAGCTTGCATTGGTGGTTTGAATCGTCGTTTCAACATTGCCTGTCACATTGGCTGTATTGGAAGCGTTTGTTCCAAGACCACCGCCATAATAACTGCCTAATGTGCCATTTAAACGATTGATCGTGACACTGGTATTCCCATCAATCGTACCAATATTGGCACCTCCAGCGATCGTACTGATATTACCTACTGTATTATTTACGACAATTGCTGTATTCCCGGTCAATGTACCACCGTTTTGATTCCCCCCATAAATATTCCAAGTTCCTGAACCTGTCGCATTCAATGTGATTGTTGGGTTTCCCGAAAGGTCGCCATTGTTGCTTCCCCCATAAATCGCAAGACCGTTCCCGGTGGACCCACCGTTCAATGAAAGGCTATACCCATTCATGTACATCCTCGTACCACTATAGTTGAGGTTTCGAATCACTACATGAGAACCGAAGTAAATGTCCGTGCCAAGTGCAACCGTGCGACTCCCAGTGGTCAACGTTGTTGCATCTGTGATGGGATCATCACTATGCCCTGTGATGATCAAGCGGCTGACTTTTCCTTGCAGCGCATAAAAAGTCATGTTCGTATTATCGACTGTGGCTGGAATCGTCTTTGAAGTCAGATTCGTTGGCAGTGATAACGATCCACCCGAGCCAACATACAAAGCAAATTCTTGGCCATTGCCGTTTTGATACATATCAAACAACGCTTGACGAATGCCTTCAGCACTATTGGTGTATTCCGCATATGCTGATCCATCTCCAGCTGGGCTTGGTACAGCGATCACTTTCGTTTTATCGGCTTCTGCAATGATCTCTTTGATCGATTGCTCTGCCAACGAGATGTCCGCCGCTCTTGCCTTAACCGTCGGTTTAAAAACAGCAGTTAAGGTTTGGTTCTCCGTGAGAATCAATTCGGTCAACGCTTGACTTGTATAGACCGTGCCATCTAACGACCAGCCTTCAAAAGCAGTATCATCTTCGAAAACTGGCAACTCACTTTCTTTTAGTGCTTCCCCTTTGTTTTTGCTGATCTGAGTGCGGGTTTCCCCGGTAGCAAATAGATGCTCCGTGTCTGTCAGAAAGGTCACCTGTACTTCTTCTGCAGCTTCCGATGAAGCTTCTGTTTCAGATGAAGCTGTGTCAGTGGCTCCTGTAGACGAATCTGTCGAAGCAGGTTCACTAGATGCTTGCACTTCAGTTTCGTTCGTCTCTTCCAGACTGTCGATCGATGAAACGACAGGGTCAGAAGAAGACATACTTTGTTCTTCACTTGTTTTTGTAACACTTTCGGCTTGTGCCACTACCATTGCATATGAAAAACACGGACCTGATGTTAGTAGAAAAACAAGTAAAGTTGTTAAAAACCGTTTCACTTTATCCCTCCTATCTTAAAAAAATAAACGTATCGCGCAGTGCACGCCCTGTGTTACAACTCTTAGTTTAGCGAGTTGGCGAAAGAGAATTATAATTCTTTTTTTCTTCCATTCAAAATTATGATTATAATTGATTTTTCATAATTCCGATTTTTGTAACTTCCACATCTTAGAGCTATCTGTTACTCATCGATTGAAAAAAAGCGCAAATTATCAGGATGAATCATCGATTCTTTTCAAAAAACTGCTTTTCTCTTTCATAAATCATACAAAAAACGAGGGATAAATCAACACTCATAATTAAATTAAGATGAGAAAAATAAATAAAAAGTTAGAATATTTGACAAAATTCAGCGGCACAAAACTCTTTTCTAACGACCTAAAATAATAAGTTAAAAGAACGCTTCCTATCTTCTGACTGTAGATAATGATAATGTTATAATCAAAAATGAATAAAAAACGTTATTTAAAAATTCCATTGCATATAAAATAACAAAATAAAAATTATTATTTTTTTATAAATCACTGATTTTGATAAAATAAGTAAAGTTATTTTTGAAATAACGCAAAAAAAGCCTCAAACAGTGTTTGATATGCTCCCCCTATATAGGACACTGAAATATAAAGTGGCTTATATAGGGGGAGTTTGTATGTCTAGAGGAAAAATGAAATTAAGTTCAGAAGAACGGCTAGCTTTTGTAGAAAGAGCTTTAAAAAATGAAGCTAGCATAAACAGCCTGGCCAAAGAAGCACAAGTAAGTTTCAGTACGATAGAAAGGTGGATCACTCTTTATGAGAATGAAGGACCCACAGGTTTACTCCCTACAAAAAGGAATCAATCATACTCAACAGAGTTGAAACTGAATGCGGTCCATGATTATTTAGCTGGAACATATGGTAGCTTAAGAGCTGTCGCCAAGAAATACGGGCTTCGTAACAAAAAACAATTAGAAGACTGGTTAAAGATATATAATACTCATAGAAACTTCAAATCAGAAAGTGGTGGAAGTAGAATGAGTAAATCCAGAAAAACAACATTGAATGAACGAATTAAAATTGTGCATGACTGTATTATCAACGGTCGAGACTATGGGAAAACCGCGATTCAGTACCAAGTCTCTTACCAACAAGTTCGGAACTGGGTGTTGAAATACGACGAGATGGGAGAAAAAGGCTTAGAAGACCGTCGAGGGCAACGAGCGGGAAGTAAACCAGCCAGAACACCCGAAGAAGAAATGCGCGATAAACTGGCTCAACAAGAACGACGGATCAAGTTGCTTGAAATGGAAAATGACCTGTTAAAAAAAGTCAGCGAGTTAGAAAGGAGGCGGGATTTGAATTAGTTCGTCATACGTTTGAATACCAATCGATCAAAGAGCTGCACGAGACAAAAAGCTATCCAATTAACACCATGTGTACCCTGCTCCATGTCACAAGATCGGCCTATTATCGTTGGTTAAAAAATCCCAAACTGCCTGAAGTGGTATTGAATGAACAGTTGGCAGACCTTGTTCGTTATATTTATGAAGCAGACAACGATAAAGGATATCGCAGAATCTGTGAAGATCTCGTGAATGATTATGGCTTTCAAGTGAATGACAAGCGTATTCTTCGAATCTGTCGCAAACTTCAAATCCAATCAACCATCAAGCATTCAGGCAATAGTATCACTAAGGCATCCAAGACTCCGTATCATATTGCGAAAAATTATTTGAATCGAAAGTTCTATGCGGATCAACCGAATCAAAAATGGCTAACAGATGTGAGTGAATTCAAGTATTATGAAGGGGCCGAAGTGAAGAAAATCTATTTGAGCGCTATTCTCGATCTCGCCGATCGTCGCATTGTTTCATTTGTCATCAGCGACAAAAATGATAATAAATTAGTCTTTGATACCTTCGATCAAGCAGTCGCCGCCGAACCAACCGCTCATCCGCTATTTCATAGCGATCGCGGATTTCAATATACAAGTAAAGTTTTTTGCACAAAGCTAAAGAAAGCGAAAATGAAGCAGAGTATGTCTCGTGTCGCCCGTTGTACCGATAATGGTCCAATGGAAGGCTTCTGGGGAATGCTTAAGCGAGAAAAATATTATCGGCGAAAGTTTATCAGTAGAGAAAGTCTCGTTGAAATGATCGAGAAATACATGAACTATTACAACAATGGTCGCTATCAACGATGTTTGAAGAGCAAAACACCGAGCCAAGTTCATCAAGAATTATTAATGGCAGCTTAATCACTCCCCCTCTTGGACAAGCGAATAGAATAAATCCGCTTAACCAAGAAGGAGGCCAGTCGAGCAAAGTTGAGGTTAAACAAAGTAAAAAACATAAAAACTGCCTACCGAATTTCGGTAGACAGTCGTCAAAATAATTTTATTCTATTTCATTGTCCACTTGACGGGGAGCCCAGCAGTTCTCTGTTTGAGGCTTTTTCAACTCTTTTTCCTTTAATGGATCAATTAAATAAATGATCCGCCATCCACAAAAGTGGTATAAATATGCTCGTCCGCCACTGGATCCCCTTGGATCGATTGTACGATTTTCTCAGCTGCCACCATGCCCCATCGATGTTTCGAATAGGAGATCGTCGCTAAGCGCGGCTGCACAAAAGCGCCTAATTCCGTGTTATCAAACCCGATGATGCGGATCTCTTTTCCAATGCGATAGTCGGTCTCGCGGACATATTTGTAGACCCCGATCGCCATCTCATCATTGAAGGCAAAGATATCAATGGGAAACTGGGGATCATTTGCTAAGAGCTGTTTTGCCGCTCGATAACCAGAAGGTTCCGTGAAGTCACCAGGAATGACTTCATAAGGAATACCAAAGCGCGTCAATTCTTTCGTACTGGCTTCCAAGCGCTCCCGACTGTCGTAGCCTTTTTCTGGCCCTGCTAAGAGGAAGACTTTTTGGCTTTGTCCAGCGATCAAGCGATCGATCGCCAGCACAGCCCCTCCTTTATTGTCTAACAAGACTTGATGGATGTTTTCATGAGACAAGACACGGTCTAACACGACGATTTGATGCCCTCGTTGGGCGTATTGCTCGATTTCCTTTGCTGGAAACGTCCAATCCAAAATGATGGCACCGTCCACCATCCGCTCAGGAATAAACAAGTGTGACTTCTTGCCGCTGCAGACGATCATTTCATAGCCGAAAAGTTCCAGCCCTTTCTTGATACCATCTAGCAATTCCCCATAAAAACTTCCGGCATAATCGGCGAGATAAACACCGATGATGTTGGTTTGTCTGCGTTTCAGTGTGCGAGCAGCCATGTTCGGAACATAGTTCAATTCGTTTGCGATCGCTTGAATCCGCGCGCGGGTTTCCTCGGTCACTTTTGGACTGCCATTCAATGCATACGAAACGGTGGATATGGAGACACCCGCTTTTTGGGCAATATCTTTGATTCCTACCATGGCTTCTCCTTTCTTAACGATAAATATCGATCGTATTGGTTTGGTTTTCGTTTAATTTGGCGCAAAGTGCTGCTTTCTTCAGGACAAGCGCACCTTGACGGTAGCGATTTTCCGCAAACTCAGTGGACATTTCTTCCCCGTTGATCAATACTTTCGGCGTACTTGCCGAATGATAGACGATTTCGACCGGCCGATCAAAGAGTCGATACGTCAGTGTCAACCCTGCTAGCTCCGCTGGCAAGACGGGATCAAGTTCAACGTGATCAACAAAGGTACGAATGCCTAACACATTGCTGATCAACTGATTCATATAGATCCCCGGTCCACTAGAATAGATGCGCCAGCCGCCTTTGACGCCGACTGCTGCCTCCTTAAGTTTACCAAAATTTCCTTGGGCTTCAACCCTTGTTTTGAAATCGCCATCAGAACTGCTGAAATACGCATTTGCTTGACGAATCTCCGCGTTTTCGACCCGTTGAGCGATCTGGATCGGATTGATGACCCCAAGCGCTTGCCAAGTCTCTTCTTCTCGACCTAATTTCGCCATCGCTTCGGTAAAGCGGATGTGGGCGTGAACGTACTGCAAACCGATTTCTCGTCCAAAGTTGGCTGCTTGTTCTGCACGCTTGAAATTGGTGCTGACACCACCCGCATAAGTCGCTGGACGATTCATCAAGCGCACCCCATCTGGAAATTGCAAATGCTCCTTGATGATCGCCACATGATGATCGGCTTGTTCGGGAGATAACAGCTCACCGATCATGCTTTGTTGCATCGGCAGCAAGCGGTATTGGATACCAGTTTTCTTGTCAGTCGGATGGACCATCAGTTCCACGTGCTCGCTATCTTCCATATAGACAAATCCTGGCAACGTGCCATCAGCTAACATGTATTTTTCAAAGTCGTGTTTGATGCCCTTAGACAGTTCTGTTAAATGTTTGGCATACTCTGGGTCAAATGCCTGCAACTGGCTGGCTAATTTTTTCAATACTTCATAGGTCAAGGCAACGGTCCAGCTGCTGGCCATTTGTTTCTTCAACTTACTGTTATTTGGCTGCAAGGTGTCATCCCAATCGCCATCGCCATAACAAGACAGGTACGTTCCTTCCAAGAAGTTCGCTTCGATATACGCCACTTCTTTTTTCAAATGATCAAACAATGAAGCTTTGGTCTTGGTTTTCAGGAAGGTCGCGCGATCCGTATAAGGCAGTTCTTTTTCCAAAATCGCGAAATCTTTGGTTTTTTTGAGATAGTCACTAACGACTTTCATCGGCCAGACGATCACATCTCCGTGGCTCTCATCGGCTTTTTGTTTCTCATAGCGATCAAACATAAACCATTGTGGCCAGTTGCCGTCATCTGCAAATTGATTTTCAAACAAATGCTCGATGATGGACGCCACCATTTCAGGACGATTAAGTGCTAAGAAATACTCAGTCGGTCCTTGGGAAACGTCTCGAGTCCCCCAAGCAGCACCACCGTACTGTTCAAGACCATGAGGAGACAGGTAATGAACAAGCATATTGTGGGTGTACCAACGTGCCAAGTGATTGAAGGATGTAACGTCCGCCTGCGAATGTTTCAATTCAAACTGATTCAACAAATCATCGACAAAGGCCGTATAGGCAGTGTCTTCTTGCTGGCGATCTAACGTTTCGGAAACAAAGGGTTCACCAGTCAGTGTGCCTTGGATCACGAAGGAAACCGTCGCCTGTTCTGCAAAGGTCAATACGGTCGTGCTATCAGCAGCGGCCACATTGAAGATTGCTTCATCGGTCAGTTCAAAAGGTTGAGCTGCATGGAGATAATACGTCAATTCTGGATAAGTTTCCGCAATCGGTGAATCCGCTGTTCCTTTGATGGTGAGCAATTGCTGGTCTTGCGTAACAGTAGCAGTCGGTGCGGCTTCATCGATCCCCATCACAAATTGATTGGTGATGGCCCAGGTGTAGGCACGTCCTGCTTCACTGGTGATGGTGGTTGCGATCGTGCGTCCGTTTGCTTTCGTGAAGGTCGTTACTTGGATGACATCATCCGCTGTTTTGTAGTACCACGTCGCCGAATTCAAGCCCATTTCAAAAGCAGATGGCATCGTTAAAATCCGCCATTGATCGCCGTCTTTCAGATAGATCCGCTGACCAGAACGTTTGAACAGATTCAATGAGTTGCGGCTATTACTCAACAATTTATTCATGTTCGTATTGCCTAATACGATTTGGGAGTTAAACATCCCCGTCATGTAAACAGTCGTGCTCAAAATGGGGTGATCGACGATCAACTCTTGTCCGCTCATCAAAATATGCCCATGGGAGCGTTCCATCTGTGCTTCTTTTTCCTTCAACACGACATGGTGATAGTCAGGGGTAAAAAAGGAATAAAGCTGCTTATCAACGATTTCCACTGCTTCTTGCTGCGGGAACCGCTCGTTGATTTCTTCTGTGGAAAATGTCAGCCCTGTGAGCGGTCGACCGAAGTTTTTTCGTGGCTGCGCCGTTGCTTGCAACGAGTCAAAGGACAAGGCTTGATAAGTTTCTTTCAGCGTTTCAAGCGCAAACTGCGGTTCATTGACTGCCGTCGCTTGATTGGCTTTGACCGCTGCGTAAAAAACGATTTCCGTAGGCGTCTCACTTACCGTCAACCATTGCGTTTGCAGTGCCGTATAGGCAAATTCGTATTGATACACTTCATTGGCTAACGTTTCTTGGCTAAGTGCAGCTGGTTGATTCTTTTCTTTGTAGCTGCGACCGAAAAATTGATAGCCATCCGTCGAGAAGCCTTTTAAGGCTTGGAAGCTGCCCTGTTCCACCAATGGAAATTGACCATTTTGTGGTTGATTTTGGCGCGAGGAAAGCACGATGCGATCCTTATCATGGCTAACATGATGGTCGATATATTGCGAAACATAGGCTTCATTGGATTGAACAGCACCTTTGGCGGCATTGCCAAGGTCTTGCCCGTAAACCAGTTCCGCTTCCCCAGAACCACTCAATTGAACCCGCCAGAACCAGCAATCTTGTGCCAATTGGAAATCAACTTGGTAATCGATGGACTGGTACGTCCCAGTCCAAGTCAGCTGTTTTTCTGAGTAGGCAAAGGCACTGTTAGCATTTGAACCGATCAAGGGAATAAAGGACAACTCCCCCGCCTCACGCAGACGTAGATAGATTTGATTCAAACTACCATCTAGCGCATTTCCGATCAACTGATTGATCATCACACCGTGACTTTGGATCTCATATAAATCACCGTTTGGTAAAAACGTCACGGTCGTATTTGCGTTATTCATCACTATTTTTTTCGTCATAGAAACCTTCCTATCTTACCTAACTAATTGCAGGGTTGTTTGTTGGGTGTCTCGGCTGTTCCCACCAATCATGATGTGGAATTTCCCTGGATCACTGCTTACTTGTTGGTTGCTGTGGACATAGCGCAGCAGTTCTTCCGTGATCTCAAATTGAACGGTTGCTGATTCGCCAGCCTCTAGCCAAATTTTCTTAAAGCCTTTCAGTTCTTTCACTGGGCGAACCACTTCACCGACTAAATCGCGAATGTAGCATTGGACCGTTTCCCAGACCGCTGCTGTTCCTTGGTTCGTAACAGTGATGGAAGCCGTGACCGTTTGATCTTTGGTCATAGTCGGCTGATCCAACGTCACCGCAGAATACGCAACTGGGCTATAACTCAAGCCAAACCCAAATGGATATTTGGCATAAATGGAGACATCCAAATATTTCGAGACATATTTTTCATCCGGTGCACTTTCATAAGGACGACCGGTATTGTCAACGTTGTAATACACAGGAACTTGTCCAACGGTTTCTGGGAATGACATGCTCAAGCGACCGCTTGGATTGTATTCTCCCCACAGGATCTGAGCAAGTGCGTTTCCGCCTTCGGTTCCAGGGAACCAAGCCTCGACGATCGCTTTGGCTGCATCCACACCTTGCAAATCAAGAGGACGACCGTTATAAAGTGTTACGATCAATTGCTCGTTGTATTCTTTTAAGGTTTCAACCAAGGATAATTGGGCTTGCGGCAAACGAATGTCGCTGCGGCTGGCAGCTTCACCGCTCATCCATTCCTGCTCTCCTAGTGCTAGGACCACTTTATCGGCTGCCTTCACTAATTCGATCGCTTCTTGGATCGCCGCTTCAGACGGTGCAAAATAATCAAAGGGCTCTTGACCGATCAACAGATCCGCACCCAAGGCTTGGGCACCCTCCACTAAAGTCACTACTTCTTCTTGTTTCCCTTGCCAAGACCAAGCCCCTAATAGATCACGGGAGTGAGCACCTGGGCCTACGATTGCGACTTTTTCGGTTTTCTGCAACGGCAGGACACCTTCATTTTTCAACAACACCATTGATTTCTTTGCGATATCGCTGGCGATCTCTCGGTGTTCTTGAGACAAAACAGTGGCTGCTTCAGCGGCTTCATCAGCGCCGCGGTATGGATTTTCAAATAGCCCCAGCTCATTTTTTAAGGTCAAGATTCTTAGCACCGCTTCATCGACTAAGGCTTCCTCAACGGTGCCTTCTGCGATCAACTCTTTCAAGTTATCGGTGTAGCAAGTCGTCATCATCTCGATATCGACCCCAGCTTTGATGGCTAGTTCAGCGGCATGTTTTTCATCCTCCGCTGCGCCATGAGCGATCACTTCTTTGATTGCTGCCCAGTCAGAGATCACAACGCCTTCAAACCCGAATTCTTCTCGCAAAACATCGCGGAAAAGCCAGCGATTGGCCGTTGCTGGAATGCCGTCTACCGTATTAAAGGAGGTCATCACCAGCTTGGCACCAGCATCAAGGGCTGCTTTATAGCCTGGCAAATAACTTTCTCGCAGTTGGCGTTCTGACATATTGACCGTGTTGTAATCGCGACCACCGATAGCCGCACCGTAAGCCGCAAAATGTTTGACGCAAGCAGCCACGCGGTTGAAATCCGTTCGCAGATCATCCCCTTGATAGCCTTTGACGAAGGCTTCAGCGAAGCGACTGTTCAAGTAAGGATCTTCCCCCGTCGATTCCATGACACGGCCCCAGCGTGGGTCTCTTACTAAGTCCACCATCGGTGAAAAGGTCACATGCAAGCCAGAAACAGCTGCTTCTTTGGCAGATACTTCCGCCATTTTCTCCGCTGCTGCCAAATCCCATGAACTACCTAATCCTAATGGAATCGGGAAAATCGTCCGAAAGCCGTGAATGATGTCCGCCATCAATATCGTCGGGATATTCAAGCGGTTATTGGCGATATACTCTTTTTGGACGCGGATCGCTTCTTTTGCACCAGAAACACCTAGCGTTGTTCCCGCATTGTTGATGTTTTCTTGTGTCAGTCCTAAGTCGCCCATCGGACCTGTTTTCTCTTCTGCTTTATCTGAATAAAAAGCCGCTGCCAGTTGCAGCAACTGATCGATTTTTTCATCTAAGGTCATTTCTGAAAGTAGTTCGGTTAATTTCTGCTGTTCCATTTTTATTCATCCTTTGCTTTCTTCAAATTGGACTTCTGCTTCTAAAGGAAAATGATCGGAGGGAAAACGACGATCACAAGAATCCGTTAGACAGGCGGTTTTGACCACCGTGAAGCCTTTCGTATAGATATAATCAATTTCTTCTAGTTCTTGCCATGGTAACGTATAAATAAAATTTTGATAGGAGCCTTTTGGCCCATGATGCGGCTTTTGTCCATGTTCTTTGGCATTTTGAAAATGCTGCTCTAAGTACCGATGCACCCGCTCCGTTGGCTCCGCATTCAAGTCGCCCATCAGCAATACAGGATAGCGTTCGATCTGATCTGCCAGCTGCTCAAGGATCACTTTCATCCCTTCAAAACGAGCCATTTCTGAAATATTATCTAAATGAGTCGTGATAGCAAGAAACGGCGGATTCTTTTTTTCCTGCAAGACTGCCCAAACACATAAGCGTGAATACGCAGCTTCTGGATGAATACTTGGTTCAGTCGGTGTCAATGACAACCAAAACGAACCTGAATCTAATAACTCGAAAGCCTCTTTTTGATAATACAGTCCGATGCCTTCGCCTAAGCCATCACCGTCACGTTCAGCCGTGACGGAAGCATACTGCGCTAACTTTGCTAAATCCGCAAATTGGCTGGGACGAGCTTCTTGGATCGCCAGAACATCCCAGTCGTAGTAATCGATCAAGGAGCAGACCGCCTCCGATCGATAGTGCCATTGCCATTCTTGGTCATAGTCGGTATCGACTCGTAGATTGTAGGTTGCTGCTTTCATCTGCATTCATTTCCTTTGAGTAATTTTGTGATTTGCTGCATTTCACGACGGATTTGTTTCGCTTCGCCGCCACCATGCCCTTTATTTAAGTAAATACGCAATTCTTTCGGTCCAGGAATCTTTTTATAGGAAACGAAGAAATCTTCCATGGGACAGATGGGATCAGCACTGCCGACCGATGTATAAACAGGACCAGTTATCTGATGAGCAAAATACTTCAAATCAAAATAACTCATGACTTGATAGATCGTTTCCCGCGTTTCTGGAAATTGTTCAATATACTCTTGAATCACCTGGTAACTTCCTGTTTTTTGTTCGATCCGATGGACAAGATTGGAGTGGCTTGGGACATCGGCAAACGTCGCAAAAATCGGGACGTTCGTTAATGCGTTGACCAATAAGGCGATGCCGCCTCCTTGTGAGCCGCCTCTTAAAATAATGCGCTGCGGATCGATTTCCGGTATCTGTTGAAGGACTTCTAGTGTGCGCAAACTATCTGCGACCAATCGCTTCATATAAAAATCTTCTTTTTTCAAGATGCCGCGTCCAAAAGGTGCTTCATGCTGCGTGGTCTCATAGGGAACCTGATCTTGCGTGCGTCCCCCTTGTCCGCGATTGTCGATGACAAGACAGCCGCAGCCGATCAATAACCAATGAGCAAATTGGAACGGTTCTTGCACATGATTCATATAGCCTAAAAAATCAATCACGATTGGACAATCTGCCGCTTGTTCTGGCAGCAGCAGATGCCCATAGATCGTTTCATTACCAAGACTTTGAAAAGAAATCGTAAAACAATCGATCCCTTTCAGCAAAGGTGCTTGTTTGGTTCTTTCAAAGGCTAGCGGAAGGGTGTCAAGTTCTTGTTGGACCGAAGCCCAAAAACAGGATCGATCCGTCGCTGTGGATTCAGTCATTTGTCTCTTCCCCCTTCGCTAATACTTTATTGAAAAACAACACTTGGACAAAGGCTGAGCCTGAGATCCCTAAACAAACAAATAAGAATAGGTTCACTTTGCTGCACAATACAAAGACAATGATTGGGACCACCAATAAAATGATCGCATTCGCCGTACTGCTAAGAACCGCATAGGCCGTTTCTTTTGCTGTTTCTTGCAATGATTGGGCAAACAAGCTGTACAAGAGAACGAACACGACGAGATACAGCGCAGCCAAGCTAACGAGGATCACGGCTAAAACGCCAAAGTAAGGTGTAATCATCATCAAGGAATAGATCAACCCAGCAAAGACTGCGACATACGCAATAATAAGACCTTCTAAGAAGAGCCCACGTTTGAGATTGCTTAAGAATGCTTGCTTGTATCGCTGCCAAATCGGGACATCCCGTTCCTTGTACAATTGATCGATCGTCTGATACAGCGCGATCAATGCTGGTCCTGCGAGAATCAGCGTCATTGCTGGAATCATAAAGAGAAAACTAACAATGATCATATCTGCTAAAAAAGCAAAGACCCGATAGTACCATCCTTCATAAGAAAATAGTCGATTCATTATGATCCTCCAATCAAAACTTGCTGATTTGTGCTGCGGGTGCTACGTAAACTTGTTTCTTGCCTTCTTGTGAATTTGGGTCGTTTCTCAACGTACAGTTTTCTGGGTTGCAGGTTGCAGCTTGCATGTCTCACTACGTGAGCCAATTGCAGTGATTCTTTGTACGGTCACTACGCTCCCTGCAGTCGCCTAGTACTTTGAAACATCAGATTTTGCGCAAAGTACGCGCAAAACCTGTGTTTCAAAGCAAAGGAGAGGAAAGGTCTTTTTTTTGGCTTCCTTTCCTCTCCTATGGGGGTTATTTTAGTCGTTCGCGGTTTTCGGCCATTTTTTCAGTTTTAATGTCTTTGATTGCATCCCAGTTGTTTGAATCTAAGAAGCTTTCAAAGTCGGTTAGTGTGCTGTCAAATGTTCCTTCATCTTTTGAACGGATCAATGAGATGATCGTGCTGTTGATTTTGGTTTTGATGGCTGTGTTTGAACGTGCTTCAGCAGTTCCAGCATCTGGATCCGTATTTTCGATCACAAAGTGTGGATACAATTTGCCTTCGCCCCACTCTTGCATTTGAGTCAACGCATTTTCGGTTTTGACTTTCATTGCATTGACACGGTCATTATTAAAGTAGTTGAAACGGCTGATACCATATTTTTTGTTGTAGCCTTCGTTGTCGGTTTGTTCCATTTCTTTGATTTCTGGCAAGTAATCGATTTTGCCTTCATCGTTGTATTCATACGTCACGCCTTCAACACCGAATTTTGTCAAAATTTGTCCTGGTTCATCGATCAAGTACGTGAAGAGTTGGGTTACTTTTGCTGGATCCGCCGCATCTTTTGTGATGTAGTTGATCAACCAGCCAGAGATTCCTGTTTGGTTCAAGGTTGCTTCACGACCAGACGTGCTGGCAGGGCCATCGATTGCGATGTAGCGTGTGTCAGAGTTTTTCATGAATTCAGTGAAGTTCCCACCTTGTCCGCTCGTTCCTGCGACTAAGATCGTTGCATAGTCCCCTTGTTTTACTTTTTCATCATAGGTTGGACCGTCATCGGTAAAGCTGTCATCACTGATGTTGCCGTCACGATACACTTGATTGAAGGTTTTCAACCATGAGATATATTCTTCATCTAAATTACGGTCGTAGAACGCACCATCTTCATCTTCTAATGGAACACCTAAGAAATCTTGCAATTTATCTAAGAATGGTCCTGCTGTTTCGCCGATCGTTGTGAAGCCCATTGGTGTCAAATCAGGGAATTTCTCGCTGATTTCTTTCATGACTTTCACATAGTTTTCTGGAGTTGAAACATCTGGTTTGCCTAATGCTTCATAGACATCTTCACGGATCACAAAGTTGTCGTTGACGGGAATATTGCCGCTTTCGTAGTCTGCTGCTGTGTTGGAATAGTTTGGATAGCCATAAGTTTTGCCATCATCTAAAGCAAACCATTTGAAGGTATCTTCGGTCACGACATTCATCAAATACGGATCGTATTGTTCCGCTAAATCGTTCAATGAGTATGCCCAGCTATCAGCTTTTGTGGCTGCTTGACTGGTTTTATCCATCAACGTCACGATATCAGGCATATCACCACTTGAAATCAAAGCGTTTAATTTCGAATCATCCCCTGAAATAAATTCAATATCAATGTTCAAATCTTTTTTGATTTGGGCTGTCGTCACATCTTCACCAAATGGCAAAGCTGTCCAGTCTGAATTGATGTACCATGTGATCTTGGTTGGTTCTTCTTTGGTATCGAGTTTCCATGCTGGTGTCTTTTCATCTAACTCATACCGATCTTTGATAGAAAAATCCGAACTGCTGGCATTGTCTGAGCTGCCGCCACATGCTGCTAAGCTGAGTAATGCTGATGCTGCCAATAAACCGCCTACTACTTTTTTCATGTCTATCCCTCTTTCTATTCTTTTACTGCACCGGCCATCATACCGCCGATAAAGTGTTTTTGAAGCAATGGATATATAATTAAAATTGGCACTGTCGTGATGACGATCGTAGCCAACTGAACCCCACGGGTCGTTGCTTGGACGATAAAGTCGGTACTACCGCTTTCAGTCATCGTACTCAAGTTGGATTGGACGATGATTTCATAAATCTTCATTTGCAGCGGATAGAGATACTCTTTTGTGATATACAGTTTTGTCGTCATAAAATCGTTCCATTGGCCAACCCCGTTGAACAAGATGATGGTTGCCAAGGCCGGTTTCGTTAATGGTAAGAAGATTTTATAGAAGATTTGGAATTCACTTGCACCGTCGATCTTCGCAGATTCTTCGAGTGAAGGCGGAATCTCACGGAAAAAGTTCATTAAAATTACGACATCATAGTAGCTGAACAAGGCTGGAATAATGTAGACCCAGAAAGAATCCAGTAATCCTAGCGAGCGAATCAGCAAGTATGTTGGAATCATCCCACCACTGAAGTACATGGTGATGACCCCCATCGTTGTATAGATGTTGCGGCCGACCAAGCGTGATTTACTCAATCCGTAAGCCACGATCGCACAAAACAAGGTATGGGTCGCAGCCCCAAGAACCGTTTTTAACACTGAGATCAAGAAGGCACGGGGGATACTTGCGTCGGAAAAAACTTTCCGATAGTTTTCCCAGGTAAAGCCTTTGGGCCATAACACGAGGCCGTTGCCCGCTAATCCAGAACTAGAAGACACGGAGGAAACCAAGATATTCCAAATCGGTACGATGATCATCAATGAGAATAAAATCAAGATCACGGTATTGAAGAAGTAAAACCACGTGTTTTCTTTTGCTTTTCTTTTGATCATGTTTTTTCCTCCTATAAGATAACTGAATTGCCGTTGTTCAACTTGCGGGTCACTCGATCCGTGATCACCAATAAGATGACGGAAATGACCGCGATCCCCAAGCCGACAGCAGTTGCATAAGAGAAATCACCTTGCGTCAACCCCATTTTATAAACGAAGGAGTTGATGACTTCTGAACGGTTTTGGTTCTGTGAATTCATTAAAACTAATGTTTGATCTAGGTTTGACCCTAAGATACCGCTCACATTCAGAATCAAGTTTAAGGAGATGATCGGTGTCAGTAATGGCAATGTGATCGAACGAATCTGTCTTAGCTTGCTGGCACCATCGATTCGTGCGGCTTCATAAAACGTTGGATCGATCCGCGACATACCTGCCAAGTAAAGGATCGTTCCCCAGCCGACTTCTTTCCATAGATCAGAAAGGACCGCGATCCACCAATATTTGCTTGGATCCAACAGATGATTGACCCCTTTGTCCATCAATCCTACGGACATCAGCACTTGGTTGATAAAGCCGTTCGTTGACAGCCAAGAAATCATCATCCCACCTAGCACGATCCATGAGAAAAAATGGGGAATGTATGAAACCGTTTGAATAAATTTCTTCAAGCGGCCATCTTGCATTTCAAAAATCATAATGGCTAACACAATCGGGATCGCAAAACCTAAACCTAATTTCAATAAGCTGATGGCTAACGTATTTCTAACCGCTTCCCAGAAAAAACTGTCATTCATAATGATACGGAAATTCTCTAACCCGACCCATGGTGCTGATGAAATCGTGTCAATCACCGTATAGTTTTTGAAAGCGATTATAATTCCGTAGATCGGAATATAATTAAATACGATCATAAATGCCACGCCGGGAAAAACCATCCAGTGAAGCTGCCGTTGACTATAAAACTTTTGCAGTTTACTCATACACAAAATCTCCTTCTTTCTATCCTCGCAACACTACCTATATCTCCACATTTTGGTGAAACGTTTCTACAAAAAGATTATATCCGCTGCCAATCGAAAATGCAAGCCTTTCCAATTATTTTTTCAGCTTTTCTTTTTTCACAAATTTTGTTGGGTTCCTCACAAATAAAAAAGCTTTCATATCAGCTTTTTCAGAAGAAATCCTTTTTCAAAATATTTCCTTCTAATCAAATTTCACAAACGCTGTATTTTTTCAACATCGATTGATTCTCAGAAATCATTAAAAAATAAAAAGAAACGTTTCACCAAAAGCACAAAAAAGCAGCAATTATCGTTGATTGCTGCTTCGTTCTATTCACTTCTTTGCGGATAGCCAAAATGGTCATAGGCTAACGGCGTTGCGATCCGCCCACGCGAGGTGCGTTTCAAAAATCCTTTTTGGATCAAAAACGGTTCGTACATATCTTCCACTGTTTCGGTTTCTTCCCCGATATTGACAGCGATCGTACTTAATCCCACCGGGCCGCCTTGATACAATTCGATCATCGTGCGGATCAATTTCTGATCGATATAATCCAAGCCAGCATGATCGACTGCCAAAAGCGCCAATGCCTGATCAGCAACGGCGCGATCGATCAAGCCATCCGCTTGCACTTGCGCATAATCGCGAACTCGTTTAAGCAACCGGTTGGCGATCCGTGGAGTGCCTCGGGATCGGCGGGCGATTTCGATCGCCCCTTCTTCCACGATATCCGTTTCAAAAATCGACGCAGTCCGCTGCACGATCTCTTTTAAATCATGGTCTTCATAATATTGCATATGAGAAATGATCCCGAAGCGATCCCGTAGCGGCGCCGAGAGCATCCCCGCCCGCGTCGTTGCGCCGACTAAGGTAAATGGCGGGAGTGGAAAATGAACCGGGTGAGCCGTTGTCCCTTGCCCCACCATGATATCTACATAAAAATCTTCCATTGCCGAATAAAGCATTTCTTCGGCGACACGAGGCAAGCGATGGATCTCATCGATAAACAGAACATCCCCTGGCTGTAGCTCATTCAAGATCGCAATCAAATCCCCTGGTTTTTCGATCGCAGGACCGCTGGTCGTCTTGATTTGGACCTGCATCTCGTTGGCGATCACCATTGCCATCGTTGTTTTCCCTAAGCCTGGCGGACCATATAAGAGGACATGATCCAACGCTTCTTCTCGATTTTTCGCCGCTTGGATATAAATCGAAAGCTCCTGCTTGACTTTGTCTTGTCCGATATATTGGGCAAGGGTTTGCGGACGCAAGGATTTTTCGATGATCTCTTCTTGTTCAGTGCTTTCTGGCGAAACAATTCGTTCATCCATCGTCTACTTGCTCCTTACTTTTTCATCATCAATCGGAGAGCTTCCCGCAAGTACTCATCCGTCGATTTTGTGGTATTCGCCGCTAATTGTTTTTCGGCTTTCTTGACTTCTTTTTCGCTATAACCCAATGCTTTCAAGGCTTCCATTGCTTCATCTAAAGCAGTCGTTGCTACGCTTAGAGGAACGATCGCTTCTTCTCCAACCAGTTCAGCCACTTTGCCTTTCAAGTCTAGGATCATTTGCTGCGCCGTCTTTTTACCGACACCTGGGAACTTAGTCAAATAATTGACGTCCCCATTTTCGACTGCCGTGATCAACCCTGTATGGTCTTCATTGGCCATGATTGCTAACGCACTCTTTGGTCCAATACCTGAGACACTGATCAATTTTAAAAACAACTGCTTGCCTTCGATCGTGGCAAAGCCGTAGAGACTATGAGCATCTTCACGAATCACTTGGTGCAGATAGATTTTTACTTCTTGGTTCAACTTGCCGCTAAATGAATACGGATTGCCAAAAGCGATCTGATAGCCGATGCCATGGGTCTCAACGACGATATACGCCGGAAAGATATCCGTTACTTTTCCTATGATATATTCGTACATGTGCTTTCCTTTCTGTACATATGTTCCCTTTATTGTAGCACAGACGAGAGGGCAAAAAAAGGACTGTGAACGAAGGAAAAGGCTTAGCAGGAAACAAACGGAGGAAAAACCGTTGTTTCAGTCGCATTTTTTCAAACGAGACATGCTGCTGCGTCTTTTTTTCGCACACAGTTCCTAATACTTACTCAACGAGTGATTTGAATTCGCCATAGCCTTTTTCATCCATTTCTGCTAAAGGGATGAACTTCAATGCTGCCGAGTTGATACAATAGCGCAAACCGCCTTTGTCCTGAGGACCGTCTGAAAAAACATGTCCTAAATGAGAGTCAGCTTCTTTACTGCGGACTTCTACCCGATGCATGCCGTGAGAAAAATCGGCTTTTTCTTGAATATCTTGGCGACTGATCGGTTTCGAAAAGGACGGCCAGCCACAACCTGCGTCATATTTATCAGTAGAAGCAAACAATGGTTCTCCGTTGACGATATCAACATAGATCCCTTTTTCATAAAAATCATCATACTCGCCAGTAAAGGGGCGTTCGGTTGCATTTTCTTGGGTCACCGCATATTCGATTGGCGACAATTTTTCTTTTAATTCTTTTTTATCTGTCATTTTTTCACCTGCTTTTCCTCTAGACTCATCCTGTATGCTCTATCATGCCTTTTTTCTTAGCGAATGTAAAATGACTTGCTCAAATTGTTTAAGGGTTTTGTAGCTTTTGCCAACGAGTCGTTGGTTCCGCAAAATGGTAGAAATGCGGTTGATCTTTTGTATAGATTTCTTCGCTTAAGACAGCTTCTGGCATGTTGCCAAACAACCCAGCCGCAAAAAAATAGGTGTGTGCTTCTTTGAGGTAAAAGAACAGGCTCGAGCCGCATTGACTGCAAAATCCTCGCTGTGCCCACTCAGAAGAATCGTAACGTCGCAGCCACTTCGCTCCTTGAAGAGTCATCTGGTCCTCAGCGCATGGCGCAAGAGCAAACATCGGTCCGCCGTGAAATTTTTGACAGAGACTACAATGACAAACCGTGATTTCTTTCGCAACTCCCGTCAAGTTGATCGTGACTTTGCCGCAAAGACAACTACCAGAAACATCCATCCTTATTCCTCCTCCGTAAACTCTTGCAACAACTGATAGACCGTAGCGACAGGAAATCCTACGATCGTATAAAAATCGCCGTTTATCGATGAGACAAATATTTTGGCTGCCCCTTGGATCCCATAGGCGCCCGCTTTGTCTTGGTACTCATCTAAGGCAAGATACTTGTCGATCTCTTGATCCGTCAAAGGACGAAACACAACTTCCGTCGAAACCACTGCTTGGCGTTGCTGTTTGCCTTTTTGCAAAACGACGGCGGTATGCACCCAATGGGTACGTCCGCTCATTTTTCGCAACATCGACAGAGCATCTTTACGGTCGACTGGCTTTCCTAAGATTTCTTCACCCACCACGACCGTCGTGTCGCTCGCGATCACCAGATCTTCAGGATAGGTTTGCGCAATAGCCGCCGCTTTTTCTGCTGCCATCCGTTGGACATAAGGGATCGCAGCTTCGTTTGGTCGGACCGACTCGTCGATATCTGCTGGTATGACCGCAAATTCCGAGACTAACTCTGCTAGTAATTCTTTGCGCCGCGGCGACTGTGAAGCCAAAATAATCATTCCATGCCACTCCTTGCTCGATGAGGATCTTGAATCCGTTTGAACATCCGCTCCATGTCGCTGTTGGTGAAATGGATCAGCACCGGACGACCATGGGGACAGTTGAAGGGATTCTCGCATTTCGCTAAATCTTGCAACAAGATCCTAGCTTGTGCTTCATTCAAATAGTGATTGGCTTTGATGGATCGTTTGCAGCTCATCATGATCGCGGTTGCTTCACGAAACTTTTTGACACTGACACTTCCTGTCGTCAATAACATATCGATCATTTCGCGGATGATGGCTTCTTCTTCACCGCTAGGGTACCAAGTCGGGTGCGCTCGGACGATGAAACTATTGGTCCCAAAAGATTCCAGATGGATCCCGACTTCTGCCAGCTTGTCGCTTTGTTCTTGTAATTGCAGTGCATCGCTGTTGGGATAATCCAAAACGATCGGCACCAACAATTCTTGCAGGTCATTGGTCACTTCGCCGATTTTTTCGCGGTAATACTCGTATTTGATTCGTTCTTGCGCCGCATGCTGGTCGACGATATATAGCCCCGCCTCGCTTTGGGCAAACAAATAGGTCCCATGCATCTGCCCAAAATAATCCAATTGGGGAAAACGCTCCTTCGCTGGTTCTTCTTCCAGCAACCGTTCGACCGTTTTTAGGTAGTTGCGGTCATCCCCATGCATTTCAGGATGCAGAGTCGCTTGACTTTGCAGATCCTGCGCCGTAAGCTCTGGCGTCTCATCTGGGAGAAAGACTGGCGCTTCTGGCAGCGACGCTTTTGTTTCCGTCTGGCCTTCCACAAATGGTTTTCGGACAGGCTTATTTGGCAGCGTCTCTTCCAAACTGCGAAAGGTTTCCTCGGTTTCTTCCAACAGGTTGTCGCTAGATTCCTGTGGCATTTCTGGAAGTTTTCCACCTTCCTCCACAGGTTTTTCCACAGAGTTATCCACAGTCTGTTGATAAGTGTTGCCCTGCACCTCAAATTTCCCTGTTTCGCGATTATAAGACAACCCAGAAGTCGAATTTCCTGCTGACTCCAGTTCCAAGCCAAGCTGCTGGGCTTTTGGCTGATCGGCCACTTTTTTCTTGAAACGCAGATTGTCAGCGGCGTTAGGAATCAAATTGATTTCCCGCAGCGCCTCATTGATGGCTTTACTGATTAGCTTGGTCAGTTCTTCTTCTTTTGACAAACGAACTTCTTGCTTAGTCGGATGAACGTTGACATCGACTAATAAGGGGTCCATTTTGATTTCAAGGACAGCTAATGGAAAACGACCGACCATCAATTTTGATCCGTAACCAGCAACGATCGCTTTATTCAAAGCAAAATTGCGAATATAACGACCATTGATGATCGTGGATAAATAGTTGCGGCTGGCTCGGGTGACTTCTGGCAGTGACACAAAGCCAGTGACTTTAAAGTCGAGGTCCTCAGTATCGATCGCGATCATTTTTTTGGCGGTTTCCACCCCGTAGATCCCTGCGATGGTTTGTTTTAACTGCCCACTTCCAGTGGTGCTCAACATCTTATTGCCTTCATGAACGAGACGAAAAGCCACTTCTGGGTGGCTCAGGGCGATCCGATTGACGATATCGCCGATGTTCGCTAGTTCCGTTTGCAGCGTCTTGACATATTTCAAACGTGCCGGTGTATTGTAAAAGAGGTTTTCCACAGTGATCTTGGTTCCTTGCCGCAAGTTGGCAGGCAGATGCTCTTCAACAGCGCCGCCTTTTAAGCGCACAAAGGAGCCTTGTTGGGTGCCTTTGACTGCCGTTTCAATCGAGAGGATCGAAACCGAAGCGATACTAGGCAAAGCCTCCCCGCGAAACCCGAGGGTACGTATTCGAAACAAGTCATCCCGATTGTGGATTTTGCTGGTGGCGTGGCGTTTAAAGGCAGTCAAGACATCCTCTTCTGCAATTCCTTCGCCATTATCGATGACTTGGATTTTACGCAAGCCCGCTTCTTCAATAAAAATATCGATTTGGGTACTGCCGGCATCCACGGCGTTTTCAACTAATTCTTTGACGACAGAAGCCGGTCGCTCAACGACTTCTCCTGCCGCGATTTGGTTCGCCAGACGTTCGGATAACTCTTGGATCTTTCCCATCTGCTGACCTTCTTTCTAAATTCGTTTTTGCAGCTCGTACAATGTATTCAGAGCGTCCATCGGGGTCATTTCCAACAGATTCAATTTCTTCAACTGATCGATGACGCCGATTTCTTCCGTAGATACTTCACTAAACAACGACAACTGCTGACTTTCTTCGACGACGGGTTTTGGCTGTACCGTCGGTTCATGTTCTTCCAGCGCTTTTAAGATCGTGGCTGCGCGCTGTAAGAGTGCACTTGGCAGTCCAGCGATTTTGGCTACATGGATCCCATAGCTTTTATCTGCGGGCCCTTCCATCATCTTATGCAAGAAGACGACTTCGCCTTCTTTTTCAACGGCACCAACATGGACATTGCGCAAGTGCGCCAATTCCTCATCTAACACCGTCAGCTCATGATAATGGGTGGAGAAAAGTGTTTTGGCATGAACTTCTTTGTGGATATATTCAATGATAGCTTGTGCCAATGCCATGCCATCATAGGTCGCAGTCCCACGCCCTAACTCATCAAACAAAATCAAGCTGTTAGGCGTTGCATGACGCAGCGCTTGGTTGGCTTCCATCATCTCCACCATAAACGTGCTTTGACCGGCGATCAGGTCATCGCTGGCACCGATGCGAGTAAAGATCCGATCAAAAATCGGCATCTCTGCAGATTGTGCGGGTACGAAACAGCCGATCTGCGCCATAATGACTAGCAAGGCAAACTGCCGCATGTACGTACTTTTCCCAGACATATTTGGTCCTGTGATCAACAAGATCTCTGTTTCTTCATCCATCACGATACTATTCGGAATGTACTCTTGGTGACCAAGGACTTTTTCCACTACAGGATGACGGCCGTCGATGATCGATACCGCTCGTTTTTTCGCTACTGTCGGCCGCACGTATTGGTAGCGTTCCGAAACTGTGGCGAAACTTTGTAAGACATCGACCGCACTGACGGCTTTGGCTAACTTTTGCAGACGGGTGATACTCTTTTTCACTTCTTCACGGACGTCAAGAAACAGGCGGTATTCCAAATCCACCGATTTCTCTTCGGCTTCTAAAATCAAAGTCTCCAGTTTTTTCAACTCGGGGGAAATAAACCGTTCCGCATTGGCTAACGTTTGCTTGCGCTCGTAGCGAGAGGTATCTAAATTCACTAGATTGGCTTTCGTGATCTCAATGTAATAGCCAAAGACGCGGTTGAACCCAACTTTCAGGTTTTTGACTCCCGTCGCTTGGCGTTCGTTGGCTTCTAATTCCGCCAGCCATTGCTTGCCGTTACGCATCGCTGTACGGTATTCATCTAATTGTTGATGGAACCCGTCTTTGATGATGTTGCCTTCCGTGATCTGTAACGGGGCATCTTCATCGATCGCAGCTTCGATCAGTGCAACCAAATCATCTAAGGGCGTTAATTCCAGCAGCAAGTCATTCCACTCGCCACGGTTGATGCCTTGCAGCAATTGCGCGATCAGAGGCACTTGCTCCAAAGAAGATTTCAACTGCAGCAAATCGCGGCCATTGACATTTCCGAAGGCGACCCGTCCGACTAAGCGTTCCATGTCATAGACTTTCGTCAACGCTTCTTGCAGATCTGCTCGCTCAAAGAAACTGTCCAGTAACGATTGGACCATTTCTTGGCGGGCAGTGATTTTCTTTGGCTGGATCAAGGGACGGTCTAACCATTGCTTTAACAAACGGCCACCCATTGCGGTTTTTGTCTCGTCCAACAACCACAAAAGAGTCCCTTGTTTTTTGCCAGTTCGAATCGACTGCGTCAATTCTAAGTTGAATTTGGAATAATGATCCATTTTCAAGGCATGATCGGGCTGATATTCCACGGCTTGTTGAATATGCGCTAAACTGCGTTTTTGGGTGATCGCCAAATAACTTAGCAACTTCCCTGTGACTACTTTTTCTAACTCTTGGGAGAGAGGTTCTGTTAAAAATTGAAATTCGGCATTTTCTTCCAACGTTTCTTGCTTAGAAAACACGACATTCAAGCGATTGGTCAGTGTTGTTTGCAATGACTCAGGGATCTCGCTGCACAAAACGACTTCTTTCGTTTGCAGAGCGGCGGCCTCATTGACGACAGCTTCTTCATCTTCCAATTGCGCTGCTTTTAATTCACCGGTACTTAGATCGACATAGGCAAAGCCAAAACGCTCCCCTTGCTGCAAAACAGCTGTCAAAAAGTTGTTTTCTTTGGCGGATAGGCCTTTGCTGTCCATCACCGTTCCCGGCGTGATCAGTTGAACGACTTCGCGTTTGACCATTCCTTTGGTGGTTTTTGGATCTTCCACTTGCTCACAAATCGCTACTTTGTAGCCTTGCTCGATCAAGGTGTCGATGTAATTGCTGGCAGCGTGGTAAGGCACCCCACACATAGGGATCGGTTCCTCCGCATTTTTGTTGCGGCTGGTTAACGTCAGTTCTAAAATTTGTGCTGCCTTGACAGCATCCTCATTAAATAATTCATAGAAATCCCCTAAACGATAGAATAAAAAAGCATCTTGGTACTGAGCCTTGATGCTTAAATACTGTTCCATCATCGGGGTATTTTTAGTTTTTTGAGGCATTGGTTTCATCCTCCTCGATGGCTTTATTCATTTTCTTTTGGATCTCCGTCGTGACATATTGCAGCAATTCATCTGCTTGCAGTAACGCTTGGCGATAAGCAACCACTAAAGGATGCTGCTCGTATTCGTTTGTCAATGACGCATAACGCTGCTCGGCAGCTTTTTTTGCTTCGGGTTTCTCATAATGCTCAAATTGAACGATTTCTTTTTGCGCTTGCTTCAACGCTTCTTCCAGCTCCAATAGCCCTTGGTTTTGCAAGGCTCGTGCTTGAATTTCTTGAAATTCTTGAACGATCGGATGATCAGACAAGAGCCTTTGCAAAGCAGCCAGCTCTTGGGCAACGTGTGGTTCCTTGGCTAATTGCTCTTCCATGCTTCTCCTATTCTGTAAACGGGCGATCTTCACTGATTTGGATCGGACGGATCGATTTTGCTTTACCAGTGGCTTCATCAATCTCAAGCAAGCAAGCCGACAAAATACTGCGGCCTTTTTCAATCACTTCAAACCGTTGCGGCAACGCCGTCAAAAATTTTTCAATGACTGGTTCGCGTTTCATCCCCAAGATCCCATCATAAGGACCAGTCATGCCGACATCTGACAAATAAGCCGTTCCTTGGGGCAAAATCCGCGCATCATTGGTCTGGACGTGGGTATGCGTGCCGACGACTGCCGAAACACGGCCATCCAAATACCAGCCCATCGCTTGTTTTTCGCTGGTGGTCTCCCCATGAAAATCCACAAAGATAAACGGTGTGCGTTTGCGGGCAATCGCAACCAGTTCATCCATTTTGCGAAACGGATCATCAAGGTCTACCATGAACGAGCGAGCTTGCATGTTGATTACCGCTAATTCAATGGTGTTGACTTTCACAAATACCATGCCGACGCCCGGTGTTCCCTCTGGAAAATTGGCTGGACGAATCATTTTCTTCGCATCGCCAATAAATTCAAAAATGTCACGGTTGTCCCATGTATGATTGCCTAGTGTCACGACATCGACACCATCTTGCAAAAATTTCTTATAGATTTTACCAGTGATCCCACGACCCGCCGCCGCATTCTCGCCGTTTGCGATCGTCACCTGTGGCCGATACGCCTTTTTTAATTTTGGAAGGTACTCCGTGATCGTTTCTCTTCCTAATGAACCAACTACATCTCCAATGAATAATACCCGCACACATTTTTCCTCTTCTCTTTTAGCTTCTTTTCTATTATAAGGGTTTTGGTCCAGAAAAAAAAGGTTCTTTCACTTGCGGTTCTTCCCTGCAGCAGAACAAAAAAACACGCTAGACTCTTTCGCATCAGTCTAGCGTGTCGCTTAATTCTCTTAGGAAACAGTGGTGTCCTCTTGTCCTACATGTTCTACGATCGCCACGATCAAATCACGGGCTTTTTCCATCGCTTCCACGGTAATAAATTCATACTGGCCATGGAAGTTTTCACCGCCGACAAATAAGTTCGGTGTTGGGATCCCTTTATAGGTGATTTTCGAGCCATCGGTCCCGCCACGAAACGGTGCTTCGATCGGCGTCACGCCAATCGCTTGCATCCCTGCTCGGGCAGCTTCGATACTGCGGGGATCTTTCTTGATCAAATCCCCCATATTGTAATATTGATCATACAGCGTATAGGTGATACGTTCTTGCCCATAGGCTGTGTTCAGTTCATCAATGATCCCCACGATGTTGGCTTTTCGCTGTTCAAAAAGCGTATGATCGTGATCACGAATGATATAAGAAACTTCTGCTCGACCAATATGTCCCGTCAAATTGTGCAGCAGGTAGAAGCCTTCATACCCGCGGGTGCGTTCAGGAACTTCCTCTGCTGGTAAGGCATCATCGATTTGATGCGCGATTTTCAAGGCGTTGACCAAACGACCATAGGCAGTCCCAGGATGCACACTCGTACCGTCGATCGTTATATCGATACGAGCCGCATTAAAGGTTTCATACTCCATATGGCCCACGCGACCACTGTCCATCGTGTAAGCAAATGCTACTGGAAAATCCGCCGCATCAAAGCGATCAGCGCCAGTCCCGATCTCTTCGTCCGGACCAAAAGCGACCCAGACATCGCCACGCTTATGCGCATCCATCGTTTGTAAGATCCGCAGCGCATCAATGATCTCTGCGATACCAGCTTTATCATCTGCACCCAGCAGGGTCGTTCCATCCGTTGTGATCAACGTTTCGCCGACATAGTCTTTGAGATTAGGAAATTCAGCAGTTGTCATATAAATGGCTTTTTCTTTATTTAAACAAACATCCTTGCCATCGTAATTTTCATGGATCTGCGGTTGAATATTTTCAGCTTCGAAATCTGCCGTATCTACATGGGCAATAAAGCCGATCGCCGTTTTTTCAGGATTACCAGGTAGACGTCCGATCACAAAACTATTCTTTTCATAGTAAGCAACATCCGCTAATCCCATCTCGATCAACTGATCTTTCAATAAAAGAGCCAACTCAACTTGTCCCTGCGTCGTTGGGATGGTCTGACTCGTGGCATCCGAGCGAGTATTCATTTTTGCATAGGTCAAAAAATCCTTTAAGATTGCTTTCAATTCTGCACGTCCTTTTTCTTCAATTCTTCTACTATCTTTATAACGACAGGGGACGATTGTCCGTTTCGTGGATCACTTGTCGAAAATCAGCAAAGCCAGCTGCTAAGCCGCGCAGCAAGATCTCTGCCGTTCCCATATTGGTGGCTAAAGGAATCTCGTACACGTCTGACAAGCGAATCAATGCCGTTACATCTGGTTCATGGGGTTGTGCGGCTAAAGGATCGCGCAAAAAGATCACCATGTCCAAGTCATCTTGCGAAATCATGGCGCCAATTTGCTGGTCTCCTCCCAGCGGCCCTGATTTGTAGCGGTGGACAGGCAACTGGGTTGCTTCTTCGATCCTCTTCCCCGTAGTTCCTGTTGCGAAAAGTTCATGCTGCGCTAAAATTTCTCGATAGGCAGTCACTAATTTTACCATTACATCCTTTTTTCGATCATGAGCAATCAATGCGATTTTCATTTGCTGCATTCCCCCTTTTTTCTATTGTACCAATTTATTTTCTTTGCGACCGAGAAAAAACAAAAAAACATAGCACAGATGCCGCAAATCGACTGTGCTATGTCTAAAGGATTCCTTTTTAAATCAGTTGTAATTCTTTCAAGGCTAACCAGATGCCATCTTCATCATTGCTAGCGGTCACCATATCTGCGACTTGTTGGATCTCAGGGACCGCATTGCCCATTGCCACACCGACACCTGCGGCAGTCAGCATTTCACGATCGTTTTGGCCATCACCAAAACAGATCACATCTTCTTGTGCTATCCCTAATTGTTCTGCGACACACAAGATCGTTGCTGCTTTGGAGCCTTCTTTTGGAACGACATCCACACTGTTTTCATGCCAACGTACAAAACGCAGTTTGCTGTATTTCTCGTCAAAAAAATGCTCATACTCTTTTCCGTAAAAAGCCAATGCTTGATAGACTTCTTTTTCTTCAGGAAAGTCCATGTCCAGCTCAGGAAGTTGGGCACCAAAGGAATGCATCGCTGCTTCCATTTTAGCAATATCCAACGAAGACGCTCGTTTCGCTGTATCCATCCCGACAAAGGCCGTATCGATCCCAAGCTCTTGGGCTTCTGCCACGAAAGCAGCCAATTGCGTTTCATCGAGCAAATTTTTATACACCTGCTGATGCGAAAGAAAGGCGGCTGCCCCATTACATAAAATGTAATTATCAAAGGACAATGAACGAATAATGTCTTGGGCGTGAAAACGACTGCGCCCAGTGGCAACGGTCACGAAATGGCCAGCATCTCGCAGAAGGTCAAGGGCTTTTAGCGTACTGTCTAGTGGCTGTTTGTTCGAGTCAAGCAAGGTTCCATCAATATCAAAGGCAAAGAATTTCCGATTCATAAAAGGTTAAGGCTCGCTTTCTATTAAGAAGTAACTAAGATTTTGGTCTTGGTTGCGGTCATTTTTACAAAAAACAGCAAGAAAAACCGTACATACTTATTCTTAACACAAATGACCGCTGATTTCAACGCTCCGTTAAGGGATGATAGCTTCTTCCTAGAGAAATGTTAGAGAAAAGAAAAAAAGAAGCATCGCTGCTTCTTTTTGTAGGTTCTGATTAGTCGACATAGGTCGATTTTGAGTTGTTCAACCATGCATAGCCAAGTCCCATGACCAAGCCACCGCCGATATAGTTACCAATAAAGGCAAAAACTAAATTATGGATCACACTGCCGACAGTCATGCCTGCCAAGTGTCCCCCTGAAGCCCAGAAAGCTAAGGTAAACGCTGGGAAGTTAGCGATGACGTGTTCGAAGCCTAAGAAAGCAAAGATGAAGATGATGAAAATGATTGCTGCGACTTTTCCAGCATCGTCTTTCATCCGCATGCTTACCAACACGGCTGTGTTTACCACGATATTAGCGAACATCGCTTCCACTAAAATTTGGATAGTGGATTTTTCTAATTTTGCAGTGATCGAGGTCAGCATAAAGTTGTCTGCGGTCAGCCCTTGAAAAGGTCCGGTTAGCGCAACGATCGAGCCGAAGATCACCCCGCCGATCAAGTTGAATAAGACACACGTAAGCAAAATTTTCAATGCCAAAGGAATACTTAGACGTTTACGGTAAACCCCAACAGTCATATACAACATATTCGATGTTCCTAATTCTGCGTTCATATAAAGAATCATGACTAAAGACCAGCTAAACATAAATGCATACAAAATTTTTCCTAACCCGTGAACCATTGATTCACCTTTCATAGCGATCGCAAAAGCAATAGCTGTTCCGAGGGTCAAGAATAAACAAGCCATCATCGCACGTACAGCGTAACGCAAATAACTACTCTTGATCAAATCGATTTTCTTTTCTATGGATGAATCGATCTTCTCAAATAATGGGGATACTGGATTCATTTTTCTACTCCTTTTATGAAAAATTTTACTTCGTTATAATTTGCACAATACTTCCATATTCTAATGACGAAATGCTGATTTGTAAAGAGATATTTGAAAATATAAGTAATTAATGAAAAATTTCAAGCTTTGTTTTCATCAAATCCAAAGCCAGCTCCATCTTGACTTTTGCCCCTAGTTTGTCGTATACTATTCCTTGTGTAAAATAATGCAGCAGGAAAATAACAGCTCGTCACCAGTTCGTTGCCCCTCGGGTGCAATTGCGTAACCGCGGCTGCAAAGGTGAAGATTGAAGAACGAACTGCACGAATGTGAATTTTTCAACGGATTATTTTACTCCAAACTATTTTATTGGAGGAACTAAATTATGTCTCGTTATACAGGACCATCATGGAAAATTTCTCGTCGTTTAGGAATTTCTTTATCAGAAACTGGAAAAGAATTGGCACGTCGCCCTTACGCTCCAGGTCAACACGGACCAAACAGCCGTGGCAAAAAATCAGAATACGGCATGCAATTAACTGAAAAACAAAAATTGCGTCATATGTATGGCATGAACGAACGTCAATTCCGTACATTGTTTATCAAAGCAAGCAAAATCAAAGAAGGTAAACACGGTGTTAACTTCATGATCTTGCTAGAACAACGCTTAGATAACGTTGTTTACCGTCTAGGTTTAGCAACTACTCGTCGTCAAGCACGTCAATTAGTAAACCACGGTCACGTTTTAGTTGATGGCAAACGCGTTGATATCCCTTCATACCACGTTGAAGTTGGACAAGTCATCAGCGTTCGTGAAAAATCACAAAACATCTCAACAATCAAAGAAGCAGTTGAAGCAACAGCTGGCCGCGCGTCATTTGTAAGCTTTGATAGCGAAAAATTAGAAGGTTCATTAACTCGTTTACCTGAGCGTGATGAATTGTCTGCAGAAGTTGACGAAGCACTAGTCGTTGAATTCTACAACCAAAAACTTTAAGATTTCAACCGACACGATTCCTTTTGGGAATCGTGTTTTTTTGTGGACTCAACGGATTTACGGATCCCTTTAAGAAGACCCTTAAAAAATACCAAAAAAACCGACAATGATACATCGCTGTATTCATTTGCCGGTTTTGTTCCTATTTTAGATAAAGTTCGCAACAGATTCGCCTTCTTCTTGCTTTTGGCGATAATTAAACATGAGCAGCTCTGTTTGACGTCGTTTGAAAATGATCTTTCGTAAGTTTCGTGGCACGAATTTACGAATGTCTTCTTCATTGTATCCCACTTGGAGCTTGTTCTCATCTAAGATAATTGGTCGTTTCAATAAGTTCGGGTATTTTTCGATCAATGAAAGCAGCTCCTCTAGCTTCAACTCTTCTAAATCAATGTCTAGCTTTTGGTACACTTTCGAACGAGTAGATATAATGTCTTCCGTTCCATTTTTCGTTAAAGAAAGAATCTCCATTAGTTCATCACTATTTAATGGATCGCTAAAAATGTTTCTCTCTTTAAATGGTAGTTCATTTTCGGTCAACCATGCACGGGCTTTACGACATGACGTACAGCTGGGTGTTGTATATAGTGATATCATTTGTTCATTCTTCCTTTCTCTTTGATGTACTTCGATTTTTTGTTTGGTGCTCAACCTTCGATTTGATCGATCGTTTCCTGTTTGACGATATCGGCGATTCGAATATTGATCTCTTTGACTTTCAAAGAAGTCAAGCGGCTAATTTCTTCTAAGACCACTTCTTGGACTTGCGCAAAGAGTTTGGGGATATCTTTGCCGTAAGCCACGATTACTTCCAAGTCAACTGCAACCTCTTCTTTGCCAACTTCCACATCAATGCCAGAAGCGACTTGCGGCTGTTCTTCAAGGTTTTCGGTCATATCTGAAAGAAATCTGCCATTTACACTAATCAAGCCATCAATTGACTGCAAAGCGACACCAACAATTGTTTCAATGACTTTCTCTTCAAAGGACAGTGGACTTGCTTGCGCTGCTTCATTAGACACATTCGTTGTTTGCTGATCGTCAGTCATTTTTCACACTCCTTGGTTAAATAAGAAAGGATACTAGAGACATCGCAAAGTCGCATACACGACCTTGTCTAAAGTGGACATTCCTCTTGGGAATTTTTTTCCCTACCTTTTTAGCATAAATTCTTTTTGTTTTTTTTACAAAGAAAAACACTTGTTTTCGGAATAAATTTATCGTGCAAGATAAAATGAATGCGCTAAAAAAATCTCAAAGCATAATTTTCCTGAAATGATTCGTTTTTCTTGACAAAAAAAAAGAAAGCATCTACAACGCTCTCTTTTTTTCGTGTTATTTTGACAAAACTTCCAACGGATCAATCAGTTGGTGTCGCGCTAAACTTGGTGAAAGACTGACTTCAAAATGCAAGTGCGGGCCTGTACTGTTCCCCGTACTTCCCATAGAAGCAATCACCTCGCCTTGTTCGACCGTTTGACCGACTTCCACTAAATTGCGATGATTGTGGGCATACAATGTCGTCAGCCCATCTTTGTGCTCAATGGCAACATAATTTCCCCATGAAGAATGATATTCTGAGCGGATCACCGTTCCTGAAAGACTAGCCATGATTGGCGTTCCTTGTGGTGCGGCGAAGTCCACTCCACGATGAAACCCATTGCCTCGCGGACCAAAGACAGAGGAGACAACTGGATTGCTGACAGGATAGATCATCTTTTCGCTGCCTGTCGGTAATTCTGGTTTCTCTTTGTCATAACTCGTCAGTGCATACGCTTCGATCAGCGCATTCAGCTTCTCATTGTATTGTGTATCTGATGCATAACGTCCGGTCAGATATTCCGTGGCGTCTTCATAAGATTCCGTTTCTGATTTCCAAACACCTTTATAAAAATTCGGATTGTGGTCCAATCCTTCTTTCAACAATTTCGCATAATCTTTCAAAGAAGATTCGATGCTGTCATATTGGCGAAAAGTGGCATGAACTGTGTATAAATTACCAGAACCATCGTCTTCTTGCGTTTGGAAGGAAATCCCATTCCCTTCATAAAGTCCCTTAATACCAAATAAGTTATAAAAAGGCTCCTGGCTCAGACGGCTTCTTCCGCTGCCAGACTCTAAAATCGCTTGGGCAATCATGACCGATGCGTAAAGATCTTCTTCTTGTCCAACTTTACGAGCATCTTCTCCAATCTCCATAATAAAGTCCCACGTTTCTTTGACTGGCGTGACTTCAAATTTTGCTGGCTCATCTTCTTGCGGCGGCGTTACCGTCAACTCTGGTACATTCGGTACTTCTTTGATGTCAGGCGAAGGCTGGCTTGGTGTTGATTCTGGCTCAAGATTTGGTGTTGTCTCTGGTTCTGGTTCTGGATTTGGTGCTGGATTTGGTGCTGGTTCTTCTGGTTCTGGCGCCGGCTCAGGTGTTGGTTCTGGTTCTGGATTCGGCTCAGGATCAGGATTTGGTGTCGGCTCTTCTGGTTCCGGTGTTGGTTCTGGTGTCGGGGTTGGTTCTGGTTCTGGCAAAGGTTCTGGTGTTGGCTGTTCAGGAGCAGGTGTTGACTCTCCTGGAACTACTTCGCCGTTTTCTCCTGGTACCGTTGCGGCATCTTCAGGAACCAAGCCCATGGTTGGCCCGTTCACTCCCGGAACCGTTGACTCAGCTGTATTTTGACCTGCAGTAGACTCGTTCGTCAAAACAGATGCCGCAGCCGATACTGGCAGCATTGTTGAAAATTGACTGGTAATAATGGCAATCGCCATCCATTTTTTTATTTTCATTCGTGAACTTTCCTCCTTTATTCCTCCCTCTATCATACAAAAAATGCAAGAAACTTTGTAATCAATTTTTGCATTCCTATATGAAAAACGAGAAAAACTTGAATTTTCTAATGAACGAATGATCCAAGCCATTCATTTTCTCTCTAGTAAAAATACGCAAAAAAAGGCTCAATCCTTCTCTTTTCGAGTGTCCAAAACAAAAACAGCAGCGAGCTTCCTCCCTGCTGTTTTGATCTATCTTGACTCTATATCGATATATTCCCGATCGTTTGACACTTCTTTGTAGGCGGGACGCATGATTTTTTGTGCGTTGACCAGCTCTTCGATCCGATGGGCGGACCAGCCGACGATCCGCGCGATAGCAAACATTGGTGTATACAGTTCTTCTGGCAGATCCAACATGTTATAAACAAACCCGCTGAAAAAGTCGATATTGGCACTGACTCCTTTGTAGATTTTGCGCTTTTCATTGATGACTTGAGGAGCAATACGTTCGACCATCGTATACAATTGATATTCTTGCCAAGCTTCTGATCCTTTTTCTTGGGCCAGTTTTGCCACATAATTTTTAAAAATCGCCGCACGGGGATCGTTGTCGCTGTATACCGCGTGGCCCATGCCATAAATCAATCCTTTACGGTCAAACGCTTCTTTATCTAAAACTGCTTCCAAATAGCTGCGGATCGCCTGTTCATCGGTAAGGTCAGCAACGTTACGCTTCAAATCTCCCATCATTTCTGTCACTTTGATATTAGCACCACCGTGTTTAGGCCCTTTCAAAGAACCTAGCGCTGCAGCAATCGTTGAATAGGTATCCGTCCCACTGGAGGTAACGACTCGTGTCGTAAAGGTCGAATTATTCCCGCCGCCATGTTCCATATGCAAAACCAGTGCCATATCCAATGTTTGGGCTTCTTGGAAGCTATATTCTTTCATTGGACGTAGCATAGTCAAAATCGTTTCAGCTGTACTCAACTCTTCGGTCGGTCGGTGGATATACATACTCTCCCCTTGATTGTAATGATTGTAGGCATGATAGCCGTAGATTGCCAAGAGCGGAAAGACACTGATCAGCATCAGACTTTGTTCCAATACATTTTCAATGCTGATGTCATCTGCTTGTGGATCGTAACTTGCCAGTGTCAAGATACTGCGAGATAAGCTATTCATGATATCAGAAGAAGGTGCTTTCATAATGACGTCACGAACAAAATTGGTCGGCAATGTACGTTTTTCTGCTAATAGGCAATGAAAGGCCGCAAGTTCTGTTTTGTTTGGCAGTTCGCCGAAAAGTAATAAATATGCAACCTCTTCAAAGCCAAAGCGTTTTTCATTGACGAACCCTGCAACTAACTCGTTGATGTCAATTCCGCGATAACGCAGCTCGCCACAAGCTTCAATTGGCTTACCAGCAATGATTTTTTCTGGATAAATGGTGGAGATCGTCGTAAGCCCTGCTAAGACCCCCGTGCCATTTAAATCCCTCAGTCCACGTTTCACATCATATTCTGAATAAAGATTCACATCTATCAAATTGTATTTCTGACATTGCGATGCAAGATAGGACATCTTCTCTTTCTTTTCTAATCTTTCCACGGTGATGTTACCTCCAATCTTTCTACAAACTATCGATTACAATGTTATTTAACCGTATACAAACATCGTTAAAATAGTCATCCTATAAAATCGTTGCTTTTTAACAAACTTTCACACATTATAGCACGATGTTTATAAAATGAAATATTTTTCATAAATTTAATTGATTTTTTAAATTATCAACGTATAATTATTCCTAATAAGTACGTTTATCTTCGTAAAAAGGAGGATTCTTATGAAGTGGCAATCTCAACTCACCGTCAAGGATACGCAATACACGTATATTGACTTAGCGAAAATCACCCAAGACTTAGGGGCTGATTTATCTCGCTTGCCCTACTCCATTCGAGTTTTATTGGAAAGTGTTGCTCGTCATCAAGACGAGGAAATTACAGAGGATTATTTACCATTTTTAGCGAACTGGCAGGCAGAAACCCCTACTGGTGTCGTGCCATTCAAACCAGAGCGGGTCGTTTTGCAAGACTTTACTGGGGTACCCGCAGTCGTTGATTTGGCTGCCATGCGGGATGCGATGGTCGCTTTAGGCGGTGCCGCAGAAGACATCAATCCTGAGATCCCCGTCACACTCGTCGTCGACCACTCTGTGCAAGTCGATCAAGCCGGTACTCCTGGGGCGATCGCTTTTAATACGGAGCGGGAATTTGAACGCAATGCAGAACGCTATCAATTCTTGAAATGGGCGCAAGGTTCTTTCGACAATTTCGAAGTCGTTCCACCTGAAACAGGGATCATTCATCAAGTCAACATCGAATCGTTGTCTGATGTGATCTTGCAAAAAACACACGAAGATCAACGACTGCTGTTTCCTGATACATTGCAAGGAACCGATTCTCACACCACGATGATCAACGGCTTGGGGGTTCTCGGTTGGGGGGTTGGCGGTATTGAAGCGGAAGCTGCGATTCTTGGCGAACCTTCTTTCTTCCCTACGCCTGAAGTCATCGGGGTGAAATTTATCAACGAGATGCCTGCAGGTACCACCGCCACCGATTTAGCACTAAAAGTAACTGAAGTGCTGCGGATCGAAAAAGTGGTCGGAAAATTTGTCGAATACTTCGGTCCTGGCTATCGTCATTTAAGTTTAGCTGATCGAGCAACGTTAGCAAACATGGCTCCCGAATATGGTGCGACTTGCGGTTTTTGTCCGATTGATCAAGAGACCTTGAACTACTTAGCAACGACCGGTCGCTCCAGCGAGCTGATCGAACTCGTTGCCGCTTACGCCAAAGCCAACCATTTCTTTTATGATGAAGCGATCGTGCCAACCTATACTAAGACGATCACCATCGATCTAGCAGAAGTTCAGCCAGCATTAGCAGGGCCCAAGCGCCCGCAAGATCGGATTTTGCTTCCAGCAGTCCGTCAGGATTTTGAACAATCGGTCACGGCTGCCGTCGGTCCCAAGGGCTTTGGTCTTTCAGAGGACGAATGGCAAAAAGAAGCCAGCGTTACCTGGTCAGATGCTGCACCTGACAAATTAGTGACCGGCGATATCGTCTTGGCGGCGATCACTAGCTGTACGAATACGAGCAATCCCTTCGTCATGCTCTCGGCAGGCTTATTGGCTAAAAAAGCCATTGAAAAAGGTCTGACCGTCTCTCGTACGGTCAAAACCTCCCTTGCACCTGGCTCCCAGATCGTGACCACCTATTTGCAAAACAGTGGTTTGCTGCCGTATTTAGAGCAACTCGGCTTTTATTTGGTGGGCTACGGTTGTACCACCTGTATCGGAAATTCAGGTCCTTTAGAAGCGCAGGTCGCTGAAGCAATTGAGGCAGACAATCTACTGGCGGCATCGGTTCTGTCAGGCAATCGAAATTTTGAAGGAAGAATCCATCCACAGATCAAAGCCAATTATTTGGCTTCACCGCCATTAGTTGTTGCCTATGCCATCGCTGGCAGCATTCGCAAAGATCTCACAAAAGAACCGTTAGCTATCGTCAATGACGAGCCGGTGTATTTGTCTGATATTTGGCCTAGCAATGAAGAAGTCAATGCTTACGTTCAAGAGTACGTCGGACCAGAAGCATTTCGCGCTGCCTATGAGCATCTTTTTGATGCCAATGAACGCTGGAATGCGATCGAAACCACCACGAGCGCATGTTATGAATGGGAGGAGCAATCCACTTACATCGCTCATCCGCCCTACTTTGAAACATTGACCAAAGAGTTGCCTAAACCAGATGTCTTAGCTGATCTGAAAGTCTTGGCAAAATTGGGTGATTCCGTCACCACTGACCATATTTCTCCTGCTGGCAGCATCAGTATGGATTCTGCAGCTGGAAAATTTTTACAAGAAAAAGAAGTTCCGTATCGTGAATTCAACTCCTTTGGTTCGCGACGCGGCAATCATCAGATTATGATGCGGGGGACTTTCGGCAACATCCGTCTGCAAAACCAGCTAGTGCCTGGCAGTACTGGCAGTGTCACGCATTATTTTCCAACAGGGGAAACCCTGTCGATATTTGACGCAGCTATGAATTACCAAAAAGCTGGTCAAAGCTGTATCATTTTAGCTGGTAAAGATTATGGCATGGGTTCTTCTCGCGACTGGGCCGCCAAAGGAACACAATTGTTAGGCGTTAAAGTCGTCTTAGCAGAAAGCTTCGAACGAATCCATCGCAGCAACTTGGTCATGATGGGGATCATTCCGCTTGAATATCTTGCTGGTGAAAGTGCTGCATCATTTGATTTGGACGGCAGCGAAACATTCTCGATCGCTTTGCCAGAAGAGCCAGTGGTCAAGCAGCTGATCGAAGTCACTGCGCAACGGATCGACGGAGGGACTGTCTCCTTTATGACCCGCCTGCGCTTTGATGCCCCTGCAGATATTCGCTATTGGAAGCATCAAGGAATTTTACCGATGGTCATTCGAAAAAAAGCTGAATTAGGAGGAACTGCCCATGCCTAACCAAACAACCCATGAAGTAACGACGATCACCATTCCTTACATTGCAGGAGACGGCATCGGTGCCGAGATTTGGCAGGCTGCGCAACCTGTGATTGATGCCGCTGTAAATAAAGCCTATGACAATCAACGCCGTATCGAATGGCTGGAAGTTTTAGCTGGAGAAGCCGCCTTTGAACAGACGGGGGAATGGCTGCCGCAAGCAACCATCGATACGATCAAGGCTCAACAATACGCCTTAAAAGGACCGTTGACTACCCCAATTGGCGAGGGCTTTCGCTCCTTGAATGTCACCTTGCGGCAAACGCTGGATCTTTATGCCTGTGTCAGACCTGTTCGCTATTTTACAGGGGTCCCTTCGCCTTTAAAGCAGCCAGAAAAAACCGATATGGTGATCTTTCGAGAAAATACTGAAGATGTTTATGCTGGCATCGAATTTGCCAAAGACGACGACGCAACGCAGCGTCTGATCCAGACATTGCAAGCAGACTTTGCTGTCAAGGCGATTCGTTTTCCTAAAACTGCCGCTATCGGCATCAAGCCGATCTCTTTAGAAGGCAGTCAGCGCTTGATCGCTGCTGCCATTGAGTATGCGATCGCTCAAAAGCGGCCCACGGTGACACTGGTGCATAAAGGCAATATCATGAAATTTACAGAAGGCGGCTTTAAAAACTGGGGCTATCAGCTTGCAGAGACCACATACACCGACCAGTGTTTTACAATGAATCAATACAACAAAATCAAAGCAGAAAGCGGCTCAAAGGCAGCCGAAGCCGCTCTTGCCTCGGCAAAAGCGGCTGGGAAAATCGTTGTTAACGACGTGATCGCAGACAACTTTTTACAACAGATCCTTTTGTATCCAGAAAAATTCGACGTCATTGCCACTTGTAATTTGAACGGCGACTACATTTCTGATGCACTTGCTGCACAAGTCGGCGGCATCGGGATCGCCCCCGGTGCCAATATCAACTACGCTACTGGGGCAGCCATCTTTGAAGCTACCCACGGAACAGCACCGGATATCGCAGGACTTGGCAAAGCCAATCCCTGTTCGCTGCTGCTGTCAGCGTGCATGCTATTAGAACATTTGAACTGGCCAGAAGCAGCCCAAATCCTAACACAAGCCATTGAACAAGCCTTGCAAAGTCAACACGTCACTGCCGACTTCGCGCAGTTGATGCCAGAAGCGGTCTGTTTAACGACACAAGCGTTTGGTGAACACCTCCTTCAGTTGATCCATTCGTAAACTCAAGCTGTGATTGAGTCGGCATTTGCCTGCTCAATCACAGCTTGATTGCGTTTTCACCTTTTGAGAAACTATACTTAGAGCATGAAAGGGGGAATTCATTTATGAGTGAATTCAACATGAGAAAAATCGGTCAGCAGATCGCTGCCAAACGCAAAGAAAAAAATCTGACCCAAAGCAACTTGGCCGACCAGTTACTTGTCAGCTATCAGGCGGTCAGTAATTGGGAGCGGGGCAACTCACTGCCGGACATTGAAAAATTGCCGCAGCTAGCAGCGATTTTAGACCTATCCATCGATGAGCTGTTAGGGAAGCCAGCAGCTGCGGTGCAACATTATCAAGCAGGAACCGCACAGCCAGAAGAAATCGCCGAACTAGCTCCGCTGATCAAACCGCAAGAATTGTCAGCGTTGATTCAAGAAGAACCGTTTCAAGAAACTTCTTTAGATTTAGACTTATTGCCTAGGCTAGCACCTCATTTGACCAGCGCAGACTTGCAGCACCTGCTAAATGGTGCCGAGAATATCCCAGAAGAGGTACTGGAAGAACTCCTGCCTTTTTTGAAAAAGCCCCAAGTAGAAGAGCTCCTGAAAGGTAAGCACTATTCCATGGCTTTTTGGGAAGAGGCGGCGCCCTTTTTACCCCCCAACTTTTTGGCGGGAGAAATCAAAGGCTGGCTTGAAAATCCTGACTTCCGCTTTTCTGAGATTGAAGAACTGCTGCCCTTTTTACCTGCGCCTTATCTGGATGAACTCCTGCTGACTGCCCTGGAACAGCCAAACGTTGCCGCATCAGAACGCTTGGCTTATGATGAAATCGAAGAACTGCTGCCGTTTCTAACAGAAGCAACGATCTGCCGGCTCGTTCAAGCACTGCCCTTCTCAACAGATGAGCTGGAAGAGATCGCCCCTTTCCTCTCCTCAAAGAACTTGATTGTCCTTTTAAAAAAAGAACACTAAAAAAACAAGATTCTTCTTTACTTTTGGTAAACCACCGTTTATAATTTCGTTAACCAAATAATTTATTTTTAGGTTAACGAAATTATTATTAGAGAGAAGGATTCGATGAAATTATCATTACGTGAACAAATCCATGCCGCTTTATTTGCGATCATTATTGCTGGTCTTTCCCAACTGACGATTCCATTAGGTTTGATCCCATTGACAGGACAAACCTTTGCGATCGGGCTGGCGGTGACTTTCCTCGGCACGCGAACTGGAACGATGGCGATCATCATCTACTTGCTGTTAGGATTGATTGGTTTGCCCGTTTTCGCTGGTTTTTCCAGCGGTGTCGGTGTTTTGTTAGGACCAACTGGTGGCTATTTAGTCGGCTTCCTCTTTAATGGATTGCTTACTGGATTGATCGTAGAAAAAACAGCGTTTCGCTACACAGGAGCAGTGATCGGCAATATTGTCGGTGCGCTGGCAACTTTGTTGTTTGGTACATTGTGGCTGAAATGGAGCACGGGCATGGCATGGCCGGCTGCCTTTAACGGTGGCTTTGTTCTGTTTATTATCCCTGGGATCATCAAAGCCGTTGCCGCAGCTTATCTAGGTATCTTTTTAAGAAACCGCTTGGCGCAACCATTGGCTTTACGTTAATAAAAAACACTCGCGTCATATGCAGCGATTCCCATCAGTTAGCTTTCTCGTCTAACTTTTGAAAATCGCCGCATCACGCGAGTGTTCTTTTTTATTTCTTCCCCTCTTCAATCGAGAGCTGCGGCCAAATTTTCTGCCACTGCTTCATCGCTTGGCGTTGTCGATAAACCGCAAGATACTGTTCATTTTGGGCAAAATGCGGTGTTGGACGCACCCGAAAACTGCAAATATCCTGCCAGCCAAAAGGCGCCATCAATTCAAGCTTGCCTTGATTCATTCGTGCCGCTACCGCTGTACAACGCTCTGGAAACTTCGTTAAAGCATCGAAGGTACTTGTATAAGGCGGCTCCTCGGCAAAATTATGTTGGTGCATCAACGCTTGGTTTCGAACCTCCCAAGGAAATTCGGGAAACGAGCGGCGCAGTTGCGCTTCGATCGCTGCTGTTTCTTCTATGCTTACAGTCGGATCATAAAACACGACATCAATATCGGTCAGCGGCACCTCCGCTATTTTCCCACTGAGAAACCCCCATAAATAATTCCGCAGGTACCCAGCACACAGCCAGCAATCCGACAGCTGCAACGCTTCAATGATCGTAAGCAGTTGTCGACATTCACGATTTTTTGCAAACAAGTTCTGGATCGCTTGTTCCTTCATTGGCGTCCTCCTCTAATGGGTTCAGGCTAGTTATTTCAAGGTCCAACCACCGTCGATGGGCACGATCGCCCCCTGCAAGTAACTAGCTTGCGGACTGGCAAGAAAAAGGGTCAGCGCTGCAACTTCTTCTGGTTGCGCCCAACGCTTGACTGGCGTCTCTTCTGCCACCCATTGCGCCATTTTCCCGTCACCCGCAAAATCAGCCGCATTCATCGGCGTTTGAATCGCACCGGGCGCGATGCCCTTCACCGAGATCCCTTGATCTGCAACATCCAATGCCAACTGTTTGGTAAACCCGACGATCGCGTGTTTTGCGGTTGTATAGGCGATCCCGCCCCCACCTGCGACCATTCCAGCGATGGACGCCATATTGATGATCGTTCCGCCGCCATTGGCTTGCATCAGCGGCAAAATTTCTTTCGTTAAATAAAACATGCTGGAGACATTGGTTTGAAATATCTCCTCCCACTCCATTGACGTCGTCTCAGCGATCGTATGATAGCCGTCAAGCTTTCCTGCTGTATTTAACAAGACCGTGATACCGCCAAAGTGCGTCACACAAGCTTGGACCGCTGCAAGACAATTTTCTTTCACCGCTAAGTCACAACATGTGCCGAAAAAGCGGGGCTGGGCTAAAAGCGTATCAGGAAACGATTGGCAGTCAACACCAAATACTTGAGCGCCTTCTGCAAGAAACACCTCTGCTTGCGCTTTACCGATACCTGAAGCAGCCCCTGTGACAAACACAATCGTTTTGTCATCGATCCACGCTGCCGTCATTCCACGATTTTCCAATCTTCCGCAAGAATGTCGCAAACAGTCGGTGCGAAACTCGAGAATCCCTCGTCTGCTGTTTTGATCAAAAAGTAAGGGGTGACTGGGGCATTGTCGTACACTTCGCCTTCAACGAATGTCACATAAAGTTCAAAGCCGCCCCAACCTTCACGAATGATTTTTTTGCCAGCTTTTAATTCTGGTAAGATTTCTTCAAATGTCATGATTTTTCTCCTTTGTGTGTTTCTTCTAATGGTTTAAATTGCTTGGAAATTCAATCACGAAAACAAGCAGGACTCGTTTGCTGCGCTAATACGGCAGCAGCGTGATCGCTTGCGCCAATTCCTCTACAAGATGCGCCGTTTTATAGTCCTCAAATGCCTCATGATGGTTTCGCAGCAGCGTCCGAACTTTCGTTGGAGAATATGCTTCTGCTAAGTGATTTTCCAAAACGAAGCGTCGGGTCAACTGCCATTCATAATAGTAGCCGAAGGGACGGCAATAGTAGCTGGTTCCCGCAAGCTCCTTTTTCTCAAAGCGTCGATGGGTATGCCCAAAGACGACTGCCCGCACATTGGCGTACTGGTCGATCACTGCGCCAAAATCGGGCGACCCCAAAAACGCATTTAGGTGGTTCCAGCGGGCGTACTTGCCGGTCTGCCGCACAATAAACGCTTCTTGGGGCACAAAATGCGTAGAAAGAAAAATTTCTTGGTCTTGCGGCAAATGGGCCAATGTTTCCGCTAAACGCTCATTGATGGCTTGGCTGATCTCCTTATCCGATCCCTTTCGTTGAATCATGCGGTCATACCAAAACAAATTTTTCAGCCGCAAGATCTCAGCTTCACTGGTCAGATCAGAATATTGGTAGTCATACCAGCCATTGATTCCCAACAGCTGTGTTTTTTCTGATAAGCGATACGTCTGAAAATTAAGAAAGGCGGGATCATCGAAAGCCTCGATCTCTTGTTCCGTCAAGTCCACCATTTCATGATTGCCCCAGTGAAAGGTCGTTGGCACCTGTCGACTTTGAAAAAATGCGACCACGTCTAATAGCCGTTGTTTTTTATTCGCCACATCTCCTGCCAGATGCAGATGGGTCACCTGATTTTGCTGCAAATAATCAGCGATCAGCTGCAGATGGGGATCAAATAATTGGTTGATATCGACGTGCAAGTCGCTAATAACCGCCAACGTGCCCATCTCAGCGGCCCGCCGTCTGCTTTTCGATCCGTAACAATTGGACATCGTTAGCTAAGATCCCGCTATTTCCCACCAATTGCAACCGTTGATAGGTCGGTTCCACCTGCATCCGAGTCTGTTCTTCTAAATACACCTGAGCCCCTTGCTTCAACCAAATCGTGCCTAAGGGTGTCGTTAAAGGGGTGTCGTAGATCGCCAATCCTTCTTCTGGATAGCTTTGCGGCACGATGATCAGGCGAAAATGGATGTCCAAACGGCAGGTGATCTCCGTTGCAGGAAACGGACCAACGCCGTCTTCAAAATCCAAGTAGAGACGATCATCTGGCTGCACATAAGGGGTTATTTTTTCAATTGCTGCTGGCTCAATGTTCAGTTCCATGACGAGAGCCCTCCTTTACATGATAGGTTTTTTCCATTCCTCAAGGGTGATGCCACGCGTGACTTCATCGATGATTTCTTCACCCGATTTGCGGGCAGCTGGGATCGTTGCTTCCAATTTCATCCCAATTTTCTCCATGACCCGTCCAGACTTGGGATTTCGGGCATCATGTCGAGCAAAAATTCGAATCAATTCGAGTGTTTCAAAACCGAAATGCAGCAGTGCCATTGCCGCTTCTGGCATGATCCCTTGCCCCCAATAATCGCGACTCAATGTATAACCGAGCTCAGCGATCTCTTTTTCTGATTCTACCCGCAAATCGATGGTCCCGATCATTTTTCCTGAGTCTTTTTCTTCGATCGCAAATTTTCCTAAGGGTGCAGCAACAAAATACTCGGCGATGCGTAGTTTTGTTTCTTCAACCGACCCATGTCTAGCAAAGACGAAGGTCGTCGTTTCTTCATCATTTGCATAGGCAAACATGTCCGCTGCATCCGCCAAGGAAACAGGACGCAAGAGCAGCCTCGGTGTCTCCAACCGTTGATTTTCTGCTAACAATAGCAAATGTCGTTCTTTTGTTGTCATAGGATCCCTACTTTCTGTCAATACTCTCTCACGATCGCACCCCTCTTTTGCTATTTGCTGGATATGCTATAATAAGCATAAGTAAACGCTTTGAGGAGGATACTTCAATGTCAGACGAATTAGAAAAACGCCTTGATACAGGAATGTATGGGACGCCTCGTGTCAACCCAGATGAACAGCGCAAGTATTTAGGCACGTTTCGTGAACGGTGTTATCTTAGTATGACAGTAACAGAAATGAAGAAGAAGGACAACCAGAAAACGCTCTTGAACGCCTTACCAGATTATCAAGGAGCGCTCGTGCTGCTTAATGGAAAATTGCCAGAATCGATCCAGACCGATTACATCACTTTACTGACCAAACAACAGATGGAATTTCGGATCGTCTCCGATGCCCAAGATGCTGGTCCAGACAGTATCGGCTTGCTGATTGCTGGGAAAGAAGCCGTCAATGAAGACGTCATCGATATCGAAAAAAAATTCCCTGCAGCTGCCGCTCCATCGGATAAAGAGCAGGAACAACCAGAGAAAACGTCATTTTGGAAACGTCTTTTCCATTAAAAGGAGGAACTATCATGGAACAATCAACACCGCCCTACCTTTCATTAAAGAAAGAACTGCTTGATGCTTTGGATCTGCATATCGATTTGTTAAAAACGGCACCCACGATCGAATCCAGCCATCTAGATGGCGTATTGTTCATGATGCGCAGCTTGGGTTTTATGCTGGATCGCGCTCCGAAAGTACTCCTGCTGGAGGATAAGAATGAAATGAACTTTATGATGTTTCAATATTATAGCCTCCTGTCGGAACTGAAGTACAATCTGGTTTTAAACTTTCCCTACGCCTCGATTCAAGGCGTACCGTTATTAACCTTGATCCAACGTTTTCCTACCACTTATGAAAAAGAAATGAAACAATGGTGGGAAGCCCGAACGGGTCTCAAGGTGGAAGAAACAAAACAAACGATTGAAATCGCTGCTTTTGAAGGATAAGAACATCCAAAAAAGGCTCGCGATACTTCCTGCAGATAGAAAGTACTGGATATAATAGTTTGCTAGTAAAGCGAACCATAAAGCAGGACGTTAACGTATTTCTCATGATTTCTTCAAAGAAAAACCAGTCAGAGGCAGTTTCTGACTGGTTTTTATTAGTTTTAAGTTGTATTCTTCTTAATTTATTTGATACATCAAAGAATCAACTTATCTTTTTTATTTAGTAAAAATCAACTGTAAAACCAATTGGATCTCCATTTGCATTTAGCGCTGGCCGAATAACAAAGCGTGTAAACTCTAAAAACTTCCCTTCAGCCCATAAAGAATATGCACTTGCACTCGCTTCTGCACTAGTAGCTGCAAAAATGCCGCTATTGCCCAGATTGACTGGAATATTCACATCTGTTTCGCCATCGCCAGAGCCATCTTCTCCGCCATCTACATCTGTATCTCCGCCACCAGAACCATCTTCTCCACCATCGGTATCTGTGTCACCGCCACCAGAGCCGTCTTCGCCACCGTCTACATCTGTATCTCCGCCACCAGAGCCATTCTCTCCACCATCGGTATCTGTATCTCCGCCACCAGAGCCATTTTCGCCGCCATCTACATCTGTATCTCCGCCACCGGAACCGTTATCTCCGCCGTCTACATCTTTATCATCTTCGTCTTTATTAAATACACCAAATTCAATATAGATATAATCGCCTACAAAATGAACTTCATGCCCCTTAACTACTTCTGGATAATTTTCATGCTTCCAAGCAGTAGCTTCCTCGTTACTTAGGAATGGTCCGACACGTAGACGAGTATAATATGAATTCTCATAGACAACTTCAACTACAATTTCACGGTCAGTCGCGCCTCCATTATCAGGTGTCGGAATATTGAACTCAATATAGATATAGTTTCCTTCTAGATAGATTTGTAGGTCTGAAACTAATCCAACATAGTTTTCAAGCAGCCATGCCGCCACTTCATCGGTAGTTAAGAATGGTCCGACACGGAGGCGTGTAATTTCTTCATTTTCTGCAACGACTGTCACTTCAAACTCTCGATCAGCTGGTGGATTAGTGGAACCATTATCTCCACCTGAACCATTATCCGTTGCTGGTGGTGTTGGGTTTGTGGAGTCCTCTCCTGATCCATTATCTGTTGCAGGCGGCGTTGGTTTTGTTGATCCGTCTCCTGATCCGTTATCTGTTGCTGGAGGTGTCGGTTTTGTAGAGACATTTGATCCATTATTACTGTTTCCAGGATTTGTATTGCTTCCTCCCCCAATTGGTTTGGTCGGATCAATTTTGTCAGTATCTTGAATCACTGCTTGACTAATCGTATTACCCTCTGCATCCTTTAGAGAAACCACATTTCCATCAAACACTAATTTGTTGCCAGCATAAATCAAGTCAATATTGTAAATATTATTCCATTGTGCTAGACGTTCGATCGTAATATTTGTCGCTTTACTGATGGCGCTAAGTGTATCACCCCAAACAATCGTATATTCATTCCCAGTAATATCAGCTTTGATTTGTTCGGGTGTTCTGGCAACCCATACGCTTGCGGAAATAGGGGATGCTGTTTCTTCTGATGCCGAAACTTGATTTGATAATGCACCAGCCGTAAAAATTGTTGCTAGTAATGCCAACGTTTTAACAATCTTACCATTAAATTTTTTCATTCCGTACTCTCCTTTTTATAATGCTATTATATTCAACTTATTACACACCATAACCTGATTAAAATTTCAGGATGGATCTGTATAATAAATTTAGTATACTTATCTACGCAGAAGGGCTCGTGTGAATCATAGCCCGTTGAAAGACAGAAAAGAGCGGCTAAAGAAAAAGTGATTCCTCGGTTGGAAGCACTAAAACCATTGATTTAAGCCTACGAAAAAAGCCTGCACACTGAATGAAGAACCGACAAAGCACTGTCAAACATTCGCAGGGATCGGAAAAAATCATCCATATCCTTTGTGTACCTATAAGGTGCTGCCAAAGGACCGTTCCGCAAATTCTTAAAGCAATGCGCCTATGTTTAGGAGTCACTCATCGAACCACAATCAGTTTCGGCTATAAAACCTGCCTTACTTCCAAATAACTTGAACATTGAGTATCGATTCAACTCAGTTTCCGATGATGAACTTTCGTTTTTGATTCAATTGAAAACAATCTTTGCACTTCTTTTGTCACTAACAAAGTTAAGAGAATCCGTCTGCCTTTGCCGCTTTTTTGATGTTACTCATTTTGTTATATGTAAAAGCATAGTTGAAAGACAATATCTATGTTCATATCTTTTTTATACATGCTGACCTAATTTAGCGGCTCTTCAAAAAACGATAGTTATTTAATCGTGTATAAAAAAACTAAAACTTCCTCTCTTTAGATTACCAAAAATACAATTATTTTTCCAGTATTCATATTAAAATAAATATTATTTGATAAATAAAGACAAAAAACGAGGGGATTAACTATTATGCTAACTGTCAGATCAGGAATCAAACAACGATATAAAAAAAACTGCACACTTTGAAAGGAACTCTCCTTCCAAAGTGTGCAGTTCTTTGCTTTTTGTACTTCCATCAGCTCTCGAAGACTTCAGGGAACAACAGGCGTAAAACAGACATAGTTAAGCGTCGGCCTTTCCCGCTGTATGGATAAACGTGCATATGCATCGCTGGGTTGAAATTGGCTTCAATGATTCCATAAGCCCCCGGTTCATTGGCTGGCTTGGTTTTATCTGGAATAATCAGATCGATTCCGCTGATAGATGCTTGTAATGCGGCTACCGCATCGACTGCTACTTGTTTGTAATCATCGTTGAAGTCATCCGTCACATCGATAGAATCACCGCCAGTACTGATATTCGAGTTTTCTCGCAAATAAACGATCTGCCCCTCTTCGGGTACTGAATCCACTTGATACCCTTGCTCTTTTAACATCAGTTGTTCCAGTTCCCCTAATTGGATCAGCTCTAATGGGGTCCGATGATGGGTGCCGCGCAATGGATCGAGATTTTTCTCTGCGACGAGTTCCGTGATCGTGCGCTTGCCGTCACCCACGACATTGGCAGGGATACGTAGTAAAATCGCATCGACTCGCCCATCGATCACGAAGAACCGATATTCCGTCCCTGACAAAAAAGTCTCAACGAGGATCGAATCATCTTCCGCAAAGGCAATGGCGACCGCCGCTTGATAATCCGCTAAAGAGGCACCTTCTTTGAAAATCGAGATACCGATCCCATAGTTGGTGGTTTTCGGTTTTACCACAAACCCGCTGTGGGCAATCTGAGGATAAAACGTGATCGCTTCTTCTGCCGAAGCGAACTCAGCGCCACTTGGTACATGAAAGCCATTTTCGGCTAAGATTTTTTTAGTGACCGTTTTATTCGCCATGATCAATGGGACGATGTACTGATCCTTACTGGTCATATTGGCATTTTTAACATATTCGATGTGGTCTCTCACGGCTAATTTCAAGAATTGATCCGTTTCATCCAGTACCGTCACTTCGATTCCTTTTTGGATCGCATCGAACAAGAGAATCTGGGTCGACAATTCCATTGCTCGAAAGCCAGCTAATTGATACGGTTTTTCCCAAGCAGCTTGATGATACTTTTGTCCCAGCAATGTTGCTGTCTGGGCTTGACTGGTTGCTTGACTTGCTGAGAAAAGACGTCCCGCGAAGGTTCTTTCTGGTTCAACCAGCATTTCTGAAAGCTGATCCAAAAATGGTGGATGCGGCAGCTCAAGGGCTTGGGCAAAGTCCATCATTTCAGTAATCAGCGCTTGCGCTTCTTGCTGATAAGTCAAAGGTGCAAGCGGATGTTCTAATGCGACCTGATCATTTTTCTGATTGCCCTCTTCGATCCACGCATCCGCATCGCTGCCTTCTTCTTTTGTACTTAAAAACAATAAGAAGAAATGCAAGAATGCGACTTGCTCTTTGGAAATCCCATAGCGGGCAAAGGGATCGATGTCAATATTTCTTAACTCAATATAACGGATACCCGCTGAGGCTAAATCTGCGACCCGTTTTCCCCCACGTAGACGCACTGGCGCATAAAATTCTTTTTCTTCTGAAAGCTTTCCCGTCTCCACTAATTTGGCAATATCTGCAAGATAGGTCTCTAACGAAGCGTAAGATACCTTGACGTCTTCGTGATTCATGTACCCATAGCGGCTATTGCGAATACTGCGGACTGGTTCTTGCGGTCCGTTTTCTGTCGTAAAATAATTGGCTTCTGAAGCAGGAGTCGCCCCAAAGAAATACGTCAAAAACCAGCGATAGTGCAAATAATTGCGAGTTACTTTCAAATAAAGTGCCGTTTTAAACGTCTGGAAGCTTTCCTTCGTTTCAGACAAAGCATACAGCTGCTGCAAAAAGTCTTCCGCAAATTCGAAATTGAAATGAATCCCACTGACCATTTGCTTGCGGCGACCATATGTTTTAGCTAAATAGCGGCGATAGAGCACATCTTCAAATTGATCTAATTTAGCAATGACGATGTCTTCTTCTTTTTCTGGTAAAGCCGGTGGCATACTCAATGGCCAGAGCATTTCTTCTGCTGACATCGAACGATACGCCACATCATGAATCGCCCCTAAAAAACGGAACAATTCATCCACGGAATCAGCGACGGGCGTAATCAGTTCCAGTTGATTTTCGGAAAAATCCGTTTGGATATACGGATGGAAGCGCCGATTGCCTAACGTTTTAGGATGATCGGTACCTGCAAACGTCCCATCAAGCCGCACCCGCTGCGCTTCACGCTCAATCCCGTAGCGTCCTTTCAATAAATAGGGAAAAAGCTCTTTATGTGATAACAATGTTTTTATTTTCATTCGACTGCCCTCTATGTTCTTCTACTAAATTTTTTCTCAAATGCTATTTCTTTCCATCTATTATAGTGAAAACTGGTGAAAAATGCAGAAATTTGCTCCTCACTTGTAATATCTCTTACTAAAATTACCAAGAATTTATAAAATACTTGAATAAATTTGATATTTACCTTCAAAATAAAGTATACTGCTTATAGAACAGTAAATTATTATGTCCATATTACTCTTTTTTGAAAGGAAGAATAGTGAATGAAGCCACTTAATCTTACCAAACGCGAACGTCAAATCATGAATATCTTTTGGAATTCAGACAAACCTCTTTCTGCAAATGACATTGCTGTCCAACAGCAAGATCTAAGCAAGAATACCATTCAAGCAGTCGTACGTAAACTAAAAAACCACGACTTATTGAAAGTAGCGGATATCGGCTACAGCGGTACTGTTTTGACTCGGTTGTATTCTCCGAATGTGACCCAAGAAGACTTCTTAGCAGCAGAATTGTCTGATCAATCTTTATTGAATTTGATTACGAACTTTATCGAAACCAATAAAGATATCGATACATTGAACAACTTGGAAAAAATGATCACTGAGCGCCAAGGGGAACTTAAGAAATAATCTTTCCCCATCGTTCAACTCGTTGTATTCTGCCTGATACTTCCCAAAGTTTTTAGACAGCGCAGAAGAAAACGAAGCCTTCAAACTGCTTTTCCTGATTTTTGGCAAAGTCGTGCATCGCTGTACCCACATTTGCCACGCCAAGTGTTCTCAGCTTTACGTCACAAGTCAAGCTCGTGGAAAGAGACGACGACCCGTTTTCTCTTCCCTTTGATCTCACAAAAGCAACAATAAAGGAGAGCCATGTGTAGGTGTATCACCTAACACAGGGCTCTGTTTTTTTATTCTTTGATCAAGCCTTTGAATAAGCCAACGACAAATTCATTTGGATCAAATGGTTCTAAATCATTGATGCCTTCTCCGAGTCCCACTAATTTGACGGGCAGCCGCAGCTCGTTACGGATCGCCAAGACGATCCCCCCTTTAGCCGTTCCATCAAGTTTGGTTAAGACGAGACCAGAAACATCCGTCGTTTCTTTAAATTGTTTTGCTTGATTCATCGCGTTTTGACCCGTTGTTGCATCCAACACGAGCAGGACTTCATGAGGGGCCGTTGGGTCCACTCGTTGAATGATCCGTTTGATTTTTTCTAGTTCGTTCATCAAATTGACTTTGTTTTGCAAACGACCCGCGGTATCTACTAATAAAACGTCAGCATTTTCTCGTTTTGCGCGCTCCATCGCATCAAACACGACTGCTGCTGGATCGCCTCCTGCATTGCCACGAACGACTTCAACACCAGCCCGTTCACCCCAGACCACTAATTGATCGATGGCACCGGCACGGAAAGTATCCGCTGCTGCCAATAAGACTTTTTTGCCTTCGGCTTTGAATTGATGGGCTAATTTCCCGATGCTGGTGGTTTTTCCAACACCGTTCACGCCAACAAATAAAATGACGGTCAACCCCGACTGCATATTCAACTCGTTAACTTCACCGACACCCGCTTCCCCATATAGGTCAACCAATTTTTCGATGATGACATTTTGGACATCTGCCGTTTTCTTCACATTACGTAGTTTGACTTCTTGTCTCAATGCATCCGCGATCTTCATCGCCGCATCAAAGCCGACGTCTGCGCCAATCAGCGTTTCTTCCACTTCTTCGAAGAAGTCTTCGTCCACCGTACGGAAGTTGGCAAACAATTCGTTCATCCGTTGCCCAAAGGTTTTCCGTGATTTCGTCAATCCTTTGGTGTATTTATCCTGCACACTTTCCGTTTCTGGCGCTGGTTGAAGGATTGGTGTAGCCGCTGGGGTTTCCTCTGATGGTACATCCTTAGCCACTTCTTCTGGAATACTTGGTGCTTCTTCTCCTTTGTTCGCTGTCGTTGCTTCTTGCTGCAGGGACACTTCAGCAGTTTCTTGCTCTGCCTCCAAATCACTGGAGTCGGCGGTTTCTGCAGGTGCCACTGGTTCTGAAGCGCCTTGTTCAGCAGGAGTTTGTGCTGGCTGGCTTTCTTCTGAACGCTGTGCCTCTGGTGAGTCAGCATCGACTAACGGTTTGTCAATTTCTTGCTCTGCTTCTTTGGTTTCTCCAATCAGTGCTTTTTTGATTTTGTCAAAAAATCCCATCTTACGCACCTCCTTTTAAGACATATTCTTCAATCACTGCTGCCACACCGTCTTCTTGGTTTGAAACGGTGACAACGTCAGCCGCTTCTTTAATGATTGGCACGGCATTGGCCATCGCTACGCCAATCCCTGCATAGCGAATCATCGGCAAGTCATTTTCTTCATCACCGATCGCCATCACTTCTTCTTGCTTGATCCCTAAATCTTGCGCCAATAGGCTGATACCATAGGCTTTGGTGATTCCTTTAGGCATAAATTCCAACAGGTTATTCCGGCTTTTGATGATTTCATATTTCTCGCGGATCTCTGAGGAAATCTCAGGGATCTTAGGATCCAAGACTTCCTGATGGTAGGCGATCACCGCTTTATTATAGAGCATCGATTCATCCAGATCAGCTACGGCAAAAGGACGACAATCCAATAAAGGATTCAACGAGCCATAAATCGATGGATGCGCTGCTGAAGTGGGTAAACTCAAGACAACCTCTTCGGATACCACGTCTAGAGGCAAATTCAAGTCTTCCGCCACTGAAACCAATTCATGGATATCTGCCAGCTGCATCGCTGCTTTTTCAATGATCTCGCCAGTCTCATTTTTTTGAACCAAACCGCCGTTAAAGGTGATGCTATAGTCGCCGGGTTCTTTCAGCGATAATTCTTCTAAGTACGGACGGATCGCCCGTAATGGACGTCCCGTACAAATGACGATTTTTACGCCTTGTGCTTTGGCACGAGCAAGTACCTCTTTGTTGCGAGGAGTCACTTCTTTTTTGTCATTCAATAACGTTCCATCTAAATCGATCGCAATCAGTTTAATCATATCATTCCTCCTCTATGCTTGATCTGCTGTAAAACTACCGCCTTCACGCACTTCTTCTAAGCGCACGGACACGGTCTTCGACACTCCAGATTCTTGCATGGTCACACCATATAACACATCTGCTGCCTCCATCGTTCCTTTACGGTGAGTTACGACGATAAACTGTGTATCATTTTGGAAAGCACTCAAGTAATGACCGAAACGAGAGACATTGGCTTCATCCAATGCTGCTTCCACTTCGTCAAGCACACAAAACGGTACTGGACGAACTTGAATAATGGAAAACAATAACGCAATCGCAGTCAGTGCCCGTTCGCCCCCTGATAGCAAGCTGAGGTTTTGCAATTTCTTGCCCGGTGGTTGGGCTTCGATCTCAATCCCAGTGTTCAATAAATCTTTCGGATCTGTTAAGACTAATTCCGCATGACCGCCGCCAAACATATTAGGAAAGACTTGTTTGAATTGCAGACGGATCGCATCGAAGACTTCGCCGAAACGGGTTTTGACTTCTTCATCCATTTCAGACATCGTATCAAACAGCTGTGCTTTAGCCGACAGCAGATCGTCTCGCTGACTCGTCAAGAACAAATGCCGTTGATTGACTTGCTCATATTGTTCGATCGCATTTAAATTGACTGGACCAATTTGCTCGATCGCTTGTTTTAGTTCCTGAATGTCGACTTTGGCTTGTTCTGCATCCTCGATTTCAGGGAAATCTTGCGCTGCCTTTTCAAAGGTGAGATTGTATTCTTCTTGTAAATACAACAAACGATTATCCATCACCAATTCTGCGCGATTTTTTTCGATCTCAACTTCGGTTTTTTCTGACAGCTTTTCTTTTTGCGTTAAGTTTTCAGCACTCAGGGCTTCGTCTAATGCACCGATTTCTTGTTGAACGACTTGACGTTGTTCACGAATCACCGTCAATTCCGCTGTTACCTGCTGCTTGGTTTTTGTGAAGGCTTCAATTCGCTGAAGAATGCTTTCTTCTGAAAACTCATGATCGCTGACGTTGCTTGTCAAGGCAGCTAACTGCCGTTCTAAGGAGAGTTGACGCGCTTCGTTTTCTTCTAATGCTTGATTCGTAGCGGCAATTTTTTGCTGCAAATGCGCCACTTGTTCTTTTTGAACTGCGAAAGCTGCCTGCAAGCGCGCACTTTCTTGTGCTAAGGTTTGGCGTTTTTCCTCGATCAAGTCTTCTTCGGCATTCATTTGATGAATATCTTGGTCGATTTTCGCCAATTGCGCTGCAATATTCTTTTGCTGTTCTTCCAAGCTCGTCTTCTTCTCATCATATTCCTCAAAGAAGGCTTGCACTTCGCGATGTTCAAAATCAAACACTTGCTGCTCTTGCTTCAAGCGGCTCAGGTCATTCTCAAGATTTTGTAAACGGCTTTGCAGCTCATGCTCCGTCATGCGAGCCTGTTCTCCTTGCGTCCGCAATTCTTCTAATGCTGCTTGTGCTTCTTTGGTCGCTGCTTCAAAATGCTGGACTTGCTTTTCCGTTTTTAAAAGCCGCTCATCCAGTTGCGCCGCTTGTGCCGTCAATTGTTGCAGCTCGTTGCTTTGGCTAAACAAACTACCGGCATTTTTCTTCGTTGCGCCACCCGTCATGGAACCTCCAGCATTCATGACATCCCCTTCTAAAGAAACGACCCGATAGCTATAGTTCAATGCCCGTGCTAACGCATTAGAACTTTGCAAGTCTTCGGCAATCAAGATACTGCCTAACAAGTTATCCGTAATCGTTTGGACGTGTTCGGGCGACTGGACCAATTCGCTGGCAACGCCGATAAATCCAGACACTTGCTTGGCTTGATTGCGGGCATAATCTGGCAAATGACGGGCTTTGATGGTCGTCAGCGGTAGGAAGGTTGCACGACCCCCTCGATTTTCTTTCAAATACGTGATGGCTGCTCGCGCATCCCGCTCATTTTCAACGACGACATGCTGTGCAGCGGCGCCTAATGCGGTCTCGATCGCCACGGTATAGTCTTGTGGCACATCGATCAACTCCGCTACTGCGCCAACGATACCGCTGATCTGCTGTTTGTTTTTCAAAATCAAGCGAACGCCTTGATAAAAGCCGCTATAATTTTCTTGAATGTCTTGCAGACTGCGCTGTTTCGCTCGTACCTGCTGCACTTGACTCATTAACTGATACATTTTCTTTTGTTCTTCATCAAAGCGTTTTTTGTTGGTCTGAGCTTTTTCTTGAAGATGGATGTATTGCTTGCGTTGTTCTTCTAAAATCGCTTTAGCCTGCGTCAGCTGCTCTTCCACGATTTGCGCTTCCGTCGTCTTTTCTTTCAACGACGTATTCATTTGCGTCTGCTTGCTTAGCGCCGTTTGATTTTTCGCGGCTTCTTGTTGGTATTGACGCTCCAAGTATTTCAATTCGTTTCCAATCGTTGCCTGCTCCTGCATGGCTTCGACATATTGGCTGCGCAACTCTTCAATGATTTCTTTTGCTGAACGTTGGTACTTTTCCTGCTCTTGCTGACACGCCAGCATCGCTGCTTCAACTTCCTGCACACTACGATTCTTTTGTGAAAGCAAGCCGATCAGTTCCGTTTTTTCTTCATTTAAAAGTGTGACCCGCTCTGTGACTTCCTCTAAAGTTTCTTGGTATTCGGCAGAGCTTTTTTGCGTATGCTTTGAACGTTCATCCAAGACTTCTTTTTGCCCTTCGGCTTGCTTCAGTCCTTCGGTGACCTCTAAAAGCTGCTGATTCAAACGCTCCAACGTTTCATCAAAAGCAGTACGTTGTTGCCGCAAAGAATGTAACGACAGTTCCCCTTGGTTGATCTTTTCGGAAATCTGCGCCAGTTCTTGGTTAAAGGTACTCAGTTGAGCTTTGGCTGTCTCCCACGCTTCTTTTGCTTTCGTGATCTCTAAGACCGCATAGGCCACATCGACCGTCGTCAATTTTTCTTTTAACGCTAAAAAGCGGTTGGCTGCTTCACTTTGGGCTGCCAGAGGCACCAACTGATCTTCTAGTTCATAAATGATATCTTGTAGACGGCTTAAATTGTCTTCAGTTTCAAACAATTTTTGCTCGGCTTTCTTTTTCCGCTGTTTGTATTTCAATACCCCCGCCGCTTCTTCAAAAATCCCACGACGGTCTTCTGGTTTGCTGCTGAAAATTGCTTCTACCTTGCCTTGGGAAATGATCGAAAATGATTCTTTCCCCAACCCAGAGTCCATAAACAACTCTTGGATATCCTTTAAGCGGCAAGCTTGTTTATTTAAGAAAAAGTCGCTTTCGCCGGTTCTTCTCAAGCGGCGAGTCACGCTGATCTCGCTGTAATCCATCGGCAAGTAATGATCGCTATTGTCTAAAACGATCGTCACTTCCGCTATATTTAGCGCTCTGCGGGTGTCAGAACCTGCAAAAATAACATCAGGCATTTTGCCACCACGTAGATTTTTGGCAGATTGTTCTCCTAAAACCCAACGAATCGCTTCGGTAATATTGCTCTTGCCGCTGCCATTTGGTCCGACGACTGCAGTCACTCGATGTTCGAAATCAATGACTGTGCGGTCGGCAAAGGATTTAAAGCCGGCAATCTCTATTCGTTTTAAATACACTCCGCCAGTCCTCTCTTACTGTTCAAGATCCGCCAAGGCATTCGCAGCGGCGTCCTGTTCTGATAATTTCTTCGATTTTCCTTGTCCTTTTCCGATCAAGGTATCATCGCAATAGACTTCCGTCCAAAAAATCCGTTCATGGGCGGGGCCTGCTTCTTTGATCAAACGATAATTGATGGAAACATCGCCGCCGCGCTGCAAGACTTCTTGCAAGCGGGTCTTGTGATCCATCTCATGGGAAAAAGCACCTGCTTTTACTTTTGGAAAGACAACTTTCGTCAAAAAGCCGCTGACACTTTCCAGACCTTGGTCCAAGTATAACGCACCTAAAAAGGCTTCAAATAGATCACAAAGCAAAGAAGGTCGTTTACGACCGCCAGAGTTTTCTTCCCCTTTGCCTAGACGAATGTATTCATCGAATCGGCAATCTTTGGCAAACATGGATAAACTGTCTTCGCGAACGATTGCCGCCCGTAGCTTCGTCAGCTTACCTTCGGGCAGATCTGGCAATTCACGATACAAATACCGTGAAACGATCAACTCTAAGACAGCATCGCCCAAAAACTCTAAACGTTCGTTATCTGACAAGTGCAAGTTGCGGTGCTCATTCACATAAGATGAATGCGTAAACGCTTGTTCAAGCAGATCTACATCATGGAACACAATATCAAACTTTTCTTTTAGTTCTTTCGTTAATTGTGTATTCATTTGTCACATTCCTTCATTAGTTTATCGACACTTCCCTATTATACTGGTTTTTGCCGAATTATGAAATGTTTCCTCCAAATTCTTGGAAAGACTGTAATAAAATTTTATTTACTTAATCTTCTCCTGTATAAAAAAGCCTGTTTTTCTCAGATACCCGCAAAAAAAACAGAAAAAAGACGTCCTGGAAAGGACGTCTTTTCATCGATCATTGATTAACGAGATTCAGCTGTAACTGAAATTGTTGCCCAAGGATTGTAATTCACATCATAAGCCCATGTGAAGTCTTTGACGCGATTTGATACAGGTAACACCGCACTACGGTAAAGTGTTGGGATAACAAACGCTTCATCAGCAGCATATTCTTGCCATGCATCAAATGCTTCTTTACGTTTTGCTTCGTCAAACGAATCTTTTGAATCGATTGCTTCTAGCAATTTCGTATTTTCTTCTGATTCAAAACGAGTGTAGTTGAACGCAGAGTTAGGTCCATACAAGCCCATTGGTGATGGGTCATAACCAGTATTCCATGCACCTTGGTAAACATCAATCTCAGGATCATCATTTTCCAATTTGTCATAGAATGCTTGGAAGTCGATCAAGCGACCTGTTGTGTATTGTACATCAAGTCCGATTTCATTCCATTGTTGGATGTAGTAATCTGCTAATGGTTGTGCTGTTTCGCCACCTGACATTGAAGCAAAGTTAATGGTTAATTTCTCACCATTTTTGTCTTCACGCATACCGTCGCCATCGACATCTTTGTAGCCAGCATCATCAAGTAATTGATTTGCTTTGTCGATGTTTAAAGTATAACCTTCAACATCTGTATTGTGTAATGAGCCAAATACTGGTGGGATCAATGTCGTTGCATTTGTACGCAAGCCATTGTAGAAACGGCTTCCGACAGCATCATTATCTAATGCATAACCCATTGCTTGACGCAATGACTTGTCAGCCATTTTTGAATCAGGATTGTATTCAACTTTACCTTCATCGGCATTCCATTTACCTAATTTGAAACCTAAATAAGTGTAAGCAGTATCTGTTCGGCCTAAGATTTGATAACCGTCAGTATCCTTATAAGTAGGATACGTATCTGTCGGCATTGATAAAGCCATATCATATTGTTTTGCGTTCATCGCTTCAACAATAGATGAAGTTGGAACTGCTTTAAATGATAATTTATCTAGTTTTGGCTTATCTCCATAATAGTATTCGTTTGGAACGTACTCTACGGATTCACCAGCTACGATATTTGACATTACATAAGGTCCGAAGACGATTGGATTTTTACGAACTTGATCGCTTGATTCCATATCTTTGACTTCGATTCCTTCAAAGGCGTGTTTTGGTAATGCTGAAGCCCAAATACCACCACCTGCTTGCATCATACCAGGGTGAACTTCTTTGTATTGAATTTTAACGACTTTGTCACTTTCTTTGGTGATACCAGAAATAGTATCAGCTTTACCATCATGGTAATCTTCCATACCAACAATGTTAGTAAAGTTACTATCATAACGAATACCAGTATAATCTTTGTTACCAATTACTTCGTAAGTGAAGATGATATCATCTGCCGTAACATCTTCGCCATCAGACCATTTCAGGTTGTCGCGTAAAGTAATTGTTGCTGTGTTGTTGTCTTCATCTAGCTCAAGGTTTGCAGCCCCGCCGTCAACAATTTTGAAATCAGCGTCATTGACGAATAAACTTTCATTACTTGGCAACATAAATTGTGCATCATAGTTATCTTGATAAAATTCTGTTTGGAACAACCCTTGGAATTGCGTATCCATCACTACTGCAACATCCAAAGTACCACCTTCGATTGCCTCTGCATCATTGCTAACTTCGATTGGGAAGTTGCTTACATCTTCCGTATCGTTTGCTGCATTGCTGCCGCCACCAGAAGAATCGGTTCCGCCGCCGTTGCTGCCACAAGCTGCCAATGCTAACACTGACAAAAGAGTGACCATACCAAAAATATTTTTCTTCATCCTGTATCCTCCTTGTTTATCCTAGTCGTTGACGCGCATCCGCTGAACGCTTAAATGCTTGACCAACGTAATTGATACTCAACATCAAGACTAAAATTAGAATTGATGCGGGTAACCAGATCCACTGTCTGTTGACCAGCACATCACCGCTGCTGGCATATCCGATCAGTGTTCCCAAACTTGGAACATTGGTCGGCAGACCAAAACCTAAGAATGTTAGTGTCGTTTCAATACCGATATTCGCTGCAAAGTTCATTGTTAAGTTGGTGATGATCAATGAGCTAAGGTTCGGCATGATTTCGCGGAACATGATGACGAAGTCATTGGTTCCGAGGGTTTTCGATGCACTAACATAGTCGCGACGGCCTTCTGAAAGGGTCTTACTTCGGAAGAGCCTTGCTTTTCCGACCCAGTAAAAGGCACTCATGACCCATATAAAGGTCCAAACGTTATAACGAGGTACGATCGATACGATAACGATAATGATCAACATGATCGGCAAAATCATAACGAAGTCAACGATACGCATCAAAATGTTATCAATGATGCCACCATAGTAACCTGAGATGATCCCTAGTCCGACCCCAACGATCGACGTAATGATCGTGATTGAAAAACCAATCAAGATTGAGTTACGCGCACCGATGATCAATTGTCCCCAAACATCACGGCCACCTTCATCCGCCCCTAAAAGGTAGGTGCCGCCGTTTGGCGAAATCGCGCCGGGTACAGCGTATTTATCAAGGATGCTGACACGCATCACTTGTGATTGGTCGATAACTGCTGAGCCGATAAACACGAACAATAAAACTGCGACTAACAAAACTAATGAAAAGATCGCCATTTTATCTTTTAAGAATTCGCGAAAAATCATTTTTAATCCCATAGGCGGGATGCTCTCTTGTTTTAGTACTTTTTCTTTCTTTTCAGACACATTTATCCCCTCCTATTACTGGATTCTGATTCTTGGATCGACAATACTCATGATGATATCTGATAGCAGCGTACCGATCAAGGTCGCTAGTCCTAAGATCAATGTCAGTGAAGTGATCACGGCATAGTCCCGTTGGACGATACTATCGATAAACAGTTTTCCGACACCTGGGTAAGCGAAGATTTTCTCAATGACCACAGAACCTGCGATCAATGAAGTGATCTCGTAGCCCATTTGTGATGCGATCGGCAACGATGCATTACGGAAAACGTGACGTGAGAAGACTTTATTCGTTGGTACCCCTTTTGAACGAGCGGTACGAACGAAATCCAATGATTTCGAATCAATGACTTCACTTCGCAAGTATTGGATCGTCACTGCTGTTCCTAATAATGCAGAAGTGATCGCCGGTAATAGTAGGTGATACAAGCGACTCCAAAACTCAGCCATGCCGCTGACCCCCGGTGCAACGGAACCACCCGTTGGGAACCAAGCCAATCGGTAACCGAAGATGAACAATGCGATCAACGCAAAGATAAACAACGGTACGGCGAAACTGAAGAAGTTGTAAACAACGACGACTTTATCAAGCAATGAATTTTGGTAACGTCCTGCCCACATCCCTAAAGGAATGGCAATCACGTAAGTCAAAATGACCGTCAATAAAGATAACCACAATGTATTGCTGATACGTCCTGCTAATAACGTTGAAACAGGTAATTTAAAGATGAAACTTTGACCAAAGTCCCCTTTTAAGGCATTTCCGATCCAACGGAAATACTGGGTATACCATGGGTCATTCAAACCAGCGGCTTCACGCATCCGCTCAATAACAGCTGGATCTTGGTTTGGATTGATCAAACCGGTAAATGGATCCCCAGGCATTGCTTGTGCGATCAAGAAAATCAAGATACTCAAAATAATGACTTGCGGGATCATCAACAACAAACGACGTAGAATTGTTTTCCACATTATTCAGCACCCCCGTTTTTCAATGCGACTTGGTGCGACTCGGTGATTTTACGCAAGTCATACACTCTGCCAGTTTCGTCGTAGTAATCTTTTTGATGGGTCACATATTCCAACTCGACCTTGCGGCGGTTTTCTTTGTGAGCATCGCGATTTTTTACGTCGATTTGAGGAATCGCTGATAATAAACGTTTTGTATAGATGTGACGCGGGTCTTGATAGATGTCTTCCCGTGTCCCGATCTCAACGAAGCGGCCTTTGTACATGATGGCGATATTGTCACACATGTGTTTTACGACCCCTAAGTCATGAGAGATGAATAAGAAACTTAAGCCAAATTCTTGCTGGATCCGTTTCATAAAGTTCAGCACCTGCGCTTGCACGGATAAGTCAAGGGCTGAAACCGGCTCATCGGCGACGATCAGTTTTGGATTGGATGCTACCGCGCGGGCAACCCCTAACCGCTGACGTTGTCCACCAGAGAACTCGTGAGGATATTTGTATAGGGCATCTTCTGGCATCCCAACGATATCCAGAAGGCTTTTCACTCGTTTTTTCTCTTCTTGATCGCTTAAGCGTTCAAAGTTGCGTAATGGTTCGGCGATAATGTCGACCACGCGTTTTTTAGGATTCAAGCTGGACATTGAATCTTGGAAAATCATTTGGACATCTTTGTTGTAGTTCATTTTTTTGCGGACGGAACGTTTGGTCACGTCTTGCCCATCATAAATGATTTCGCCACTGGTGATTTTTTCTAATCCAACGATGGCTTTCCCCGTCGTGGATTTACCAGAACCAGACTCACCAACCAATCCGTAGGTTTTTCCTTTTTCTATGATGAAGTCCACACCGTCAACGGCATACACATGGTCTGTGACGCGGTTGAAAAATCCGCTGCGAATAGGATAGTGGACTTTCAGATCTTTAATTGTAATTAATTCTGTCATCTACACTTCTCCTTCTTCGTCTCTAAAATGAAAATGCTTGTAGCATGTGCAACGGACCAAATGATCAGGTGCTACTTCATGCAAGACTGGGTTTGCTTCGTGGTCGCTTTCAGGAATCCAAGGAATCCGTGCGGCAAACCGACAACCCGTCCGTGGCATATTTTTCAATGAAGGAACTACGCCTTCGATCACGTGCAGTTCACTGTCTTGTGAATTTTCTTGAGGGATCGAGTTAAGCAATGAGCGGGTGTATGGATGTTTTGGATTGGCAAACAACTCTTCGGCTGTTGCGACTTCCACAAACTGACCCCCGTACATCACGGCTACTCGGTCGGCCATCTCTGCTACGACACCTAAATCGTGGGTGATCAAAATGATCCCCGTCTGTGTTTCTTCTTGCAAATCTTTTAGTAGATCAAGGATCTGTGCTTGGATCGTCACATCCAACGCGGTCGTTGGTTCATCCGCAATAATGATTGGTGGTTTACAAGCAATCGCGATCGCAATGATGACCCGCTGACGCATCCCACCAGACAATTCATGAGGGTATTGACGTCCTACTCGCGGTGGATTGGGAATCCCCACTTGTTCTAATAATTCTAATGCTCGTGCTTGACGCTGTTCGGCGGTCATATCCGTATGGTAGGATAACCCTTCTTTGATTTGATCTTCGATCCGCATCAAAGGATTCAGTGCAGACAATGGATCTTGGAAAATCATCCCAATATCATTTCCGCGAATTTTGTTGTACAGCGTTTCGTTTAAGTTTGACAAGTTTAAATCTTTATATAAGATTTCTCCGGTGATTTTCGTGTTGTTTGGGTCATGCAGCCCCATGATCGTTGTAGCTAACGTACTCTTGCCGCAACCAGATTCTCCTACGATCGCTAAGATCTCATTGCGATCCAGTGTAAAAGAAATACCATCTACTGCGTCATAGTAATCGTCTTTAATACGAAAACCTGTGTGAAGGTTTTGAACATCTAGTAATTGATTATCTCTGGACAATCGAATACCCCTCTCTACTTTCTAAGATGTCTTGCAATTTAATGTAAAAAAAGAAGGAACATGCATTTCATTTCCAAAAGCTTTCTTAACATTGTATAATATATTCTTAATAATTATATAGAAATGCCACCAATAATGCAAGTCCCAGAAAAGTTAATACACTGAATTTTCAGAAAATTTACATTATGCTTTCAACGCCATCATGTCAGGTTTAACGACCGTTTTTTAGATTTCACTACCAAAGAAAAGCCGCTCAAAATCACTGCGGATCAATTATGAGAAAGAAAGAGCTAAGTCATCTAGGACTTAGCTCTTATGTCTGTCTTAAGCAAGATGGCTTGAAATATAATCAACCGCTCCACCGACTGTTTCGATCTGCTCGGCATCTTCATCAGAAATCTCGGTACCAAATTCATCTTCTAGTTCAAGGACGAATTCCATCACACTGATCGAATCAGCGTTCAAGTCGTCTTTAATGCTCATCGTATCCGTTACGTTCTCTGCGTCAATTTCAAAATGATTGGCGATCACGACCGCAACTTTCTTGAATACTTCATCTCGTGTCAACTGGCTTCACCTCCACGCGTTTGCACAAAACATAGAATGGCTAACAAACATTGTACTGCTTTCTATGCTTTTTGTCTAGATATTTTTGCAATTTCATTACAATCATTGCATTATGATTGCGTTTCGTCTTTGTCAGTCGGCATTTCTTCAAAATGGGCGACCAATTGTGCCACGACATCTGTCGCTAACATCGTATGGATCTGCTTGATGGTGTACGCCACCGCTTCTGGTCCTGTCGCACCATGGGTTTTGATGACTGGGGCTTTCAAACCAAACAATACGGCACCGCCGTGTTTCGCATAATCCATTTCATTTTTCACTTTCCGCAACGCATCTTTTAATAATAATGCGCCTAATTTCCCTTTGGCACCAGAATCGAGAATCGACTGTTTCAACAGCGCCATCAAATTCAAGGCGGTTCCTTCGATCGATTTCAAAACAGCATTTCCAGTAAAGCCATCTGTCACGACGACGTCAGCTGCACCATCCAATAATTCCCGAGCCTCGACATTGCCGATAAAGTGGATCGTCGGGTCTTGCGAAAGCAGTTCAAAGGCTTTTTTCGTTAATTCACTGCCTTTGGTTTCTTCCGTTCCGTTATTTAACAAGCCGACCCGTGGTCGATTGATCCCGCGAACTTTTTGGGCATAAAAGGACCCTAAGACGGCATAGTTTGCCAAATGTTCTGGTTTATTGTCGGCATTGGCACCTAGATCCAGCATGTCAAAGCCAGCATCTTTGCCGATCACTGGCATTGTGGACATCAATCCGGGACGGTCGATCCCTTTGATCCGACCGACGATAAACAAACCAGCCGCTAATAAGGCCCCAGTGTTTCCAGCTGAAAAAATCGCATCTGCCTCACCATTTTTGACCGCTTGTGCTGCCAAGACCATTGAGGCGTTTTTTTTTCGTCTGATCGCTTTGACAGGCTCATCATCACTATTGATTTTTTCATCCGTGTGGATAATGGTGACATTCTTATCATCCGTCATGTATTTTTTGATTTCATTTTCTTTTCCGTAAAGGAGGAATTCAATCTCTGGAAAGTCTTTTTTTGCCAGCATGACTCCTTCTACGATCGCTTTTGGGGCGTTGTCTCCGCCCATTGCATCAACAGCAATCCGCATCTCGCTGCCACTCCCTTCATTTTCCCAATCAGTATAGCATATTCTTTAATCAAAAAATTGTTTGTCTGCTTTTTTTGCTGCTAAATAGTTTGCCAATGCCGAAAATTCTGGCAACAGCTGCCAGCCATTTTTTTGCCAAAGCTGGGCAGCTTCGACTTGTGCCACTTCTAGAATATGGGCATCCGCGACCAAATCGGCAGCCGCAAACTCTGGCAAGCCCGATTGTCGATTGCCGAAGACTTCTCCTGGTCCTCGCAACTGCAAATCTTTTTCGCTGACTACAAAGCCGTTGGTGGTTTCTGTCATGATCTTCATTCGCTCGACCCCTGTCTCATTCTTCGGGTTTGCGATCAATATACAGTAAGAAGCATCGGCACCGCGCCCTACCCGTCCACGCAATTGATGAAGCTGGGCTAACCCGAAGCGATCGGCGTCAATGATCAGCATCACTGTCGCATTGGGGACATTGACCCCTACTTCGATGACCGTCGTGGAAACCAAGATCTGCAGTTGATTTTCTTTGAAAGCTTCCATGATGCTGTCTTTTTCTTGATTCTTCATTTTCCCATGCAGCATCCCCACTTGATAAGTAGGAGAAAAGTAACTTTGCAGCTGCTCATAAATCTCCGTGGCATTCTTGACATCCAGCATTTCGGATTCTTCGATCAAAGGACAGATGACATACATCTGATGCCCTTGTGCCAATTCTTTTTGCGCCCACTCTAAGATCGATTCAAACTGCGGCGGACGGACCCAGCGAGTCTCTACAGGAATCCGTCCTGCTGGCATTTCATCGATCACCGAAACATCCATTTCGCCATAAGCCGTGATCGCTAACGTACGAGGGATCGGTGTGGCGGTCATAAAGAGCACATCAGGCAGATAGCCTTTTTCCCGTAAGACTTTTCGCTGATTGACGCCAAAACGGTGTTGTTCATCGGTGATGACTAAGCCAAGATGTGCAAAGTCCACCCCTTCTTGAATCAGCGCATGGGTCCCAACGATGATGTCGATCTCCCCGGCTGCTAATTGTTCTAAGATGACTCGCCGTTCTTTTGGTTTGGTCGAGCCTGTCAAAAGAGCGGTGGTCACTTCTAAGGGGTCAAAGAGTTGATTCAAGCTTTCTAGGTGCTGCTGGGCCAAAATCTCAGTCGGCACCATCAGTGCGCCCTGAAAGCCAGCTGTCATCGTGGCATAAAGGGCGATCGCCGCCACGACTGTTTTCCCGCTTCCTACATCTCCTTGCAAGAGTCGCTGCATGTGCTGCGGACTTTTCAGGTCATGGCAGATTTCATTGGTCACACGCTTTTGCGCATTCGTCAATTCAAAGGGCAGTTTACGAGTAAACTCTTTCAAGCGTTGCACATCATAATCGATCGCTAGACCGTTTTTCTCGGCTTTTTCGCTTTTCTTCAGTCCTTGGATCTGCATTTGGAACAAAAAGAACTCTTCAAAAATCACCCGACGCTTCGCTTGATGACTCTCTTGGGGATCTTTAGGAAAGTGCATCGCAAACATCGCGGATTTCCGATCCAACAAGCGATATTTTTCGATCAATGACAAAGGCAAGATCTCTGTGATCTGATCACCAAAATCAAGGAATGCCTGTTTGATCAGTTCGATCAACACACTTTGACGCACGGCTTTATTGACATGATAAATGGGGGCAAAGTCTTCTGCGCTCTTGCTGCCGAGAATTTTCATCCCCGTCAGTCCTTTGCGTTTGGCGTCCCATTTGCCATAGACGGCGATCTCTTCTGAAACCTCTACTTTATCCTTCAAATAAGGCTGATTGAAAAAGGAGACATTAAAGACATCGTGGTCTTGCATCATGCGAAATTGCAACCGACTTTTCTTATAGCCAAAGCGATTGACGACCGGCGGGGAAACGACGATCCCCTTGATCGTTACTTTTTCTTGGTCTTGAATCTCCGCTAATTGCCGTTCTTGAATGTCTTCATAACGAAACGGATAATACTTCAGCAGGTCTTCAATGGTTTCGATCCCTAAACTCGCCAAGTCTTGGGCGCGTTTTTCTCCGACACCCTTTAATACCGTAAGTGGCTGATTCAGCATAGGTACCCTCCTTTTCCAAAGTAATTTTATTTATTGCAGAGATTCCTGCATTCATAGAAAAAGACGGAGCCAAAAATCATCTACGATTTTTGCCCCCGCCGCCTAATTTGTTTATTCTGCTGAGAAAAGATACGGATAAACTGGCTGATCGCCTTGATGGATCTCTACTTCGATCTCAGGATGCAGCTCAACGATCGCTTCTTCAATTTTCGCTGCTTCTTTGGCTTTGCCTTCTTCACCGATAATGATGGTGACGATCTCAGTATCTTCTGTGATCATTTTTTCTAAGGTAGTCATGGAAGCAGAGAAACGATCAGGAACAGAAACAACGATTTTGCCGTCGACCATTCCTAAGAAGTCGCCTTCTGTGATTTCGATGCCATCAATTGATGTATTACGGATCGCATGAGTCACTGATCCGCTGACAACACTTGCTAAGACATCGGTCATAGCTTGCTGATTTTCAGCTAGTGTGGATTGCTCGTGGAATGCCAGCATCGCTGTCATCCCTTGTGAGATCGTCCGTGTTTCAACAACCGCTACTGGAATCTCGGAAACTTCCGCTGCTTGCTGTGCAGCCATAAAGATGTTTTTGTTATTTGGTAGAACGATCACTTGGTCGGCATTAACTTCATTGATCGCCAACAAAATGTCTTCCGTACTTGGGTTCATCGTTTGGCCGCCACTGATGACATATGAAGCACCCAGGCTAGTGAACAATTCTTTCAAGCCTTCGCCAGCCGCGATCGCGATGATCGCAAATGGTGTCCGTGGACGTTTCACTGGTGCAGGTTTTGCACCTTGCTGGTCGTGTTCCAAAATCGTTTCATGCTGAAGACGCATGTTGTCAACTTTGATTTTCACCAATGAGCCGAATTTTTGACCATAATTCATGACTTCGCCAGGATGTTCCGTATGGACATGGACTTTGATGATCTCATCGTCGTTGACCACTAATAAGGAATCCCCTAACTCATTTAAGTAATTACGGAATGTTTCATAATCAAATTCACTATCTACAGTCGGACCTTCACCGATCTTCACCATGATTTCTGTACAGTAACCAAAGGTGATATCTTCTGTCGCTAAGTGTCCTTGAACGCTGCGATGATGTTCGGCATTGACCATTTCATCCATAGCCGCTGGGGAAGGTTCGAAGATTTCATCGGCTGGGTATTCACCCGTCAACGCATTTAAGAAGCCTTCATAAATGAACAACAATCCTTGACCGCCGCTATCTACCACGCCGACTTCTTTTAAGACGGGCAATAGATCTGGGGTTTTCGCCAATGAACGTTTTGCACCGTGAACCACGGCTTTCATCACTTCGATACAATCATCGGTAGTTTGTGCTTTTTTCTCGCCATATTCAGCTGCGATGCGTGCCACAGTCAAGATGGTTCCTTCCACAGGTTTCATGACTGCTTTATAGGCGGTTTCTACTCCATGAGTAAAGGCTTGAGCCAATTCTGGTGCAGTGAGTGTTTCTGCGGTCGGGATAGCTTTAGAAAAACCGCGGAATAATTGAGATAAAATGACGCCAGAATTCCCACGTGCGCCCATCAATAGTCCTTTTGAAAGTGTAGCGGCAAGATCGCCGACGTTTTCTGAAGTCGCATCTGCGACCGCTTTTGCTCCACTGGTCATGGATAGATTCATGTTTGTCCCAGTGTCTCCATCTGGAACAGGAAACACATTCAATGAGTTGACAAACTCTGCATTAACTTGTAGACGAGCCGCGCCTGCCTGCACCATTTCTTGAAACTGACTTGCGCTGATATTCGTTACCTTCACTTAGATAGTCCTCCTTAAAATCATCCGCCATGAACGGATCCCTTGCCTAATCTGGCAGTACACGTACGCCTTGAACAAATACATTTACCGAGTTCGCAGATACACCTAGCATCGTTTCTAAGTTGTATTTCACTTTTTCCTGCACGTTGCGGGAAACTTCGGAAATCTTTGTTCCATAGCTGACGATCGTGTATACATCCACTGCAATGCCGTTTTCTTCTTGGCGGACAACGACACCGCGAGAATAATTTTCTTTTCGTAAAATTTCATTGATGTTATCTTTGATTTGTTTCTTGCTAGCCATACCAACAATGCCGAACACATCTGTTGCTGCGCCTCCGACCACTGTTGCAATGACTTCATTGCTGATTTCAATAATACCTGATGAGGTTTGAATTTTTACAGCCATTTTATAGCCTCCTTCAATGGGCATGACCCATCTTTCTTCTTACATATTTTATCATAGCTGTACCGCAAATAAAAGGATGAGACATATGAAAAGGGGCTTTCTGACCAAACGTCTTGCATTTCGACCTTGTTTAATTTACAATGTTTACCGGGAAAAGTCAATGTTTCTTGAAAATTACTCTTGCTTTTTTCACCTTTCTGTGATAAATTCAGATGGTATGAGCTGAAATAGCGCTCCAACATCAAGGCAAAGGAGGAAATAACCACATGGCTAAAGTTTGTTACTTTACTGGACGTAAAACTACAAGTGGAAACAATCGTTCTCACGCAATGAATGCGACAAAACGTACTGTGAAACCTAACTTGCAAAAAGTTCGCGTTATGATTGACGGAAAACCTAAAAAAGTTTGGGTGTCAACTCGTGCTTTGAAATCTGGAAAAGTTGAGCGCGTATAATTAGACCTTTTCGGCCGTTCGTTTTGAACGGCTTTTTTTGTACCCTTTTTTCTTTGGTGCGCTTTCACTTAGGTTTTCATTAAAGAAAACAGGTCTTTGTTTTTTTAATCGATTCACCTGTGGTAAACTAAGAAAAAATTGATAAAGAACAGGTGACTTCTTGTGACGAAAATAAAAACATTTGCCAAACAACATTGGCCTTATATGCTTGCTAGTTTCTGCTTGCCGTTTCTTATCATGGCAGTGATCTATTTGACCATCGGCATCTACCCTGGCAGCAGCCGCAGTGTCTTAGCCAGTGATGCCTTTTCACAATTCTCAAACTTTCATGCCAGCTTTCGCAATATGCTCTTAGGCAAGCAAAGTATCTTTTATACATGGAACGCCTCTTTAGGCTTGAATTATCTGGCACTGATCTCCTATTACTTAGGCGGGATCTTCACTCCTCTGGTCTTGTTTTTCCCAAATCAGCTGATGCCAGATGCGTTGTACTTCTTGACCTTGATCAAGATCGGCAGCGCGGGCTTGGCGTTTTGGTTTTATGCCAGCCAAACCTTTAAGATCCAACGTTGGCAGCATGTGACCTTAGCTGTCTGTTATGCCTTGATGTCCTTCATCACCGCCCATTCGGAACTGATCATGTGGCTTGATGCCATGATCTATCTACCGCTAGTGATTTTAGGTATTGACCGTTTAGTGAAAAAGAAAAAACCAGTCGTGTTATTTATCAGTTATCTGCTGTTATTTTTATCCAGTTTTTACATGGGCTTTATGATCGGTCTCTTTTCCGTGATGTATTTCTTGGTTCAGTTGGGCCGCAACTGGAAGCAAGCTCGGGGGGCGATCATCCCATATGGCATCACCTCCTTGTTAGCTGGCGGCGCCTCAATGGTAATCATCTTACCTGCCTTATTGGATTTGCGCTCAAACGGGGAAGAATTAACAACGATTTCTTCCTTTAAAACCGAAGCCACCGATGTCTTTGATCTCGTGATGAAAAACATGATCGGTGTTTACGATACGACAAAATACGGCTCCATTCCCTTCATCTATATCGGTTTATTGCCGTTGCTGTTGTGTATTTTATATTTTGTTTCGAAGAAAATCCGCTTGAAGGATAAATTCTTATACGCTGGCATGTTTGCTGTTTTGATCGCCAGTTTTTATATCGTGCCGATGAATCTTTTTTGGCACGGGATGCATGCCCCAAATATGTTCCTTTTCCGCTATGCCTATTTGTTCTCCTTCTTAGTGATCATGCTGGCGGGATACGGGTGGGAGCAGCTGCAGCAAAAAGATCGCGGCTTGTTTCTCATTATTGGTCTTTCTACGATCGTGTTGTTTGCCCTCTCCTACGCATTGAAAGGACCTGGAACCTATGAATATGTTTCCGCTACTTCTTTTGCGCTAACGATCGTATTCTTTGTTCTTTACTTGTTATGTATTGGGTTCGGGCAATTAGGTCTTTTAACACAAAAACGAGTGACGATCTTGATGCTAATCTTCGTCTGCGGAGAAATGGCCGTCAATACGAGCGGCATGGTTCGCGGAATTTTGAATGATTGGAACTATGCTTCTCGCAGTTTGTATACAGAACCTTATCCGGACATCAAAAAACTAGTCACTCAAGCCAACGAAGACAATGATACCTTTTTCCGATTAGAAAACCTTGATCCTGTTTCTTCTAACGACAGTATCAATTATGGCTACAGCGGTGTCAGCATGTTTTCCTCGATCCGTAACCGCAATTCCTCAAGCTACCTGGATAAGCTGGGCTTTCGGTCCCGCGGCACCAATTTAAATATCCGCTATCCGAATAATACCTTGCTGATGGATGCTTTTACAGGGATCAAATACAATATCTCCAAGCCAAATCTCACCAAATACGGCTTTCAACGTGTGGGGGAATCTGGTGAATACAAGCTTTATGAGAATCAAAATGCGTTACCGCTAGGTTTCTTGGCTGAACCAACCATTGAATCGATTGATCAGCCGCAAAATGACAACTTGACGAGCCAGAAAAATCTTTTCAATGGCTTGGCGGATTTAAATTTAGAGTATTTTGCCTTTCAGCCGATCACGGTGATCCATAGTAAAAATACAGATATCACCAATGACGGCATGTATATGAAATTTACCGAGCAAGAAAGCAATGTCGCAAAAGAAGTGACTTGGCAAGTGGAGGTTCCAGCGAACTCGCAAGCATACTTGAGTCTTTTCCCTGCCAACTTTGGGGAATTGGAAAGCTCATCTGCCACCGTGACAGTCAACGGTCAGCAGCGAGAAACGCAAATCAGTATCAACGGTCAATACTACGACTTAGGGCACTATGAGACCGATACGACGGTTCAATTCACCGTCAGCTTCTACGGAACGCCTGAAATCTCCTTCCAAAACCCGCAAGTCGTGACCTTGGATACCAACGCTTACCAACAAGCAATTGATGCGATCCAAGATCGAGGGGTCGCTATGACGGTCGGCAAACGCAGTGCCAAAGCCGATATCACGACTGAAAAAGAGCAGCAGCTTGTAACGACCATCCCTTATGACAAGGGCTGGACTGCTACGCTTGACGGCAAAGAAGTTCCAATCACCGCCTTTCAAGACGGCTTTATCAGTGTGACGATCCCAAGTGGCACCCATCACTTGGAACTGTCCTTCTTGCCGCAAGGCTTTGTTATCGGTGTTTGCTTGTTCTTCGGCTGCATCGCATTGTTTATCCTGTTTGCTTGGTTTTACCAGAAACAAGTAGCCAAAAAGCAAGTTTTAGACGACCAACGTCAACTCATGGATCAACCACCAGAAACCTAATCGAAAAAGAACCAACTCGTCTTTTTGAGGCGCTCCCCATAAGTTAGAGCAAACGCTGACTTATGGTTGTCGCTCAATGATCGGTGAGTTTGGTTCTTTTTTTGTGCTGGCGTTCCACAGTTGTTCGCTCTAGTGGCCTTAGCCTCCACTACCGACTAGGTCCCCTTCGATGCGGGGCCAAATGCCTAGCCCGTTAGCCCTTAGAGCGTTTAGCGAAACATAAGATAACTGTTAGGTTCTTCCGCATTTTTCTTGATGGAGTGCAACGATCGCTCCCATAATTTAACCATTTTGGTTTGTTTCAAGACGCGAAAGATCGAAAGCCCTTGGTCGATTTTCAACAGTCCTTTTTCTTGATCGCCATAAATATACCAGTACCACCCTTGATAGCAAAGAAGATGCGTGCTGTTTAGCATATCTCCGCGATCTGCCAATAATTCCTCTGCAATGGTCAACACCTCTTTTGCCCACTCCAGGCGGCGAAAATTGACAAACGTCGTAAAACAACTAAAAATCAAATCCATTTGAATTTCTCGCATCAAGGACAAGCCTTGTTCTTTTTTGGTGCGGGAAATAGCGATCTGCAGTAAGTGATAGGAGGTTTCGACAGGAAACAAGAATTGAAAATACCGAAACAGTAAAATCTCATAAACGCCCCAGTTGTCTACTTTCGTAAGGTAGGAAATGACGGGGCGAGTTTTGGTGCGCAGCTTTTCCATGTAGTCACCAGAAGAGTGATTGGGTTTAAGACCTGAGAGATTGATTTCATGTATCTCCTTTGTGATCTCAAGGTACAGAAAAACAAAAGAATGCTGTTTGGAAGCGGCGATCAGTTCGCTGCGCATTTCCTCCAGCCCTTCTTTGCTTCGCTGGGCGTGGACGTTACTCAAGCAAGCTTCTTTGTTGATCCCTAAAATTCGATCCAGTAAATCCATAAATTCGCTCGTCATATAGCTGGGGAAGCTCATCAGGTTGTCGTGACTTTTTATGCCTTTTTGCTGCGCACGTAAATAATAAAACTCCTACACCGTAACATGGATATTTTCTAATAAGCGTTCCAATCGATGAATACTGATACTTGAAGCACCTTGCTCAAATTTACTGATAAACGAGCGACTGTTTTGTTCATCCGCCACTTGAGCGATCGTATAGCCGCGCTCTTTGCGCAATTGTCGGTACAGTTTTCCTTCTTCCATAACCATCCTCCTAGCGATCAGTCTGCAAACGCCAAACCAATCTTGCTTTGCGAATGAAGCTCTGCCATTAAATGCTACTATTTTAGATTCAAATCTAGATTCAAATTTAGATTCAACCTTATAAAATGTTGAGGAACAAAATCTACGATCCCTATTTACATACCACTCTTTTAGCTGTTAGCCACTCGTGACAGTAACCTCTGGTACGCTCCTGGTACATTTAAATTCCACTATAGTGGATTATTTTCTCTTCTTAGTATAAAGCATCCTATACTGGTTTTACAACGTAGAACGTGAAAGGATGATTTCGATGAAAGAATATCAACAAAACAAAGGCTATCGTGCCTTAGTCAACGCCGCCTTACTCAGTGGCATCGGCATGAGTTTATTTAATATCGTGTTCGTGGTTTACGCCAGTACATTACCCTTTAATGCCCTTGCTGTTTCCTTAGCCTCCATGGCACTGCTGATCCCTGATCTCTTACGGATCCTGACCGGCTATCTAGCCGATCGTACCAAAAACAAAGTGCAATGGATGATCAGCAGTCGACTATTACAAGGAGTCCTTTTTGTGGCACTCGCTTTTTTGATCCAACAGCCGCCTAGTTTATGGTCTTTCTTCCTTTTGCTAGGCATCAACATTGTATCTGATTGTTTGGGCGCTTATTGTTCTGGGTTACAGCTGCCCTTTGTTCGCCGTCTTGTGCCTGCTGATTCCTTAGACAGTGCCATGGGCTTTCAAATGGCGTGTCAAACCACCGTTCAAATCGTCTTTCAAGGCATCGGTGCTTGGGGGATCATTTTACTGAATAATAATTTTGCGGCTTTTGGTTTGATCAATGCCGTGACGTTTTTCTTAGCCGCCATCGTGATCTTCTGGAACCGCTCGCTCTTTTATGCGGTGCCTGGGAAAATCAATCAAGCACCAACACCACTCTTTCAGAATTTCTCGGAAACCTTTAAATTATTGACTGGTACAGCTTTTCTTAAAAAGATGATCCTCTTTGCCTTACTGATCAATACCTTAGCTGCTAGCACGAGCGGTCTACTAAATCTCCAGCTGTTGGATGACCTTGCGCTTTGGTTTGCCACTTATGGCAACACCGTTGCGATGGCAGGCATCGCCACTTCCATCGGCATGGTCGCTGGCGCCTTGTTTGCTGCCGACTGGTTCAAAAATACTGGTCTGGTTCGCTTGATTGCGTATACCTCCTTCGTTTTATGTCTATTGACCTTGAATTTTCTCTTCCTGCATAATCGTTGGCTCATGATTGTGCTGCTCTTTGCTGAAGGCTATCTGATTGGAAAAATCAATCCTCGCTTTTCGGCACATCTGATTCGTGAGATCGATGAAGAACATCTCGCCATCAGCAGCGGGATCTTTTCCACCATTGTGATGCTAGGGGGACCCGTCGGTCAAATGGTCTTTTTAGGCATCGGCAATCGCTATCACGTTGCTTGGAGCTGGCTGCTTTACTTGCTTTTTGCATTTTTAGTAGCGATCGCTGCCTTAGTCGTTGCCAGTACCTTAGAAAAAACACCCACCACTGCTGCGCCTAAAAATGCTGCGGAAAGGACTGAAGATTGGCAAGAAACTGCCCCTGTTTTGCCTGAGAAAAAATAAAAACACAAGCTTTCGCTTTCTCTTTTTGGACAAGAGCAGCGAAGCTTGTGTTTTTCCTTATTCATAGGCAACGTGAACCAAATACAATCCTTCTGGATGAGCTGTGGGACCTGCTGCATTTCGGTCTTTTTGCGCAATGATCGCAGGAATACTGTCAGGTGCGAGTCGTCCATTGCCGATTTTTAACAATGTGCCCACCATGATTCGGATCATCTTGTACAAAAATCCATCGCCGCGAAAGGTGAAAATCAACTCATCTCCAGCGTCATTGACCGCCATGGACGCCTCATGGATCGTCCGTGTTTTGTCATCGACGGAACTGCCCGTCGCGCAAAAACTGGTAAAGTCATGGGTGCCTAAAAAATCTGGCAACGCTCGTTGGATTTTTTCCAAATCTAGCGGATACGGATAATAGCTGGCATAATGGCGACGGAAAGGACTGCGAGGTTTCCCAATGTCTACTCGAAACTGGTAGGTTTTTTCAACGACTAAGTAGCGGGCATGGAAGGTATCGTCAACGATCTCCACCGATTTTACCGCAACATCTTCTGGCGTTTGGGTATCTAAACCAAAGCGCATTTTTTCCAGTGGGCGCTTTTGAGGGAAATCGAAGTGGATCACTTGTCCTTGCGCATGGACCCCCGCATCGGTGCGGCCAGAGCCATGAATCTGAATCGGCTGACCATTGTTCATCTTCGTTAATGTCTTTTCAATCTCTTCTTGAACCGTTCTGCCATTGGGTTGACGTTGAAATCCTTGAAAATTCGTGCCATCATAAGCGATCGTCGCTTTATAGCGGACCATTGAATCACCTGTTTCTTTCTATTTTTTCAAAAAAAGGCCTATGAGAAAAGTCTGATCGGTCGACAGGCCTTTTCGAACCAGCCGCTGGGATCGCCAGCAGCCTCGATGCTTCGTTAAGAACCTTTCGTGGGTTGACTTCAATCATAGGTCTTCGATTATCCTCTTAAGAACACTAACGCTACTGTAAAGAGCACAAAAACGATGACAACCAATGTGTCCCGTTGATGCCAATGTAAAATCCGATACTTGGTACGCCCTTCGCCGCCTTGATAGCCTCTGGCTTCCATAGCGGTAGCTAGATCTTCCGCACGGTTAAAGCTGCTGACAAATAAAGGAATCAATAAAGGAACGATCGCCTTCATCTTCTGCAACAGTCCCCCTTCGCCGAAATCGACCCCGCGGGCACGCTGAGCATTCATAATTTTTTCTGTTTCATCCATCAAGGTTGGCACAAAGCGCAACGCGATCGACAGCATCAGTGAGATTTCATGGACAGGGAAACGGATCGCTTTTAACGGACGCAAAATGTATTCGATCGCATCTGAAAGCTCTAATGGAGGCGTCGTTAACGTCAACAAGGTCGACATGAAAATGATCAAAACAAAACGGCAAAAAATAAAAATCCCGTTTTGGACACCAAATTCTGTGATGTTAAAGATCCACCAAGACCAGTAGACGTCGCCGCCGGTAGTAAATAAAATCTGTAACGCCACAGTAAATAAAATCAGCCAAATCAAAGGACGCACGCCTCGAATAAAGAAGCCAAAATCGATTTTTGAAAAGGAGATACAAAAGAGCGTAAAAGCACCCGCTAATAAATAGCTTTGCCAATTATTCGCCAAAAAGATAATCGCGATAAAATAAAAACTAGCAATCAATTTGACTCGTGGATCTAAACGGTGGATCAAGGAGTCCCCAGGAATAAAACGACCGAAAATCAGTTTATTCATCATGGGCAGTCGCCCCCTTTGCTACTAAAACATCCGCCAGCTCATCAGCTGTTAGCGGCAACTGCTCAAATGCCAATCCTCTGGCTTGTAGTTGCTCCGCAAATGCGGTTGCTGTCGGTACCCCCAACTGCTTTTCTTGCAGCCAGGCAGTATCTTGAAACACAACGGACGGCGTGCCTGCTTTGACGAGACGTCCTTTTTCTAACACATAGACATAATCAGCATAGTTTGCCACATCATCCATCAAGTGGGTCACTAAAATGATCGTCATGTTCTTTTCCCGATGCAGGCGATCAAACATTTCCATCATCTCTTTGCGTCCTTGTGGATCTAAGCCAGCTGTCGGCTCGTCTAAGACCAAAACTTCTGGTTCCATAGCCAAGACCCCAGCAATCGCTACACGGCGCATTTGGCCCCCTGAAAGGTCAAATGGTGAACGTTGCAGAAAACTTTCATCTAAACCTACCAATTGAATGTATTCTTGGGCTAAACCTTTGGCTGCTTCTTCGGAGACCCCAAAGTTTTTCGGTCCAAAAGCGATATCTCTCGCAACAGTTTCCTCAAATAATTGGGATTCAGGAAATTGAAAAACGATCCCGACTTTTTTACGTAACGGTTTTAGATTTTTGTTGTCTGTCTCGGGTTTGATGACTCGCTCACCGATCGTGACCGTACCAGTCGTTGGTTTTAATAATGCATTCAAGTGCTGCAACAACGTAGATTTTCCGCTACCCGTATGACCGACTAAGGCGGTATAAGAGCCTTCTTTGATCTCTAAATCGATATCGAACAAAACCCGCTGTTCAAACGGAGAATGCGGTTGGTAGGTGAATCCTACTTGTTCAAAACGGATGTCCATAGCCAATCCACCATCCCTTCTTCAGTTAAGTACGCTTGCGGTACCGTGACGCCCCGCTGTTTTAGTGCCGCCTTTAATTTTTCAGGAAACGGCAGATCTAAGCCTAGCTCAATCAGTTCCGGACCTGCAGAAAAAATCTCTGCTGGTGTCCCTTCGCGGACGAGCTTTCCTTGACGCATCACCAGCACCCGATTGGCGTTGGCTGCTTCATCGATATCATGGGTGATCGAAAGCACGGTCAAATTGTTTTTCTCTTTGATTTTTTTGATCGTTGCGATCACTTCTTCACGACCTTCTGGATCTAGCATACTAGTGGCTTCATCAAGAATGATGATATCTGGGCGCAATGCAACTACGCCAGCAATGGCTACCCGCTGTTTTTGACCACCAGAAAGACGCGCGGGTTCCCGGGTCGCAAACTCGCTCATCCGTACTTGTTCCAGAGCGTCTTTGACACGAACCAGCATTTCTTCTCGCGGGATTCCTTGATTTTCCAAACCGAAAGCCACATCATCTTCCACCGTCGAACCAACGAATTGATTGTCAGGGTTTTGAAAGACCATACCGACCATTTTTCGAATATTCCAGATATTTTCTTCATTCAAAGGCAATTCGCCGACAGAAACACTGCCTTCTTGTGGCAAGATCAAGCCATTGATGGTTTTTGCTAAAGTTGATTTACCAGAGCCGTTATGGCCGATCAACGCCACCCATTCCCCTTTGTTGATGGAAAAGGATACGTTATTTAACGCGGCACGCTCTTCTTCGCTATAACGCACAGTAATAGCATTCAATTCAATGATTGGCTTCATGATAGACTCCTTCATTTGCGATTAATTCTTTCTAACACTACCAAAAAAGCGCACGTTTTTCAATGATTCACGCACGATTTGTCTCCAGATCTTTTTTTCACTTGCCATTACCTGTCTTGACAGGTAATCGAAAGTAAAAAAAAAGCACTTTATGATGAGTGCGTACACCTCGAAATACATCGAGGTGTAGGCGCTGAGCTAGACTCGGAAAGTTTCTTCCAACATCATAACACTCTTAGTAAACATCTATAAAGTGATGATAAGTGTGATTTTAAACAAGTTCTAGGATAACCATTGGTGCAGCATCTCCGCGTCTTGGTTCTGTTTTCAAGATACGAGTATATCCACCTTGGCGATCTGTGTAACGAGGAGCGATATCATTGAATAATTTTTGTAATGCTGATTCAATAACTACTTCTTCGTTTTCTTCACGTACACTTGCAACTTCATTACGAACGAATGCTGCTGCTTGACGACGTGCATGCAAATCACCACGTTTACCTAAAGTGATCATTTTTTCTGCAGTTGAACGAACTTCTTTCGCACGAGCTTCAGTCGTAACGATACGTTCGTTAATGAATAAATCAGTTGTCAAATCACGCAACATCGCTTTACGTTGGCTAGATGTGCGTCCTAGTTTACGATAACTCACGTGGTTTCCCTCCTTCACTTTCGAATGTTGTATCGGTCAGACGAACCGAACTAACGTAATCGAAAACGGTTTAATCGTCTTTACGTAGTCCTAAACCTAAATCATGTAATTTCACTTTGACCTCTTCAAGAGATTTACGGCCTAAGTTTCTTACTTTGATCATTTCTGGTTCAGATTTGTTTGTCAATTCTTGTACAGTATTGATTCCTGCACGTTTTAGACAGTTGTATGAACGAACAGATAAGTCTAATTCTTCGATCGTCATTTCCAACATTTTTTCTTTTTGTGTTTCTTCTTTCTCAACCATGATTTCAGCGTTTTTCGCTTCATCCGTTAGGTTAACAAAGATGTCTAAATGTTCAGTCATGATCTTCGCAGACAAACTCATTGCTTCCAATGGTTCGATTGAGCCATCAGTCCATATTTCCATCGTTAATTTGTCGAAATCATCCCGACGACCGACACGTGTGTTTTCTACTTGGTAGTTGACACGACGTACTGGTGTATAGATTGAATCGACTGGAAGAACGCCGATCGGCATGTCTTCTTTTTTGTTTTCGTCCGCTTGAACGTAGCCGCGGCCAGGTTTCACTGTTAAGCGAGCATGGAACGTAGCACCTTCAGAAACGGTACAGATATACATATCTTTGTTAAGGATTTCTACATCACTATCAACGATGATATCGCCAGCAGTTACTGTAGCAGGTCCTGAAATATCAATTTCAAGGGTCTTTTCTTCATCCCCGTACATTTTCAATGCAAGACCTTTAATATTCAAGATGATTTGAGCAACGTCTTCCCGAACACCCTTAACAGTTGAGAATTCGTGTAAAACTCCATCGATTTGAATATTGGTGATTGCCGCACCAGGTAAAGAAGATAATAAAATACGACGTAGGGAATTTCCTAGTGTAGTTCCGTAGCCTCTTTCAAGAGGTTCCACGATGAACTTGCCATAATCTTTGTCTTCATCAATCTTTGCGATTCTTGGTTTTTCGAATTCAATCATTCTTATCTATTACCCCTTTCAAAACGAAAAGTGTCTTGTTCAATGACGTATTTGTTACACTCAAAATGAGCAGCACTCATTAAACACGACGGCGTTTTGGAGGGCGGCATCCATTATGAGGGACTGGAGTCACGTCACGGATCGCACTCACTTCCAAACCTGCTGCTTGTAATGAACGAATTGCTGCTTCACGTCCAGAACCAGGTCCTTTAACTGTTACTTCAACAGTTCTTAATCCGTGTTCCATTGCTGCTTTGGTAGCTGTTTCTGCTGCCATTTGAGCGGCAAAAGGAGTAGATTTTTTGCTTCCTTTGAAACCTAATGAACCAGCTGATGACCATGCTAATGCATTACCATGAGTATCAGTGATCATTACGATTGTATTATTGAATGTTGAGTGAATATGTGCAATACCCGCTTCAATATTCTTTTTCACACGGCGTTTACGACTCACTTTTTTTGCTGCCATGAAGTTTTAACCTCCTTCACTTAGGAATTATTTTTTCTTGCCTGCGACTGTTTTAGACGGGCCTTTACGAGTACGTGCATTGTTTTTCGTGTTTTGTCCACGAACTGGCAATCCACGGCGATGACGGATTCCACGGTAAGAACCGATTTCCATCAATCGTTTGATGTTTAAGTTCACTTCACGACGAAGGTCACCTTCAACTTTTAATTTATCAACTTCCGCACGGATAGCATCTGTTTGTTCATTCGTTAAATCACGAACGCGAACTTCTTCAGACACGCCAGCGTCAGCTAAAATTTGTTTTGCAGTCGTGTTACCAATACCATAGATATAAGTAAGTGAAACGACCACACGTTTATCACGAGGAATATCTACTCCTGCAATACGAGCCATATTTGTTACACCTCCGATTATCCTTGACGTTGTTTATGTTTTGGATTTGCTGGGCAAATCACCATAACGCGTCCTTTACGACGAATTACTTTACAATGTTCGCACATTGGTTTTACTGATGGTCTTACTTTCATGATAATACCTCCTGTGGTTTTACGGAGTACAATTATTTAAAGCGATAAGTAATGCGGCCACGGTTCAGATCATACGGGGATAATTCCACCGTCACTTTGTCTCCAGGTAAAATACGAATGTAGTGCATCCGGATCTTACCAGAAACGGTCGCTAGAACTTGGTGTCCGTTTTCCAATTCTACTTTAAACATTGCATTCGGCAAAGTTTCGACGACTGTACCTTCGACTTCAATCATATCTTCTTTTGCCACGCACAGTACCTCCTTGTACTTGTGATTTTCACACGATAAAATGGCGGAAACTCGGTTCCCACCTGATATTCTCAAACTATGCTCCTACTTAATAAAAAGTAGAAGTCGGACTGACATATTCTATCATATCCTGTCAAAGATTTCAAGAGAAAGTTTTAAGCTGCAAGTTGGACTCGGGCAATCTATGATTAGTCAATGATCTTTTGAACATCTTCGAATACAGCGTCGATGTCGCGATCCCCATCAATCGATTGCAATAACCCTTTGTCTTTGTAATAAGTCAAAATTGGTTCACTGCTTTTGATATTGACAGCTAGACGATTTTTGACCGTCTCAGGCTTATCATCTTCACGTTGGTAGAAGTCATGACTTCCACAACGATCACATGTTCCTTCCTCTTTTGGAGGATTGAACAATTTATGATAAGTTGCCCCACAATTGCGGCACATGAAGCGGCCGGCTAAACGTTCTACAAGAACTTCTTCAGGAACATGAATATCAATAACGGCATCAAGTTTTTTGTTAAGGTCAGCTAGCATCTCATCTAACGCTTTTGCTTGATCCAATGTACGAGGAAAACCATCTAATAAGAAACCTTTCTCGGTATCAGGTTCAGCTAAACGTTCTTTAACGATCCCATTTGTAACCTCATCAGGAACTAATGCGCCTTGATCCATGTATGATTTTGCTTTAAGGCCTAGTTCTGTTTCGTTCGCCATCGCAGCCCGAAACATATCGCCTGTTGAAATATGAGGAAGACCGTATTCAGCAACGATACGTTCTGCCTGAGTACCTTTTCCAGCACCAGGTAATCCCATTAAAATGAAGTTCATTCTAATTCCTCCTGTAAGTTTTTGAATAGTGTTGAGGAAATCCTCAACACTTCAATAACTTTAATTGATGAAACCAGTATATTTCCGTTTCAGCATAAGCCCTTCTAACTGCTTGGCAGTATCAAGTGCCACACCGATAATGATCAATAGACTCGTTCCACCTAGACCGATCGATTGCGGTAGATTCCAAGCCATCTGAGCGATGATTGGAAGTAAAGCAACCAATCCTAAAAAGATCGATCCAACCGTGCTTAATCGCATCAACAAACGTGATACATATTCTTCGGTTCCTTTACCAGGACGCACACTCGGAATGTAACTTCCTTGTTTTTGCAAGTTTTCCGCTAATTTCTCAGGGTTCACTTGAACAAATGCGTAGAAGAAAGTAAACGCAACGATCAAGACAGTATAGATGATCGCACCCGGTACAGTGTTGTAACTAAAGATCGTTTGCACCACTTCGTACCAAGTTTCTCCTCTATATGAACTACCTAATGCTTGAATGATCGCATTTGGTGTTGTAATAAAAGAACTGGCAAAGATAACTGGGATAACCCCGGCAGCATTTACTTTCAAAGGAAGGTAACTGCTGGTAGGCGCTCCTGCTACCCGTTTTGTATATTGGATCGGAATCTTGCGTTCTGCTTGTTGAACATACGTTACTAAAGTAATGACGATCAACACAGCGATCACAAGCAGCGCCATAAAGATAGCATTTAGCCAGATATCCGATTGATCCACGTTAATGAAGTAATCTTCAATCAATTCTTTGATGCTTGCTGGTAAGCGTGAAATGATCCCTGCAAAGATGATCATTGACACACCGTTTCCGATACCACGCTCGGTGATCTGCTCTCCTAACCAAGTGACTAACATCGTTCCGGCTGTTAAAATCAGACCGATCACGATATAGGTTGCCATATTAGGATTGTTTACAAACCCGAGTTGAGTGTAATAGTTAAATCCAGCCGTTAATGTCATGGATTGGACAAAGCCCAATACCAACGTCAAGTAACGTGTTGCCTGATTTAGTTTCTTACGACCCACTTCACCTTGCTTCGACCATTCAACAAATTTAGGGACGATATCCATCTGCAACAACTGAATAACAATTGAGGCAGTGATGTAAGGCGAAACCCCCATCGAGAAAATCGAAAATTGTTGCATGGCGCCACCACTTACCAAGTTTAACATGTTTAAAAATGGTAGATCTGCGATGGTGTTTAGGCGACTTGCGTCTACGCCTGGCACAGTAATATGTGTTCCCAGACGAAAGACAAACAAGATTAAGACGGTGAACAATATTCTGGATCTAATATCCTTAACCTTAAAGGCATCCTTCAATAGTCTGATCATTAGATCACCTCGATTGATCCACCAGCAGCAACGATTGCTTCTTCAGCTGCTTTTGAGAATTTAGCTGCTTTCACAGTCAATTTCTTCGTTAATTCTCCGTTAGCTAATACTTTGATTCCTGCTTTTTCGTCTTTGACGATTCCAGCTTCGTGTAAAGCAACAGGTGTTACTTCAGCACCGTCTTCAAAGCGGTTCAAGACATCAAGATTGATGACTGCATATTCTTTGCGGTTCACATTTGTAAAGCCACGTTTTGGTAAACGACGGAACAATGGTGTTTGTCCACCTTCGAATCCTAGACGTACTCCGCCGCCTGAACGAGCTTTTTGACCTTTTTGTCCACGTCCAGCTGTTTTACCGTTACCAGATGAAGTTCCTCGACCGACACGGTTACGTACTTGGCGTGAGCCTTCTGATGGTTTTAATTCATGAAGTTTCATAGGTTTGGCACCTCCTTAATCAAACTAGATCTGCTGATCCTTAGACCTCTTCAACGTCCACTAAGTGAGAAACAGTGTTAACCATGCCTTTGATTGCATCATTAGCAGGTTTTACAACTGTTGAATTCAACTTTGTAAGACCTAACGCTTTTACAGTATCACGTTGGTTTTGGGGACGTCCGATAATACTGCGTTTTAAAGTAATTTTCAATTCAGCCATTATAGTGTCCTCCTTAACCGATTAATTCTTCTACTGATTTGCCGCGAAGTGCTGCCACTTCTTCAGCGCGTTTTAATTGTTTTAAACCTTCAACTGTTGCGCGAACAACGTTGATTGGTGTGTTAGAACCTAAAGATTTAGATGTGATATCAGCTACCCCAGCTAATTCCAATACGGCACGAACTGGTCCACCAGCAGCTACCCCAGAACCTTCTACAGCAGGTTTCATAAGGATGCGTCCGCCGCCGAATACACCGATAACTTCGTGAGGGATTGTAGAACCAACCATTGGTACTTCCACCAAGTTTTTCTTCGCGTCTTCGATTGCTTTACGGATTGCTTCTGGTACTTCTTGTGCTTTACCAGTACCGAAACCTACGTGTCCGTTTTTGTCACCGACAACAACTAATGCAGCAAAACGTAGACGACGTCCACCTTTAACAACTTTAGTTACACGGTTGATCGCAACAACGCGGTCTTCTAATTCCAAATGTTTTGGATCAATATAAACCATGAATGGTGTTCCTCCTTCTCTTAAAATTCCAGTCCATTTTCGCGAGCTGCTTCAGCTAAAGCTGCTACACGGCCATGGTAAAGGTATCCACCACGGTCAAAGACTACTACTTTAATACCTTTTGCTGCTGCACGTTCTGCGACTAATTTACCGACAGCTTGTGCTTGTTCAGTTTTTGTTGCACCTGAAACTTCTTTGTCTAAGGCAGAGGCACTTGCTAGCGTCACACCCGCTACGTCATCAATTACTTGTGCGTAGATGTTTTTGTTCGAACGGAACACGTTTAAGCGTGGGCACTCAGCAGTACCAGAGATTTTGTTACGTACACGACGATGTCTTTTCTGACGTGTCTTGTTTTTATCTGGTTTTGTAATCACAATTTGTCACCTCTTTTAATTTTGCTAGCCTAAGCTGCTAGTCGTAAAGAATTACGACTATTTACCAGTTTTACCTTCTTTACGGCGTACAAATTCGCCAACATAACGAATTCCTTTGCCTTTGTAAGGTTCTGGAGGACGAACGCCACGGATATTGGCAGCCAATTCGCCTACGACTTCTTTATCTGATCCTTTAACGATCACAGAAGTATTTGAAGGAACTTCGATTTCGATTCCAGCTGGCGCTTCGATTTCAACTGGATGAGAGTAACCAACGTTCAATACAAGTTTTTTCCCTTGTAATTGAGCACGGTACCCAACCCCGATTAATTCTAACGCTTTTTGGAAACCTTCAGAAACACCAACAACCATGTTGTTGAAGTTTGCACGGGTAGTTCCGTGGATAGTTTTCATTTCTTTACTATCATTTGGACGAGTGAATGTTACTTCGTTTCCTTCGATATTCATTGTGATATCAGAAGAGAAAGTACGTGTTAATTCACCTTTAGGTCCTTTAACTGTAATGTCGTTTCCGTTTTGCTTGATTTCAACACCAGCAGGAAGAACGACGATCTTATTACCGATACGACTCACTTAGAGGCACCTCCTTGTGGAATATTTTAAATTACCATACATAAGCGACTACTTCGCCGCCAACATTTTTTGCTCTAGCTTCTTTGTCAGTGATTACACCGTCAGAAGTTGAGATAATCGCGATTCCTAGACCATTCAATACTTTTGGTACTTCGTCAGCTTTGACATAAGCACGCAAGCCTGGTTTAGAGATACGTTTTAAGTTTGTGATAACACGTTCACCGTTTTTACCGTATTTAAGAAATACGCGGATCACGCCTTGTTTGTCATCTTCAATGTATTCAACATCGCGGACGAAACCTTCACGTTTCAAGATTTCAGCGATATCACGTTTGATTTTTGAAGCAGGTACTTCTAGGCTTTCGTGTTTAACCATGTTTGCGTTACGCACGCGCGTTAGAAAATCTGCAATTGGATCTGTCATGACCATGGGATAATTTACCTCCTTTATGCGAGTATAGTTTACCAGCTAGCTTTCTTCACGCCGGGAATTTGTCCTTTATAGGCAAGTTCGCGGAAGCAAATACGGCAAAGATGAAATTTACGATAAACTGAATGTGGACGTCCGCAACGTTCACAACGAGTGTATTCTTGCGTTGAGAATTTAGCAGGGCGTTTGTTTTTAGCAATCATTGATTTTTTAGCCACGTAGTTCGCCTCCTTTTTTTATTTTTGGAATGGCATGCCTAATTGTGTCAACAATTCACGAGATTCTTCATCTGTGTTTGCTGTTGTTACAATCACGATATCCATACCACGTACTTTGTCGATCAAATCATAATCTACTTCAGGGAAAATCAATTGTTCTTTGATACCTAAAGTGTAGTTTCCGCGTCCGTCGAACGCTTTTTTGCTCACACCGTGGAAGTCACGGACACGTGGCAATGACACACTTACTAGTTTATCTAAGAATTCATACATTCTTTCGCCGCGTAGTGTTACTTTCGCACCGATTGGCATTCCTTCACGTAAACGGAATCCTGCGATAGATTTTTTCGCTTTTGTGATCAATGGTTTTTGACCTGAGATCAATTGTAATTCTTCAACAGCTTTGTCTAAGTTTTTAGCATTAGAAACAGCGTCACCGACACCCATGTTGATAACGATTTTATCAACTTTTGGTGCTTCCATGATTGAGCTGTAGTTAAATTTGTCCATTAATGATGGGACAACTTCTTTTGAATATTTTTCTTTAAGGCGGTTCATCTGTTAGCCCCTCCTTCCTTCATCAGATTATTTATCAAGAACTTCTCCGGTTTTCTTAGAAACGCGGACTTTTTTGCCGTCAACTTCTTTGTAACCGACACGCGTAGCTTCACCGTTCGATGGATCAACCACCATCACGTTAGAAACATGAATTGGTGCTTCCATTTCAACGATTCCGCCTTGAGGAGCAGTTTGAGAAGGTTTTTGGTGTTTTTTGACAACATTGACACCTTCAACAACGACTTTGTCTTTTTTAGGAAACGCTGCTAGCACAACGCCTTCTTTGTTTTTGTCTTTACCAGTGATAACTTTAACTTTATCGCCTTTTTTAACAAACATGTTTGTTTCGCACCTCCTTTAGATAAGAATCACTATTACAATACTTCTGGTGCTAGGGAAACGATCTTCATAAAGTTGCCTTCACGCAATTCGCGGGCAACTGGGCCAAAGATACGAGTTCCACGAGGGCTCTTATCGTCACGGATAATAACCGCAGCATTTTCATCGAATTTGATGTATGAACCGTCTGTACGACGAGCTCCTGATTTAGTACGAACGATAACGGCTTTAACGACGTCACCTTTTTTGACAACCCCACCTGGCGTTGCTTGTTTAACCGTAGCAACAATCACGTCACCAATATTGGCAGTTTTACGACCAGATCCGCCAAGGACTTTGATCGTTAGAATTTCACGGGCACCTGAGTTGTCCGCCACTCTTAATCGGCTTTCTGCTTGGATCACGATGTGTATCCTCCTTTCAGATTTTGCAATTCACAATCTATATAGGAAAATCTCGTGTGATTAGATAATCACTGCCTTTTCAACAATCTCTACTAGACGGAAACGTTTCGTAGCTGATAATGGACGAGTTTCCATAATTTTCACGATATCGCCAACTTTTGCTTCGTTGTTTTCATCGTGTGCTTTGTATTTCTTAGAATAGTTCAGACGTTTGCCGTAGATAGGGTGGTTTTTCTTTGTTTCAACGACAACAGTGATAGTTTTATCCATTTTGTCTGATACCACGCGACCTTGGTAAACTTTGCGTTGATTTCTTTCTTCAGTCATACGCTAAATGGCCTCCTTCCACTATTACTTAGCTTGTTCACGCAATACTGTTTTAATGCGTGCAATCGATTTACGTACTTCTTTGATACGTGCAGTGTTTTCTAATTGACCTGTTGCTAATTGGAATCTAAGATTGAACAATTCTTCTTTCAATTGTTTTTCTTGATCTAGCATTTCGGCAGTGGTTAATTCTCTGATTTCTTTAACCTTCATTCGATTCACCACCCATTTCCTCACGTTTTACGATCTTCGTTTTCACTGGTAATTTGTGAGAAGCAAGACGTAGCGCTTCGCGCGCAACTTCTTCAGGTACACCGGCAATTTCAAACATGATTTTACCACGTTTAACTGGTGATACCCATCCTTCAGGAGCCCCTTTACCAGAACCCATACGTACCCCGATAGCTTTGGCAGTATAAGATTTGTGAGGGAAAATTTTGATCCATACTTTCCCGCCACGTTTCATATAACGAGTCATTGCGATACGGGCAGCTTCGATTTGACGGTTTGTGATCCAGTGTGATTCAACAGCTTGTAAGCCGTATTCACCGAATGCTACTTCTTTTCCGCCTTTCGCTTCGCCACGCATTTTTCCGCGGAACTCACGACGGTGTTTTACACGTTTAGGTACTAACATGTTTATTTCCCTCCTTTCTCAGTGTTCTTTTTAGTTGGAAGAACTTCTCCACGATAAATCCACACTTTAACTCCTAGTTTTCCGTATGTTGTATCTGCTTCTTCCCATGCGTAATCAATGTCCGCACGTAATGTATGAAGTGGAACGGTTCCTTCTGAGTAACCTTCTGAACGAGCGATATCCGCACCATTTAGACGGCCAGAAACTTGTGTTTTGATTCCTTTAGCGCCAGAACGCATTGTGCGTTGGATCGCTTGTTTTTGAGCACGACGGAAAGCAACACGGTTTTCTAATTGACGTGCGATTCCTTCGCCTACTAATTTAGCATCTAAATCTGGTTTTTTGATTTCAACGATGTTGATGTGAACTCGTTTGCCAGTTAGGCTATTTAATTCTTTTCTTAGGTTTTCGACTTCAGATCCGCCTTTACCGATAACCATACCTGGTTTAGCTGTGTGGATTGAAATATTCACGCGGTTTGCTGCACGCTCGATCTCAACTGTAGACACAGCGGCATCAGCAAGTTTAGATGCGATAAATTTACGGATTTTCAAATCTTCATGTAGAAATTCAGCATACTCTTTTTCAGCATACCATTTAGCATCCCAGTCACGGATGATGCCTACACGCATTCCAATTGGATGTACTTTTTGACCCACTGATTGTCCCTCCTTATTTTTCTGATACGACTACAGTAATATGACTTGTACGTTTGTTGATCGGTGAAGCTGAACCTTTCGCACGTGGACGGAAACGTTTCATCGTTGGTCCTTCGTTTACGAATGCTTCAGAAACAATCAAGTTTTCAACATCTAAGTCAAAATTATTTTCTGCATTGGCAATAGCTGACATCAAGACTTTCTCGATGATTCCAGCTGCTTTATTTGGTGTGAACTTTAAGATCGCGATTGCTTCAGCAACGCTTTTCCCTCTGATTAAGTCAATAACTAGACGAGATTTACGAGGAGAAACGCGGACTGTTTTAGCAGTTGCTTTCGCTGATGTGATTTGTTCTGCCATTTTTGGATATCCTCCCCTCAAAATTAGCGTCTTGTTTTCTTATCATCGGCAGCATGTCCGCGATAAGTTCTTGTTGGTGCAAATTCACCTAATTTGTGTCCTACCATGTCTTCTTGGATGTAAACTGGTACATGTTTCCGTCCATCATACACAGCAATTGTAAATCCGATAAAATTAGGGAAAATTGTAGAACGACGTGACCAAGTTTTGATCACTTTTTTCTTTTCAGCGCCTTCTTGTGCTTCGACCTTTTTCATCAAATGGTCATCGACAAAAGGTCCTTTTTTCAAACTACGACCCATGGTGTACCTCCTCTCAAAATGTGCGACACACGGTCAAGTATATTACTTAGTTTTACGACGACGAACGATAAGTTTGTCTGATTTTGCTTTTTTGTTACGTGTTTTGTAACCAAGTGCAGGTTGTCCCCAAGGAGAAACTGGTGCTTTACGTCCGATTGGTGCTTTACCTTCACCACCACCGTGTGGGTGATCATTAGGGTTCATTACGCTACCACGTACAGTTGGGCGTTTGCGCATCCAACGAGAACGACCGGCTTTACCGATGTTGATCAATTCGTGTTGTTCATTACCAACAGAACCGATTGTTGCACGACATGATGCTAAGATCATCCGTACTTCACCAGAGTTCAAGCGGATCAATACGTATTTGCCTTCTTTACCAAGTACTTGAGCACTTGTTCCAGCTGAACGAATCAATTGTCCACCTTTACCAGGTTTCATTTCGATGTTGTGGATAACAGTACCGACTGGAATGTTTTCTAGTGGTAATGCATTCCCTACTTTAATATCTGCATCTGGACCAGAAACGACAGTCATGCCAACTTCTAATCCTTTAGGTGCTAAGATGTATGCTTTTACTCCATCCTCGTAATGTACTAACGCAATGTTAGCAGAACGGTTTGGATCATATTCAATCGTTTTAACCGTAGCAACGACGTTGTCTTTGTTACGTTTGAAATCGATCAAACGGTATTGACGTTTGTGACCGCCACCTTGATGACGAACCGTGATACGTCCGTTGTTGTTACGACCAGCATTGTTTTTCAAAGGAGCTAACAATGTTTTTTCTGGTGTTGAAGTTGTGATTTCAGCGAAATCAGAACTTGTCATATTACGACGGCCGTTCGTGGTAGGTTTGTACTTTTTAATCGCCACGTCTTTTTCCCTCCCATGTAAAGTTTATGCGTGAGTTGCTTATTCAGCAGCTTCGAAAATTTGGATTTCTTTAGAATCTTCAGTTAAAGTCACAACAGCTTTGCGACGTTTTTTTGTATATCCTGCATATTTACCCATGCGTTTGAATTTCGGACGAACGTTGATGATGTTCACGTTTGCCACTTTCACTCCGTCAAAGGCAGCTTCTACAGCTTGTTTTACTAAAGTTTTGTTAGCTTTTGTGTCCACTTCAAAAGTGTATTTCTTGTCATCCATGGCAAGCATTGATTTTTCAGTGATCACTGGGCGTTTAATAACGTCTAGTAAGTTCATTATGCAAGCACCTCCTCGATCTGAGTAAGAGCAGTTTGTGTCACTAACATTTTGTCGTTAGAAACGATGTCTAAAACACTAATGTTATCAGCAGTAACTACAGAAACTTTTGGCAAGTTGCGCGCAGATAAAGCGGCAAAGTCGTTTTCAGATTCTAAAACTACCAATACTTTAGAGTCAATTGTCAAGTTAGCTAAAACTTGTTTGAATTCTTTTGTTTTTGGAGCATCAAAGCTTAACCCTTCTACTGCTACCAAGTTATTTGAAGCAACTTTTTCTGACAATACAGATTTCATTGCTAAGCGACGAACTTTTTTAGGAAGTTTGTAGCTATATGAACGTGGTGTTGGTCCGAAGACTACGCCACCTCCACGCCATTGTGGTGAACGGATTGAACCTTGACGGGCACGTCCAGTTCCTTTTTGGCGCCATGGTTTACGGCCACCGCCACGAACGGCACTGCGGTTTTTCACAGCGTGTGTTCCTTGTCTTAATGAAGCGCGTTGCATGATGATTGCATCATAGACAACTGATTCATTTGGTTCGATTCCGAAGATTTCTTCGTTCAATGTAATTTCGCCATTTTGGCTTCCATCTTGTTTGAATAATGCTACATTCGGCATTCCTTAGTTCCTCCTTTCTTCCTATCTACTTATTTAGCTTTCACAGCTGATTTGATTGTAATCAATGATTTTTTCGCGCCAGGTACATTACCTTTGATCAAGATAACGTTGCGTTCTGCGTCTACGCGTACGATTTCCAAGTTTTGGATCGTGATGCGATTTCCGCCCATACGTCCAGCAAGACGTTTGTTTTTGAATACACGGTTAGGTGCAACTGGACCCATTGATCCAGGACGACGGTGGTAACGAGAACCGTGAGCCATTGGTCCGCGGCTTTGTCCGTGACGTTTGATAACGCCTTGGAATCCTTTACCTTTCGAAGTGCCGGTTACATCGATGATGTCTCCTGCTTCAAAAATATCAACTTTGATTTCTGATCCTACTTCTAAGCCCTCTAGCTCTACATTCTTGAATTCGCGAATGAAGCGCTTAGGAGCCGTGTTTGCTTTTGCAACATGACCTTTCGCAGGTTTGTTAGACAAAACTTCACGCATATCTTGGTAGCCGACTTGAATTGCTTCGTAGCCGTCATTTTCGATTGTTTTCACTTGTAGCACTACGTTTGGTGTAGCTTCTACTACAGTTACTGGAATCAATTCGCCAGATTCAGTGAAGATTTGAGTCATTCCCACTTTTTTCCCTAAGATTCCTTTGGTCATGATTACACCTCCATCTTAATTATTATAGTTTGATTTCGATATTAACACCGCTTGGCAAGTCTAGCTTCATTAAAGCATCAACAGTTTTTGGTGTTGGATTCACAATGTCGATTAGACGTTTGTGTGTACGCATTTCGAATTGTTCGCGTGAATCTTTGTATTTGTGCGTCGCACGGATGATCGTGTACAAGCTGCGTTCAGTTGGTAATGGAATTGGACCAGATACGCCAGCTCCAGTTCTCTTTGCAGTTTCTACGATTTTATCCGCTGATTGATCTAAAATACGATGTTCATACGCTTTTAAACGGATACGAATTTTTTGTTTTGCCATTGTTTTCCCTCCTTCGCCTATTTTGAAAAGTAGACATAGCTCCACGAAAATTTTCCGTCACGCTCGTCCATGGCAAAGCGTCCGGGCGTGTCGCAACCTCTCGTTTCGTAGCCGGCAGAAAATTTCTTTGCTGCCAGTGTGACTTACGTATTTACGTAAACAGCACCTTTATGATTATATTACGGATAAACATTGATTGCAAGCTTTTTTTATGGAAAAACCGGGATTCTTTTGCATTTCTTTCAGAAAATTTTTTTTTGGTTTCGTAACACAAAAAAAGAAGCGTTGATCGCTTCTTTTAAGCACTTCTTCATTTCCTATTTATTATAGAAGAAAACCTGCTATTGCGGCGCTTCCTCCTGCATACGGTCTTGGGCGTGGGTATAGGCACCATGCCACACATGACCCACATAAGGATTGATGACCACTCCTTCTTTGATTGCCGCTGTGACAAAGGCTTTCGCTAACCGAACGCTTTCCACGACGGGTTTGCCTTTTGCAAGACCCGCAGCGATCGCAGCTGAAAAGGTGCAGCCTGCCCCGTGATTGAAATCGGTAGCGATTTTTTCACTTTCTAACAAGAGGAAGGAGTGCCCATCATAAACGAGGTCAACGGCTTTTGCTCCTGGCAAGCGATGCCCCCCTTTGATCACGACGTATTTAGCACCTAATTCATGGATTTTTTCAGCAGCTTGCTTCATGGCCTCCACACTCGTCAAATCACCCAAACCTGAAAGAATCCCCGCTTCTACTAAATTAGGGGTGACAACATCTGCTAACGGCAACAAATGCGTGATGATGGCATCGACGCTTTTTGGCTGTAAGATTTCTGCAGTCCCTTTGCAAGCAATGACAGGATCGATCACCACATTTTTGACTTGCTGCTGTTGGATCATCTGCGCAGCTTGGACAATATTGTCTTCATTGCCTAACATGCCCGTTTTTAGAGCATCCATCGGATCACCTGCAAAAGCAGCGATCAATTGTTTTTCGACAAGCGCTGTTTCCATCGCCGTTACTTCATGGCTCCAACCTGCTTGCGGGTCCATCGTGACGATCGAAGCGATCGTGGCAAAACCAAAGACACCATATTCCTGAAATGTTTTTAAATCTGCTTCGATACCGGCACCCCCGGTTGAATCTGACCCAGCAATTGATAGGACTTTTTCCATCTTCCTCATCTCCTTGTGCTTTTTGCTAAGTATAGTCAATCTTCCCCTTGACGAAAAGAGCCATTTGGCTTATTTTTAAACCATCCAATTGAAAAAGGTGGTGCAGGATGGCTTCATCAAGTATCGACAAACAGAAGAAACAACCGATTTACCAGCAGATCGTGACTCATTTTATCGAAGAGATCCAAGCGGGAACCTATGGACCTGGGGATCGTTTGCCGCCAGAGCGCAGCCTCGCCCAGACTTTTGGCGTCAATCGTTCCACCGTCGTCAAAGCGTTAGATGAATTGAAAAGCTTAGGATGGATCGAACGAAAACAAGGCAGCGGCTCTCGTGTATTGGAAGGTCGTTGGGGGAACCGCCAAACGCCACTTTCTTATTTGCGCTCGTCTTTAAGCAGCCCTTATCTGCAGCAAGACCCTTACGTTCAACAGATTCAGCATTTGCGCACCGAGAAGGATGTGCTGGATCTGTACACAGGTGATCTACCTGCCGATCTGATCCCCGATTTCACGTTTCCTGCCTTTACCTGGGAAGAGATTCGCAAGGAAAGCACCAAAGTATTACCGACGGGTTATGAACCTTTGCAAGAAATCTTATTGCAGCACCTTACTGATTCCTTCAATTTGCCCACCAACGGACAAAAACTAGTGATCACTGCTGGATCGACACAAGGAATCACCTTGCTAATGCAAGTCTTATTGCATGCGGGGGATTGTATCGCGACAGAGGACCCTTCTTTCTTGTTCTCTCTCCCCTTGTTTTCCACGATGAATGTCCAGCTGATCGGGATCAAGCAAGATAGCGAAGGGATGCGGCCTGCGGCATTGGAAAAAGTGTTGAAGGAAAAGAAGATCAAATTTGTTTATCTGAATCCCACCTTCCAAAATCCAACGGGTCATACTATGAGTGACCATCGGCGCCAAGCGATCATCCGCCTTTGCCAGACCTACCAAGTACCGATCATAGAAGACGATGTTTTTAGCGAGTTGGCTTTTGATAAAGTACCGCCCAAGCTAAAATCCATGGCTCCCGAAACCGTCATTTATTTAGGCTCGCTTTCAAAATTACTAGGATCATCCATCAAAATCGGCTGGCTTTTGGTGCCAGAAGCGTTAGCCGACCAATTTGCCCAAGCGAAAAAACGGATGGCGATCGATACCACGATCTTCCCGCAAGTCCTTGCCAACATCGCCTTACGCTCCTCTGATTACCACCAGCAGCAGCGGACACTGCTTGCAGAAATGGCCCAGCGCCAGCAAGACTTACTCCAACTCTTGCAGGCATTTCAGGAGGATTGGCAATGGCAGTCGACGAAAGGTGGTCTTTACCTGTGGTTGACTTGGCGTCACCGCACATTGACTCGCAAAGATTGGTCACTCTTTTTGGCGAACGATTGCTTAGTAGCACCTGCGTTTCTTTTCAGTAACGATACGAATGGCTTGCGTTTGAACTATACCCGCTTAGCCAAAGATGATTTACCGCGATTTCAAGAACGATTCACAAAAATCACCCAACAGTTAAAGGAGCAAACCTATGAACGAAACCATTGAGCTTTTACACAACCACCGCACTTACCGACAATTTGATCCTGACTACCGCTTGAGCCAAGAGCAAGTAACCGCGATTTTGACTGCGGCTCGTCAAGCACCTAGCTGGATGAACGGGCAAGCCTATTCGATCTTAGTGATCGACGACCCGCAGATTCGCCAACAAATGGTCGATTGGAATCCTGGCAATCCTCATATCGCAGCAAGTTCACTCTTTCTGCTATTTTTAGCTGATTTAAATCGAACCAAAAAAGTTGCTGACGAAAAACAGACTCCCTATCCAATCGATGAGGGCTATCAGCCACTATTGATCGCCACAACTGATGCCAGCATCGCTTTGCAATCTGGTGCGATCGCTGCTGAATCACTGGGCTTAGGCACCGTCATTTCTGGCAGTGTCCGCAAAGACAGCGCCAAAATCGCTGAATTGTTGTACTTACCAGAATATGTCTATCCTGTGGCTGGCTTGAGCATCGGTAAACCAATCGTAGAAATGAAGGTCAAACCTCGCTTGCCAGAAGAAGCGGTCATTCATTACAACCATTATCAGGACTATTCTTATGAGGCGATCGAAGCGTACGATCAAACGATGACTGCTTTTGGAGAAGCCCGCGAGACCAAACCATGGTCAGAAAAATTCGCTGGCTTTTACAGCAATCGTCCTGACCAAGGATTTGACGCCTTCTTGAAGAAGCAAAATCTAATAAAATAAAAAGCACCGCTCTCTTTAGCTTCGATGAACCGTAACGGATTCATCCACGCTAGAGAGAGCGGCTTTTTTTCTACAAGAGTCAAAAAAAGAGCAAAAGCGCGTACGCTTTTGCTCTTCGATCAATCAAATTAAGCTTGGATTGAAGTTACAACGCCTGAACCAACAGTACGTCCGCCTTCACGAATTGAGAAACGAGTTCCGTCTTCGATAGCGATTGGGTGGATCAATTCAACGTCGATTGTTACGTTATCACCAGGCATAACCATTTCAGTTCCTTCTGGTAATTCAACAACACCAGTTACGTCAGTTGTACGGAAGTAGAACTGAGGACGGTAGTTAGTGAAGAATGGTGTGTGACGTCCACCTTCTTCTTTTGTTAAAACGTAAACTTCAGCTTTAAATTTTGTATGAGGTGTGATTGTACCAGCTTTAGCCAATACTTGTCCACGTTGGATGTCTTCACGAGCAACACCACGTAGCAATGCACCAATGTTATCCCCTGCTTCAGCATAGTCTAACAATTTACGGAACATTTCAACACCAGTTACAGTTGTTTTAGCAGTTTCTTCAGCAATACCAACGATTTCAACTTCGTCACCAACGCGAACTTGTCCACGTTCAACACGGCCTGTAGCAACAGTACCACGTCCAGTGATTGAGAATACGTCTTCGACTGGCATCATGAATGGTTTGTCAGTGTCACGTTCTGGAGTTGGAACGTATTCGTCAACTGCAGCCATTAATTCCATGATTTTTTCTTCGTATGAAGCATCGCCTTCAAGAGCTTTCAAAGCAGAACCAGCGATTACAGGAACATCGTCGCCTGGGAAGTCATATTCTGACAATAAGTCACGAACTTCCATTTCAACTAATTCTAGTAATTCTTCGTCATCAACCATATCCATTTTGTTTAAGAAAACAACGATGTATGGTACACCAACGTTACGTGATAACAAGATGTGTTCACGTGTTTGAGGCATAGGACCATCAGCAGCAGATACTACTAAGATCGCGCCGTCCATTTGAGCAGCACCAGTGATCATGTTTTTAACGTAGTCCGCGTGTCCTGGGCAGTCAACGTGAGCATAGTGACGTGCTTCAGTTTCGTACTCAACGTGAGCAGTTGAGATAGTGATTCCGCGTTCGCGTTCTTCTGGAGCGCCATCGATTTGGTCGTAAGCTGAAGCTTGAGCCAAACCTTTTTTAGATAATACAGTTGTGATAGCAGCTGTAAGTGTAGTTTTACCATGGTCAACGTGTCCGATCGTACCAATGTTTACGTGGGGTTTAGAACGGTCAAATTTTTCTTTTGCCATTTTAAAATGTTCCTCCTAAAAATGCAGTTTATTTTTTATATTTGATAGGTAGGGAGCCGCAGCTCCCCATCCCTTATCATCGATAATATTGTACACGAAACTCAGAAAAAAATATAGCTTTTTACTTAATTTCCTATACTTCCATCAATTATTCAGCTTTGCCGCCGTTTTTCTTGATGATTTCTTCTTGAACAGATTTAGGTACATCTTCATAGTGATCAAATGTCATCATGAACGTACCGCGACCTTGTGTTGATGAACGAAGTGTTGTTGCGTAACCGAACATTTCAGCTAATGGCACGATTGCGTTCACGATTTGTGAGTTACCGTGTGCTTCCATTCCTTCTACGCGTCCACGACGAGCAGTTACGTGACCCATAACATCACCTAAGTAATCTTCTGGTACAGTGATAACTACTTTCATCATTGGTTCAAGAATTACTGGGTTTGCTTTCTTCGCTGCAGCACGTAAAGCCATAGAAGCTGCAACACGGAAGGCAGTTTCACTTGAATCGACATCATGGTATGAACCATCATAAAGTTTTGCTTTGATGTCTACTAATGGGTAACCGGCTAAGACACCGTTCGCCATTGAGTCTTCAAGTCCTTTTTCAACTGCTGGGATGTATTCACGAGGAACCACACCACCGACAATCGCGTTTTCGAATTCGAAGCCTTTACCTTCTTCGTTTGGTGTAAATTCGACCCATACGTGACCGTATTGACCTTTACCACCAGACTGACGTACAAATTTACCTTCCGCTTGTGTTGCTGCACGGAATGTTTCACGATAAGAAACTTGAGGCGCACCTACGTTTGCTTCAACTTTAAATTCGCGACGCATACGGTCAACTAAGACGTCCAAGTGAAGTTCTCCCATACCAGCGATAACAGTTTCGCCTGTTTCAGCGTTTGTTTCCACACGGAATGATGGATCTTCTTCAGCAAGTTTTTGTAAAGCAACCCCCATTTTATCTTGGTCAGCTTTTGATTTAGGCTCAACAGCGACTTCGATAACTGGTTCTGGGAATTCGATTGATTCAAGGATTACTGGTGATTTTTCATCACATAGTGTATCCCCAGTTGTTGTGTCTTTCAAACCAACAGCAGCGGCGATATCGCCTGAGTATACTGTTTGGATTTCAGCACGAGTGTTGGCGTGCATTTGTAGGATACGACCGATACGTTCGCGTTTGCCTTTTGAAGCATTCAATACGTATGATCCAGAGTTCAAGATACCTGAATACACACGGAAGAATGTCAAACGGCCTACGAATGGGTCAGTCATTACTTTAAATGCTAATGAAGCAAATGGTGCTTCATCGTCAGCCGGACGATCAGTTTCTTCGTCTGTTTTAGGATTGATCCCTTTAATCGCAGGAACATCAAGTGGTGAAGGCAAGTAGTCGATGACTGCATCCAACATCAATTGAACCCCTTTGTTTTTAAAGGCAGATCCGCAAAGAACAGGGAAAAAGTCAACAGTCAATGTTGCTTGACGAATACCAGCTTTCAATTCTTCTTCAGTGATTTCTTCACCTTCCAAGAATTTCATCATTAGTTCTTCATCAGTATCAGCAACAGCTTCGATTAATTTTTCGCGCCATTCTTCAGCTAATTCTACGTATTCTTCAGGAATTTCAGTCTCTTGGATTTCAGTTCCTAAGTCATTTGTGTAGATTTCAGCTTTCATTTTTACTAAGTCGATAATACCAGTAAAGTCATCTTCCGCACCAATTGGTAATTGGATTGGGTGAGCATTTGCTTGTAAACGATCATGTAAAGTTGATACAGAGTATAAGAAGTCTGCACCAATTTTGTCCATTTTGTTACAGAATACAACACGCGGTACGCGGTAATCTGTCGCTTGACGCCAAACTGTTTCTGTTTGAGGTTCTACACCTGATTGTGAGTCCAACACAGTTACAGCACCATCAAGTACACGCAATGAACGTTGCACTTCGATTGTGAAGTCCACGTGTCCTGGTGTGTCGATGATATTTACGCGGTTTTCTTTCCATTGCGCAGTTGTCGCAGCAGAAGTGATTGTGATCCCACGTTCTTGTTCTTGTTCCATCCAGTCCATTTGAGAAGCACCTTCATGTGTTTCACCAATTTTATGGATTTTACCTGTGTAATAAAGGATACGTTCAGTTGTCGTTGTTTTACCAGCGTCAACGTGGGCCATGATCCCGATATTACGAGTTTTTTCTAGCGAAAATTCTCTTGCCATTCTAGGTTGTTCCCCTCTCATTCTTACTTAACTTAAGCTAAGGTTGTCTCAGTACCTTCCAATAAAAAGCAGTGAGGATCTTACCAACGATAGTGAGCAAATGCGCGGTTGGCTTCCGCCATTTTGTGTGTGTCTTCGCGTTTTTTCACAGAAGCACCAGTGTTGTTCGCTGCATCCATGATTTCTTTTGCAAGACGTTCTTCCATTGTGTGTTCGCCACGCAAACGAGCGTAGTTTACCACCCAACGAAGACCTAGAGTTGTACGACGTTCAGGACGTACTTCTACTGGTACTTGGTAGTTAGAACCACCGACACGGCGAGCTTTAACTTCCAATACAGGCATAATGTTTTTCATTGCTTGTTCGAAAACTTCCAATGGATCATTTCCTGTAGATTCTTTGATAATGCCAAAAGCATTGTAGATAATATTTGCAGCAACACCGCGTTTACCATCAACCATTACACGGTTGATCAAACGAGTTACTAATTTTGAGTTATAAATAGGATCTGGTAAAACATCACGTTTTGCAACAGGACCTTTACGAGGCATCCGTAACTCCTCCTTCCGAGATATCAGTTCTGATTTAAATAAGATTCATTTGATCTGTTTGTCTTAAAGATTAAGCTTTAGGACGTTTTGTACCATATTTAGAACGAGATTGTTTACGATCGTTAACACCGGCAGTATCCAATGCACCACGAACGATATGGTAACGTACCCCTGGTAAGTCTTTTACACGTCCACCACGTAACAAGACCACGCTGTGTTCTTGTAAGTTGTGTCCGATACCTGGAATATAAGCTGTCACTTCAATCAAGTTTGACAAACGAACACGCGCATATTTACGTAGAGCTGAGTTCGGTTTTTTCGGTGTCATAGTTCCCACACGAGTAGCTACCCCACGCTTTTGAGGTGAGTTAACATTCGTTTGAGCTTTCTTGAAACTGTTATATCCTTTGTTCAATGCTGGTGAATTTGATTTTTCAACCTTGGATTTACGAGGTTTACGTACTAATTGATTAATTGTAGGCATCCCTAGTTGTCCTCCTTCCTTGATTCGCTTTATAGTCCCACACATCCAGGTGGTTCTTTTTTTGCGATAAAAAATAATGCATTCTCTGCATTCATATCAACTATGCTTTGATAGACAGTCAGCACGTCTCCAACGAGAGACCTGTAGATAAAGCACCTTTGATAGAATATCATGCTTATTCTTACCTGTCAAGTATCCTCCTAAGCTTTTTTCAAAAGAAATCTGTTACGAAAAAATCCGCAAATTTTGCGCTTCTTCCTATATAATAGAGACAAAGCATTTATTTAAAAAAGGCGGGATGAAAATGAACCTAAAAGAAATGGTCGGCATTGAAGCGGCTAGTTATGTAAAAGATGGCATGGTCGTTGGCTTGGGCACTGGCTCAACAGCCTACTACATGATTGAAGAACTGGGTCGACGTGTAAAAGAAGAAGGTCTATCGATCACGGGTGTCCCAACTTCTTGGGCATCGAAAAAACAAGCAGAAGGATTAGGTATCCCGATTCGCACCATCGATGAAGTGGACGCTGTGGATCTAACGATCGACGGTGCAGATGAGATCAGCCAGGATTATCATGGCATCAAAGGCGGCGGTGCAGCCCTTTTATTCGAAAAAATTGTGGCGTCTAACTCCAAAAAAGTCTTGTGGATCGTTGATGAATCGAAAATGGTCGAAACACTTGGTGCCTTCCCGTTGCCAGTGGAAGTGATCCCTTACGGCAGCCAACAGCTGTTGCGTCTGTTCGAGAAGAAAAACTACCATCCAAAACTGCGTCTGAATGAAGAAGGCGAACCGTTAAAAACCGATTGTAGCAATTACATCATCGATCTTCATCTAGAAACGATCACCGCTCCTACTGAGTTGGCACAGGAATTAGATACTACAGTGGGCGTGGTTGAACACGGTCTGTTTTTGGATATGGTCCATACGATCATTGTCGGATTGCCTGAAGGCCCGAGTACCAAGCACGTTAGATAAAGGAAACAAAAAAGAGGAGCAATAATGCTTCTCTTTTTTTTCGTTATTTTTCTTCAATCGACTTAATTTTTATTATTTTTTGTGCAAATTACCCTATCATTTAAGAAATAATTATGATACATTCAATAAAAAGGGAAAGGTAGGAGGGTTTATGAAAATCATAGGCTATGCTCGTTCAACGATCACCGACAACTCAACAAGTGAACAATTAAACAAGCTCGAAGAATTTGGGTGTCATGAATTTTTCCATGAGACATTTAGCGTGGAAGAAAGTGAAGAAAATCATTCATTGGAGTCAGTGGTGGCACAAATGCAGCCCGGCGACACCTTAGTCGTTACGGAACTGCATCGTTTAGGGAAAACCACCAGACAGCTGACCGATCTCACTGATCTATTAAAACAGCGAGAGCTTCATCTGGTTTCACTGGCAGAACAAATCGATACCCGCGGTCCGATGGGACAGGTTTACTTCAATTTAATGGAAGGACTTGCGATCATGGAACGCTCACTCATCAAAGAGCGCACGCTGGTCGGCTTAAATAAAGCCCGCAAAAAAGGCAAAATTGGCGGTCGTCCAAAAATCGATCCGAAAACGATCAAAAAAATCCGTCAATTGTACTACGAGAAAAAAGAAACGATTCAATATATTTCTGAAAAATGCGGTGTTTCTGTAGGTACATGCTATAAATACATAAAATTATCCGAAGAAGAATGGAACAAGTTACGTTCATAGTTGTCGACTCCCCCTAGAACAGCATGAAACAAAAGCGGTCCTCTTTTTAATGATCCCCTTTTGTTTTCCTTAAGAATGGCGTTTTCCCCCAGCTTTTCCTCCAAAACCATGGAAATTCTTTGAGAAAGAGTGTACAATAAATACGGAATTGAAAATTTCAGAAAAATATCGAATATCTAAAGGAGAGTTTTACATGCCAAAATTAGTATTTTCTCGTCATGGACTAAGCGAATGGAACAAATTAAACCAGTTTACCGGTTGGGCTGATGTTGATCTAGCGCCAGAAGGTGTCGAAGAAGCAATCGAAGGCGGACGTAAAATCAAAGAAGCAGGCATCGAATTTGACGTTGCTTACACATCTGTTTTAACTCGTGCCATCAAAACTTGTAATTATATTTTAGAATATTCTGATCAACTTTGGGTACCAACGATCAAATCATGGCGCTTAAACGAACGTCATTACGGTAAATTACAAGGTTTAAATAAAAAAGAAACTGCTGAAAAATACGGTGACGAACAAGTACACATCTGGCGTCGTTCTTACGATGTTTTACCTCCATTGATGGAAGCTTCAGATGAAGGTTCTGCTGCAAACGACCGTCGTTATGCAATGCTTGACCCTCGCGACGTACCTGGTGGAGAAAACTTAAAAGTTACTTTAGAACGTGCATTGCCTTTCTGGCAAGATGAAATCGCCCCAGCATTAAAAGACGACAAAACTGTCTTAGTTGCGGCTCACGGAAACTCTCTACGTGCATTAGCAAAACATATCGAAGGTATTTCTGACGAAGATATCATGGATCTTGAGATCCCAACTGGTCAACCACTTGTTTATGAATTGAACGATGATTTGACTGTTGCGAAAAAATACTACTTATAAGCCTCGCTTATCGCTGCCCTTTTTTAAAAAAGGGCAGTTTTTTTATTGGCATTTCCTCCCCCCTCTTTTATAATTGAGGGCGTACTCGAAAGGAGCTTACTATGAAACTAGTCAAAAATGATACCGTTTTATTTTTAGGTGACAGCATCACAGATTGCGATCGTGATCGCCAAGATCCCCACGATTTAGGACATGGGTTTGCCCGTCTCGTTGCCGATCAGCTGGCAGAAACATTCCCCACTGCAGGATTTACCTTTTATAATCGGGGGATCGGCGGCAACAAAGCTGCCGACGTCTTAGCCCGTCTCCAAGAAGATTGCCTTCAATTAGCACCTGACGTCTTGGTCTTTATGATTGGGATCAACGACACGTGGCACAATGCCGGTGGTCCCGATTTTGGTTCAGAAGCTGCGGCAACGTCCTTTGAGGCAACCTACCGTCAAATTCTGGAACAAGTGACCCTACAGGGGATCACGCGCATTTTCTTGCTGGAACCTTTTGTTTTGCCATATCCTGAGGATCGCCAAACTTGGCGGATCGATCTTGATCCGAAAATCCAAATCGTTCGTCACTTAGCTGCCGCCTTTCATTGTCAGTTGCTGCCGCTGGATGGCTTGTTTGCCGAAGCAGCCGTTGCTAGCTCCCCGCAGGCACTGACAGGCGATGACGGGGTGCACCCCACTCCTGCAGGACACGCCTTGATTGCAGATCAGCTAATGGCCCGTTTGGCTTTTTCTTCTGAAGGATAAATAAACAGACCGCTCCGCGACAACCAAGTCGCAGGAACGGTCTTTTATATGATTAAAGATAGGTTGAAGGAGTCAAGGAATCTTGGTAGATTGCAATCACGTCTTCTTCTTGCAGCGGTACATACGCATTTGTTGCAATAGAGCTGAATTGAACTGCTTGAGCCGCCATTTCAGCAAAATGGGTGTCATCGGCGATCCCTACTTCTGGCAAAGTCATCGGAATATCGCAAGAAGCAAAAAAGTCATACAGTTTTTGAATCCCCATTCGGGCAGCTAATTCTGGCACTGCTTCTTGGACTCCAAATACTTCTCTAGCAAACCGCGCAAATTTCGGCGCCGTTTCTTCATTCAACACATGAAGCATCCAGCGTGGGGTCAGGATCGCTAAGCCGATACCATGGGTAATGTCATAAAACGCACTCAACTCATGCTCCATCGCATGACAAGACCAAGCACCACCCTTGCCGCTTCCAGTCAAACCATTTAAGGCTAAGGTGCTCGCCCACATCAAATTCGCCCGTGCATCATAGTCTGTGGGGTCATTTAATGCGATGGGCAGATTTTTAATGACTGCTTTTAGCAATCCTTCTGCTACACCGTCTTGGACATCTGTTCCTTCTGTTTTACTGAAATAATTTTCAATCAGATGGCTCATGATATCCGCTGAACCGGCAGCCGTTTGATAGCGACTGACACTAAAGGTCGTTGTTGGATCTAAAAAAGATACTTTCGGTAAAAATTCGGGTCCGTGAACACCAAGTTTTTGTTTCGTTTCTAGATTAGAGATCACGGCGCCGCGATTCATTTCACTGCCAGTAGCCGCAAGGGTCAAGATCGTTACTAATGGAATCGCTGGTCCTTGATAGCTTCTGGAAAGAACTAAGTCCCAAGGCTCTTGCTCACTGCAAGCCGCCCCAGCGATCACTTTGCTGCAATCAATTACAGAACCGCCGCCAACAGCTAAAATGACGTCGATCTTTTCTGAACGACAAAGAGCGGCTCCTTGACGAACGGTTTCGATTCGTGGATTTGGATCGACACCAGTCAATTCAGTGACTTGATTGTCGTTGGCAGTCAATTGCGCCATGACTGCATCGTACAAACCGTTTTTCTTGATACTGCCGCCACCATAGACTAGCAAGACGTTTTTTCCAAATGTATTCAGTACTTCTGGCAGCTCGTTCAGACGGTCTTTCCCAAAACGAATGTCCGTCGTTACATGAAACGTAAAATTATTCATTGTCTCGTCTCCTTTTTACACCTTTTCTTTTCATTAAACCATTTTCTGGCAAAAGTGCAACGCTTCTTCGTGGCTTTTTGCCAACAAAAAAAGATAACACATTCTCGGTTGCATGCAAACCAATACGATTTGGCTGCTTGCTCTATCAAAAGCAAGCAGCCTTCGCATCGTTCATGCACCGATCCTGCGGTATCTTTTTTACGCGATCGCTGTTTCTAAGCCAACTTTGATCATGTCGTTAAATGTCGTTTGTCTTTCTTCTGGCGTTGTTTCTTCTCCAGTGATGATGTGGTCGCTGACGGTACAGATCGCTAAAGTTTGAACGTGGAATTTCGCCCCTAAATAGTATAAGGCTGCGGCTTCCATCTCAACACCCATCACCCCAAGGTCTGCCAACTGTAACGTTTCCGTCATGTCATCTTTGTAGAAGGTATCTTCAGATAAGATGTTACCGACGTGAGTCGTAAATCCTGATTCAATCGCTGTATCATAGGCTTTACGCAACAGTGCAAAGTCAGCGATTGGTGGGAAATGGAAACTTTGGAAGTTTTTTGCTACCATCGATGAACTTGTTGCTGCCGCTTGGGCAATCACAAGATCACGCACGTGGACATCTTTTGAGATGGCACCACACGTACCGACCCGAATCAATTTCTTCACGCCGTAAGAGTTGATCAATTCATGGGCATAGATACTCGCTGAAGGCATGCCCATGCCGGTTCCTTGGACAGAGACCCGCTCGCCCTTATAAACGCCTGTATAGCCCAACATCCCCCGAACGTTGTTGTAACAGATCGGGTCTTCTAAAAATGTTTCAGCAATATATTTTGCCCGCAGTGGATCACCTGGTAACAAGATTTTGTCTGCGATCTCGCCTGCTTTTGCTTCGATATGAACGCTCATTCGTTTTTCTCCTTTGGTCTGCTTTTTATAGTACTGCTAACGTTTCTTTGATCAACGCTTTAAATTCTGCCTTGACCCGTTCCGTCGTTTCCACGACTTCTTCATGATTCAAGCTCGCTTGCATACCAGCAGCCAAGTTTGTGATACAAGAAACACCTAAGACTTTCAAGCCACTGTGAACAGCAACGATCACTTCTGGGACAGTCGACATACCGACAGCATCGGCACCGATCGTCCGAGCAAAGCGGATCTCTGCTGGCGTTTCATACGTAGGACCTGAGAAGCCCATATAGACGCCTTCTTTTAAGTGCAATCCTTTTGATGCACCAACTTTTTGTGCCGCTTCCCGATAAGGCAAATGGTAGGCTTGGCTCATATCTGGGAAACGCGGACCCATTTCTTCTTCGTTTTCACCAATCAGTGGGTTGTCCCCCATAAAGTTGATTTGATCGGTGATCAACATCAAGTCTCCCGGCTGGAAGCTTTCGTTTACGCCGCCACAGGCATTGGTCACGACTAAAGAGTGAGCTTTCAATGCCGCCATCACACGGACGGGGTAAGTGACCGTCTGCATCGAATGGCCTTCATAATAATGGAATCGTCCTTGCATCGCTAAGACTTTTTTCCCAGCTAATGTTCCATAGACCAATTGTCCTGCATGACCGACCACTGTCGAAACAGGAAAATGCGGGATATCGTTGTAAGGCAACACGATTGGGTTTTCGATCTCATCGGCTAATTCACCTAAGCCAGATCCTAAAATCAACCCAAATTCCACTTCACCGACGCCGCTTTCTTGGATAAATGCCGTTGTTTCTTGTAATTTCTCATGTAACGTTGTCATTTCATCACCTCTAGTTTAAATGTTGTAAAAAGCTTGTTCCGTTTTCTGTAGCTGAAACACCAAAGTTTTCAGCGATCGTTGCGGAAATATCCGCATAGTAGCCTTGTGGCAATTTGCCTTGGCCTTGGAATTTCTTGCTGTACGCTAATAATGGCACATATTCTCTCGTGTGATCCGTTCCCGTAAAGGTTGGGTCATTGCCGTGGTCAGCTGTGATCAACAACAGATCCTCGTCTCCCATTGCTTCTAAAAGTTCTGGAATACGTAAATCAAAATCTTCAATGGCATGGGCATACCCTACGACATCGCGACGGTGACCATAAAGCGCATCGAAGTCGACCAAGTTCGTAAAGCTTAGACCCGTAAAGTCTTGTTTCATCACCTTCAGTAACTGATCCACACCGTCCATATTGCTCTTCGTCCGTACAGAATCGGTGATTCCTTGTCCGTTGAAGATATCATTGATCTTCCCAACGGCGATCACGTCTTTTCCAGCTTCTTTCAAGGAATCTAATACTGTATGGCCAAATGGATCCAGTGCGTAGTCATGACGATTGCTCGTACGAGTAAAGTTTCCAGGCTCACCGACATACGGACGCGCGATGATGCGGCCGATCATATATGGCTCATCTTTCGTGATATCCCGAACGTACTGACAAATACGATACAATTCTTCTAATGGAATGATTTCCTCATGCGCAGCGATCTGCAACACTGGGTCAGCCGAGGTGTAAACGATCAAATCGCCTGTCTTCATTTGATGTTCGCCGAAGTCATCAATGACTGCTGTCCCTGAGTACGGCGCATTGCAGACGATTTTACGTCCAGAGAACGCTTCGATCTGTTGCAACAATTCATCGGGAAACCCATCGGGAAATACGCGGAAAGGTTTTTGGATATTCAAGCCCATGATCTCCCAGTGCCCCGTCATCGTATCTTTCCCAACGGAAACTTCTTCCAATTTGGTTGCATACCCATCATGGTCAGCTACCGCCTTCACGCCTTCTAAAGGACGGATCGTCCCTAGGCCTAATTGTTCCAAGTGAGGGATCGTCAAGCCTGCTTCTTTTGCAATATGGCCTAACGTATCTGAACCGACATCACCAAAAGCTGCCGCATCAGGTGCTTCACCAATTCCGACTGAATCCATCACGATCAAGTGTACACGTTTAAACATTCTATTCCCTACTTTCTTTATTTTATGCTTTTACAAGCGGATCTACTACCTCTATCATACTAAACTTAAGCAAAAATTGCGCTGGGTTGCTTTGGAAATTTCCTGATGCGTTCCTTTCACCCAGAGGATAGAAAAAGGGCAGGACACAGCAACACATTCATGTCCCATAGCCCCACCCTTTCATACTGAAAAATTATTTAGATTTAATGTAGTTCTTCCCGTTAGCTTTCGGACCAGCGGCTTTTCCAAGGAAAAGAACGAGCACGATGATCGTCAAGGCATAAGGCGCAGCTTGTAAGTAAACCGCTGGAATGGAAGAGATGATTGGCAGTTGGCCACCTACGATACTGATGTTTTGCGCAAAACCGAAGAAAATCGCAGCTCCCATAGCACCAAGTGGATTCCATTTACCAAAGATCATCGCAGCCATCGAGATAAACCCTTGACCGGCGATCGTTGTCACGGCAAAGCGACCCGCGATCGATTGAGCAAACAAGGCACCGCCCATCCCGCCAAGGAAACCAGAGATCAAGACACCTGAGTAGCGCATCACGTAAACATTGATCCCTAAGGTATCCGCTGCTTGTGGATGCTCACCGACAGAACGAAGACGCAACCCAAAGCGTGTTTTGAAAATCACGAACCACGCGATCACTGAGATCAAAATAGCGAAGTACGCAGGTAAGAATGTTTGATTAAAGAAAATCGGGCCAATGATAGGAATATCTTTAAGAATCGGGAAATTGAAATACCCCAATGTCCGTTGGATGTTATCCGTTTGCCCTTTGTTGTAGATCGCTTTGACTAAGAACACAGCCAAAGCTGGTGCCATCAAGTTCATCACCGTACCACTGATGATGTGGTCGGCACGGAAGTTGATGGTTGCCACCGCATGCAGCAAGGAGAAAACCACACCGACAAGTCCGCCGACGAGCATCCCTAACCATGGTGTCCACGCACCAAATTGTGACGCAAATTCAATATTGAAAACAATCGAGCTAAAAGCACCCATAACCATGATTCCTTCAAGACCCACGTTAACGATCCCGCTGCGCTCTGAGAACACGCCACCTAGCGCCGTCAAAATCAGAGGAGACGCATAAATCAATGTTTGAGTGACGATCGAAGAAATTAAACTAATATCCATTAGATGGTTCCTCCTTCCTGATCTTGATCGTTTGGTTGGGCTTCAATCTCCTGTACGACCAGCGCTTCTTTTTTGCCGTCAAAGATTTTTGCCAACAAGAAACGAATCACAAAGCTGATCGCTACGAAGAAAATAATAATTGCGATATTGACATCGACTAATTCAGATGGAATACCTGCAAACTGCATGCCTTGTCCACCTAATTTCAAAATACTGAACAAGAGGGCTGAAAGTAAGATTCCGATCGATGAGCCGCTTCCTAACAAGGATACAGCCATACCGTCAAACCCGATGCTCAATGATGACCCTTGAACGAAGAAGTTTTCAAACGTTCCTAGTCCTTGAACGACTCCACCTAATCCAGCAAGCGTTCCAGAGATGATCATGGAGATAATGATCGTCCGTTTGCTGCTCATCCCCGCATATTCAGAAGCGCTTGGGTTCAAGCCCACCGCGCGGATTTCATAACCAAGAGTGGTTTTTTTCATCAAGAACCAAACCAAAACTAAGAAGATCAAGGCTAAGAAGATCCCTAAGTTCAAGCGAGAGTTGCTCGTGATGCTTGCTAGAAACGGCGTCTGCATGGAGGCATTTTCCCCCACCATTTTTGTGACCCCTTTTGTCGTGATCATGGATTCGCTCATCACATTATTGACTAAATGGTTCCCCGTATAAAGCAAGATATAGTTCATCATGATCGTCACGATGACTTCACTTGTTCCAAAGAATGCCCGTAGGAAACCAGGAATCGCAGCTGCGATCGCCCCGCATAAAGCCCCTACGATCACGGCTAATGGCAAGACCACCAACCGAGGCGCATCTGGCATCGCTAGTGCGACCCAGATACTGGCAACCCAACCTGCTAGCGCTTGACCAGAAAGACCGATATTGAAGAATCCGGCTGAGTTTGCAACGGCAAACCCCAGAGCGGTAAAGATCAATGGTCCTGCTGTAACAAAAATCTCACCAATGTTGCGGGCATTTAACCCACCTGTTTGTCCGTTGATAAAAACGGTCCGAAACATTTGTGTATACCCTGTGATTGGGCTGTAGCCGAAGGCCGCCATGATGATCCCGCCAAGGACGAATCCCAACAAGACAGCGATGATCGGCACTAATATATTGCGGATCTTTTCTTTGCGGTTATTCAACCGAACCACCTACTTCCTCCATTTGCAGCTCTCGTCTTGCTTCCTCCAAGGAGTACCCTGCCATCAACAAGCCAAGCTCTTTCTCTGATGTTTCTTTCGGATCAACGACCCCAACGATCTCACCAGCATGAATAACAGCAATGCGGTCTGATACATTCAAAATTTCATCTAATTCAAAGCTGACTAACAATACCGCTTTGAACTTATCCCGCTGTTCAATCAAGCGTTTGTGGATAAATTCGATCGCTCCAACATCCAACCCACGGGTCGGATTGGCAACGATCAATAGATCAGGATCGCGGCTGATTTCTCGTGCGATGATCGCTTTTTGTTGATTCCCGCCGGACAATGCCCGTGCTGGTACGATCTCGTTGACTGTTCGTACGTCAAATTCTTGAATCAAATCACGAGCAAACTCGTTGATCTCTCCGTAATCCAAGACACCTGCATTACTCAAAGGTTTTTTGTAGTAGGTTTGCAAGGCGATGTTTTCTGATAACATCATATCCAAGACAAGTCCGTATTTATGGCGGTCTTCTGGCACATGACCAACGCCGGCTTCGGTGACTTTCCGAGGCTTGAAGTTAGTGATGTCATCACCATTCAGCAAGACCTTGCCGCTTTCGACTTTCCGTAAACCAGTGATGGCTTGTAACAGCTCTGATTGCCCATTGCCATCGATCCCAGCAATCCCCAATACTTCACCTGCACGTACTTCTAAGCTTAAGTTTTTGACTGCTTCTAAGCCACGGTTTTCTTTTACAACTAAGTTTTCAACAGAAAGCACGACTTCTTTTGGTGACGCTTCTTTCTTCGGTGTCTTGAAGGACACAGAACGACCAACCATCATATCGGCCAACTGTTGCGAGCTGACGTCTTTGACATTGACGGTGCCGATCCCTTGTCCCCGACGGATAACTGTACAACGGTCTGCCACCGCTTTGATCTCATCCAGTTTGTGGGTGATCAAGATGATCGATTTGCCTTCACGCACCAATCCGCGCATGATCTCGATCAGCTCTTCGATTTCTTGCGGTGTCAAAACTGCCGTTGGTTCATCAAAAATCAGTACATCTGCGCCGCGGTAAAGAGTCTTCAAGATCTCTACCCGTTGTTCCATCCCGACAGAGATGTCACGCACATAGGCATCTGGATCAACCGATAAACCATATTGCTCAGAAACTTTTTTGATTTCTTTGCGGGCTTTCTTGCGATCTAACACACCGAGATGATGGGGTTCGCTCCCCAAAATGATATTTTCTGTTACAGTAAAGGCGTCTACCAGCATGAAATGCTGATGCACCATACCGATCCCCAATTTGTTTGCTGCGGTCGGACTCGTGATATTCACTTTTTCACCATTCATCCAGATTTCACCAGATGTTGGTTCCAATAATCCTGACAGCATATTCATCAAGGTCGACTTACCCGCTCCATTTTCACCAAGCAATGCGTGGATTTCTCCTGGCCTTACTTGCAAGTTGACATCGTCATTGGCTTTGAACGTTCCAAACTCTTTGGTGATATGACGCATTTCTACAACATATTTTTCCTCAGCCAAATTACTCACATCCTTACTTTCTAATTCGCTTATACAAACCATTCGTCATGTCAAAAAAATAATTGCTATTGCTTAGGATGATTACTATCCTCATGAAAACCCGTAGCTTTCATCAACATAGTAATCCAACAACGATCATCTTGCCCTAAACTAGGGCAAGATAACCGAAAAAACAACTTTATTTTTCAGGTGTTTCTGGTACTTCTACTTTGCCGTCGATCACGTCTTGTTTCGCTGTTTCGATCGCTGCTTTGGCATCATCTGAAAGGAACCCTTCAGTAATGTCTACACCGCCATCTTTCAAGCCGTAAACAATGTGTTCGCCGCCAGGGAAGTTGTCTTCTAACGCACGAGTTGAGATATCTTGAACCGCTGCGCCAACACCTTTCAATGTTGAAGCCAATGTGAAGTTATCTTCTTTGCCATCAGCAGTTGTGTATTTTCCTTCGTCTTGTTGATCGCTATCTACACCGATGACCCAAACTTTTTTGTCTTCTAGGTCTGCTTCGTTCAATTGTTCATTGATTGCTTTTGCTTCTTGGAAGACACCTGCACCAGTACCACCAGATGCGTGGAAGATTACGTCAGCGCCGCCTTGATACATTGAAGCTGCCAATGCTTTCCCTTTGGCAGGATCACCAAATGATGCTGCATATTGAGAATCAATTGTAATTTCTTTGCCTAATTTTTCAGCTGCGTCTTGAACACCCTTCGTGAAACCAGCTTCGAAACGGTCGATAACGACGCCTTCTTCACCACCGATGAAGCCGACTTTGTTTGTTTTGGTTGTATACGCTGCAGCATAACCAGCTAAGTAAGCTGCTTCGTTATCTTTAAATGTTGCTGAAACAACGTTGTCTTTGCCTTCGATCACATCATCAATGATCCCGAATTGTGTATCAGGGTTTTGGTCAGCTGCTGCTGCGATTGAATCTTTCAATAAGTAACCCACACCGAAAATCGTTTTGAAACCATTTTGAACGGCACCATTTACGTTGGTTGTGTATTCTGAAGCTTCATTTGATTGCACGTAGTCATAACCACCAGCACCGCGAGCGATCCCGTGTTCCTCACCCCATGCTTCTAAGCCTTCCCACGCTGATTGGTTGAATGAACGGTCATCCACCCCACCGATATCGGTAACGATTGCGACACTATGCGCTGCATCAGTCGTACCGTCTGCAGAACCGCCGCCAGTTGAATCAGTTGAACCTGAATTTCCTCCGCCACAAGCACCAAGTAAAGTCAACCCAGCTACTGCAACAATACCTAAACTAAATAATTTTGCTTTTTTCATTGCTGTAAAGCCCCCTAAAAATATAGTTTTTTTCAACAGCCGCATCGACTGAATGAACATGGTTTATAAATCTTTGTTCGTGAAGTAATAAGGCAATAGGCCTTCTACCGTGGTTTCTTTGATGACACCATCATCGCCGACTAAGGTCACCGGCATATCTGGCGCACAAAATTCCACCATGACCTGGCGGCAAGCACCGCAAGGAGAGATCGGTTCTGGCGTATGACCCGCCACAACCAAATGTTGAAACTCTTTTTCGCCTTCAGAAACGGCTTTGAAAAAAGCGGTTCGTTCTGCGCAATTTGTTAAGCCATATGAGGCATTTTCAATGTTGATCCCTTGATATATCGTACCATTTTTGGCAACGAGACAAGCACCGACCGGAAACTTAGAGTACGGCACATACGCTTTATCTAAGGCGGAAACGGCGGTGTCGATCCACTCTTTTTTCGCTATTGTCATTGTCTTCCCCGCTCTTTTTTTTATTTTTTGCTACTTGATGCTAGGCCTAGTAGCCAGCACCTGTTGAGCCAGTCACGATGGCAACACTTGCGCTTGTTCCTAAGCGGTTTGCGCCCGCTTCGACCATAGCTGCAGCTTCTGCTTCGTTGTGGATACCACCGGAAGCTTTGACACCCATTTCTGGTCCTACTGTTTCACGCATCAAGCGAACATCTTCAACGACTGCCCCACCAGTTGAAAAGCCAGTTGAGGTTTTCACGAAATCTGCACCGGCTGCTTTGGCTAATTCACAGGCTTTGACGATTTCTTCGTTGTCTAATAACGCTGTTTCAATGATTACTTTGACAAGCGCTTTGTCTTTGGCCGCTTCAACGACTGCTTCGATGTCTGCTTGAACTTTTTTGTATTGTTTTGACTTCAAGGCACCTACGTTGATCACCATATCGACTTCATCTGCGCCGTTTTTGATCGCATCTGTTGTTTCATAAGCTTTGACCTCAGATGTGTTTGCCCCTAAAGGAAAACCGATCACGGTACAAACAGCCGTTGGTTCGCCTTGTAATTTTTCTGCTGCTAATGAAACCCACGTTGGATTGATGCAGACAGAATAGAAGTGATAGGTTTTTGCCTCTTCGATGATTCGTAAAACATCTTCCTCCGTTGCGTCTGCTTTCAAAATCGTGTGGTCGATCATGCGATTCAATTCCATTTTTATTCGCTCCTTATTCTGTAATAATGTCATGGATCAATGGCGGTTCTGCGCCATCTTCCCCAATTTCAATATTTTGGTCGATCAATGCTTTGACATCCTCGATTGCTTCGGTATTGCTATAGATCGTCAATAACGATTCCCCTTTGCTTACGGATTCGCCAACTTTCTTATGCAATTTGATGCCCACGGCATGGTCGATGTCTTCGTCTTTGGTCTTACGACCTGCCCCTAACATCATCGCCGCGATCCCTAGCTCATTGGCAACTAATTTCGTCACCACGCCGCTCGTTTTCGCTGGGACTTCCACTTCATATTTCGCTGTCAAAATCTTGCTCGGGTCATCGATCACTGTAGCGTCTCCGCCTTGGTCTGTGATCATCTGTCTGAATTTTTCTAACGCTTTGCCTGAATGCAGGGCTTCTTCCAACAGTTGGCGTGCTTCTTCCAATGAATCAGCTTTTTTCGCTAAAACGACCATTTGGCTGCCCAGTGCATAGCACATTTCTTCCAAGTCTTTCGGTCCTTTTCCTTGCAGTGTCTCAATGGCTTCCACCACTTCCAAACTGTTGCCGATCGCTTCCCCTAAAGGCTGTGACATATCAGAAATGACTGCCATCGTTTGGCGATTTGCCAATTTTCCGATGCGGACCATCGTTTGGGCTAAGCGTTTGGCATCCTCCAAGTTTTTCATAAAGGCACCATCGCCTGTGGTTACATCTAACACGATCGCATCGGCACCTGCCGCGATTTTTTTACTCATGATCGAGCTGGCGATCAATGGGATCGAACTAACCGTTGCCGTCACATCTCGTAAGGCATACAGTTTTTTGTCTGCAGGAGCTAAATCTCCTGATTGACCGATCACGGCCACTTTGCTTTTGTTGACTAATCGGATAAAGTCGGCTTCAGAAAGCTCGATTTTAAATCCAGGGATCGCTTCAAGCTTGTCTAACGTCCCACCAGTATAGCCTAAGCCGCGCCCAGACATTTTCGCAACTGGTACGCCAACACTAGCCACTAAGGGCGCTAAGATCAATGTGGTCGTATCACCAACACCGCCAGTCGAATGCTTATCGACTTTGATTCCTTCAATTGAGGATAGGTCGATCACTTCACCAGAATTTGCCATTGCTAGCGTTAAGTTCGTGATCTCTTCATCTGTCATATCTACATAAAAAATAGCCATCAACAAGGCACTCATTTGATAATCTGGAATACTTCCTTCAGTATACGCAGTTACAATGTAGTCAATTTCTTCCTTCGTCAATGACTTGCCGTCACGTTTCTTTTCAATTAAATCCACCATTCGCATCGAAATGACCCTCGCTTCCTTTAACATTATACAATAATTTTTCGTAGGGTAAACCACTTTAGTAAAACAGTTTACTAAATATCGCAAAACTATGAAAACACTTACAAGAAGAAATATACCGCATTATTTCTCGCTTGTCAATGTCTTCACGCTCTCACGAATAATTAATTTTGTATCAAAAATCTTATTTGGAATTCGCCGTGTCGGAAACTCAATGGCGTCTACTAAAAACTTCGCTGCGGTAAACCCGATCTCAAAAGTCGGCTGCATGACCGTGGTAAGCGGTGGTGTGATGTATTCCGATAATTTCAAGGCATCAAAGCCGATCACCGAGTAGTCTTCTGGTACTTTTTTGCCCGCCTCATAAATCGCTTGATAACAGCCGATCGCCATGGCATCGTTGCCACAGAAGAACGCTGTGATCTCTTTGTACTTCAATAATTCCTTCGTTGCTTCGTACCCGCCGGTAACCGTTAATTCAGCATTTTCTACATATCGGCCTTTAAAAGGGATCTGATGATCCTTTAAGGCATGGCGATAGCCATTGAACCGTTCCTCTAATTGATAGTAGCCGGTGATTTCTTTGAGCATCGCAATGTTGCGGTGACCATTTTTGATCAAATAGCTAACAGCTTGGTAGGCGCCTTCGTATTCTTTCACGATCAAACGACCATTGTCCCGCTGATTGATCCCACGATCGACTAAAATAATTGGTCGGTCATCAAAGAACCCGCTCTTCAAGGAATAATCCTCTGGCAGCAAATGCGGCGTCGCTAATAAGATGCCATCTACCGAACGATGAGACAGTTCATTCAAATATTGAACCTCTTTTTCTTGGCTGTGGCGCGAATTGCATAACACTAACATGTAACCTAGTGGATTGAAATAACTTTCCGCCCCTTCAATGACTTTAGAGAAAAAGAAATCCGTCACATCAGGCACGATCATTCCGATCGTTTTTGAATGGCGGTTGATAAGATTCGAAGCAAAAAAATCCGGCTTATAGTGATATTTATTTACGATATCTAAGACCCGCTTTCGGGTTTCTTCACTAAAACGGCTGCCTTTATTGTTTAGGATCTGCGACACGGTCGTGACAGAGACGCCAGCCATTTCAGCAATCTGTTTAATCGTCAATTTCATCTGCTTCTCTCCTCTCTTGCCTAAAGTGTAGCAAATTTTTCTCAAAAAAAATAGCACACTTTCAACAAGTGTGCGACTTTCTTTTTCGTTGATCAAAAATGGCCCGATGATACAGACAGCTCTTTTAGCGGAGCTGCGATTGCTCCAAAGGCTGATAACAACAGGCTTTTTGAAAAACCAACTGGTCCAGTTGCCGCTAACCAGTGCTTGTCTTGGCGATGCCTTTGATCTGTTGAGAATCAAGGAGCAGCTACGCTTCTTTTACGCTTTGAATGATGTAATAGCCTTTGTCTTTTTTGATGATTTCGGCATTACCAAAGGTCTCTTGCATTTTCTTTTGAGCACTCGGCGCCCCTTGTTTCTTTTGGATCACGATCGTTAAAGTCCCGCCTGCTTTAAGCAAAGGAAACGCCCCCGTCAAAATCTCATGAACGACTTCTTTTCCTGCCCGAATCGGCGGATTGCTGAGGATCGCCGCATAAGCAGGTTGATTTAATTGGGCATAGATATTGGATTGATGGATATCTACCTGTTCAATGCCGTTACGCTGGGCATTGCCTTTTGCCAAATCCACTGCCCGCTGATTGATATCGATCATCTCGACAGGTCGTTGACTCGCATAAGCTAACGCTAAGCCAACAGGTCCATAGCCGCACCCAACGTCCAGCAGACTTCCTTCTGGCAGCTCCCCCCACTCAAACGCATCGATCAGCACCCGCGAGCCATAGTCCACCGTGTCACGGGAAAACACCCCGCTATCTGTCACAAAATGAAAGTTCTTTCCTCTTAATTCAAACGACCACTGCTCAAAATCATGGGCCGTATCAGGATTTTCTGTATAGTAATGATTACTCATGGTTATGCTCCTTTCTTCTATTTCCTCTTCGCTTATTTTTTCTACTGGTTTCTACTAGTTTTTCCTTGTTTCTTCTATTCGAACAAGTGAACATAGTGAAATCACCAGTAAAAAAGCCCTGCAAGATTTGTCTGCTGCTTCTTTCTAATCATACCGAAAAACAGCCAGAAGTAAACGCCCAGCAAAAAAAACAACGAAAAAACAGTTTTTTGTTGTTTCTGCAAAGGAAATCATGTCTTTTTTCCAAGTTCCGCAAGTTTCTATGGTAAAATACTTTCGAACAGTGGCCCGTCGCTTCTAATAGAAACCGATGATGCCGCAAAAAAGGAGCCTACTATGCAAGAAACCATGAATTTTTATCAAATTCCTCGTGAGCAATGGCAAGGGTTTTATACGAACGGCATGATGCCTTTCACTCAAGAAGAATTGGATAATATCAAAAGTTTGAACGACCGGATCTCGGTCCAAGATGTGGAAGATGTTTACGTGCCTTTGTGCCATCTGATCCATCTTTATATGAAAGAGTTTGAATCATTGACCCTCAGCAAGGGACTCTTTTTACACCGCTACGTCAAAATGCCGCCTTTTATCATCGGCATCGCTGGAAGTGTCGCCGTCGGCAAAAGCACCACCGCACGGCTCGTCCAAAATTTGTTGGCCCGTTTGTTTCCCCGTAGAACCGTCCAACTGATCACCACTGACGGCTTTTTGTACCCGAACGAAGTCTTGGAAGAACGCGGCAGCTTGAATCGCAAAGGATTTCCAGAAAGTTATGACATGGAAGCCTTGATCAACTTTTTGAATGCGGTCAAATCAGGAGAACCAGACATTCAGATCCCCGTCTACTCCCATGAAGTCTACAATATTATTCCTGATACGTATGAAACGATCAGTCAACCAGATATCTTGATCGTGGAAGGCATCAATACCCTACAACTGCCTGCCAACCAACAAATCTATATCAGCGACTTTTTTGATTTTTCAATTTTCGTGGATGCCCAACCAGCACTGATCGAAAAATGGTATTTGGAACGATTTGAATCATTACTAGACACTGCCTTTCAAGATCCCAGCAATTATTATTACCAATATGCGATCGGGGATCGCAAGGAAGCGATTAAAATGGCAAAAGAAGTATGGAAAAATGTGAATTTAAAGAATTTACACGAGTATATCTTGCCTACACGCAGCAGAGCCGATATAATTCTTCATAAAACAAAGCACCATTTGATCGATGAAGTGTTCTTGCGCAAGTATTGACCGCTTCATTTTTATGATTATGCTGTTGAAAAGGCCCAGCCTTTTTTCAATAAAAACTAAAAGAATTGAGGTAATTTATTGTGACAAACGTTGACACTTTGCCAAACGTCGAAAAAATTATCGTACTTGATTACGGTAGTCAGTACAACCAGCTGATTACACGCCGTATTCGTGAGTTCGGTGTTTTCTCAGAATTATTGAGCCACCGCATTACCGCTGAAGAAGTAAAAGCGATGAACCCAAAAGGGATCATCTTATCTGGCGGACCAAACAGCGTCTACGACGAGAACTCTTTCGGCATCGACGAGAAAATTTTTGAGTTAGGCATCCCAGTTTTAGGGATCTGTTACGGCATGCAGTTGATTACTTATAAATTAGGCGGAAAAGTTGAACCTGCCAAAAACCGTGAATACGGCAAAGCAGAATTGGAAGTCACTTCTGATGCAGCGGCCCTTTTCCAAAACACGCCCGCAACACAAACCGTGTGGATGAGCCACGGAGACTTGGTCACTCAAGCACCTGCAGGCTTTGATGTTGTGGCGACGAGCAAAGATTGCCCGATCGCTTCTATCCAAGATGCCGAGCGCAAAATGTACGGTATCCAATTCCACGCAGAAGTTCGCCATTCAGAATACGGCAACGACTTATTACGTCACTTTGCCATTGACGTTTGTCAATGTACAGGTGATTGGACAATGGACAACTTCATCGATATGGAAATCGCAAAAATCCGCGAACAAGTGGGCGACAAAAAAGTCTTGCTTGGTCTTTCCGGCGGGGTCGATTCTTCTGTCGTTGGTGTTCTTTTACAAAAAGCGATCGGCGATCAACTGACTTGTATTTTTGTTGACCACGGCCTCTTGCGTAAAGGCGAAGCCGAGCAAGTAATGGAAAGCCTAGGCGGCAAATTCGGCTTGAACATCATCAAAGTTGATGCCAAAGAACGTTTCCTATCAAAACTTGCGGGGGTTTCTGATCCTGAAGAAAAACGCAAGATCATCGGAAATGAATTCGTGTACGTCTTCGATGATGAAGCAACCAAACTAGCTGGCGAAGAAGGCGTTTCTTTCCTTGCCCAAGGAACCCTTTATACCGACGTCATCGAATCAGGAACCGAAACTGCTCAAACCATCAAATCACACCACAATGTGGGTGGTTTACCTGAAGACATGCAATTCAAATTGATCGAACCATTGAACACCTTGTTCAAAGACGAAGTCCGTGAATTAGGGACTCAACTTGGCATGCCAGACAGCATCGTATGGCGCCAACCATTCCCTGGACCAGGTCTAGGCATTCGTGTCCTTGGCGAATTAACAGAAGAAAAACTAACGATCGTCCGCGACTCGGACGCAATCTTGCGGGAAGAAATCGCAAATGCCGGCTTAGACCGCGACATTTGGCAATACTTCACCGTCTTACCAGGCATCCGCTCCGTCGGTGTCATGGGTGATGGCCGGACCTACGATTATACCGTCGGCATCCGTGCAGTCACTTCGATCGATGGCATGACCGCTGACTTTGCCCGCATCCCATGGGAAGTCCTACAAAAAATCAGCGTCCGCATCGTCAACGAAGTCGCACACGTCAACCGGATCGTGTACGATATTACGAGCAAACCACCTGCTACTGTGGAGTGGGAATAAAGAGCCAATATAATAAGGATGGGGAATGCCTATAAATCAACATTCTTCAGTTTTAAAAGAGCTTGATTTTCATTAAAAATGATATGATTCCCTACCATTTTCCCTACCAAAAATTGGTAGGGATTTATTCTTATAAACCAAGTCTATTTACCTATCATATAAAGATTGATTATTTAAAAATTCACATAGATTTTTGAGGTGAAAAAAATGAACCTATCTAATGTACCAATTGATAAAACCGATATTAATCAAAGTCTGCTAGATATATCAGATAAATCTAGAACAAGCAATTTTTCATGGAAAGGGCAGTTTTCTCCAGAATTCATTGAAGCTATACTAGAAAAATATACTGACAACAACAGTGTACTATACGATCCGTTTTTAGGATCTGGAACTGTAGTATCTGAAAGTTTAAACAGAGACCTAGAGGTCTGTGGAATTGAATTAAATCCAGCAGCTTACCATATGGCAAAATTTTACGAACTAGGTAACTGTTCAACTCGTTATAGAAATGAGTTAATAAATTATTATGATAAAAGACTAAATAATATAATGACAGAGAAAGACTTTACAGAATTTATTGACTTTTGCAAACATCCTAATCTTGAAACAACTTACAATAACATTGCTAAATTGCTGTTAATCCTAAGTGATCTTAATAAAAACGAATTGAATATAACTATATTGTCTAACAAATGGGGTAAATTGAAGGAATTAATTAAACGTTTACCCTACTCAAAAAAGAAAATAGATGTACTTTTAGGGGATTCAAGAAGAACAAAATTCAAAAGTAACTATGCCACTATAGTCCTAACTTCCCCTCCTTATATTAATGTGTTCAATTATCACCAAAACTATAGAAAATCTACCGAATTTTTGGGATATGATGTACTCAATATTGCAAAATCAGAATTTGGTTCAAACAGAAAACATAGAGGAAATAGATTCTATACTGTTATTCAGTACTCTATAGACATGGCATTGTCAATTTTAGAATCTCTAAGAATTAGTAAGATGGATGCAAGACTCATTTTTATAGTTGGAATCGAGTCAACGGTGCTAGGTCACAAATTTTGTAATAGTCAAATTATTTTCGATATATTTAACAGCATATTCAATTGTCCACTATTATTGAGACAACAAAGAGTTTTTAAGAATAGATATGGCATAATAATAAAAGAAGATATTTTACACTTTGCAAAAAAAGTAGATGTTACTTTGAGCAAAGAAGAAATAGTAACAATGGCTAGAAAAATTGGAGTACAAGAATTAAAAAAAGCACTTTCTGATAATGATCCTAAAAGAGATTTGATAATGGATGCTATAGAAAAATCTAATAATATAAATGAATCGGAGTTGAATAACCATGGTTAGAGGAGTACATGGGGAGAAATTGATTGCAGTTCTGAATAGTAAAAAATTACCCGAGGTAGACAAAGACAGGATATTGTTAGCTATCAAAAATTATGATTCTTGGATTGAATCTATGAACCTGATTTCTTCAGGCGACATTGGTGAAATTGTTGAATTGATGGTAGATTTGCTAAATAAATACAAGAACTTCTTAGATTTAAATATAATTTACGATTCTCCCGAAAATTTTCTTTATAGACAGAAAGGTCAATTAAAGATTGATAATACTGTAATTGAAGAATTCTTACCCATATTGGTTTCGAAATGTTTAGAAAGTAGAGATGGCATAAATAATGAGATTCAAATCTCTTCTCAAGCCAAAGTATATTCGTCCGTTCATTTTTCTTCTTCTTTAAATACTCCCAAGTTAGCCGGTGGAATGGAAATAAAATCTAAAGATCAAGATTTTTCCATGAGTCGGAAACTTTATTTAAAAGCTTCTTATAGTAATAATTTTCCAGATTCTGAAAGTGATATTTTATCAACAAACTTGGGATATATTTTAGCTGAAATAAAAACAAATTTGGATAAAACAATGTTCCAAGAAGCATCTGCAACAGCTAGAGATGTTAAAATGGCAGTTACTGGCGCACGATACTTTCTACTTTGTGATTTTTTGGATATGACACCCATAAGTTCATCAACAACCTATATTGATGAAATTATCATTTTCAGAAAAGCTAAAAGACTCCCATCAAATAAACGAAGTTCATTTGCAACGTATGAGGGAAGGATGTACAACAGAGATTTTTATGAAAAATATTTATACGATCATCCCTATGACACAGAACTAATGTTGCGTTTCGTTAACTATATTTTAAAAGAAATTGCTAACATTGATCTTGTTGAAGATGACGTCATTGATATCGGCTATTTCTAGTATATGACTATTCTTAAATAGGAATAAAGAGCCACCATAATATGTATGGGGAATGTCTATAAATCAACATTATTCAGTTGTTGAAGAGCTTGATTTTCATTAAAAATGATATGATTTCCTGCCATTTCCCCTACCAAAAATCCCTTGTCAGACTAACGTTTGACAAGAGATTTTTCTTTTTTCACTACTTTTCTTAAAGGGATTCTGTACTCCACAAATTTATTCGAATACTTTTCCATACCTTTCAACGTACCTTTTTTCTAATTCATCTTCCAGTAAGTACATCTGCTAATTCCATATTTACTAATCAATCCGTTTTCAAAATTCTTCATAATGTGGATCATTTTACATTTTTTTCAAATATACCACCATACATATAATAAGATGCAGACCAAAATGGTATCAACAAAAAAAGACGCTTCACAAACAGTGTTGTGAAACGTCCGAAACATTGATATATAAGAAATATTAACGGTTGAACAAAGAACCTTTACGAGCCTTTTTGAGACCTGGTTAGCCCAACTATTTTTTCAATCAGTTCAAAATGCTTTACTAGTAACAATTTAAAGAGTTTTAAACATGAAAAACTTTAATGACTTTCAATTTGTTTGAAAGCAATATTGTCAATTACTTGCAAGCCAAACCGACACTGTTGAATGCATACACATAAAGCATTGGCTGGGAATAAAGAGCTAACATATTATGGATGGAGAATTTCTATAAGCCAACATTGAGTAGTTCTTGGAAATTTGATGGTATCTGATTTAACACAAAACGCTTTACATCAGTATTTTTGAGTTTGTTAAAAAGCTGATAATTGTTAATAAAACTTGTTCGAGAAGGTCAAAAGTATGGTCAAAAAAATACTCGCCAGTGTATCATCTCTCAATAATCATCACTTCTATAGTTCATCGTTACTTTCTAAATTAGCAGAATAGCCATATACTGACCATCTTAACGCAAAACATAACATTGCATTTTCTAATATTGACATACACTATAGGCGGCTCATTTGGATTAATATCACTTATTTTTAAGAGGTGATTTGAATGAAAGATAAATGAACAACAGATAAAATGAAAGGCAAAGCGAAAGAAGTTGCTGGTGATGTAACCAATGACAAAGAAACAAAAGTAGAAGGACTTTTAAATCAAGCCATTGGTAAAGTTAAAGAAGTTGCTTCTTATGTAAAAGAAAAAACAGAAAAGTAATTGAAGACGTAAAAGACAAAGCTACACAGGTTGTATCTGAACAATTTGACAACCTAAAAACAAAAGATAATCCTGCCTATGAAGAAACCTTTTACAAAACAATTAGAATCAATCACCTTAAAACGAGATGTCAATGATTATTTTTATGTTTCCAAAAAATATGATCCAAATACCATCAAATACAAATTCGAACGATTCGAATGGAGTGGTAGTACAATTGCCCAAGAAACAACAAATACAGGGAATATAAAATAAAAAAGGTCAAACAGGACAAACTATTGCCGGTACGGCAATATTAGGGTCTACAGGAGGAATTATTAGCAGTTCTGGAAAACGGAAAAGTAAAGTTAAAACTAAATCAATCACAAAGATAAAAGAAATCGGCAGCGAGGGAACAATATTTTTACAAAATTTAGAAGATAACTCTATAAAAGAAGTAAAAGTTTTTCTTTATTCTTCACAAGCAAGCAATCTAGAACGCTTTATTGTAAATGTAGATTACAGAAAAGATACTAATGTCGGAAAATCAAATGAACATTCTTCTACACAACAATTAAAAGAACTGAAAGAATTACTTGATTTAAGGATTATTACACAAGAAGAATTTGAATCAAAGAAAAAAGAAATTTTAGGAATTTAACTATATCCTAAAATGATGAAAGAAAAGTGATATAATGATCCAAACCAAACTTACAAGATTCAAAGTAAAAACAGGAAAAACTGCTACAGTTGATGAATAGATGACTTTTTTAAATGATCATATTAAAGAAACTCTGTTAACCTTAGAGAATGAAAAAATGTTTATTGAAACTATCTTTAGAGAGCAATTTGATGGCATAGAATATCTTTACTGGTATTCAGTTCAAGGAAATGGCGGAAATCGTGTTGAGAATTCAGAAAATTGGATTGATAAAAAACATTTAGAGTATTGGGATGAATGTATAAGATTCATCATATAAACCAATTGACTTGGCTGCAGAAGTTGTAACGATACCTGATAAAATACGTATTAATTTGAACTAAAAATTTAAAGAGGAGACTTTTATGGTGAATTTGGCAATAGAAGATATTCAAGATTATCTATTCAATAAATATAAAGATAAAGTGTCACCCGAGAGTTTATTCATGAAATTAGTCGAAGAGATTGGAGAAGTAGCTGAAGCACTAAATCAGTTAAATGGAAGAAAAAATGGAAATAATACATCTCTCGAGAAAGAACTTGCTGATGTTGTTCACTACACTATCGCTATTGCAAGTGTTAGTAACATAGATTTAGCAGCAGTAATCTTAGAAAAAGACAAGAAAGCAGCTATAAAATATGACAGCACAAGCAATCTTGAAGAATTTATTTCAAACAAATAAAACAACCACTCCCGGAGAGGAGTGGCATAGTTAAATGAAAAAGTTTTTATAAGGTAGTTTAATTGTATTAACTATTTGAAATCGTTCAAATCATTTGCTCAAAAATAAACCACCCTCAAGGAGGGTGAGCCTGAAAAAAAGATATAAAATGAAATAGCCCCGGTCAAGGCTATACTTATATTCTACAAAATATCTTTTATTAATTCAACAAAAAGCCACCCTACTTTTAATAGGATAAAACAAAAAAATAAGTATGAAACAAAAAATATTGATCGGGTATGAACCTACACTGCACTTTTTATTAACCAAACCCAACCGATTATGACGATTTTCTAATCAATAATATCTAGTGAATAAAAATGATGATACAATAAATAGGAAGAGTATCAGGTACACTTCCCCAAGCTTCCCCCCGCCTGATACTCTTCATTGACGATATAATATCGCCATAAAAATTTTATATTAGAAGCTTTTTATAAGCAAGTAAAGAGAATACTCGTATATATTATGTATAAGCCCGCAGAAGCGGGCTATTTCTATATAAAAAAACTACCCACTCCGAAGAGTGGGAGATTTTGAAATAAGAATAAAGTTTTTGGATGTCATTATTTTAAAATACAAAATAAATTTTTCAGTTGTAATAATTTAAAAAGATTTAGACGGAAATTGATAATAAAAAGGTGAACTATTTTCTTTATCCCATGAATGAAAAATAAAATTAGTTGCATTTTTCTTATAAAAGAATCTCACGTATTAAAAACCTACAAACTGTAGATAAACCTTATATAAAAGTGAGGTTTGTCTTTTTTCTATGTAATATTCTTTAAACAAACGATAGGTTAGGCTCTTTGCCTTCAGGAAAACACTTTTTTTCTGTTCTGATCTTTTTTATTTTTGTTAACATTTTCTTATTAAGACACGCAAAATTAAACCCAATTTCCATGTGCATTTTTTCAATTTCTATTTAATTAGTATAGCGTAATCCATAAAATTCTTTTGCTGTCCCAAAAATTCGTTCAATGGTTTCCCTTTTCTTTTTATAAAGTTCTTTAAGCCAACTTTGATGGCGTATCTCTTTGTAGGTCTCTAAATATTCAGCCCAAATATATCTAGTGATTACTTTGCAAGATTTTTTGAGTTAGTACACTTAGATAACAAAGAAAAATTTTTGCCATCCTTTGGGTTGCTTTAAATATGGAAACAGATAAGCTTTGGAGGTTAATTACCCTATACTTATCCTTAAACCCATTTTTTTAATTCAAGATAAAAATCAAAAACTTTTTGGTTGATTCTAGACCACATATTTAAATGTTTTAATAAGTTGTGGTTTATCTCCTGATTCAGGGAAACTATTATTCTTCCAGTGTTTAATCAAAATTAGAGTGTTATTAATTTCTCCATAATTTCGGTTGAATATCCAAACACAACCTTGAATTACACTTTCGTAATTCTGAACATCGCTTGGACAGGATATGAGTAGATTGTATACTTTCATGTTTTTCAACATTATAACTAATCACTTCCTCGGAACTAAATATTCAAATCTATTTTCGTATCTATTATTTACTGATAAAGATAGATAGCAAACATTCTATCAAATTCCCCCTCTCTTTCCGGACATAAGTTTTTAATGCCTATTAATTAAAGTATTTTATAAAAGGGGCAAAAATTTTTAGTTTCTGCCCCTTTTGATTCCAATTTAAATTACGCTGATTTTATTATAAAATACGTATCTTTATGGTTATTAGATTTTACAATTTTTCTGGTGCATATCTTGAATAGTTTGCATTATAAATATTTAGCTATTTCTTAGTTTTCTAAACTTCTTACCCAATTATCTAAAATCGTTACTGAATAACCCTTTTCAACAGTCCAACTACTACTAGATGAAATCGTTCCATCTTTAATATAAACAAAGGAAGGCGTTCCATTAATCTTATTTTCTAATTTAAAGTTTTCCCATTCATTTTTATCATCAAAAATAGAAGTTATATCTACAAAGTATACTTTGTTTTTAAAATCTTTATTTTCATCCATATATTTAAGTAGATCTGGCTCAAAAGCATTACAATCTGAGCAATCTGGTCTTCTTATATAAGCTATGAAGTTTTGTTTTTTTTCACTAGATTTTTGTTTAAATTCCTGTGGAGATAGTTTTTGTATATTTGTTAGATCAATATCTCCTGATTGTTCTGTAATGCTTGATTCTTGTGAATTTTTACAACCAACTAGGAATGTTAAACAAAAAACAATTACAATTATTATTTTTTTCATTATACATTTAGTGAAGATTATTGAATATTCCATTTCAATCTTCACTTTCCTCCTTTTATCAAAATAAATTAGTTTTTGTGTAAATATATTTAATTTTTATTAGTGAAAAAATCCTTTAATTCACTTGAGCTTTTCTGTCCCTCTATTCTCGCTACAATTTTTCCTCTGTTAAATTCTAATATTGTTGGAGTTACCTGGATACCATAAGATTCTATTATTTTATCGTAATTATTTGAAGCGTCCTTAATATTTATAGCATAGACGTTCAAATCATTATCATCAATCACTTGATTCAGTGCGGGAGCCATTTTTTTACAAGCAGGACATTCCGGGTAATAAAAATAAACATAAATACTTTGTTTATCCATTATTTTTTCTTCTATAAATTTATCGGATTCAGTTAAATAGTTTTGACTATTTTTTGAGGCAAAGGCTATAGTAATAATCATCAGAGCGATCACAACAGTAAAAAAAGTAATATCAATTTTTTTTTTCATATAATAGTCTCCTATTTAAATAATAACTTTACACCGTAGCTGTCCAAAAAAACATCACTAATTATTGATTCATCAATTGATAACTCATGTTTTATAATCATTAAATCTTTCTCAAATAAAATATATCTTAATAATAAAATCTTATCTCTTAAATCAAACTTATCTTTATCTTCCTCACCTATAAGCGTGTCATAATTGTAAGAATATTTACTCAATGTCTCCTCAAGTCTTATTTTAGAACTTATGCGTTCAAAATAATTACTATCAATATCTTTTCCTAATGTCACATTAATCTTGATGGACACCCCTGATATCAAGTTGGGCCCATCCTCAATAACAATCCAGTCGATTTCTTTAGCTATTGGCTCATTCCATTTATCTAAAAATAGAAATGAATCAAAATAATTTTCGTTCACTAGATATCTTAAGCTTTTTTTTAATTCTTGGTTTTGATTAATAATATGATATGACGGATTTTTTGCGTATAATATATTTTGACCTTCATTACTAACAATACTCAAAGCGTAGAAAAAACTATTTATTTTTTTTCTTTCCGACGTTCTCTCTACATCTTGGCTTTCATCAAAATTTATAGTTGGGAAAAAAATGTAAGGTGTAATTAGTGTAAAAACAAACATGCTTAATGATGTACTTAGGGTCAGTTCATCATTTATTATCAAATAAGAACTCAAAAGCACGTAAAAGAGTACTGTAGTAATAGTAGTGAGAAAAAGAAGAACTACTAAATAAAAATTCTTAGAAACTATTTTATCTACTTTTTTCATTATATGATTATCGAAAAAAGATATTTCTCTATAATCATTAAACTTTGAAATCTTTAGTAATATATCTTTTTTTTCATTGCGTATTCTAGGAATCACATATTTCTGATAATCTGATTTTTCAAATTGAATTCTCAAAAATAAATAAGTACTTGCAATAAATTCAAGTGATATAAGCGTAAATAGATAGAAACTTTGATTCATTACTATAAAAATTATCGGAGAAAAAAAAAGTATTTCTAAATAAATTTTTTCTCTAACATTATATAAAGTTTTGTTTTTTAGTTTGAAGAAAAAAAAGCATAGTAACATAATAGTTCCTATTGTTATAATCAACCAGTTTACAAGTAAAGATATTTCCAAGTTAAAATAAATAGAATAGTCAAATAAAAAAATGAAATTATAATATATTATGAAAAATAAACATGGTGCTGCTATCATTACCGTATATTGTCCAAATATTTTTTTGTTTTTTTTCATTAATTTAACTTCTCCTCATTAACTTCTCTAATGAAATTTAGATCTACCCCAGGATAATTTGTTGAATTAATTCCGTGGTTAATAACTATGAATTTTGTTGTTAAGCCATTTAAGTTTTGCATAATTGAACTAAATAATTTTTTTTGAACATTCGATAAGGCTTCATCTATAATGATTAATTTGGGCTCTTTTAATAAAGCTTTTGCTAAAGTTAGTCTCTGCAGTTCGCCATGGGAAAATATAACTTCGTTATTGGAAATATTCTCATTAAAAATATAAGGATTGCACAATAATACATTATCTAATTCAACTATTTCCAGTATCTTTCTTATTTTTAGTTTTTCATAATTTCTTCCACCTACTAAATAATCATAAACCGTAGACTGGGGAAATTTGTCCTTGTTAGATAAGTATAAGATTTCTTCCCGCAAAAATACTTCACTATAATCTATTATATTATGGGAATTTATTTTAATTTCCCCTTTGTATTTTTTACTTGGTATAAATAAGTTTCGAACTAAGGTTGTTTTTCCAATACCGCTATCACCATTAAGAAAAACTATGTTTGATTCTTTAAAATCAATTACTAGATCCAAATTATTAAAGACAGCTTTGTTATCAAAATTTTGAGTGAATTTTTTAAAAGTGATCTGCTCAATGTGATGCGCTTCTTCAAATAAATCTTTGTTTAATTGTAAGGTTTCTAAAGGTTCTTGTATTTGTAACTCAATTACTCGATCAAAAATAGATTTGAATTTAAATAATTGTATTTGATTACTGCTGATGCTCAAAATTGTACTGACAAATAAACTACAAAGTGTGAGCCCCATTGTAAAGAACCCTATTTCAAGTTCACTGTTAAAAACCATATTCAAGCATATATAATATAAAACTCCTGTAGATAAAACTGAGACTAACTGCTGTGTACTACTTAGCGATAAGAAAAATTGAAAATTATATTTAGAGAGATTCAAATAATTCTTGAACATCGAGTTCATTCTTTCTCCTACATTATTACTATCTGAAAAATTAACAATATTTTCTTTACTTTCTTGAGTATCAATTAAATAGGTATTAAACTCGCTATAAGATTTTAAAACATTAAATGATTGGAATAAAAGTTTGTCTTTATTCATTATAGTTAATCCATATATCAAAACCGAGGAAATAATAAGAACTGGAAAAATGGATGCATTAAAAGAAATCATAATCATAGTAACTCCGATTAATGTGATTATACTTGCCAAGAGTGATAATACTAGTGAAACAAAGCCATCAATAGAATTTAAAATATCAGTAAGTCTCGACGATACATCACCAGATTGAAATTTCAGATTTCGAGCATTTAAGATACTGATAACGTAGTCTGAATTAATTTCTTTTTTTATTTTTTGTGATAAAACAAACGATTTTTTCTGTGATATATAATTTGTAATTAAGTACCCAAAATCTATAAATACAAATATGAACAGGTATTTAGGAATTAAATACTTGAGATTCTCAAGATCTGACAAATTAGCTGCAATTTCATTGGTTAGCATACCAATCATTCCGGCATTAAAGATTGAAAAGCTCGAAATCACAAAGGTTAACATTAATAGACTGATTAAGCTAGATTTGAACATCCAAATATTCTTAAAAAAGGGACTGTCTAGATAGAATCTCTTACTACTAAACTTCTCTGCATTTATATTTTTTTTAAAATCTAAACTCAAAATCAATCTCACTTTTTTGAATACATCAATACTTTCCTCCGATAAGGTTTGCTGAGCTGGATCAGATATTAAAATTGAATATCGACTTATTTTATAAATAATAATAAAGTGATTTACTTCTGAAGTCTCTTCTAAAAGAGCAATACATGGACAGTTGATATTTTCAAAACCACTATTCTCTTCTAAATCTTCTTTAAATTTGGTCTGAAATAATTGTGTGGATATTCCTAAAGTTTCTAAATAACCTATAAAGCTTTCTATCGTTACTCCTCGATCGTTCATATCTAGTTCCGATTCAATGCTCTTTTTTTTTTGATAATATCCTAATGAACGTAATAATGAGTAAATAACTGTTGGTCCACAATCATTTCTATCTTCCTGCATTAAGTGAAAAGGTTTAATTTTCATTATTCTCATCACCTAATTTCCACACATAGCCATTTAAAAAATTGATATAACTTAAAAACAATTGGCTATCGTATTTTTGGTTCATTAATTCTTTCCAGAGCCTATTTGCTTCTTCATAATCCATTGTTTCATAAGACAAAATACCTTTAATTAGCTCTAAATGTCGCCCCTCCTTATCCATTGAATTAAGAAAATTATAATTTTTTTCAATATTTAACTCATATAACAGATCTATGAACTCACTTTTTGCCTTTAATATTGTAGATAGTGAATAATAATAGAATAGATCTGAGTTCTTTTTCCATTCAAAGGATAAGCTATTTAAAAATACCTTTATTTTATCAAATTCTTGAATTGAAAATAATATTTTTATATAGTTTAAAATTATCCCTTCAGTATACAAATTTTTTCCAGATTTTATAGAATTATTTGTATCTAACAATTTAAGTTCGATTAATTTTTTCAACTTTTCAGAATCCTCAACTAACAAAGCATCTCGTGTATAGAAATACAGCCACCTAAAATTTTCAGGCTCAATTTCCAGACATTTTTTTAAAAGAAATGTGTTTCTCATTTTTTTTTCTATAAGTACTTCTGGCTCATCATATCCTGTGTGTATAATTTTTATTGGCAAAGATATATTAAATCTCAGAAAATTTCTAGTTCTTAATTCTTCATGGCAATTACCAAAGTAATAAACATTCGACTTATTAAATATTCTTGGCATCAAATTGGTTTCTTCGTCACTACTAATAATTGTGGGATAAAAAGCTGCAGTATAGCCTTTAAAATTAACCGTATATAAATCTATATAATCCCTAATTGTCTGCTCTTGTCCTTCTAATAAAACTTCATCAGAGTCTAACATCATTATCCAATTTGTAGTACAATTTTGTATAAGAAAATTTCTTATAGAACTAAAATCATTATCCCAATCCTTATCTATAAGAACTATTTTTTCTGAATTTATATTTTTTATTATCTTTTTTGAGGAATCTTTTGATCCAGTATCTACAATTAAAACTACCTCACTTATTGACAAGGCAGACTTAACTGTTTTTAAAATTGTCTCTTCATTATCTTTAATCATGATGCAGGTGGTTAATTTTTTTATAGTTTTTGGAACATCCAACAATTTTCTTATATTTAAAATAGCATCATTACAAACGTCAAAACTCTTATTTTCAGAGTCATCTATGTTATACTTCTCCAATAATTCAATACGGTTATAAATAATATCTCTATTAGTACAATCAGTTTTATCCAATATTTTACAAAGATAGTTTTTATTAAAAAGAAGATCCAAATTTTCGCTTTTAAACAATATTTTCAACTCCAAACTGAAATGAGGTATGTATAAATGGATATTTTATCAAGAACAAATTTGTTAGTTAATGATTTACCTTCCCAAGAAAAAAAAGTTGCTCAATATATATTAAATAATTATCAACTTATTCCTAGGCAAACAATACACGAACTAGCATGTAAAGCTGGAGTGTCTTCTCCCACTGTATCCAGACTTGTAAAGAGAATGGGAATTAACTCCTTTTCTGAGTTTAAACTACGTATTTTAGAAAGCAACACAGAAAAAGTTTTTACGGATATGCATAAAGAGTTAAATTCAAGCGTGATAACAACTTTACAATTAATAATAGATAAGATTAATTTACAAGAAATTAAAATATTCCAAGATCAAATTCTTGCCGCAAAAAGAATACTAATATATATCAAGTCTGATAATATTACCATTGGAAAAAAAATTCAGAGATTTATGTTTGAAAATAACATTCCTGTTGTATTTCTTAGTGAGGAAAAGTTAGAGGATCTTTCGAACGAAAGTGACAGTTTAATCTTGACAATAGGTACAGCAGATAGAGTAAACTGGCAATTCCTAAAATATATAGAAGATAAATCACTTCAACAGTTAATAATTTCAAATACAGTTCCTCGTGCATTTTCTCCGAATGCTATTTTATCAAAACTAAATAGTATAGAAATTGATTTTGATTTATTTGTTTTAATACTCATAGAATTGCTTATTAATGAAATAACTTAATATTTGTTTTTAGGTAAAAAAGATAGTATTCACTTTCTGTAAGGATATGGATGATTTGAAGGCATATATCCGAGTTTTTCAACAAAAGAAACAAACGAATAGAATACGTACTATTCGTTTGTTCCAACAAATATTTTATAGCATTATATTTGAACTTAAAGGTCCCATCGGAGCAGTGATTTTTTCTACTGCAAAATAACAATCTTTCGGTAGCTTAAAAGAAAGTAACTGCACAAAATTTTTTATAGTATTGAGATTCGATTCTTTCTTCAATACTACTGTCCAATGTTCTCCTTTCTTTACGGTCCACGTTCCTATTGAAAGTAGGTCAGGGTAATCTCGAACATCACGAACTTGATCAAACCTTACTGTATAACCTTCATAGTAAGCGGTATCATAAATGCTATTAAAAATACTTTTGCATTTCATTTGCTATTTCATGCAATACTTTTGATAGATTGTGCAGGCATTACCACCTGGATCAGAAGTACCTAACCCGCCTAAAGCGGCATCATGTAAACAAGAGGCCCAAGTAATAGCACACTGTGCTTTTGATAACCCAGCTCTGTTTAAATCTTTTACTGAATCTAGCGTGACTTTCTTTAACTCAATTTTTGACATGATTTATCCTCCTTTTTATTGCTACCTTAATATAATGATATCATTCATATTCCTCATGTCAATTAATAAAAGTGAAATTATATCGATATTACCAATAAAGTAATTATCGAATCAAAAAAATCCGATGTAAAATCATTCATTTAAAAATTTTTTCATATATGATCACTCAGCTTTCGTTAGCCACATTAATATTCATCCTGGTTGAACTATTAGATTTTTCCGTTCTACTTGAATCGCATCCAACACTTAGGAGGTTAAAAAAACGGACGTGCAAAGTACGTCTGTAGAAGAGCAAGTGGACATATCCATCAAGTTAAGGAAATGTATAAGGATATCTCATATTAACAAATGTCAAAAATTATTAAGTTTCTGCCCCCTTTATTATTCCCTGAATAGTTTACAAAGTATTAAAAACTCAGCTATTCTTGTTTACGGTATTTTTCCTTTCAATTATAAAGTTGGAATAAAGAGTCCCTATAAATTGAAGTGAGAAAGCCTACTTTCCAGCGTTTCTTAGCATGTAGAACGGATTAAAAACACTAAAAAACAAACCCTGCCAAGAAATTTCTTAGCAGGGTTTGTTTTTTTAATATTTATGATATTGAAAAATCTCGTCCAGAAATTTTATTCCAAATAATCTGATAGCAACTCTTTATCTTTTTGCTTTTTAAGTGAGTCTATACATGTAGTGATAATTAATGAATGGGAAATAAATTTTATTCCTTCGAAAATATCAAGTAACTTATTTAAAAAACTAATTTCTTTATCTAAAAGAGGTACTAAACTTCCAGACCATCTATTAGTGCGCATAGTTAGATATAGCTTTTCAAAAAAATTTGTAGTAATTTCTTTATCTTTGAGTAATTCGAAGATATGTAGCAATATATCATCATCGAATATTTCAAGAGACAAGTTGTATAAATTAACTAACCTATCCTCGTCCTCAGTATTTATTACTTCTGCTTTTATAAATTCAATAGAACGCTCAATGTTGGCTTTGAAAATTTTTTCCAAAAATGGGTCTACTCCTACATAAATCACACGATTCTCTTGAATTAAAAAATTTAGATATTTTCTAATCCCTTCCTCTGCGAATGCTGATTTCCATATACATTTTAGTTGAACATCATATTCACTATAATTAAAATTTAATCTTTGAGTGTTAAGCTTAACAAGGAATAAGTATATAAAATTGATATCATTTTCTTTTAATAGACACTTAAAAATTTCTCCTGATCCATCAACATCTCTGCTACCAAGAAGACTTAAATAGATTTCTTTTAATTCTTTATATCCAATTATATTTAAAATTTTTTCAGCACCATCCTCTGGCACATAGTTTGGTACAAAAAAACTACTTAATACCTTATTTTCTGAATACATATTTTTTAAGATACCTAAAATATTTCCGTCATACTTGATATATTTTTCGAATGACAAGACATTAAAATAATTCATCACTTCAAAGTTTTTAAGATTCTCTAAAAAGGATATAAGTCCTTCTGTCTCGCTATCACGAATGTTTCTACATATCAAAAAGTTTGAAAGATACCATCCTTCATCTATTTCCTTTTCAACTGAGTTTAGAATATTTTTGCCTTCTTCAAAAGACAACTTGTCTATATAATTTACATAATTATTAGGAGAAACAACAAAATTACTTTTTAGCAATGCTGGTAAAAACTTTATTTGATCCTCTAAATCTAGGTCAGAATACAATAGAAGTAAAGAATCTTCTATTTCATACTTATTTAACAATACATCTGATTGAAATATTCCGAGGATATTGAACAGCCAAACTAAGTCATTAGAATGCTTCTCAAAAATCTCACGAAGACTTACCTTTCTTAACTTTTGAATCTTTTCATAATCAAATTTTCCCATGTGATAAGCCCATATACTAGTTGAAAAATCTTTATAAATTTTTTGACTGCTTGACGGTTCATATTCAAAAAAAGGCTGTGATTTTATTTTTAGCTTTTTTGATTTTGAAAACAATTCAAATACTATAGCTTCTTGTCTAAAATTTAAACTATCTAAATCTTTAAAAAAAAGATTTTCTATACAAGTTAAATCTGAACTAACAGTTTCTAAGAATCCATTTTCAACTTCATAGACTGGATAATTGATTAATAGTTTATCTATATAATTATTCACTTCTACGTTACCATAACTATAGACTTTAGAGAGTATATCAAAAATTTTTTTATGGAGATTAATTAGATAGTCTCCATCAACTAGTGTATAACGATTAATAACCCCATTCTTGCCGTTAAAAGTATATTTTTCTCCTGAAAACTTTAAAAACTCATCAGCAATATTGGCAATAAGCAGAGCTGTTGTTTCATTAATATTTTCTTGAACTGAAAAAGTTTCAATAATACTGAATCTTTTTTCTAAATAAAGATTCCATCTAGCTTCAATATCAAAATTATTTTTAATTGCAGAGAAAATTTCAAAGATTTTATCCTGCCTTTTTCTGAAATAATACATAAGAAGTATACCTGCATCCTTAAATCTTTCACTATTTGATAATGAACAAAGAATACTTATAATCGGATCATTAACTCCTTGATTTCTCTTTTTTTCTTCAAATTCTTTTTGAGATGTTTGAAATTCAGTGTTATCAGCATCTTGTACCTTCTCATGAACATACGCAAGAGATTCGACGGGAATTATTACCCCGTATTGTGTTAAAAAAAGTTCTTTATCAATATCTGCAATAATATTATTGTAAACAAACTTTATTTCATTGGTTAGATACTCTATCCAGTCCTTGGAAGAATTAAAATTATTAACAAGTACAAACATTTCAACAATCTCTTTTTCATGAATAGGATAAAGATTAACAAAAAAATCTTTTATCTTGAAAATTTTCTTATTTGCAACAAAATCTACTATTACAAAATCTGATAAACTTTGATCTCTGACTTTAACAGCTTCATCCTGAAATATATCACAAAGTTCTTTATCATGTAATTCATTTAATGCAGATAAAAAGCTATCAGAATCAATTTTAAAATATTTTAAGATGTCCTCTAATGATTCTTTATTTGATAAATTCAGCTTGTGTTTGAAGCTTAAAATGAACATACTAATTTTTTCATTTGAAGAGAGGGAATTCTCTTCAATGATTTGACTATAATAACTATCCAATATCTCCTTTCCATTTTCAATAAAATCAAAGTTTTTCTCTTTAACCATAATTGCTGCAATTACAGCTATTCTCGGATTATTATGAGATAATTTCATAATCTTCCTAAGATAAAAAGGAGAAATATCTTCTATACTGTTAATCAGCGTTTCAATCTGATCATCGCTCATTAAAGAGAGTTTTTGCACTTTGACTTTAAACGGTGTTATTTGATTAATGACTCCTGAAAGTGCATAGTCTCGAACAGTCATAATAATTTTCAGTTTTTGTTCAAAGTCCTCTAAACTCAGGAGGCTGACAACTGCATCAAAATTTGTGACCGTATTAGCATCATCTAAAAACAAATAATTTATTCTTCTTATATCTAATGCATCTTTAATATCTTGATAAACAGGCATGCTATTGCTCTTAACACAAATTATGTTGCTATCCATAGGTAATTTCTTACATATCTCGATGGCTAACCTAGTTTTTCCAGTTCCAGGTACTCCAGATAGCAGAATAATCTGATGACTATTTACTTCATCCTTCATCCTATCAACTATATGTTTTTCATCTATATATTTTGTATCCAAGGGCGCATTGGTTCTACTTTTATCATGTATAGATATAAATTTCTCTAAACTCCAAACCTGTTCAGTTGATTCTAATATACCTAAAAAGTCTTTTACAATATCTTGATACTCAAACTTAAGGAGGTCATTAGATAATGTATCTATTCCTATGAGAGTCAGCTTTATTGAGCCTGATAAACTTCTTAGTTCCTTATCTTTCTCAACAGTTAAATTTGAAGAAGTGTGACAGCAGATTATTTCTTCAATATCTTTTTTATCAACTTTGGATTTCTCGATAGCTTCTCGAACATCTGTCTCTAATTTTGCAGTTGCATCCTTTCTAGTACCATACATAACCAAAATGTATGTATTAGAATGGTTATCAAAATAATAAGTGTCAGGTATTCCTTTAGTAGTCTTATCTGTTCCATCCATAGAACCGAGAGATACAATATTCTCCCAATTTCTTTTACGATAAAGGTAAACATCACATAAATTTTGGAAGCGTCCTCCTTCTAATTGTTTGATTTCATTTTGAATCCTATTTAACTTAGACATAATATGTTTTCCCTCCTTTGCCGTCTAAAAAAACTTCAAAGTATCTTTAGTAACTTGTCTTTATTTCTCAAACCAATCATACAGCTCATCTCTGCTCTTTTCCGAATACAACTTCATCAAAGCCGGACGCATTGCCTGAAAAATCTCAATCAACTCTTTTCCACCAAAAAGCGGTGAAAAAGCTTTTCCTGTCAGATTCAATGATAAAGTCGAAATGATTTTTGCTGTCTCGACATCATCATCAAGAATATTCACTAACCTTCCTACCAAATATTCTTCTGAGAATTCTATTTTTCCTCTTTTCACCAGATTACTGATCGAATCTTCGACTAATCCGATAACCTTCTCCTCTTCACCGTACTTAACCTCACCACTCATTTCAACAAAGTCCATCACTTCATGATAGACAAATGCCAGTGCTTCACCCTTTTCCTTATCTGAAAAGTTTTTCAATTTCTCCGATTTATCGATCTGCTGCGTAACGATTTTGCCAATATACCTATCTAAAATACTTGGAGAAAAATCCGCGAAACAATCATCGATGAATTCTTCCATTGGATAACCGACTTCATTTTCCCAACTAGGATTTTTAAAATCACCACTAAAGAATTCTTCTTTGATCTGCTTTACCACGTTCGGATATTCCTTAACTAACTCGCCTTGTCCCGTGAGAGTTAGATAATCCGCGATATATTCCTCTATCTCCCCAAAGTAAAACCAACCAACAGACCTTCCGCTGATCTTAGCCACTTTTTCAATCACATCAATCGGTGCCAAGTTATATCCTTGAACATACGAACTTATCGTCGGCTTCTTTAATCCAAGGCGGCTACCAAACTCTGTAAAAGAGATATTCATTTCGTCTTTGATTTGTTTTAATCTTCTTCCAACTTTTTCTTTATTCGGTTGCAATAATCCAAACATTTGTGATCCCTCCTATATGATTTCATATACAGCATACCACACGTATATTATTCCGTATATACATTTTACAAAAACTATTGACAACGTATTTAAAATCGTATATGATAAAAATGTAGAGGTACCTTACATTTTTATACCAAACGTATATCAAAACGTATATCAGAAAAGGAGAGAACATTATGCCAATCAAAATCAGTGATTTAACTTTACCAAAAGAAAAACTAGAAAAGGAATACCAAGTCGTTAATGTCTCACGGTGGCAAAAGGATGGAGAAATTTTAGGATGGAGCTACGAGTGCGTCTTACCCAAACTTCGCTTTGAAAAGATGAGCGTAAAAATTGGAAGCGCTGAACCAGTTGTAACAGAGGATGAACTTGATAAAAACGGGATCGCGACAGTTACTTTTAATAATCTTGTGATCAAACCTTGGGGACGTGCAAATGGTCAGTTTGTCAGCTATGGGTTATCCGCAACTGCAGACTCAGCAGTTTTACTGACAAAGCAATAAACAGATACTCTTAGCAATCATTCAAAAGATTCACGAAACTAATATTCCTGCTTATTTGTTGGGTGGTTTCGTTGAGGCCGGATGGGCATCAAGCTCAAAGCCGACCGCAACGAAAAAACCGCACAATAAATAAGCAGGCTAGCAGAGCTGCGTAGCAGTTCTGCTCCTTTACTTGATTTATAGAACAACATCAGGAGAAAATGACTGGTTCTTTGACAATTGAATACGTACCAAGGAGTGGGGATTATTGAAAGCATATAATCAGAAGATCATTGAAACTCCCACGTACCTTGAAATTTATGATTATGAAACCATCATTACTCCTAAAAAAAGAAATGAAGAAACAGAACCAAATCCAAACCGAAAAAAAGAATTAGCTTGGCTTTATACAGAGGATATTCCCACGGAAACAAGAAGAACTTATGACGAACTCTCTGCTCAAGAACAATACGATAGCTTAAAACGAAAACAAAAATACTACAAAAATATGCGTTTTGAAATCGCCCGACTCGTGGATATGAACTTTGATGATCAGACAAAATTTTTAACCCTCACTTTTAGAGAAAACATACAAAACATTGCCTATGCAAATAATGAATTCAAAAAATTTATCAAGCGACTAAACTACGAACTCTATCATACAAAAAAAGCAAACCTAAAATATCTCGCCACGTGGGAAAAACAAAAACGAGGTGCGATCCATTATCACATCATCTTATTTGACTTCCCTTTTCTTTCTGTCGATCGTCTTACCACGATCTGGGGACATGGATTTGTCAAAATAAATAGGATCGATGTGGATCGTATCGAAAATCGCGGACGCTATATCAGCAAATATTTCGATAAGGACTTGAATATGAAAGAACATAAGAAAAAAGCGTTCTTCAGATCGCGCAATCTCAAAGTACCTACTGTTACAAAAAAACTCGTGGATCAACCCTATGATCCCACCAATCAAGATGTGCTTTATACCCATGAGTATCTCGTAAGACGCCCGATATTTTACAGGGATATAAATGAAGGTGGAAATCCTGAACAAATGATGGATTTTCAAGAAAGCATTGTTCACTATACCAAAATAAAGAAATAACACTGCAATCAATTGTGTGTTTTCTATGAAAGTGAGTTGAAAAAAATGAAAAATATGATTTGTCGAAAAGATTTAGAACAACTTGGATTTAAAACACATCAAGCAGCTACCATAATTCGTCAGGCAAAAATAAGAATGGTAAACCAGGGATACCCATATTATAATAATAAAAGAGTCGGGGTTGTACCCCGACAAGTAATTGAAGAAATTATAGGCATTCCTCTTGTGCAGGAGGAATAGTTATGAAAACAAAATATCCATGTGTCTACCAAGACAAAAACGGTCGTATATATTATCTTGTAGAATTAGGTACAGACCAAATAACTGGAAAAAGAATCCAAAAAAAAGGAACAAAAGATTCTTTAGGAAAACGATTTTCATCTGTTCGTGAAGCCCATAAAGAAGTTATGCGCATTAAAAATGAGTATATGATAGCAAATGGATTTGCAAATTATGATTTAACCTACAAAGAATTTATGGAGCAGTCTTATGTCCCTCACTACAGAGCTTGTGTTCAAAAAAGCACTTGGAGTTCTCGTGAATGTGGACTCACTCAAATTATTAAATACTTTGGTGATAAAAAACTACGCGATATCAGGGTACTCGATTGTGAGAATTATCGAATCTGGCTGTTAAACGAAAGTGGGTATTCCCAAGCATACAGTTCCCTTTTATACGGTATGTTTCGCAAATCACTTGATTATGCTGTTACCCTTCAATTCCTTAATGAAAACATCTCCAAGCGGACAAAAGCAATTCCCAAAGGAAAAGCAATTGTTCCATACTGGACGAAAGAAGATTTTGAAAGGGTCTTATCAAAAATCTATAAAAAAGATTTCTATGAACATATGTGTTTTGTTCTAATTTGGTTGTACTATATGACTGGAATTCGAGTAAGTGAAGGACTGGCATTAAATTGGAATGATATAGACTTCAAGAGAAAAAAACTCAAGGTTCATCATACCTTAGAAATGATCAATCAAAAGGATTTTATTAGAAAACCCTATACAAAAACCGAAAGTGGTCTAAGAATCATTTCTTTGGATGATGATACAATTCAAGTTCTTCAAGAGTGGGAAAAAGTTCAAAAAAATCATGGAGTAAAACAATTTATTCTTAGTTACACTGATCTTCCCCTCTATCGTTCAACTGTTCAAAGAATTATACAGCGATATGCCAAGTTAGCGAATGTGCCATTGATTCAAGGAAAGGGTTTGCGCCATTCTCATGTTAGTTACTTAATCAATGAGTTTAATGCTGATATTCTTGTTGTATCACAACGATTAGGACACTCTAGCCCTGAAATTACATTGAGACACTACGCTCATCTTTGGAGTCGTAATGATGAAAATATTGCTAAACAGATGACTGGTAATATTAATTTCACCTATGCCACAGAATCAAGTGTTGCAAACTTTAATGGAAATCAAGCAGTAAAGATCTAACCCTACCATTTTCCTACTCAAATGTAGATTACAATAAAAGAATGTTGCTATATAAACATTTCTATGAAGCTACACATATTGAGTGGGAATAATAAAAAAACCGTGAATCCTTTGAATATCAAGGGATTCACGTTTTTTTTGTTAGTGCTACCATTTTGCAGCCAACCTTAACAATACCAAGGATAAAAATGAGGAATTGTATCATTAGGTACTCTTATCTCTTTCAAAAACTGGTACATTTCAGAGTTTCTATTAGCTACTATAAAATCCAATAATTCTTTTTCTGTAGCAAAATTTTCACTTTCATATATAAACAAAGGTGGCATCAAGTGATTATTTGTTTCCAAAAATATTTCTAAATTAATCAATCCATCCTGATAACCTAAATCGTAATACATTTGCAAATAATTTTTATTCTTTTCATGTTGGCCTACTAAACTGTGATATGAAGCTACTATTTTACTTAAATAACCTGGAATCAAGTAATCACCTTTTTTTCTATTTGCATAACATCTTTGATACGCATGTATCACTCCATCTTGATACGCTATCGATAGTATTATCTCTGGAAAAGAAGCAAGTTTTTCATTAAAATTATCAATTTCATTAAGCCAATCTGTATGAAAATCTGAAGCAACTTGGCTTGCGTATCTTGCAAAATCATAGATGTCATTTGCTACAAGGTGTCCTTCTTCTATGAGGATATTTCGTAATGAATGAATAAAAAACTGTCCATCAGTTATTATTGGAATAATGCGAGAGTCTCTATTCTTTTCCCATGATTTGTCAACTGTCACTAAATAAAACTGATTAGCAAAATCATCCAATCTTTCAGAAAGTATATCAATAATTTTATTTAAGTCTTCATCACCAAAAGAAAAACCTATAAAAACTACACAATTACTTCCTAGTAGAGTCTTTAAACGATCGCCTATTGGCTCACTTGATAATCTTTCATAGCATTTATCATAGTCATTAGTTGTAGCCACAATCGATCCAATATTATTTATTGATCCATGAACCTTAAATACTCTTCGGTCAAAAGCATTCCATAATGCTACATCCTTATTATCTACAATAGAAGTGGCTAAACATTCTTTTTCAAAGTAATCATCCCAATTAGTAGTTACAATAGTTTTGATCTGAGGAATTTTCGAAACCTCTTTATGAAATCTGGTAGCAGAATTATATAGTTCTGGAAATGACTGAACCCTATCAAAGCGTTCATTTATTTTTCTTATTAACTGTTTCCTACCATTAGGAACGATACTACAAAATTTACTCATCAATTCTGAAAAAGCAACATCTGTATCTAAATTTAAGTTATGTTCGCTATTTAAGAAAGTCAATGTATCCATGTAAAAAGATGTAGGTAAAACCGCTTTTGATTCTGTACTTATCCCTGCTCCACAAAATAACACTAATTCTTTCTTTTTAACTGATTCAATAATTTCATTAGGCATATCAAAACTATTATTATTTTTGCACATAAAACATTCACAATTAACTGCACCTATTACTTTTTTCATAATTAATAGCTCCTTGAGTTTGAAAATTTCTCGTTTTAAACAATATATCATAGAAAAAGAATTATGCCTGTAAATTTTCTATTTCCTTTTTATATAGAAAAATGTAACAATGTGTATTATCCTCATGGTAATATAACAGCATATACGTTTTTATAAAAAAATAGTCGATCTGTATTATTTGAAGGAGTAGATAAAATATTATATCTAATCCATTTAATGAAAAAGATGATGGGAAGGTGTGTAATTAGTGAAGCTATTTATAATTGGAAATGGTTTTGATCTACATCATAGTCTCCCTACGAATTATAGTCAATTTGTTTTATTTTTAAAACAAAACTATAGAGAAGTGTATGATGGTCTAATCAAAGTTATAAGAAATTATTCTGTCACTTATTTTACGATAGATGTAACAAATGAAGATTATAACTGGGCAGAATTGGAAAATATAATAGGTAGCCTAGAACCTTTAGAGCTTGTTGAGGAACACAGGGATTGGAACTCACCAGATGATTATACTGGAGGTCCCAATAAAGAAATTGAAACAATGTTAGAATTTGGCATGAAAACGAGCATCTATCTGTCTTCGTGGATAAAAGAAGTTAGCCATAATCTTAAAAGTATGGAAAAAATAGAGAAGATAGACAAGCTTATTTGTAAAAAAGATAAATTTCTATCTTTCAATTACACGTCAACTTTGGAAACGCTTTATGGAATACCCAATGTTCTCCATATACACGGCTCACCCCCGAAAAAATTGATTATGGGTCATGATGAAGAATATAACGTGCAAGGAAACGATTTTGGCGTTAACTTAGTGAATGAAAAATATGTGAAAAAATATTTTAAGAGAACTGCAAAAAAAACTTTTAGTATTATTAATAGAAATCACAACTTCTTTGAAAGGCAAAACTTAGAAGAAGTTACAGATATTTATGTATTAGGACACTCAATGAATGTAATAGACAGACCATATTTCCAAAAAATTTTTGAGCTAACGAGCGAAAATGTATTTTGGCATATTACCTACTACAATACTAATGATATTGATTATTTTGCTGAAGCTGCTAATCAATTAGGTATAAAAAAGATAGAGTATATAAGTTGGGATACTCTCTAATGTTTCGGAAAAAATATTTATAATGATGAATTAAGATTCAACTCCAACCGATTTTATCGGCGCTCTCAATTATCAATCCTCTTTTTTGTACCGATAGTTTTTTCTCCAACTCTTCTGAATTTTTCAATTGTCTTGAAATCATCATTTGGGTCACATGTAAAAAATTAGCGGCATTCGTGATATTTCCTTCTCGAGCTGCAGTTAAATACCGGTATTACTCATGTAACTCAGAACAAATCAAATGTGATAATCAGCCTGAATAGTGCTGCCAATCAATTTGGTAGAGCTGTTGGTGGTAGCCTGGCTGCAGTCATTATTGCCAATAGCGGCATCCAAAATATTATTTTGATTACGATCGTAGCTAGTAATGTTATTACGATGATCCAGCTGTATGGGAGAAAATAAACGAGAGGATTTAACACTTTAGTGAAATACCCGATATCAGATGCCCTTCAGCTGAAGGCACCTTTATCTCTTCCCATATTTCCGTTGTAGCTTCTTTGACAACTTTTTTTCTTTCTTTTTTACTAACGGCTTTTTAGCCCGCTTTTCTGCGTAAAATACGTAATAGCCCTCAATTTCCGTGACTTTCACGTAACCGAAAACGGAGCGAATCTTGTTCTCATACCATTTTCGGCGTTTGGTCACCATGTAGAGCTTTCCGTTGAGTGCCAGTTGACGATAGGCTTTCTCGATAAATTCCTTTGGTATAGAAAAATCTACATGGTACGGCGGATTAGACAGAATAACATCAAACGTTTTGTCGCTGATTTCTTTAAAGGCTTAACTTAAGACGATCTCTGGTGCTACTTCATTTCGTTGCGCATTTTTCGTAGTCAAGTCGATGGCATTTGCTGAAATGTCTGTCATTGTAACTGCTGCTTTAACATCGCTTTCGTTCCTACATCTAACCCTTTTGGGGAAAATACGCTTTCATTTGTTTCAAACTCTAATGATAGTTCATCATATCTGACTGCAAGCAAATCCTACCCACTCCTTTAGCTGTTTTATGAATTGCTTGGTGGCAGCTTTATCACTAATAGTAGATTATCACCGTAATCACCGTAAGACCCTTGTGAATTGGTCAATTAGTTACCAAGCCAAAGATCCTCATTTTTCTAGTCCACTGCCCAAACAAAAAACAGCTTTTTAATCATTATATAATAAAAATAATTAAAATATTTGATTTATAGGAGTAAATATAACGGTTTTTTTAAAACCAAATTATTTATGAGTATAAATAAGAAAATTATTTTATAAAAAAAGAGTGCGGAAAAATATTCCACACTCTTTTTTTATTTACATATTCTTATCTATCAGTTGTTACTGCTAATTTTAACCCAAAATACCAAACGCACTCAAAACGATCGACAAGATCAAGATGATCCAAATCACTCGAGTGGAATTTAGTTTCTTTTGGCCTAACATCCAGTAGGTCAGCAAGACGAGCAAGATAGGTACAAGGGATGGCAAGATGGCATCTAACGTGTCTTGGATCACCAATTCGACACCGTCTTTTTTATAGACAAAAGGAACAGTTGCTTTGACCACAGAGGGAATCAAGGCACCAATCACTGTGACCCCTAAAACGGTTGCGGCATTGGTGAAGGCCGATAATTTGTCTTTCAAGGTCGTCACTAATTTGACCCCTTGTTTGTAACCTAGGGGAAGCAACGCTGCCCGACCGAAAAGTAACGCGATGTTGGCGATGATCCAGATGACACAACCAACGACGGAACCATTTTGCGCCAATGTGCCAGCAACAGAGCCAAAGATCGTTCCCCAAATCACGTGGAATAAGGAGTCACCGACACCGGCCAAGGAACCCATCAAGGCCGTTTTCAAGGCGATAATCGTTTCTTTGGCTTTGTGTCCGTCTTGTTCTTCGATAGCGACATCGATCCCCATGATCAAGTTCCCAAAGATCGCATTGGTATTGAAAAATTGATTGTGGGTCCGCAGCATATCTTGCAGCTGGGTTTCATCATGGCCATAGAATTTTTTCAAGACGGGCAGGATGCCGTAAAGGTAGCCCGAACTCATCATTCGCTCATAGTTCCAGTTTAATTGGCTTGCCAAAATATAACGCCAGCTAATGGTATTCAACTCTTTTTTTGTCAGTTTTTGATCACTCATCGCCATCATATCCTCCTTCAAAATCTCCGGCAGCTGCCGTTGCAACGGTGCCTTTTTCGCTATCACGTTTAAAGACTAACATTGCTGCTACGAGCCCAATGATGGAAACGCCGAGCATTGGTACTTGCAGATACGCAGCTAAAAAGAAGCCTAATAACAAATAAGGAATGTAGTGCTTTGTTGGCAAGTAGCGCAATAAGATCGCTACCCCGACGACTGGCAAGACGCCACCAGCGGTTTTTAGTCCGGTCATCAGCCATTCTGGCGTGTTATCGGTAATCGTCGTAACGACTGCATCTCCAGCTAAAAGCATCAATAAAATCGGAATCGCCCGTGACAATCCCCATAAGAAAGAACCCGATAAAACTAACCGTGGGATTCGTTTGACTTGCATGTTGTCGATGGCTCTATCGATCCGGTGTAGTAGAAATACGTTACAAAAACGAGCCACGACATCCAGTTGCAGCATCAGCAAGGACACTGGAACTGCTAAGCCGATGCCATATTCCGCGCCGTTTCCTGAGATCACGGCAAACGCGGTTCCCAGTACTGCGCCGGTAAAATAATCCGGGACGGATGCACCACCAAATGCGGCGATCCCCAAACGCATCAACTGTAAGGTCCCACCGACCATCAAACCGGTCTTTAAGTCCCCCATGATCATTCCAGAAATCATTCCGGCGATCGCTGGTTGGGTCAACGTATTGGAAATAAGTGAATCATTAATAGCAATAAAAGCATAAACAGTAATAAGAATGATTTGATACGCTGCTAAATGCATGAATTTTCCTCCTAATTGTATGAACGAGTCTTAACTGGCTAGTTATCGATCGTTATGTCGCCTCAGATAAATCGTGAAAAACACTCGTTTTTTGACAAATCTTCCGCTACATATTCTCCTCGATTCAATCCCTGCCTGGTTTATCCTCGTAATTTCTTCATAAAGTCGATCGATGGTTCATTGGGAACAAGCTGTGCCGTGACGGTGATGCCTTTTGCGGCGATCGCTTCAAAGATTGGTTCTTCTTCTGGCATCACTTGAATACTTTTGGTTACTTCCCGTGCACCATCTTTGTAGCTCATGTTGCCGACGTTGATCGCTTTGATCGGTCCATCTGCTTCAATATAACGCAAAACATCTTGGGGATTTTTGAAAAGCAAAAACAACCGTTGTTTTCCATAACGACCGGCACGAATATTTTTGGCTGCCGTTGCCACTGGAAGGACGGAAAGTCGCATCGAAGTTGGCGCTGCCATTCGTAAAGAAGATTTTTGTAATGGGTCTGCGGCGGCTTCATCATTGGCCACGATGATCCGGTGCGTGTTTAAACTCGTGGACCAGATACCCGCAACTTGTCCATGGATCAAGCGCTCATCGATCCGACTATTGACGATATTTTCTTGCCCAGCATACGCACTGTAATCCCCTAATTCTTCTTGCTTTTCTTCTAACATCTCTTGTTCTGCTTGGTTCATCCCTGCTTTGACATCAACGATGTTTTCTTTGGCTAAGCAAAGCAGCTCTTTGATCGTCGCTCGTTGATTGACGACTGCCTCGATCACTACGGACAATGTCATTCCAGCGAAGATCGCCACTTCGTCATCCTCTAAATAATTCTTGACTGCAACGTTGCACGGGGTTCCTCCTAATAAATCCGCAATAATCAATGTTGGACCGTTAAGGGCTTTCATTTTCTCGTTCAATTCTTTCTCAAATTGTAGATTGTCACTATCTGGTCGTAATGAAACGGTGTGAACGTTTGCTTGCTGGCCTACGATCATCTCCAGACTGCTTTTGACCCCTTCTGCCATGCCGCCATGACTGATCAATACAATGTTTTCCACTAATTTCCCTCCTACTCCGCAGGTCGCCCCACTTAACATGTTATGTTCCTTGTAAGCATACTATACCACATGGCAAGCCATTCGTAAACCTAATATCTTAACATATTGAATTTTATTTTTCAGGCCTGTATAGACTGGAAAACAACGAATTTTCTACACTAATTAAGTGGCAGGAAAGGATTTAACATGTTATGCTTGATGTATTCATATGGAATGGAGGGAAACCACTGTGCTGCCAAAGTATGAGCAGATCAAGCAAGATCTTTTACAAGAAATCAAAGACCATAAATTCATTCCCGGCGATAAGTTTTATTCAGAGGCGGATATCAAGCGGATGTATTCTGTTAGTTCGATCACGGCAGTCAAAGCGTTGAATGAATTGACGAGTGCTGGCTATCTGTATCGCATCCAAGGCAAAGGGACCTTTGTTTCAAAAGCAAAAGTATCTCAGAGTGTGAAGTTTTCCGACATTGAGCTGCATTCACTGGACCAAGAAAAGGTCAAGGTCCTTGCGGTGGAAGAAGGAAATGACCCAGAGATTTTGAAAGAATTAGGATTGGCTGCCAGTGCTTCCTACTACCGAATCAAACGAGTCCGCTATTTTGGCGACATTCCTTTCTTGGTTCACATCACTCATTTGCCGAAGAAGCTGATGAAAGAACCGATCGCCAAAAACCTCAACCAATATGCTAGTGTTTATGAGCGGGTCCGAAAAGACTTTGCGATCGACCTTTTCTCATTGGCTTCTGTTGAAACCAACGAAATCGTCTTTCCTGATGACGCTGAATTGTTGAACTTATTGCAACTGAGCTTCCGAGAGCCTGCGGTTAAACAAATCAAGCACTCCTATTTAGCAGATGGAAGTGTCGCTGAATACATCGTCAGCTACAAGCACTGGAAATATTTCAAAACAAAAATAGAAGTAGAGCCCGCGTAAATTTGGGTCTCTACTTCTATTTTTTTATTCTACGACAGGTTGATCACAGAAAACGAGTTCCTTGATCTCCACGCCATCGGTTTCAAATACCACGACTTCGTTGCTGCCTTTTTTCAAAAATTCTTTCGGACAGTATAAGGAATGCACGGGGCCACGTTGCCAATAGCGACCAAGATTGATGCCGTTGACGATAACGACGCCTTTCCCATACCCACGGCAATCGATAAACGTATCTCCTACCTCTGTCAGCCTGAAGGTCGTTTGATAAAAGGAGGGGTGTGTCGGATTTTTTCCTGCTTGATAATCGATGGCTTGTAGCTGCTCTGCTGAAAGCGTCAATGGGTAATGACGATAGCCTTGATGAAAATGAATATCTTGCATGATGCCTCCACGGATACCTTTGGCTTGTGTAGGCCCGTTCAATTTAAACCCGTAATTCACGCGCCCTAAGTTTTCCACTAAGACATCTAGCTCGATGGTTTCTTTATCTGGTGCCCCTTGGATCAACAGCTCCTCGCCTAGCGTTTCTTGGTATTGAATCGCCTGTAATTGGCCGTCGGTAAAAATATGCAACCGATCGCTAGCTTCTACCACTTTTAATTTGTTTTCTCGATGATAGTTTTTTAACTGAACCGAATAGAGCAAATAGCCGTAGCCTGTGCTGACAGTTTCCATTGTTAGTGGATACATGTTTTCTTGCGGTGCCATCAGCTGATCTTTGATAGCCAATAATGAGACACTGTTTTCGATGGGAAAGGTTCCTAATGCCGCTAATTGCTTGGTCCGTGGTTTGGCTTGCCACACTTCGGGACAGGCTTCTTTTATGGCTTTTTGTACATGATAGTATTTGTCGGTAGGTTCTCCTGCTTCTGTCAGTAAAGCATCGTAATCATAGCTGGACACTTGTGGTAGATCCAGCGCTCCCCGAGCGGAACAGCCATTGTAAAAGCCAAAGTTCGTGCCTCCATGGAACATGTAAAGATTCAAGGAGCCGACTGCTAACATCTCTTTGACTTCATTGGCTAAGTCTTGACCGTCTCGCTTGATGATCGGCTCGCCCCAGCGGTTGAACCAGCCATCCCAATATTCCATGCACATGATGGGCCAGTTTTTGCCATGTTTTGCCATAAACTCTTTCATCACAGCCGCATTTTCCTTGGAACGGCTGCCGAAATTGCCTGTGACAAAGACGTCGTCTTCAATCAATGTCCCAGCGTCCAAGACTTCTTCCCATGCCCCATCTGAAGTAAACAAGGGTACATCGATGCCGTATTCTTCCATCAACTCCTCGGTCTGGCGCAAATACGCTTTTTCCATTCCATAAGAGCCGTACTCATTTTCCACCTGCATCATGATCACTGGTCCCCCATGGGTGATCTGCAACGGCACAAGTTTTGGGAGCAAGACCTGAAAATAGTTACGCACCTTTGCCATGAAGCGTGGGTCGGTTGAGCGCAACCGCATCGGTTCGTTTAACAGCCAAGCTGGCAGCCCGCCAAATTCCCATTCAGCACAAATGTAGACGGAAGGCCGCAAAATGACCATCAAGCCTAGCGCTTGGGCTTGCTTTACAAAAGCACAGATGTCTTTCATTCCTTCAAAGTCGTAGACTCCTTCACGAGGTTCGTGGAGATTCCAAGGAATGTAGGTCTCAACTGTGTTGGCTCCCAGTGCTTTTAGATTGTAGAGGCTATCTGTCCATTGCGCCGGTGTCATGCGGAAATAATGGATCGCTCCGCTGATCAATTTGATTGGTTTTCCATCTAACAAAAAATCTTCTTTTATCTCAAACGTTCGCATGTCGTCTTCCCCTTTACCAGTATCTTTGCCAATTAGGCAATGCCAATCGGATCAATCCTTCTAAATAGAAATAGTCTCCCCAAAGATTGGGTTCATCGATGCCTTTGCCTTCCGCATGAGCATACACACCATGCAGCAATAAGCCTTCATTTTCTGGCACTTGGCTCGCTGCATACTGCTCGCCTAATTGGTAAAGCATCCCTTTAGCGATTTTTTGGGCATCAGGATATGCCTCCATTTTCTCTGCTTCCAACAAGCCACAAGCCGCGATCGCTAAAGCTGAGCTGTCTTTTTCAGCAGGATGTTGGTCGTTAAAATCAAAGTCCCAATACGGCACGAGATCTGCGGGTAAATGAGCCAAAAACACCTCCACGATCTGCGGATAATTTTCTGGAAAAGGCTGGCTATGCAAGTAGCTTTCATTCAAAGGAAGCCCTAAAATCGCCCAGCTTTGCCCTCGTGCCCAAATCGATTGGTCGCTGTTTCCTTGATGCGTCGCCCCGTGACTTGGCTGCCCCGTTTCTGGATCGAAATAGTACGTATGAAAGGTGGTGGCGTCATTTTTGATGACAGTCTTTCGGACTGTCTGATAATGCTTACTCGCGGCCTCTGCATAGCGAGTCTCTCCCGACAATTGGGTTGCTGCAAATAAAAGCGGCAAGTTCAGTAGCGAATCAATAATCAAGCGGTATTCTTGTGGGTCGCCATAAGTGCCCCAAGCTTGAATAAATTCCCCCTTTTCTTGAAACCGTGCCAGCAAAACATCTGCTGCTTGAATGACTTCTTGCTTGCAGTGTTCATCGCCAGTGATCTTGTAGCCAGCACCGGCGGATAAGCTATATAAAAACCCGATATCATGATGATCTAATACAAAATGGTCGTCTAAGCGCGTTTGAAAACTGTCAATATTCTCCATAGCTCGAGTCAAAAAGTTCTTTTCTTTGGTCCACTCATAGGCGAGCCACAACATCCCCGTCCAAAAGCCATTGGTCCAATCATCGTTGCCTTTCAGCCGATATTTGCCATTGGTGGCACAGGCTGAAGGAAACTGTGTGCCAAAGCGCTGACTATTTTTTTCGATCTGTTGGATGCACGCGGTGATTTTATCCGCTAACCACACATCGGTCACTTTTTCTCCTAACAGGATCAAGCGTTGTTTGTTCTCTTGCAGACGCATGTTTACCCTCTCCTTAACTTGTTAACATATTAACTGAAATCATTATAACGTAAACGCATAAAAAAAGCGACCTTCCTTCATTGATTCCTAAAAAAAGAGCATGACAGCTGCCCACAAATGCAGACCTGTCATGCTCTTGTCCTCTTTTTTTTAACAGTTCCAACCAAATACTTCGATTTGTGTAAGAGCTGGAAATAGGGAATCATCCTCTGCTTTTTGCAGCTCTTTATAGGTTAGCTTAGTCGTTTCTTTTTTCGGAAAACGAACTTCTTGAAATGACGCCGTATTTGTCGTTTCCACCACCAGCTCTTCTCCATCAGCAAAGACCAAGGTCCCTTTGGTCCAATAGCTATCATGGGGATAATCTGCCCGTAATAGGAAGCGAACCCGATCGATCAAGACAGGACGACCAAAATCAATGGTCAATGCAGCATCGGCTTGCTGATTGATGCCCCAAGAAGCAAACGGATACGAACCGTGGGATCGGTTGCCATATTTTCCATCGATCGCATTCTTGGCAAAAAAGACGGAATCATCTCGCGTCTCCACATTCGCTGAAGCATGAGGATACGCCCCTGTCGCTGACTTTTGATCATGGGCATTGAAAGATAAATTTTGATAATTCGTGATCTCAAACGCATGGGCTTTACGCACCATCAGGTGATGGCGCTGCGAGGCAAAGGCCGTTTCCACCGAGGACTTTCGATGAGATTCCGTCCAAGGGATCTGATATTCCCAAGTGGATTGGGAAAGATAGATCAGTGATGGTGCTAAGGTTTCATCAAGCTGAAGGACATAATACGGATTTTCCCCCGTCACCTCAACGACGATCATATCCCCTTCCTCATAGGGATAGTTTTTAATGGCTAATACGGCCAACTCATCACCAGAAACTTGAAACGGCGCGGGTTCTTTTTCATGGTCGATGCGACCGACGATCACCTGGTCCTGCTTATTTTTTATTGCTAGCGTAATCATTTGGATCGCTCCTTTCTTTTTCTACGATACCACCGACTAAACAAATCAAACGGTGCTTCCCTGGCGGAATATGTTGTGCTAAGTATGGAAAACTAGTTCTTGGAAAAAAGACGGAGGTATTGGCTTCTGGCTGAACAATACTGGCTTGTTGATAGCCTTCGATGTTGATGATTTGAGAACAAAATCCCCCTTCACTGACTCGACTCCAGGTCGGTCCTGTTTGGGCCTGAGGCAACCGTCCGATCAGCGGTACACTAAACCCGCCCTCACGAAGGTCCAACGAAATCGTCGTCGTCAACTCGTGTACGCGCAGATGCCACTGACCAAATGGATAAATCTCAGTTTCAATCACTACCTCCTCAAAGGGTGCCCATTGGAAAAAGACGCCTTTTTCCGTCACTCGATAATCCATGACTGCGCCCTTCGTGCGAAAATAGCTGCCATCTCGAGCAATAGCTAATGTGCTATCGAAGGCGCCTTCGGCATACGTGACGCCGGCTTTCGGCACACTGAAGCCAAATTTGCTCGAATAGACGAATTTGCTGTATTTTGCTTGAGCATGGGCTTGCTGTTCCAGCATCAAGCCTGCAGGATACCCCAATAGATGATGGCTTTTTTCATTGTGCACCAGCAACATATTGCCTTTTTCAATCCGTTTTTGCGGCTCTCTTTTGATTGGCTCAGGTTCAGCCCGCCAAAAAGGATGCGTTTCTGCGACCGCTAAAAGCAAAAAGGTCTTCAGCCCCCAATAAGGTGAGCCTGGTGCATTGTACCCTTCTGCCATTACATGATTTTCATAGTGGTACCCGATGGACAAGCGACCATCGAAAGTGAAAATTTCTTGTGCCATCCAATTGCGCAAGTGCTTCGCCAGTAGTCCTCGCACCTGTCCCCATGGGATCGCTTCGACGTCTGCGAAAACCAGCGCCGAGAAAAACGCCCCTTGCGCAAACCGATAAGTCAGGCTGCGGCCATAGGGCAAGGCTTCGCCATCTTCATCAAAATAATAGACGAAGTCTTGCGCAAATAGCGTGGCTCGCTCTTTAAAACGCTGCGCCCATTCTGGATCTTCGTCTTGCATAAATGTAGCGTAAATCAAGCCGTAATAATGAAACGCGAAAGGAATGTAGTAATCTCGCTGCGTCGTTTTCCCGTCTACGTACCAACCATCGCCAACGTACATGGAATCGATCAATGCCAACTCTTGGGACAATGCTTCTTTTGCCAACGGTTCCCCACAGTGAAACAAGGCAACGCGTATCAACACTTTGAAGAATGTCCAGTTGTTCTTAGGAATCTTGCACTCAAGTGCTTGGGAAAGCCAAGCCACTAGCTTTCGCTGGTTCTTCTGCGGCAACGCTGTCCAAAAAGCGTCCTTTTGCAACAATAGGGTCAATGACAATGCGGCTGCTTCCACGATGTATTGATCATAATCCGTGATCCTTCCCCAGTAAAACGCGCGTTCAGGATCTGTCCCTGCTATCACTTTTTCTACGTAAGCTGCTCGTAACGGATCATCTGGGCAAACCCTCCAATAAGGCGCCAGCCCCCACAAAGGACGCACAAGCGCTTCCATCTCAGCCCGTGTTCGGTCATACACGGCCCCACTGCTACCTAGATTCAATCTTGGATAGTCATCTGCCAAGATCGCTGCTTGCAAAGGAGTGATCATGTCTTCCAATGCCCTCTGATAATCCAGACGCGTCAAAAACGGATTCTCTTTGATTGCCATTTTCTTCATACGCCATCTCCTTCTGTCAATTTACAGAACAGAATAGCAAGCCACGGCTTTTTTATCAAGCGATCTTCTACTGGCAATACTGCTGAAAAATGAGAAAAGATTTTGAGGGATTTTTGACTTAACCTGTTAACAAATCTTTTGGGATTGATTTTCTTGCCTTCATTTTCTTTCAACTAGCAAAGTTAACTTAGTCTATATGAAAAAATTATGATAAATCATCCATAGTGCCATGACTTTTTTTTCATAATTTTTTTGCTAACCTTTTTTTGTCTAAATGAGGTCAGCATCCGTTATACTATCAACCTTTTTTCACTAGAAAAAGACACCCTAAAGCCTTAAGTCAGAAGCCTGCCACTTCTTCTCAAAAGCCCTTAAGATGTCTGATTACTGGCCATTTCTCTTGTCAAACAGCGAAAAAACTATTCTTCGACCGCGACTTTGTCCCACCAAGAAGTGGCGGTCTTTTGGATCACTTCATTCAAGTCTTCGATGTGCTGTTTTCCAGTACTTGCTAGCCATTCTTTGGCTGCTTCTGTTCCTTGTTTTACAAAGGGTTCAACACCATCTTTCCACGTTGCCCGGCCGCACAAGACGCCATTGAAGGTGGAGCCAGCTTCTTTGGCAAAAACCAGCGTTTCTTGGAATAAGCTGGCCGATACCCCTGCACTGAGAAAAATAAACGGCAGATGCGTCGCGTCGCTTTGCGCTTTGAAATACGCGGCAGCTTCTTCCTTGGTATACACGGCTTCTTCCTTAGCAAAACCTGCCACATAATTCATGTTGACTGGTACTTCCACCTTTAACACATCGACTTTGTACTGTGGTTTTGAAAATTCCTTCATCAATCCGATGACTTTTTCTGGTTTGCGTTGCGCATATGCTTTTGAGTCGACTTCAGGTAACTTAGCATCATAGGAAAGAACTTCTAAAAAGAAGGGCAGATCAGCGGCTTGGCATTCGCTGCCGAGTCGTTCCACAAAGACGTGTTTCAACTGATTGATCTGGGTAGCTTCATCTACATCATAATAAAGCAAAAATTTGATGGCATCGGCGCCAGCTGCTTTTAATCGCTCAACTGACCATTCCCCTAATAAATCAGGCAAGCGTCCCGGTGTAGTCGCATCATAGCCGGTTTTTTCATACGCCAGCAAAAGCCCCGCCTCTGGATCACGGCTTTGCGCAGCTGCCAACCCATATTCTGGATCTAATAAAATTGAAGACGCGTAAGGGGTCAATTCTTGTGAGACTAGCGTTTTAAACTGGCTGATTTTCTCTGCGTCAGCCTCCACGCCCAGTGCTGCCATCATTTTTTTCAAGGCACCTCGTTGGTCGATCGCTAAAGCTGCGATCACTCCTTCTTTCGTTGACAGGCGATCCATCGCTGCTTTTTTGGCTTTCGTTACGGTTGCTTTCATTAAAATTCCTCCTTTTTTGTCCATGCCAAAGAATCAACCGCTTTCACTTTTTTCAGCGTTGGCGAAACGGTTGTCAGCACGTATAAAAATGTCTATTGATGAAGACGTTCGACTGATTGGCCACCGCACGTATCGACTTCGTACACTAAAAGATACGTGCTCGTGGTGGGCTTTCTCAGTCATCGTTAGTTGTTATACGGATGAATCGTCACGCCTTTGACCACCCGATTGACGGTACGCGTTGGCGAAGGGGTGTCGGGTGTATTCCCGACTTTGATCGATGCCAGCAGTGCGATCGTTTGTGCAAAGACAATGTCTGCTAAGGCTAGATAACCGTCTGGCAATGATGTGTCATCTGGAAAGAAAAAGTTTGTTCCTGAAAAATTCACAGCGGTTGGCTGTCCGATAGCAGTCACTGCGGCGGCGATGCCGTCACTCTTTAATTCCTCCAACATATCAAGATCATACTTCCGCGTGTAGGACGTATTGCTGACAAAGACAAAGACGAGGGTTTGATCATCTACGAATGATTTCGGTCCATGACGGAAGCCCATCGAAGAATCGAACACGGTGGCGATTTTTCCCGCAGTCAGTTCCAATACTTTTAGCTGTGCTTCCCTGGTCAACCCCGACAACGTGCCTGAGCCCAGGTAAACGATCCGCTTAAAGGAACGGTCCGTCAGTACTTGGAGTTCTGTTTCTCTGTCGATCACTTCTTGCCCCAATCGGCTAAGGGTTTCAACATAATGCACCTTTTCTGTCAGAGGCGTCTGGTCAAAAATCAGCAGTGCGGAAAGAGCCATGCAAGAAAAACTTCCCGTCATTGCAAAGCCAGCATCATTTGACCTCTCAGGCATCAATAACAGATAGCTCGTTTCACCAGCGGCAGCTTGTTGTGCCAAAGATCCGTCGGCTGCACAAGTGATCGTCAAATGATAACTGTCGGCAACGAATTGATCGACGATTTTGACCGCTGCTAAACTTTCTGGTGAATTGCCGCTTCTAGCAAAAGAAACGAGCAGTGTTGGTTCATCCGCAAATAAAACTTGTTCTGGAGCTGCGACAATATCCGTCGTAGCAATACTTTCAAAAAGATAATCCGCAGTTGCGCCGGTCTTATTCAAGTAAGGAACGATCGTATCTCCAACATATTGCGACGTCCCCGCTCCTGTGAAGACTACCCGAATGCGTTTGTCCGTCTTTTGCTTGATGGTACGTAAGAAAGCCGCGATCGCCTCTTGCTTTTCTTGATAGATCGTCAAGGTTTCTTGCCAAAGTTCTGGCTGTTGTTTGATTTCTCTTGTTGTAATCTCCGCACCTAATTCTGCTAATTCCTTTGTTGACAGTTGAAACATCTTTCTTCCTCCTAGCTACTGTTTTTCCAGTATGTATTCCCAGTGACGGTGCGAGGAGCGCTTGTCTTGGATGAATGCTTAGCGATCACCCAAAGGGCAAACTTCCCCGACCTCACTGGTTTTGAATACATGCCTTTTCTTTGCTCGAGTGGATCATTTCAGACTGTCTAGGAAATGCGCTACTCGTCGTTACGCAAGTGGCGGACTTTGTATCTAAATTGGTCTGCTCGAGCAACACTCAAGGTGTATTCGATCACTTCATTTTCAATATTGAACGTGCTGCGTACCAGGTTCAACACTGGCGCACCTTCGTGGATTTTCAGCAATGCCGCATCTTTTGCACTGGCAATACTGGCAAAAAATTCTTCGTCCGCGAGGCGGATCACTTGATGAAAGTCTTCATGGAAGATGTCGTACAATGGTTTTTGCTCGATCATCTCACTCGTTAAATGCATGAAGCGTTTGACCGGCAGATAAGAACGCTCGATCATCATCGGTTGGCCATCAGCAAGACGCAATCGTTTTAACTTGTAGATCGGCTCGCCGATGGAAACTTGCAACTGAGTGGCAAAATATTTTGTCGCTTCCATTTTTTTGAATGCCAATACTCTAGTTTCTGGTTGTTTCCCTAGTGCTTTCATCTGTTCGGTAAAACTATACGAACCTGATAAATTGGTTGCCTGCTTGCGGATATCCGAGACAAAGGTGCCTTTGCCATGTTGGCGATAAATATAGCCTAATTTTTCTAACTCCTGTAGAGCCAAGCGAACGGTGGTCCGACTTAATCCGTAGCGCTTTGACAGCTCTCTTTCTGAGGGAAGCATTGTGTCTGCTTCCATTTCATTTTCGATTTTTTCAATCAGTAAATTTAACAATTGATCGTATAATGGTTGTCGATTTTTATTGATATTCATAAGCCCCTCCAAACTGGTTACTACCACATAACGAGTGTACTATTTCCCGATAGGCGTGTCAAACAATCGTCTACAGGGGCTCTGTTTCCTGAATTTGCGTCCTTTCACGCAGGAAAATGAACCAATTGCCAGCACGAGCTAAGCTAAAAAAGTCAGCTGTTGCTTGCTTAGCAAAACTCCTCCTACGTGTTGCGCCGTTTCTTCTGCTAGCTTGCTTATTGCGGCCAAATGGATGGATACAGGCCAAAGCCAGAACCGATCAAGCCGATCACTAGCAGCAAAGCGATACATTTCAACGGCGTCCAGCCGCGTTTTGATAAGAAGAAATACAGCATCAATGTGATGGTCAATGGAATCACTTGCGGCAAGATCCCATCGAGGATTTTTTGAATATCGATCGTCACAGGCACTTCGTTGACTTTGTTAAACGTCAATTCATATTTGCCGTTAGCCAGTTCGTTGACCGCCGCATTTTCTTGCAGTGTGTCAGTCAAATGACCATTCTCATCCGTGGTATACAACATGTCTTCGTAAGCGGCAATGGCTGCTTGATCATCCACGATCGTCGTCGCTTGCGTCACTTCATTGGTAGTGCCGTTAGGGATCTGAATATCCAAAGACGTAGCTCCATACACGCAGGTCAAGGAGCCGACAACAAAAATCCCTAAAATACTGGCTGCTCGGGTAAACTCTTTGGCATTTTCCGTTAAGATGCCAATTGCATCTGTCCCTAAACGATAGGACCAGTGCATCAAGAAGTACCGCAAACCAAATTGGGCCGCATTGAATACTAGTAAGAATATAAACGGTGCAGCGATATTGCCGCTGATCGCCATATTGGCTGTGATACCCGCCGTGATTGGTACCAAGGTAAACCAGAACAACGCATCACCGATCCCGCCTAACGGTCCCATCGCGGCGACTCGCACTGCCCGAATCATGGGAATGTCGGCTTTATTTTGTTCCATCGATAGAATGATCCCCATCACAAAGTTCACGAGGAATGGATGAGTATTGAAAAACTCTAGGTTATGGCTCATTGAAGCAGCCAAGTCCTTTTCATTTTTGTGGATCTTTTTCAATCCCGGTAAAATACTGAATAACCAGCCTCCTGCCTGCATTCGCTCATAGTTGAAAGAGGCTTGTAGAAATAAGGAACGCCAGACCATATTGTTCAAGGTCTTTTTATCCAGTTGTTCTGCGGGCGCTTGTTCGCTATAAGAATCGGGAATATTATATGCCATCTTCGTCGCCTCCGAAATCATAGGTATTGGCTGCTGCTACTTTAAATTTGGACTGGATTTGATAATCCCAAAAGGCTAATGCAAAACCGATAAAGGCTAGAATGATCAAGGCTGGTCCTTGTAAAGAAGGTGCCGCCATTACGATCGTGGCTAAACCAAACCCCATAAAGAAGAAGCCCCACATTTCTTTGGAAACCATCACTTTTAGTAAAATCGCAAAACCGACATACCGCATCATGCCCCCAGCTGCGCCGAGCCCACCCATCAACCATTGAGGGATCGCTGCGACCGCCTGATTCCCGAAGGCAGCACCGCCGATAAAGAATAAGACCACGATCAAGCCAAAGATCGTTCCAAGACCCGCCATCGCTAAATAATTGATTCGATCAATGCCCTTCGTATTGGCATCATGGGCGTAGCTGTCGGCTTTTGACATTACTGGTGACATTAGTGAGAAGATAATCGTCACCCCATATTGCCCCAGCAAAGAAAACGGAATCGCCGTAGCAACCGCTACTGTTGGTTCTAGCTGCAGCGTGATTGCTAAGATTGCTGCCATAATTCCGCCAATCACCGCATTTGGCGGTTGCGCGCCGCCCACCGGCATATTGCCGATCGTCATTAACTGATACGTTCCGCCAACGATCAAGCCGGTTTGAAGATCTCCAAGAATAAGTCCGATAACAATCCCAGTAACAATGGGTTGATACAATGATTCTAAAAAACTAAATTGATCGATCGCGGCAATGAATGTGACTATGAAGACTAAAATGATTTGAAAAATCGTGTAATCCATTTTCTTTCTCCTTCCTTACCTCTGCATTACTGAAACAATTTCTTTTCATCTTCAACAGGTGTCGTTGGAACCCGCTGGATCACTAATTGCACCCCCATTCCCTTCAGTTTTTTAAAGGCATCGACATCTGCTTCATCGACGGCAACTGTCGTAGCAACCTGTCTTTTCCCTTCTGACATATGCATATTCCCAATGTTCAGTTTCTTGATCGGCACCCCACCTTCAGCTAATTTCAACGCATCTTGCGGATTTTCAACCACCATGAAAATCTTTTGTTTTGGCGATGCTTTATGAATGATCTCGATGGTTTTTTGAAGCGAGAAATACCTCGTTTGGACGCCAGCTGGCGCCGCCATATCCATCAACCCTTGTCTGACTTTGTCTTTGGCGACCTTATCGTTTGCCACTAAAATTAGATTTGCCCCCAACGTACCGTTCCATTGGGTGGCAACTTGCCCATGAATCAACCGATTGTCGATTCGCGTCAATAAAATATTTGGTTCTCCCATAAATATGTCCTCCTTCTATTTACTGCATGATTTCTGCAACCGCACTACGTTCTACTTCGATCACCGTTCCCGATTTCACCCTTAGATCCACTGTCTCTTTCCCAAGTGCTTGAATCTCCCCAATAATGCCGCCGTACAATTTGATTTTCTGTCCCTTTTTCAAGGACTGCTGCAATTCAGCGAAATAGCCTTTTTGCTTTTTCAGATGTTTCCCATTCAAGAAAGATGAGACCGCCAAAAAGAGAAAGAGAAAAACAAGCACCACGATTGAGGCTGCTAAGATCATTTCCCACATCGTTAAATCCCTTCTTCCTCATTGATTTCCTCATGGCCTTTGATCTTTCCGTGAAAAATACCGCTCTTGCCAATCTCTGCCAGTTCTTGACAAAAACGCTCTGGATCAGTTGCCGTATATCTAGTCAACGAACCTTCCACTAGCATCAGTAGATTGCTGCCGCCGATGACCTCGACTTGCGGGTCCTCATTGGCAGCGGTCATCGCAACATTAAAAGGGGTCCCGCCTACAAGGTCTGCACAAATCACGACCCCATCACAGGTTTCCTTTAATTGATCGATTGCTCCTTGCAACTCTTTTTCAAAGTCAGCTAACGGATTTTCCTCTAAAAACGGCACTGCTAGAAACTGTTCTTGCGGCCCTGCAATCATCGCAAGCGCATTTTCCATCCCTTGCGCAAATCCTCCATGACCTGTTAAAACCAAACCAAGCATCTTATGTCCTCCCCTTACCCTCAACTGGTAGTAACCACATATCCAATATAAACGCTTTCATTTTGTCTGTCAACAAAAATTTTGTTTTTATATAAAAATGTCTTTGTTATCTTTAAATACGAAAAATAGCGCCAAAACAATGATTATAAAACAATAAATTACTTGATAAAGGTATTTAAGTTCATCAACAGCACTACAATAATGTTATTTTTAACTAATAAATCCACTGGTTTTTGTGCCCTGGTATCTAAAGAACCAGGAGTCACTCCACCATTCATCGATACAACAATAAACGTTGTTAAATAAAGGAACTATCAGCAAATTTGCTGCCTTAATAAAAAAACCAGCTAGGTATAATCCCTAACTGGTTTTGATCATCACCAAACTCATTTTCCATTATGCGTTTTATTAAATTGTATTACCATTTTTTTTAGGAATAATTCATGTTATTAACTTAAACAGGTTAGAGATAACAAGCTACCTTATAATCTAGAAGCTTTAAGAATATAAAAACCACCCATACTAACAGAACTAATGTAAAGCATATCTTGGTGGAGCTGATCTACTCTCTGTTCAATGTTTTCACGTGAAACAAAAAAACCTAACCAACCAGCAGGATCGCTGTTTGATTAGGAAAGAGGCACTGCTTTATTGTTCGGTCAACCACGTGCGCGAGTGTTCGACTTCTTCATACGTTAACTGATGACTTGGGGTCCAAACGGTTGAAAGGACTGCACCCCGTGAGGTGAAGATCTCTTGGACGTAAGCACTGTCAGCTAGGGAAACGATCGGGTCGTTTCTGCCAAAACTCAGAAACACATGAGTGTCAGGCAAGGAATTCGTCGGTAAATTCTCGACTGGATACATGGCGTGGTAGAGGATCGCTTTTTTGAAGTGGTCGCTATCATTTAGTAATAAGCGAATGGCAATGTTGGCGCCATTGGAATAACCCACCAGTACCACTTGGGCTAATGAAAAGTTGTATTCTTTGGCGGCTTGCCGAATGAAATCGGCTAATTCGTCGCCGCGAAGTGCTAAGTCGGCTTCATCGTACACCCCTTCAGCTAGGCGTTTGAAGTAACGGGGCATGCCGTTTTCTAAGACATTGCCGCGAATACCTAATAGTGACGCTTGGGGATCAAGGGCTTTTCCTACTTCTAGCAGCGACTGTTCGTCGCCACCGGTGCCGTGGAGCAGCACCAAAACTGGTGCGTCAGCTGCTCCTTGTTGGTAGATTGCTTTCATCGAAGTTCCTCCTTTAACTTGGTCGTTTGATATCGAAAATCTCCCCAATCGTTGCGTAAGAATTTCCCGCTAGCCGGCTGACTGCTTGTAAGGCACGGGGATCGATCTTGCCATCTTGATAGACATCTTCTGCAATCTGGTAGCCGACAACTTCCAACAATAAGAGATCGGCAGTGGTCTGCTGGTCTTTTTTGATGGGTACGTGTTGATGCAGAATCGTTTCTAAGCGTACATTGGCTTCTTTCAAGCCAGGAACGGCAATTGTTTTCGATGTCGTTGTGGTAAATCCAGAAACCGTCAACTCGCTTTGGTCTGCGGGCAATAATGCCGCGGTTTTATTGGCCTCTTGGACATTTGTTTGATCCAAAATATGCACGACGGCTTCTTTCGTCGCCAACAGATTGCGGGCAGTGTCTTTCAGTTCCCCTTCTTTGCGCTGGATAGCCAACGAGAGGATCACGGGTTCTGAGCTGACGATGTTAAAAAAACTGAATGGGGCGATGTTGACGATACCATCGGCTGATTGCGTACTGACCACTGCCACTGGCCGTGGAATGATGGAGCCAATCAGTAGTTTATAATTTTCTCGTTGGGTCAAATCCTTGGGATCTAAATAGTGCATACAGCGTCTCCTTTTCTAAACCGATAAATCTGGCAAGCGATCCTCGATCTCTGCACGGCGGCTTTCAAATTGGGCTGGCAGCATCAACTGCTGTCCTAACGTTTCTAATGGTTCATCAACTAAAAAGCCTGGGGTTTCTGTTGCGATCTCAAAGACGATGTTGCCCCGCTCTTGGAAATAGACGGCTTTGAAATAGTTGCGGTCTTTGATTTCAGTGACGCCGTATCTTTGATCGTACAAGTACTCTTGCCACTCTTTTTGCACTGCTTCCGTTGGCACAGACCACGCGATGTGATGGACGGTGCCGACACCCCAGCGCCCTGCTGGCATTGCTTCATGGGGCACGACGATCTCATGAGCGAGGATGCCTGCGGTATGAAGATGGGTGCTTTTCTCTGTTTTGTTAAAAATGTTCAGTCCTAGATCATCTGCCAACGTTTGAATGGTCGCTTCTGGTTGTGCCGAAAGCAAGACGGCCCCATGAAAGCCTACAATCGCTGGTGTTTCCGCCGATTCTTCGGCTTCGACTAGCGCCAAAGACAGGTCATGCTGATCATGAAGTTCTAAAGTTGGCCGGTCAAACAATGTACTTTCTTGGACAGTTACTTGATGTTTCGCCAAATGTTCTTGCCAATAGGCACTGCTGCCTTTAGGAATACGAAAGGCGATCGTGCCGACTTGTCCGCTTCCTACTCGTCCAGGATGGGCATTTTCCCAAGGGAAGAAAGTGATGATGGTCCCATTTTCTAACGCTTGATTGCTGTAATAAAGATGATACGTGTAAGGATCATCAAAATTGACGGTTTGTTTGACGAGGCGCAACCCCAACACGTCACGGTAAAAGGCAACGTTCGTTTGCGGATCGCCTACGATGGCTGAAATATGGTGGATCTGTTGAATGGGTTGCATACTATGTGCCTCCTTAGGCGCGTTTTGTATTGAAGGGTTTGATGACTCCTTCGATGTATTCACGGCGATTTTCTAAAAATGGTGCCAATGATAAGGATTCACCCAATGTTTCGTACGGCTCATCCCCCATAAACCCTGGTTCATCTGTCGCTAGTTCAAAAAGAATATGGCCGATGCGCACATACAACGACTCAAAATAGTAGCGATCGACATAGCCAGAGTTGGCCAATCCCAAGTTATCAAAGACTTCTTGCCAAACTGCTAATGAGTCATGGTGAGCTAAGCGAAAAGCCACATGATGCACTTCGCCGTCCCCTTGTTGTGCTTGTGGGCTCGTGGTATCTTCCACTAAAACGACTTGAGCGCCATTGCCACCTTCACCGACTTCTAGCAAATAGCGATTATCTACTTGATCAATGGTTTTGAAATCAAAAACGGATTCCAGCAGCCCTTTGAAATCTGCCAAATAAGAAACAGACATTTCAACAGGACCTAAGCCATAAATCGCAAACTCAGTAGGAACGGGTCCTTTTTTCCAAGGAGTACCAGCTTTCACGCCAGTATTGTGTTCATCAGAGATCAGTTGATAGGCTTGCGTATCAAAATCCCAAAAGCGCAACACTTTTTTCCCAAATTCGGTGGTGATTGCCTCGTGTTTTACCTCAAATTCATCAAAGCGTGCGGCATAATAATCAAGGGCTGCGTCACTGGGCACTCGGAAACTGGTACGGGTGATTGAATTGGTTCCTTTGCTACCACGAGCGGTATTGGGAAAATCAAAGAACGTCATGGTCGTTCCCGGTGTCCCTAAATCATCCGCAAAGTAAGTATGGTACGTATAGATGTCATCTTGATTGACGGTTTTTTTCACTAAACGCATCCCTAACACATCTGTAAAGAAATGGTAATTCCGTTCCACATCACTTGTCATAGCCGTCACATGGTGTACCCCTAATAATTGGTTTTGTTTTCTCATTTTCTTTTCCTCATTTCTGATCGTAAGTTATTTTTCGTAAAATTGTTTTTAATTGTTGCAATTCTTCACTGCTGAGTTCGGAAAAACTCGCCGCAATCTTTTGTGCATGACTGGGAAAAATTTTCTCCATCAACGCCCTGCCTGCTTCCGTAATACTGACGTATGTTACCCGTTGATCTTCTTGGCTAGGTTCCCGTTGCACGCAGCCTTTTTTGACTAATTGATCGACCACGTAGGTTGTGGAGCTGCTGGCGATCAAGATTTTTTCCTTGATGGCTTGCGTCGTATGGGTGCCTTTATGGTAAAGCAATTCCAGTACGGAAAACTCTGTGATATTTAAGCCATAACAACGGACATCTTTTTTTGCCACTTGTTCCAAACGACTCGCCGTACGCAGCAAACCGATGTACGCTTTGAGCGCTTCTTCTTGATGCGCCATTTTCCTCACCTCTTTATTTCGAATTCGAGATAATCATAACTTACTTTTTGTAAGTTGTAAAAGGATATGCTTTGGTTATTTAAGAAAATCATTCAATGCTTATTTTTGTAGAGATAAAGAACACTTAGACACTAACGACGGTCCTCGCCTTTTCTCTATGAACCCGCCAAATCTAAGAAAAAAAGCGGAACTTATGAAAGGTTCCATAAGTTCCGCTAAATATATATTTCAATGAAAAGGATTCGATCCATTCCATGTACCGATCAATGAAGCGCTGATTCCGACGCATACTTGTCCTTTTTAGATCATTGTGGTCGGCTGCACCTGCTTTTCCAAAGCCAGCAGCCACTTTTTGCGTTCGATCCCGCCACCATAGCCGCCGATACTGCCATCGCTATTGATGACGCGGTGGCATGGAACGATCAACGCCAATTGATTTTTTCCGTTGGCATTGGCAACAGCTCGGGTAGCTTTTTCATTGCCGATTCGCTGTGCCAATTGTTTGTAAGAGTATGTTTCTCCGATCTTCATCGCCAACAGCTGCTGCCAGACGGCTTTTTGAAAATCAGAGCCGATCAATGCGATGGGTACCGTGAAGGCAGTTCGATTCCCTGCAAAATATTCCGTCAGTTCTTGTTTGAGTTGCTGAATGATTGCTGTTTGCTGCGGAATGATCACTGCATTCAAGCGGCTTCTCAAAACAGCAATCTCCGTTTCTAGCCCTCTGCGATCCACGAATTCTAACAAGTAAAGCTGCTGCTGGTCGCTGATCGCCAACATCGATCCCAGCTTGGTCTCAAGCCAAGCAGAAGAAAGAATCGTTTTTTCGCGGCTGTTGGAAGGCAACTCCCCCATAATCCGAGAAAACGCATCTCGAAAGCCGTTGCCAGAATCGAAACCGGCTTCTAATTGCGCTTGGATCAGCGGTTCTCCTTCACGAATCTGCTTAAACGCTAATCCTAAGCGGCGTGCACGGGAGTATTCGATAAAGGTCATGCCAAAATATTTTTTGAATTGTCGGCGTGCGGTATTGGGATGGATCGCTAGTGCTTCAAAATCTTTGTCGGTCCACTTTTTCTCTGGGTTACTCTCCACGGCTTCCACCAGGCTTTTCACGTCAGGGGATAAGTGGCTAGGCGAGCTGAGCGGGCGACATCGTTTGCAGGGACGATACGCCGCCAGCAGCGCTTCTTGTGCCGTCTGAAAAAACTCGCAATTTTTTTTGAGCGGTTTTTTCGCTGGGCAGGTGGGACGGCAAAAGACGCCGGTGGTTTTTACCCCAACGTAAAAAATCCCTTCATATTGGGAATTTTTTTCAATCAACATGTCGTAATAGTGGTCCCGTTGTCGGCTATCTTCAATCACCTTGCGTATCCCTCCCTCTTTTCTACACTTACAAAAATACTTCGTGCCTGTCCAAACACACGATCAACCAATGCAGCAGTCTGCAATGGCAGTTCGAAAATTTGCCCACATCCTTCTGATGACATACGATCACCCTTTCCTTTGAATGACCTTAGTGTACAAAAAATGGACTTGGCACATCCCATAAAAATTAACACCAATTTTTTAAAAAGGATCGAAGGCAGTTGCCCTCCGATCCTTTTGATTTCCAGTTTGCCTATTTTTCAGCGAATCTTAAAGCGGCACCTACAGGAACCTAGACCGTCGCCTTCTGCTTGACTTGCAGGGCACTTTTTTTCCGCAAGACTCGCTCCAGACGGGGGCGATTGTAGCGTTGGATCATGATAAATGGGCAGTTAGCCAATAACGCATAGACGATCATCACCCAGCCCGCCCACGCAGGATTCCATAGGAAAAAGAACGGTGCTGGAACCATCAGCAGCCAATGGGTCAGCTCTGCTCGGCGTGTCTCGATGACGAATTTTTCCAGATAGTCCTTTTGCTGTTGAGCCAAGCGGGATTTGTCAAAGCCTTTTTTGGCAATCACAGTGCCGTCGGGCAATTTGTCTTTCCACTGACGAATACGAAACACCTCCGCCCAGATCCTACCGCCTTTTTCAAAGGCAAAAGAACGGAACCAGTTGGCATGACGTTCAAAAAAGGCATCACTGACTTTGCGCAAGCCAAAGGAGATGCCTAGATGTAACAGCAGCCAAGCCAAGCTGTCTGTAATGAGCAAGAGCAGTGGGGATAAGGTGATCAGCGGCATGTGCATCGCCTCCTATAAATTGATTTTGCGTCCTTTCCAGGTCACGGATTTCAACAAATGGGTTTGGATCCACGACCAACCAAATAAGCCTAGGAAAAAAAGAAAGTAACATGGGAAAAAAAGCAACAGGATTCGGTTGAAGTTGCCGACACGGCGGGCAAAGCACAGAGTTTGTCCAAAATAAGCAGCATAAAAAAGCAGTCCTAGCCAAAGCGGTTCCATCAGAAATGGTGCCGCCAGTACCCCAATGCCGCCGCTGATCCACAAGATGACGCCCGCCATAATCAAAGGGTGAGTGGATTGCGAAGCAGTGGCAAAGTCCTTCGTCCAGCCTTGAACAAGTTGACGAACACCAGCTGGATACATCCGAAAGGCCACCAAGTCTTTTCCACCATACAAGGCGATCGGCAAGCGTTTTTTCTTAAAGCGTCTCGCTAATGCTAGATCATCTAAGATTCCTTGTGGCATGTCCTGATGTCCATTGGCTTGAAGGTACCCAGTTTTGCTGCACAAAATACACGGACCAAAGGCACCGCCAGCTGAGAGTTTTTCGCCTACGATAGAAAAGCGGTTCAACCCGACAGGTAAGACGACATTAAAGACGGCAGACAGTTGTTCATACAGGCGCTTCGTTTGATGGTAGGGCTGCACCGAGAGCAGTCCTTGTCCCGATCGCTCCTCATACACAGCGAAAAGACGCTCTAAGCCATCTTCTGCTAGAAAGAAGGTATCGGCATCCAAAAATAATAGATACTTGCCCACCGCTTGTGAGGCGCCTAACCAGCAAGCCGCCGCTTTCCCAGCAGAATCAGCAGTGGTTTGCAAGACCGTCGCACCGAAGCCCTTGGCACAGGCGATCGTCTCGTCTTCCGATCCGTCATCAACCACCAAAATCTCCACAGGATGAAGGGTTTGCTGCTGCAAGGATGCCAACAATTGCGGCAAATTTTCTGCTTCATTGCGGGCGGGGATGATGATCGACAATTCTGCCCTCTCCTTCAAGTCTTTGGATGCGGCTGTCTCCTTGCGGGTGGGTATCGTCGGCAGGCGGAAAAAAATCAGCCAGCCTGCCAGCCAAGCAGCGCAAATACCAGCGAGCAGCAGGTACACAGTCATCATCCTTTCTTGTCTTAGTGTTCTCTTTTGGTGATCATCTCACTGACTTGCTGGCCACTAAGGGTCACCATCGGCATGCCGGCACCGGGATTGACCGTACCGCCAACGAAGTATAGATTTTCGTAGCGTTCGCTGTGTTTCGGGTGTTTAAAGCCATGATTTTTCTTGCGATTAGAGACCGTGCCGTAGATGGCGCCGCGATGTGACAAATAATTCTTTTGGATGTCTTCGGGTGTCCAGCGGTCTTCATACACGATGTGCTTGCGTAGATCCGTTAAGCCCATGTTTTCCAGCTTGATCAAGATCCGTTCACGAAAGGCATCGTATTCCGCTTCCGTAAAGGGTTTATCCTGCAAATAAGGGATATGGGGCAGGATTTTGATGTTCTCATGCCCTGCCACTGTTTGCGAAGGATCGGTTTTGTTGGCATTGACCAAATAGATCGTTGGGTCTTCCGGCAGCTGATGCTGATGGAAATTTTGATCAAAGTTTTCTTTTGAGGCATTGGAAAAGAAAAAGTTGTGGTGCGCCAGTTGCGGATAGGAGGTTTTGACCCCTAAGTGCAAGACAAAGCCAGAACTTGCTGGTTCAAATTTTTCTTCCAGTTTTCGAGTAAAGGTCGGCGCTTCTTCTAACAGCTCTTCATAAGCCGGGATCACTTCCATGTTGGAAACAAAATAGTCGGCTTCGATCAACGTACCATCATCCAAACGAGCGGCACGGATTTGTTCTTGTTCAACGATCAATTTTTCCACTTTATGTCCCGTATGGAAGGTCACACCGATCTCTTTTGCTAAGCGAACGATGCCTTCGGCTAAACGATGCATCCCACCTGGTACGTACCAGACACCTTGGGCATGCTGCATATAGATCATCATATTCAAGACAGCTGGGGCGTCATAAGGAGACGAGCCGACATACTTGATAAAATAGCTCAGCATGTCTTGCAGCTGCGGATTGCTGACACGTTTTTGAATGGCATCATGCATGGAAGAGAAATAATCAAAGCCTTTCAGCGCTTTGATCACGCCGTGATACTTCAAGATTTCTTTCGTGGTATCTAAGCCTTTCTCGAAATAGCCTTTTTCCGTGATATCATAAATCTTTTGCGCATAGTCCAAAAAGTCTTGATACTCTGCCATGTCTTTTTCCGACAAGTGGGGGTTTTCCTTTGCCATGCGGGCAAGATCGCCATAGAGATCAATCTTGGTGCCATCGGGGAAAAAGGAGCGCCATTCCAATGGCAATCGGCGAATCGCAACATAATCCGCCATATCGCGATTGCTGCCAGTAAATAATTTTTCAAAAATCTGCGGCATCGTCAAAATCGAAGGACCTAAGTCAAAGCCGAAGCCGTTTGTTTCCAGTCGGTTCAATTTGCCACCTAAATGGTGATTTTTTTCATATAATGATACATCAAAGCCATTTTGGGCTAATGAGACCGCCGCTGATAGACCACCAAGTCCGCCGCCGATCACTACAACTGTTTTTTTCTCATTCATTGAATTGCTCCTCGTTTGCTTTAATAAACGTCCCTATTTAGCCAATTCTTTTCACCGAAACAGACGGTTGCGTCTCACTGCAACTGCGTGTCTTCGCACTATTTTGGCATTGGCAACTTGAATCAAAGGATCGTTTTTCTAGATAATTCTATAGTATCACACCTTTGAAAAAATGACGGGGATGAGCCTACCGGTCAACTGATGCTGTTTTTTCTCAACCATGATTTCAGCGAATGAAAAAACAACCTGCTGGAAAAGAAAGGAAACCCAGTCATTTCGCCCATTCCGAAAATATTCTTTTTATAACAACAATTATCAGAATAGTTGAACATTTTTGACGTTAATACCAGCGAAAAACAAATCTTCGTATGGTTACGAAAAAACGCGTTTGAGCCAATTTGGAATATCCTGTACATTGAATGTAGCGAAAGTCCTTCCCCCAATCATTAAAAAAAACAAAAGGGCCTTCTCAGTAAGACATTGCTTAACAGTGACTCTTTTTGATAATGACACGTATTGTCGCCCTTTCCTAACACTTATAAGGAGTATTGATATGAACTTAAAAACGATCCAATCAGCCGAAGAATATGTAAACTTTTTTGACGTAGAATTTATCCACTCGCCCTGTTCTTATACACACCCAAAAATCTTTAATTTTTATCTCTCTTTGCGCCAACGATTCTTGGCGATCTATGAACAAGACGAGGGTACTTTTTTCGAAAAAATGTCGTTGCTATTAGATATCGACGCACAGCTGCAAATACTAAAAGAACTTTATGTTTTAAAAATTTCTTCTCTAAACGAGTATACGGAAGAAGAGATCATTCAGCTGACGGTCAAAGACAAAACCTGTTTCTATCGGGAATTGACCGGTCTTCAGCTAAACCAAAAGGCGCCTTGGAGTTTGATTTACTTAAGTGAAGCCCAATGATTTCGCCCACATTGATCGATTGAATTGAAAACCGCTGGTTCCAAAGGCTTGCATCCGTACCTGATACACTCCCCACTTCCCCTCCCCACACTCCTGCACAGCTGCGGAGAGTCAAGCCATTAAAAAAGAAAGCATCTTTCCTTCTCACTGTCTAAGCAGTGAAGGAAAAATGCTTTCTTTTCATGTAAAAGGCCCTTTCTAGCAACTCTTTAGGTCAAAACAGAATGGGAAACTAGAAGAGGTCTTTTAGGGCAAATTGGCGGGTGACGTTAGGATTGATCCGTTCAAGCAGCCGATTCCAGTCAGAAGAAGAAGGGATCGTTTTGAAGACGATACATTCAACGATATCTCGAAATTCGGTCGCATGCTCGGCATAGTTCGTCACTAGCAGATCAATGGTATTTTGTTCTAAATACTGAGCATTGACTTCCCCTGAGTCAGGATAAAAGACTTGATGGGATCGGCTAAAATAGCGGTTGGACCAGCCCTCAATGTACTGAACGATATTGTTATTTCCTTCGAAGATAAAGGCGATATTTTTTCGGGGAAACCAATGACGTTCTCGAACAGATTCAATAAAAATCACTAAGTTTGCACAAAAATCCGTCAGATACTCCACAGAATAAAGGGTGTGGTACTCGAAACTACTTTCTAAAAACTCTCGGTAAGCAGCAAACTCCTTAGAAAAAGTTTTCTTAATAAACGCATTCACATCATAAATATTACGATTGGCCGAAGTGGATAAGCACTCCTTCAATTTGGCAGAAGTAAAAAAGGATTCGATCAGAATCTGATCTTCTTTAGGCTTTTTCGACGATACATTCAACATCTGATAAAACTCGTTGGTCAACGTGCGAATCTCGGTCCAATGATTATAAGAAAGACAAAACTTTTGTTCGACGATCACATTTTGCAGTTTTTTCTTTGTGATAATACTAACAAACAAAAAGATAAGTTCATCGTTCGTCAATCGACATTGAAAGTACTTTTCAATAATGCCATTGATTCGCTGAAAGTGCATCAGCTGAATACTGTGTCGCAAGGCGTGGTACAATTCGTCGTTGATTTGCACAGTTTTGCCTTGCATAAATCGCTCAAGCGAAATATAGAGTAGATACGTATATTGTGAAAACGAAACAGTATGATAACTATTTTTGTCAAACATCCTGCCGATTTCCGTTACTGCCTGTTGGACCGCAGCTGGCGGAAAGACAGTATGGGGGGTGCTATCCGTTTCATAGAAAAAGGTACAGAAGAAATTGCGGATATCTGCTTCTTGTCCAACGATATTCAGGGGATCTAGTGCTAGTTGGAGATCAAAACGTGCCAGTTGTTCATGAATGCGCTGCAAGTATTTTGATAAGGTACTCTTGGATAAAAACAAGCAGTCCGCCCACTCATCGATCGTCTTTAACTCTCCAATAAAAATATTTTCCAATAAAATAAAGAGCGGTTCATTCGCTAAAAGCGAAGCTTTTTTCTTTTCATACTGTGAATAATCAAATAGTTCAAACGAATAGCCTTGATTGGTGGAAGTGATCAGGATCAACCCACAGAAATAATCATTAATCTGACTGATGTCTTTGCCAATCGTCCTTGTGGTACTACTTGTTACTTCAGCCAAATGGCTGGCACTGCAAATTTCATTTTTTTCAAATTCACTTAGAATCTGCAGCCATCGGACGGTCGATTTGCTTGTGACAAAACTCAATTGAAAATTTTTCAAACATAAGCTCCTTACTAAGAATTTCTTTTTTGCGGCTAATTTACGCATGAAAGGCGCCTAAGCAGTCTCATTATATCGGTTTTCATCCTACATAAAAAATCGGTTTTTTCATAGCCTGATGAAAAAAAGCGTGGATTCCAGACTACTGTTGTATAACAATTATTTTATCGGCTATTGAAAATAGTGCAAGGATTTCGCTTTTGCTTTCCTCAGAGACCCCCTAGGGCTGATACGCATCTTGCTTCATGCTTGAAAAAGTTGCTGCGTGAAAAATCGACTATGTTTTCTTTATTTGTCTAAATGTGTCTGACATGATGTTTAAAAGCTGCTCATATTGAGATTCTTGACTTGCTTTTTTCACCCGTACGTTAAAGTCTTGCTCAATAAATTGTTTGGGTATCAACTGATCCATTTCTATTTTTGAAAGTCGCTCGGTACACTCCGCTAACAGTTGGTAATCCTTTACGAGTGTTTCAGGTAATTTATATGTTTGTGTAAAAAAGGAATAACTCGCATTCTTTTGAATCGTTAGTGCCACCTGCTTTTGAATCAAATAGTGTAATTTTTCTAATTGCGTATCCGTGACGGATCGTTCACCGTTTCGTTCAAATAATTGACAGTAATAGTCTAAAAATTCACTATTAGCCATCACTGTTTCAAAATCCGTTTTATTTATTCTCATCCGTTGTTCTCCTCTTTCATTTTTCCATCAACACTTGTCATCTTGGATTCGTTTTGACCGAAAAAAAAAGAAGCAGTTTGGTTGTTGCTACTGCTTCTTTTTTGATTTCGGACAGTCATCTCTTTTTAGTTCCTTCTTAATTGCCTACTACTAAACAAGTAAAAAGAAATGATTAATAAAAATAAACCCACGATTGATGCTATTTTTGCTTGCTCACTTCCCGTTTTAGGTAATGAGCCTTTGTTAATAGCCGAAACATCTGCGACGATTTTGGTTCTCCCATCGTCTCCAACGGCATCCGAATCTAGCTGTTCTTCATCCAGCTTGTCGTCAGTTTCTCCGATACGCCCTTGGACTTGCACAGAACGAGTGCCTGCATTGCCACTCGCAGTCTGTGCAAAGCTTTGGCTAGGTATCACAAACAAAACAAACAGGAGGACGATTAGTACATATTTCCAATGACCATGTTTCACACAGTTCCCTCCTCGCGTTTCCGTTTGTCTTACTCAACCACTGGGGCAAAGTTTAGAACCAATTTAAAACTTGGATTGACCTCTTTTTCATCTTGTTGAGGCGTCGCCGTTCCAGAAAAAGTAAACTCACCTACATTTCCAGATGTTTGATTTGATCCTAATTCAAATAGGTCGGTTTCTAACACATCCACGACTCCATCGGTAATCAAGTCAATCTCATTGACTGCTAATTGCTTGATTGGCTCGATTGTTACCGGGTCAATGACATCCGCCACTGTAGCGATCACTCCTTTTGCAGAATTATTGGTGATCGTATAGGTCGGAGACACGATTTCTTGATGTCCTGATTCTTGCGTCGTATAGAACAAAGCGGTCGTTGGAATCGTTACATTGATCCACTCATTAAGGTCACCAGGGTTTGGTCCAGGGGTTGTGTTGTCAAAGCTGCCGATGATCCCGTTGATTTGAACATCCCCGCTGGTTTCCGCATTGATGGATTGTGTCGTCGCTGCCGCGGTTACACCTCCAGCTAATAAAGTCAATACTGCGATGCTTCCTGATACAATTGCGTTGATTTTTTTCATTTTTCATTCTCCTTTTGATTTCAATTAATTCTGAATTTTTATCGTTATTGCTGCTTCTGTGACTCCTTGTTTTTCATGTGTTTCTGGGTCATAAATGTTGACTGTTGCTGTGGCTGCATATTCGCCTTTTTCTAAGGGTTGAGCAAGCTTAGCAGTCAAAATCTGCTGATTTGGATAAATTGCACCCGAAGAATAAATCATTTCTCCGGTTTCATTTAAATGAATATCCACTGCGATCGGATAGACATTAGTTGCCGGATTGATGATCTCAATGGATCCTTCGCGATCGCCTGCTTCAAAAACCGCAGAAGGATTGATAGTCAGCGTAAAATAATTCGCATCTGCTACCTCTTGCGCTCTTTCAGCTACTTCACGATCGGAAGCATCGCCGATTTCCGGTAAAAGATCGGCGCTGATCACAGGAACATTCACTTGTTGCTGATTCAAGTAATAAAAACCGATACCGCCCAGAAAGGAGAGCAGTAACAAAAGGAAAAACAGCTTATTTCTCTTTGGATTTTCCATTGTCATTACAACCACTCCTTTGTATTATTTAGGAACGAATCTTAAAACAAAGCGATATTGAGGGCGTAGATTGTCCTCGTAGTACCCGCCTTCTTCGTATTCTGAATCAACGATCCAAAGCGGGTAATTGCCGTAAAAAGTTCCGCCTAAGGTCATCGCTGATTGATTGCGGGCAGGCATGGAAAGCAAGTCCGCTTCAGGCATCTGATCGTATAGGCGAACCGTCGCTTGCTCTGTCATTAAATTCAACGCCAACAACGGTTGCGAAATATCTTGTTCTGTCAAGATTGGGTGTTCTTCTTCCGAGTCTGGATCTGGCTCAGCATAATCCAATGGATCTTCTTCCTCTTTCAACAGTACGATCCCAGCAGAATCTTCAAGAATTAGTCGGTTGACTTTGACATCTACCCCTACATACGAGTTGTTGCGGATTTCGTATTCAGGGCTCGTGAAGACACGATTGCTTTCTTGACTGTCATACATTGATTCAAAGAGCATGCGAGTCGGTATCCGCACGGACAGTTGCTCTAAACTACTTGTAATATCGATCCCAACCGTAAACTCATAGGTTTTTCTACCGACTTCTAATACGGCAAAATACGTACCATCTTCCGTCACGTCTGTTGTTAGATTGGTTTTCGCCAGACGAATCTCTTCAGACAAATCTGCATCGCTTAGTACATCGCGTGCCGAAGCTTCACTTTCTTCGACAATCAATTTATGCAATTCTTCTTCCGTGCCCAATTGGTTGATCGTCTGCCGATCGAGGGTGATGTTAAATGCCTGGTATTCTACCCCTTGGATGACGGTTACTTCTACATCAATATCAATGTAAAAATCGTGGTCCGGTTTTGTAAGAAAAACATTCAGCTTGCTGCCCGTTTCTAACCGTTCATTTTCTGCTAGTTTGATCGTAAAGTAGCGATAAAACTGATTTTCATCACGATAATCTCCCCATTGGATCATGCGTTCGCCACTTTCAGAAACCGTCTCATTGGTGATGATCACCGTTTCTCCCTCAGTATTCTGATAAGTGATTCGTGCTTGAGCATCCTCATACATGAACCCGGTGATTTCCGTGGATTGGTCACTCAAGGGATCGATCCGAGCCATCAAGCCTTCCGGTTCAGAAAAGCGTAACCGACTAAAATTGTTGCGGGCGATCGCCGTTTCAATCGGTGTATTATTGCCAGTGGAGGTCACTGACCCCGTTACTGATTCAGCGGTCATCAGAAAAGCCTGCGAAACAGCATTCATTGCGCCTGACCAGACGCCTGCTGGCAACCCATTCGCATTTGTCCCATTATTTCTGTTGATACGGAACACACCAGACAGATTAATAAACTCTTCAGCTGGTGACGAAGCGGCTGTCTGATTCGCCCCTTGCCATAGCGTGAGTTTTTGATGCATCACATTGATGCGTAGTCCATTTGCTAAGAAGTTTGTTTGGGAACGAATCAACCGTTGCAGATTGCCGTTGCTTCCCCCCGACACTGCACTTGGATGCGCTAATTCGAAAGATTTTACATTCGATAGATTCAACTGGGCATTCGCTTGTCGGAAAAACAGCACCGCACTTGACAGGGATTTATTGATCGTCGTTTCAATCAACACCGTTGCATCTTCTCCAACATTAAAGGTACGACCAACATTTACTAAGGGCCGATTCGTAAATTCTGCTGTCGTTCGTTGGTTTTGGTAGCCATCTCTGACAATAAACTCCGCATTTTTCCCAACGTTGATCGTCCCAAAAGCATTGGTTAGATTGAAACCACCAGCACCACCAGTCGCTGTATTCAACCCACGTTCCGTCAATACATTGAGCTTAGCGCCCTCGTCTAAAGTCAAGGTTGAGGTGGCCTGTACTTGGAAAACGCCACCCGATTGGCTAATGTCGAATGTAGAATTTTTGCCAAGGAAGACCGTAGAATTCGCTGAATTCAATAGAATAAAACGTGAATCCGCAGTCGTCCTCGCTCTCGTTGCTTGAAAATCTGCCTCTTCTCCAAGTACAAAGCGTTGTGCGACTCGAATAGAAGCGTAATTGGTTCCTACAGCCGGCGCGGTACTACCACTCGTTGGCTGTGTGTAACGATACGTTCCTTGATCTTCTAAGACGAACGAACGAATTGTATAATTGGCGGTAAACCCCCAACCCGTTTGGATCGTATTGATGGAACGCTTCCCAAGAGATACATCGGTCGTTGTTACCCCACGCAACGCCATTCCTAATTGACTGACTGTCAATTTACTTCCCTCTAATGTCGTAAAGCGTGAACTTGATCCGGTTAAGCGAAAGGCTGGACCATTCACATTGCTGGTTCGTGTGACAGTCACTTCCGCTTCTTCTCGAATCAAAATTTCTGTGGTAAAGGTAAAATATTGCAGATTCAGTGCACTAGTAGACGGTTCAGTCACGTTGATCTTCGCACCTGGTCCTACGTCTAAACGACGCATCGTTGTATTTCCAGTAAACCCGCTTGTTGTATTGAGCGTCACTTCTGATCGTGCCCCTATGAAGGCATCCGAGGAGGTATTTCCAATGACCAATGGTCCTCTTTGCGTTAGATGGATCTGCGCCTCTTCTTCTGTCACAAAACGGGCATTAGCCGAGGAAAACTGCACCATGCCCTGAGTTCCTGTAGAACTGCGGGTGGATGTCAGTTTGGCTCCTCGCTCCATCAGAAAACTACTTTGCACATTGAATCTTGCTACAGCTTGTTGATTGGCCGTGTGCTCTGAAAGCACCATTTCCGCCCCTTGCTTCAAGGTGAAGTTTCTGACTGCAGTGCCGTTGGTGACCCCTCTGCTCAGGGCCGCTTCGACACGACTATTTTCCTCAAAAACAACTTCGGCTTGCTGCGCATGAAGCAAAGCGCCGCGATGGTTTGCTTCCAGTGTACTGTATTTGCCAAAGACGATCCTGCCGCCAGCAAGGTTTAAGCGGATCACAGCATTCGTTGTTAAGGTACTAACCGTTCTTCGTCGTGGAACACTAATGCTGCTGTGCTCGCCGACCGTAAAACGGCTTCTAGCAAAAAAGGTATTGTAGGCGGAACCTGTCGTTGCATTTGTCGGTTCTTGAATGTTCAATGAAACGTGATTCCCAATATCGATCGCATTGACATTGACACTCCCGTTGAAGCCAAAACTATGGGTATTATCGATCACGGCATGGTCGCCGATGGTGATCGTACTGGTGGCGACCCCTGTAAACATGGGGCCTTGTTGTTGAATCGTCGTTTTCGTGTAACTGCCTAATTCAGCAATTGAATTGGCACTTCGCAAGTGAACAAATGCCCCAGTTGTTCCTCCGGAGCGATTCCCCTCAAGAGTGACTGCTTGAGCTTCTGATGAGGCTGCTTCAGTTTTAAATACTCGTCCGATATTGATTGCTGGAAAAGCAGACACAGAGCCAAATTCACTAAAAGTTAGTTTACTACGACTGGCTAAGTGCAGTTCGCCAATTGTTGATGTAGTGTTTCCCGAAAATCCTTGGCCTAACCCACCGTCGAAGTGCGCACCGTTTTCCAGATGAACGATGCTGTCTTGTGTTGTGTTCGTTACCGTCACAAACATTCCTGTTTGTCGGACGTAGACGTGACTGTCTTGTCCCAGCGTCATCACAGGCGCACTGCCTGTTAGCCGAACGACTGCGCCATTGTTGGCATTGTTGTTCTTTTCCAAGCGAAAATCGGCTTCTTCTGCAAAAACAATTTGATTCGCTTCGAAAAATGGATTCGATCCGCTGCCGGCGATCGTTGCGTGAAAATGATCATTGACCATGATCCGATTGGCAGAAAAGAATACGGGAATCGCTGTTGTACTAGTCGTTAAGCGATTATTCCCCGTGAAGGTGATCGTCGCTTGATTGTTGCTACTGAATCGACCAGTCGCATTGCTGCTCACAAAATTCACGTTCGTAAACAACAGGTTTACCGATCCTTGCGTTTGAACAAGTCCGCCGGCGCTCGTAATATTTGAGAAGGTCAGATTCTCAAATTCTAGTCGTTGTGCACCAAGAAAGACCATCGTGTTTTCAGTATTGTTTTGCGCAGCTGCTTGGGAAATGGTGACTCCTTCATTGCCGCCAGCAAATGTGATGGCTTTTCTGGCGATTCCGCTAATCGGCTCGGTCAATTGCAGACTTTGGAGGAACGTCAGTACAAGATGGGTCTCATCATCAATTGAGCTGTAATTTTGACTGCTGCCGCTCCCTAACGTGTAAGTTTCTCCTAATAAAACTGCTCGGAGATGCTGCTGGTTTTCAATCGTAATATGCAGAACAGCTTCATTTTCAGAAAAAAGTTCTGGTTCTTCCGAATCTTCTGGTTCTTCCCACGAATCGGTTGATTCTACCGTTTCAAGGTCATCATTTTCTGGTTCTGACGGCAGCTGAGAAAACTCATCCGTTTCATTTTCTGGTGCTTCTTGACTGCTTTTATCATTGTTTGAGTTGCTTTCCTGTGTCTCTGGCTGCAACACTTGCTCTGACTGATCATCACTGGCGGTATCATCAGTCTCACTGCTAGGCAGCCAATTTTCCGAATCGGGTGTTCCTGTTGCTTGCGGATCGACCTGCTCACTTAAAACTTCCGTTTCTCCTTCATAAGCTTGGAGAGTTGACGTCGTCAATAAGGGATGCAGTAGTGCAGACAGGCACAAACTAAAAACAATGCTCTTCTTTAATTTCTTTGAAGCAATAGCTCATCCTCCTCTCTCACTTCTTTGATAACAATCACAACCACGTTCCATCTAAACTAGCTTGGAATAGCAACTGTTATTGTTATGTGAAAATTATATAAAATCCTCTTACGCTTTTTTTAAACTTTTTTTTATTTTCTTGAAAAAAAATTTAAAAACTTGCTGTTCCAATACTTTCAAAAAAAAGGCAAAAAAAAAGAAAGCATCTCTGATACTCTCTTTTTTGACTATTCTTATTTTGTTAAAAAAGCGATTGGATCGACCAATTGCGCTTGGCTCAAGCTAGGCGATGCACTGACTTCAAAGTGCAGATGTGCTCCTGTGCTATTGCCTGTACTGCCCATGAGGGCAATCGTTTCTCCTTGTTTCACTTGTTGGCCAACCTTTACAAGGTTCTGTTGATTGTGGGCATAGAGTGTCGTCATCCCGTCCTCATGGAGAATCGCTACATAATTCCCCCAAGAAGGATGTACCTCTGAACGGATGACCGTTCCAGATTGACTCGCCAGGATTGGGGTCCCAAACGCTGCGGCAAAGTCAACACCTCGATGAAAGCTTCCCCAACGTGGACCAAAAGTAGAAGTGACAACGGCTTTTTCAACAGGAAAAAGATACGTCTCACTTGCGGTCACATCAGGTTTTTTCTGATCATAACGGGTCAACGCATAGGCTTCGATCAATGCTTTCAGCTTTTGATCATACGTCGTATCTGTGGCATACCGACCAGTCAAATAGCTGGCAGCCTCTTGATAAGAAGCCGCTTCTGATTTCCATACGCCTTTATAAAAATCAGACTGCTGCCCGATCCCTTCTTTCAACAAGCGAGCATAGTCCATCAATGACTCTTTGTAGCCAGTATATTGGCGGAAAGTTGCTGTGATTGTATAATGATTTCCCGAACCATCATCTTCTTGTGTCCGAAAAGCGACACCCTGTCCTTGATAGGTTCCTTTGATACCAAAAAGATTGAAGTACGGCGCCTGACTCAGTCTGCTTTGCCCGCCACCTGACTCTAAAATAGCCTGTGCAATCATGACAGAAGCGTACAAGTCATTTTTCAAGCCGATTTCTCGGGCATCTTCACCAATTTCTTGGATAAAATCCCACACTTCTTTTACTGGTGTGACCGTCAAGGTCGTTTCGCTGCCTTGCTGCGGTGTCGGATCGGATTGACTTGGCGCGCTTGGTGCTTGGGTACTTGGTGGCATGATCGGTGACACAGCCGCCGGTGTTGCTTGACTTGCTTCACTGTTTGCTTCTGGTGTCGGTTTCGTTTCTACAGGTTTTGACGGTTTGGGCTTCTCTGGCTGCGTTTCAGGTTTGGGCGCTACAGGCTGTGTGGGTTCTTCTGGTTTGGGTGCTGGCGTTGGTTCTTCTGGCTGAGAAGGCTCTGGCTTACTCGGTAGCTCTGGTTCTGGTTCTGGCTCTGGCTCTGGGGTCGGTTGGGGAACTGGGGTCGGTTCTTCGGTTTGCTCTGTTCCCTCCGGCGCTGTCTCAGATCCTTCTGGTACACTTTCTACAGGTACCGATCCTTGCTCAGAATCGGGCACTTGTCCTTCCACTGCTGGAGCGGCTTCTTCGATCGTCCCTGCTGTGCTGCTGTCACTTGCTTGTGCAGCTGTTTCTGATGTTTGGGTAACGGTCGTACTTTCTGATGCAACAACCGCAGCTGAAACTGGCACACCAGCTAAAAGTTGTCCGCAAACCAAAAGAAGCGCTACCCCTTTTTGCGAATGCTTCATAGGCGAAATCCTTTCTCTTTCTTTTTCCTCTTAACAACCTCTATTGAAAAAACATCTTGCCATCCAATTAGTAAATAAATATCAATTCTCTTTTATTATACTACGCTTCGTTTTTTCGACTCAAGCAAATGACTCCCGCCCTAGCGAAAGAGAACGAGCTTTTGGAGAATGGGTCTACTGATAAAAGATCACGTTTTGCATCCAACGCATTGTCGATCCTCGGCTTCAGCAGTTTTTTTCTGTTGCCTAAGATCCTCTGGCGTCATCAGAAAAAAACACAGTTGTTCAAATGGGTGGCTGCCAGTTGAACAACTGTGTTTCAATCGTTTTTTTGTGTCCTTTGCTTTCAATCTTGTACTGAGTGCCTCCCTATTCGTACTTCATTTTTCGCAAATCGAGGATTTTTTCTGTGAGAATCGCCCAATCTGTCGGCCTTGGTGGTGTTAACCAGCAAACTTGATCGATGCTGCTGTTTTCTGCCAAAACAATATCCGAAAGTATCAAATCGGTTTGCAACGTGGGACTACGTTGGAATAAAATATTCAGATTGACGATACGGGAAATCGATTCTTTAATAAAGTGATTGTAGGCTTCCCCGAATGAAAAGTCGACGCAGACATACAATGGTTCAATAATTTCATTCATCGGAATCGTGGTAACTAGTAAGAGCAAGTAACGATAAAATAAAAATTCCTTTGCTTCCCATAGAACCTGCTCCTTTTTATTTTTTTCCAAAAATGTCCGACACCATTCCACATATTCAGGATACGCTTCGAAAAAGTACGTCACCTCTGTCATCGTATACTTGTATTTCACGTACAAAGGAAAATGAACCAACTCATAGTGGATCTTCATTAGCTGATCTTTTAGGCGAACCTCATATTGGCGACTGTTTTCTTTCAATCGTGGCGTCAAAAAATCCATAAACAGCTGATTGAAGCGAAGAATCTCTGGGCAAGAGTCTTGCATGAACCGTTCCTCCTCAAGCCAACCTTCCACAATCAAATAGTTTAACAATCCGAGACTTTCTTGTTTGATGAAATCTTCCTCCATGGTCTTTCTACTGCGCAACCATGTTTGTATCGTTGGAAGTTTCTGGCTCGCCACTTGATTTGCTAAAGAAGTGTTTGAAAGTTTCGCTAAATAATGCTGATTTCGAATTCGAACCGTCACAATCCCTAAATATATCTTCAATCGTAAAGCCAGAGACGAAGAATAGTTATCGGAAAAAGCTGACCCGAAAAAGAGTTGCGCAAAATGATTGATTTCTTTCGCGCTCTGAAGGGTCCGTAATGGGTCTAAGCGCTTCATCATACTAAAAAAAAGCAAGGCAACTTCTCGGATGCGCCATTCATCCCCTACTAACTTAAACTCTTTATTGATGTCAATCGCCAATGCCTGCAGCGCTTTTTTCAGCTCCTTAAATTCATTATAAACGGTTGTATGACTTAAAAAGTGATCCAAAGCAAAGCTGTTGATGGAATGGAGGCGTTCACAAAAAATGGCCGTAAACAGTGAAAATTTGATAGATTTCTCAGCATAGTAAGAAAAGAGGAGCTCAGAAGTAAATCGCCCATTTGTGTGCAGTTCTATTGTCTCACCATCCCAGCTGAGTGCTACTTCTTTTTGTAAGCCAGACTGAACGAAATCAGCAGCTAATTCTTCTACCGTTTTGCCTACTAAAAATGGAGACATGCCTAAACGATCCATCATTTGCTCCCTCGATCGTGTCATGAAGGGCGCATGCTCCAGTTCTTTGTAAATACTCAACTTACGCTGATCTTTTTTATTCAAAAACGTTGTAAACACAAATGGAAGCCTCCTCGCCTCGTTGTCCATAAAGGGTGATTCCGGATAACACCATGCTGAGCTGACCATGATAGGTCATCGGGTAGTTGCTTCGCATCATCTGATCGGTCATCTTTTGGGAAGCTGGTGCCATCTTTCCCTTCTCAAAAACCTCCTCTAGCATGATTCGCTGGAAGGACTCGACAGATGGTCTCGCTCTTTCTGCGGAGAAGTCATTTTCGTGTTCGGGATGTTTTTCATCAATCAAAGAAGCAGCATCGGCGGATCGATCAGCAAAATCGGACATGTTTTTTACTATATTGACTTGGGAACCAAAAGAATGTTCTGTATGAGGAAAAGCCAGTAGAACCTTCACCATCCCCAATACAACATAGGTACTTGCTAAAAAAATAATTCGACGGTCCATTTCTTTTTCCTCCTTTATGTATGATTTTTGGCAATTGGTTTCTCAGGTCCTTGCTATACTTACCGTGAACGATTGATATTCCCGGAAATGTTTTGCTGGTAGTCAGAGCCTTCAAGGCACTGTGGCAAGAACGCCTAACAGTTGAACGTTTCATTCTCTGTGTAAATGATTATGCTATAATTATTTAAACTTATTTTGTTGGAGGCTGACATGAAAACATTTCAATTAAAATTCATGCGAAACCGCACGTTGATTCGCTGGCTGCAATTGTTGAATGAATTTGAGAAAAGTCCCTCCCGTACACTGGGAGAACTCGCTGAAGTGACCGAGAGCAGTACGCGTACGTTGATTACTGACATTGCTAGCTTGCGAGAGTATTTTAAAGGGGCTATGGCGATCCATACAGCAAAAATCGGGTATCTTTTTGAAGAAATCGATCATGATAGGTATCGAAAGCAAAAGCAAGAATTGATAAAAGATGAACCGATTTTCCAGATTTTAGAAAGTATTTTTTATGATGAGCAGCAAACCCTCTTTGATTGGAGCTTAACGCTTAATATTTCTGAACAAGCGCTGATCAGCTACTTCCGGAAAATACAGCCATTTTTATCCCCTTTCTGTTTAAAAATCAAAACGGATCCCGTCTCTTTGGCAGGTTCGGAGATCGATATACGAAAATTTTTCTGTCTTTTTTACTACGAGTCTGACATTAATGTCCACACGTTATTTCCCTCGATCCATGTACAAGATGCGGTGATGGAAATCACTGACCTTTTGGAAACGAAGGCCTTACAGAGCTCTTCGTTTTCTTATTTTGCTTATATCCTTTATATTAGCGTGGAGCGCAGCAAACGCGGTTTACTTGCTGCCCCCTCTCCAGAACTAAGCGAGTTAGTTAAAAAAAATGGTTTACTTTCAAATTATGAGGACCTTAAAATGATTATCCAGCGTTATTTTACCTTTGAGTTTCCTCAAGAAGAAGCAATCTATCTTTTGACTTGCATCATTTGTCGTCGCAAACTCAACACCGATCTAGAAACAAGCAAAGCGTTTTGTCTTAACTATAACCACTGGCCCGCGATCAAACAGATCACTGCTGATTTTTATGTCCAAAATCGCGGCAACAGCTTTGATGAACAAAAAGATTTGCTTTGGTTAGAGTCATTCTTCACTATTTTCAAGCTTCGTGAGTTGTTATCGCCAACGATGAACGTCAACATCGATGATTTGAATGCTTTCGTCAAAGAGAAATATGCGGCTGAATATAAAAAAAATCGCCAGTTTTTGCTCTCACATCCTCTTGTGAAAACACTCTATTCTTTCGACCATTTGGATGATTTTTGTGCCAGCCTCACCTTCCACATGGAAGCCATCATTGAAGAGAATTGGGGCACGCGGAGAACTATAGCTGTTATTTTTGAAGGCAATGAATATGTTTGTGAGTACTCCGAAAGTATTATCCGAAAATATCTTGGCGTTTATCATGAAATGTACTACCCTGATTCAAACGAACTCTCCCACGAGTATTTAAAAGAAAAAAACATTAATTTTCTCATTACTAACTACTCCGAATACGCCACTGAATACTTACTGGATGTTGAAAGTGTCTTATTAAAATCAATACCCGACGCTGCCGATTGGAATTATCTTTTGAATCGAATCAATCCGAGAATTTTGCGGTTGGTCGTTCTTGATAATACGTAGTAATTCCAATCATTCACGCCGCTTCTCCAAAGAAAGAGAATTGATATTTCCTTGTCGCCTTTAAACGAACGCCTGACTAATCCTCCCATATAAAGCTGTTCTTTTTTAGTGGAAGCAGCTTTATATGGGAATTTTCCAGTTAATCAAGTACGCTTTTTCCTTCTACGCCGCTACTATCAGCAATCATTGCTCTTTGGATTGATCTGCACTTAAAAATGTCCGTTTCGTAAAAGCCAGTGCGCCTACGAGGGTCATGAGTACGATGATTGGATGAGAAGATGCAGACAAGATCCCCAAAATCGCCGTCAACAGCGTGCCCGTATAACTCAAACCGACTGCCCATTGCTGAAGCCTTGAAAGCTCTCGCAGCTGCCCTTTGAAGGCCACCCCCAGCATCATTGCTCCGACAAAAGATAAAAGGCCAAAAACTACATGTAAAAGTAACATTCTTTTTCCTCCATTCTTAAATGTTCACATCGATTGCTTCAGCGATTCGTCTGCCGTATTCTGGGTCCGCACGGTAAAAATGCATGACTTGCCGTTCTTTGATCTGTTGATTTTGAACCTGTCCCAAACTTCCCGCAATCGTTTGAATCAAGCGTGTTCGTTCTTCTTCTGAGAGCAAACGATAAAAATCACCTGCTTGGCTATAATAGTCTTCATCGTAATCAAAGGAACCGATCTCTCCTTCTAACGAATAGTGGATGCCCTTGGCATGCGGGTTTTCCTTGACGCCATCAAAACTGTTCGGTTCATAATTGATCCCTGAAGAATTCGTTTTGGTATTCATGAAGCCATCTTGTTGGTGATTGTGGACGGGCGCTTTCGGCGCATTGATCGGCAACTGGCTGCTATTGGGTCCAACTCGATAGCGATGCGCATCACCATAAGCAAACAGCCGACCTTGCAATAGTTTGTCCGGTGAAAAATCGATCCCTGGAACGATATTGCCCGGTGAAAAAGTGACTTGCTCGACTTCGTTGAAATAGTTCTCTGGATTGCGATTCAAGGTCATGCGTCCCACTTCAATCAGCGGATAGTCTTTTTGTGAGACTGTTTTGGTCACATCAAAAAGATTGACGGCAGCTGACCAGCCTTCTTCAAAGGGAATGATTTGAACATAGAGTGTCCAAGAAGGATACTCCTTTGCCTCGATTGCTTTGTATAGATCTTCAATATGATAATCAGGATTGCTTCCCGCAAGTTCTGCTGCGAGCGCTGCACTCATGTTCATAATGCCTTGATCCGTCCGAAAATGATATTTCACCCAAAAGCGTTCCCCCTCTGCGTTAATCCAAGCAAATGTATGGCTCCCATACCCATGCATATGGCGAAAGGTTGCCGGTAACCCCCGATCCCCCATCAACAGGCTGACTTGATGGAGGGATTCCGGTGAATGGGACCAAAAATCCCACACCGCTTCTGGATTTTTCAAGTGCGTTCGCGGGTCTCTTTTTTGGGTATGGATAAAATCAGGAAATTTCAACGGATCACGAATAAAGAAAATCGGGGTATTATTGCCCACGAGGTCATAATTCCCCGCTTCCGTGTAAAATTTAACCGCAAACCCCCGAGGATCGCGCAACGTATCCGCAGACCCCAGTTCTCCGGCAACCGTTGAAAAGCGAATAAACAGGTCTGTTTCTTTCCCGATGGCTGAAAGAAAAGCCGCTTTCGTGTACATCGTTACGTCGTTTGTTACTCGGAAGACACCATGAGCCCCCGCACCTTTCGCATGAACGACTCGTTCGGGAATCCGCTCACGATTAAAATGTGCCAGTTTTTCTAGCAAATGGACATCTTGGATCAACACTGGTCCACGGCGCCCCGCCGTCAAAGAATTCTGGTTATCCGCTACACTGGCTCCTTGCGCAGTCGTCAACTCTTTTTTCATATCCTTCCTCTTTTCTCTATAAAATCAGTCAAGTGTAATTACTCTCAACAAAATACTTCTAATTAGTACAAAAATTATCATTATTCTTCAAATATATCAATTTATTTGCTCATAAATAAGAATTATTTCAGATTTTTGACTATTTCCCAGCTTTTTTATCGAAGTATCCAGGTTTTTGCAGCAACCCTCACGATTAGAAGGAAGCACAAAAAAAGCAGTGAAGCGTTGGCTTCACTGCTACTTTTGCGCTCAATTCGATCCGAGACCACTCTACTGGCGATCAATTATTTTTTGCTGCCTGCTGCTTATTCGGCAGCTTCAATATCCTTGGCGATTTTTGCGACATCGATCTCCCGCTGCAAGTAGTCTTGGTTGTCGATAGGAAAATGCTGACGAAATTCGGCTAGTTCCATCAATTCGACTTCACCAGCTGCCACTTCAAAGTCTAAGACATGACCAGCAAATGTGCGATCATCACTAATAAAATGCAAATGGAAACCGGCGGCCGCAGCACCGTGGAACAACAACGGGGTAAAGAACCCGACGATCGTTCCGCTGATATCTTCTGCTTGAAATTCCGGCTGATGCTGGATGATCTCAATGAATTTTGGGTACGGTTTTTCTTGCTTTGGGGCAACGCGGACGTGCATCTTGGTAAATACCCCATGAATCTTGACAGCGGAAAACAAATTCGGGCTGACTTCTGTCAGGACTTGGTTTTTCACTTCTTCATCGGTCATTTCTTGGCTGACCTGCAGGTGCTTCGCCGCAGAAAAATCAACGACTGCCGCATAGGGGGTTCCTTCATTTCCTTGGAGCACTTGTACCTTGCCCGACTCGTCTACATGGTAGATTTCACCATCTAAAATAATCACTTCACCATTGGAACCAGCCAAAGTACCAATCCCAAAATTGCCATATTCAAGCATTTTTCCGATTTGCTCCGTGCCATCCATTAAATCCTGCATCAACCCACCTAGGGTGCCATGCTGATATAAATAACTTTTGTTTTTCACTTTCATCTTGATGCTCCTTTGGTCTTAATAAAATTGATCAGGTAGGATCGTTTTGCCAAGATCGGCATTGTCTGAATAATCCACAGGGATATCAATGATCACTGGACCATCCGTTGCAAAGCCTTCTTCGATGGCTGCCATCAATTCTTGTTTGGTGGTTGCCCGTAAGCCTTTGGCACCAAACGCTTCGGCATATTTCACGAAATCAACTGGTCCAAAATCAACCCCAGAAGCACGATCATATTTCATTTCTTCTTGGAATTTCACCATATTGTAGGTACCGTCATTCCAAATCAAGTGAATGATGTTTTGTTTCAAACGGACGGCTGTTTCTAACTCTTGGGCAGAAAACAAGAAGCCACCATCGCCAGATACAGAGATCACTTGAGTATTTGGTCGCACGAGCGCTGCCGCGATCGCCCATGGCAAAGCGACCCCTAAAGTCTGCATGCCATTACTAAAGAGCAGATGCCGTGGCTCATAACTGCGGAAATGACGGGCCATCCAAATGTAGTGGCTGCCGACATCCACCGTCACCGTCATGTCATCGGTCACTTCTTGTTGCAAAGCATCAATGATTTCCAAGGGATGCAAGGTATTGTTGCTGCCTTCGACATCCGCTGGTTTTTCATTGAGTTTGGTTTGCAGCGTCGTTAAATAGTTTTGGGCGTCTTCGCTCAAGTGATACTGATCGATGGCTTTTGATAGTTGTTCAATAATTTTCGCGATACTGCCCATCAGTTCAACTTCTGGCTGCATAAATGGATCGATCTCCATCGGTACTTCATCGATAACGATCACGCGGGCATCTTTTTCCGCATTCCAGTTGCGGGCTTCGTATTCGATCGGGTCGTACCCTACAGCAATCACTAAGTCGCTGCGTTTCAACAACATATCACCAGGCTGATTGCGGAATAAGCCGACGCGGCCAAAGAAATGCTCTTCTAATTCACGAGAAATGATTCCAGCACCTTGGAAGGTCTCTACGACAGGCAACCCAATTTTTGCAACTAACTGACGAATCGCTTGTGTTTCTTTCACGCCTGAAGCCCGCATCCCTAAGAGTAAGACAGGCAATTTGGCTTCTTTGATCCGATCGACGAGTGCCTGGATATCTTCTGCATCGGCACTGCCTAATTTAGGCGAAGATAGTGGTTTGATCGCTGCCCCTTGAACGGTTCCATCTGTCACATCTTGAGGAATGGATAAAAAGCTCGCCCCTTTTTTCGCTGTTTTTGCGATGCGAAAGGCGTTGGCAATATTTTCAGAAAGGGTTTCAGGATCTTGGACTTCACTGCTGAATTTCGTGATCGGCGCAAACAACGCCGCGTTATTCATGCTTTGATGGGTCAATTTTGAAAGGTCAGAACGCTTCACTTGGCCTGCTAGTGCCAAGACGGGATCACCTTCGGCAGTTGCCGTGACCAACCCAGTCGCTAAATTACTGGCTCCTGGTCCACTTGTTGCAATGACGACTCCTGGCTCTCCTGTCAGGCGACCGATTGCTTGTGCCATAAAGGCCGCGTTTTGTTCATGTCGTGCCAAGATCAACTCTGGTCCCCGATCACTCAACACGTCAAACACGCCATCGATTTTTGCACCGGGAATCCCAAAGATATAAGGCACCCGATGATTTTCTAAACTTTCAACAATGATTTCTGATCCTTTTGCACTCACTGTATTACCTCTTTTCAAAAACTGTATTAATCACAATACATATAATAGCACTTTTTATTTATTTATCAACGAAAAACACTTATTAAAATCTGTATTATAAAAGCGAGTTTTTTTAGAGAACGTTTGCATCTGCTTCAGACTGCAGGGGTACGTCTTTCAATTTTTCCGACAAAAAAAGGAGTGGATCGCTCCACTCCATACATCCTTTTCTGTATCAGAACACCGCATAAAAAGAAGCTGCTTTCGTCGGTTTCTTATTCTGCGGGGACATTTTTTTCCGTCAGCCAACCGACAGCCAGTGTCATGGCCGCTCGTGCGGCTTGGGTCTGATCCATCGCATTGACCATCACAAAATCATGGATGATCCCTTGCATCCGTGCTTGGGTGACTTCCACGCCAGCTGCTCGTAAATGCTGCGCATAGGCTTCCCCTTCATCCCGCAAGACATCTGCTTCGCCTGTAATGATCAACGCTGGCGGCAGATCGGCTAACTCCTCTTTGGTCGCGCGTAGTGGAGAAGCGGTCATTTGATCCCGCTGTGTTTCATCCGTCGTGTATTGATCCCAGAACCATTGTATCCCTTCTTTGGTCAGAAAATAATTTTCACCGAATGCTTCATACGAAGGCGTATCAAAGCGGGCATCTGTCACAGGATAGAACAATAATTGCTGTGCGATCGGAATGCCGCCACGGGCTTTCGTTAACAAGGTCATAACCGTCGCCATGTTCCCACCTACGGAATCGCCAGCCACGGTCAAACGGCTAAGGTCTAAGCCTTTGACATCGACAAATCCCGGTAATTGCTGCAAGACCGCATAATTTTGTTCGATCGCCGTTGGGTATTTTGCTTCTGGTGAACGACTATATTCAGGAAAAATGACGATCGAGTTGGTTCGTACCGCCAATTCACGGATCAATTTATCATGAGTCGCGGCACTGCCGAAGACCCAGCCCGCGCCATGGAGATAATAAATGACAGGGAGAATCGCATGATTTCCTTCAGGACGAACAAAACGAACATTGATGGTCCCCCATTCGCCTGTATCTACGGTCTGATCTTCTATCTCAACCGCCAATTTATTGACGGGTGACTCTTGGACTTGTTCCAATAGTGCGCGCCCTTCTTCTGGCGGTAATTCATAGATCCGTGGGTGCGGTGCATTTGCCTCACTAAATTCAACGGCTGCTTTTTCCAACGAAATTCTATCTGTCATACGATTCTCTCCTTTTGTTTGAAATCGTTCGTGTTGACCTTAAGGGTACCACCAAGTCATTCTGATGCAAAGAATCTTGCTTCCTTCTGCTTCCAGGCATTTTGTTCGACAAAAAAGGTGGTTTTTGCACTCTTAACTGCCTTGCCTTCATCACCGATAACTGTAAGACACTCGCTGTGTAAACTTCCCAAAAAACTGAAAGGCGTAGGTAAGTACGTATGAAATTCACATTAGATGAAACACAAAATAACCGTCTGCTCGCTGCTATTTTTCAAGAACTCGCTGTCATAGTCTTTGATCCGCAAAAAGAAGTTGTTTTCGCCAATGCCAACATGACGGATATCCTAGGTTATAGCCAAGAAGAAATCATTGGCTTGCCGCATCGGACCTTTTGTTTTGACCATTATGCTGCCAGTACGGATTACCAAGCTTTCTGGAATCAACTGCTTTACTCAAAGCAACGGTTTCAAGACAAAATCATTCGGAAAAACAAACAAGGAGAAAAACTGATTTTAGAAGGGATCTACTTCCCCGTCCTCGATGAGCAGCAAGAAGTCGTCAATGTCGTCAAAATCGCTTTTGACATTACCCAAAGAGAACAAGCCTTAGCGGTCACTATCAAAAAAGTACAAGACAGTGCGGCTTCCCTGACACGACTTTCGGCCAACGGACACCAGCAAGTCGATCATTTGTCAGAGAACTTGGCGCAAGTCAAACAGCTGTCTGATCAAAATCAAGCAACGACCCATGCCTTAGAAATGGATAGCCAACAGGTGTCAGCGGTGCTGCATGACATCGACCGCATTGCACAACAAACCAAGCTACTGTCCTTCAATGCTTCCATCGAAACGGCACGGATCGGCGAACAGGCAGCTGGCTTTCGGGTAGTTGCCGATGAAATGCAAAAATTAGCTGAACAGACCAAGCAGTTGACCCAAACCATTGCCGCAACCATGCAAGCCATCAATCAACAAGCCTTAGTCGTGTTAGATAGTGCCGATTCGACGACCATGAAAATCAGTGATTCGCAAAAAAGCCTCGCTGCCGTTTTGCATTCTTACGACACGCTGCGAACGACGGCCAGTCTTTTAAACGATGAAGCCGAGTATTTATCAGAAACCAACGATGCTGAGTTGGAAACCACATGAAGTGAAAAAGAGCGCCGCTGTTTGCGACGCTCTTTTTGGTTTTCTAACTAAACAGTTGATTCCTGATTTGACTGCCCATTGATCCTCCGCCTCAGCACTAGTCAGCCCCCCACTCTTGTAGCAATTTCTGCAACTCTTGCAAAAACGGTTTGGTTGCATAGCCCAATGTTTGAATAGGAATACGGTATTCCTTTTGAATCACCAAAATACTACCAAAGATTTTATGTCGAATCTCAAAGGAAAGATTTTTCCAAGTACTCCAGGAAAAACTGGCTGTTCGTTTTTCTTTCCTTTTATACGTGCACAAATACACTCGTTCGACACCAAAAAGTAGACCCGCATCCGCTTTCTTGCCAGTCATCTGTGCCGTTAGCAGTGCCAGAGGCGTCTCCGTTTCAGGCACTTGAAAACTGGTAAGGACTTGTCTTTGCAATTGCTGCGGCAACACTTGTTTTTCTCCAAAGAAATAGAACAAAAAATATTGCTCTTGCAAAAAAGCATTCAAACGAGTTTGTCGCTCGTTGTCCGGATCGAGTGGCGCCCATTGAATCAAAGACGTCTGATTCGTTGCCGATTGCTCTGACTGCTTGTGATCACTTGAACCCCCAGCTGCTGGCGAGTTTCCCAGGGGAAGAGGATCAATCGTTTGGTTGGCAGCAGCTGACTGACTGATTTTCTTCAACAAAGCAGCAAGGTGCGTCAGCGCAAGCTGTTTTTCTGTCATAGGATTGGCATGCGGGCTTTTGGTATGATCGAAAGATTGTTTAATGACCATTTTCCCACGACAATACAGACAAATCGCCGTGCCAGCGTCCCAATTGACTTCTAGTTCTCCTAGGCAGTGGGGGCATTGAATCGGAATAATATCCATTGAATCATCCTTTCGTTTCGATACAGGTATCGGAGCTTTTTGTTGTAAAAATACGGATCGTATTCCAGGTGACAAACGCCAGCAGCACTAGAAACGATAAGCCATAAAAACTGAAATACCAAGTCAGGATTGCTAAAAAAAGGATCAAGGCAAATTCATACGCCATGTTTTCCAGACTGCTGTAAAATACTGTTTTTCGAACGAGTTTCTTCCTCCGCGTTTCAAAAGCTTTCTTCGCTGCAGCCGTTGATGCATCCGACTGACTCAATGCCTGGGAAAGTTCTGCTTTGAATTTGCCGTACTCTGAGAAAAACTTGACCTCTGGTACGAGCAAGAAGTACCAAGTCGCAAGACAAGCAATCAGCAAGATGACCGCTGAAGCAAGCAGACTAAAGGCAACAGCCGGTAATAAAAAGCCATCAAATAGAAAACTCGAAGCAATTCCAGAAAATAATCCGACAAAAAAGAAGGTATAGCAGAACTGCCAAAGGACACTACTGGTCTTCGAAAAACTTTTCTTCACTTGCACCAGCTGTTCACATTCAGGAAGCTGGGTTGGAAAAAGACGTTCAGCATCGGTGCCATCAGCCACGAAAGAATAGGTTTGGTTTCCATACTTGAATTCGCCAATGTAATAAGGAAAATACAGTTTTTCCGTATCACATTGTTTCGGAAAAAGAGTCAGTTGAACCTCATTGGCAACCTCTGCTCCCACCAAATGGTCTTTGGCTTTTGCTTCAAAGACTTCCATTAGATGGGTATCAGAGAGTGCCGCTTCTCTGGAAATATCAAAGGGCAGCACCTGAGCGCCTTGACTAAGTGCCGAAAACTGCTGCATATCCGTGCAATAGGCGGCTCCTTTTTGAAGATGCAGCGGCAGCTTACCATTGATACTGTAATCCGCTTCTTTTTGGGTATCCGTAGGGAAATATTCATTGAAAACCGTTGTGTTCCCGCTGTTATGTAAAGAAATGTCGGCAGTAATGCGCCCACGCCCCCTCTGCTGTTCCTCGTGGACATAGCTTCCTCTCACTTGCGCATCATAAGCAATTTGAAAATAATACATCGGGATAAATACACGTTTGAGATAAACCATCTCTAGCTCAAAAAAGATACTTTCCGAGATGGTCTCTTGCCAAGCTAGTTTATTTTTCAACGCCGCTTCACATGCCTTTTCATCATAGGCAAACGGATAAAACCCTTCTTTGACGGTCCCTTGAATGCATGGCAACTCTTTCAGCGAGACGACTTGGTTTGTTTGTTCCTGGTTTGTTTGTTCCTGGTTTTTTTGTTCTGGTTTGATCAACAGCTCATTCAAGCAATACTGACAGACTGCTTTTCCTGAGTCCCAATCAACTTCTAGACGCCCTAAGCAACTGGGGCATTGGATTTGTGTGATTTTCATTTTTTCTCCTTTTTATGAATCGTTTTTTCTTTTCAACAAGATGGTTTATCAAAGAAACCGAAGAATGTTCCAAATAAGGGTAACGACCACGACCACATAAGCGATCGTATCGAGCCATTCATAAAATTTCCTCATTCTTGCAAGCTTCTTTCCACACTTCTCGTAGTTTGCTAACAAAGCGGTCCCAACTGTTTTCTTACCTAATAATTCTCTTTGGAGCTCATCTCTAAATTTTTGGACTGTTTTGAGGTACTGTTCTTTTAGAAAGTGCAACAATATCCCCGATACTACCCAATAGATTGCAGTTGGCAGAGAACTCATGACAATCCCCCCTATGACAGCCCTAAATACTCTTCCTAGAGGGATCCATTCAGAAATGAATAGCGCCAAGATCATCAGGATCACACCTAACGTAAAAAAGAGTACGGAGGACCAGCCAAAAACCTTACGAGCTTTTGAAAAATTCGCAACCGTTTGTAAGGTTTCTTGGCACTGTGGGATAATCGGCAGCTTCATTCGGTCAGGATCTTTGCCGTCGATCGCAAATTCAAAGGATTGCTCTTGGTACTTGAAGGTGCCCATATACAGGGGAAAGTAGAGCTTTTCTGTAGCACAGCTGATCAGGGAAAGATCTAGGTGCAGCTCTTTTAGATGATCGGCAGATTCTTTCTTCTGGATCACCGCATTCGCATGGGCTCTCAATTCCGCTTGTTTTTCAGAACCAAAGAGCGCCTGCTCTTGCTCAATATCAAAGGGAAAAGCATGAATAGCATGTGCTGAGACTAGCTGTTGAAATTCCTTTTGATCGGTACTAAAGTGCGGTTTTCTTTTCATTTCATCATTGACCTCGAAGCTTTGAGGAATTTCTTGCTCGATCACCTCCGAACTGCCGCATTGATAGAGTATGACCGTCTCATCTGGATGGTCGCCGCGCTTCTTTTCCCATGTGGTCGTATGCGAGCCTTCCCATGCAATGGAATGGGTATCGTAGCCAAATGCCCCCTCCCAGTGCATCGTATAGGTCACCTGAAATTCATAAATCGGAATAAAATATCGTTTTACCTCGCTGACTTCAAGATGAACGACAATGTCCTCAGGAACTGATTCCTGTTGGATCAGCCATTTTTTCAAGGCATTTGCTACCTCGTCTTCATTAAAGGTAAACGAATAAAACCCTTCTTTGACTTCTTGAAAAACTACGGGAACCTGTTCATTCGAAGCTGCTTGCGTTTGTTTTGGCGGCGAATGTAGGACTGACTTCGTTAAGCAATACTGGCAAACTGCTTTTCCTTTCTCCCAGTCAACGGTTAACTGACCCAAGCAGCTGGGACATTGGATTTGTGTGATTTTCATTGCTTCTCCTTTTGCGCATACTGATTTTCTTATCAATGAAATGGCTTGGTTGCAAGTGAGGGGGAATCTCTTTTTTATGGTGTTATTTGGGGGAAGCAGCGAAGGAAAGCTGCTGGTTTGCAAGTAGTTGCTCGCTCTCAACCGTTTGTTCGAAACATTTTTTTACAGTGATGAAGCAAACAAGTGGATTTGTACCAAGAGTTGTTTAACCAAAAAAACAACCGCAAACGAAAAAACTCTTTTATATATCATTTTATAATAAAAAATACCTTAAATCTATTTATTATTGATAAAAATATCTGATGATTTACTAATTAAACTCCCTCCGTACGCTCAGCAACCCTTACTAGTCGGTTATTGATGGCGGATACGTTAATAAAAATGTTATAATTAAAATATTCACAAGAAAGGAAATGAAAAAAGTATGGGGATATTTATTTTTGTTGTTGGTTTTTTGACAATGGTTGTAAGCGGAATCTTTTTTGTTCTTAGTTTGATCAAGAAAAAACCACTTCGCAACAAAATCGTTATTTTTATGGGTGGTTTTCTCTTATTGATCGGCGGGGTATTATTGACTCCTGCAACAACACCGGAGCTTCACGTAGATGAAGCAGAACTGGTTACCAACGAACAAGGCGAAGCGGCGATTACTGGGCGAACCAACCCAGAAGCGCAACTGACGATCAACGGGGTGGAGGTTTCGCTGGCGGACGAAACATTTTCTTACACCGTGCAACTTGAAGATGAAGAGGAACAGGAATTTACCCTCCAAGCCTCAATGGGTGGAAACACCAAAGAAGAAGTCGTCACCGTCAAACCTTCTCGTGCATTTCTAGCGAGTTTGCAAGCTGAAAAACAAGAACAAGCAGCACTGGAAAAAGCCGAGACGGCACTGGCGCTTGCCGAAACCCAGCCAAACCAAAAGAATTACGACGAAGCCGTGACGATGATTCATGCTTTGAGTAAAACCTACGGAGATCTCGCTACTCGGCTCGCGGTAGTTGAAGAACACCTTGCCATCGGCAAAGCCCTTGATACCGCTGAAGCTTCTCTTGAGCGCAGGGATTTCGATCAGGCAAAAGAATTGGTCGCACAAGCGGTTTTGAACAAGGAAACGTTTGAAAGTCGGTTATCCACTGTAGAAACTAAGATTTCTGAGAAAGAAGCAGAAGCACTCGTTGCAGAAGCTGTCCAAGCGGTGGAAGCGGCAGAGGCAGAGGCGGAGCCGACAAAAGATACCCTTGCTCGTGCAGAAGATGCTGTCGCTCGTCTCAAGACCCCCGATGAGGAATTAGCTGCTCGAACAAAAACAGTGGCGCAAACGATCGCTGCCAACGAACAAGCAGCCGCTCAAGCCAAGGCGGAGGAAGAACGGCAGGCAGCCGCCGCTGTGCCAGAACAAAGTCAGCCAGCCGCTGCTAGCAATCAAGCCCAAACGTCGGTCCTCGTTACACCAACAGGTTCGAAATATCATACGAGAAAATGCGGCAACGGTACCTACACGCCTGCCACTTTAGCAGAAGCGCAAAGTCGCGGACTTACTCCTTGCGCAAAATGTTTTCCGTAATAGCCACTAAATTTTGCAACGAAAAAAAGACAAACCTCATTTTTGTCTAAGGTTTGTCTACTGTCTGAAGCGGTTGTCTCGTCGGAGGCAGCCGTTTTTTTGTCACTTGCTAGTTTTCCTCATACGAAAACTCGTACTCGTTTTGTTCGTCATCGATCAGACGCTCGTCATTGTTGTCCGCCATTTTGAATACTTTCTCAAAATCATCGCCAGTCATGCGCACTTCCCTTTTCTCTTGATCAATGATCACTTGGGCATTTGTCACTTCAAAGGTGTGCATAGGACCGATGTCTGCCGCAGTCAGTGCTTTGCTTTTGGGAAACTCTGCTTGCAGTGTTTCGTTGATCTGCACTAATTGCGTCTCTTGTTCTTTTACCAAGTCCGCAGGTTCCTGATTCGGATCGACCAAAAAACTCAGCGTTTTATTGACGGTGAGCTTTCCATCTTCCAAAACGTACAAGGCATTTTGTTGATGACTGTTGCTATTGGTCAATACTTGATTCGCAGCTGCAGAGTCAACCCCTGAGCTGCTACAGCTTGTCAAGAAAAATAGTGTCACTAAACAAACGGCAGCAAATATTCCTCTACCTAACATGCTTTTCGTTTTCATTTTTTCCTCCTCGTTGCCCCTAATTTTGTTTCTTTGATGATTTTTCCGCAATCCGCGGATTTGGTTTTCTACAGATTAAAGTGCTTTTAGTATAGCACAAATTATTTGCTTTTATAGCCTTTTTTTATAGTAAGGATAATTTTACGCACAAAAAAACCAACCTTGTTGAAACAAGATCGGCTTTCTTTAGGATTGATTCGTTGAGACCTTTGAACGCTCTCGCTGGGGTATGATCGTTGCTTACTGTCCAATCAAGCCGACAACAAGTCCTAAAACGATCACTCCTAGAAACCCGTTCACAAGGTGCAGCCCGACTAATTTGCGGGACTGTCCCGAGTAAACAGCCATCACGAAGGTGGCGACCCCATAAACCCCTAGCCACAATAAGCAAGCGACTTGCAAGGAGGTCATCAGCCAACCATCATGATCGAATGTTGCAAACCAATAGACGACTTGATAGGTCGCTGCTGATAAGAGAATCCCACCAACGATCGTGCCGCCAAAGGTAAAGAGCATGTCACCGGTCGTCATCTGCTGATCAGCCATCTTCTCTGCCATTCCTGATTCTTTCGCCCAAAACTTGCCCCACTTATGCATCGGATTGTAAAGCAGACTTTCCACCACGACCCAGCTGAGGGTGCCGAAAATCAATGTCCAAAAATTAACCATTTTCGTCTTCTCCTACACTTTATTTTATCGTCACATTCCTGAGAACCGAAGAAACAACCGAACGCGGGGTTCCTTCCCCATCAGTTTATGTCTTAAGGGACGTTTCTTCAACTTTTTTCACTGGTTTTCTCAATTTTTCGATGGTTCCAATAAAAACTAAGAAAAATGATCGTATACAATAGTGCGGTGAAGCCAGTGACCGCCAATGGGTTAGTGATCAAAATACCGACAAACAGCAAAATCAGAGCAAGGATCGCCCCACTCAAGAAAATCGTATAGCCCATTTTCTTCTGCTTGCGTACCAAAACAAACGCCGCCGCACTAATCAACAACCAGATCAGCAATACAGTATAAGACAGGGAGCCTGCTAGATAATTGAAGAGTTTGTCGCCTAAAAAGTAAGAAAGAACGACCCCAAGATATAAAGTACCGCTGCAAAACATGATCGCTCGTTGGGGCACGCTGTTTTTATTCAGCATCGTAAAGCGGCTTTTTTTCTGGCCATTGTTGCTTAATCGGAAAAACAACGTTCTTGAAGAAGCATAGACCCCAGAATTGATCGACGAAAACAAAGCCAAAATAATCACTAAATTGACGATGTCGGAGGCAAATGGGACATGGATTTTTTGAAACACCATCACAAAAGGACTGACATTTGGATCGGCTAATTGATTCCACGGATAAATGATCAGTAAAAGAAACAAGGGAATGATGTAAAAAGCGGCAATCCGAGTCATCACTCCTTTGATTGCTTGCGGGATCGCTTTTTTGGGATTTTCCGCTTCACTGATCGTAATGGCTACTAATTCAGAACCGCCGTACGAATAGATTACGACCAATAACGAATTGATAAATCCTTTGAGACCATGGGGGGCAAAACCACCATAGTCTGTCATTTGCCTCATCGTCGGGAAAAAGCCCAAATCAAAGACTTGCGTGGCAACCAGATAGAGACCCACCAAGATCAACGCGATCACCACACTGATTTTGGCCCAGGAAAGCCAATATTCCGTTTCCGCAAACAAGCGAACCGAAAACAAATTGATGATGGTCGTGAGCAGTGCCAAAATCAACACAAAGATCCAAGCTGGAATATTGGGAAACCACAACTGCAAAAAGCTTGCGGCAGCAACTGCTTCGGCGATGATGTTGATCATCCACATTGACCAGTAGATCCAGTCAATGAAATCGGCTGTATGCACGCCAAGATATGGCTGGACTAAGCCCGAAAGACCATGTTGTTTTTGGTCAGATAAGACCAACTGTCCCAGTCCTGTCATGACGACAAATAAGATCAGCCCGCAAAAAATAAACGCCAGCAAGACCGCAGGCCCCGCTAACTGGATCGCTTCACCGCTGCCTTTGAATAGGCCAGCACCGATGGCGCCACCTAGTGCCAACATAGTGATATGTCTGGTTTTCATCTGCTTTTTTAATTGATTTTTTTCTGTCATAGGTTCCTCCTTGAAAACCGTTGATCCTCCATAAAAGGTGATTCTCTCACTGTTGCTATTTTTAATTATATGAATATTTTTTTTAACTACCTCATAGAGAATACCAGACGCTTCTGCTATTGCAACTAAGAATTGAAAAAATTATCTATTTTTTCTGAAAATTCTATCATCCTCTAATCTTTTTCACCTAAATCAAATCTTGGCGAGCTTTTATCTAAGTGAATGCACGAAAAAAGCCATCTCCCAACTTGCGGGAAATGACTTCCTGTCCTTTTTTCAAGCAGGCTTGATGATCAATGAGTCGTAACCAACTCGTCTTTGACGGCGTCAGGGAGATCTTGCTCGATCACCTCTTGATACGACTCCACATGTTTGCCCTTTGCATCAAGCTCTAGGTAGGCATTTTCTTTTAGCTTTTGTGGTGCCCAAAACGTGATTTTTATCTTTTGCCCATCTTCATTGACTCCTTCTTGTGTATATTCGTAGGAATCGTGTTCTTGCAACACGCCATACTCGTCGGATGTTTTGACATAGACCTTTTTCTCCGGTACGAACGGATTGAAACGATCCACCAGCTGAACCAGTTCGCTGGAATCATCTTTCGTAAAATAAGACCATGTAACCAATGTGACGGTCCCGATCGTTAACACGAGCAGGATCATACTAATTGCTTTTTTCAAGTGATTGTCCTCCGTTTTTTCTATCTACCTTCAGTATAAAAAAACAAGCGATAAATATAATCAAACTTAAGACGTATTTTTCCGTCGGTCATTGTGACTAAGACAAAAAGGGACTACTTTTTCAAAAGAAGCAGTAGTCCCTCACTTAGATGTTCCGTTTGTTCGTGACCCTTAAACCGTCACTGCCACATCAATCAACTTGCTTTGCAAATGAACGAGGGTCTCTTGTGCGACACCAATCGTCCGCAAATAATGATACGCATCAGTATAGGTTGCTTCCAGATGCGTTAAGACGGGCAACAGGTACTCAGGTGCTGACAACCACATCTCATTCGTGATCGTTTGGACTTGCTGAGCTACCAGCGGGTTAGCAGCTAAATAGGTGTGCGTCGTTTGATAGTTGGCAATAATATCAGCTTTTGCTACATCTGCCAGTTGAAGCAGCAGCATAGCGATCACACCCGTCCGATCTTTGCCCGCCGCACAATGAAACAGCACACAACCTTCGGCAGCCGCCATCGTTTCCATGATCTGCTTGATTTGCTCTTTACGGTCTTCGATCATCTGGATATACAGCTCCGCCATATTGAAAATCAGCGGCTGCTCCAGTTGCGTCACGTCCCCCATCGTTTCTGAAATCAAGGAGATCGGCCAGTTCTCCACCCCGTCGATCACAGGGGTTGGCTCCTTTTCGATCTCTAAGGTCGTCCGCAGATCAATGATGGTCGTCAGCTGATACTTTTGTAAAAAAGCGATATCTTCTGGATGTAGATTGGCTAGACTGTCGCTTCTTAAGAAACGCTTCCAAGCAGTTGCTCCGTCTTTTGCGGCATAACCGCCTAAATCTCTTGTATTATAGGTTCCTTTTAATGGCAATCGTGTGTACATTCTTGATCGTCTCCTTATCTCATTCGTTTTTTGACTTGTCCGATCCCTAATTCGACACTGATCATCGTGAAAAAGATCAGCAAAATCAGCATCGAAATTTCACCATAATTGTATTGACCGATCGCCCGCGTCAAGAGCATGCCGATCCCGCCGGCGCCTACCATTCCAAGTGAGATCGACTCAGCAATGTTGCCTTCCAGACGAATCGACGTCCAGGCTAGAAAGCGGCTGCTCAAGTTAGGCAGCAGGCCTTCTGTGATCATTTGCAGCCAGCCGGCACCGGTGGCTTGCATCGTTTCAATGATTGCCGCGTCTTGTTCTTCGATCGAACTGATAAAGGATTTTGTTAAATACCCCACCGTCGGGAAAACCAGTCCCAAAACCCCCGAGGTATTCCCAAATCCTAAACTAGCCACCACGATCAAGATCCACACTAAGGCTGGAACGGCCCGTACTACCGCTACACTGCCCTTGATAAGCATTGAAAGGAAAAGATGCGGTGTGGTGTTGGCTGCTCCAAGAAAGCTTAATACCAGTGCAATGAGCCACCCGATGAATAAGCCGCAGATCGCCATACACAAGGACACAAACAATTGGCCCAACGCTGGAATGATTTTTGAAAAGTCGAGGGTCATAAATTTTGCCAAAATCGTCCCAGCATCTTGCCAACGGCTTAAAAAGCGCGTGACCTCCAAGTCCAGCAAAGCCACACTTGTGATCAGCAACAAGATGAGGCCACAAATCGTGCCTAAAGTCAGCAGTCGTTCTTTTTTCGTAGATAATGCAATTTTTGTTGTCATCGCTTCCTCCTTCAATCAGGCAATTCGTTTTCTAAGCTGATTGACTGCAAATTCAGTCAATAGCACCAGCAAAACTAAAAGAATAATTAGGGCAAACGCTTCGCGGTATTTAAATAAACGAATATTGGTCTGAATCATGATCCCCATTCCTCCTGCCCCTACCATTCCTAAAATGGAAGACGCACGAATATTGATTTCGAAAGAAAACAAAGTCCAATTGATCCAAGAAGGAATAAATTCAGGAATCAATCCATGAAAAAGAATCTGCCAATAAGAGGCGCCTGCTGCTCGCAGCGCTTCTAATTTACTGCTGCCGATTTCATCGATCGAATCCGCATAAGAACGAGCCAGAAAACCTAAGGTCGCAACGGTCAATGCCAATAGCCCCACCATATTCCCGATGCCGAAAATATAAACGAAAAGCGATGCCCAAACCAGTACCGGGATATTTCTCAGAAAAGAGATCACCATGCGGACACTCGTCCGCACTAGCGGATACGGATTCGTCTGCTCTGACATCAGCACCCCGCAGACAAAAGCCAAAAAAGCCGAGAGATAAGTGCCAACGATCGCAAACAAGACGGTCTCTGCCACCAAGGGCAAGTAACTACGGATGTTTGTAAAATTTGCTGGGAAAAAGTTTTGCACAAAAAATCCCACAAATGCTGGAAGTGACCGAAAGGCTTCCACCAGATTGATTTGCAAATAGGCAAACGACAATAGAACAGCTACTACTACCAACAAGCCGTTCAAGATTCGTCCTTTGTTTGATTCAACCCTCAACGGAATCACGAATCTAGGCTTCTCCATAGGTCAACTGCTCCTTTCCTACGGGAATCGTTGCTTGCGTTAACCTCTGCTGTTCTTCTTTTCCTTGATAGATATGTGCGATCATCGCTTCTGTCAATTCTTGGGGCTTTCCGTCAAAGACGATCTTCCCTTCTTTGACGCCGATGATCCGAGTGGCATATGCCTTGGCAAAATCAACTTGATGCAAATTGACGATGCAGGTGATCTGGCGTTCTTGGGTGATCTCTTGCAACTGTTTCATGACGACTTTCGCAGCGTTAGGGTCTAAAGAAGCGATCGGTTCATCCGCCAAGATCAGCTTCGGCTGCTGCATGATGGCGCGGCATATACCAACTCGTTGCATCTGTCCCCCAGACAAAGCATTGGCTCGCTGGTACATCTGCTCTTGTAGACCGACTTTTTCTAACAGTTGGACCGCCTCTTGTTTGTATTTTTCAGGATACAGCCCGAAAGCCGTTTTGCGAAAAGGAATTTTCCCTAAGCGCCCATGCAGGACATTCTTAAGCACATTGGTACGGCCAATCAGATTGTAATGTTGAAAAATCATGCCGATTTCTGAACGAATCTGCCTCAGCTGCTTTTTCTTCGCACGGGTGATGTCTGTTCCCGCAAAGATCACTTGCCCCTCAGAAGGGTCGATCATGTGGTTGATTGAGCGGATAAAGGTCGATTTCCCAGCACCCGATGGACCGATCACGACGATAAATTCCCCTTCTGCCACCGTCAGATCAATTTGCGACAACGCATATTTTTTCCCATCATAAGTTTTGCTCAACTGCTTGATTTCTAATAAGTTATTCGCCATGACTATTCCTCCTCTAAGTTAAGGATCTCGACCATTTCTTGTACCACTTCATAATCTTCATCTTTTGCTTCGGTAAAACGAACCTCTTTGCTGCCATAGAAGGTCTCAAAATACTCTTCGTTTTCATAGGTAAGGTAAAAGTCTTTCAATGCCGCTTTGGTTTCTGCTGGCAAATCGGAGCGAACGACGAAGAGGGCATTCGGGATCGTCTCTGTTTCTCCAATCACTCGGATATCGTCTTCTTGGATCATCCCAGCATCTACGAGTGAGGTGATGACTTGTCCAGCCACTGCTGCGGCATCGTAATCTCCTTTGGCTACCCCCATCAAACTGGAATCGTGCTTGCCTGAATAGGCAACAGTATCAAAAAAATAGCCGGGATTTTCTAATTGATTGGGGTCCAATGACAACTCTTTGACTAATTTCGCCTTGGGGTACATATAGCCAGAAGAAGAAGCAGGATCAACAAAGGCAAAGCTTTTTCCTTTTAAATCAGCCAATGACTGCGTCGTGGTATCGTCTTTTCCAACAACGAAAAGCGTTTTGTATTCTTCTTGGCCCATTGAAGTCGTTGTCACTAGTGGTTCTGCACCTGCGATTTTTTTGGCTTGATAATAACTCATTGGACTAACCAGTAAAACATCCAGCTTCCCTGCTTTCAACGCTTCGATCCCGACTGAATAGTCAGCACCTTCTAATTCTTCCACTTCAATTCCTAACGCCTCTGACATGTCTGAACGGAACTGCTCATTTTTCTGACCAGAGTCTGGATTTGTTTCATCTTGTATTTGAACGATCGTCAGTTTATCAACTGACTGTCCATCCTTAGCATCCGCCGATGCTGCTGATTTCCCGCAGCCTGCCAGCATACCTAGTGCAAAAATGTGAATGAGACCAACCAAAGCCCACTGTTTTTTATTCATAATAAAAAATCCTCACTTTTCGTTTTGTTTAGTAGTATACTACTAACAATATGTAGTATACTTTGATTGAAACAAAGGCGTCATCAAGAACGGGTAAAAACTACGTAAAGGTCTTGTAAACCCACAAATGGAGGAAACGACGTTGGAAGAAACCATCGAAACCATTGTCTATAAAAAAATAAAAAGTGAGATCCTCACAGGAAATATCAAAGTCGGCGAAGCATTTTCGGAAGCTTCTTTGTCCAAATCGACCGGCTATAGCCGCAGCCCGATCCGCTCTGCTTTAAAACAGCTGGAACACGAAAAATTGGTCACTTATAAGAAAAACCGCGGGGTCGTTTTGCGGGAAGCTTCAATCAAAGAACTGGCCGATATCACGCAAATCTGTGTCAATTGGCTGATTTTAACTACTGAGCAGGTTGCTGATGGCTTGGGGAGTTTTGCGATTGACGACATTCAACAGCTGCTGAATGAAGCCAAAACGTACCGACAGCAGATGGATTACGTCAATTATATGAACAAGATGCCAGAAGTCTACATGGCGATCATGGCAGCCAGCCCCAATGATCTGCTGGTCAGCACCTACCAATGGTTGAGCAGCCGTGTCATTAGTGCCTCAATCTATAAAAAAATGGCGAATCCTAAAAATTCACCTAAAAAAACACTGTCAACGGTTCAATTTTTCCAAGCCTACATCGACCATCTCCGAGCAGAAGATTATAGCCAAGCGATTCGCTGCCTAAAAGACTACCAGCAATATGCCAATCATCAGATTCTTTATTATGGGTATTTGTAACCAATGAAATACCATCTCAATCTGCATTAAAGATGCAAAAGGACCTCGCCATCAATAATAGATGATCGTGAGGTCCTTTTTTCATCAGCAGCCATATGAGAGGTTTTTTTCTCATAAGAGGCGCTTCCTATTTTTCATTTTTACTTGAAATAGTTTTACTCATTGGAATATTTGTCGTGATAACAGACGTTTTATCCCCCTTGTTCATCCCATCAACCAGCCGTTGAAGGAAGATTATCCGTCTGCTTTTTTCTTCAGCGATAGATACCGCTTTGACTTGTGACCAGTCAGTTCTTCGTATAGCGGGCTCAGTTCTTGTCTCCTCTGATCAATGCCGTCATTTCATCGATAAAACCAGCCAACTGTGTCTGAGAAATCACTTCTTGATTGACAAAATAAGCTAGTGATCGCTTTTTATGGTCCCTTACGTTGCTGCTGGAAAATAATTTTGACTCAGCAAATCGTTGCTTTGCGCGCACATACATCAAGGGGGTTTGTTGGATCTCCCCTAACGTAGTTTCAGCAGAAATGATTGGTTTTTGATAGGCTGCGGCTTTTAAATAAAAATGATTTTGCCCTGCTTTTAAGGGTGTTTCTTCAGACCAGCGGTCAGTCAGCACTTCATCGGTGTAAATCTCCACTTCCGGTAGATGAAGGATTGCCTGCGTAAGTGTCGGTAAGGTAACGTCTAATTTCACGATATCTTTGGCAACGTAAGCCCAAGCGACCTCAATCCGTCCATTCGGTGTGGCGATGCCGCCGGAGGCATGATTGATACTCCAATGGATCTGGGGCTGTATGTGGACGCGCCGAAACCCGCTGCTGGATGATGCTTGTTGAATGCCTAAAACACCTTCAAAGAACCACTGGCCAATTGCTCCATAAGCATAATGATTGAACGAGTTCATGCCTTGAGGATTGATCGATCCATCTGGTAACAGCGAATTCCAGCGTTCCCAAATCGTCGTTGCGCCTAAATCGATCGCATAAAGCCAGCTGGGATAATCATTATTTAACAGGAGCGTGTAGGCTATCTCGTTTAATCCATAATTACTAAGAACTAAATTTAAAAAAGGCGTTCCAACAAAACCTGTTTTCAAATGATAGTCATCTCGTTTTAGTCTCTCCTTTAACTTCTGCACAATCCCCGCAACTTCATGATCTGCGGCCAAATCAAATGCCAGTGTTAACACATAAGCCGTTTGCGTATCGAGTGCAAGGCGCCCATTCGGCGTGAAATATTCTGCTCGCAAGGCTTGTTTGAGCATTCTTTGACGCTGATCATATTGCTTAGCTTCAGAAGTATAGCCCAAAATAGCTGCAGCCTGCGCCACGATTTTCAAGGAATGCCAGTAAAATATATTCGCAACAAACTTTGCTTCGGTTCCTCCAATCGGAGAAGCTGGATCATCACCATCTAAAGCTAACCAGTCCCCAAATTGAAATTGTTTGTCCCATAAACCGTTGATATGCGTCTTACGGGCAATGTGTTCGACCCACGCTTGCATACTAGAAAATTGTTGTTTGAGAATTTGTGGTTCACCATAATAGCGGTATAAATGCCAAGGTATGATCGTGGCGGCATCCCCCCAAACGCCCACTGCTGCCCCAGACTGCTGGATATCTGTCGGAACATGCGGCACAGTCATTGGTGGCGCACCATCAAAATGTGGTTGTTCGCTAGCCAAATCATGTAAATATTTGCGAAAGAACGCATACGTGTCCATCGTATACATCGCTGTCTGGGAAAAGAGCTGTGCGTCTCCTGTCCACCCCATGCGCTCATCGCGTTGAGGACAATCCATCGGCACATCAAAGAAGTTGCCTTTTTGTGACCACAAAATATTCTGGTACAATCGATTCACTTTTTCATTACTCGTGCGAAAATCCCCTGTCGTTTCTAGATCCGTATAGATCACCTGTCCGATAAAGGCGTCTTTAGCAAAGGGACACTCTAACGGCCAGCCACTGATCCGAACATAGCGAAACCCAAAGAATGAGAAGTGCGGACGAACCCACTGTCGGTTGCCATTGGAACGATACGTGAATGCTGCTCGGGCGGCTCGCAAATTTTCCCGATAAAACTTGCCATTGACCAATAGCTCGGCATGCTCGAGTTTGATTTGAGCGTCGGGTGGTAACTGATCATAAAACGTGACCCAACCGACCATATTTTGACCAAAGTCCAACACCCAATCCCCCTCTTCTTGCCAACAAGCAATCGCTGGGCGCTCTTCTTTTATTTTTACAGGCAAGCTAAATCGTTCAGTTAGCTTCCCTTGTGGGCCTTGGTGTTCCTTCACCGCTTGAATAGACTGGTGAGGAATCGTTTCATCGATATCTTCGCCATAATAGATGCTGTTTTTCCCAATCGAACCGGTGCGAACCTGCCATTCCTGATTGGTTCCATGGATCTCTTGTGTGCCATCCACGTATTCTAGATGCAGCTCTGCCCTTAATAAAAAGGCATCGCCATAGATGTTTTCTTTTCCGCCATGAAACCCAAAATTTCCTTGATACCAGCCTTTTCCCACGAGAACCTTTATTGTATACTGTGAATCAACTAGATCATCAGTCACATCATAGGTTTGATATTGGAGCCATTCGTGATAATTGGTGTAACCGGGAGTAAAAAACTCGTCTCCAATTTTTTGCTCATTCAAGTATGCTTCGTACAAACCTAGCCCACAAATATACAAACGGGCTTGCTTAATCGGTTTAGCGAAGTCTCCTTGATAAGAAAAGATCGCTGATTCAAGTGGCGTTGTCACAGGCGTGATCCACTTCCCTTGCCACGCTTCTTGCAGCTTCCCTGTTTCAAACCAGCTCGTCTTTTGATAGCGATCACCTGCTGCATCCCAAACCGTGACACGCCAGAAATAGCGCTGTCGAGGTTGCATTGGGAAGGTGCAGGAAAAGCGATACGCAGCGAGCTTTTGTTTCGGTACTTGGCTAACGATTGCTTGAAAATCAGCATCTAGCGCCACTTCTAAGGCATGAAAGACTACTTTCGATTGGTCCGTTACTTGATACCGAAAGACAGGATCGCTTAGATCATAGCCGAGCGGTTCAGTGTAATAATTGATTGTCATTTGATTGATTTCCATGTTATCATCGCCTTTTACTAAAAATTGGAGTTGTGTATATGAATAAACAGCAGTTGCGCGAATTGCTTTTTTCCATGACGGAAAGTGAATTGAATTATCAGCAACAGCCGAAAAAGAGTGCCCCGTTTTTCCAACGCTTTGATGAAGAGATCCCTACGTTTAACTTGATGAATGCCGGTCATAACAATAAATTTTTTGCGAATGACAAGCGCAGCCTTTTTAAAAATAGTACGATCGAGTTTGTTCAACATACGCGTTTTAGTAATCCTCCCCTACATAAGCATGATCATCTTGAAATGACTTATGTTTATCGTGGAAGTTGTAAACAAGTCTTTACGGATAAAACGTATGAATTAACGGAAGGAGATTTTTGTCTTTTAGACTCCAACATCGTCCACACGCTTTATGAGGTCGAAGAAGAAGACATCATCATCAATATCGTTTTGCAAAAACAGTTCTTCACTGATTCTTTTTTAAATCGCTTATCGGAGCATAGTATCTTGTCACAATTCATCATTCAAGCTCTATCAGAAAACCAACAGGAAAATTTTTTGCTCTTTCGCTCCATCGTTCCGCAAGAGCTTCACGGCTTGATGGAACAAATGTTGATCGAATATTTTCGAAATGATAGCTATACTGCGGAAATGTTGAAATCGTACCTCTTTTTATTCTTAACTACCTTGATTCGCCGATTAGATCACGTGACTACGAATGAACGTTTTGACCGATCCGATCATACGATCATCTTACCGATCTTAAAATATATCGCCGATCATGCTGCGGACTGTACGCTGCAACGCATTGCAGATCTTTTTGGCTATCATCCAAATTACATCTCTAAATTGCTAAAAGATCACACGGGCAGTAGCTACCAAGAGTTGGTCGTGGCGCAAAAGATCAAAAAAGCCAAGTATCTATTGTCCTATACAGATGAAACGATTCAGAACATCGCTGAAGAGGTTGGCTACCATAATCTCAGTTTTTTTTATAAAAAATTTTATGCTCAAACGCAGATGACACCTCGGGATTATCGCTTGGCAAGTCAGCAACGGCTAGAAACGATGTCCCCTCATAGCGATCAATAAGATACCCTCAACCCATGAAAGTGGATTGTGGGTATCTTATGAACTATTTTGGATCGGAATTTTCTAGTTGGTATTCTTTTTGATCCAATATTCTAAAGAACGGATAATAGATCGCAATCGATAACAGGGTCGCTACGATCTGAAAGGCCAATAGACGCCAACCGCCATTAAGAAGTGCATTTAAGAAAATAGGCATCCCCATGGAACCAGCACCGTTTGACGGTGGGAGAATCTCCATGACTGTTAGGGCATAACCTAACAAAATATTGATTACCGGGGTAAAAATAAACGGAATCGCCATCAAGCCATTCAATACCATTGGAAAACCAAAAATGACTGGCTCGTTTATATTAAATAAAGAGGGGACAAACGCAATCTTTCCCATGGATCGATAACGCTGACTTTTGCTGAAAAAGGTCGCTAATACAATTAACCCAATCGTTGCGCCCCCGCCTCCTGGTGAAGAAACAATGTTGATCCATGAGAAGGTAATAATATTAGGCGCTGCCTCTCCTGCAGCCAGCGCAGAAATATTCGCTGCATCGGCTGCGATCCAGATTGGCATCACTACGCCAATAACTGCAATTCCATGGATACCAAAGAACCAACACAAACCAGAGAGAAAATAAATAAGCGCCGCTGTCCAAACATTATTTCCGATATTGCCTAGCGGTTCTTGAATCAGTGAATAAATGGTATGATGGACATCATTGTATGGTGTCAATGAAAATAGAAATGCAATCAATCCAAAAAGAATCACCATCAAAAAACCAGGAACAATAGCTGCAAATGCTTTTGATACAAAGGGAGGTACTGACTCAGGTAGTCTGATCGTCCAATTTTTCTTGACACTGAGATCAAATAATCTGGTTGTCAAAATGGCAACCATCATTGCCGTAAACAGTCCCTTTGCCCCTAACCATTCAATCGGTAGATTCGTAGCTGCAGCAAATCCTTCACCAATAACGATCATGGGTGTCAATAAGAAAAAGTTCATCAAAGCTAATAAGGAACAAATAAATCCATCAGAATTTCCTAAAATTTTACAATAGGTATAACTGATCGCTGCCACCACATAAACCGCTAACATATTCGTGGTCACATTGACGATCGTTGTCAATAATTGACCAAAGTAAGAATCGGAAAGAAAAGATTGATACGCTGCCAAGGGAAAATTTTGAAAAATCGAAGCAATTGCGCCTACCATGATGATAGGCATAGACATCATTAACCCTTTTGAGATGGCTTGGATCACTTTGTTGTTGTTTAGCCAAGAAGCAGCGGGGGAAACGATTTTCTCTATTCGTTCTGTAAATCCATTCATGTTACATCCTCCTTTTTATGATAACGCTAACAACACCATTAAACCCTATTTCATGTCGCGCTCCAATGACCTATGAAAGAAAAAATACTAACCAAATCAAAGAATTAGATGTTAATGATTTTGAATAGAATGTTGCGCATTGATCCGCGTTTTTTAGGAAGCCAAAAACATTCGCTGGTCTTCTCGTGAAGAATACCATGAGATGACCAATAAAAATCCATTATTGTGATGACGCAAATGCATCGAGTTCAACACATCGTAGGAAACTAGAAAAAAACAATGGTGCTTATCCAGTCACTAATAACTAAGAGAATCTATAGAAAACCGAGGTGTCCCATGCTAGAAATCAAACTGATCGATCAAGAACACCAAGCTGACATTCGCTTGAAAAACGAACCCTTCTCCTTATGGGGGAAAATGCTGCCGACTTATAATGAGGGCAACTGGCAGTACACGATCTGTAAATTTGCACCTGAAGACATTCAGACGATGCGTTTCCCAGATGAAAATTATTCCTATGACGAAATGAGCCGAAACAGTCTGTTTATCGGTGCTTATGATGATGGAAAATGTATCGGCTTAGCGATCGTTCAAGACGCTTTTTTCAAGTATCTGTACCTCTATGACTTAAAGGTCAACACAGACTACCGCCAGCAAGGAATCGGTCAACTGTTGATCCAACAGGCACTGAAAGCGGCCCTTGCCAAAGGCTATCGCGGCATCTATACACAAGCGCAGGACAACAATCCTTCTGCCTGTCTGTTTTACTTGCGAGCAGGCTTTCGTATCGGAGGCCTGGATACGGAGGTGTACAAAGGAACCAATCAGGAAGGCAAAAGTGATATTTTGTTTTATTTGGATGCAGCGGAAACGGCAGGCAAAAAATAGCTGAAAAAAGAAAAAAATTCCTCCTGCCAGATGGTACACTTAAGGCAACAATGTTTTAGAAGGTGAGGAAGAAGAATGTACGTAGGATTTGATATTGGCGGAACAAGTATTAAATATGGTGTTTTAGATGAAAGCGGAGTGATCCTTGAAAAATCAGCGATCCCTACTAGCTATGAACCAGCCCAGTTTTATCAGGATCTACTCACGATCATCGAAGATGCCCAGAGCCGCCACACGATTGATGGCATTGGGATCAGTGCCCCAGGGATCGTTCAAAAAGACGGGTTTATGTTAACGGCTGGCGCTATCAAATCGTTATATGGTGAAAATTTTAAAGCAGTCTTGGAAGCGCGTACAGGATTGCCTGTGGCGGTGGAAAATGATGCCAATGCGGCAGCGATTGCTGAAAAATGGATCGGGAATGCACAAGAGGCTGCTAACTATTTGTGTCTTGTCCTAGGCACTGGTGTAGGCGGTGGGATCGTGCTCAATAACCAAGTCTACCGAGGTGCTCATGGCATGGCTGGTGAATTTGGCTGGATGGTGATCGATCAGCTGCCAGAAGAAGGCAATATCGAGGAAAGTTCCATCAATAAAAAAACTGCCGTCGTGGGCGGCTTGATTCGCCTCTACAATTTAGCGGGGGCAGCAGTTCCTGGCTTTGAACCCACCCAAGACGCCAAAGAGATTTTTGACCGCGCGCAGCAAGGCGAAGCGTTGGCGCTGAAGCTGACGGACCAATTTCTGACGGATCTGTCTGTAGGGCTGATCAATTTGATCAGCTGCTTTGACCCAGAATTGGTATTGATCGGCGGCGGCATCAGTGCCAATCCTTATTTCTGGGAACGACTGCAGGCTCGCTTGACGATCACGGAAACACGGCATGAAGCGATCAATTATTTGCGCGGACAAACCATCGCACCTGTTCGTCCAGCGAAGCTGAAAAACGACGCCGGCTTGATCGGCGCAGTCTATCAGATCCATCAACAGCTGCACCGTTAAAAGTTCGGATATGCTATACTGGTGTAAATTGATTATCTAGGACAGCGAGGAACCAGCATGGCGCTTTTTGAACAATTAAACTTGAACAAGCTCTCTGCGGTAGAACAAGAAATCTACCGTTTTATCGTCAATCACTTAGAAAAGATCCCGTATATGCGTGTGCGCGACATTGCCGATGATGCTCATGTCTCTTCGACTTCGGTCTTTCGTTTTATTCAAAAAGTCGGCTTTCAGTCGTTTCCAGAATTTCGCTTCTATATCAAAAATCATTTAGAAAAAGCCCATTTTGATGCGCACCCTGAACACTTAGGTTTAGAAGCGCGCATCAAAGGCTTGAATATGCAGATCTTCCACCCTGATGCGGAATACCAAATACGAAAACTCGCCGAAGCGATGCGGGATGCCGATTTGATCTTATTTATGGGGATGGGGGCATCCGGTGCGATCGCGCAATACGTTGCCCGCAAACTAGCCAGTCTCGGTTACTTTAGCATCAGCATTGATGAACTGACCTACCCAATCAAAAGCTTTTTGCGAAAAGATCAAAAGAATGTTTTGGTTTTTTTGAGTGTCTCTGGTGAAACCAAAGAACTGATCGAAGTCATTACCGGTTTAGACAATCAGGCGATCGTGCAGAAGTACTGCATTACCCCAAATCGGGAAAGTACGTTGGCACGCCTGTGCGATTATTCGATCGAGTATGCGATCAAAGAGGAACGCAAAGACATCTTTCTTGATTTGACTAGTCAACTGCCTTCAGTAGCGATTTTAGAAACGCTGATCGGCTATTTGCAAGATTATCGTGCCCATTCTTGATGGTTCAGTTTACTGAACCATCTTTTTTTGTAACACTGTGTTCCAGCTGCGGAATTTTTTTCATTTCTTGAGAGATATGTACGGAATCCGTATCCGCTTACTTTTAGTCGTTTTCATTCGCTATAATGATGGCATCAATTAATGAAAGGTGTTATTATTATGCAAAAATTCAATGACCTGTTAGACCGCTCGTTGGTACCAATCGCAACAAAGCTGAACAATCAACGCCACGTAGCAGCGATCCGGGATGCGTTCATGCTGATTTTCCCACTGACCATCGCTTCTTCTCTCGTTATTTTGGTCAACAATATTTTATTTTCCAATGAAAGTTTCATCGTGCAATTATTTCAACTGAATCGGCTTTTCCCGAATCTGGAAAGTGCCCAGCAAGTCCTAGCTTCCGTGGCGAACGGGACCATCAACATCATGAGTTTATTCATTGCGTTTCTTGTTGCCCAACTTTTAGCCAAACATTTCCAAGCAGATGCTACGCTAGTTGGTTTGACAAGTGTCGCTGCCTTTATGATCTTGTACCCGACCTCGTTTGCAGTAGATGATGTCAATGTGATCTCCACACAATATTTAGGCGCCCAAGGGTTGTTCGTAGCTATGATCGTGGCTTGTTTGGTCGGTGAATTCTTACCGAAGCTTTTCAAGGTCAAACGATTGCAGATCAAAATGCCTGAAATGGTACCACCAGCAGTTTCTCGCTCCTTTTCTGGCATGATTCCGATCGTGATCATCGTGGCAGTCACTGCTTTGATCAATTTCTTAGTTTTGATGATCGCACCAGAAGGCATCAATGAACTGATTTATAATGGGATCCAAAGTCCATTGCGGGATCTGGGGGGCAATGTCGTCGGTGTCTTGATCTTGGCGTTCTTGCAAACTACGTTGTTTGCGATCGGGATTCATGGACCAAATACTTTGAATGCGGTTCGTTCAGCGATTTTTACCGAACAGGACCTAGCTAACCTAGACTTTATCAACCAAGGCGGCTCCTTGTGGGACGTTCCTTACAAAGAAACCTGGGGCGTTTTAAATGATATGTTCGCAAATATGGGCGGAACTGGTATGACATTGGGCTTGATCATTGCGATCTTCATCGCTTCAAAACGTCCAGAACAACGTGAGATCGCTAAAATGTCCTTAGTTCCAGGAATTTTCCAAATCAATGAGCCGATGATCTTCGGTCTACCGATCGTCTTGAACCCAATCATGATCATTCCGTTTATTTTGACGCCAATGGTCAATATTTTGGTGGGTTATTTTGTCACTGTTGTCTGGCCGATCATGCCGACCCCAGCGATTGGGGTACCATGGACGACCCCAGGAATCATTAATCTCTTTTTAGGAACTGGAGGAAATGCGATCGCTGCAGTTGTCGGTGTCGTTTGTCTTGCGATTTCGGTCTTGATCTATTTGCCATTCGTAATCGCCTCTAACCGTTCCCAAAAAGTGGAATTATAAGCAAACGAATGAGTCGAGGAGGAATGAAATTTATGTCCGCAAAAATGCCAAAAGATTTTTTATGGGGCGGCGCGATCGCTGCCCATCAAGCAGAAGGCGCTTGGAATGTTGCTGACCGTGGAATGAGTACCGCTGATGTTATGACGGCCGGCGGCAACGGTGTTCCCCGTAAAATCACCAAAGGCGTCATTGAAGGAGAGTATTACCCGAACCATGAAGCCATTGACTTTTATCACCGTTACAAAGAAGATATCCAGTTATTCAAAGAGCTGGGCTTGAAATGTCTACGGACATCGATTTCTTGGAGTCGGATCTATCCAACTGGAACAGAAGAAGAACCAAATGAAGCCGGTCTCCAATACTACGATGATCTTTTCGACGAATTGCAGGCAAACGGCATCGAACCCGTGATCACTTTGTCCCACTTTGAAATGCCTTATGCCCTCTATGAAGAATTTGGTGGGTTTGCTAACAAAGAAGTGATTCCCCTCTTTGTCAAATTCGCCAAGACTGTTTTTCAACGGTATCGTGACAAAGTAACGTATTGGATGACCTTCAATGAGATCAATAATCAAGCAGATGGGCAAGAGCCGCTGCACGTTTGGACCAATTCTGCCATGATCATCGAGGATGACAGTCAAAAAGAAGCACTCGTCTTTCAAGCGGGCGTCAATGAGTTGATTGCCAGTGCGGCAGCGGTGATCGAAGGCAAAAAAATCAATCCAGATTTTCAGATTGGCTGTATGATGGCCTATGTCCCAGTCTACCCCTACTCTTGCGCACCAGCTGATTTGATGGCATCCGTCAAAGCCAATGAACGGCGCTATTTTTATAGCGACGTCCACGTACGAGGCAAGATCCCAACCTATGTGCAAAAATATTGGGCGAAAAAAGGCATCACGATTGAGATCACGCCCGAGGAACAAGCGCTATTAAAAGCGGGAACCGTTGATTATATTGGGTTCAGCTATTACATGTCAGGAACGATCTCAACCCTTGATGAAGTGGCTGGCACACCAACTGAGGATATCCCAGGAGCAAAAATCGTGAGTAATCCTTATATCAGTGCTTCTGATTGGGGCTGGCCTATTGACCCAGTCGGGTTGCGTTATGTGTTAAATACCATCTACCAACGCTATGACTTGCCGCTATTTATCGTGGAAAATGGCTTCGGTGCTTACGATCAATTAACTGATGAGCAGCAAGTCCATGATGACTACCGCATCACTTATCTGAAAGAGCACATCGAACAGATGGAAAAAGCGGTAGTTGAAGATGGTGTACCGTTATTAGGCTATACGCCTTGGGGGATCATTGATATCGTCAGCTTCGGCAGCGGCGAAATGGAGAAACGCTATGGCATGATCTATGTCGACAAAGATAATACCGGGAAAGGAACCTTGAATCGTTTGAAAAAAGATTCCTTTGCGTGGTACCAGCAAGTGATCGCCTCTAATGGTGAAACGCTCTAATTACTGCTTCCATGACTAACACAAAAACCGCCCCCTCGTTTCGCCATCCTCCTTTTTACATTAGGAGCCTGGCAACGAGGGGCGGTTTTCTTATTAAAGAGGTGCGCCATTGCGAGGTTGGCTTTTCTTATCATCACTAAACACTACCTCAATGCTGTGGTACACTATAGCTATTCATTTACTTTCACTTTAAGGAGGAGCTGCATGAAGCCGATATTTCGTTCGATCCAATCTCAAGATGATGCGCCCTTAGCCGCTATCATTCGCAAAAGCTTGACCGACCACCAATTGGCGGTTCCAGGAACTGCCTATTTTGATCCCGAGTTAGACCACTTAAGTGAATTTTATACTGCAGATCCTGCTAGCCGCCATTATTTTGTCGTCACCGATGAATCGGGTACCCTTTTAGGCGGCGGTGGTCTTGCCGCTTATGATTCAGAAGGGCAAATCGCCGAGCTGCAAAAATTTTATCTCAGTGATGCTGCCAAAGGGCAGCGTCTCAGCTATCCCCTGCTGGCAAAGATCGAGGTCAAAGCTTTTGAACTAGGCTATCGGCAACTCTATTTAGAATCCCATCATTCTTTAGAAGCTGCCTTGCATGTCTATCAAAAAGCCGGCTATCGCGCATTGTCCCAGCCACTATTGGCGGCACAGCATACCACGATGGATCGCTTTTATGTGAAAACATTAGAGCCGCAGCAACCAAATCAATGCAACAGCACCCACGGTTTGGACGACGCCAACGGAAAGACCATAGAATAAAAAGCGCGGGCCTTCTTTTAAAAACTTGCGGAAATCCAAGCGCAAACCGATGGCTGCCAACGCCGTCGTTTCAAACCACGTACTGATAAAATGAGCGCCCTCATTCAACCAGCTAGGCAGCGGCAAGAAGCTGTTCAAGATACAGATGGTCAAGAAGCCCAACACATACCAAGGGATCGGCAGCCGCAGCTTGCCTTTGGCTTTAGTTTTGGTGGGGGTCTTTGTCGTCATTCGCTCAAAAACAATGACGACGACTGCCAACATGATGATGCGCGCGATTTTAAAGAGCATCGCGTATTTGACGGTGTCGGCATCAATCAAACTAGCCCCCGCCACGACTTGTCCGACGGATTGCAGCGTGCCACCAAGTAAGGCGCTTTTTTGCAACAGATCATCGCCGTATAAGGCCAAGCCTAAAAACGGCAGCGTCAGCATCATCACTGTGCCTAAAAGATTGACCAAGGTGATGATCTGCCCTTTTTCTTCATCATCGGCATCAATGGCTGGTGCGATCGCCGCAATCGCAGAGGATCCGCAGACAGCATTGCCGCCTGCCATCATCAGGCTCATCTTTTGATTAAAGCCCATTTTTTTCCCTATCAAATAAGCAGCGGTAATGACCAAGCTCATCATCAGCAAAATAAAAAGAAAGCCCCGAAGGCCCATTTCACTGATGGTCTGGAAAGTGACGGTAAAGCCCAGCAAAACCACCGAATATTCCAAGAGTCGACTTTCCGCAACCTTCGTTCCGACTTGATAGCGTTCTTGCTTGAACAGTGTATTTCCTAAAATGATTCCTAATAAAATAGCAAGGGTTGCTCCCCCTAATTTTGGTACAGCCAAAGCCATGATTCGGGCGATGACGGCTACCGAAAAGGATAGGAACAAACCGGGAAGTATCAAAGCTGTTTGTCGTTGCTTCATTGCTTTCATCCTTTCATATAACATCCATTATACACAGATTGACCGATCGGTAGGATTTATTGGTATAATAGTTATGATTGAATTTTCTAATGGAAGGGATTGCAATGTTAAAATTACTGGAGACCTTCAAGATGGTCTATGAAACGAAAAATTTTTCGAAAGCTGCCGAATTACTGTTTATTTCGCAGCCCACGGTTTCTGCTCAGATCAAGCAGTTGGAACAAGACCTGGATACACCGCTTTTTTTACGCAGTGGCCGCAAAAACGTGATCGCCACGCCCCAAGCAGAGTACCTTTACGAAAAGGCACTGAATTTATTGGATGAGTGGTCGACGATCGCCAGCGAGATCCATACCAACACGCAGCATCAAAGCCACTGTGTCCTAGGCATCTCTCATACCTATGCGATGGCCTTGATGCCTGACTTGATGATTGCTTTATACAACGCCTTTCCCACGGTGCGTTTTCGGGTGTCGATGATGAACTCCGCTGAAGTCTTAACAGCCCTTGAACAACATCAACTAGATTTAGGGATCATTGAAAAACCCTTATCTGCACCAAGTATTTTGCGTTTTCCGATTTTGAAAGATCAGCTCGTCTTAGCTGGTGATCCCCAAGTCGGTCCTTGGCTCGTCCGAGAAGCGAGTTCTGGTGTCTATTATTACACTAAACGCTATCTGGAGGAACAAAATATTCAAGGACCGATCATTGAGATCGCCAGCAATGAATTGATCGTCGCTTTACTGAAACAAGGCTTCGGCTGTTCGATCCTTTCCAAGCGAGCCGCCCACGGCATTGGCTATCAACTGCTGGATAAAAATTTTGAGCGGCAATTTTACCTCATCCAGCGCAAAGCCGTCACAGAACCAGCCATCGAGGGATTGCGGACCTTCATTCAGGAGTGGTCGCAAGAGGATTCCTTGCAAGCAGAAAGCAAATAAATTCACTTGTTTTTAAGGGAGGAAACCACCGCCTCGTGGGATTTCTTAACCTTTTCTTACGATTACGCTTCCTCGCTGCCGATCTGGTCCGTTTGATTGTTTCTTAAGAAATTTGTGCTAAAATGAAGAGTACTGGCTATGGGCTCTAATGTTCCCCTTTCTGAGGAGAGCTTAGACCGCCTTTTGACTACTTTTGCAGTTCGTGAGCAACCCAGTAAGAAAGGATCTTGAAATGAACGAACAAATCAAGAACAAATTAGCGCTGCTTCCCGATCAACCCGGTTGTTATTTAATGAAAGATAAAAATAACAAAATCATCTATGTTGGGAAAGCCAAAATTTTAAAAAATCGTGTCCGTTCGTATTTTACCGGCAGTCACGATACGAAAACCGAACGGCTCGTTCAAGAAATCAATGATTTTGAGTACGTCGTTACCGAATCAAATACGGAAGCCTTATTGCTGGAAATCAATTTGATTCAAAAAAACAAACCGAAATACAATATCATGCTAAAGGACGACAAGTCGTATCCTTTTATTAAAGTGACCAAAGAGCGCTATCCGCGTCTGATCATCACTCGTAAAGTTTTAAAAGACGGAGCTTTATATTTTGGCCCTTATCCTGATGCACGAGCAGCCAACGAAACCAAACGGGTGCTGGATCGCCTCTTTCCTTTGCGAAAATGCGGTCCTTCTCAAAAGCGGCCTTGTCTTTATTATCATTTGGGTCAATGTGTCTGTCCTTATGTCAATAATGTAGATCCCAAGGATTATCAGAAGATCGTTGATCAAGTCAAACACTTTTTCCACGGCGGTCACGTCGATATTTTGAAAGACCTGAAAGAGAAGATGGGCGAAGCTATTGAAACGTTAGAGTTTGAACGAGCGGCTGAGCTGCGGGATCAGATCCAAGCAATCGATACCGTCATGACGCGACAAAAAATGACTCTGACAGATCTGATGGACCGTGATGTCTTTGGCTACAGTGTCGACAAAGGCTGGATGTGTGTCCAAGTCTTCTTTATCCGTCAAGGAAAGCTGATCGAACGAGAAGTCTCTTTGTTTCCTTTCTACAATGAAGCGGATGAGGATTTCTTGACCTTCGTCGGCCAGTTTTACCAAAAGAATGAACACTTCATTCCCAAAGAAGTCTTTGTTCCGCAAAATGTCGATGCTGCCCCATTAGAAGCGCTGCTGGAAACCAAAGTCCTGCAGCCCCAACGAGGCGACAAAAAGAAATTGGTCGATTTGGCCAATAAAAATGCCCGCATTGCCTTAGCCCAAAAATTTGCGTTGATCGAGCGTACTGAAGAACGGACGATCGGTGCAGTGGATCGTCTAGGCGAAGCCATGGGGATCGCGACACCTTATCGAATCGAAGCCTTCGATAACTCTCACATCATGGGGACCGATCCGGTTTCTGCAATGGTGGTTTTTGTCGACGGGAAGCCGTTTAAAGATGATTATCGGAAATATAAGATTCGTACTGCACAAGGCGGCGACGATTATGGCTCTATGCAAGAAGTCATCTATCGCCGATACTCTCGTGTCCTAAAAGAAAACCTGCCTTTTCCTGATCTGATCATCATCGATGGTGGGAAAGCCCAAGTCGGTGCTGCCCAAGAAGTGCTGTATAACCAGCTAGGTTTAGATATTCCCGTTGCCGGTTTAGTGAAGAACAACAAACACAAAACCAGCGAGTTGATTTTCGGGGAGTTTTTAGATCCGATCCAGCTGGAACGCAATTCTGTGGAATTCTTTTTGCTGCAACGGATCCAAGATGAGGTCCATCGTTTTGCGATCACCTTCCATCGCCAATTGCGCAGTAAAAACAGCTTTTCTTCCAAACTGGATGAAATTCCTGGCTTAGGACCAAAACGCAAGCAACAGCTGATGAAAACCTTCAAGTCGTTAAAAAACATCCAAGCAGCTTCCGTGGAAGAAATCCAGCAAGCTGGCATCCCCAAAGCCGTTGCGGAAACTATCTTAGCCAAACTAGGCGATCAAAATCAACCCACTTCTTAAGTCAAAACAAAAACGCTTCATAGCCAACAGTAGCTATGAAGCGTTTTTTCATTGAAGAAGCATTTTGTAAGCCGTTACTTTTTGCGGTGCTGTAACAGATCAGGCTTCATGTCTAACATGGAATAGCCACGAACATCATACCGATTGCGGCTGCAGGAATAGTCCACTGGACGTCCCGATTCTAAATAGATGATCTGTTCTAATTCCAATACTGGGTCATCTGCTTGGCACGCTAAATAGGTTTGATCGTATTCATCGCTTTTGGCAGCCTGAAAGGTCCGATAAGCACCAGCAAATTTGTAGCCTAAATCTTGCAGTAGATAGTCATAGACGGATTCTTCCAAGATCTCTTTCGTCAAACCGCTGACCAGATCCAACGGCATATAGGAATGCTCGAGTATGTATGGATTGCCTTCTAAGATCCGCAAACGGATCACATGATAGATTGGTTGTTCGGCAGTGATCTGAAGCATCTCTTGAATTCTTGTTGTAGGAAAACAGACTTCAAAGGTGATGACTTGGCTAGTCAATGTCCGTTTTTCTTGTTTCATCTGATAGCTCAGGCCTTTGTATTCTGTCACCGATGAGGTATCTTTGCCCCAAAAGGAATGATTCAAAACTTTGGTCCCTAAGCCGCGCTTTGTCAGCAGCAAGCCTTCCATAATCAGGATATTCACCGCATTTTTAATCGTCATTCGGCTGACGCCAAACTCTTCCACTAACTCTGTTTGATAAGGTAAAAGACTGTCTTTCGGATAAGTTCCGTCCTTGATTCTTTTACGCAGAACATCTGCGATCTCCATATATTTGGGCATTTTGCCACCTCCAAAACGTGTGTTGTATTGTATTGATTGAAAAACGATAAAAGAACCGGCCAAACGAAAAGAGTGTCATCACACCACTGCACCTTCCAATGAAGCAGTGTGATAAGGGGTATTGCACTCTGATCGCGGCCGGATAAGGTCTATTACGTTTGGCGCTTGTTTCTAATCGACTCGATCAGACATTACGCATTTTTTAAACGGCGTGTTTCTTGAATTTGCGCCATTTTCACGAACGGCAAGTAGATAACGATTGACAAGATCAAGTTAACAGCTGCCAAGATTCCGCCAGCAATACTTTGTGTCGACAAAATACCGCCGATGATTGGTGGCGTCGTCCATGGTGCGATGACGGTACTTGCAGGAACTAAGCCAGTTGCGGTTGCAAAATAAGCAGTCGTTACTAAAACAAGTGGGGTCAACACATATGGGATGAACAAGATTGGGTTTAAGACAACTGGCAACCCAAACATCACTGGTTCATTGATCATAAACACACCTGGTGCAACGGATAGTTTTGCGACAGTCATATACGCTTTATGATGACGAGCAACTAAAAAGATCGCAATCAAAAGACCTAGTGTCGCACCTGTTCCGCCGATGTTCACGAAAGAATCAAAGAATGGTTTGTTCACGATATAAGGCAAATCTGTTCCTGCTTCTAATGCTCGTGCGTTTGCTTCGATCGCAGGCACATTGATCGTTTGCATGAACGGGTCGATGATGTTGGCACCATGTAAACCAAAGAACCATAAGAATGCAGAGATAAAACCTAATAGCAAAGCAGCTGGGTAAGAGTTTGCCAAGCCCATGAATGGTTGTTGCACCAATTCATAGAAGGACAATACGATACTTGTCACACCAAATGCTTGGAAAATTGCTGTAAACAAAGCAAAGATCGATACGGTGATCATTGCTGGGAATAATGCAGCAAATGAACGTGAAACTGCTGGTGGTACGCCATCAGGCATGTTGATGACTAAGCGTGGGTTGCCAGCTAGACGACGGAAGATCTCAGTAGAAATGATCGATACGATTAATGCTAAAAATAATCCTTGAGAACCAAGTCCGGCAGCTGTTAACAAACCATCTGGGCCTGTCGCCATTGCACCTAATGCGAAGAAACTTGCAACTGAGATCGCCCCAGCACCTAATGCGTCTTGATTGTAGCTTTTAGCTAAATTATACGCTACTGTGAAAGCGATTAACAGACCAAGTATTGAAAAAGTACCTGCTGACAAGTTGTTCCCAAAGGCTTGCCATGTTCCTTCACCAAAAATGCCATTCATAAAATCAATATAGGCAGGGATTGGTAAGTTGTTGATCAATACCCCAAAAGAGCCTAAGATCATCAACGGCATCGTTACGATAAATCCGTCACGAATGGCCACTAGATGTCTTTGAGAGCCTATTTTAGAAGCGATCGGAATAAAGTGCTTCTCCATAAATCCAATAAATTTATCCATTGTTTTTTCTCCTTTCAAACCCTAAACAAAATAATGAAACCGATTTCTACTAAAGAATACCACGAGAACGTTTCCATGTCTAGTCTTTTCTTTATCAAAACTGTTCTTTTATTTAACCCAGCTTATCATTTGCAAAAACAGGTGGTTTTTTAATAGAACCCCCCCTTTGAAATTAGCCAGAAAAAATCCGCGATTTTACACAAAAAAAGCAATGCTGATTCCTACAGCATTGCTTTTTTCATTGTTATTAAAAGCCGTTATTATCTGAAACTTCTTTAAACCAACGACCTGATTTTTTCACCGTTCGTTTAGCATCATTTGCTAAGTCAACGGAGATAAATCCGTAACGGTTCTTGTAAGCATTGGTCCATGACCAGTTGTCCATGCAGGTCCACATATGGTAGCCAACACAATTGGTTCCTTCTTGGATCGCTTGGTGGACGTACTTCAAGTGGTCAGAGACAAATTCGATGCGGTAATCATCTTCGATCACGCCATCAGCATTGACGAAACGTTCTTCTCCTTCGACACCCATGCCATTTTCAGAAATGTAGCACTTGATATTGCCATAGTTTTCTCGCGTGTTCGTCAAAATATCATAGATCCCTTTTTCATAGATTTCCCATCCACGATACGGGTTCATTTTCTTGTTCGGCATATCATAGTTATCAAAGTAATCATCAGGCATTGGACTTTTCGCTTCATCGATCGGTGATTCTTTCTTCATGATACGACGAGGTTGGTAATAATTGATCCCCAACAAGTCGATCGTATTTTCGCGAATCGTTTGTAAATCATCGGCTTCCATCGCTGGTACCATATCCAATTCCTTGACGATGGTCACTAATTCTTCTGGGAACGTGCCTTTGACCGCAGGGTCTAAGAAAGAACGATTAAAGAAGGCATCCGCGATTTGCGCTGCTTTGACATCCTCTGGATCGTTCTCATCTCTTGGATAGCTTGGCGTCAAGTTCAAGATGATGCCGATCTCCCCATCAAGGTTCATCTCATGATAGACTTTGATGGCTTTAGCACTCGCCAACGTTTCGTGGAACCCAACTTGGACTGCATGTTTCATGTTGATCTCATTCGGATAATGGAATTGGTAAAGATAGCCGCCTTCAACAGGGACGATCGGTTCATTATGAGTGAACCATTTCTTGACACGATCACCAAATAATGTAAAGCAGGTTTGCGCAAATGCGACATAGGCATCCACGGTCTCTCGGTTCAACCAGCCGCCTTTTTCTTGCAGCGCCATCGGCATATCGAAGTGGTAAAGGTTCATGAAAGGTTCGATCCCATTGGCGATCAGCTCATCAATGTAGGCGTTGTAAAAATCAACGGCTTTTTGATTGACTTCTCCTTTGCCTTGCGGGAAGAGACGACTCCATTGGATCGACGTCCGAAACGTCGTATGGCCGGTTTCTTTCATTAGTTGAATATCTTCTTGATAGCGTGTGTAGACTTGCGAGGTTTTTTCAGGACCTACCTTATTGAAAAATTTCTCTGGTTCTTGCTGATACCAGTAATCCCAGATGCTTGCCCCTTTGCCATCGCCTTCAAATACACCTTCTGTTTGTGGGCCACTAGCGGCTGACCCCCACCAAAAGCCTGCTGGAAATTGATAATCCATCTTCATTCACTCCTCATTTTTTTCTTTGCTGCCCTAATCATAAAGGAAGCAGTTACAAAAATCAATCTTTTTTAAAATAAATGTATAGACATTTAAAATAAAACATGATACATTATCAATGTAATCGATTGCAAAAAGAAATTTAAGGAGTGAAATAATAATGAATGGTTTTATGGACAAGTTATCTGAAAAGATTTTGCCCTTGGCGAATGCCTTAGGACAAAATCGCTACCTGACCGTCTTGCGGGACGCGTTTATGCTTTCGTTCCCAATCACTATGTTTGGATCGATCGTGGTCGTTTTAAACAACCTGCCCTTCTTCAGTGATGCCACTAAAGGAACATTAGGAACACTGTTTGGCAATGGGCAAAATGCAACAATGAGTATCATGACTGTTTTCGTTACTTTCGGTATTGGCTATTATTTATCAAAATCATATGATGTGGAAGGGATTTTTGGTGGTGCCGTTTCGTTTGCCAGCTTTTTGATCTTGACTCCTTTCTTTATGACTACTGAATCTGGCGAAACGATCTCCGGTGTGCTGTCTCTTGATCGTCTTGGCGCAAAAGGGATGTTTATCGGGATGATCGCAGCATTTTTGGCAGCTGAAATCTATTGCCGCATCACAAAACGCGGCTGGCAGATCAAAATGCCTGATGGGGTACCACCAGCAGTTTCTAAATCTTTTGCCGCTTTGATTCCAGCAATTATCACCTTAACGGTATTCCTAGTGATCAATGCCATCATGACGGGTGTCTTCAATGCCAACTTGCATGACCTGGTTTATGAATTGATCCAAAAACCATTGACTGGACTAGGCAGCAGCTTGCCAGCAACTCTATTGGCTTTGTTCTTTGTTCAATTCCTTTGGTTCTTCGGTCTACATGGTCAAATCATCGTCAACTCTGTGATGGACCCGATTTGGAATACATTGATGTTAGACAACTTAGAAGCGTATCAAAATGGGGATGCACTGCCGCATATCGTCACAAAACCATTTATGGAAACCTTTACTGTTGGATTAGGCGGTTCTGGTATGACGTTAGCCGTTGTTATCTTGATGGCTTTCGTATTGAAGAAAAAACAATACCGCGATGTGGGTCGTTTGGCTTTAGCACCAGGGATCTTTAACGTTAACGAACCAGCCATCTTCGGTATGCCGATCGTCTTGAATGCGACGATCCTGATTCCTTGGGTCGTAGCACCTCTTGTGGTAACGACCTTCAACTACTTAGTGATGGCGGCTGGACTTGTTCCTGCACCAACTGGTGTTTCTGTTCCTTGGACCGTTCCAGTGGTCTTCAGTGGTGTCTTAGCAACCAACTCTTGGTTAGGTGGTTTGCTGCAAGTCATTGACGTGGTGATCGTCGGCTTGATCTGGTATCCATTCTTACGTGTGTTAGATCGTCAAGCAGAACCATCAATCGATTAAGCGCAACGGCTGGCTGAATTTTTTCAGTCAGCCGTTCTTTTTATAAAAAAACCAAGGTTTGATTGTCGAAACCGCTTTTTTCAGCTATACTTCTTGCGAGGTGATCAGATGCCAAAATACCAAGAAATTGCCAATATTTTACGCACACGTATCAAAAACAAAACGTATCCGCCTGACAGCTTACTGCCGAATCAAACTGATTTAGTCGAGGAATTCGGAGTCAGCCGGATGACCGTCAAAAAAGCCATCGGTATTTTAGCCATGGAAGGACTGGTTTATTCTCAGCGGGGCGCTGGAACAAAAATATTGAACCATCCATTCTTAAAAAAAGACACCACTGCTTTAACGGTCTATGAAGGCTTGTCAACGGAAATGGGCAAAGCTGGCCGCAAGCTAGTCAGTCAGGTCATCGATTTTCAAGTCGAATTTCCTGACCAAACGATCCAAGAAAAGTTGATGTTAACGGAAGAACAGCCGATCTATAGTATTGTCCGCTTGCGGATTCTTGAAGACCAACCGTTTATTTTAGAATATACCTATATGCCCGTCCATTTAGTGCCCAATTTAACTCGTGGCCATTTAGAAAGTTCTATCTACCGTTATGTCAAAGAGGAACTAGGGGTCCAGTTTGCTGGCGCCTACCGCACTATCGCCGCTGATAAAAGTACCGCATACGATCAACAGTATTTGGACTGTAAAGCCGATGATCCGGTCTTAGAGATCGAACAGATCGTCTATCAGAAAAATGGCTCACCCATCGAATTTTCCCGTAGTCGCAACCGTTATGACGTGCGGGCCTACTCTTATTTAGATGTCCAGCACTAAAAAGACCTACCCACGATTTCTTATGGAAGAAAACCGTGGGCAGGTCTTTTTGTTGGTGCATTCGTTGCTTCGCTTATTTTTTCGCTGAGGGTTGGAATCGTTTCAGTCGCAAGGCATTTAATAAAACGGATACCGAGCTGAAGCTCATGGCCGCCCCAGCGATCATTGGATTGAGCAAGGGGCCACCGAAAAGATGCAGCACACCCATTGCGACAGGGATGCCTAAGACGTTATAAGCAAAAGCCCAGAAAAGATTTTCTTTGATGTTTTTGATGGTTGCCCGACTTAACTCGATCGCTGATGGGACGTCCATCAGATCGCTGCGCATCAGTACGATGTCTGCCGATTCGATGGCGACATCGGTACCAGAGCCGATCGCGATCCCTACATCGGCTTGGGCTAACGCGGGCGCATCATTGATCCCGTCACCTACCATCGCAACCTTTTGGCCTTTGGCTTGCAGGCCAGCTACTTTGGCGGCTTTATCTTCTGGCAAGACGTCACTGATCACTTCATCGATACCGACTTGTTTGGCGATGGCTTGGGCCGTTCGGGCATTGTCGCCCGTGATCATTGCTACGTACAAGCCCATTTGATGCAACCGTTCAATGGCTTTTCGACTGCTTTCTTTGATAGTATCTGCCACAGCGATGATCCCGATCGCTTCGCCGTCTTTGGCAACATACATCGGTGTTTTCCCTTCGTGAGCCAATTGTTGGGCTTGCTCGATCAGGCCATCGATGGCAACGTTTTGTTTTTCCAACCATTTCTGGTTGCCTAATAGGACTGGACTGCCAGCGATCGTTCCTTGAATCCCATGCCCTGGGATCGCTTCAAACCCGTCAACTTCTTGTAGGGCGAGAGCTTGCGTGCGGGCTTCGATCACAATGGCTTCGCCTAATGGATGTTCTGAGCCTTTTTCAACAGAAGCCGCCAGCTGCAGCAATTCCGTCGGCGTGTGATTACCTGCAGGTAGGAGATCGGTTACGACTGGTTTGCCTTCTGTGATCGTGCCGGTTTTATCAAAAACGATCGTCGTCACGTTTCTAGCTGTTTCTAACGCATCGCCGCTTTTGATCAAGACGCCATTTTCTGCCCCTTTGCCCGCACCCACCATGATGGCGGTCGGTGTCGCTAATCCTAAGGCACACGGACAGGCAATCACTAATACAGAGATCGTAATGGTCAATGAGAAGATCCAGGTTTCTTGTCCTAAGAAAAACCAGGCAAGTCCTGCAAAAACCGCCAAGACCATGACGATCGGGACAAACACACCTGAAACTTTGTCAGCCATGCGGGCAATCGGCGCTTTGGAGCCTTGGGCATTTTCTACTAACTGAATGATTTGCGCTAACGTTGAATCTTCTCCCACATTGGTGGCTTCATATTGAAAGGAGCCGTTTTTGTTGATGCTGGCGCCGATCACCCGATCACCGACTTGTTTTTCGATAGGTAAGCTTTCTCCAGTGATCATTGATTCATCGATGGCAGAGCGCCCTTGGGTAACGATCCCATCCACAGGAATCTTCTCACCAGGTCGTACGACTAAGATATCGCCAGCTGCGACTTCTTCAATACCCACTTCGACTTCTTCGGCTTGATTCCCGCTGCCACGAAGCACGCGGGCTTTTTTCGGTGCGAGATCCAACAACTTCTTGATGGCTTCGGAGGTTTTGCCCTTCGAGACCGACTCAAGGTATTTTCCTAAAGTAACTAATGCCAAAATAACGGCGGCCGTTTCATAGTACAAGTGCATCGCATAGTGGGTCGTGCCCAGGTAGACCATCACGGTTCCATAAATACTATAAAAGAAGGCAGCACTGGTTCCCAATGCGACAAGGGAATCCATGTTGGGATGGCCTTTCCAAAGCGCTTTGAAACCAGCAATGTAAAAGGCGCGACCGAGGACCATCACCGGTAAGACCAAAAGCAATTGAGTGGTAACGAAATTGACTGGATAGGCCATCGGATCTAAAAAGCCAGGGATCGGCAAACCGATCATTTCCCCCATCGTCAAATAGAACAAGGGGATCGTAAAGAGCGCTGAAAGCCAAAACCGTTGCCATAAAGCACGAATCTCTGCCTGTTTTGAATCCGCCTTGTCGGCAGAAGCGGTCGGCAGCTGTGCATCATAGCCCGCCTCTTTCACGGCAGCTGCGATCTTCGCGGCGGTCACTTGATCTTGTTGATAGCTGACCGTCAGTTTTTCTGTTGCCAGATTGACGGAGGCTTGCTCCACACCCGCTAATTTTTGGACAGCTTTTTCTACTGTTTGGGCACAAGACGCACAGGTCATGCCCGAGATGGCAAAGGTCTCTTGTCTTTGGGAGCCGATCAGTTGATAGCCCGCTGCTTTGATGGCCGCAGCGAGTGTTTCTTCGGTGAGCTGCTGCTCGTCATAACGAATATGTAATTTTTCAGTAGCCAAATTGACAGCTGCTTGATCGACCCCCGCCAGCTTGCTGACTGTTTTTTCGACGGTCTGGGAACAAGACGCACAGGTCATCCCTTTTACCCCATAATTCTTTTCGATCATTGTTTCCTTCCTCCTTGCTTGCTATGCAAACCCATTAACCTTTTATGTTTACAGTTGTAATCTTCTTCTACTTTACAATTATCGTTTACACTTGTCAACGATAATACTCAAAAAAAGGACGTTCTCCTTTGAAGCGGCCCAAAACGCGAGACTTTTGGTCTACCTTTGGGCGGTCGCTACAGGTGGAACGTACTTTTTTCTAAGAAACGATCACTGCCGTTGCAGGGGTCGTTTCGCTTATTCAGGTATTGGTTTTAGGAGGCTAGCACTCTTGCCCGTTGGTTTTGATCAGCTCTTGGTACCAGTAGAAGCTGTCTTTCTTGTAGCGTGCCAAAGATCCTTCTTGCGTTTCATCTTGGTCGACATAGACAAAGCCATAGCGTTTTTGGTAGCCGTTCAACCAGCTTAGCAAATCAGTGAAGGACCAGGTGCAATAGCCAAGAACTTCCGCGCCGTCGCTGATCGCTTCTTTGATGGCATGGACATGCCCTGCTAAATAATCGATGCGGTATTGGTCATGGATTTGATGATCGTCGGTTAGTTTGTCGTACTCACCAAGTCCGTTTTCCGTAATGATCACAGGCACCCGATAACGGCTAGTGATTCGTCGTAAAGCGATCCGCAGACCTTGAGGATCGATCTCCCAATCCCAATTCGTCCGTTCCACAAATGGATTTTCGGCTTTTTTGAACATTCCTGGTGTCCCGGTTTCTTCGGAGCTGCCTTTTTTCCCAGTGGTGTTCATTTTCCCCGCACCGACACCATCTAATGGATTGTAGGCATTTGTTGCTGTTTGGTAATAATTGATCCCTAAGAAATCTGGTTTTGCTGAACGCAGCAAGTCCATATCTCCTGGTTCAATCGTTGGTGCGATCCCTTGCTCTTTCAAGTAATTCATTGCCGCAATCGGGTATTCGCCCCATAGATAGACGTCTAACCAATAATGCGCCATCAAGTCTTCCGCGTTTTCAGCTGCCAAAATATTTTTCGGGTCGCTGTTGATTGGGTAGTTTGGTGAGTAGGCGAAACTTGGTCCGATTTTCCCTGGGATTTTCATCTCATGGAACTTGTTGATCACCGAGGCATTCGCCAAGTTAGCGATATGATTGACTTCATACATCCGTTTAGGATCGGTCACTCCTGGTGGATGGGCAGCTAAAAGATAGCCTAACGAAGTAAAGATATTTTGTTCATTCAAGCTGACCCAATAGTGGACTTTGCCGCGAAAGGCTTCAAACAATACAGCTGCATAGTTGGTGAAATCTTCAATGATTTTGCGAGATTCCCAGCCACCGTATTCTTCTTGCAAAGCTCGTGGCAGATCCCAATGGTACAAGGTCACCATCGGTTCGATCCCTGCTTTTATCAGTTCATCGATCAATGCTAAATAAAAGTCTAACCCTGCTTGATTGACTTCTCCTCGTCCTTCTGGAAAAATCCGTGTCCAAGCAATGGAAAAACGATAGGTTTTCAATCCTTGTTCTTTCATCAAGGCAACATCTTCTTTGAAGCGGTGGTAATGGTCGACCGCGACATCTCCGTTAGTTGCTTTAAAGGTTTTTCCGGGAATGCGGACAAAATCGTCCCAAACCGAAGCGCCTTTGCCGTCTTCTTGCCATGCGCCTTCTACTTGATAGGCTGCTGATGCTGAACCCCATAAAAAATCATTGGGGAATTCTTTTAGTTGTTTATGATCCAATTGTTTCCCTTCTTTCTGTTTGATGATACCCCTTTCTTAAGTATACCGATAATTGCCTGATTTGTCATAAGAAGATTTTGTACCTATGCCAAGAAAGTCGATGGCACGCAAAAACATCCTTGCAAGCAGTGGCGTTCTCCTTGCAAGGATGTGGACTAGCTATGGATCATGCATCAAATTGTGCCTGATAGAGTGCGGCGTAACGCCCCTCTTTGGCTAATAACTCTTCGTGGGTCCCTTGCTCTACGATATTCCCCTGTTCCACCACGAGGATCGTATCAGCATGTCGAATCGTGGACAAGCGATGGGCGATCACAAAGGAGGTTTTGCCTTTCATCAATTTGGTCATCGCTGCTTGGATCAGCAGCTCTGTTTGCGTGTCGACATTCGATGTGGCTTCATCAAGAATCAACAGATCGGCATCCAACAGCATTGCTCGTGCAATCGTCAACAGCTGTTTTTGCCCTTGTGAGATACCGGTTCCGTCTTCTGAGATCAAAGTATCATAGCCTTTTGGCAGGCTCATAATAAAGTCATGGATATGGGCGGCTTGTGCAGCAGCTTGGACTTCTGCCAACGTCGCATTCGCCTTGCCGTAGGCCAAATTGTCGAAAACCGTTCCCGTGAACAACCAGGTATCTTGCAGCACCATCGCATAGCTTTGCCGTAGGCTGCGACGTGTCGCTTGGCGGATATTTTTACCGTCTAACCGAATCGCTCCTTGGTCAGGGTCATAAAACCGCATCAAGAGGTTCACGATGGTGGTTTTCCCGGCTCCGGTCGGTCCGACGATCGCGACCAAGCTGCCAGCTGGTACTTGTAGCGAAAGATCTTTGATGATGGGCTGCTGTGCTTGATAGCCGAAGGTCACATGGTCAAAGGCGACATCACCAGACACCTCGTGGTATTCGTAGGCTCCAGGAACATCAGAAACTTCAGGTTCTTCATCCAGCAAACGGAAGATCCGTTCTGCCGCCGCCAATGCTGATTGCAAATCGCTGAAGATGTTGGCTAACTCATTGATTGGTCCTGAGAATTTTCTGGAGTAAAGAACAAAGGAAGAAACATTCCCTAATGTCAGATGACCGAACAAAAACAGCAAGGCGCCAAACATACTGATCAAGGACAACGACAGATTGTTGATAAAGTTGATGGAAGGACCAGTCATACTGCCGTAGTACTCGGCATTGTAATAGGCATCCACCGCTTCTTGGTTTTTTTCGTCAAAACGGCTGATGATCGCTTCTTCTTGGTTATACAGCTTGATCGTTTGCTGACCAGAAATAATCTCTTCCACAAAGCCGTTCAGTTCGCCTAATTTGCGAGAACGACGACGAAACAATGGTTGAAATTTGCTCATCAAAAAGCGGGTCAAAAAGATCGAAGCGGGAACCGTTACGACAAAAATCAGCACCAGCAGCGGCGAAATCAAAACCATCATCACAAACGAACCAATGATCGTCACAAGACTGCTGAGGACTTGAATGGCATCGCTGGCCAATGACGTATTGATGGTATCGACATCATAACTGATGCGGCTGATGATATCCCCAGTGGCGACTCGGTCAAAATACCCCACCGGCAGTTCGGTGATTTTATCAAAAATCGCCTTGCGCATCGCTGCCACCACCCGCTGACTCAAGCGAATCATCATGAGCGAAATCAGATAACTAAGAAGGGAAGACGCAAGATAAAACAGCAGCATCAGCCCACAATAAAAGAAGACTCGGTCAAAAATGACCTTGCCGGGACCCGGTTGAATGGCATCAATGGCGTACCCTGAAAGCAACGGTCCCACCAAGGCGAAAATGTTGCTGGCCATCATCAATACAGCGGCTGCCAGCAGGAGACCTTTGTACTCGTAAAGATAGCCCCACAAACGCCGTAGTGTTTTCTTACTATCCTGCGGTTTTTCCGTTTTTTTCTTCGGCATCGTCGGCACCTCCTGTCTGACCTTGATAAATGGCTTGGTAGATCGCATTTTCTGCTAGTAATTCTTGGTGACTGCCAAAGCCGTTCATTTGCCCGTTTTCCAGTACCAAAATTTTGTCGGCATGCTGGATCGAGCTGATCCGCTGCGCGATCAAGACCGTCGTCGTCTGTTGAAACTGCTGTCTCAGGACCTTGCGCAACTGAGCGTCGGTCCGATAATCCAGCGCACTGGCAGAATCATCCAAAATCAAAATCTCTGGATCCCCCGCCAATGCCCGCGATAACAAGACCCGTTGCTTTTGACCTCCGCTTAAATTGCTGCCTTTAGCATGCAGTGGATGAGCTAAGCGCTTGGGTAGTTGATTGATAAACTCCTTGGCTTGGGCGCGAGCCGCCGCTTCTTCGATCTGCTCTTTGGAAAACCGCCGGCCAAAGGCGATATTTTCTTCGATCGTTTCCGCAAAAAGCACGTCTTTTTGTAAGACGACACCGAATAACTGATGCAGCTCCGTCGGATCGATGGAGCGAATGTCGCGACCAGCGATGCGAATCATGCCCTTCGTTGGGTCATAGAGCCGCAGCAGTAGTTTGACGATCGTTGATTTTCCACTACCAGTCGCACCGATGATCCCTAAAGTTTCTCCCGGCTGCAAGGAAAAATCGATGTCTTTCAGCACATGGGTACCGTTAGGATAGGTGAAGGAAACTTTTTCAAAAACGATATGCGCAGACTCTTCTTTGACAGGCGCCTCAATGACTTGCATATTTTGCGGCAGGCGCAAGACGGATTGGATCCGATCGGCAGAAGCCAGCCCCTTCGACACGATCACAAAGATGCGCGTGATACTGAGCATGGCATTCAAAATGATCGTAAAATAGGTCAAAAAGGCGATGATGACGCCTGGTTGCGTCAATCCTTGATTGACGCGAAAGGCACTGACGACGATCACTAGCGTCAGTCCGATATTCAAAAATAGGTCCATCAGGGGCGGTGTTGCAGCCATCGTTCGATTAGCGGTGGTTTCCGCAGCTACTACGTCTTGGTTGACGTGGTCAAAGCGCTTTTTCTCGTAATCTGCTTTGGACAAGGCCTTGATCACCCGAGCCCCAGTCACATTTTCACGGACAGTTCGCACCAACACATCCACTTGCTTTTGTAATGAAGCAAACAAGGGGATCCCCCGTTTCGAGATCGTGACTGCCGCCACTAAAGTGAAGGGCAAGACGCCTACTAAGACCAGCGTCAACACGGGATCTAATGTGGCAGTGATCATGATCCCCCCTAATAACAGAATCGGGGCACGAATCCCCATCCGTTGGATCATGCCTACCGTTTGATGGATGTTGTAAGTGTCTGTCGTTAAGCGAGACACCAAAGAAGGGATCCCGACTTCTTCGACTTGCGGAATCGACAGATAGGAAACTTTTTCAAATAAATCATGGCGTATACTACCGGTGGTATCGCGAGCAACACTGGAGGCCATCCGGTTGGCGATGATATTGGTGACGACTGCGATGATGGAGCAGACCACCATCGCCCCACCCCAAGCAAAAATCGCAGATACCTGCTTCGTGGGGATCACAGAATCGATGATGTACGCCAAAATCCAAGGCAATAGCAAGTCCATCAGGGAGCCGAAGAATTTGATACTGACGCCGAGGGAGATGCGGCCGATATAGGGTTTTAAATATTGAGTCAAAAGATTCATTCCATCGCCTCATCTTTCGCTAAAAGCCGCTGGGAATTTTCTTTGACGATTTCCAGATCGGCGATCAACTGCTGCTGTTGGGCAGCAGAAAAACCTGCTACGACTTGTTCATTCCAGCTTTGAAGCAGCTGTTGGATCGCTGGTTGGACGGCGAGTGCTTTTTCGGTTGGATAAACCAGTAATTGTCGTTTGTCGGTGGGACTGCTGGTTCTAGTGACAAATCCTCGTTCTTCTAGGATTGCTAGTTGACGGGCAACATTGCTTTTATTCACAAAAATCTTCTTGGCTAAGGCTTCTTGACTGATCCCCGGTTGGCGGCAAATGTTTAAGATATAGGTATGATGCATCCCACCTAAACCAAATTTTTTCAATTCTTTTTCCCGATAAAGGGTGGCGAGACGGGCAATATGATTGATTGAGCGGATAATGGCTTCCATGAGCACTCCTGCCTTTCTTCGTTCTTCAAAGTGTCTAATCTATTATAAGGAATAATCGTTGCGTGCGCAACGATTATTGTTTCTGACGAAAAGCAACAGGTCCACTGTTGTTGATCAGCAAAAAAAGAACTTCAGCCCTCTCGCTGAAGTTCTTTTCTGATTCATTTTATTCAGATTCTTTCAATAAAGCTTGTACGACCTTACGACGACGGTACAGCTGTCTTGTTTTCCAGCTGATAAAGCCGATGAGTAAAGCGAGCCAAGAAATGATCGTCAGCCATAAAGCTCCGTCGAAAAACCAAGGCGCGTCGTAATCAACGACTAAGACATTCTCCCCTGCTTGCTGTTGGACAGAAACGGCACCAATGGCACTCAAAGAGACATCTTTTTCAGTTAGTGGCTGCTGATTGAGGGTCAATTCAGTATATCGGTAATTGATGATCGGTAACGCCTTCCACGTCTCTTTATCACCTTGCCAACGTAAAGTAAGCTTCCCGTTTTCTACGGTTTTTGCCACGGTATCATTCTTTTCAATGATTTCTTCCCCGTACAAATTGTACTTGTTCTTCTTGGTTTCTTGATAGAGGGGCAGATAATCTGGCGTAGAACGTTGATACAGCGCTAATGCTAAGGACTTGTCTTTACTAAAATAGGCTTCCTTCAATTGCGCTTCAGATTCCGCCGACAGATAGGTGTGGTTTCGCAGTGAAACCGCAGCTTCATCGGAGTGCCAGTCCTGCATTTTGACCGTGTTTTGGATCAGGATTTGACCAACACTCAAGACTAAAACGAGGACAAACCAACGCGGATTTGCCAATGGCTTGCCCCGATAATAAGGAACTAGCAGGCACAAACCGACTAAGATCAAAATCGTGGCAGGAACAAAGAACCGAAAAGGAAATTGCAGTAAATTGATTACACCATTGTCCAGACTGCCTAGCCATTGCCAAGGAACAGCGTTCGATGATAAAACGAAAAAGACTGCTGCAGCTGCCGTCATTAATTTGAAGCCGCCAGATAGACGTGGCCATACACGGATCGCACCGCAAAAGAACAAGGCACATAAGATGGGCAGCAGGTACGGAGTCGTCCACCAATAGCTGCTGGTTCCAGTAATGGTATTGTTCTGCATGTTGCGATTCACAAAAGGCGCGATCAACGTGTTACTCGTATAAAGATCCAACATCCCTAACCAAATATTGGCGGTCAGTAGCAAGAAGATCCCGATCGCTCCTGCTAAGCGCAGCACCAATTGTCGTTTTTCTTCGCCAGAAGTCCCAACAAAAAAGGCGCGTAAGAAAAAGGGCACGTATAAGAACACTAACAAGATGCTTGAAAACACATGGATTTGAAATAAGACCGCCACGGAAACCCCTACCGCAAAAGGCCGTAACCGTTTATGTTCCCCTAGTGCGATCAGTGGAATCAGGCACAGCGGCAGCACAGCCGCCCCCCAAGCAGAAAAGCCCTGTCGCTCAATCCAATACTGGACAGAATAGGTCGCCATAAACAGGACGCTCATCCCCACTGACAGCCAACCATTGACTCGTAATTTCTTTAATAAGCCAAACATCGAAAACCCTGCTAACAAATAGAGCAGCCCGTTGGCGAGCAGCTGGTAGGAAAACCACGAAGGACTCAGCAAGACCAGCAGTCCTTGGAAATAGGCAAAAAAGGGCCCGTATAATGCATTGACGATACGAGCAGATTGCTGAAACCCGTAGATAGAAAGAAAATATTGAAAATTGCCCTCTTTGATCTGCTGGCTGGTCTCATAAAAACGATTGAAGTGAAAGACCACATCAGAGCCCAAAATCATGCCTTGGCCTAAAATCTGCGGCAATAAAAAAACACCACTCATTGCAATCAGAGTCACCACTTGCCAGAAAAGCGGCTTTTGTACTATTTTTTGTTTCAAAAAAAAACCTCCTTGCACCTTTTCGGTACGCTCATAAAAAGAGTACCAGATAGGGACGAGGAGGGGAAAAAGAAAGCTTAGTGAAAAGGGATACATGGTAAAAATTTAACCAAATACTAAACTTTTCTAGGTTTTAGGTGGTCATTTCTTTGCTTTTTCTCAAATTTATTGGGTGATCGTTTGCCAACTTTCCAGTAGTTCGCTTAAAAGTGGGACGACCGTTTCTGCAGGGGCTGCCTCTTTTTGGACATTGGCACTGACTAGCTGATCGTACATATAGCCATACAGCTGATCGAGATCTTCAGCAATAGCGCCGCCTTGCTCACGGTCTAAAGAGACCCGTAATTCCAATAAAATATTCTGCGCCTTGACAAATTGCTGATGAGCTTGGCTCAAATCTTCTTTTTCCAATGCGATCACTGCTAATTTGATATTTTTGATCGCTGCTTGCAACAGCATTTCAATCAGTTTGTTGGGGGAGGCACTCATTACTTGGTTCTGCAAATAGTTGTTTTGCATTTTTTGATAATTCATCTTTTTTTCCTCACTATAAATCAAATTCGACGAAGGCGGCACTGTCTTCTTGCTGCAAATACGTTTTGACAAGATTATTTTTGCGGTTCAAACGCCCCAGTTCTTGTTTGATCTCTTGCTGCTGGGCTTTGACCTGGTCTAAGAACGCTTGATACGCTTGGATCACTTGTTGCGCCAACGCACTGGTTTGTGGACTATGGCTCTGTGCTTCTGCTTGCATGGCTGCTATGACCGCTGCATTGGCTGCCATCAAACGACTGGCTTCTTCGCTGTCGCCGCGCCATTGGGCAAAACCAGTTAAAATCTGATTCAAACGTTCATCTAATGATACGTGTGGCTCCATAGGTTGTTTCCTTTCATGTTGACGAGGGTTTCTTATGCGAATGAAAAAATGACTGCTTTAATCGGCTATCCTGCCTAGTTTGACGTATTGGCAAACTGATTGCTTAGGTAGCTCAGCTGATTTTCAGCCTCCATCATCACGGAGTCTAACTTGGTAAACATTGTGATGTAACGCTCTTTTTTCATTGCTAAAATATCATCAAACCGTGTGATCTGCTTGTTTAAATCCTTGATGGTACTGTCATAGGTCGCAGATTTGGTGGCAATGATCCCTTTATTGGCTGAAGTATTGACGACATAGCTGTTGGCTAATTCTTTTAGGGCTAGTGTATAGCCAGTCTCTTTCGTGCTCGCAGTGCCATCAGCTTCTTTGGTTTTCGTACTTGCATAAAAGAAAGACTTCACAGCAGCGGGATCTTCCGCTAAGGCTTCTTTTAGCTTTGTCGTATCCAATCCCAATGTACCATCATTATCGACGGTGGAGATGCCTAGCTTATTGGCGGTCAGCTTTGAGCCGCTGACGGCTGGAATGGTAATCAAATTTCGCAATTGGGTCTGTAGACGGGTCAACGCACTGTCTCCCACCAAGGTCCCCGTCTTGTTGTTTTCACTACTAGGATCTCCCACGGTCAAATTGTCGCCGATAAAACTCATCAAGCTATTGTATTGATCCACTAATCCTTGCACTGCATCAACGACTTTCGAGGTATCATTGGCTAAAGAAAGCGTCACATGCTCCTCGCTTTTTTTCGCTAACGTCAGCGTGACACCATCGATAACATCCGTCACACTGTTGCTGTCGCGAGTGATCTTCATGCCGTCTAGCTCAAAAATAGCCGGTTGGCCTTGCGTCGTTGTCGCAGTTGAACCGATCCCTAACCCTTCGGCAGCATTGCCGTCGATCAAGAAATTTTTGTCGCCCATTTTGGTGTTCGTTAAAATCAAACGGTTATCCACGATGCTCGCCGCGACGAAGGTCGTCTTGCTTTGGCTATTGATCTTGGCTGCCACATCTTTTAAGCTGTCTTCGGCCGTGATCTCGATCGAAGCGGTGATCGGTTTGCCATCTTCATCGACTTCCGAACTGGTCAATGACAGCTGACCACTGACGTTTAGGGCCGTTTTGCTGCTTTGAGCTACTTGACTTCCCGTCACCTTCGTGGCTGTTGCTAGTTGGTTGATTTTTAGATCATAGGTGCCTTCTGGAGCTTCCGTTGTTCCTGCAATTGAAGCGATGCTGCTATTGGTGGTCGTCGCTTTTTTCGTTTGATAAGCATCATCTTTTTGTAATACATCGACTTTTGACAAAAAGTTAGTCAAGCGAGTGCTGATATCACTCCATGCCGTTTTTTGTGCTTTAAGCGACGTGATTTTATTCTCAGCGCGGGTCTTGTTGATCGCATCTGCCGCCAATAATTTTTCAATATCTTCTGAAGTCACGCCAGAATAACTCCCTAGCGTTGTACTGATTCCTGAACTGCTGGTTACACTTGCCATGTTTTCATCCCTTTCGATCGACCGCGATGCCCATGTCATCCCATATTTTCCCAATCACATCTAGCATGTTGGCGGGCGGGATCTCTTTGATCACTTCGTTGGTCTGCATATCCACTAAACGCACCATCGTACGCCCTGTGCGCTCATGTACTTCATAAGCCAATTTCATATCTTTGCCAAGTAGTCGCTGATTCACTTCCTCCACGGAGGCTGCGATCTTGTGCTGATCGGCTACTGAAAAATAGTGGATCGGCGGTTCAGTGACCACTGTCTGTTCCTTTTTCTCCGCCAGTTTCCCCTCTTGGTGTTGCGGCTGAAGGTTGGCGTTCTCTTGATCTAGGGATTCGATCGGACGTGCTTTAGCGACCGACGCAACGGCTTCGATCGGGTGTATTCCTGACATTGGCTGAATATCCATCAGAGCTTCCTCATTTCTAAGCGTTTTTGTGCTGCTATGTAAAACACAAGAACTGCGCTTCCCCTAGGCAGTCCTTGTGTTAGTGGTTCACTTGATCAAAAATTATCCTTGTAACAAGCTCAATACGCTGTTAGGCATTGAGTTTGCTTGTGCCAACATTGAAGTTGCTGCTTGAGAAAGGATGTTGCTCTTCGTAAAGCTCATCATTTCTTGCGCCATATCAACGTCACGGATACGTGAGTTTGCTTCAGATAGATTTTCTTGCGTTGTACCTAAGTTGTTGATTGTGTGTTCTAGACGGTTTTGCGCCGCACCAAGATCCGCACGTTGTGCAGAAACTGCTTTGATCGCTTCATCGATTTTTGTGATTGGGTTGTTTTCAACGCTAACAGTTGCCGCTGCTGCTTTGCCTTCATCAGAAGCGGTAAATGTTGCTAAAGCATCATCGTATGTTTTTTGAGCTGTTGCTTTTGCTGTATCATCCGCTGCTGTATCGATGGCTGTTTGTAATTCAGCAACTGTTTTACCAGCTGCCGCATCAACTGTGCCGTCCGCTGCATATTTTGTTGTAGCATCTGCTTTGAAGGCAGTCGCTACTGCTTTATCTTTTGCTGCAGCAACAGCTTTGGCATCGCTTGTGTCAATGGCTTGTGTTAAATCTAAGCCTTTTACTTTCAAGGCAGATGAGCTCATGTTGTTGATTGAAACGCTCATTGTTTGGTTTGCGTTGGCACCGATTTGGAAAGTGAATGATTTCGCATCATCGCCTTCACCAGTTAACAAGCTTTTTGTATTGAATTCAGTGGTATTGCTGATACGGTCGATTTCATCAGACAATGCAGTGTATTCTTTGTTGATCGCACTGCGGTCGTCATCACTTAACGTACCGTTTGAACTTTGAACCGCAAGGTCACGCATACGGCCTAAGATGCTGTGGGTTTCATTTAATGCACCTTCTGCTGTTTGGATCAATGAGATACCATCTTGTGCATTGCTTTTTGCTTGTGACAAACCGCCGATTTGGCCTTTCATTTTTTCAGAAATTGCTAAGCCAGCTGCGTCGTCCCCAGCTTTGTTGATGCGTAAGCCTGAAGATAATTTAGACAAAGAATTGCTTTTAGAAGCATTTGCTGCCGTTAGGCGTGAGTAAGTATTCAATGCTGAAACGTTTGTATTGATTCTCATGTGTAGTTCCTCCTAATTTTTATTCGCTAAGGTTTCCCTCTGCTACTATTTATCGGAAGAAACCGTTCAGGGTTAAGCCTTTTTTCTAAAAAAAATAAAAAACTTTTGCTCCCGTCAAAGAACAAAAGTTTTTTGGGTTAATTTAAATAATCTAGAATGGACATCTGCATGATCTTTGTTCCCATTGCTAATGTTGAGCGGTAGGCAGTCATTTGATTTTGATATTCCATATACTTTTCCGCAATATCGACGTCTTGTTTGTTGGACAGTGTTTCGGTCAAGTTCAGCTTTTCCGTCTCATTTCGATCAGCTGCCGCCTCCAAGCGATTGTAGAGGGTGCCGATCTGCGCCCGTACATTCACTACATTGGTGGCATGCTGGTCATGAGCAGTTAAAAGCTCGCCCCCTAAGGCATCTTTATCATCACTGCGCAACGCAGACAACAAATCATTGAAGTAGGTGCTTAAATTTTGGGGATCCGTAGCGGTGCCCGTCTCGTTCATCAGTCGATCACCGCTGGCTAACAGATCCACTGAGACCCCATTTGCGATTTCTCGCGGCAAGTCTTCGCTGGTGCCATTGTATTTGATACCGACGATGGCGTCATTTTCTTTGACGATCTCAAAAGGCGCCGTCGTCGTATTCGTTCCGCTAAATAGATAGCGGCCATCAAAGTTGGTGTTTAATGATTCAACGATGCCTTCGATCTCTTGCTCGATCTCTGAACGATTTGCCCCTAATTCCTCACTGCCAGCTGTCGCATTGGCAGAAGATTGAACCAACGAGCGAATCCGCAGCATCGAAGTACTGACGCTTTCTAAAGCAGAATCTTGGGCTTTTGTCCAAGAAATACTGTCTTTGATCGTATTGTTGTAAGTTTTGTTTTGATTTAACGACACATTGAGATCCATGATTTTTGAAACCAGCAGTGGATTATCCGAGGACTTGCTGACTTCTTTTAAGCTCGATAGCTGATTCAACGTGGATTGGACTTTGGAGGCGTTGGTTCCTAGATTTCGTAAAAAATCATTGTAGGTGATTGAATTGGAAATACGCATGGTCTACACTCCTGTTCGATTGATCAATGTGTCTAACATTTCAGAAACGACCGATAATATGCGGGCATTGGCCTGAAATCCTTGTTGGAAACGAATCACATCTGACATTTCTTCATTTAATGAAACCCCAGACACCGATTGATTTTTGTATTCTAGTTGATTCAGCAGCGACAATTGGGCACTGACCGTATTGTCGGCTTGCTGTTTTGAGATTCCGTTTTTGGTGACGATGCTGTTAAAATAACTGCTGACACTCATGCCCGATGCTGCATTAGCAAACGTCAATGTCTCAGAATCAAAAGAAGCGATCGTCTTTTCTGACAACGGGAAATCCAATTTGGCACTGCTGAGTTTCGCCATTGCAGCAGCTCTTGAACCATCTCCTGCTGCATTGCTCGTTCCGCCGGTCACCAGACTTGGGTTATCTAACAGTGCTTGGCTGACCCGAATCGTCGTCGCTGTGCCGGTATCATCTTGGCCGATCTCAAATAGTCCGCTTGTGCGAGAAGCGCCGCCGGTAAAGACCATGTTCATGGCTTGCGCGATCGTCGATGTAAAGTTGTTCAATTCCGTCAAGCGGCTGCCGATCTCCCCAGATGATGCTTGCAGGCCTCCGATCGCGCCTTCTTTGATCGGCAATTCTGTATAGGCGGTTTCGCCATTGTCGGTGGTTTTCGTCAACAAGACGGTTCCAGCTGGATAAGACCCTGTGATGGTTTCGGCAGGATTCAAGGCGTTGCCGTCTTTGGAAACCAAGGCGCCTGTCTCGCTTTGTCCCACCACCACACTAAGGGTATTGCGTTCCTCCGCACTTAAGATCGTCTGTCCGCTCATGGATACAAACCCACGGCCATACTGATCGGTCTTGGTTTCGATCCCTGCTAGACCCGAGAGATCTTTCAACAGACTGTCTCGACGATCTAAAAGATCATTGGGTGTCTCACCACTCGTCGTCAACCCATAGATCTGTTCATTCAAGGATTGCAGCTGTTTGACCTTCTCATTGAAGTCCAGCGCGGATTTTTCGATGGTATCCAGCGTATCGCTTTGCAGCTGCGTCATTTGTTTGCCCATTTGGTTGATGGTATCGGCAAACGTACTGCTGTTTTCCAGCACAAGGGTCTTAGACGTATCCAGTTCAGGATTGTTGGCTAATGCGGTCCAAGAATCAAACATCGTTGCCAGCTGTTTGGACAGTCCGTTGTCAGAAGGCTCATTCATTAAACTTTCCAGCTGTCCTAATATGTCTGCTTTTTGTTCATAATATGTATAGGTAGAATTGGCATTGCGTACTTGTCCAATGACAAAATCATCGACGATCCGTTCGACACTGCCGACTTTCACACCCATACCGATGCTGCCGACACCCGCTAAATGATAAGACGCTTCGGCTTGCAAGTTGACTCGTTGTCTTGAGTAGCCGTCTGTATTGGTATTTGCAATGTTATGGCTGCTGGTTTGCAACGCTGCTTGATTGGCGGTCATGCCCCGGGTTGCGGTGCCTAATGAACCAAATAGTCCTGTCATAGAAGTACTCCTTACATTTTTTGATCGATGATCGCTGTTGAGACAGCTTGTTTTTCTTGGTATTTCGAATACGTATTTGCCGGTGTCTTGATATTTTCTTTGACTGCATCCATCAAAACAGTTTGGAAACTAATGGCTTGCTCCGTCAGCAGGAGATTTTCGGCTTGCTGCACTTGGATCTGGCGGATGAGTTCTTTGATCGTCACTGAAAGAGTTCCTTCATACGTGGAAAAAACGGGTACGAAGGCGGTTTTTTTCTCGACGAGTTCTGGTAATTTTTCTGCTTGATTTTTGATCAAGCAGGTCTTTTCTTTTTGCAGCAACCGCAAGAACTGCTGAAGCTGACGCTCAAATTCCCGTTCTGTCATCTAGTCGACCTGCTTTTCATCTTGTTGCAGCATTTTATCTGCGATCGTTTCGGCAGAAACTTGGTAGGTGCCTTCTTTGATCGCTCGTTTCAATTCTGCCACTCGCTCACTGCGACTGGCTGTTTGATTGGCACTCTTTTGAATGGCTTGAGCTGTTTCGGACAATTGAACATCGACGGTTTTTTCTGTCTGAGCAGCAGATGGCTTTTCTTGTTTGACCGCTTCACGTTTGATGGTCTTGTCGCTGTATTCTGCGTAACCTCTTTCGATTTTCATAGGTTCTCCTCCGTTCTCATTCTTCTACCCTCTACTATCGGTCAAATCACAAAAAAGTTAAACCCATATGTTTAACTTTTTGCGATTTCTTCAAATTAATGCAAATTGTGGATGCGTTGTTTTTGCGAAAGAATGTTGGTGATCCGCACACCAAAGTTTTCATTGATGACCACGACTTCCCCAGTGGCGATCAGTTTGCCGTTCAACAAAATCTCTAGCGGTTCATCCGTCAGTTTTTCCAGCTCGATGACGGACCCCGTATTGAAAGATAAAATGTCTTTAATGGTTTTTTTGCTGCGGCCTAACACGACACTTAGATCCAATGGCACATCAAGAATCAAGTCCAAATTATCCCCATCGCTCACTCCGCTGGAGGCCAATGTTTGAAACGCAGGTTTGCTGACTTCCACGGGCTTTGATGCAGCCGCTGGTTCTGGCGTAGGTGCAGCAACGGGTGCCGTTGGCTGCGGTGTTGGTGTTTCCCGAGTAACGACAGTCGCTTCGTCTGAGAGCATCGCACTGGCGATATCGTTGACCACAAGATCCGTAAAGATCTGCATGATTTTGCTTTCGATCAAACCTTCGACGCGCAAAGAAAATGAGATACAGTAAATCTCTTCCTCTGCCTCGATCCCGCTATACTCAATGTTTTCTGGTGTCTCCCATAGTTTGACGATCGGCGGCAAGATATCCACTTTGCGGCTGATCATCGTTGCCATCGAAGTCGAGGCAGTCCCAATCATTTGGTTCATAGCTTCTGCCACAGCACTTAGCTCTAATTCCGTAAATTGAGTGTTGCTGGTTTCACCAGTTCCACCCATCATCAAATCGGCGATCACGATGGCATCTTTGACTTCTAATAGCATCAAATTACTGCCTAAAAGGCCTTCTTTAAATTCAACTGTCGTCGCTACTTTTGGTGCAACGAGGTCGTTTAAGATCTCACCAAATTTGATTTTAGACACCCGGGGAGTCGTGATGCTGACCCGACGATCAAGAATGGAAGATAACGTCGTCGCCGCTTGCGACATGGAGATATTGCCAACTTCGCCGATAATGTCGACTTTGACTTGCTCTTCTAATCCTTGTGGCTGGGCTGGGGCACTTTGATTCAACAATGCATCGATTTCTGCTTGGGATAAACGTTCACTCATAGTTCTTGCTCCTCTTCTAACTTGTCTAATAATTCAATGGCTAAACGGTCCTCTTGCTTCCCAGGTTTTGCTCGGAAGTAAGGTTTTCCATCGATGAAAGTCTCCAATGGTTCAGTAATTTTTTTGTCTAGTTTGATGACATCGCCTTCTTCTAAGTGGAGAAACTCAGAAAGACTCATTTGAGCATGGCCCAGCAGAACTTCTAAATTCAAACCGACGCCATTCAAACTTTTTTGCAACTCGCGGCTATCGTCTTGGTTGACTGGCTGATTGCTATCAAACCAATTGCGGAAACTTAATTTATCAATGATCCCTTCAAAGAAGACATAAGGGATACATAGATTGATAAAATGTTTCACTTCAAAAATTTTGATAGTAAAGGTCACTAACACGACGGGTTCGTTGGGCGACATGTTTTGCATCAATTGCGGATTCGTATCGATTCCATCCAAAACCGAATCCAAGGCAACGATGTCCTTCCAAACATTTTGGTAGACCCGTACAAATTGTTCCACCACTTCTTCCAAGATTGCTGTTTCAATATCAGTAAAACTTTTTTTCTCGCTAAAATCCATTTCGATCGGCTTGTTTTGATAGACATCCAAGCCGCCGCACAACAACTCCACCAACATCATACACAGTTGTGGGTTCATCTCGATCATTTGAATCCCGCTCAAAGGCTGCGAATGAAAGAGCCCCAACAAAGTAAATTTTGGTATCGAATGGATAAATTCGTCATAACTGACTTGTTCGATAGCTGCCAACTGCAAAGAAACATTGGTCCGCAGTTGGGTAGAAAGCATGCTACTGCTCATCTTCGAGAAATCCTCGAAGATCATGTGCAGGGTATTGACGTATTCTTTCGACAGCTTTGTTGGTCGGCGAAAATCGTAGGCTTTCACTTTGGCTTGTTTGTCTTCTATCTCAATAATTTCTTGATCGATCTCTCCGCTGCTCATCGCATTCAACAATAAATCAATCTCTTGCTGCGTCAATACCTGATCCACACTAATCCCCCATTTTTTTAAAAAATCATGTGATCGATTTGAATCACACTGGCTACTTTTTCACCGATCGTCACGACCCCAACGGCATGTTCTGTCTCTTGATTGCTTAGTTGGATATCGTCTTCGGTGATATCAAGAACTTCAATTACTTCTTCTACGAGGACCCCTTTGGTCTCCTCTTGCTTCTTCATGATCAATATGTTTTTTTCGTAGGCTGGTTCCATGATGGGAATCAATTTTGCCAAACGAATCACCGTTAAGACAGACCCCCGCAGATTGATCAACCCTTCCACCCACTCTGGTGCTAAGGGCACCTTCGTAAAAGAAGGGGCATCAATGACCTCGTCCACCGAGTCCGCCGAGATCAAATAGTACTGCTGAGCCATTTTGAAAAGAATCATCTGCATGTCGCTATCCTCCTAGGCATTAGGCAAAGGCTTTGTCGATGGCAGTGATTACGCGGTCCGTGTCAAAGGGCTTCACGATAAAGTCCACCGCACCGGCGCGAATCGCATCCATCACCATTCCTTGTTGTCCCATGGCACTGCACATTACGACTTTGGCCTGCGTATCAAACGTGCGGATCATTTTTAATGCCTCTAAGCCATCCACTTCTGGCATCGTGATATCCATGGTCACTAAGTCTGGTGTCGTTGCTTGGTATTTTTCAAAAGCCTCTTGGCCATTTTGGGCTTCCCCCACGACTTCATAGCCGTTTTTTTCTAAAATATCCTTTAATTTCATGCGCATAAATACCGCATCATCCACGATCAATACTTTTTTTGACATTGTATTTGCCCCTTTCAAATTCCTAATGAATCAAATATGTTTTCTAGTACACCGATTTCTGGAATCAAAAATAACGATGCCTCTAATGTTTCTTTGGCGTAGACGAACTCATTACGGATTACCATCACCTGCTCATCATACTGGGCCATCGCCAAATAGATGGAGCTGATCGCTGCGCCAAAGAAATCATAGCTGGCGCTTGGTAAAGACGCACTCAGCTGGGTTTCCAACAGTTGCCCGATCGCGATCAAAAAAGAATTGGTAAGGATGTTGGTCAACTCGTTGATGACCGATTGCTTCAATTCTTCAGACGGATCGCTTTCTTGGATCATCAACTGACGCAATTTTGCGGCGGATTCATCCGTTAAGACAAACAAGAAGATCCCTCGAAATGCCCCTTCGATCTGGCTCATCACCACATGAACTTCTTTGTCTTCCGCCATGATCTGCTGATACAGGTCCTCATACGCTAGAATCTCGACTTCCGGTACCCGCATATCGATCGGTTGTTGGACGAGCTTTGATAAACTAGTCGCAGCGTGACCACCGCCGATATTGATCAGTTCTTTTAGACCATCGATCTGCAGCGCTGTATAGCTCATAAGCGGTCATCCTTTTTTTCCTGACAGATGGCATGAATGTCTAGGATCAATGCGATCGAGCCGTTGCCCATAATCGTTGCTCCTTGATAGCGATTCAGCTTTTGCAGCAATGGATCGATTTTCTTGATGACGATTTCTTGCTGGCCGATCAGCTCATCTGCCAAAATGCCGTGAAACTGCTGGTCATTGTTGACGATGATGGCGAATTTTTTCTCAGATGGATCGCCTTCGATCGCTAAGAGTTGATCGGTCCGAACCAAGGGAATCAACTCCTCTTGAAAACGATAGACCTCATCCGAGACCGTCTGGATGATCTCTTCTTCTTTGACCATCACCACGCGTTCGACGAGATTTAGTGGGATCGCAAAGGTTTCTGCTCCGACGCGAACCATCAACGCTTGAATGATCGACAGAGTCAATGGCAATTTGATCACAAACTGCGTGCCTTTATTTGGCTGGCTCTTCATTTCGATCGTGCCCCCTAGTTGGGTGATCTTGGATTGCACGGCATCCATCCCGACACCGCGCCCAGAAATGTTAGTCACTTCTTGTGCCGTTGAAAAACCAGGATGGAAAATCAACTGCTGCAACGCTTCATCGGAAAGGCCTTCCGTTGCTAACCCTTTCTTTTCAGCACTTGCTTTGATTACTTGCGGATCAAGGCCTTTGCCATCATCCTCTAAAGTAATGATTACGCGATTGCCTTCTTGGTAGGCCGCCAAACGAATCGTGCCCTTGCGCGGTTTGCCCAGTTTTTCCCGAACATCGGGTGCTTCGATGCCGTGATCGACAGAATTACGCAATAGATGGACCAGAGGTTCACTCAACTCAGAAACCACTGTTTTATCCAATTCCGTTTCTTCCCCAAAAATGACAAGTTCCATTTCCTTTTGCAGTTCATTGGATAAGTCCCGAACCATTCGCGGAAAGCGACTGAAGACGACATTGACTTGCTGCATGCGGATCCGCAAGACCAAATCTTGCAGCTCAGAGGTCAATCGTGAAACTTGCTCTAAGGGGTCTTTGACTGCTTCGATGTTTTCCCGCTCACTGACATCTTCTAATTGATTGCGATAGACCACCAATTCGGACACGAGATCCAAGAATGAATCTAAGCGATTCAAGTCGACTCGGATCGATTGATTTTGGGCGGACGCATGATGCGCGGGCGCCGGCGATTTTTCTTTCGTTTCTGTTGTCGCTTGCTGAAGAGCAGAAGTCTCTGACTCTGGGGTCGGCACTGGTTGAAGCAGCTCTTCTGCCTCCTCCAACACAGCAGCTGAAGGATCAAACGGTGCCACCACGAAGGCTTCGATCTCACTGTTGCTGGCGATGTTTTGCTCGACATCAGCCAGTGTTTGCTGCGTCAAATACAGCAGTGAAAAATCTGATTCAAAGGTGCCTTCTTCAAGTGTTTGGGCATCTGGTTCTGTATAGAGAACATCCCCTGCTTGGCCAAGCTTTTCCATGATCAAGAAGGCACGAGCACCTTTTAACATGGATTGGGCATCTAAGCGAACAGCAATTTGGACCGCTTGATAGCCATCTCCAGCCGCTTGCTCGATCACATACAGATCAGAAGGATCGATCTGTTGAAGCTGTGGGGTTAACGCGCCCACTGCGGTGGGGTTTTGGCTTGCTTCTGTCTCGGTTGATATACCGCCAGAATGTTCCGTTTGGTCAAGTTCGGCCAATAAATCGGCAATTTGAGCTGGCTGCAGGTCGCGTTCTTCCCGCAAGTCCTCCACAAGTTCTGACAGGCGATCCAGACATTTGAAAATCAATGAGATCGATTGCTGGGTCACTTGCAAGGTCCCAGTTTTAAATAACTCAAAAATATTTTCCATTTTATGGGTCAGCTGCGTCATGACGTCATAGCCCATCGTTGCCGCCATCCCTTTAAGGGTATGGGCAGAACGGAAAATATCATTCAGCAAGGCGCTATCTTTTGGATCGTTTTCCAATTGCAAGACATGATCATTCAACTGTGCTAAATGATCGTCTGTTTCTTCAAAGAAAAGGGTACGATAGACACTATTGTCATCCAAATGGGTCCCTCCTTTACAAAATTATACTTTTTGATAGATAAACGAATCGATTTTCTTGAGGCCGAATTGTTCCGCAAAATTGATCGTTTCTGTCGCTCCCGTAAACAAAATGCCCCCTGGGACCAATGCATCGCTGAATTTTTGATAGACGGCATCCCGAGCATCACTTTTGAAATAAATCGTCACATTGCGGCAAACGATCACATCAAAAGGCCCATTGTACGGGTCTTTCAAAAGATCGTGTTGCTTAAAATGAACCCGCCGTTTGATTTCTGGTTTGATCTGAAATTGGTTCTTTTCTTTTGCATCAAAAAAACGGGTACGTTCTGCCGCTGAGACATTCCGCAATTCGTGGTCTCGATAGAGTCCTTGCTTGGCTTTTGCCAAAATTTGCGTATCGATATCGGTAGCCAAGACATTGGCTGCGGCAATTTGGTTTTTTTCTAACAGCATCGCGATCGTATAGGGTTCTGCCCCAATCGAACATGCGGCACTCCAAATTTTGGGCAGCGTGGTTTTCGGGAGAACAATGGTTTTCAAGACGCGTTCAAAGGCGTCAAACAGTTCTTTGTTGCGATAAAATTCCGTTACGTTAATGGTGATATGGGCTAAAAAAGCCGCCCGCACCCCGTCATCGCCTTCGATCAATTGCTGGTATTCCCTCAACGTTTTTGCCCCGCTGTTTTCCATGATCGTAAGGATGCGGCGCTGCATTTGATTTTCTTTGTATGCGGCTAAGGGAATCCCTAATCGGCGATCCACCCACGCATTAAATAAGGCAAATTCTTCTTCCATCTTCTTCACCTGACCATCTGTGCAATTTTTGCTTCAATGCCCTGCAATGGCAGGACTTCATCTACGACTCCTTGTTCAATGGCATACCGCGGCATCCCAAAGACTGTACACGTTTCTTTGTCTTGAACGATCGTATAGCCCCCAGCCGCTTGGATCTGTCGTAAGCCAGCGGTGCCGTCTTTTCCCATCCCCGTCAAAACCACTGCCGCTAGTTGCGGGCCATAGTAGTCAGCTGCTGAGGAAAAAAGATAATCGACGGTTGGCCGCGTCCCATGCCGTTTTTCTCGCTGGTCCAGCTGCAGGTGCCCTTGTTGGACGGTCATGTGGTAATCCCCTGGACAAAGATACACTTGATTTTCGATCCGCATGCCGTCGACTGCTTCTTGTACTCGAACGGTTGTCTCTGTGTCTAAGCGTTTTGCAAAGGAAGCCGTGAAGCCCGCTGGCATATGCTGAACGATCAAAATCGGGCAACGCAAACGTGCAGGCAGACGGCGAATAATTCCCAGCAAAGCACGGGGTCCGCCTGTTGAAGCACCAATGACTAGCGCATCAAGTGATACCGGCAAGCTGTTTTGTGTCAGCTTAGTGGGCTGGGCAATCGTTGGTACTGGCGGGTGAACCGTACCGACTTCATGATCCATCGCCAAAATCTTTTGATGAAATTCAGCGATCCATTCTTTTTCGATCATCGATAGACTGACGGGTTTTTCCACAAAATCTCGGGCGCCAAGCGCCAAAGCCTCAATCGTGGTTTCTTGATTGGTTAATGAACTAAGCATGATGACGGGAATGGCTGATTGCTGTTTCATCCTCCGCAAGGTCTCTAATCCGTTCATCACTGGCATCTCCACATCCATTACTACCAAATCGATCGCTTCTTTGGTCAGATAGTCCAATGCTTGTTTGCCATTGCGGGCAGCGACGGTCACCTCGATTTCAGGCAGCTGATTCAATAAATCTGTCACTACTTTCCGCATGAATGCCGAATCATCGACGATCATTACTTTTTTCATGTCCCTGTACTCCTTTTACAAATAAACGATTTCTTGTTTGACTTGCCGAACCATGGTCTTGAAATCCTGAAGATCCACGATCATCGTTCGACCAGCGCTGCCGCCAACATGTTTGGCTACGATCGGAATGTTTAGCCGAGCCAAGACTTCCTCGACGGCTTCAATATTGCGCTGACCAATATTGCTGGCAGCGTTAAGCGTCTGGAACTGAAACATATTGGCGCCGCCAACGATTTTCGCTTGAAAGCGAGGCCGACGGATCTTTTGTTCCAGCTCAGCCACCATCGCTGGCAATGCCAAGTCCGCAAACTTCTCGGGCTTGATTTCCCGCTTGTGCAAAAAAGGCTGACTATCTGGCAGCATAATATGACTCAAGCCGCCGATATGACTGGCTTCATCGTAAATGATCGTGCCGATGCAAGAACCTAAACCCACCGTGATCAAACGCGTCGGCGCTTGGGCGATCTTATACTCCGAGATCCCCACATGCAGTTCCTCATTCACGGTCATCATTGTCATGGTCATTGACGGCTGCCAATTCCTCTGTCTGATAGGCGTCTAACTCCGCCGTCATCTCAGCGGCTTGTTCATAGCTGAAGAGAAACGGCAGCTCCAATGCCAGCACAAGTTCATCGTCTTTTTTCAGAAAGGCTTCGATATAGTTTTGCTTGAGTCCTGATGTATTTAGTTCCGCATTGCTAGGACTTTCAACTAGCGGTAAAATGCCGACGATCTCTTCCACGTAAAGGCCGATCGCCTGCTCTTGCCAGTGACACAACAAGACCACATTTTGCCCAGTTTCCGGTGTAAATTCATCAAACAGCTTTTTGCGGATGTCAATGATCGGCACCATTGCCTCTTCAAAAGGCTGGATCCCCAGCACGAAATCCGCCACTTCCGGCAGCTGTGTAAAAGAAGCAGCCTCAATGACCCGTACCACATAGTCGATACGCAAGGCAAAGAGTTGTTGATGACTTTTAAATACAACGTATTGTTCCATTGGCGTCACTGCTCCTTTTTAGAATTTGAAACTATCCACTTGGAATTTAAGGATAGTGGCGATCGTTTCGATCTCTTGCACATTCCGTTCAAAGTCTTCGATGACTAAGTAGAAGTCTTCTAAGTTTGCCGTTACTTCTTGGGTGCCGGCAGAGGTTTCCGAAACAGCAGCCGAAATGTTGCTGACGGAAACTTGAACCATGTCTTTTTTCTCAACGATCCCAGTAATATGGGCTTCCACGGCTTGAATACTTGAAACCAATTTTTCGACAATATCAGAGATCTCATTGGCTGACTCGATCGCTTTGTTGATATTGTTGGTTTGTTTTTCGCCGCTTTCAAAGGAATCCGTCACTGCAGAGACCACTTTTTCCGATTTTTTGCGGATCGTTTCAATGATCGAACGAATGCTTTTCGTTGATTGACTGCTTTGTTCCGCCAAGCTGCGGACTTCTTCCGCAACGATGGCAAACCCTCGGCCCGCTTCTCCAGCTCGAGCTGCTTCAATGGATGCATTCAATGCCAGTAAGTTGGTCTGATCAGAAATGTCATTGATCAGCTGAACGATCTTACCGATGCTTTGGACATCTTCGTTCATGTCGTTCATGCTTTCTACTAATTCTGCTTGGTTTTGCCGTTCGATCTCCCAGCTTTCAAACACATGGAACATCATTTCTGAATTGTGGACATTGCTGCTTTGGGATTGACCGACATAGCCGTTCATCAATTCGATCTCTTTGTGGATCTCTTCGATACTTAAGGCTAGCTCGTCCATATCAAAGGAGGTTTGTTCCGCTTCGGAGGCTTGTGAACTAGTGGCATCTGCGATGGCATTCATCGTCTGACGCACATTTTCAATTGAATTTTTGGCATTTTTTGAGGTTGTCGTTAGGCCGCCTACCATTTTCTCCATTCGGCTGCTTTCTTCGTGCATGCCAACGATCACCGCTTTGAAGGTGTTTAAAACCCCTTGAAAACGATTTTGAACTTGCCCAAAAAGAGAAGTCTGGTCGCTGCTGCCGATCTCATCGATATGCGACAGATCGCCAGAACCGACTGCTTCTAGTTCTGTCAATAACGTATCCATGCCCGAGTGGGTCTCTTTTTTTACCAAATAGGTCATTCCTACTAACACTGCGATTTCTAGCAGCAGTACGATTACTGAAAAAATAAAAAAACTTTTTGCTGCTTGTCCGTCTCCGTGGGTGCGGATCACGAAGAAATAGCATCCTAATAATACGATCAGGGTAAATCCTAGCGGAATCAACGCCGCCAAGCGGATTTTTTTGATGATAGCTTGTACCTTCTTCTTCATAACAGTATCCTTTCCTATGCAAAATGATCAGTCGTGCTGTTTATCAAGATTCGCTCTTCACTTGATAATCGTTGGGTCACTCCTTCTTTATCCGATTATGAAAACAATCTTCTAGTTCTTTAATCGGATCTTTTGCTAGAAAAGTTAAGCATCTTCACCAGACATATGTATCTTTTGGATCAGCAAAGCGCGTATAGCCGCCTTGATATTCATCACGAACCAAGCGACCGTTTTGCAGCTCGACCACCCGATTACGGACCGTATTGACCATCGTACTGTCGTGGGTCGCCAAGAGGATCGTGGCACCGACTTGATTGATCCGCAAGAGTAGTTTCATGACTTCGACGGCTGATTTGGCATCCAGATTGGCGGTGGGCTCATCGGCGATCAAGACTGCTGGCTCTGTGACGATCGCCCGCGCGATCGCTACTTTTTTGCGCTGTCCCACGGAAAGCTCCTCAGGATAGTGATCCTTTTGAGGAAACATGCCCACCAGTTGCAGCGCTTTGGCGGTTTTTTCCTGACGCAGCTTGCGGGGAGTGCCTAGTACTTGCAGCGCATAATCGACGTTTTTGGCAACCGTCAGATAAGGAAGCAAAAGATCTTCTTGTCCGACGATACCGACTTGTCGTCGAACCATATAGAGATGACGGTCTTTGAGTTGTTCCAACAAGACATTGCCGACTTGGATAGAACCAGCCGAAAGCTCTTCTTCTTTCAAGAGCAATTTGAATAAGGTCGATTTGCCCGCACCGCTGGGACCCACCACATAGATAAATTCTCCTTGAGGGATCGCAACAGAAATATCGGCCAATGCCAACGTGCCATTGCTGAATTTTTTACTGACCTTGGTTAAGCGAATCATGTTCTTTCTCCTCTAATCTGTAAAACGATTGATCACGGACCACATCTCATCGGCTGTCTGCATGGCTTTCGTATTCAATCCATACGCACGCTGGGTCGTTAACAAGTCTGCCATGGACGTCGCTAGATCCACCGTCGACTGTTCTAACTGTCCTTGCAAGACGCTGCCAAAGGCTGCTGGATTGGTTTGCGAAGTAAGCAACGCTTGATCACCGGCACGGTACAGTTGGTTGCCCACTGGTGTGATGTTTTCTGTATTCGTCGGCTGATAAAGGGTCAGCTGTCCCAACACGCGAGTCTGGCCATTTTCTTCCGTCGTCAGCTGACCGCTGGCATCTATTGCGATTTGCTGCGCATCTGGCCACTGAGGGGTTGGTACGTTTGTGGTCATTGCCACAGGGTACCCTTCACTATTGACTAATTGCTTGTTCTCACTTAAATGAAAATTGCCTGCTCGACTCAGCAGCAATTGACCAGTTTGGTCCCGGACCCCGAAAAAGCCGTTGCCTTGGATCGCGAGATCTAATGGCTGAGCAGTGCCCGCCAGATTGCCTTGGGCAAAACTGGTAGTCGTAGTCGCTTTTGCCCCCATTGACGCACCATATTGGGCGGCGTTGCCATTAAATAGCGTTTCTTCTGCACCGATGGCATTTTCCATCAATGCTTGAAAATGGGTCGTTTGTGCTTGGTAGCCATTGGTATTGACGTTGGCGATGTTGTTGGCTGTCGTATCTAAGTTTGTTTGCAAATGATTCAACCCAGAACGGCTGATTCCTAATAATCCACTGATATTCATTGACTCATCCTCAAATCTTTCCTAATTCGTTGACCGCTTTTTGCAATGTCTGATTCGTTGAACTCAAGGCTTTCTGATTGGCTTCAAATTCGCGAGAAGTCTGGATCATCGCCACCATTTCATCGGCAACCGCTACATTGGCTTGTTCTAAGGCACCTTGCTGGATCACGGGTGCATTCACCGTGGTTCCTGCTGCGTTGCTAGTCACATAGTTTTGACCAGCTGTAGTCAATGCTTCTGGGGGGAATGTTTGGATCTGAAAGTTCGCTGGTCCCAAGGCGCTGACTGCTTGTCCATTGGCACCCAAGACAAGATAGCCTTCTTGTGTCACGTATTGATTCTGCTGATTGACGGTAAAGTCGCCATTTCTCGTATACAACCGCTGCCCCGCATTGTTTTGAACGACAAAGTAGCCTTCGGAAAGCAGTGCAAAATCGCTGGCTTGTCCCGTCTGTTTGACGGCGCCTTGGTCTTGACTGATGGTACTGCCTGCCAATTGGGTCCCTAAAGACAATCCACCGATATCACGGCGGGTATCCGCATTGGGCCCGCTTTGGTAATTATGCAATGCGACTTCATCTAGCGCCGACTGGAACAAAGTTTTTGCTTGATACCCTGTTGTATTGACATTGGCAATATTGCCGCTCGTCGTCTCTTGTCGCTTTTGTAATAATGAAATGTTCCGTGATAAGACATCCAATCCTCGAATCATGCCAGTTCCTCCTCAATCAATGTGCGCAATTTGGCAATCGTTTTGCCATGAATTTGTGAAACTCGCGGAATCGAGACTTCTAAGATTTCAGCGATTTCTTTTAACGTCAGTTCTTCGGTATAGTACAAACTTAAAATCAATTGTTCCCGTTCCCCTAATTTTTTGATGCACGCCACCAAGGCGGTGCGTTTTTCTTCAGCGACCAAGGTCTCTTCGACATTTTCGGCTGGATCCCGAACCATATCTTTTAAGGTCATGCCTTCTTCTTGGTAAGCAAACAAGGTATCTTCCAAAGAGACGCTGGCTAAGTAGTGCAGACTCTCATAAATATCCGCTAGTTGACTTTGGTTGATTCCCAGCTGTTTGCAGATCTCGGTGTCGGTCGCTTCTCTTTTGAGGCTTTGCTCCAACTCTTGCCGTGCTTGATAAAACTGATTGACTGCCGCCATTTTGTATCGGGAGATTTTGGCGTGCTTGCGTACTTCATCAATAATTGCCCCTTTGATGCGAATCGCTGCATAGCTTTCAAAAGGAACTTTTTTTGAGGGATCGAATTTCCGCAAGGCATCCATCAGCCCAATCACCCCAATATTGTAGAGATCGCCTGATTCATAATCGGCGGTTTTGATAGACAGGCGCTGAACCACCCGTTCCACTAGCGGCAGATACTTGATGATCTCCGCTTCTCGATCGACTTCATACATCGGCGATGCCCCTTCCTAAGAAAATTCTGCTTAAATGTCAATACTGCCCACCGTTTCGATCGCAATTTCATTGGGAATCTCATTTAGAGAAAGAACGGCGATATCTGGAAAATTAAAAACGATCATTTTTTTGAATGCTAACCGGATCTTAGGCGATGCCAGAATCACGAAATTGATATTTTGAGCGATCGCCGCATGTTGGATCCCACTGATGGAATCCAACAGCTTGGTCACGGTATCTGGTTTTAAGACCGGGTACGAGCCAGTTGCGGTTTTTTGGATACTTTGAGCGATGATTTCTTCTAGTTTCGGCTGGATCACCGCCACTTGCAGCTCGTGGTTCTCATTGGCATACTTGGCAGCGATCGTCCGTTTCAATGCTTGGCGGACATATTCTGTCAAAACTTCTACGTCTTTCGTGACAACGCCGTAATCGGCTAACGTTTCTAAGATCGTTGCTAAGTCATTGATGGGAATTTGCTCATCCAATAAATTTTGTAAAACTTTTTGGACCTCGCCGAGCCGCAAGATATCGGGGATCAATTCATCGATCACGACATTGTACTGCTCTTTGATGCCCTCCAATAATTTCTTGACTTCTTGGCGACCTAACAGCTCTGGTGCATGGGCATAGATGATTTCTTTTAAGTGTGTTGCGATCACGGTCAACGGCTCGATAATCGTAAACCCTTGCAGATCCGCCATCTCCTTATCGGATTCATCAATCCACATAGCATCCAGATGAAAGGCTGGTTCTTTTGTTGCGATTCCTTGAAAAGGAAACGGCTCTTCATTCGGACTGATCACCATGACTTTATTCGGGTAAATATCGCCGCGGCCGACTTCGTTGCCGCGGATCTTGATCACGTAATCATTGGCATCCAAATAGAGATTGTCGCGAATACGAACGGGACTGACTAAGATCCCTAATTCTCTAGCACTCTGTTTACGGATCGCCACGATGCGGTTCATCAAGCTGTTGTCGATCGAACTATCCACGATAGGGATCAGACCATAACCGATTTCCACTGAGATTGGTTCCACTTGGAAGGAAGCCACGGAATCGTCTTCTTCCTGTGCTTCTTTTTTGCGTTCCAGTGCCAATTTTTGTTCCCATTGTTTTTGTTCCACTCGCTGCTTTTCTTCTTTTTGCGTCACCAGAAAGCTGGCTGCGAAAAGGCCTAAGCCAATCAACACAAAAGGCACAAAAGGAAACCCAGGAACTAAGGCTAAGACGAAGAGAATCGCCCCCACGATCCGAAACAGTTGGGGATTACGCATCACATCTGCCGCAATATCCAAACCAAAGGAACTATCGTTATCAGAACGAGTCACGATCACCCCAGAAGCAATCGAAATCAATAAAGAGGGAATCGAGCTGACCAAGCCATCCCCGATCGCCAGTTTCCCGAATTGGGCGAAGGCTTCCATGACGGTCATTTGTCCCCCCATGGAGAAAATGATCGCCCCGCCGACTAAATTGATAACAGTGATCAAGATCCCTGCGATCGCATCCCCTTTGACAAACTTGCTGGCACCATCCATCGAACCAAAGAAATCAGCTTCTCGCTGCAGATCTTTTCGTCGTTTGCGGGCATCCGCTTCCGTGATCAAACCGGCATTTAGGTCGGAATCGATCGCCATTTGCTTGCCGGGCATCGCATCCAATGTGAAGCGAGCAGTCACTTCTGAGACACGCCCTGCACCATTGGTCACGACGACTAGCTGAACCACCATGATGATCACGAACAAAATGATCCCCACGATGTAATTGCTGCCGGCAACGACATTGGCGAAGGCATCGATCACGTGTCCACCATTTCCTTGGGTCAAGATCAACCGTGTGGAAGATAGGTTCAAACCTAAACGAAACATCGTTGTGATCAGCAGCAAGGTTGGAAACGTAGTGAATTCCAACACTGATTTGGTAAACAGGGTGATCAGTAAAATGTTGATCGCGATCGTCAAATTGATAATGATCAGAATATCTAATAGTGCACTCGGTAATGGAATAATAATCAAACCAATAATAGCTAGGACGATCACCGAGATTAAGATATCCGCCAGACCAATGCCTTTTTTCGGTTTTGAGGCAGCCTCATTCATTTTTGTTCCTCCTGTTTCCTTAAATCTTGCCGCGTTGGCTTTCTTCTAACTGATAGACCAAAGCGATGATTTCGGCAATGGCTTCATACATCTCAACCGGGATCAGATCCCCGGGTTCTACTTGGCGATAAAGGGCTCGTGCCACTTCACGGTTTTCGATCTGTGGAATATTTTCTTTCAGTGCTTCTGCTTTCATCCGCTGCGCCAGCTGATCTGCCCCTTTGGCCAGGACCCGCGGCACCCCTTCACTACTGGCATCGTAACGAATCGCAATGGCGAAATGGGTCGGATTGGTGATCAAAACCGTCGCTTCTTTGACGTTGGCGATGGCATTTTGGGTCATCGCACGGTACTTCGCTTTGCGCTGTGCTTTGACTTGCGGATCACCTTCCATTTGCTTGAACTCTTCTTTGACTTCCTGCTTGCTCATCATCAAGTTCTTACGATGGCTATAGCGTTGGTAGCCGTAGTCGACTACGGCCAAAATGATCAAGAAAATCGAGATCTGTAAAAACAATTCTTTGGCCCGCAGCAGCATGAACAGGATCGTTTTTTCCAACCCCACTTCACTCAAACCCAGTAAAACAGGGACGGCGGCTAAAAATTGTTGGTAGCACAAGTAGACGATCACGCCGAATTTCGCCAATGTTTTGCCTAAATTCATCAACGAGCGCAAACTGAATTGCTGCTTGATCCCGCTGATGGGGTTCAGCTTTTTAAAGTCTGGTTTGACGGCCTTGCCAGAAAACAACAGACCAACTTGGGCATAATTCGTGATAAGCCCGACTCCGAGCGCGACCAGAAAGACGGGCGCACACAACAAAAGCAGCAGCAAGATACTCTGCACCCCCAGTTTCGGCAGATCCGCCAAACTGGTTTGATAATCAGCCAGCTGCGCCAAACTTTGGGAAAAATAAGGCAAAAAAGAAGCGGCGAAAAACTGCCATAAAGACAGGATCAAAAACGAGAAGACCAATAGCGAAACAGCTGCTGCTAATTCCTGGGTCTTAGGGACCTCCCCGCGTTTGCGGGCATCCCGCAAACGCTTGGCACTAGGTAGTTCGGTTTTGCCATCTTTTTCTGCCATCTTCTCACCTCCTGCTGGCTACCTGTTACTTTATTGAAAGGACTCGATAAACTCCTGCAAGTAGCGGACCGTATCTGGCAAGTGTTTGCCTAAGTACGAAAGGACGTTGGGTAGTAGCAAGAGAAACACCACAAAACTGATGGCGGTTTTCATCGAAAGACTCATCATCAAAATATTGATCTGGGGAATCGACCGAGAAATCACACCTAGCACCAGGTCCACCAATAGCAGCGCAATGATCATTGGTGCCGCAAGATTGACTGCCATCACCATCATTTGGCTGAAAAGTTTGACGATTCCTTCAACCGTCGTGCCTTGGATCACCACAGAGCCTAAGGGCACGATCCGAAATGACAACAGCAATGCTGTGATCAGTCGATGATGCAGATCAAGTCCAAAAAACACAGCGATCGTCAGCCAATAGTACGTTTTGCCATACTGGGAAGAGGCAATTTGCAACGTCGGATCATAGGCTTGCGCCATCGAAAAGCCTACTTGAAAGTCGATCAGTTGACCCGCAATTTCCACACCAGTAAAGACCAGCTGACTCAAATAGCCCATCGCCATCCCAAACAGTACTTCCTTGATGACGAAAACCGTCAGCATAAAGAGGGAAAGCTCGGGAATCGCAGGTGCCGTCGGCAGGCATAGGACCGTCAAGGCCATGCCGATCACGATTTTTGCCAGTGACGGAAAATTTTGCTGTGAGAAGATCGGACAAAGGACGACAAACGCCAATATTCGACAAAAAATCAACACCGTCGCTTGAATCGGCGCCATCAGGTTTCCTCCTTACATTGCCGCAATCATCTTGAAAATCATTTTGGTAAAATTCAACAAGAGATTCAGCATAAAATTCCCCGCCAAGATCAAGGTCAAAAAAATCGCTAATAGTTTCGGCACAAAGCTCAACGTTTGTTCTTGGATTTGGGTAGTGGCTTGAAAAATACTGATCACCAATCCAACGAGCATGCCAACCAATAAGGCAGGGCCAGATATCGCTAAAATTCGAAGAAAGGCTTCCCTTAGCACATCAAGTACCATTTCTACTGTCATTTCCTCTTGGCTCCTTTCTTAGCGGCTATTGAAAGCTCTTGATCAGCGACTCCACGATCAGATACCAGCCATCCACTAAAACAAATAGTAAGATCTTGAAGGGCAGTGAGATCATGATCGGCGACAGCATCATCATCCCCATCGACATCAAGATACTGGAGACGACCAGATCAATGATCAAAAAGGGGATAAAAATCAAAAAGCCGATACTGAAAGCCGTTCGTAACTCACTGATAATAAACGCCGGTACCATAACGGTCAGAGGAACATCGTCAGAAGAATGATACTTTTCGGTCTCCCCATCAGCTTCCGCAAACAAGGCAATGTCTTTTTCCCGTGTCTGTACCATCATAAAGGCCTTGATCCGTTTTTCTGAGCGGTCAAAGGCTTCGGCTTGGCTGATCTCTTGTCGATCAAACGGTTCGATCGCTTGCTGATAGACGTCGGTATACACAGGTTTCATAATAAAAAATGTCAAGAATAAGGCCAACCCGATCAACACTTGATTGGGCGGGTTTTGCTGTGTACCTAACGAACTGCGCACAAAGGACAAGACCATGATGATACGAGTAAAAGAAGTCATCATGATCAGCAAGACTGGTAAAAGGGAAAGCAGCGTCAGCAACAAGAAGGTATTGATCGTATCACTTGAGCCATTCCCATTCGACAATAAATTGTTGATGGTGGAACTGACGTCTTCCGTGTCTAGCGCAAATGCCGTCTGCGGAAGCATCAGACTGCTGAAAAGGACCGCAGCCATGATCTTGATATCTCTGCCTTTGATCTTCATTTTTGCTTGCCTCGTTTTCCAGCAATTTCCGCCTTGGCTTTGTTGAGCCATTCAGAAAAGTCTTTGCCAGCTTGCACTTGGGTGCTTTCTAGGCTTTGCTGTAAAAAAGCGGCCGTTTCTTCTGGCGTCAACTCTTTGATGATTTGGTTTTGCTGTTCAGAAAAGCTCATGACATAACATTTGTCCATGATTTGGACGATCCCGATCGAAGACGACTTGCTGACGGCGATTTTTTGCAAAATACGCAGCTGGTGATTGTGCTGGTTCGTGTAACGATTCAAATATTTCAAACTGATGTTGATCAAATAAAGAATAAGCAGCAAAAACCCAATCATTTTGACCAGCGATAAAAATGTTTCCATCAACATGCCTCTTTCTATTGGATCACTAAATCCGTCACATAAACATCCTTGGCGATTTCTGATCCGTATTCCTGATTAATTGTTTCTTTCAATGCTTTTTTTAAATTCGGTACACTTTCGGCGGAGCTCAAAATACCGCTGGCCTTTTGTTGGCGCAATAAATTTACAACGCTGTCACGAATGACGGCCACATTTTTCGTGGCTTCCGCGCTTTTTTCCTCATCTGCCACTAAAATCGATAAATTGACCTTCATGTATTGCTGCTCTTGGTTGTCTTCTTTGGCCAGATTGACTAAAAATTCATCCAATGCCACGATCGCTTCGTCTGAGGAGATTTTGCTGCTGTCTTTTGCTGTTTCAGCAGCTGCTGTTTTTTCCCCCGTCAAAAAGTGATTCGTCACTAAGGTCCCGCCGATACTGCCGCCGACTACCACGATCAAGAGGATCGGCAGTAAAACAACCATACTCAAGCCTTTTTTCTCTTTTTCTGCTTTTGGTGCTTTTTCTTCTTTTGCCATCTTTCCCACCCTTACGTTTTCACTTGGTTCGAATGGATCACCGTATGATACTCGATCACCCGCTGCGCAACTTCTTGCGCAGCTTCCGTCACCACTAATGTTTTGCCGTCTGTCAGTGTGATCAATGTATCCGGCATTTCTTCGATCCGATAAATCAATGTTGGATTTAAATAGAATGGCTTGCCATTCAATGCTGTCACTAGAATCATGGTCAAACTCCTCTCAATGATGAAGCGTCACGTTCTTAACGTTTTAGATTCAATAATTCTTGCAGCATTTCATCAGAAGTCGTAATACTTCTTGAATTTGCTTGATAGGCACGGCTCGCAATGATCATTTCGGTAAATTCTGTCGAAAGATCGACATTGGACATTTCCAAGGCACCTGCTTGCAGCGTTCCTGCGCCATTGTTGCCAGGTCCTGCAACGATCGGATTCCCTGAGTTGCTGGTTTGGATATAGTTGTTGCCGCCGATTTTTTCTAAGCCTTCTGGGTTATTGAAGGTTGCGACACCGACTTTTCCCATCACAAAGGTTTGATTGCCGTATTTTGCCAACACTAAGCCATTGGCATCGATCGCCATGGAGTTATAGGTCAAGGTTTCCCCATTGACGGTCAGTGTGCTTGGGATCGACAAGGGAGATACCGCATCTTGTCCGCTCAATGCCGTGTTTTCATCAAAGTTGTCATCATAGACAACTGGTTGACCGCCATTGACTGAACGACCTAGGACTTGCATCCCATCACTATTGGTCAAGGTTCCGTTGCTGTCGCGCACGAATGCGCCATCTCGTGTGTAATAGGTTTCGCCATTTGCTCCTGGTCCTTGTACCATAAAGTAGCCCTGTCCGCTGATATAAAAATCCATGCTGCGGCCAGTCGATTGCGGGGCACCGACTGTATTGATGGTATCGATGGAGCCCGTCTGAACCCCTAAACCGATCTGCGTTGCATTGATCCCGCCTAAGCCGTTGCCTGGTGCAGTTGCGTTAGACATCGTTTGGCTCATCATGTCTTGGAAAAGGACTCGACTTGATTTGAACCCAACCGTATTGACGTTGGCGATATTATTTGAAACCACGTCCATTTTCGTTTGAAGATTTTTCATTCCACTGACACCTGAATATAATGATCGTAACATGCTTATTTTCCTCCTTATGGTTGGCGTATTTTCCTCTGTCATTCAGAAAATACTTGCAGCCCCTTTTCAGTCCAGCTGCTATTTGATAAATGTGGCGCTGTCAATATTGGTGACGGTGTGAAGCTCATTCATCCCCATCGCCGTAATGATGGTTCGTGAATGGACATCGGCGATCAAGCCCATATCTTTGTACACGAGCAGTGATTCTTTGCTGCCTTTTTCCGCGAGCTCACTAAGCGCCGTTGAAAGGGATTGATAATCATCGTCTTGTAAGGTCAATTCCCTTGCGGTCAAACGCTTTTGCGCATGATGCGAGACTTTAATGTCGCTTTGTTTTTGTTCAAGCATTGCAGAAAAGGCTTGTTTGTCCACGCCTTTGCGGGGATGTTGATAAGGCTCCCCGGCAACTTTTTGCAGCCCCTGTTGAATCCTCAAACTCATTTTGCTTCGCCGCCAATCTCTTGGATCGCACTCATACTGTATTCTTTGCCATTTACGACGATCGTGGCGTAGCCATTGGCAAAGCGGACTTTTTCGATGGTTCCTGACAATATTTCTGTGCCGTCCATCAGAGTGACTTGTTTATTGATCAAGCTAAAGGCTTGCTGCTGTTGCTGTAAAATCACCGAGGTCGTCAACGTTTCGCTCAATTCATTCAAGCTCTCTAAGGTCGTAAATTGAACCAGTTGCGAGATATAGTCGGTGCTACCACCACCAGAAGAATCGCTGCCTCCCATCGATGGGTTGCTCATAGATGCGGCTAAGATCTTCAAAAAATCATCCATGGAGATATCTGAAGATTTTTTTGTTTGCGTTAATGCCGATGTATTGGCAATACCGGCCGCAGCTGCTGTAATTTCATCTGCCATAGGTCTCCTCCTTTACACTAAAATACTGATCGCATGATCGATCGGTGCTAATTGCTGCTCTTCTTCAACCGTATTGCTTTGATGAAATGGCTTTTTGCTTTGTCCTTTTTGAGCCTGTAAAAACCGCTGTTGGTTTAACTGACTGTCACTTGCCATCATACTGCCGGCAAAGGATTGATTTGACAGCGGACCAGCCTGCTGGACAGAAGCTAACGTAGGTTCTTTGATTGCTAGGATCGGCTGCTCTTGCTTTTGCAAAACTTGCTCTAGCTCATGCTTGATGGACAGCAATAATTCTTTGGCTTGCGGCTGCTGAACGGTCAGTTCTAAGCGGCTGCCTTGGGCATTCGTTTCTAGGGAAAGCTGGATCGTGCCTAATTTTTCGGGAACGAATTGCAGCGTGATTTTTTTCTCGCTTGCCGTGCTGCTCGTTTGGACGAGTTGGGCAGTCGCTTTTGCTAAGGGCAGAGCCGCTTGCTCCATACTCACTTTTGTTGGCGTTGGTCCTTGCTTGCTCAAAAGGGGAGAAACATCAAGCAGTTGCAGTGCTGGTGTCGCCATTTCATTGTCGGTTACTGCCGAAAAAGCAATGGCTTGTGCAGAAACAGCTTCCGTATTTTTGGCGACTGTTTCCTTCGTGCGTTGCAAGGTGCTAGTCGTATCCGTCGCTTGGTTGGTCACTGGCGACACTTGATCCAATGGTCCCGTTTGGCCCAATTGCGCGGTCCCTTCGGTGGACTGTTTCAGCTGTGCTTCTGTCGTCTGCGCAATCGCGGCTTTTGTTACTGAATCGATTTCCTTGAAAGTCGCGATCCCTTTTGCCCTGGACTGCTCTTCGCCTACTAAGTCTTCTGGCAAAGGCGTTTCAAGCGTTGGTGCTGCGGCTTCACTTCTGTCATTTGTCATCAAATCCAGACCTTCAAGCGTAGACTCGGAGGGGTCGATGACTGTGGTGGCTACGTCTATTGGTGCTAAAGCTGCTGTGGCGCTCGTTTGGTTCTGCTCCGTCGTTGCCATTGATGCCTGTGGCGCTTCTTGAACCAAGCCTGCAAAAGGTGCCTGGCTGATCTGGCTCATTCCTGGCGCTTGTGTCGTTGCAGGTTGTTCGACTGCTGGAGTGATTTCTGGCTCCTGCGGCAGATGTTCCATACTGCTGGCAATCCCCATTTCTGGTGCGGTGGCGGTTTGCTCCGTCATACCTGATGGTTCGAAGGATGCTGGCAGATTGCTTGCTGTCTGTTCTGTCAGCTGTTGCATCAGCAAACTGAAGACTTCTGGTGACGCCTCCGTCTTTTTTGATTTGCTACCGATAGGTACAGCGGTTGCGGCACTTGTTGTGATCTCTTTCATTGTTCACCTCCTCTCAGCTGATGCTTTGAAACCAAGGTCGTCTCATCACTAAAACCATTAGTGCTTTAAGAAAATAAGGCGCGATTGCCGAACTCATCCAATTGTTTTTGCTCTTCCAATTGCTGTTCATAGGTGTATTCAGCAAATTGTTTTTCTCGCAGCTTTTCCACGATCTTGCGTTCCTGCTGCGCTTCTACCACCACCGATAAAGACTCTGCCAATTCTTGCTTCACGTGAAACATTTTGTTCTGAACCTCATCGATGGTGGCATTCAACGCAAGCAAATAGCGTTGTTGCACTTGCATCCGCCCAATGGTCATCTCATTGACATCAAAAAGCTGGGCTTTTTCCTGTGTCAGCGTATTCAGGTGCTGTTCTTGCTGAATCAACAATTGTTGTTTTTGGGCGTAAGCGCGTTTGGCTTCTTGCTCAATGGTTTTTCGGTGATCCAATACTTTTTCTAAGGAAAAGTGAAATGCTTGCATAGCTGCTCCTTTATGATCTGTTTTACATGGTCGAACGCTGGCGCTCGATCAGCGCTTCTTCACTGAACAAATGCGCCAGTTCAAAAATCGTTTGTTCAAATGGGATCCGCTCATCCACTTTTTGCTGTAAAAACCGCAGGATGGGGTGATGCAGCGCGATCGCTTGGTCGGTCAACGCATTACTGCCGCTTTTGTAAGCACCGATATCGATCAAATCCTTGGCCTCTGCATAAACGGCCATGTTTTCTTTTAGTTCCCCCGCATGTTCATGCTGTTCCTCAGAAACGAGGGTCTTCATCAAACGGCTGAGGCTGTTTTGAATATCGATGGCAGGATAATGGTTTTGAGCGGCGATTTTCCGTGACAACAGAATATGACCGTCAAGAATCCCACGCACCGCATCAGCGATCGGTTCATTCATGTCATCACCTTCTACCAAGACGGTATAAAAGGCCGTGATCGAGCCTTTGTCCGACATCCCACTGCGCTCTAACAACTTCGGTAAAGCTGTAAACACAGAAGGGGTATAACCTTTGGTCGTCGGCGGCTCGCCTGTCGATAGACCGATCTCCCGCTGCGCCATCGCAAAACGGGTCACCGAATCCATCATCAATACGACTTTCTTCCCTTGATCGCGGTAATACTCAGCGATCGCTGTTGCCACATGAGCCCCTTTTAATCGTACGAGGGGCGGCATATCGGAGGTAGCACAGACAACGACCGACTTGCGGTAACCTTCTGGGCCTAGATCATTTTCAATAAATTCTTTGACTTCTCGTCCCCGCTCGCCGATCAAGCCGATCACGATGACATCGGCTTCGCAATAACGAGCCAACATCCCCAATAAAGTACTCTTACCGACCCCGCTGCCGGCAAAAATGCCGATCCGTTGGCCAAGGCCGACGGTCAAAAGACCATCGATCGCCCGGACACCTGTCGGCATGATCTCAGCGATTTTTTGACGGCGAAAGGGGTCAGGAGAATCTTGACTAACTGGATATTCTGGCGCACTTTCCAGCTCCAGCGCCATATCTAACGGTCGCCCTAGTCCATCTAAGGTGTGCCCTAGCAGCGTATCATCGATTTTTACCGTCAATGATTTGCCAGTTGGCCGCACCAAACAGCCCGGTCCGATGCCTTCTAGCTGATCAAGGGGCATCAGGAGCACGGTTTTTTTCACAAAGCCTACGACTTCAGCTAAGGCTGTATGTGTCTTGTTTTGCAATGCGACTTCACAGATTTCCCCTATGAAAACCGCCAGCCCTTCGACTTTGATCAGCAGACCTACGACTTCGCTGACTTTGCCGTAGGTGGTAAAAAACGGCTGTGCTTGCGCCGTTTTGCGCAGCGCTGTGATCGGTAATTCAAACGTCATTCCTTCACACTGCTTTCTAGAAATTGGCTCAAAAAGCGAGCGATTTCTTTCCTCAGTTCAAAAACCACCAAGGCATTTTCAGATTCGATACAAAAATCGTGTTCCGCCAAGCTGTCATCTGCCATGAGTAAATAGCGAAACCCGCTGATCGTCTGCTTTTTGGTTTCCAACAATTCTCGCAATCCTGCAAGATGCTGCTCTTGGCTGCGAACAGTCACAAATTGATCGGGTTGTTCAAATTGCCATAGCACAGACTCCACAAAAGGCAAGAAGCCTGCTTGCTCATCTGTAAAACGTTGATTGATCAAGGCTTCAGCGATTGTCGTGCCATAAGCGATCATTTCTTGCTTTTTCTCTGAGCGAAAGGTATTGATCTCAGAAACGGCTTCAGCGACATTGGCTTGGGCTTGTGCCATCAATGCTTGCGCGGCTTCTTTGCTGGCATTGAGTCCTTCTTGATAGCCTTGTTGAAAGCCGTCTGCTTGTCCTGCTTGAAAGCCTTCCGTTCTCGCTTCTGCTAGAATTTGCGTTGCTTGTTCTTGTGCATCGGTCAAAATCTGCTGCTTCAAGGCTTCCATTTGCTGCAGATGCCGTTCCTGCTCCAACTGGCGTGCACGTCTAGCCGCTTGCAGTTCTGGGTCTAAGCTTGGTTTCTCAATCGGCGCTTTGATGGTCGTATCCGTCAAAATACTGCGCGCAGCTTCGGTCGTTTTGACCGCCTGCTGCTTCAATAAACTGCTATTTGACCACTGCATCTTGGTCGCCCCTTCCGATGTAGATCTCACCGGTTTCATCTAGCCGTCGAATCACAGCCACCACACTTTGTTGGGCTTCTTCTACAGCAGACAAGCGGGTAGGACCCATAAATTGAATTTCTTCTTGCAGATTTTCCACCGCCCGTGATGAGAGGTTGGAGAAAATAAAGTTCTTGATGTCATCGGTCGTGCCTTTAAGCGCTAAGACTAACACATCGTTTTGAACATCTCGTAAGACTTTTTGAACATCCAAGCGATCGAGGGTCACGATATCCTCGAAAGTAAACAAGCTGGATTTCACTTCGTTGGAGAGTTCTGGTTGCCGCTTTTCTAAGTCGTTCAAAATGTTCTTTTCGGTGCTGCGGCTGACTGAGTTCAAGATCTCAACCAGAGTATGCACACCACCGACATTTTCCGTATCGTTCTCAATGTAATTCGAGAATTTGTTCTCGATCACTTTTTCGATCCGTTCGATCACCAAAGGCGACGTACTGGAGATCGTCCCGATCCGTTCAGCGATCTCCACTTGCAAATGATCGGGAAACTGCGACAAGACGCTGGCCGCTTTGTCCGGCTGCATGTAGCACAAAATCAACGCTACCGTTTGCGGATGTTCACCGATCAACAGATTGGTCAACTGTTGAACATCGGCTTTGCGAGCGATATTAAAGGGCCGTTCCCGCAGCTGAATCTGAGTCAATACGTCAATGACTTCTTTGGCTTTTTGAGGGCCTAATGCTTGGTTCAGCAAATTTTTGGCATAATCGATCCCGCCGTCTAAGACATATTTGCGGGCCGTTGCGGTATGAGAAAATTCCTCCAACACTTGATCCCGCTCTTCGGGACTGACAAAGTCGATATTGGCGATCTCATAGCTCACCTTTTGTATAAATGATTCTGGCAGCAGCTTCATGATCTTTGCAGAGGTATCTGATCCTAGAGAGATCAGAAGAATCGCTGCTTTTTTTACCCCGTCTATTGTATCCATGGCTGCCCCCTTATTTTTCTTTCATCCAAGCTTTGATCAATTCCGCCGCTACTTCAGGATTGCTTTCGGCATAATTTCTAGCCGTTTGATCCAATGTTGGTTCTCCTGAATGTTCTGCTGCGGCTTCTTGTGTGGATGCTTCTGGCACCGCTGGTTTCGTTTCAGCAGACCGATTGCCGACACCGCCAAAAACGACTTCTTGTGCAACTGACGGACTTGCTCCAGTGCTAACTGCTGACGGTTGTGCAAAAGTGACCATTTCCTCCGTCACATCGACTTCCAGCTCGTCTTCTTTACGACGACGTCGGATCACGCCAACGATCATTAAAATCACTAAGAACAAGGTCAACACGATGCCGCCGATGATGGCATACTTGAGATAACCTTTGGCAGCTGCAATCGGTTCATTCCCTTGCGGATCAACGGCTGGATCAACCTCTGCTTGGGCAAAGTCAAATCCTTGGATCGCGATTTGATCACCACGGTCATTGTCATAGCCGACGGCACTAGCAATCAACTGCTGCAATTCTGCTTGATCCGCTTGCGAAAGGTTCGCATTGATCACGATCGAGCTGGTCATTCGTTCGATCATGCCAGGGGCCGTAATGGTCGTGGTGGTCTCGGTATCCAATTCGTTTTCCACCGAACGGCTGTAGGAATTGTTTCCCTCTCCATCCGTGCCCGTCACATTGGAGACATTGTCATCCACCGTCCCTGTTTGGGCTTCTTGGACGGTCCCTTGCGAACCAGCAGCCTGCACTGTCTCACTCTTGATCTCTGGGTCATCATAAGTAACTTTCTTCCGCTCGATCGAGTCAAAATTCAAGTCTAAATTGATCGACACTTGGAATTTGTCTGCACCATAGATCGGTGTCAGCAACTTCGCTACTTTTTCTTCTAGTGTTTTTTCATAGGAATCTTTGATGGCAATGTATTTAATGTTCAGGCCACTTAATTGACTAGCTTCATCTTCGGTTCTCGTCAAGGTATTGCCCGCGCTATCAACGACTTTTACATTTTCTGGCTTCAGCTTTTCCACTGCCCCTGAAGTCAAGGTAACGATCCCTTGCACGGACTCGTCTGCAATCTGCTGATTTTTCAAGGTCAACACGATAGAAGCAGTTGGCGCACTTTCCTCAGAAGAAAAGACACTTTCTTCTGGCATTACGAGTAAAACTTTGGCGGATTTGACCGCATCGATCGACTCGATCGCTCGTTGCAGTTCGCCCGTTACTGCCCGCTGATACATGATCTTGCGGTCTTCGTCGGTTGTCATCATGTTGGCATCATCAAATAATTCAAAGCCCGTACTGGTATTTGGTAATTTATTGTCCACGGCAAGATTGATGCGGTATTCATCGACTTGGTCTTTATCGATCAAAATCGTCGTCCCATTGTCGGCTAATTTGTAGGCGATCTGCTGTTCCTCCAAATCCTTGCTGATCGTTCCCGCATCGGCATCGCTTAGATCCGTAAACAAGATACCGTATTCAATTCGCGTATTTAAATAATAAACAGCTGCTGTGATTCCGAGAACGCTGATAACGGAAAGAACAACGATCATTTTCTTTAAAGAGCTTTGCATTTGCCAACGGTCTTTGAGTTGTTCTGTCCATTCTTTCACTTTATCCATCATTTATCCTTATTCCCTCACCCACTGCTAAAACTGCATATTTTTCACGTCATTGTAAGCTTCTAAACACTTGTTTCGTACTTGAACGGCTGTTTGTAGCGCCAGTTGCGCCTCCGTCATGCGAATCATCACATTCCCTAGATCGCTTTCATCGCCGGTGATCAAATTTACAGTATCTTGATCCATGACCGCCGTTTTTTGATTCAACTGATCGACCGCATTGGTCAAGTAAGAAGAAAACTGATTTTCCTCGGCGCCTGCAGCACTGGTCTCGTTTGAAGCAGCCCCCGTGCCTAGTGTCCGCAAAACGTTTTGGTAGTCCGTTAATCCTGTCGTTAAAAGTCCATCCATTTTCTCGTTACCCCTTTGATATTTCTAATGCTTTTTTCAAGATCGTTTTATTCATTTCTGAAGCAGAAACATTGGCTTCGTACGTTCGAACCGCTTGCAACATTGCCACCATTTCATCGGCAATATCCACATTTGATTGACCGACATATCCCTCATCGTTGGCAGCGGGATTCGTAGGATCATAGGTCAGTTTTTCCGTCTCATCGGCAGCGATCCCCGTCACTTTGACACCATATGTAGCCGGTGTTCCTTCGCGACTATTTTTTAAATTTTCTGAAAAAAGAATACTCTTTTTTTGATAAGCAGCGGTTGTTTGTGTTTGATTCGTATTTACATTTGCGATATTGCTGGAGATCGTATCTAGTTTTAACCGTTCCAATGCTAGACCGCTCGCGTTGATCGTTAGTCCATTAAACATACCCATTTGTTTTTCCTGCGCTTTCTATCAATTACTCAATACAAGGTTCATCATTTGCAAGCGACCGTTGACTTGTGCGGTCAATGCACTGTAATATAACCCATTGGCTGCTTGATCCAACATCTCCACTTCAAGATCCACGTTATTGCCGTTGTCTTTGATGCTGGTAGTTGCATTTTCAGTGATTTTCGGTTTTACTTGAGAAACTGACGCTTCGGTTGCAGCGTCCGTCCCTGATGAAGCGAGTGCCTGCTTTAATTCGCTTTCAAACACAATGCGTTTTGCTTTGTACCCATCCGTGTTGACATTAGCGATATTAGACGAGATCAATTCTGCGCGTTGGGCAGAAACGTTCATGGCTGTTTTTAATAAATCATAGGTATCCAACAATAATTGCTCCTTCCACCTTCTGTACCAAACGTTTTTTTCAGCGATGGAACAGAAACAAATATATTTATTTATTTTTTTGTTATAGATTAAAAAAACAAGAAGACGTGATGTCATTATAGTAGAATTATTTTTATTTTACAATTTGATTTTTGCAACTTTACGGATATGACATTTAAGTTACAAGCATGTTATGTTATTTGTTAAACACTGTTTCATCGCAATTTCGTCCCCAGTTATAAAAAGCAAACGATCGATATAAAGCGTTTTACAAGCATATCTATGCCTTTTGATCAAAATCAGTTTTTTGATAAAAAAACAAGCATTATTCGAAAAATTGATTAAAACATTTTCATTTGTGCTGAATGACATGACAAACCCTGAGAAACGCTTCACGAAAAAAAACGGTACCATCTATAAATATTCACAAAAATTGCAAGCTGTACCATTTCAAAAATTTGCCGCAACTTGCCCAAAAAACAACAAAAAAAGAAGAAGCTGAAAATTTATTTTAGTTATTTTTAGGATTATTTTTTTTTGCTATTAAGAATGATTTTAATTCACCGATAAAATAAATGAGGGTTTAAAACCTGGAAATAGAATTTAGGAGGACGCAACAAATGGATTTTTTCTTGCTGATCGGTATTATTTTAGGATTGATATCTGTGGTGGTTGGGATGATTGTAAAAGGTGCCAATGTGGCCGTTTTGATCAATCCGGCAGCCGCGATCATCATTTTCGTTGGTGTGATCGCAGCCGTTATCAATTCATTTCCCAGCAGTGATATCAAAAAAATCCCGAAGATCTTCGGCGTTCTGCTGAAAAATAAAGAATACGACTTAAAAACAACCATCAATACCATCGTTGAATTAGCCAACCAAGCCCGGCGCGACGGTTTGTTATCTCTTGAAGGTGCCATCCAAAACTTAGAAGATCCTTTTTTAAAAAAGGGCTTGGAAATGGTGGTTGATGGCATCGCTGCCGAACAGATCCAAGAAATCATGGAGAATGAAATCTATGGGATCGAAGAACGGCATCGCATCGGCTCGGCTATTTTTAAAACCGCCGGCACGAGTTCCCCGACCTTAGGGGTGTTAGGAGCCGTGATCGGGCTGATTGGGGCGCTAGGTAATTTAGAGGATGTAGAGGCACTGGGGCACATGATCTCGGCGGCCTTCGTGGCGACCCTTTATGGTATTTTCTTCGGCTATGTCCTGTTCATTCCCTTTAGCTCACGCCTGACCTTGAAATCGGAGCAAGAGGTCCAAATGATGTCGATCATCGTGGAAGGGGTCTTAGCGATCCAAGCCGGACAATCGCCGAAAAGCATTGAGAAAAAATTATACAGCTTGATCGATCCGAAAAAACGGCAAGAACAACTATAAAGGGTGAAGCGACATGAAGCGAAAAAAGAAACATGAAGAACATGTAGACGAAGCGTGGCTTTTGCCTTACTCGGATATGTTGACCTTGCTGCTGGCTTTGTTCATCGTCATGTTTGCCATGGCGAAAGTCGATGATGAGAAGTTCCAAGAAATCCGAAGCGAATTCGGCACCATCCTTTCCAGCCACCACAGCAATTCATCTGTGATTGGGTCAGTGATCGATATGGGCGAGACCACGCCGCGAAAAAAAGCCGCCACTTCTGCCGAAGCACAAGCGCAAGAAGCAGCGGTTCGGACCCAACTAGAAAATCAGCAACTAGAAAAAATCAGCGACCAGCTGTCACAAGAGCTGGCAGCTTCTGGCTTAAAAGAGCAGACAGAAGTCCGCTTGGAATCCGATGGCTTGCATATCACGCTTGCCAGCAGTATCTTGTTTGCCTCTGGCAGCGCTGAAATCACGGACACCACTCGTCAGTCACTGGATCTACTATCGGACTCACTGAAAAAACTAAAAGCCAACAAAATCGTGATCGCTGGGCATACCGATAACGTACCTGAAAAAGGCAATGGCCGCTACCAATCTAACTGGGATCTTAGTTCCGCTCGGGCCATTACCGTTATGGAGTACTTCATCAGCAAAGGCGCCGTTTTAGAAAAAAATGCTGCCATCCAAGCCTTTGCCGATACCGAACCGAAAGCCGATAATAACACCCCCCAAGGCCGCTCGGAAAACCGCCGCGTGGAGATGATCATTCAGCGGACTGAAACGGCAGTTGCTCAATAAATAACCTTTTCCAATTAAAAAAACGATCCCCTTTCAAAGGCGATCGTTTTTTTTATCTATAAATAAATTGTAGTAGCCGTAACAAATGATGACAATGCCCACCAATGTGGAACGGTCAATAAAAGGAATCTCAAAAACCATAAAAAGCAACCCTTTTAAGCCTAAAATGATGATACCCATAACTAGCATCAGCCAAGAGGCGAGACGAATCAATTGGTATTCTTTTCCAAAAATCTTCAGCAACCGTCCCCCTCCTTTTCTCAACTTAAAGTGTACGCTTTGTTAATGAGCAATCACAGTTGACCTGTCTGATGTTGCTGCTTGGCAAAAGTCGACAGCCATTGGTTGCTTCTTCTCATTATAACAGATGCTGCATGCCTCACCCCACGGTTTCCTAACTGACCTTCTTTTTTTGCAGTTGGACATTTCTGATTTAACCATACACATCAAAAACCCCCCATTACCAACGAATTTATTGGTAATGGGGGGTATAATCAGCTTTCGCTAGACAATCATTTATTTTTCCACTTCAAAACGATTGGTCAATCGCTTCAACTCTTCTGCAATGTCTCTGAGGTCTGCCACATGGTTGGTAAATTCATCCATGGTTGCCAAGACTTCTTCTGCATTTGCGGAAACTTCTTGTGTGCCAGCGGCATTTTCTTCCGTTGATGCGGAAATGTTTTCTAAGTTTTCCAGTACACTGTTTTGAATATTTTCGATACGGGCACTGGCTGCTTCAATATGATGGATGCCTTCGATCATATAGCTGCTGCGTTGGAAAACTTCTTTTGAAGATGAGATCGCTTCTTTGATCAAGTTGGTTTGGCGAACGCCGCCTTTGACAGACGCCGACGTTTGTTTGACCATTTGACTAGACTGCTCACGAATTTCTTCAATGATCGCTTCGATTTCTTTGGTAGAAGCTTTGCTTTGTTCCGCCAATTTACGGATCTCAGCAGCCACGACGGCAAAGCCTTTGCCCGACTCACCTGCACTTGCGGCTTCGATCGATGCATTCAAGGCTAGCAAGTTGGTTTGGTAAGAAATATCGTTGATGACCCCAATGATCGAGTTGATATTTTGGATACTATCATTCATTCCCGTCATGTTCGACATCAAGCGCTCCATCTGTGCCAACTCTTGTCGCCAGCTGTCATCGACTTGATCCATGATCGTTAAGTTTTCTTGATTGATCTTCGTAGATTCTTGCGACTTGCTGCTCATGCCGCCAACATTTTCTCGTAATTCTTTCACGACCTGCGAGAGGTTTTGCATTTGTGACACGCTGTATTCTGTTTCTTGGGCTTGAGCACCGGTCACTTCAGCAATCCCCGTAATGGTTTGAGAGACTTCTTCTGTCGCAATATTGGTTTGTTTTGACAATTCTAATAAAGAATCCGACATTCCTGCGACACTGTTGCTTTCTTTTTGTACTTTTTGGATCAATGCACCCGTGCCTTCGATCATCACATTGTAATTGTCCGCCATTTGCTGGATCTCATTGCCTGCTTTGTCTGGATATACAACTCGGCGTGCCAATTGATCCCATGTCCATTTTTCGCCTTTGGCTCTTTTGGTTTTGCTCATCTTCTCTAGTTTGCCTTCACCGACTTTTCTAAAGTAACGATTGAAGCAATCGATGATCGCTGCGACTACTTTGATCGCGGCATAAGAAACCAGTCCTACAAAGAGCAGCATCAAGATCGTAACGATAATGGTGGTGCGGACTAACGCTCCTAGCTCTTTGTCTAGATCACTAGCTTTGACTTCGGAGTACGCCCAAACATTGGAATCAGCAGACTTGTCATACAACACATCGTTGACTTTATTCGAGTCGCCTAAACCAACCATGCCTGTCGGGTTTTTAGCTTCTTTGATTTTTTGGAATACTTCTTCTTCTTTGATATTCTTACCGATTTGTTTGGTGTTTTTTGAGGTCACGATGACCCCAGATTCTGAAACTAAGGTGACATTCCCAGTCCGCCCTACGGTAAAGGAAGACAAGATGTTTTGAATGCTTTCATAGGAAACATCGACGCTTAAAACCCCCACTTGATTATGGGAGTTTTTGACCCTGATCGAAGCCGACGTCACAAATTGATTCGACACTGTATCTAAATAAGGTGCTGTCCAATACACTTCTCCTTCGGCTTTTACGGCTCCTTTGTACCATGGCCGAATCGTAGGCTTATAATCATCTGGTAAGGGATTGAAGGTCACATACTCATCATCTTCTGTCCCAAAAGTCACCGCTAAGAAGCTGTTGCTCCCAGCAATCGCTAAAGAAAGATCTGAACGGATGCGCCCCATGCTGAATTCTGTTTTCATCGCTGGCAGTTCAGCCATTGACTTCAATTTGCTTTCCGTCGATCGGCGCAAACTCTTTTCTTCCGCCAAGATCAAATTGACGGCACTTTCTTTGTTCAAATCATTTCGTTCAATCAATAAGTTCTTGGTGGTTAAATAGGAACTTGTCAGCATGACAATGATCGGGATCCCCGCAACCAGCATCAAGGTGATCATCACATAAATTCCTATCGTCTTTTTTCTTTTTTTCACAACTGTGCCACTCCTTCATTTCCAATTTCACACGATCCAATGAAGACTCGTCCGTAGACGACCCTTAGTAAGGATAATCGGTTATTTCTTTGAATGATTAAGAGGGTTCATTGGCAGAAACGGCTGCAAGCGCATTTTCTTTTTTGCTAAGGCTTACGGTTGCTGATCTAACGAATAGAAAAGCTCCTCAGTCATGAAGGAGCGTTGCGACTGCATAAAAATAGCCAGCACGGAAGTTTCCGCACTGGCTGTAGGGGCCCCTTTAATGGACTGCTTTTTATTGCCTATAATTCTTTGATGACGGCTTTTTCTTCCGTCGTCAAAGCGAAATCAAAGAGCGCTAAATTTTCGGCTTGATGTTTTTCTGAATGGGATTTCGGAATCACGATCACCCCACGCTCGATTTGGTAACGCAAGACCACTTGGCTCCAGGTTTTTTGATACGCTTCACCGATTTGGGTCAAGGTTTCCCGAGCCGCTTCTGAAATCCGTGAAAGTGGCCCCCAGGCTTCTGGAACTACCTGATTGGCTAAGGAATAGGCGATGATCGCATCGTTCCACTTGCCTGGATGCGATTCGATTTGATTGACCGCTGGTTTGATCCGACTGTTTGCCAATAAATAGCTAAGTTCTTCTTCTTGGAAATTGGACACCCCGATCGCTTTTAAGACTCCTTTATCGACATAAGCCTCAAGAACCGCCCAGACAGCGGCGATCTCTGCCAAGTTGTCCCACGGATGATGGATCAAATAAAGATCGATCGATTCCGTCTGCAAGGCTGCTAAACTCGCTTCGACAGACGCTTTCACGGCAGCTGCATCTTGCGTATGCTCTGGTTTGCCAGGAATCTTAGAAGTCAGGAAAAATTCGCTGCGGTCGATCCCGCTTTCCTTGATGGCTTTGCCTACCACGGCTTCGTTGCGGTAAGAAATCGCCGTATCAAAATGCCGATACCCAAGCTTGATGGCAGTCAACAGCTCTGTCGTATCATCATTGATCGCACCTTGGTATTCTCGGTTTTCTTTCCCAAATGTATTCGTCCCACTGCCGATCACTGGAATCTGAATGCCGGTATTCAATTCAATCGTTTCCATGCTGCTTCCCCCTTTGTGTTGTTTCTAGTCTATCAAAAAAGCAGGAGTATGGGGAAGAAAAACTCTTATTGCCGCTAAAAAACGGGGAAAAACACAAAACGCATGTTCAAGCTGCCCCTCCTCCGTTATACTGAGGGTAAGACACGAAACACCCAAATAAGGAGGGTTACTTTTGAAAAAAACACTATTTTTTCTTTGTGGATCACTGACATTCGGTCTAGGTACTTTAGGAATCTTCTTGCCTTTCTTACCCACAACGGTCTTTTACTTGCTGACGGCTTATTTCTGGCTGCGGAGTTCCGATACCTATTATCAACGCTTGATTCAATCAGAAAATTATCAAAAATACATTGAAAAACCACTCGTACAAAAACAGCTGAGCACCAAGGGAATGGTTCGGATGTTTGCCATGATGCTGGTAGTCTTTGCAATTCCTGCACTATTGATCCCTAATCTGCTGGTACGTTTCGTCCTCGCTGCCATCTACCTCGCCCATGTCATTGGGATCACTTGGTATTTAAAAGGACGCAAACCCGCGATTCAAAAAACGGATCAGCCCCTGTAAGAACGACGCTGCACGAACACACCGTAATCCACCAAGCAGGCGAGCCTTGCTGGTGGACTGCGGTGTATTTTTTCTCCTATTTTAACGGGAGCCCACTGACGCCTCTTCGATGATGGGGGCTGATTGGGCGATCGCTAACCAGGCAGCAGGGATTCGGTATGGGGAGCAAGAAACATAGTCGATGCCGATCTCTCGCAAAAAAGCAATTGAATAGGGATCGCTGCCGACTTCGCCACAAATACCGATCGAGTGCTCTGGCCGACGATCTCTTACGCCAGTGATCGCTTGGCGCATCAACGTGCCAACACCCGCCTGATCTAAGTGCTGGTAAGGATCTTCTTGTAAGATCCCCGACTGCAAATAGGCTTGAATAAAGCTGCCTGCATCATCCCGCGAAAAGCCAAACGTCATTTGGGTCAAGTCATTGGTACCAAAACTAAAGAACGCAGCATCTTCAGCACACTCCCCAGCGATCAAGCACGCTCTAGGTGTCTCGATCATCATGCCGATCTCGATGTGCAATGGTTGCTGCAGGGTTGCTTCTGCTTGAGCGATCACCTGTGTCAACGTCGCTTTCAACACCTGCAGCTCTGCGGGCAAACTGATCAGGGGCAATAAGATCGCCGCCTCTACCTCGACTCCTTGCTGCCGCAATTCCACAGCCGCTTCACAAATCGCCGCTGTTTGCATTTCATAAATTTCTGGATAGCTCAGTCCTAAACGGCTGCCGCGATGCCCCATCATAGGATTGACCTCTTGCAGTTCGTCAATTCGCCGCTCGATCACTGCCAATGATTTTTTACTGCGGCGGGCCATCTCAAGGCGTTCATGCTCATGGGGCAAGAATTCATGGAGTGGTGGATCTAATAACCGAATCGTGCACTTCTTTCCTTGCGCGGCCTGCAGCATTTCTTGGAAATCGGCTTTTTGATAAGCCTTGATCTCAGCCAACGCCTTCAATCGTTCCGCCTTCGTTTCTGCCAAAATGACTTCCCGCATTTTCCACAAACGCGCTTCCCCAAAAAACATATGCTCCGTCCGTGCCAGACCGATGCCCGCTGCCCCAAAGGCCAGCGCAGCCTCAATGTCATTTTTCGTTTCCGCATTTGCGTAAACCTTTAGATCTGCCTGGGCTTGTGCCCACGTCAAAAGCTGATCCAGCAAAACCCGCTCCTGTACACTGGTCATAGGCAGCTGCCCTTGATACAGTTTGCCAGTGCTGCCGTCTACGGAAAGTACGTCACCTTCTTCAATCAGCAGCTCGCCGCAGCGGGCCTGTTTCAAAAATGCATCGACATTTAGTGCCTCGCACCCTACCACACAGCAGACCCCCAGACCACGGGCGACCACCGCCGCATGAGAAGTCATCCCCCCACGAGCGGTAATGATCGCTTCACTCACCACCATGCCTTCAATATCTTCAGGTGAGGTTTCCTGCCGCAGCAGCAGGACTTTTTCTCCTGTGCGGCTGGCTTTTTCCGCCGCCTCTGCAGTGAAATAGACATGTCCTGAAGCTGCCCCTGGACTAGCCGGCAAGCCCTGCGCAAAGGCTTCGGCTTGCTGCAAGGCTTCGGGGGCAAATAACGGGTGCAACAATTGATCGATCATTTCTGGTGTGATTCGGTCTAAGGCTTGCCTGATGGTGATCCGACCTTCTGCGACCATATCCGTTGCAATTTGCGCTGCCGCAGCGGCGGTTCGTTTGCCGTTTCTTGTTTGCAAGACAAACAACTGGCCGTCATCGATGGTAAATTCAATGTCTTGCATGTCTTGATAGTGATCCTCCAAACCCTCAGCCAGTTGCTTTAGTTCCTGATAAATCACAGGATGTTGTTGCGCCAACGCTTGGATCGGTTGTGGTGTACGAATGCCAGCAACCACATCTTCCCCTTGAGCACACACTAGAAATTCGCCGAAAAGTCCCGGTTCCCCGGTTGCTGGATTGCGGGTGAAGGCGACACCCGTCCCACTATTTATCCCGCTGTTGCCAAAAACCATTTCTTGAATCGTTACGGCAGTCCCTAGATCGTCAGGGATCCGATGGAGGGAACGGTAGGTCTTAGCCCGTGGGTTGTTCCATGAGCGAAAAACTGCCGTGATGGCTGCCAATAATTGCTGAAACGGGTCTTGGGGAAACGCTTCTTGGGTATGTTCCATATAAATACTTTGAAACACGCGGCAGATCGTTTGCCAGTCATTGCCGGTCATCATTTGGTCTGACACATAATTCTGCCGTTTCTTATAATCTGTCAAATAGGCTTCAAAGTGTTCTTTTGCTACACCTTTCACCACATCCCCATACATCTGGATCAAACGGCGGTAACAATCATAAGCAAAGACGGGGTCCCCCGTCTGCTGAGCCAACCCTTGGACGGTTTCATCATTCAACCCAAGGTTTAAGATCGTATCCATCATCCCTGGCATGGAAAACTTGGCACCACTGCGGACAGAAACCAATAACGGCGACTGCAGTCCGCCAAATGTTTTGTTCCTGCGGACTGCCAATTCTTCGATGGCAGCTTTGACTTGCTTGATGATCGCCTCAGGAAGAACCTGTTCTTCTAAATAGGTCAGGCAAATGGTGGCCGGGACGATAAATCCTTGAGGAACAGGCAAACCCAAATTGGTCATCTCCGCAAGATTTGCCCCTTTCCCGCCTAATAATGCTTTTTGCTCTTTCGTGCCTTCTGAAAACCATACGACTGCTTTTTCCATCATGTTCCTCCTTTTAAATGTTGTATACTATTTCGATTAATTAGCAGTATATAGTATGACACATTTAATCGTCAAGCCAAAAAAAGAAAACTTTTAAGGGATTTATCCTTTTTAAAAGAGAAGGATTGCCTTTTCATTCGGAAAATCATATAATCAATAGCATAGCACATAAAAGAAAGAAGGTGACACATTGGAATTAAGCCAAAGACAAATGAAAATCATTGAGATCGTCAAAGAACATCAGCCGATCAGTGGGGAGACCATTGCGAAGCAGTTGGGTTTGAGCCGCGCAACCTTGCGGAATGACTTATCGATTTTGACCATGACCGGTTTATTAGACGCCCGACCGAAAGTCGGCTATTTCTACACAGGACAAACCGTTGAGCCTTTGCTTTTCGAAAAACTCTACCATACCAAAGTTGCAGAAGTCATGATCCCACCGTTGCTGATCTCACAAACGGTCTCCGTTTATGAAGCAGTCACGACTTTGTTTATGTACGATGTCGGTTCCCTCTATGTCAAAAATGACCAAGACGAACTGATTGGGGTACTCTCCCGCAAAGATCTGCTGCGCTTTGCGATCAGCAATGCCGCACTGGAAAAAACACCCGTAGCGATGATCATGACTCGCATGCCAAACATCGTGACCATCACACCGGAAGAAACGATCTTGACGGCTGGTACGTTGTTAGGACGACATGAAGTTGATACCTTGCCTGTGGTCGATCCGCAGGAACCAAAAAAAGTCATCGGCAAAATCACGAAGACACGGCTGATGAATTACTTTATTCAAGCAGGCAATGACAGTGACAACACACACTTTTAGGGGGCAAAAACAATGAAGAACGTTCGAATATATTTGATTTCAGATTCCGTAGGCGAAACGGCACAAAAGCTGATCGCAGCCGTTTCCGCGCAGTTTCCCACGATCGACCTTTCAGACATCCAGCTCTTTCCCTTTACTAATGATGAAGAGAGCTTAGGCGAGATCCTCAAAGATGCCTTGCTAGACAAATCGATCGTCGTTACCACCTTAGTCAATAAAGAGTTAGTCGCCTTTGTTGATGCCTTTGCCAAGCGGACTGGTTTGCAGTATGTCGACTTTATGTCGCCCTTGACCACGATGCTGGAAAAAACATTCGGTGTAGAAGCCGTCCAAGAGCCTGGTGCCTTGCATCGCTTGAACCAAGCATATTTCAGCCGGGTGGCAGCGATGGAATTTGCGGTGAAATACGACGACGGCAAAGACCCACGGGGATTTCTCGATGCTGACTTTGTCCTCTTAGGGGTTTCGCGAACCTCGAAGACACCATTGAGTTTATACATGGCAAACCGCGGCTACAAAGTGGCAAATCTGCCTTTGATTCCTGAAGTTGCTTTGCCAGCCGAAGTGCACCAAGTCGACCCGCGAAAAATGGTCGGTTTGACCACGAATCCAGAATCTCTGACCGAGATTCGGCGATCCCGAATGCATTCATTGGGCTTAAAAGAAGAGACCCATTACACCAATTGTGAACGAATCGAAGCAGAATTAGCTTACGCGAATGAATGGTTCAAAAAGCTGAACATTCCGGTGATCGATGTCAGCAAACGCTCCATTGAAGAAAGCGCGATGCTGATTGAAGAACAAGCCAAAGAACAGGCCCATGTTCAATAAAGACACCTTGGCAAACCTGACCGAGATCATCAACTTGGAAGCCATCCAGCAGCTGCCGAAAGCCACCGAGCACTTTGTCAGCGATCTGCATGGCGAATACGATGCCTTTGACCATATTTTGCGGAATGGTTCTGGCAGTATCCGAGAAAAAGTCGAGATTTTGTTTACTGGCGTCTTGACGAAAGAAGAACAGACCGAACTTTGTTTTGTCATTTATTATCCAGAGGAGCTATTACAAGAACAGGCATGGACCCCTGCCGATTGGCGCTTAAAGATGGCACAGCTAGTAAAAGTTGCCCGCTTTACTTCCAGTAAATACACACGCTCCAAGGTACGCAAAGCACTGCCGTCTTCTTTTGCTTATATCTTAGAAGAACTGTTGTACCAATATGATGCTGACTTCAATAAAGAAGCTTACTATCGGGCGATTTTTGATAAGATCATTGAATTAGAGGCAGCCCCGCTTTTTTGCCAAGAACTGGCGTACTTGATTCAGCGCTTCGTAGTGGATCATCTCCACGTCTTAGGCGATATTTATGATCGCGGACCAGCGCCAGACAAAATCGTCGATCGCTTGATGACTTTGCCCTCACTGGATATTCAGCTAGGCAACCATGATATTTTGTGGATCGGCAGCTTTTGCGGCTCGCTGCCCTGTTTGGCCAATACGATCCGCATCGCTGCTCGCTACGGCAATCTGGCATTATTACAAGATGGTTATGGGATCGATCTATCAAAAGCACTGGCTTTTAGTCAAAAATATTACACAGAAAATGAAGGCTTTTATCCGCAAAAAACAGTGGACCCTTTATCAAGCCAGCAAAAAAAAGCAGCCATGCTTTTGCAACAGGCGTTTGCCATCATCCAATTCAAAGTCGAAGCAGCCGTGATCCAGCGGCGTCCAGCATTTGCGATGGCAGAGCGCTGCTTGTTGCATCGCTTGTCTCAAGATCGGCAACAAATCCAGCTAGACCAGACCTATCCTTTGATCAACGGCTGTTTTCAACTAGTAGATCCCGATGATCCTTACCGTTTGACAGCAGAAGAACATGAGGTACTGCAAGATTTGCTGAGCCAATTTCAACGCTCGCTCCGTTTAGCTGCGCATATGCGCTTTTTAGTTGAGCATGGTACATTGTACCAGCGCTTCAACGACAACCTGCTGTATCACGGCTGCCTGCCTTGTCAGGAAAACGGCGATTTCCTGGCCTTTACTTTCCAGCAGCAGCCCTTAGCAGGCAAAGCGTTGATGGACTTTTTTCAGCAATGTTTGCAGGAAAGCTTTGCCCAACCAGAAAAGCAAACAGACCTTGCCACCGATATGATCTGGTATCTTTGGTGCGGCGAAGGCTCTTCCCTCTTCGGCAAAAAAGCCATGAAAACCTTTGAGCGCTACTTTATAGCAGATCGCAACACCCATACGGAACAAAAAAATGCCTATTATTCTTTAAGGGAAAACGAAGACTTCTGCTGCCGTGTCCTAGCTGCCTTCGGTCTGCCGCCGACAGGCCACATCATCAATGGCCACACCCCTGTGAAAGTGCGTAAAGGTGAGACGCCCATCAAGGCAAATGGTCGTTTATTGGTAATCGATGGGGGACTCTCTCGCTCCTATCAATCCGTCACAGGCATTGCTGGTTACACGCTGTTGTCAAATTCCTTCGGCATGACCTTAGCAGCCCATCAACCCTTTACAGATCGCCAGCAAGCCATCCAGCAGCGACGTGACATCGTCACTCAGAAAAAAATCGTCGTGCGGCAAACGGAAAGAACAACGGTAGGGCAAACAGATATCGGCAAGCGGCTGCAGCAAGAAAGCCGAGTGCTTTTTGAAGAATTAAAAAATCATCCGATCCCTTGACGAGTCATTCGTCAACCAATCGGATGATTTTTTTTACAGTCCTTTAGAACTATGAAAGGCTTTGAGTTTTTCCAACGCCTGCAGCACAATGATCAAGACCAAGATCGCTAAGGCCAAAAAGAGCGTTTCTAACCCTTTTCCTTGTGCCAAAAGCAGCTCTCTTAAAATTGCTGTAATACTGATCAAAATCAAGTAACGCACCGGAATATGGTGACCTTCTTTTACGTAACGCAATAACATCAAAATAATTTCCAGTAAAATAAACAATGTCGCGATCTCTTCGATCAATAAGGAAAGATCACTGACTTCATGCAGCGGGATCACATGGACAACGATTTTGTAGATCGCTTCCGCCATCACCACCAAAACCAACAGAACCAACAGTCCTAACATAATATCAACAATCACACTAATCATTTTTTCGAAGTGCTTAAAATACTTTCCCATAACACCCCTCCTCGCACTTATTATAGCGAAACTGTTCAAAATCACTTTACGATATGCTTGCAAGTGCAGCTTTTTTTAGGAAGGAAGGAATAAACACGCAGGACTGAGGGTAGTCGCTTTTTTCACTAGTCAAAAGGGATAGCTGCTTTATGGGGACGCAGCCACGAAAAAGCCTGTTTATGGCAATGGCCGGGCGTGACTCCTTCACACAAGCAAATAAAAAAGCTAGGCATAAAGCCTAGCTGAAATGGTGCCTTTGGATTGGACTGGTTTTCCTTATAAACTGGGATCAGTTGACCCCTTCGACTGTTAGATCAACGTTTTCACTCGTATCTTCCGCAGCTTCGTCATCGCTATTGGAGGTTTCCGAAGACGGTTCAGTCGTTTCACTGCTGGAGCTGCTTGTTGTAGTACTGGTCGAACTCGTAGACGAAGAGCTTGAAGAACTGCTGCTAGCGCTACTGCTGGAGGTATCGCTGGTGGTCGTTGAGCCGCCACTCGGCGCGGTACTCGAACTGCTTTCGCTACTTGCAGAAGTACTGACGCTAGGCTCTGTCTCTACTTCGCTTACAGAAACAGACGTGCCTTCATTTGTCGACGCTTCGATCGAGCGACTAGTCGTTGAAGACGGTGTATACGAACTAACACTGGCTTCATAAAAAATCTGACTGGAATCAGAGGTTTCTTCGATACTGCTGCTTGCGGTCTGGTAAGGTGGCTCGGAGGAACTACTGGAAGAATCTCGAACAAAGGGCGCGGCAACAAAGGCATTGGCATCTTGATTGATCGCCACACTCAAAAAAACCGCAACAAAACAACTGACTAATGCCGACTGCATATTGAACTTGAATTTCATCGCACTCCCCATCCTTTCCCAAAAATATGGTTGGACCTTCCGTCAATGATCTATCTCATTCTTATATTATACAAAAAAAAGCAATCGTCAACAAATTAAGTTTTATTTTCAAAGATGACAAAGACATGAATGCCCGTTGCGCAACAAAAAAAGCCCGAGGGCGACGGTCGATCACCTGCGGGCCCATCCCTTCACTAAGGGTTGGCAGGTGCGACGGATGCTCGTTCCTCTGGCTTTAATGGTTCCTTTACTTAAGAAATTCTTTTACTTATAAGTTTCGCAGATGATTCGGGTCATGGATCGGTGCTTCAATATCACTGTCTCCCATGCGCGGTGTTGGATGAACGGACTCATCGGGCATCGCTGTTTCACCTGGTAACGGTTGATCGATGATTGGCCCAGTATCTGCAGCACGATCCGTTATTTTGTCCATCGGCTGATAATCGTAGACGCCGACAACGAGTTTGTCTCGTTCAAGGTCATCACGATAACCATATAACGGATCATGCTCATCATGCCTATGATCGGAATCGCCGAAAGAAAAAGCATCTTTGATTTTTTCCCAAAGCGAACGATCTTCATCCTCACTAGCTGCCTGCTCCACTTCCACATCGTCGATGGATTCTAACCCAAATTGATCGATGACTGTTTGATTCGCAAACAGCATGATATCCTCTTTGCCATAGCCTTCGTTTGTCAATTGCTCAATAACCGGTAATACTTCTGTTCGAGTGTCGTAACTGCCAATAATCGTTAGGTTTCTGTTGTGCATGTGAAATCCTCCTTATTTTGTGTACGCTTCGATCGTTCTGGTTCTGAAGCAATTCCTTTAAAACTAGCAATTTCTATTGCTTCTTTCATTCTAACGCAGGGTTCTATGATTGACCAAATAGTTTGATTGCGCTTACGGAAAACAAGCGGTTTCTTGAAAAAAAAACTAGCTGCTCCGGAAGAAGCGGATCCATCATAAAAAAACCGCGTGAGCCAATGGCTTGCACGCGGTTTTTTTGCTTGTTACTTGGAAACGATCAGTTTTTGACCGACAAAGATCGTATAGCTGCTGTTGATGTTGTTCCATGATGCGAGTTGGCTGATGCTGGTGTTATATTTTTGTGCCAGTGACCATAAGCTGTCCCCTGATTTCACCGTGTGCGTCTTCGTTGAACTGCTGCTGGTATTCGTATTAGAAGACCCACTGCTAGCAGACATCAAGTAGGCACCACTGACCCAGCCTTTGCCAGAAACATAATACCATTTGTTCGTGCCATTGACGGTCGTCCCGGTTTTTGTTGCGGTAACCGTGACGGTTGCTCCTTTACTTAAAGAACCAGTAATACTACTGCTGGTAGAAGCATCGGAACGAACATTTAAAATCTCGGTGGTTTTCATTTGCTGATTTGTGGTTGTTGAACCGTTATTATTGGAAGAGCTGCTGGTTGTTGTCAAGTAGGCACCACTGACCCAACCTTTGCCAGAAACGTAGTACCACGTTTTATTGCCTTCCACTGAAGTGCCGTTCTTTTTCGCTGTCACGGTAACGGTCACCCCTTGACCAAGCGTTGTCACGACACGGCTGCTGGTAGAAGCATCGGAGCGGACATTCAATGCGGCCGTCGTTTTCATTTGTTGATTGATACTTGAACCATTGTCTTCTTTTTCCGCTTCAGAAGCATTATTGTTGGTCACTTCAGTAAGGTAGGCACCGCTGACCCAACCTTTGCCAGAGACATAATACCAATTTTTGTTGCCATTGACTGATGTGCCGGTTTTCATGGAAGTGGCAGTAAAGGTCGTGCCTTTGCTAAGTGACCCTACCACTGATCCGCTAGTGGACGCGCTAGAACGAATATTCATCGCTTCCGTCGTCTTCATTTGCTTGTTGATCGTCGTACCGGAATTGCCATTGTCAGAACCGGTGTTGCCTGATCCGCTATTGTTGTTTGAAGAGTCGGTCGAAACCTTCGTCAAATACGCGCCGCTGACCCAACCTTTGCCAGAAATCTTATACCACGTGGTGTTGCCATTGACGCTGGTGCCGGTTTTGGTCGCCGTTGCCGTAAACGTCGTATTAGCTGCTAACGAACCAGTAATAGAGGCACTGGTGGAAGCATCGGAACGAATATTCATAGATGACGTGGTTTTCATCTGCTGATTGATCGCTGTTTCATCACTGACGATCGTTTCATTGCTATTGCCGCCACCTGTGTTTGAGCTGCCAGTATCATATTGCGTTAAATTATACGTACTGATCAAATTGTTTAATTTGCTGGCATAAGAAGTATCGGTTGCATACCGCCCTTGTAGCCAAGCGGTTGCTTGCGTGTAAGAGGTCGTATTGCTTTTCCATGCACCGCTGTAATAGTAGTTGCCGCTAGAAAAACTCGTGTTGCGCAACACATATGCATTGTCTTCAAAAGACTCTTTTAATGATGGGTATTTCCGAAACTTAGCGCTGATCAAATAATAATTGCCAGAACCATCATCTTCATAGGTATCCATCGTCACGTATTGGCCGTTGTAGCTGCCTTTGATCCCAAACATATTGTTGGCTGTGGTCGTCAAAGTCGAGGCGCCCCAACCTGATTCCAAAATCGCTTGTGCCATCATAACAGAGGCATACAGATCGTTTGCTGCCGCCACTTCCGTTGCATAGCCGCAAATCTGACTGATAAAGGCAGCCGGATCGATCGTTGCCCGTGAAAATAATGCCCGACTAGTCAAATCAGAAAGGGCTGATGGTACTTCATCTGCTTCTAAGACTTCATCACTAGCGACTGTTGTGCTTTCTGTCGTCGCTGTTTCTGATCCCTCAGTAACTGCTTCAGCTCCTGACTCCTCCGTTATTTCCGAAGTTTCTTCGGTCACAACAGGTGCTGTCGTCGATTCTGTCGTTTCCTCAACCGGCGTGCTGTCGGTTTCTGGTGTAGTGTTTGTTGTTTGTTCAACGACCTTAAGGTCATTGCTGGTTTCTGTCGTTGCCGTTTCAGCCGCATGCCCTAAGGTCGGGATAAACGTTGATCCCGCTATTAAAGTAGTAGCCATCGTAATACTTTTTTGGGTATATTGCGTGCGCTTCAAGCGCTTTTCTAAGCGGCGTCGTTCTTTACGAATTGTCATTTAATCCCTCCGTCGTATTAGCCTTTTTTTATTGTAACACGATTTATTAAAAAATGGGGGGTTAAGATGAAAAAACAGTGAAATCAACGAGATAAATTCTTGCTATGAAACAGTTTTCTCTTTTGCTTCATCAGCCAATACTCTGTTCTAAAAAAAGAAAAAAGAGTTGTTTTAGCACCAAAAAAGCAGCCTTTATCAAAAAGACTACTTTTGGTGAATTGTTATTTAATAACAGGTGCGGGCTTTTTGGCTTTTTTTAGCATCGCATAGCCTATGTTGAGAACAAGCCCAAAAACGGCCAAGAAAATTGCCGTATAGAAGGCTTTTGTATAATCTCCTTGGTTACTTTCTGCGATTGCTGCTGCCACTCTGGGGCCAAAGAATGCCGCCGTAGAATAACCAATAAAGACGATTCCATAGTTGACCCCTTGATTGATCGGTCCGTAATTTTCCATAACGATCGATGGGAATACCCCCATCACGCCCCCGAAGCACAGTCCTAAACCGATGATCCCGACAGTGAAGATCACAGTTGTTTGACCAAGCGTCAATAAGAATAAGGACAATGCCACCACGCCATAGATGATCATCAACGTATTCGTCCGACCAATTTTATCAGAAACGGTGCCCCAAAGGACACGACCAAAACAGTTGCTCAATGAGTACAAGCTGACATAAAAGGCAGCGGCCGCTGCCGTCAAACCAAACATACTTTGCCCGATCACTGAGGCGTTGGAAGCAATCATCAAACCTGAGAAAGCCCCTACCCCTAACATAACAATAATCAAGTAAAAAGTTGGTGTCTTCAGCATGTCCAACCAATTTAGATTGATTTGAGGACCATTTTTTCCTTGATCTGCCGGTTGCCAACCTGCTGGACGGTAATTTTCTGGTGCTTTACGAATAAATAGACTAGCCACCAAGACGATCACGATATAGGCAATTCCTAAAATCCGAAACGCCGCTAAGACATCTTGTGATTCGATCAAACGATTCGCAATCGGTGCGGCAATAATCGCTGCCCCACCCATACCTGCTGTGATCAAGCCCGAAGCCAGTCCCCGTTTATCCGGGAATAACCGAATCGTATTGCTTAAACAAGCCGAATAGGCAAAGCCTTGCCCTAAACCAGCAAAGACTCCATAAGTCAGGTACAGCATAGCGGGTGAGTTGACCAAACCCGTCAGGAAGAAACCCGCTCCGAACAACACGCCTCCACCAGCGATGACCCATCTAGCGGCTCCTCGGTCTGTCAGCAAACCACCCAAAATCATGGTAATCGGGCCAACTGCGGCATTGATGGTAAAGGCTAGCATGATCTCTTCCATGGACCAACCTTTTAATTGACTAAGAGGTCCTGCAAAGACACTAAAGGCGTAAACAGCGCCCGTACACAGTAACACTGCGGTCGAAGCGATCAGAATCAGCCAGCGATTGATTTTTGTTTCCATTTTTTTCTCCTTTGTTTTAAGCATGTTACTTTATTCACATGTTTTTTCAAAAGCTAGCGCGCGTGACGAGTCACAACGCGCAAGGCTTTTTATTCGAGATGTTCTGCGACTGCTGTCTTTCCAGCAATCCGGCCAAAAGTGAAGATGTCTGTCAACGAATTGCCGCCTAAGCGATTGCCGGCATGGATCCCCCCAGCAACTTCTCCTGCTGCATACAGTCCTTCAATGATTTGATCTTCCTTCGTCAACACATGGGTTTGCGGATCGATCTTCAATCCTCCCATCGTGTGGTGAACCGCTGGTTTTCTTGGTGTGGCATAGAAAGGCGCTTTTTCCACTTTCAAGTCGAAAACATCTTTGCCAAACTCTGGGTCTTTCCCAGCATCCACATAGCTGTTGTATTTCGCAACGGTCGCTTCTAAGACGGTTGGATCGACATTGATCTGCTCTGCCAGGCCAGCCAAGGTCTCACTACGGAACAGCGTACCAGCAGCTACTTGCTTATCGATTTTTTCTTGGCTCGTGTTATAAGCGGTTTTCTTGATCTCTTCATCCGCGATCAAATAGAACAATCCGCCATTATCGATCGCCGCTTGGGTCAATACATCGCGGCTTTCGTACTCATTGACAAAGCGCTCACCCTTTTGATTGACCATCACAAAGTTAGCTGGCGGCACTTGCAGCCCACTGAATAAAGCCCCTGTGTTCGGATCAGATACGGGCATCATTTGTGAAAAGCCCATGCCAACAAGGTCCGCGCCAGCACTTTCCCCTAGTTTGATCCCGTCACCAGTGATCGCTGGTGAATTTGACGTTTTGATATCGTCTTCGATCTCTGTCCAATAGGTATTGTATTGTTTCAACATTTTGGTGTTCGCTCCGAACCCGCCGGAAGCCAAAATCACTGCTTTGGCATGGATTGTGATTTTTTGACCGTTACGGCCTTCCCCGATGATTCCAGTAACCTTACCATCTTCGATCAATAATTCTTTGACAGGCGTATCGGTTAAGATCGTTCCGCCATGTTCTTTCACGAATTGATGCAAAGCCGATACAAAGGCATACCCTTCGTTTTTGACTGGTTTATGCCCACGGCGCCATTTCGCTCCTACTGGCATATCGACATTGTTCATATCAAATTCTACGCCGATTTCTTCTAACCATTTCACTGAGGCCAATGCTTGATCCGTCAAGATTTTCACTAGCTCGTACTTCCCATAGATCGGTTGCCCATTCAAATCTTTTCGTTTTCCGCCTAGATAAGTTTGGATTCGATGCCACAAAGCAGAATCAAACAAGTATTCTTTTTCTGGCGTCGTTTCTGAAAGATACGCAGTGATTTGTGCCTTCAAAGCTTTGAAGTCTGGCAAGTATTCTGCATCGATGTCTTGTTCATCGATCGTCAGCACTTCTTCTAAAGCACTGCGTTCGCCAGGCAATGCGGAGAAGCCGTTTTGCCATTTTGGATCCGCAGCATTCATCGGTCCGCCAGTACGTACGGTATTGCCGCCGATCGCTGGGAATTTTTCTACTAAGATCACGTCTTTATTGGCTTGCAGCACACTGGCAGCTGCACTCAGACCTGCGCCGCCGCCACCTACGACAACGACATCGGTAGTATACGTTTCATCTTCTGTTTGTAAAGCACTGGCGGCTTTTGGACGTTTGCGCAAGACATCTGGGTTCGCACCAGCCATTTTCACGGCTTTTGCTACCCCATCGACGACACCGTTACTAGTAACCGAAGCACCAGAGATCGCATCGACATTTAAGGTTTGCCCTTCAATGATCTCTTGAGGGATCCGTACGAAAACGACATCAGCGATCCCTTCTGATTCACCAGACGTATCGATATCGATGGCTTCGATCCGTTCTTCGCTCAATTTGACGACCATTGGTAGATCCCCGTTATGTCCTGGTGCTGTGACGGTGTATTCGCCAGGCTCATAAACGACTTCTTCTGGTACGTTCAACAAATTAGCGACTTCCGTAAACCGAACGAACTTGCGGAAACAGCTTTCCAAAAAGTCGATCGTTCGTTGATCTTTTAAATTGCCTTGTTCATCAAAGGCTTGATGCGCACGTCCCAACAAGAACTCATTTCCTGGCATGACTGTCGCATTGACACCTGGAGCGTCAAGGATTTGGCGCAAATGAAGCTGTGCTCGGGAGGAGCCTTGCACATCGTAGGATGCGCCGACGATCATCACTGGTTTGCCATCAAAGGGATGGAGATTGAAGGAGAGCCATTCCAAGACGCTTTTCAATGCGGAAGGAATCGAATGGTTATGCTCTGGTGTTGCGATAATCACTCCATCGGCTGCTAAAATCTTGCTATTTAACCGTTGGATCACTTCGCTATTGGTTTGATCTTGTGTTTCATTGAACATTGGAACATCCTTGATTTCCAGCAGTTCAATTTCTGCTAGGGCAGCAAATTCTCGCTGCATAAACGCTACTAATTGGCGATTGGTCGATTTTTTGGCGTTCGTTCCGATTAGGCCGACAAATTTCATGACTAGTTCCTCTCTTTCTTATGCTTGTTCCCACGAAAATTTCTTTGCTCGTTCTTTAGCCGTTGAATATTCACTGACCAGACGGTTCGTGATTTCGACGAACAAGACAAATTCATTGAAACAGTCTTCTAGTTCGGCAACTTTTTCGTTATCGATCAAGTTTCCTTGTTCATCGAAGGCTTGCATGGAATGCCCTAACAAAAATTCCGCACTCGGCATGATTCGGGCTTTTACTTCAGGCGCATCTAAGATCTGACGCAAGTGGGCTTGGGCTCTCGATGAACCTAATGCACCAAGAGAAGCACCCGTGATCATCACTGGTTTATCGATCAAAGGCCGCGTCGTATAAGAAAGCCATTCGATCATGCTTTTTAACACCGCTGGGATCGAGTGGTCGTATTCTGGTGTACTGATGATTACCCCATCTGCTGCTTCGATCTTCTCTGACAAGGCTTGGACTGCCGCTGGTGCCGTCCGATCTTCTGGTTCATTAAATGCCGGCAGATCACTGATTTCGCAAAGTTCGATCTCCGCTTGGTCACTAAAATGGCTTTGAATAAATTGCAGTAAGCGACGGTTGGTCGAACGCGTCGAGTTGGTTCCTACGATTCCAATCAATTTCATTATCATCTCTCCTAATTGTGAATAATTTAACATTTAACAAAAAATAAAAAGTTTTTGACCATTGGCTTTGATTTCTTTTTTCAATCGTTTCTCAAGTTGATTTTTACGACCTACTGAGATGAAAGGCTTCTTCCTAAACAAAAAAATCTTCCCCAAGTACCCATTAAGTGTACGGCTGAATTCTTTATTTGTGAAATATTTATTTAATTATTCATCGATAACAAATTTGTTATAATAAGAAAAATGACTAGGAGGACCACGCAATGGCACTTAAAGATTCCCATCTGATGCTGCAATACCTCGATACCTTGCTAAAACATAGCAACTATACCAAAGCCGCCAAAGACCTCTACATCTCACAGCCTTACTTGACACAAACCGTGAAACGTGCCGAACAAGAGCTAGGGACCCCCATCATCAATCGGCAGCCGGGTCATTTTCAACTGACGGAAGCTGGTAAAATCTATTATCAATATCTGGAAACCTTGGAAACAGAGTCTGCCAAATTGAAAAGTCGGCTGTCTTGGTATACCGCGACCGAGAAGCGTTCTTTGCGCTTAGGCATCTTGCCAAGCCTTGGTTCTTACCTGCTGCCGCTCTTTTTGCCTGCGTATTATGAACACTATCCCAACGTGCACTTTTTCTTGCGGGAAGACCTGCCGAAGCACAATGAAAAACGCCTGCTGAATGGGCAGCTGGACTTTTTTATCGGACAAAATCCTGAGACGATCGCACCGAATCTAACGGTCCACAGTACCAATCAAGAACGGTATCTAGCGATCATTCCGCCTTGTTCTTCCCTGTATCAACCAGGGAGGCGGTATTTAGCGCCTGATTCATTGGCCGTCAAAGACTTGCTGCAAAGTCCATTGATTTTGACCGCCAGCGGCTCGGCGATTCGGCGCCAAATCGATCAATTGCTGCAAAAATACAAAGTAGAGGCGACGGTTCTCATAGAAAGCAGCAATATTTATACAGCAGCGGCATTGGCAGAAAACAACCTTGGGATTGCGATCGTACCAGAAAGCGTGCTACAAGCAGCGACCGCGACCCCTTTTAATCTTTATCCAATGCCAGAGGAACTCTTGTCCCTCACCTATTTTATTGCCCACCAAGCCGAACGGGCATTGTCAAACAGCGAAGCCGCCTTGATCGAGGCCTTTTTGCACCACGTCTAGCTTTCCTTTTTTACAAAAAAAACAAGCAGCGATCACCTATATTCCTAGGTGATCGCTGCTTGCTTTCATTCTGCTGTTGGCGTTTCGATCAAACGTGCTAATTCTTGCGGATAGATCAATTCACCTTGTTTGGTAATGACTAATCCAGTGATCCCTTCTAACGGCGCCAGCTCCTGCAAGATGGCTGGTGGCTCTTTGCCGAATAAGCGGGTCGTCCAAATCTCTCCATCAACCGATTTGTCGGATAGAATCGTGACACTGGCAATGGCTGACTCTAACGGATAGCCCGTTTCTCGATCAAAGATATGATGATAGGTCTTGCCCGCTACCTGATAGGTTCGTTCATAGATCCCTGATGTAACGACTGACTGATTGTGTACCTTCAACGCGGCGACAAAATTCCCTCTTGGCAAGAAAGGATTTTGGATCCCGATCCGCCAATAGCCATCAGCATGGCTCGGGGCATCGCCGTAAGTCACCACATTGCCCCCAAGATCGATCAAAGCGGCTGTGACACCGACCTGCTTGAAATACGCCATCAACAAATCAGCAAAATACCCTTTCGCAACGGCCCCTAGATCAAGCTTCATGCCGGCAGCTAACCCAACGGTCTGCAGCGTTTCATCCAAAACGATCTTGGCGGGATCAGTCTTTGGCAGCAGTTCAGCGATTTTCTCAGGCGTTGGTAGATGGGCATCTTGAAACCCGATTCGCCATTCCTGCACTAAAGGACCGATGGCAATATTTAAGTAGCTATCTTTTGGCAAGCTATGGGTTTTCCCTAGTGCGATCAATTCAACCAATTCCGGTGTGGCGGCGATCGCTCCTTGTCCTGCCTGCTGATTGATCTGCATCAACTCCGACGTAGGGTCATTGGCACTAAAACGCTGTTCAAAGGCCACGGCTCTTTTCGCTGCTTCCTCTAAGATCACTTCTGGGGTTTCATGCTGCACCCAAATCGTGATCACCGTTCCCATTCCCTGTAACACTCGTTGACCTTCTGCCATTGTCCTTGCTCCTTTGTCCTCTTCTTTTGGCTATCATAGCAGTTTCTGGGAGAAAAAAGTAGTCTGCGGGATGCCGCCACTGCTTTTTTTGAAAAAAAAACTGCGAGGTCACCCTCGCAGTCTGCTGTCTCTATTACTCAATGATAAAAGTCGAAGCGGCCTTTCGCCAATACTTCTTTGACCCCACCGGTTTGGTACAAGGAACGGTCCATAATGGCTTTTTTCACCACGGAAGCGGGATAGCCTTTGATGCCCATTTTCCCTACTAAGCCAAAGGCATGGGTATTGCCGATAGACGCCACTGAACCTAATGATTCAAAGTAGAAATCTGTTGGTTTTTCCCCGTTCATTTGACGTAAGATATTTTTACCCGCATGCTGCCCCATCTTCAAAGCGATTTGAGCCGTTGTTGGATACGGGCGATTGGTCGCTGGGTCCATGACTGCTGAAACATCACCGACAACATAGACGTTACTATGATCAGGGTCTGTTAGGTCTTGATTGACCATCACGCGACCCCGACGAGCAGAAAAGTCTGATTCAGCCATCACATGGCTGCCGCTGACGCCTGTGGTCCAAACGATGGTTTTGGCTGATAATTCAGCTGTTGCTCCTGTATCGGCATCATCTTGATAGACAACGACACCCGGTTTGATTGATTTGATGGGTTTACCAGTCAGGAAGTTCACGCCCCATTTAACGAGATTTTTGATCCCATAATCCGATAGTTTTTCATCAAACATCGGTAATAAACGAGTCACTGCTTCGACACAATACAGTTTGATATCTTCTGGCTTGACGCCTGCTGCTTTCGCAAAGGTTTTACGGTTTTCCACCAATGAACCTAGCAATTCGATTCCGGTAAAACCAGCACCGCAGACAACGATTTTTAGGTAGTCAGGATTTTGTGTTTCTTTGTATGCCTTCATTTGTTTCAACAAATGATGATAGATGTTTTCTGCGGAGTCGACATCCACCATTTCCAACGCATGCTCCTCGACACCAGGGATCCCAAATGATTCTGATTCAAAGCCTAACGCCACGATCAAATAATCATACGTGCACGTGGATTGATCTTTAAAAACGATCACTTGCTGGTTACGATCGATCGACGCAACTTCCTTTTGAACAAAGCTCGTCTTTTGGGGACGAACGACATCATTGATGGGATAGCAAATGCGGTCTCTTGGTTGCGTACCAGCCGCAACTTCATGAAGATCGGTTGCCTCATAATGATAATCGTTTTTGTCGATCAATGTGATGTGAAACGCTTCTTTTGCTCCTTGCAGTACGTGCAATGCTCGCAATCCAGCATACCCTGCTCCTAAAATGACAACTTCCTTCATGTTTCCTTACTTCCTTTCTTTGCTGTAAAAATTATAAAATCAAACCAATCGCAAAACTCAGCACTTGTACGCATGCTCCGACCGCAAGGATCCGAACGGCACAAATGAAGGTCTCTCTTTTGATTTGTTTTTGCATAAATCGTTTTGTCTGTTGCCAGACAAAGGGCGCCGCGAAAAAGGTCAGAACCAGTGACCAAGGCGCAATGTTGAGAGCAACTGAGGCAATGATCGCAACAAATGCCAAGACGTTCATCGCGATAAATAATTTCAACGCACGGGCTTTACCAAGGTAATGCACCAGCGTATAGCGCTCATTTTTTTCATCCTCTTCCAGATCACAAATGTTGTTTGCCAGCATCAAGTTGGCGATCCATAATGTGTTGGGTAATGAGATCAAGAAAATACTGCCAATCGTGGCAATGTTCCATTCAAAGGTTTGATAGGCATTAAGATAGACACAGATCAATGAGATCATAAAGCCCATCGTAAAGCCGGAAAAGAACTCGCCTAAAGGCAAACTAGAAAGCGGCCGTGGACCAGAGGAATAAAAGATCCCGACTAGGTAACAATACAGCCCCATCCAAAAGAGCGGCCAGCCAACCACCATTGCCAAGGCGATCCCCATGGCAGCGGAAAGGATGATCATGGAGACCATCAACCAAAAAACCAATTTGACAGACAATTGTTCCCGACCAATGATATTGGTTTTTTCTTTGTAATCATGCCCTTCTGTGGCATGATGGTAATCGTTGTAGTTATCTAAAATATCCACCGCCATATTGAAGATCAGCATGGCAATGAAATACAACAAGACATAGCCAAGATGAATCGTTTGATAATTGTACCAGCTGTAGCAGACACCAATAAAAAATGGCAAAATACTGGCGGTTTTTGCTTTAAATTCGACAAGTTCTAAAAATACAGGTAGCGTCACAACTTCACCTCCTTTAGTGAGTGCATTAAACTAGTCAATCACGCCCCTTTACGCTAGAATAAGGGCTGAATGACTGTTAGAAAGGGTTATACTATGTTTGACTTTTGGATCGATTATCCGACGATCGAACAACGATTGAAAACCGTATGTTCCATCATTGAAGAACACGTTACTGTTCGTAACAAAGAGATACAAGATGTTTTGATCGACTTTACTTATTCAGGTGGAAAAATGCTGCGGCCAGCGCTCTTTTTTTTATTTGCTGACTTAGGCGATCCCCATTATAAAAAAACCGACCAATTAACAAAAATTGCTGCTTCTCTAGAAATTTTACACATGGCCACTTTGATCCATGACGACATTATTGACGATTCGCCGCTGCGGCGCAGTCAAATCACTGTTCAAGCCAAATACGGCAAGGATATCGCGGTCTACACGGGTGATCTTTTGTTCACCCAATTTTTTGAGCTTTTGATCGAAAGTATGAATGGCTCCCCGTTTTTAAAAACCAACGCACAAGCCATGAAACGACTCCTTTTAGGTGAACTTGATCAAATGCACACTCGCTACAACATCCATGAATCGATTGACGACTATCTGCAAAGCATCAACGGCAAAACCGCTGAACTGTTTTGGCTCGCTTGTCTCGAAGGCGCTCATTTTGGCGGCCTCGACACAGAAAACCAAGAACGAGCTGGTGAGATCGGTCGCAACATCGGGATCGCCTTTCAAGTATTCGACGATATTCTCGACTACACCTCTGATAGCGGCACCTTGAAAAAACCGATTCTAGAAGATTTGGCGCAAGGGGTCTATACCTTGCCGCTGCTATTTGCCAAAGAACAGGCACCTGCAGCATTCGCTCCTTATTTGAATAAAAAAGCAGCACTCTCCTTGGCAGAAGCCCAAGAAGTTGCGGATCTTGTCGTCCGTTACGGCGGTGTCGAAAAAGCGCGCGCTTTCGCGGTCACCTACACGCAAAAAGCCTTAGACGACATCGATCTGCTGCCAGAAGCACCTAGCAAGGCCAAAATTCGTTCATTAACTGAACTGCTCTTGCAGCGCAATTACTGAGCCATAGAGCAATGAGAAGAAAAGCGTCCATCACTGATTGATGGACGCTCTTTTTTATCGTCGTCCTTGGTCAATGGCCAATAAGTGTTGAAAATGTTTATTTTCTGCGGCCAATTCGGCAGGTGTTCCGCTCATGGTCAACTGACCATCTTCAATAAAAAGCACACGATCCATCATCGAAATTCCTTGCAAGTGGTGGGTGATCCAAATGATCGTTTTGTTCTCCAGCACTTGGAAAAAGGTTTCAAGTACGCCTTGCTCCGTGATTGGGTCTAAGCCGACGGTTGGCTCATCCAATAAGATGATTGGGGTGTCTTTTAGCAAGATTCGCGCCAATGCCAAACGATGCCGTTCTCCACCAGAAAAACGCAAGCCGGCTTCATCCACCATCGTCGCCAAACCATTAGGCAAAGCTGCCACCATTTCTTTCAACCCGACTTGCTCCAGTACGCGCCAGACTTCTTCTTCCGAAGCCGACTCATTGCCTAGCCGAATATTATTCAAGACGGTCGTATGGAAAAGATAGGGACTTTGATTGATGACACCGATCAAGTCACTGATTGACTCACTCAATGCCGTCACTGGCACGTCATTTAAGGTGATCGCCCCTTGCGTCGGTTGCAGATCGCCTCGCAACAAGGAGGCAAATGTACTTTTCCCAGAACCGCTGCGGCCAAGGATCGCTAGTTTTTGATGTGCAGGAATCGTTAGATCCAGCCCATGAAGCACTTCTTTGCCTTCAGGATACTGAAAATGCAAGTCCTTGACTGTGATCGACACGAGGCCCGTCACTTCAGGTACTAACGGTTGCTCCATGGAGACCTCTTGGCGATTTTCTTCTGGCAATGCATTGAAGCGATCGATGGAGTCTTTGTACCGATTGGTTTCTTGAGCAGCTGACGGTAATGGCGCAAATGCATCAACTAAAGGAAAGACACACAGGACAAAGGCAGCGATCCAGTTGGCTGCTCCTCCGTGGTTACCTGGAAAGCGAATGCTGGTCCAAAGCAGCAATGCGACAGCGATCACCCCAAAGATGCTTTGTAAAAGAAAATCACGCCGGCGATCAAAGGACAGCATCTGTTCATCCACCGCCCGCAACTGCGTTTCCAGTTCCTTATGGGCAGCCACGTACTCGCTCCCTCTTTGAGAGAAGACCCAATCAGAAACCCCTAATACATTATCCGTCAGTGTCGTATACAAGTTGTTTTTCATATGTTTTTGCTTTTCTTGCCGCGCGCCGTTGATGATCACCGACCAAAGTGGCAAGACAAAGACGATGGTTCCTAATAGCAGCAGCATCACCAAAGCAAACCACCAAGAAAAATAGCCGAGTCCAATGATCAAGAACGCATACAAGATCCAAGCGATCACGGTAGGAAAGATCGTCCGCAAATACAGGTTTTGAATATGGTTGATATCTTCTGCCAATAAGCCCAAGATATCCCCCGTGCGATGCGCTTGCTTAAAGAAGATCGCATCTTTTTCTACTACGTTGTACAATTTCAATCGTAAATTAGAGGTCATGCGCAAGACCCAGCTATGACTGGTCAACCGTTCCAAATAGCGAAAGACTGGACGGCCGATCCCAAACGCTCGGGTCAGTACGATGGGGATGTAAACCAATAGAATGTTTTCTGGGATCGATGCCGAGCGGCTGATCAGGTACCCAGAATTAAACATCAGTGCCCCACCACAGAAAAAGGTCAAGAAGCCTAGGAATAAGGCCAGCGCCAAAACGTTTTTGTATTTTGACAAGAAAGGCTTGACCCACGTATCAGTTTTCAATGAGCGCAATAAGCCGATTTTATTCAAGCTGTTCCCTCCTCATTCCATTGACTAGTTCTGTAAAAGCACCTTGCTTTTGCTGCAGTTGTGCCAAGGTTCCTTGTTCCACGATTCTTCCTTGATCCATCACGATGATTTCATCCATTTCTTCCATCCAGTGCAAGCGATGGGTTGCAAAAAAGACTAAACGGTTTTCCATCAGCGGCAGCATCCGTTCCTTTAAGGCAACTTCGGTTTCAATATCCAAATGAGCCGTTGGTTCATCAAACAAAAGAATCTTTCGTTGCTGGTCTAAAAAGGCACGGGCTAGAGCGATCCGTTGGGCTTGTCCGCCACTTAGATGCCGTTCCCCTTCTCCTAACATCGTGTCCAACCCTTGCGGCAGCTCCGCCAAAAGCTCAGTCAAGCCTGCCACTTCAATGGCCTTCAGTACGGCTTCTTTGGTAGCTGTCGGCTGATAAAACGCGACATTTTCCTGCAAGGTCAACCGATAGATATAAGGATTTTGCGGAATATAGATCAGCTGTTCTTGCCAGCTTGCTTGGCGAAAGGCCGTGGTCTTCGCCCCTCCGAGAGTGATCTCGCCACTGTCTGGCACGAGAAAGCCACTCAAGGTATTGATCAAGGTAGACTTGCCAGAACCGCTCAAACCGATGATCCCGATCTTTTTGAAGCCAGTCACGTTCAAGTTGATATCCGTCAAAGCCGCTTTTTCCTCGTAGGAAAACGCCAGCTGATCGATCGTTAACTGGGCGTCTTCCTGCCAACGAGGCACCGTTACTGCCGGTACTTGGGCTTCGGGCTGATGCAAGATCTCCGTCACCGCAGTCATCGCATTTTTTCCGTCTAAGGTTGCATGGTAATCACTGGAAAAGTCGCGGATCGGCAAGAAGTATTCTGGTGCTAAAATCAAGATGGTTAACGCTGGAAACAGCAAGATTCCTTCATTGATCAGCCGCAAGCCTAGCAAGACTGCCACGACGGCAATCGATAAGGTCGTGAAAAAGTCTAAGGCGAAGGTCGATAAAATACCGACTTTTAATGAAGCCATCGTCGCTTTGCGAAACCGTTCGCTGGAAGCAAAGATACTTTTACCGTATTTTTTACTGACCCCAAACAATTTCAGCGTGTCGATCCCTCGCAGGGAGTCGATGAAATGATTGGACAGTAATTGAAACGTTCGGTATTGTTTTTCCGCTTTGCTTTGCGCGGCATAGCCCAAGATGATCATAAAAATGATGATCAAGGGGAACACCAACAGCAAGACCAAGCCCGACTCCCAATCCAGATAAAAAACGAGTGCCAAAATGATCCAAGGAATGATCGACATATTCATGATTTTGGCAAGAATCAATTTCAAGTAGTTTTCGACTTGGTTGATCCCTTCCAAGACCATCGTTGTTACATTCCCCGTCCCTTGCTGTTGTGCGATCTGAGGACCGACCCGAAACAATTTCTCCAACAATTGATCCCGCAGATCGGCGGCTTGCTGGTAACTGTAATCATCAAGTCTTTTGGAACGGAAATAGATAACGGCTTGTCGGGCGATAAACGAACAAAAGAACAGCAGAATCCAGCCCCACTGTTCCTCTAATGGTCGTCCTTCCCATAAGCCAGTGATGGCACGTGCCAATCCATACGCCTGCCCAATAATGAAGAGCGCCTGCAGGAACGAAAGTCCCGCAAGCAGCCCTAAAAGTTGTTTCATTCCTGGGAGCTTCATGATTTGTTTATCAATCATTTATACCCCTCCAACGCCTCCGTATGACTGATCCGTTTACGGAAGATATAGTAACTCCAAGCCGTATAGGCCAAGACGAAAGGCAAGATCGTCAGTGAAAGATAACTCATGATCTTCAATGTGTAGCGGCTTGAAGACGCATCAGCGATCAACAGGTCATAGCTTGAATCGATCGAACTGATCAAGACTCTTGGGAATAACCCTGTGAAGATCAATGCCACCAAAGCGATCAACGTCAAGCCGCTCGCAATGAAAGCCATCATTTCTTTGCCTTTAAAGACGCCGATATTTGCAATCAGTGTCAGGACAACGATCACGAGCAACAAACCAAGCGTTGTCGCAAAATGATTCTCGAAGAAATCCGTTTGGAAGTAAAGCATCACAGCAAAGACGACTAAGCCTGCATATAAGATGCCATAAAAAATACTTGCATAGTTGCGTGCCCGTGCCCGAATCGGACCTTCCGTTTTCAAAGCGATATAGTTTAATCCGTGCAAGTAGCACAACAAGGTCAACGCGATCCCGCCAACGATTGAAAAGGGATTGACGTAATCCGTAAAGGTTGCCGTCATGTTGCCATCTTCACCCAAAGGCATTCCTTGGATCATGCTGACAAACATCAGACCGAAGAAAAACGGTACGATCGTACTGCCGATCGTCAACGTCCAGTTCCAAATGTTTTTGTGTTCTTTCGGGAAGTTTGCTCGAAACTCAAAGGAAACACCGCGAATGATCAACCCGACTAAGATCAATAACAAAATCAAATAAAAACCGCTGAACAAAGAAGCATACCAGTATGGAAACGAGGCGAACATCGCTCCGCCAGCGGTCAATAGCCACACTTCATTGCCATCCCAGACAGGCCCGATCGTTTTAACGATCTGGTCTTTTTCCTCTTCATTGTGGGCCAATGTCTGCACAGACATCCCCACACCAAAGTCAAACCCTTCTAAGAAGAAGAAGCCAGAAAATAAAAGCCCAATCAACGTGAACCATAGTAATTGCAGACCGGTCATCCTTCAAACGCCTCCTTATCAAATGGGTCTTCGTACCCTTCTTGCTTGTCTCCTTGGCTGATTTCGCCGAAGGCTTCTTTTTCAGGTCCATGATCCATTTCCCGTTTCACCAGATAGACCATCGTTCCGCCCAAGCCAGAGAACAAGAGGAAGTAAACGATGTTTGAGATCAAGAGTGAGGTCACGGAAACGTTTGGTGACACACTATCTTCGATCGTAAACAAGCCGTAAACCGTCCATGGGTAACGTCCTAACTCCGTGATCAGCCAACCAGCTGTATTGGCAATAAATGGGGTGAACAAAGTGATCGCCACTACCCAAAGCAGCCAGCGTTTTTCAAAGAGCCACGGTTTCTTCTTACGCGTAAAGTACAACCCCAGACCAGAAACCAACAGCATCAAGGCACCAAAACCAGCCATGATCCGGAAGCTCCAAAAGAGTGTGTTGACCGGCGGGTAGTAATTACGGTCGCCGTAGGTTTCAATCAATTGCTGATTGACCGTATCCATCCCGTCGATGGAGCCGAAGGGTTCATTGAAGGCTAAGATACTCAACATATATGGAATCGAAACACCGAAGACTTGGTGATGTTCTGCTTCATTCGCCCAAGCAACGACGGTCCAAGCCGCAGGACTCCCAGTATCTTCATAGGCCCCTTCCATTGCGGCAAATTTCATTGGTTGTTCTTCAACCAAGTATTTCATTTGTTCATCCCCAGCTAGCAAGACGGTGAATGAACCGAACAATGCCACCGCAAAACCGATCCGCATTGATTTTTTGAAGAAATCACGTTCAATGTCTTTGTCTTTCTTCAATAGACGAAAGGCTGATAAACCAGCAACAATGATTCCACCCATCGTGATGGCTGCTGTGATCACGTGTAAAAACTCATACCACACCTGTGGATTTGCCAATAATGCACCGAAGTCAGTCATTTCTGCCCGGCCATTGTTCAAGGTATACCCCACTGGATGCTGCATAAAACTATTGGCAGCTAAGATCCAAAACGCCGATAGCATCGAACCCAGCGTCACCAACCAGAAAAAGGTGGCGTGCAGCTTGGGACTGACCCGATCCCATGTAAAGATCCACAGTCCTAAGAACGTCGATTCTAAGAAGAACGCCAACAAAGCTTCTAAAGCCAAGGGCGCACCAAAAATATCCCCGACAAAACGAGAATAGTCTGACCAGTTCATCCCAAATTGAAATTCTTGAATGATCCCTGTCACGACCCCGACAGCAAAACTCAATAGAAAAATATTTCCCCAAAACTTCGTCATCCGGCGATATTTTTCATCTTTTTTGATCACATAAAGTGTCTCCATAATTGCAACGACGACACCAGTTCCGATCGAAAACGGTACAAAGAAAAAGTGAAAAATCGTCGTCATCGCAAACTGGATTCGCGCTAGTGTCACAATATCCATCCTACATCCTCCTATTTCATAAAAAGTACATTAAAATAATTCTAAATAAAGAAAAATTCCAACTTCGAATATACTCCTCTAATCAGTAAAAAAGAAGCAAATTGCTTGCATTTACTGATTTTTAATCACTTCCTCTCCGATTCTTAAACATAAGGCGCTTTCATCGGCGGGAAACAGCTTTTTCTAGCTACTCCCAGCCAAAGCGGGTTCCTTCAGAAAGCAATGGATCACTCAATAAAATCCCTGGGAACTCTTCTTTCAATACAGATGTGCTTAATAATTGATACATAGCAAACGTGTTCTTCATCCCTAATCTTTCCAGCTGATCTAACGTTTGCTGCATCAAGTCCGCTGCTTGTGCCTTATTTTGTTTTAATAGACATGTCCAGCCTTCAAAAAACGGCATAAAGATCGCTTGTTCAATGTGCTCTTTTTCATAAACATGATCTCGCCATAAATGAAAGGTCTTTTCCGCATAATTCGCCTCGTCGAAAACAGCAAAGACAGAAAATACCGTCTCAAACGTGTTGTACAAAATATCTTCATTGCCAGGAATTTTTGCAAAGCGCTGACTCTTTTTGATGGCGATCGTCAAGCAGCGCCAAAGCAAAGCCGGCTCCATCGAAATTGCTACGCGGGCAAACAGCCGCAGCTCATAAACACCCCATGTATCGGTATTCAGCAAGTAATGCTTGGCAGAGTCCAAACAGTAATTGTGTTTCAAGTAAGCCTCCTCGATGGGCACCCCTTTAAAAAGCTCCTCTTTCATCAAGTAGTCAAAACGGATCAGTTGTAAGAAGTGGTCCAGCTCCAAGGAGTAATGCTGTTGAAAGTACGTGGTCAGCTTTTGATATTTCTTTTTTAATTTAGGTACTTCATCAATGGATTCGATCCCCATCGAACGGACATAGTCAACCATTAGCTTTTGAGCCTCCGAATGATGCTCCCCCGTATGTAGCAGCTGAAATTCGGCAAAACTAACTTCTAGTTTATCTAGCAAACGATGAAATCGTTCGCAGGAAATCGTCGTTTTGCCATTTTCAAATTGCGATAACAAAGACATCGACAATTGTTCATCCACCAATTCCTTCAACAGCAAGCCTTTGCTTTTGCGAAGCTCTTTCACTGTCGCACCATAATTGTTCATTTTTTCACCTTCTTTTTCAATATATTGAAATAAGCAGTTGCTTTTCGCAAAGAGCCTTTATAGTTGAATTATCTTATAGAAACGAGGGAAAAGCTATGGATACCCATATAAAAAAGAAAATGCTTCACGTGAAACATTTACAAAAAAGCTTCAAAGACAAAACTGTTTTGAAAGAGGTCACTTTTGACGTCACTCCTGGCGAAGTATTTGTCTTACTAGGATCAAACGGCGCTGGAAAAACCACTTTAGTCAAAATTTTGTCCACTATCCTACCTTTTGACCAAGGAACCGCGCTGATCGATGGGATCGACTTGACCAAAGATCCAGCAGCGATTCGCGAAAAAATCAGTCTGACAGGGCAATTTTCCGCCGTCGATCAAGAACTGACCGGACGAGAAAACTTGCTGATGATTGCTGCCTTGCGCCATGTCAAAAACAAACAGTTTATCGTCCAACATTTGTTAGAGCGTTTTGATTTGGTGGATGCCAGCAACCGACTAGTCAAAAATTATTCTGGTGGCATGCGACGACGCTTAGACATCGCCATGAGTTTTATCGGCGAACCTGACCTGCTCTTTTTGGATGAACCAACGACCGGGTTAGACCCGCAAAACCGCTTAGCCACATGGCACATGATCAAAGAGATCGCCGCTCAAGGACGAACGATTTTCCTGACGACTCAATACCTCGAAGAAGCTGAATTTTTAGCAGACCAAGTCGCCATCTTGCATGAAGGGAAAATCATCTTGCAAGGAACACCAACGGAAGTCAAAGCACTGCATCCTTCACAAACGATGGAAATCAGCGTATTGACGAAAGAACACTTGCAGACCGTGCGACAGCATCTGTCTGACTTTCCGCTGCAAGTCAATGAGTCCAGTCTCTCTCTGGCATTTCCCGTCAGTCAAGACTTCCAGCATTCCTTCACGCTGTTGCAGGAACTCAATCAACTACCGATCACTATAACCAGTTTTAATCAAAAGAATGCTTCGTTAGAAGATATTTTTCTAACACTTGTCCAAGGAGGAAACCAATGAAAGCAATTATAGAAACCAACACCTTATTCAACCGCAATCTCTTGCTATCGATTCGCAGTATGGAGACTTTGCTAAGTGGGATTTTGACCCCAGCGATTTTAATGATCCTCTTCGTCTATGTTTTTGGGGGAGCCATGAACGTCGGCGATACCTCTTATGTCGATTTTGTCGTTCCTGGTGTTCTCGTCCAATGTATCGCCCAAAGCGCCTCCTCCGTTGGGGTAACGGTGACGGAAGATTTGAAATCCGGCATGGTGGAACGGCTGATGACCTTGAACATCTCTAACTCAGCCTTTTTAAACGGGCATGTCTTCGCCGCGACCCTTCGGAGCTTGATCAGCACCTTGGTCGTGTTGATCGTCGCCATGATCATCGGTTTTCGCCCCCAAGCCACAGTTACTGGCTGGGGACTCGCCTTCCTATTGATCTTTTGCTTCACCTTCGCCTTTACTTGGGTCTCCGTTCTGGTTGGTCTCATCGCCAAAAGCCCCGAGACAGCGACCTTGTTTACTGTCTTGATCACCCTGTTGCCCTACTTAAGCTCTGGTTTCGTCCCTACGGAAACCATGCCGCGCCCATTAGCCATTTTTGCTGAATACCAACCAATGTCGCCGATCATCCATTCTTTGCGAGGGCTTTTGTTAAACTTAAAAGATACCACCTTGATCAGTGCCTTTAGCTGGTGCGGCGGTATCGTAGTGGTGAGCTGGTTCTTGGCACGAATGCTTTATCAGAAACGGTTACGCTAGGTAAAAGGAATCAGTGGTATAATATAAGTAGTTTTCTATTATAAAAAGGCAGGGATACCCATGGATCTTAAAAACCGTCTGATCGCCTTCGCTCAGACCTTCAATGATGTTCAGGTCGACCATCCATTTGCAAAGTTTCCCGAGTACCAAGTCTTGCGGCACCGTAAAAGCGGCAAATGGTTTGGCTTGCTGATGACTGTAGAAAAGCAAAAATTAGGCTTGGAAGGAACGGAAATGATCGGAATTTTAGATGTCAAAGCAGCGCCCGAAATGGTTTCGATCATCAATCAAAGCCGCGGCTATTTACCCGCTTATCACATGAATAAAAACCATTGGCTCACCGCATTACTAGATGGCTCTGTATCAGAAAAACAACTCCAATCTTTGTTACGAGACAGCTATGAACGTACCCGTTAAAACCAAATATCAAAAAAAAACGATCAACGATGCGCCTGTATAGGAGCACCGTTGATCGGTTTTCTTTTATAACGGATCCTGTGTCATCCGTGAGTCTAACGAAACACTTAGGCCAACTCTTCTCCGTTTGTTGCAATGACTTGTTTGTACCAATCGAAGGATTTTTTCTTGGAACGATCCATCGTGCCGTTGCCTTCGTCATCAAAGTCAACATAGATAAAGCCATAGCGTTTGCTCATTTCGCCTGTTGAAGCACTGACAAGGTCGATACAGCCCCATGGGGTGTAACCGATCAAGTCTACGCCATCAGCGATCGCTTCGCCCATTGCTTCAATGTGGCGGCGCAAGTAATCGATACGATAATCATCTTCGATCTTTCCTTCTTCGTTAAAGGTATCAATGGCTCCTAAGCCGTTTTCCACGATAAACAACGGTTTTTGGTAACGATCATACAGTTCATTCAACGCGATGCGAAGCCCTTCTGGGTCGATTTGCCAGCCCCATTCACTTGCTTCTAAGAATGGATTGCGGACGCCGCCCAACAAGTTTCCTTGCACTTCATCGGCTTCTTCTGTGGTGATATCCACGGCAGAAGACATGTAGTAGCTGAAGCCAACATAGTCAACAGTATGTTCAGCGATCAAGGCTAAGTCTTCTTCGGTAATCTCAAGATCCTCTTTATTGACGCCATGTTCTTTGTACAAACGATCCGTAAAGGATGGGTATTTTCCACGTACTTGCACGTCGGCACAGTAGTAGTTGAAGGCTTGATTATGGATCATCGTCGCCACTTGGTTGACTGGGTTCGCATCAATGCTGTAAGTCGTTGCATAAATGATCATACAACCGATCTGTAACTCTGGGTTTAATTCATGGCCGATTTTGACTACTTTACTGCTGGCAACAAATTGGTTGTGCCACGCTTGGATCACGTTTGTAAAGTCGCTGGCACCCGTGCTGTTGACCATTCCTTGACTCAATGCGGAGAAATGGAAAGCAGAGTTGATCTCATTGAAGGTCATCCAGTATTTGACTTTGCTGTGGAACCGTTCCAAGACAACTTTTGCAAAACGTTCATAGAAATCGATCAATGCTCGATTTTTCCAGCCACCGTATTCTTTGGCTAAATGCAAGGGCATTTCATAGTGAGAGATCGTAACCACTGGCTCGATCCCGTATTTCAAACATTCATCGATCAGCGCATCGTAAAATGCTAGCCCAGCTTCGTTTGGTGTCGTTTCATCGCCTTTTGGAAAAATACGTGTCCATGCGATAGAAAAACGATAGCTCTTGAAGCCCATTTCTGCAAACAACGCAATGTCTTCTTTGAAACGGTCATAATGGTCGATCCCGCGATGATTTGGGTAGGTGTATTTGTCCTCATCGATCGTCCAATCAAACGTATCACTGCCTAAAATCGCTAAACGCTGTTTGCCGCCAGGCATTGCATCCGCCACTGACAATCCTTTGCCATCGCGATCGAACGCCCCTTCTAATTGATTCGCTGCGGTCGCGCCGCCCCATAAGAAATTTTCTGGAAATTTTGCCATTTGCTCGTTCTCCTTTTGTTTTCTTTTGATAAACCTACCTAGCTGATTACTGAAAAATCCCCGATAAAAAACAAAAAACCTAAATAAGAGCCGCTGCTAAAACGAGAAGAGCGCTTTCTTATTTAGGTCTTGCCTGATCAAGTCAGTAACAATCCACGTGGGTTTTCTTTCTTTAACTATAGCACTAACTCGTTGGCTTGTCATCATAAAATCGGTTTCTTTTAAACCGTTTCCCCCGTTGCATCGATACTTTCAGTTTGACCCTCCGCTTGCGCTGCTTCTGCTTCTGTTTTTAATTTTCCTTTATCTAATATTTTGACAAAAGGAATGTACAGCAAGCAGCCTGCCAAAACGCAAACGACTTGTAGAACTGCGACCTGCCAGCCTCCAGCTAGAAACCCATTTAGAAAAATCGGTGTGCCAAAGGGAACTTGTACGCCACTAAGTCGTGGGACGATCCCACTCCAGATCGCTAGGTACGCCACAAGCACTTGAACCAATGGTGTTAATATGAACGGAATCGCCATGATTGGATTCAAAATCAGCGGTAAGCCAAAAATCACCGGCTCATTAATGGTGAACAATCCAGGAACGGCACTCAGGTTAGCGACTGTCCGTGATTGTTTTGATTTCGCCAACAGCAAAATAACGATAATCAATGACAATGTTCCCCCAGCCCCACCAATACCAGCAAACAAATCATAAAACGACTTACTCAAAATATTCGGCAACTCGGAACGAGCAACGCCGCTAGCCAAAGCATCCATATTTTCCACATCCATTGGTAAGTACAAAGCGGTGACAAAGCTACCCACCACCAACGAACCATGGATACCGAAGAACCATAGCACCATTTGGATCAGTACAATAAATAACAACGAACCTACACTAGAAGACAAGCTTTGCAGCGGCATTGCCAAGATTTGATAGATGAAATCTGAGAATGAGCCATAAGAAGTAAAACTGAATGCCCAGCTAATGACGATCGCGGTAAACCCAGAAATAATTGCTGGAATCAAACCGGCGAAGGTATCCGTCACAAATTGCGGCACGCCTGCTGGCATTTTGATGGCGATATTTTTTTCTAAAATAAAGCAGTACAAACGAGCAAAGACTAAGCCACAGATCATAGCGGTAAACAAGCCTTGAGCGCCGAGTTTGCTCATGTCGAGGGTCGTTGTTTCCTCTAAGGTAACCATTGGCGTCATCATCAAAAAGGCAAACAGTGAAACGATGCCGGCAGGAACCGCCGATTGCTTAAATTCTGTCGCTAAACGGTGACCGACCAGAAAGGAAGCGTACACGGAGATAACCCCGACGGTCATACTGTAACCGACGGAAAAATAGCCGCCAATATTGATCGAATTGATAAAGTCTGTCCATCCTTGAATCGGCAAAACTGCTAACAATAAGGCGATCGAACCAATAATGTTGATTGGCAGCGTCGCCATCAACCCGTTTGAAATTGCCTTTAAATACCGATTGTTGGAGATTTTATCTGCAAATACTAACACCTTATCCATATACTTATCCATTTTCTTTTCACTCCTTTATTTGGATGACAAACAATACATCTTCATGACAATTGTGGGGATGGAAAACAGTGATACCATCGGTAACTGTCAGTTTTGGTTTCAAGAAACGATTGGTATTCAAATCGATCAATGTGACGGTCGCTGTAGAAAGATCTCCTTGCAGACGAACTGTTGTATTGCTTGGCAAGTAAAGCAACGCATCCTTCGTTCCTGCGATGGCTGCCATACGAATCTGTTCATCTGCATCGATCAAGCGCTCTTGGCAAGGCACAAGCTCCTGAATATTTAATAATTCGAATAATTGCTTGATAAAGCCATAGTCATCTGCCCCAGGAAAAGATAAAGCTTCTGGCCAAACCATCGGACGATCAAACGCTTCCCCGATTTCTTCCGCAAAAGTCGCCGTCGGGGTTTGCCAACTCCAGATGCCGTGGGCACCGTACGTGATCCCAGCCGCGCCGCCGGCTAACAGTGATTGCCATGCCGCTTTGCGGACATCCTTTTGACCAAATCGGCCGTATACGTGACGGGCATAGCCCATTTGTTCATAGCAAGGTTCTGAGTTGATGATCGGCAGCTGCGGTTGTCTTTGATAAAAACGCTCTGCCAAATAATAAGGCATATTCAAAAAGGCGCTGTTATGACCTGATTGGTATAAAAATAAGTCCAAATGTTCGACGATCGTTGCGGAAATCTCTTCAAAACGTCCCTTGATATGAATCGTTTTCAGAGTATTGGGCGAATGCTTTTCAAAGAAAGCAAAGGCTTCTAGATACGTATCGATGGTTGGCTGTGTTGGGAAATCCGTATCGCCACCAATAAAGTAGATCGGATGGAAGGCATCAAAAGTCGCAATCACTTTTTGATAGTAGGCCTGGCGGCAATCCTCCGGCAACACGTTGCGTTCTTTGTCCAACTGGCTAGCCCACGTGCCTGCGACATAGTTTGACCACAAGACGACCAACGCTAAAGTAAAGCCTTTCTCGTCGGCAATTTTACAAAGACGCTGAGCCCGTTCGAAATAGGCATCCTCCCAAACAGTAAAATCAAAGACGCCCGCATCAAGAGGAAACGGCAAGCAGTCAAATTGACCACGGCTGCGATCCCATTGCGGTAACACATTGATTTGAAGGGTATTGAAGCCCTGCTCTTTGCGTTTGTCTAAGTAAGTGATCCAGTCATTTTCTTGAATACTAGTAAAGGCACTCCAGCAAGTATCGGCTAAATAAAAGAAATGCTGTCCGTCTCGCAATAAGGTGCGTTTGTTTTGGCTTACGGTGATTTTCACAGTGGTGCTCTCCTTTCATCGGCACAAGTTGTGCACCGACGGTTTTTTAATCAATATAACTACTGAGCCAGCCTTCGCACAGCTCAAACCATTTGGCGACATGGGCATTGTGGTGACTTGGCTTGCGTGCCGTTGTTCGATCCGCTAATGCCAGTCCGTGTTCGCCTTTTTCAAAAATATGCAGTTCGAATGGAATCTCGGCTTCTCTTAATTTGACCGCCAGCTTCAACGAGTGCGCCACATCGACTAAGACGTCTTCCGTCGTATGCCAGAGAAACATCGGAGGTGTCCACTGATCGACATGATGCAAAATGTTCATGGATTGAATGGCTTCTTCCGTCGGTTGTTTACTCCCAAAAAAGCGTTCGTTGGCAGTTAAAGGTGTTTCGATCAGACTAGCAGCAAAGCCTAGCTCATCGATTGGGAAGGCATGCTCTTGATAAACCAATGGGTAGCCGGCGATCGCCAAATTCACTTTCAGTAAGTCACTGCTAACGCCCAACGCTTCTGCCAGCTCAGCATCGTGCCAGCGCGTCGCTAACTGCAACGCTAGATGTCCGCCTGCTGAAAAACCGCAAACGATGATTTGCTCCTCATCCACCAACCATTCTTGAGCATGCGCACGAATGGTTTTGACGGTTTGGGCGGCTTCCATCAAGGCATTGTGGGGAACGTTTTTCACTTGGTCACCGGTGGTGTACCATAAAACAACACTATTTAGCCCGATACTATTGAATTTCAAGGCAATGACTTCCGCCTCTCGATCACTGGTAAATGCGTAGCCGCCGCCTGGACAGACGATCACTAGCGGTCGTTTCTTACCGACATTGTACTCTTTGGATTGGTGCAATAAATAGGTATCCACGTAAGCCGTTTGATTCAATTGGATTCGTTGGGTCTCCATATAGTTCCTCCTTTATCCTTCACTAAAAGCAGCTGATTTCTCAATGAACCGTTTCCATTTTTCATATTTCAAACGGATCACGGCCTGTTCGGCTTGCGGAACGATCGTGGTTTGCTGAATAGCTGGTTCATTCATGGTTGGATTGGCAACAAGCATCGTGCCGATGGCTGAAAATTCTTCGACTTCGCTGACGATGACGGGTTTATTGATCAAAGTCGCCAATAAGCTCATCAAGGCGCGGTTTTTCGAAACACCGCCATCGATCATTACCTGATTGATCAGTCGTTCAGCGACTTCTTCCATCACATCGATCACTGCTTTGATTTGAAAAATGATGCTTTCTAAAACGGCTTTCAACAGCTCATGAGTCGTCGTCGTGCGTTTCATGCCGACAAAGCTGGCAGTCATCGTATTATCCCAAAAAGGGGCACCCATTCCTTGCAATGCTGGGATAAAATAGATGTCTTCTTGACTGTCATTGGTCAGCACTTCTTGACAAATCTCAGCTACATCTGGCAGCGGAGCCACTTGCTCACTGAACCAGTTGATGGCGTCACCACAGGAACGGATGATGCCTTCTAGCGCAAACGCTGTTTCCTGGCTAGTTTGCCAGCCGACCGTCGTCAAAATGCGGCGATCCCGCAACGTCTGCTCCTGCTGCACTTGCATCATGATCGAACAACCGGTACCCATCGTGATTTTTACATCCCCAAGGCTTTGACAACCTTCCCCGAATAATGCCGCTTGTGAATCGGCTAAGATTCCTTTGATAGGGATTCCGTGATAGTTACCGAAAACCGTATCAGCAGGTTTGATCGCTGGTAAGTCTGCTAAATGGATGCCAAAAAGTTTGACGAGCTCTGCATCCCAACAGCCCTCTTCAATATTGTAAAACAATGTTCGGCACGCGTTGCTGGCTTCTGTCGCAAATACTGTCCCTTGCGTTAAATTCCACAACAGCCAGCTGTCCATCGTACCGATCGCCAACTCGCCAGTTCCCGACTTTTCCTTGATAGCCGATAATTCTTGTGCCAGCCATTTCACTTTGGTGCCAGAAAAATACGGGTCTAAGCGTAAACCGGTCTTTTGATTGATCGTCCTTTCCCAGCCTTGTGCCGTCAATTCTTCACAAATCGCGGCGCTGCGGTTGCATTGCCACACGATCGCATTGTACAGGGGATTGCCAGTCAATCGGTCCCAAGCAACGATCGTTTCTCGCTGATTGGTCAATGACAAGGAAATGATTTGATCTGCAGTGATCGCTTGTTCTTGAAACACTTGTGCCAGCAATTCTTGGACATTTTGCCAAATCTCGAGGGGATCATGTTCGACCCACCCGACTTTTGGATAAATTTGGCGGTGTTTTTTATCGTAACGCTGCAGGATTTTCCCTTCTTGAAACAGTAAGAGCTTGGTACCGGATGTACTCTGATCTAAAACCAGCTGATAGGTCTTGTCCATCTTAAGCTCCTAGAAACGCAACCGCTGTTTTCGCTATGGAGGCACCGTCTAATCCATAATGGGCAAACAGTTCTGACGAAGAACCAGTAATCAAGGCTTCATCCGGAAAAGCAATGATTTTTTGTCGAATGTCCGTTTCTTCTGCCAGCGTTTCCGCCACGGCAGCTCCTAAGCCGTTGTATCGGCTGTGTTCTTCCACAGTGATCACGGTGCCTGTTTCTTTCGCCACTCGTTTGACCGTTTCTGAATCAAAGGGCTTCAAGGAATGAACATTTAAAACGGTAGCAGTGATACCTTGTTTTTCCAATAGCTCAGCAGCATCCAACGCTTGGCGCACGGTTTCGCCAGTGGCGAGCAATGCGACATCTTGACCGCTTCTCAGCTCAATGGCTTTGCCGATCTCAAAAGGATAATCTGCAGAATCATAACAATCTTCAACAGGATTACGACCGAGACGGATATAGGCTGGTTCATTTGATGCCGCTAAGGCTTTAAACATTTGGATCGTTTCAAAGCGATCTGCTGGCAACAGCACTTGCAAATTAGGGATCGCTCGTGCCACTGCGATGTCTTGCAAGGAATGATGACTCATGCCTAATGCCCCATAGCTGACACCGCCGCTGATGCCTACGAGTTTGACATTTTTATTCGAATACGCGACATCGACTTTGATCTGCTCGATACTGCGCATGCTGAGAAAACAAGCAGGAGAGGCAACGAAAGGGCGTTTGCCCATATGGGCTAAGCCGGCCGCAATACTGACGATGTTTTGCTCTGCGATCCCTACTTCCACCAATTGTGTCGGTAATTCCTTGGCAAAAGCTGCTAACGAAGCGGAACCACGAGAATCACTGGTCAACACCGTGATCGCAGGATTCTTTTTTCCTTCTTCAATCAATACGTCGCACATCGCTTGGCGATTGGCAATATTATTTTTTCCCATGAGTCAAAACCTCCATTTGCTGATCAAGTTCGGCAATGGCTTGTGCAAGCTCTTCTGCAGTTGGCACTTTATGATGCCATTGCGCTTGATTTTCGGCTACAGAATAGCCTTTGCCTTTGATGGTTTTAGCAATGATCAGCTTCGGCTGATTGGGCTGATGCGGTTTTTCTAATGCAGCCACCAAGGCAGCCATATCATTGCCATCAACGATATGCACATCCCAACCAAAGGCACGCCATTTTTCATCTAGCGGCTCCACTGCCATCACATCTTCCGAGGCGCCAGTGATCTGCAAGCCGTTGCGATCAATGATGGCGGTCAAATTGTCCAGCTGATAGTTGGCAGCCGCCATGGCTCCTTCCCATACCGAGCCTTCTGCTAATTCGCCATCTCCCAACAACGTATAGGTTTGATACGTGCGGTGATCCAGTTTGCCTGCCAAGGCGATCCCTACTGCGACGGGTAAGCCGTGACCTAGCGAACCAGTATTCATCTCAACACCAGCTACTTTATTGTTTGGATGACCGATCAGTCTTGAACCAAATTGCGAAAAGGTGGCTAATTCTTCTTTCGGCAAAAAACCTTTGTCCGCTAAAACGGCCCATAATACTTCTGCAGCATGTCCTTTACTTTGGATATACTGGTCACGATCTTGCTTTTGGGGATCTTTCGCATCGACATTCATTATCCGATAATACAGAGCCACTAAAATATCGGTACAAGAAAGATCCGAACCAGTATGTCCCGTTTTTGCTTGATAGATCAGCTCTAACACGGATTTTCGAATCGTTAAAGCCTTCATCTCCAGCTCGTTTATTTCCATGATTGATCCCCTCTCAAGTATGCTTTGACGTCTTCTTCGATTGGATCATAAAAATCTGGCTGCACGCCGATGTATTTGCACGCTTCGTACAAGATCGGCACCACATTTTTTCTGACCGCCGCAACGTGATGAATATAAGGGCCCTCAACGAGTTTGAATTCCAAGCGATTCAAATTCGCAAATTCCAGATAGAGATAGGTTCCTTGATTGTATGGTCCATCGATCCCTTTACCAGTACCCATCAGCAGTGAGTACTCGCCGTTGTCCCCATCAAAGCGACACAGCGTATACTCGTCTTTGATTGCCCGAAAAGCGACTGATCCTGGATAGTCAAAAACAAAATGTCGTTGCGGCAAGATCGGTTTGGTCTCTGCGGTGGAATAAGCAAAAACTCCTAAGTGCTGCAGCAATTCGCCATTCTCATTTTCTGGATGGCGGCAGTTGACATCCGCAAAGATTGCTCGGTGTTCCCCCAACGAAGCGGCTTCGACTAACAGTTCCGAGATCGCCCCATGGACATCCGTCTCACAGACAAAAGGCAAGCCTTCTTCTTGTAACAGCGACAGGGAGGCATACGGTAAAATACCGATTTCGTCTTGTAAGGCCGTCCAACACTGGATGACTCCTGCATTGCAGCCGTAGCTTTCACATAAGTTTTGCAAAGCCACTTTAAGGGCTGCCACCATCTCCAAATCTCTCGCCGAAATTTGGACTTCCGTATTGGTTTCGAAATAATCAATGACTGCTTGCAATTTATCTGGCTGCTGTTCTTTGACTTTCTTGATTTCTTGCACCACTTCTTGGATCGGTACTGGTGATAGCGAAATATTGAAACGCTCCAATAGTTCGCCTTCGTTGCAGATCACGGTCCAAAAATCAAAGGGACGTGGACCTACTTGCAAGATTCGTGTTTGTTTGAAGGTCTTGACGACATTGCAGACTTTGATAAAGTCTTGCAAGCCGCGGGCAAATTCTGGTGAATCAATATCAGAATTTTTGACATAGGTGAAAGGTACCTTGAAACGGCGCAAGACTTTCCCAATAGCGAAAAGACCGCATTGCGTATCCCGCAAACGTGAACCATCGGCGGCTGGTGTCTCGTCTTTGGGTCCCCATAGTAAGACGGGAACATCTAGTTTTTTGGCTAGACGAGCACAGGCATATTCCGTACCAAAGTTTTCATTGGCTAGAAAAAGACCGTCGATCTTCGCTGCTTTGAATTTTTCGGCGATTTTTTCAACCCCTTCATCATCGTATAGCAAGCCGTCTTCGTTGATATCTAAAATATCTACATAATCAATGGCCAGTTCGTCCATTTTTTGTCGTGTCAGATTGGCGTACTCAATGGCTGCTTCTGCACTAAATAAATTTCTTCTAGTCGGGGCGAACCCGATGGTTACTTTATCCATAAAACCACCCTTTGCGTTTTAGTATATTTAGCTAAATTTTTATTTCTTCGGCGATTCGTACTACATTTCTGCTCAGAAATTCCTCATCCGTCAGTAAAACGATTTTTTTATCAGGAAAGGCTGCGGCGACTTTCGCTTGATTGAAGCGGGTTTGAGGAGCTAAAATCAAAAAATCATAGTCATTTCCCACCATAAATATTTCTGAAAAAGGCGCGGAATTCACTTGGTAATGCTGATCATCCGCTAGTTGCTCTTTGAGCGCTTTGACGAGCAGTGCGCTGGAGAGCCCAGTTGCACAAAAGAGACCGATCTGTGTCATCTATTCACTTCCTCAAAATGTAATCCCTTACTTTTTACACCTTAAATATAGCACAAGCTAAATATTTTGCAATAGTTTTAGATAAATATTTTTGTTTAATAACTAAAAAAAAGACAAAACGCTTGCTAAACGTTTTGTCCTTTTTCATATTTTTCTTCTTAATTGATGCTTTCGCGTTCGACGATCGTCGTGGCGACCAGCATTTTCAGATGGTTTTCATCTTCACTCGTGATTTTCTCGATCAAGCGTCGCACGGCTTGGCGACCAAGATACACTTTATCTACTTTGACGGTGGTCAGCGGTGGGTTGCAAAATTCCGCCAAAGGAATATCATCGAACCCAACGATGGTCAACGGATGATCGGGAAACACTTCGCGAATGGCTTTCATTGCACCGATGGCGATATTGTCATTGACCGCAAAAAAAGCGCTTGGCAACGGTCGCTGATCGGCACGCAAGGATTCCAAATAGACCTTCATATCTTGATAGGAGCCTTCCAAGGTGGGTTCTACTAAGGCTTCCGTCTCTTCATAATGGATCAGATCATGCTCTTGGATCGCTTGGATGAACCCTTGCTTGCGTTCACGGAAGTTGTTGATTTGAAAGGTAGAATTGATAATGCCGATGTCACGGTGGCCTTTTTCGATCATCTTTTCAACGATCTCATAGGCACTGTCACGATTATTGATGGCGACAAAATCAAAGTCCTGCGAATTAAACACCGTATCTAAAATCACTAACGGTACTTCCAAATGGCGAAAGACTGCTAAATCTTGTTTTTCCAATTCCGTTCCTAACAATAGCAAACCATCTGCTAATTCTGGACGGATCTTTTCAATCGGGTCTTCTTCTGGTGCCAGTGTGATATGGGAAATGACCAGTTCATAGCCTAACGCACTGCACTCCATTTCGATTCCTCGGATCAATTCAGAAAAGAAAGGCGTATCCCCTACGACATTTCCTTGTTTGTTCATTACGACAAATTTGATTTTTTGGCTTTCCGTTTTTTTAATTTCTCGCTGATCAAAATACCCCATCTCACGAGCGATCTTCAAGATCGCTTGCCGTTTTTGTTCACTGATCCCCTTACGATTGTTGATCGCATTAGAGACTGTTCCGCTGGAAACGCCAGCTTTTCGGGCAATATCAGAGATCACAACTTTCATTTGCTCACCGCTTTCTGCTTCTCATTCTGTTAAAAGTATAGCAAAAGAATTGTTTTTTTACTACCAAAAAAGCTAAAACAAACTAAAATTTTTAGTTTGTTTTAGCTTCTACTTTAATTAGTTACTTTGTTCCGCCAAAATGCAGAAGGACAATGGGGCGATGGTTATCCTTGACGCTGCTACGCCGCGAGAAGCGATCCCAGCTCCTTTGGGGTCAGCAACGAGGTGCCAAGAAGTATTTTCTGTTGCCGTCGGTAAGTCAAAGGACCAGCTTTCTTCCGTGCTGTTGAGTAAAACGAACAAGGAACGCCATGGATGCTGTTCGTCACGATTGGGTACTTGATACGCCAAGCGATTTTCATCCTTTGTCTCATAAAAGACCATGCTTTCAGCCGTTTGGGTCGTGGCATCTCTCAATGGTGCATAGGACTGCCGCAATGCCCACAAGCCCCGATACAGCTCGCGCAATTCTTTGAAGGTTTTGGCACGTGCCCAATCCAGCTGATTGACTGCCAGTGGCGAACGGAAGGAATTTTCATCGCCTTCTTTGGTACGTCCAAATTCTTCCCCAGCTTGGGTCAGCACGGCTCCTTGGCTAGTAAACAAAATGGCTGCTGCTAGTTTGTTACGAGCTAAAAGCTCAGGATCAAAATCATAATTTCTTTCCTTCGCTGAAGCCTGCATGGTTGCCACCAGTTTGTCCCATAAGGTCAAATTATCATGGACTGACGCATAGGCGATCACTTGACGGGGCGATTTTGCCCAGCGCTCGGCGCCTTCTTGCCCAGCAACTTTCGTATTTCCTTGAATCGCCGTTGCCAAATTTGCCGCATAAAAGGTTTGCTTGACTTGCGGTTGACCATTCATTCCTTGAATAAACGCGCCGTCTGTTTCTTCAAAGACATCGCCTTTGATACTGTCTCTTAAATCATTGCTAAAAACCGCAACGCCTTCTGACAGTGCCCAAACATTGCTTTTATTGGCTGGGATATTCGGCTGAATGATTTGATTGCTACCGGCATCCCATGGCTCACCGTATAAAATCACATGGCTGAAGCCGGCAGCATCTAGGCGTTGCCGCAACTGGTTCATGGTTTCCACATCGATCAAGCCCATCAAATCAAAACGAAAGCCGTCGATTTTGTATTCTTGCGCCCAATATAAAACTGAATCAATGATAAATTTACGCATCATTTTCCGTTCAGAAGCCACTTCATTGCCGCAAGCAGAACCGTCCGCAAAATTCCCCACATCATCTTGGCGGTAGTAATAATCAGGCACCGTCAAATTAAACCACGATTCTTCTGTGATCGCAGTGTGATTGAAGACCACATCCATTACAACGCCGATGGCTTCTTCATGCAGCGATTGGATCATTTGCTTGCATTCACGAATCCGCGCCTTGGGATCACTAGGATCAGAAGCGTATCGTCCTTCAGGGACATTGTAATTTTTCGGATCATAGCCCCAGTTGTAGGCAGACGAAGTTTCATCATTGTCAAAATCGAAGATCGGCAGCAGATGAACATAATTGATCCCCAGCTCTTTTAAATAGGCTATGCCAGTTGGTTGACTTTCATCTCCCACCAGATGGGTCTTTTTTTCAGTAAAGGCTAAATATTTCCCGCGATTTTCTGGTGAAATCCCGCTGTTTTCGGCGCCGCTGAAATCTTCGACATGTAATTCCCAAATATAGGCATCGGTGATCGATTGTTGACCGACGCCGTGAGTCTCCTGCCAACCTTCAGGATCTGTTTCCTTTAAATCAATGATGGTCCCACGGTTTCCGTTGATCCCTACTGCCTTGGCATAAAGATCCACCGCTTCGACTTTTTGACCGTCTCGTTGAAATTCAAACGTATAAAACAGCTCTTTGACGGTTTCTTCCGTCGTGACTTGCCAACAGTTGTCTTCTTGGACCATTGGCAGTGTCAGCAGGCGATCATCAGCCCCAGCGACACCGCTTTGATAAATCAATACTGAAACGGCCTCTGCTTCTGGTGACCAGCATTTGAACGTGGTTTGCTGTCCTTGAAAAGTCACACCAAGATCATTCCCGTGATACGTATGTTCTTCTAAAAAACCGATCCTGCGATCGATCGCAATCTTTTTTTCTCCATACTGCGTGTTTTGTCCCATCAAAATTCCTCCATTCAACGTTTCTAACTATAAAAGCCAGTTACTTTTCTGCTATTTCTACCTTCTCATATTTCTTGAAAATTGCCAACAATAACTGACAACGTGCATACAAAAAACTGCTAAGACCAAAAAAGCAGGCAATGTACATGCTGAAAACCAGCGCATAGGGTGAAAGAAGCATGATGAAAATAGGGGCTGCAGTCAGAATATGAAGATAAAGTATTTTAAAAGGGTGCTTTGCGGCGACTTTGATGCTGTTCAAAAGGATCGTTTTGATTCCGCTATCGTAACGGGCGAGTAAGAAAAACGAAACTTGGAAAAACTGAAGCCACATGAACGTACAAATTACTAAGCCTACGGTAAAAAGATCAGGCGTCCCTTTTAGTTGGAAATAATACAACCAATCAGCAGTCAAAAGCCACAAAGAAAAAAGTAGACTAAGCCAGATGAGAGTGCTCTTTCGAAAGCTTTGACAAAAGGTCGACCAAAACTGCTGAACAACAGCCGGTGCTTTTCCTTCTATCAGGTCAGTCGCCACTTTTGAGCCCGCAGTGATGGCTGCGCCGATCGTAAAGATCGGCAAACTAAAAAACAAGAGTAGTACATTCAATAAGAGCAACTGGCTGAATTTCCAAGCGATTCGTGCGAAGAAGTTTTCTGAATGAAAAAAGTGTATCATGTGGGTTTACTCCTTTACTGATCCGACAACGATTCCTTGAACGAAATATTTTTGTAGAAGCGGATAAATAATCAATAACGGCACCACTGCCACCACGATCTTCGCTGCATTCAAGTTTCGATCAGAGACCGCTAGCAGACTTTGTAGCTGCTCGGAAGTCAAATTCCCAGCTTGTTGCATTGTTTCAGCAATGTTGACTGATAGTGTTTGGATATAGGTCATTAAAGGATAGTTTTCAGTCTTGGTCATATAGATCAGTCCACTGAAAAAATCATTCCAACTGCCGACAATACTGAATAGAGAAACTGTTGCCAAACAAGGCAATGACATTGGGATATAGATTCGTCCCAAAATCTGCAGTGGGTTGGCACCATCGATCCGAGCAGATTCTTCCAATGATTTGGGGATTCCCCGAAAGAAATTCATCACCAAGATCACACTGCCGATAGGGACTGCACTAGGTAAAATCAGGGACCAAATCGTATTCAATAACCCTAGATTGCGAACGACTAAATACGTTGGGATCATGCCGCCGCTGAAGAGCATAGCAAAAACCATCACGCCCATGAATAATTTTCTCGTTCGAAATACTTTTTTTGATTTAGACAGCGGGTAAGCCATCGTTACGATCATCAAGAGGTTCAACAGCAGCGAAACGATCACACGAATGACCGAGATCCCAAAAGAACGCCAAAACTGCTGATCGCTCATGATGCGCTCATAAGCCGCTAAGGTCAGATCCACTGGCCATAGCCCCACAGCATTTGCAGCGACCGCACTGCTGCTGCTTAAAGAAAGTGCCACGACATTCAACATCGGTACTAAACAAGAAAGAGCCAAAACAATGACGATCAAATAAATTACTGCATGCCGTATACTAAATTTTTCTTTCATCTCTTTTTTCCTTTCCTTAAAACATCACTCTGTCAGTCTTCTTCTCCGCAATTTTGTTGGAAGACCAAATCAAGAATAGACCGATCACCGATTTGACCAGACCAACGGCGGTTCCTAAGCTATAGTCTCTACCGATCAGACCGATTCGGTAGACATAGGTATCGATAATATCGCCGCTTTGATACACAACCGGAGAATACAGGTTATAAATTTGGTCGAAGCCGGCATTCAAGATATTAGGCAGCGACAAAATCGTCATCAGCAAAATAAAAGGCAGCATCCCCGGCAGGGTTACGTGCCAGACTTTTTTTGACCAAGAAGCACCATCCATCGTTGCTGCTTCATATAATCCCGGATCAATCGAGGTAATGGCAGCAAGGTACACGATTGAACTGTAACCGAAACTTTTCCAAACATCGGTCCCGATCAGCAAACGAGGAAACAGCTGATTACTACCCAAAAAGTTTAATGGTTCTACACCAAAGTTTTGTAAAATCTGATTCACCGTTCCATCAAGACTGAATAAATTGACCACTACTGAAGCCAATATGACCCATGAAAGAAAATGGGGCAAATATACGATGGTCTGAATGGAGCGTTTCATCCACTTTACACGTACTTCATTTAATAGAATCGCAAAAAGAATCGGTACGATCGTATTAAAGACAATTTTCCAGAAAGCGATGAAAATCGTGTTTTTAGTTACTAAGAAAATATCCGGTAAACTGAACAGGTAGCGAAAGTGCTCGAATCCCACGAATTCAGAACCAAATACACCTTTCGCTGGCACATAATCTTGAAATGCCATCAACAACCCAAACATAGGACCATAAGAAAAAATCAAAATAAAAATGATGCCTGGTAAAATCATCCCTAGAAAGAAAAGCTGATCTCGAGAAAACCACTTTTTCTTTTCTTTTTTGCTTTCTTTTTCAACAGAAAGTTCCATTTACTTACTCCTCCATAAATTTTTTGCCTCACCAGCCGCTTGATGAAAAAATTCGAACAAAGAAAAGGCACCTGCAGTCGGTTTTCCTGCATACAACCTTGCTTTTCTTTGTTCGAAAGACGAGTGTCAGAACCGCTGGAGTGGCCGCTTAATTATCTGCTCGCTGATCTACTACTTCTTGCATTTCTTCAAGTATGGCTGTCCCACCTTGGCTATTCCAGGTTTCAACATAGTTGTCGAAGTTTTCCAGGGGTTCTTCTCCAGTGATAAACTTAATGAAGGTCTCTTCCTCCAGTTTCCCTACTTGTGCGCCGTTTCGTTCATTGGCTTTGATCGAATCAAAACGCGGTGGTTTCACTTCATTCAAGCGTCCTTGCTCTCTGATACCGCCCATCACATTATTGACGGCTAAATAGCGGGAGGCATAGCGGGTCCAGTCCACCGGATCAGTTTCTTCAGGGCTATCCAGATATTGCTTGATTTTTTCGGCGTTTTCTTTGATGAAGAAGTTGGAGATATCCTCGATAGATGTTTCGCCAACCGCCGCCTTGGAAGCTTCTACTGCATCATCAATCTCACTATAGGCTTTTAAGAAAACAACATTCCATGGACGAACCGTCCCATCGACATCCACTTTCGCATAGTCATAAATTTCCGGAAACTCGGCTTCAATATCTTCCGAGTTGGCAACTTCACCATAAATCAGATTGATCATCTCCATGATTTTTTCCGGCTCAGAAAAACCTTTGCGCACCACGATGTATTGCCCAGTGCCACGGTTAGCCACGGCATTGACCCCTCCATCGCCGTTAGCATTTTCAAGGGCATAAGGAACAAATTCAGCATTTGGATCATTTTGTTTGGCTTGTACTAAGCCCCAGTCAGGCATGTGCCAAGGACCAAAAGCGATGCCCGTTTCTCCATTAACCATCATGGCATGGATATCGTCATACGTGCGGGTACCAAATTGCGGATCCATGAACCCTTCATCTTGCCAGTCCTTCAGTAGCGTTAGTGCTTCTTTCATTTCTGGCGTATTGGATCCATAAAACATCTGCCCATTCTCATCTTGGAGATACGATTTTGGGTAGGCTCCAAACGCATTCATGATGGCTGTTCCGGTATATGCCGTGCCGCCATGATTTGGCGAAGACAACCAGAAGGCCAATGGCAAACCAACTGCTTTGCCGGTATTGGCTAAATCATTTTCTTGAAAAGCAATCGCTGTTTCCTTCAACTCATCCAATGTAATTGAGCGGTTGCCATCTTTATCCAGTTCAATACCTAGCTCATCTAGCCAGTCCTGGCGCAACCAGACAAGATTGGGCCCGAAGTCATCGCTAGTAGATGGGATCGCCATCAAGCGATCATCAAACGTAGCTGCTTCTAACTGAATCCCATCAAACGAATCATAGATGTCTTTTAGAAAATCGTCGGCATGCTCCTCAAATACTTCGGTCAAGTCTTCCACTAAATCATTGTTAACTAATTCTTCCAATTCATCTCTTGATCCGACGATCATTGTATCCGGTAGTTCCCCTGAAGCGATCGCTAGCGATACTTGCCGATCGTAATCTTCCCCGTGGGCTTCAAAGGCACTCTCCAGTTCGATGCCCAAACGTTCTTGAATCAATCGAGTATACGCGTTGTTGCTGTAAGAGTCCCCCTCCGGCAGTTTTGAGTTCGGTGCGGTTTGGCGTCCGATCGTAATCACGGTATCCCCATTTTCATTGGTCTTTGCTTCTTCTGAACTGCATCCTGTCATAATAAGTGCTGAAGCCATGGCTGTTAAAATTGCTGTTCCCCGCCTGAATTTCATTGTTTTCCTCCTCAAACTTTTTTGATATCCTTATTATACGCAATCGCTTCCATAGAAAATATAGCACTTTTTTCAGATTTATAGCACGATTTCCAGAAAATAAAACGTTTACAAATTTGTTCTGTTGCTTTTTTTGTTTATCGCTTACTATAGAAAGAAGAAGCGACTGTGTAATTTTCTCTATACGAAAGGACGGCGAAAACCATGTACCGACTGCTGATTGCTGATGACAGCTACGATCAAAGAGAAGTGATCAAATACTTCTTGAGTCAGCATGAAAAAGAATGGCTGATCGAAGAAGCCAAAAATGGCCGCGAAGCCTGGCAACTTTTTCAGAAACAGCCCTTTGACTTGATAATTACCGACGTAAAGATGCCCTTTATGGATGGACATGCCCTCGTAGCGAGAATCAAAGAAGCAGCTCCTGAAATTCCTGTGATGTTTATCAGCGGCTTTGAAGATTTTCATTATGTAAAAAAAGCCATACAGTTACAAGCGGTTGACTACCTCTTAAAACCAATCGACCCTGATGATTTTTATGAACAAATAAATAAAATCATTCTTTTTATCGATCAACAAAAGCAGCGCTCTTACACAAAAACAATCGCACAAACCCATTATTTGAAAGAGATTTTGAGTAAACTTTTTTATGGCTATCCTTGGCATTCACTGCCGAAGGAAGAGCAATCGGTTGCACAAGATTTTTTTAAGACTCATCCCTCTTTTTTTCTCGTTACTTGGCCGCTGGATTCTTGGAATGCGCCGGATTTCGTCCCTTCACTGTCTGCTGCATTTCCTGAAATGTTCAGTTTGTTTTTAGCTCCAGCACAACTGCTCTTTTTTAACGAACCTTTGCCAAAAAGGGAAATCGAGGAGCGAAAAAACAACTTGACTACCTATTTTTCCGAGCAGTTTCAGCAAAAAATAACACTTTTTGACAGCGGACCAGTTCCCCATCATTCCGGGGTGTACGGCACCTATCATGACTTACTGAAGACCAGTCAGCGGTCTTTTTATCAGCAAAACAAAGGGAAAATCTGCCAGCTGCTTCCGGGAGATCACTACATCGTCAAGAAAGCTCTTTTTGAAAAAACCGTTTCGTATGTGAATCAATACGAAAGTAAAAAAGCACACGCGCTTGTGAAAACAGTTTTCGACTGCTTTGAAACAAATGGACGTGAGGAACCAACCAATACCAAATTTTATTTTGCGACCTTTTATCAAACCATCATCGATCAGTGCACGATCGCCTTTGATGCGGAGCATGGCGCTAATCAGATCGGAAAAATACTGGAAGCGTCAAGTCTACAATTAATTGCGGATATTTTTGATGCCCTCTTCCGTTATATCCATGATGCACTGCTTCAAATCAACGGGAGTCAGTCAAATGACTATGTGCGCCAAGTAAAATCCTATATATTCGCTCATTTTCACCAAGAGTTGAGCTTGGAGCGCTTAGCAAAGGAAGTCAATATCAATCCTAACTACCTAAGCGAATTATTCAGTACTTCTGAAGGCATGGGTATCACCAAATACATCAAGTCTTACCGTATCAAACAGGCTCAGAAGCGTTTAAAGAACTCGAACTGCAGCATTCGAACTATCTCCAAACAAGTTGGCTTTAATCATTATTCCTATTTTTGCAAAACGTTCCGAGAAATTGTCGGAATGACGCCGGATGCGTATAGAAAGAGAGGTCCCTCTTGTTAAGAAAAGTCCACGATTGTTTTAAAAATTTTCGTTTTCAAAAAAAGATCGTCCTTATTTCAATTCTTTCAAGCATTGTTCCTCTGATCGTTTTGACCTTTGTCGGGGTATCTATCATCCGAGCCTTTATCCAACAGCAGGAAAAAAGTGCTTACTCCGATAATCTCAAAAGTATCAGCTATCAGTTAGAAAGCAAGATCCACACCTATCGGGACAGCCTGCTCTTTTTAGCCAACAATACCGCCTTGACGCAAGAGCTTTCTAGTCAACGCTTCTCAAACTTTGATCAATACAATCTCTTTCAAAATACGATCGTGCCTTTGTTTCACAGTGTTCGTTTTCCGCAAGCAGATATTAAAGGCATCACGCTATACACCACGATCGATCTTTATGATCATGGGCAATACGTCAAAAAAATCACGGCTGATACAGCACTGCCTTTTCTAAAAGAAAAACCTTCGACCGAGATTCGAACGTATTTTGACAAAGAACGGGAGGAACTTTCTTTTTATACCAACCTTTTTTTAAAAGGCCATACCGCAGATTCCTTAAACTACATCGTTTTAACCATCGATCGAGCAGCATTGTTCACGAATCTTGATGCAGTCACTGAGGAACCTTACGATTTGACGATCCAGTCAGAGACCGGGCAGACGCTTTACCGCATTGATTATTTGACGAAGCAGCAGCGTACTCAAAAACAGTGGTTGGTTGGAAGCGCAGTTATTGAAGAAGCCCCTGTACTGCTGGATAATCATTGGCAAATCGTTTTTGTTAAAACCGCACAGTCATTTTTCAGCAGTCTACTGTATCTAGTTGGTGCGGCACTCATTATCTTTGGTTTTGTATTAGTGATATTGGTTTTATCCAGCTGGTGGCTAGCAAAAACCGTGGTACAGCCGATCAATTCTTTGGCCCAGCAAATGGCTTCTTTATCAATGGATCAATTCAAAATCCAGCACACATATTCTTCAAAAGATGAAGTCGGACAGTTATACACCAATTTTCAAAAAATGCTAGATAAAATCGCTGAGCTGATCAATGAAGTATATGAAGCCGAATTGAAACAAAAAGAATACGAATTGCGGGCTCTGCAAGCCCAGATCAATCCGCATTTCTTTTATAATTCCTTAGCACTGATCAGCAATACTGCCACACTAAACGGCAATCACGAGATCCGTGAGATGGCTCAGCTGCTGTCTCGATTCTACCGTCTCAGCCTAAACCAAGGATCCAACCGGCTATCCGTCAGCAAAGAACTCGATCTGACGATCACCTATGCTAAAATTCAGCAAAAAATGCATCACCATTCCTTTGATTTAGTCCTCGAAATTGACTCAAATATCGATGAATATCCGATGATCAATCTACTCTTGCAGCCGTTTGTCGAAAATGCCGTCTTTCATGGGCTTGATCATATTGAAGATGACCGCAGAGGGGTATTGACGATCCGCTGCCTCAAAGAAGGACAGTGGCTACGGTTTGAGATTCAAGACAATGGTCCCGGGATTGATCCTGAACAGCTAAAACAACTGGAGGAACCTTCTGATCAACATTATGGTATCAACAATGTACGCCAACGGCTAGCATTGTACTATGGCACGCAAGCTTCCTTATCGATTCAATCAGTAAAAGGTGAAAACACCACAATTGTTCTACTCATACCGCAAGACTTACCTCCTCAAAAAAAACCGTCAGTGAAGAATGTTTAATCACTAACGGTTTTTTGGTGTCAAAATATTCAGATATTTATTTTAATGCTTGATTTCAAGTACCTATTCCTCTACAGCAAACGCACCAGCCTCTAACAATGCTTGCGGTCCCCGATCACGTGGCGCGCTTTCTGGTTCCTTTAGCATTCGTTCCCAATACTCAATGGTATCTTTCATAAAATCATTCTTGCTGTCACTACACCCTTCACGAATAAACAGCAATACCAACCCACTAAAAAAGATCAAGGCTTCTTCATGATATTTTCTCAGATCGCTTTTATGCGCACATTGAAAAACAGCTGATTTAGCAATTGCTTCTTGAAAATAAGCAAAAGAACGCTCTTTTATGTAAGGACCACAGCCAATATCATTTAAAAAAAGTGCGAAAAAGAGGTTACGATTGCGGCTGGCAAATACGTAATAGTCCTGCCAAAAGCTGTATAAGGAATCGAGTGTCTCTTCTGACTCTTTTTTTGTTTCGTGAATGTCGCGAAATACATCATCAACCATCGCCTGTTTATAATTTTGCATGTTTGAAAAATTTAAATAGATCGGTTGGGTCGATGTTCGTGCATATTTAGCAATGTCGCGGACAGTGATTGGTCGATAAAGATATTCCACCAGATATTTTTTTAAGCAATTGATCAAATATTTTTTCGTAATCGTTGCTTTTCTCATAATACCCCTTCCTTTCTGGACGTCACCAATTCTTGCTGATGTTCGTCTCATTCACCATGACTACTTGCAGCTTTTAGAAGCACAACCAACGCCCATTTTCTTACTGAAAGTAATCTTTATACTTCTACTTTAACAAAAAAGATCACGTTAACCTATACTTTCCGCCGATTTTCTTAATTTTATTTTTTATTTTTGACCATTTTATTAAAGAAACTCTTGTTGTCTTATGGTGCTCAGACTTAAGGCTGATTTTGACTGGTGCTGCTTGTGGAATGATACTATGTAATGTATAGTATGAGTATGAACAGGAGGAGAGCCTTTGGATGCCCAATTAAAAAAAGGATTATTGGAAATTTGTGTTTTGGCTTATTTGCAGCATGGTGACTCTTATGGCTATGAATTAGTCAAAAACATATCTCCTTTACTGCCAATCTCAGAATCAACGCTCTATCCTATCTTGAAGCGCTTAGAAGCCAGCCGAGCGGTTGAGACTTATAATAAAAGCCATCAAGGACGGACCCGAAAATATTACCGCTTGACCAAAATCGGAAAACAGCGGATCGACGATTTTTTAACCAACGACTGGCCCCAATTGACATTGATCCAGCGATTTATTAAAGGAGGAACATTAGATGAACAGAGTTGATTTTATCAAGGCATTGGCTGCGGAATTATCTGAAAAAGTCAGACCTAGCGAGATTCATCAGCTGATCAACTATTATGACGAGATGATCGAAGATTTAATGGAAGAAGGATACACCGAAGAAGAAGCCGTGGCACGCCTTGGCTCCCCAAAAGAACTGATCCAAGCAGTTACCGAAACGGAAGAGGTCGTAGTAGAGATTCCCCGCCGCTTTCATCCCTTTTTGCTCTTGATTTTAGTACTGGGCTTCCCATTGTGGGGCAGCCTCTTGTTAAGTGCCGCTTTGCTGATCCTAAGCTTTTTAATAATCATCTGGTGTGTGCCTTTCACCACTGGCATGATTGGTGTCACTACGTTTATCGGTGGGATTGCTAGCGTTGTCTTAAGTCCCATGCTGATGGCGGATGGTTTCTATCTCTTTTTAAGTCAGTTAGGTGTGGGGATTTTCTTATTTGGTTTAGGGCTGCTTTGCCTGATCGCCACTTATAGTATGAGCCGACCTTTTTCACGTCTTACCCACTCCCTTGTCATTTGGCCGAAATCATTTGTTCAAAACTATCGAAAGAAGGCAGTCCTATGATCAAAATCAATAAGCGCTTTTTCGTTTTTCTCAGTCTGTTGTTTATTATTCTCGGACTGGTCATCACCTTTATCGGTTTTTCAATGTCAGGCTATTCACCTGATGCCTACCATATTGAGCATCGTCGCTGGTATCAACTCGTTGGTTTCTATACGGAATAACAGACGGAAAATAATTATAAGTTGATTTTTTGGTCATAAAAACAATCGATTTGCATTAATTTCATGTATCGGTGAAAAAATTGAACTTCTCTTTTTGACGGAACCATATTACTATATAAGTACATCCTGTATCCTATTTCATAGGGTAACCAGAAAAACCCATACCATCCTATGGGTTTTTTTGCTGTCTATAAAAGCAAAAAACGTGCCGCAAGTCCAGGTATCGCCAAGCTAGCTGTTTTAGCTAACCTTGGCAGAACCTGTCTGCAGTACGTTTTTTCTAATGATCGATTATTCCCCTAGTACTGGCTGTTCTTGCACAGTGCCAATAGGAAACAAGGCGCGAAACACGCGGCGAACGATTGGACCTGCAATGAACAATTGCAACGGCAATGCGACGATCACATTTTTCCCAATGTTGCTTAGCCAATTGACCAACACTGAGTGATCAGGGTTTGGGTGCATCAACGCACCAAAGAGTGACATACAGATCACCATGCCGGCGATCATCAATGAAGAAATCAAACCGATTTTTTTCCAAGTAGCTGATTGATGGTCCAAAAATCGAAACGCCAAACCTTTTGCCGGACCAGAAACAATGAACCAATCCAAAATAAAGGCGACACAAAGGGCTAATGGCAATTCATTCCACGCCAATTGGAATGCCAATGCCGAAACACCGACTTGAAACATGAGGTTATAAACACTCATAAAATACACCATGAAAATACACATAAGTGTCGTATAGATCAAACTTTCTTTTTTATTGATGGGCATGTAACAACTTCCTTTCTCTTTTTCGTACTCGACTATTCTAGCAGAAGAAAATTTCTGGTGTAAGTAAAAGTTTGAAAACTTTCAAAAAAGTTTTTTGCTATTTTTTTATCCACTTCTCTTGACACTTTCTTATGAAGTCAGTAGAATAGCGATAGATTAAATCGTACAGATAACAAGCGGGTTCGCTTGTCGAGAGAGAGGCGGTTTCTATGAGAATAGAAACGGTCTCTTTTTTTGCGAATTTTTAGAGGTGAGAATATGGAAAACAACAAAAAACTCGTGGGGGCGATCCTCGCAACCGGATTGATGTCATTTGCAGGTGTGCTGATTGAAACAGCCATGAATGTAACGTTTCCGACATTGATCGATCAATTTACGCTTTCAACATCCGATGTTCAATGGGTGACGACCATCTACTTACTGGTCATCTCCATCATTGTCCCAATATCGACCTACCTTTTGAAACGCTTCTCATTGAGAACCTTGTTTCTAGCTGCCAACGCCTTTTTCCTTGTTGGCTTGGTGATCGACTTTTTATCGCCGACGTTTGCCATTTTGCTGATTGGCCGCTTTTTCCAAGGTGCCAGCACAGGGATCGCACTGCCTTTGATGTTCCACATCATTTTGACTTACTCCCCCTTTGAAAAACGGGGAGCGGCAATCGGCTTAGGGAATTTGACCACTTCCATCGCTCCAGCGATCGGACCGACATATGGGGGCTTATTGACCGCCCATTGGTCTTGGAATGCGATCTTTCTTTTCTTGATCCCAGTCTTGCTGGTCTCCCTAGTACTCGGCCTTTACTCGATCCCTAAAACGGCTGGGGCAAAAGACACTTCCCTGGATTTACTGAGTTTATTAGGAATCGTCTTGATGTTCAGCGGCTTCTTATTGTTCTTGAATCAAGTAGGCACCTTGGCAAGTCTACTGCCGCTGCTTTTCGGTTTTATTGGTGCTGGCTTGTTTTATCAACGCTCAAAAGGCCCGAACCCTTTGATTCGTTTGGCTGTTTTGAAAAACCGTAGCTTCAGTTTGTTTCTGTTTGGCTTTCTTGTTTGTCAGTTCCTTTTACTGGGCATTTCCTTTGTCTTGCCGAACTTTGTCCAACTCGTCTTGGGAAAAGATGCCTTTACTGCAGGATTAGTTATGCTTCCTGGGGCGGCGATCGGGGCGATCCTTGCGCCGATCTCTGGTCGGTTGCTGGATAAAGTTGGACCGAAAAAACCGATCCTGTCTGGTTTGACGTTGATTGCCATCGGTTGGCTTGCCTTAGCCCTCGTTTTGCGTTCGCCTTTCATTTGGAGCCTAGTTGCTGGACATGTCTTTTACATGATCGGGATCGGCTTAGCCTACAGCAATATGATGACCACCGGCTTAAACAAGCTGACTCCTGCGTTGTACGCGGACGGTAATGCGATCTTTAATACGCTGCAGCAATTTTCTGGTGCAGTGGCGACGGCTGTGGTGGCGACCATTATCAATTTGGCACAAAATGCGGCGACCGATTACACCCAAGGGACGGTCATCGGCTCTCAAATCGCCTTATTCTTTTTGTGGGCCTTAGTCTTACTGACTTTCCTATTAACGATCAACTACTTCCGCAAAAGCACCGACAAAAAAGCCGTCAGCTAACTGCGGCTTTACCCATTGAAAACCAAGAAAAAAGCCGCTCTCCCTTGAGGGCGGCCATAAAAAAATCCGCTTCCGATCCCCCTTCTTAGTCAAAGGGTGCTCTCGGAAACGGATTGTTTTTTTAGTTTAATTCAGCGGAACCAACCGCTGTTTTGGCTGTCACTGTGCCTGTAGTCGTCAATGAAAGCTGACGCACTTTTTCGGCATTCGTGATGACCGTCAAAACATCTGTCTGTTTGCCAGCTGCGGTCACTGCGTCTAGATCCATCACTGCAATCTTCGTTTCTGGTGTGACCGTGTCACCTTCAGAAACAAGGACCTCAAATGGCGCACCTTTTAATTCCACAGTATCTAAGCCCATATGAACAAGAACTTCCGCGCCACCAGGCGTTAAAATCCCAATTGCATGCTTTGTTTCAAAAATGCTAGAGATCGTACCTGCAACAGGAGCATAAATCGTTCCATTCGTTGGCTGAACAGCAAAGCCGTCACCCATCATTTTTTGAGAAAAGACAGGATCAGAAACTTCAGTGATGGCAACTACTTTCCCATCAGCTGGAGCATAAAGGGTTTCTTCTGAAACTTGTGCTGCTTCTGGGGCTGCAGTTGTCGGTGCAGCCGTCGTTGGTGGAACAGCCGCTGCTGCAGCTGTATCAGCAGCCAATTGCGGTTCTAATTTATTTAAGAAGGTAACTTTTCTAAAGATGATGGTGCAAACAAACGTGATGGCAATCGTCACAGCCATTGAGATGAAGACCATTGGATAGTTTTCAATTTTAAATGATAAGAAGCCAGGCAGTCCCCCTACACCAATACCTAGTGCACGGGTATTCGTTGCAGTGATCAGCATTCCACCAAAGGCAGAACCTACCATTGCTGCGACAAATGGGTAAACATATTTCAAATTGATCCCGAACATCGCTGGTTCAGTAACCCCCATGTAAGCAGAAATCGTTGCTGGAACAGAGACTTGTTCTTCTTTTTTATTGCCACGGTGAAGGAACCAAATCGCCAATACTGCCGTACCTTGCGCAATATTTGACAGCATGATCATTGGCCAAAGGTTGGTTGTCCCAAAATCCGCTACTAATTGAGAGTCGATCGCTAGCGTTGTATGATGCAATCCGGTAATAACCAAAGGCGCATACAAGCCACCGAAAATGAAACCAAATAACCAGTTTAATGGTGAGGTCAAGCCAGCATTTACGACCCAAGAAATGCCTGATCCGATTTGCCAACCGATTGGACCTAACACCATGTGGGCTGCTAAAATAGTTGGCAGCAATGAGAACAATGGAACGAAGATCATTGAAACCGCTTCTGGAATCCATTTCCGGAAGAATCTTTCAAGATAAACCAATAAGAAACCTGCCAGCATTGCTGGGATCACTTGTGCTTGATACCCAATTTTATCAATAGTGAAGAACCCGAAGTCCCACGTATAATTTTGAGCAATTTCTGCAGCAGAAGTTGAACTTACTGAATAAGCATTTAATAATTGCGGTGAAACCAATGTAATCCCTAAAACAATCCCTAATATTTGCGTGGTTCCCATCTTACGTGTAATACTCCAAGTAATCCCTACTGGTAGAAAGTGAAAGATCGCTTCACAGGGCAGCCATAAAAAGCCGTTGACACCGTTCCAAAAAGTAGAAGCTTGTGTAATGGTTTGTCCACCTAGGGCTTCTAGCGGTACACCTTCTAAGAAATTTCTCAGCCCTAGCATCAAACCACCGACAATAATCGCTGGTAATAACGGGGTAAAGATCTCAGCTAACGTAGCGATCGCTCGTTGCACGATATTTTGATTGTTTTTTGCAATCGCTTTACTTTGTTCTTTAGAAACACCTTCTATTCCTGATACATCGGTAAAATCATTGTAAAACGTTGAGACATCATTGCCGATAATGACTTGGAATTGTCCCGCATTGGTAAACATTCCTTTGACACTTGGAATTTCTTCAATTGCCTTTTCGTTTGCTTTTGACTGATCGTTCAAAACAAAACGCATCCGTGTCGCGCAATGTGTTACTGCGGCGATATTTTCTTTGCCGCCAACATATTCCAGCAGCTTCTCAGCATCATCACGATACTTTCCCATAATTAATAAACCCCTTTCATCTCCACTTGTATATATATGTTTTGATTACGCACTAATCATAACTTGATAATTTTGATATTGCAAGCGTTTCAAACCAATTTTTTTCACTTTTTCTATAAACAATACAAGCAAATAGCAAAGGTACCATATAAAAACCTTGATAAATAAACGTTTTTTAAAATGTTTCATTAATATAAAATAATATTGCCAACAACTTTGTTTACTGTTTATTTGACAAAAAAGAATAAAAAAACAGGATAGATAAATTGAAATAGCTTACAATTTACGTTATAATCATTTTGCATGTATAGACAAGTTTAAAGGAGGATAACTACTGTGAATACGATTATATTGTCTAAGGAACAATGGCTGTTAACGGATCAAACGGGTACGACCTATCCGTTTTCTGGGACTGACAGTGAACGCGTTGCCGCACTGACCGCGCAGCTGCAGCAAATGGAAGGTGGCGGGATCGTCTCTGAATCGCTGGTGTTTACGAATGAAGAAGGGACTTTTTCACTGGACCAATGGTTGACAGAAAAATTGAATCGTCCCTTTGTTTGCACTACGAAAGAACAGTATGAAGAAAAAAGTACTGAAATTCCTTGGCGCCTCGAATACTATGGCTACACCCCTGGTAAAGATGAATACTCGGTGGAGTCACTTTTAACCGTCGGTAACGGCTATTTAGGGCTGCGAGGCACAACGCCTGAGATGACCATTTGTGAAGCGAACTATCCAGGACTGTATTTAGCAAGTCTTTACAATACGGTGGAATCGGATGTTTCTGGTCATACCATCAGCAATGAAGACTTTGTCAATGCACCGAATCTGCAAAAAATGTACGTGAAGATCGATGATGAAGTGATCGATATCGCCAACAATCAGCTCCTTTCCTTTAAACGGACATTGGATCTGAAGACCGGCTTGTTCCAATCAGTGGCAGAAATTGAAACCAAAAAACAAAAGCGTCTGCGAATCGAAACGAAGAAGATCGCCAATATGCAAGACGTTCACCAATACAGCTTGGTCTATCAGTTTACCCCGCTGAACTTTTCTGGCGCCGTTACCTTCGTCAGTGAAGCCGACGGATCGGTCTATAACTATAACGTCGCTCGTTACCGTAGTTTAACTAACCAGCATTTGACCGTGAAAGAGGCAGCAGCTGAACAAAACAAAGCGCATTTAGTGGTCACCACTAACCAATCACAGATTACCGTTGTCCAATCCTCTGAACTGTTTTTACAGGACCTGCCATTGGCTGAGCTGCAAGCTGAAACAACCGACCAGGTCGTCCGTCAGCAAGTAACCCTTGAGGTGACGGAAGGACAAACTTATCGGGTCGAAAAATCAGTCACTGTTGCCGCTTATCGCCAAGAAGAGTCGCAACCGGCATTTACGTTTTCTTCCTTAGCATTACCTGATTTTGCGACGATGTATACCGCCTCAAAACAAGCCTGGGCTGAATTATGGGCGAAAGCGGCCATCGAAGTCACTGGTGACTTGATGTCGCAAAAAATGCTGAATCTGCATACGTATCATCTGCTGGTCTCCGCAGCACCGAATGCTTATCAGGAGTCCTTAGATGCCAGTATCACTGCCCGTGGCTTACATGGTGAAGCCTATCGCGGTCATATTTTCTGGGATGAACTGTTTATCTTACCGTTTTACATTCTACATTTTCCTGACACCGCCAAAGAAATTCTGCTGTATCGCTACCGCCGCTTAGCTGCTGCCAAAAAAGATGCCCAAAAAGCTGGCTACCAAGGCGCCATGTTCCCATGGCAATCAGGATTGGATGGCAGTGAGCAATCCCAAGAACTGCATTTGAACCCTATCAGCGGCGAATGGAAAGAAGATCACAGTCGCTTGCAACGCCATGTCTCCTTAGCGATCGCTTATAACATTTGGCAATACTGGCACAACACGCAAGATCGAGTCTTCATGGAACAATATGGGTTAGAATTGATGTTAGAAGTCGCTCATTTCTGGCAAAGTGCTGCCACCTGGGATGATGCTGCTCAACGTTACTTTATCGATAAAGTCATGGGACCAGATGAATTTCATGAAAGCTACCCAAATAGTGAACAAGGCGGCTTGAAAAACAACGCCTATACCAATATGATGGTAGTATGGTTGTTTGAAGAGATCGAGAACCTTCAACAACAACTTTCAGCAGAGAGCTTCCAAGCGGTATTAGAGAAAACGGCTTTAACCCCTGCAGATATTGCTGCTATGGCAGATATTCGTACCAAGCTGGGCTTAGAGATTGATCCAGAAGGCATCATTGCACAATTTGAAGGGTACTTCCAGCTGGAAGATCTGGATTGGGCTCACTACAAAGAGAAATATGGCAACATCTATCGGATGGACCGCATCTTGAACGCTGAAGGCAAGAGTGCTGACAGCTACAAAGTCGCGAAACAAGCGGATAGTTTGATGATTTTCTACAATTTCTCAAAAGAGCAAGTCAATCAGATTTTGGCAGATCTTTCTTACCAGCTGCCAACAGACTATATTGAAAAAAATCTCCATTATTACTTGGCTCGTACCTCCCACGGCTCGACGTTGTCACGCATCGTTCATGCCCAGTTGGCGGCAATGGTAGATGATCAGGAGTTGGCTTGGTCGTTATACCAAGAAGCCCTCTCTTCTGATTACCGTGATATCCAAGGCGGGACTACAGCAGAAGGCATTCACGCCGGTGTCATGGCTGCTACGTTGTTTATTCCATTAACCACTTTTGCTGGGATCGATATTCGAGAAAAGCAGCTGCAGATCACGCCAAACTTGCCGAAAGCTTGGGACAGCTTAGCCTTTCAGCTAGAAGTTCGCGGCATCCGCTTTGCGATGAATGTTACACATGAAACATTGACGATTACCGCTGATCAGCCAGTCATGATCTTAGTGAATGGGCAACAAGTTTCTCTAGAAGCAAAGAAAGAAGCAACGATTACTTACTAAAAGGAGTGTTACACATGAAAAAAGGATTTGTTTTTGATTTAGACGGCGTTATCACGGATACGGCCAAATACCACTACATTGCATGGAAAGAATTAGCTGCTGAGATCGGGATCGAGATCGATTTGAAGTTCAACGAGCAGTTAAAAGGCATCAGCCGCATGGATTCTTTAGAGCGAATCTTAACCCTAGGCAACAAAAATGATGCCTACACAGAAGTCGAAAAAGAAGCGTTAGCGACGAAGAAAAATACCCACTATGTACAATTATTACAAAGCTTGACTCCTGATGATCTATTGCCAGGGGTGAAGACATTCCTTGATGAAGCCAAAGCAAAAAACATTCCTTGTGCGATCGCTTCAGCATCCAAAAATGCGCCGTTTATTTTGGACAAACTTGGGGTCATGCAAGACTTTGATACGATCGTTGACCCAGCAACCTTGAAAAAAGGCAAACCAGATCCAGAGATCTTTATCCAAGCAGCGCTGGCACTAGGCATTGAACCGTCAGAAGCAGTTGGCTTTGAAGATGCTCAAGCTGGGATCGACGGCATCAAAGCTGCTGGTATGTATGCGGTAGGCGTTTATTCAGGAGAAGAATTACACGGTGCAGATGTGATCGTTGAAAAATTGACGGACCTAAACATTGACGAACTTTTGGCGAAATAGTCGATTGCATTTCCAAATTGGCCTCGCTATAATAGCCAAAGAGGGGGCAATCCGATGAACAAGTTCAAAGAAATATTTTTAGATTTAGAACAAAAAATTCTAGCAAACGAATACCCTCCGCATTCTTTGCTGCCTAGCGAAAACCAATTGATCAAAACTTATGGTGTCTCCCGCGAGACTGTCCGTAAGGCCTTGAATTTATTGCGGGATGCTGGTTATATCCAAAAGAAACAAGGGAAAGGTTCGATCGTTTTAGACTTGAATCGCTTTGATTTCCCGATTTCTGGCTTGACGAGTTTTCGAGAGCTGCAAGATACCCAACGCATTCCTAGTGAAACTAAGGTTGTCGAGATCCGTAAGATCGCCGTTTCGCCAAAGCTGCACGAGACCACTGGTTGGCCTGTCGCCTCTGAGGCATGGAAACTGATCCGTCAGCGGAGAATCGATGGAGAAGTGGTGATTTTGGATAAAGATTACCTTGATGCTTCTATCATCGAAGAGTTGCCAGAAAACCGAGCGAAAGTATCGATCTTTGATTACTTTGAAAATGATCTTGGCCTTGAGATCGCTTATGCACAAAAAGAAATCACTGTTGACCCCGTCAACAAAGAATTGCGGGATCTAATGGATCTGCGTCCTGAAGATCAGCATGTCGTTACGGTTCGCAGCCTGGTGTATCTAGAAGACACGCGCTGTTTTGAATACACCGAATCGATCCACCGACTGGATAAATTCCGCTTTGTGGACTTTGCCCGCCGACGCAAGATTTGATGGACGTATAGACGTGAAACACATGAATCAGACCTGGACTTCCCCGAGAAGTCTGGGTCTGTTTTGTTTTTCAATAGCCCCCCAATCGATAATACTGGATCGATCCTCCCATTTTTCGCCTCTGTCGCTATCGAGCCATCCTTTTGCTTGTTCGTTGTTCTGTTGCCGACGAATAAAAAAGGCACAATCATTTATGGGACTGATGAAATAGAGTCGATTTTGCACAACTCAGCCGTCCTTATTGACAATCAGCTACACAAAAAGCAGTACCCTCTGAGAGGATACTGCTTTTGCTTGCTATTTGGCGTAATCCGTTGCGCGGGTCTCGCGAATAACGGTTACTTTGATATGACCTGGGTAATCCAAATCGTCTTCGATCTTCTTGCGGATGTCGCGAACCAATCGTACAGCATCCAAATCAGAAATCTCTTCTGGTTTGACCATTACACGGACTTCACGTCCGGCTTGGACTGCAAAACTGGAATCGACCCCTTTGAAGCCGTTGGCGATATTTTCTAGGTTTTGCAAGCGGCGAATATAATTTTCCAATGATTCGCTGCGGGCACCTGGACGGGCTGCTGACAAGGCATCTGCGGCTGCAACTAAAACAGAGATAACCGATGTTGCTTCAACATCTCCATGGTGAGAAGCGATCGCATTGATCACCACACCATTTTCTTTGTATTTGGCAGCTAACTCAGCCCCGATCTCAACGTGAGAGCCTTCAATTTCATGGTCAAGGGCTTTCCCGATATCATGCAAGAGTCCAGCACGTTTGGCTAACTGGATATCTTCGCCTAATTCTGCGGCAAGAACACCGGTTAGTTTTGCGACTTCGATCGAGTGGTTCAAGACGTTTTGTCCGTAGCTGGTACGGAAACGCAAACGACCTAAAATCTTGATCAAGTCTGGATGAAGGGTGTGGGCGCCGACTTCAAAGGCTGCTTGTTCCCCATATTCACGAATATGCTCATCCATTTCTTTCCGAGATTTTTCGACCATTTCTTCAATTCGAGCTGGATGGATCCGGCCGTCTTGAATCAGTTTTTCAAGGGTCATACGAGCAATTTCACGGCGAATCGGATCAAATCCTGATAAGACGACTGCTTCTGGCGTGTCATCAATGATCAAATCGATCCCTGTCAATGTTTCAAGGGTGCGAATGTTCCGACCTTCTCTTCCGATGATTCGACCTTTCATCTCATCGTTTGGTAATGATACGACCGATACCGTGGTTTCAGACACTTGGTCTGCGGCACAACGTTGGATTGCTAAGGACAAGAGATTTTTTGCTTTTCGATCTGCTTCTTCCTTCGCACGCTGTTCAGATTCTTTGACCATGATCGTTAATTCATGGTTCAATTCCTCTTCCGTTGATTTCATGATCAACTCTTTTGCTTCATCTCTAGACAGCGCAGCGATGCGCTCTAATTCCTTCTGTTGTCCATCGATTAAGTTTTCTACTTCTTTTTCTCGCTCGTCAATTAATTGTTGTTTCTCACTAAGTCTGCCTTCTTTATCTTCAAGTGAGCGTTCTCGTTTTTCCAAAGAATCGTCCTTACGATCAAGAACTTGTTCTCTTTGGAGTAAACGATTTTCTTGTGATTTTAAATCAAGTTTGCTTTCTTTCAACTCACTTTCAATCTCTGACCGATACTTCTGATTTTCTTCCTTAGCTTCTAACAATGCTTCTTTTTTAAGAGTTTCTGCTTCTTTCTTAGCGCTTTCGATAATTCCAGCTGCAGAATTTTGGGCGCCGTTGATTTCTTTCTCATGACGAGATTTCGTCACATAAACTCCTAATCCAAGACCGACAATTAAACCGATGATAGCGAGGAGAATGTAAAGTAGTTCCAATGAATCCACCTCCATACTATCTTTTTAAATATTTTGTAATTTTGATTAACAAAGGATAACAAAATTATCAATTCGCTACTTCTTATGTGGAAATCCACATACGTTTATTCTAATGTTTGAACACAAGAGTGTCAACTTTAAATAATAAAGTAAACTTTCGCAACCCTTCCTTTTTACGGATGTTTTTTCAACAATAGATGAATCTAGCAAAAAGCCACAAAAAAGCCAAACAACCTCGTTGTTTGGCTTTTTCAAGACTTATTCGTCTAATGGTAATTCTTCTTGCGCTTCCTCGAGGGTTACGGTCTCTCCTGTTCCAATCCCGTAAGCATCGCGGACGCGAGCAGAAACTTCTAGCATCATTTCTTGGTGTTCACGCATATAGTTTTTGGCGTTTTCACGACCTTGACCGATGCGATCCCCTTTATAGGCATACCACGCACCGCTTTTATCAACGATGTCTTGTTCCACGGCCATATCCAGCAATTCACCTTCTTGTGAAATACCTAGACCATACATCATGTCGACTTCCGCTACTTTAAATGGTGGCGCTACTTTGTTTTTGACTACTTTGATCTTCGTGCGGTTCCCGATGATATCTGTACCGGATTTCAATTGCTCAGCACGACGTACTTCCAAACGGATGGTTGAATAGAATTTCAACGCACGTCCACCAGGTGTCGTTTCTGGATTCCCAAACATAATCCCAACTTTTTCGCGAATTTGGTTGATAAAGATCGCGATCGTTTTCGTTTTGTTGATGGAACCAGAAAGTTTCCGTAATGCTTGTGACATCAAACGAGCTTGCAAACCAACGTGGGTATCACCCATTTCACCATCGATCTCCGCCCGTGGGACTAAAGCTGCTACCGAGTCAATGACCACGATATCAACCGCACCACTTGAAACTAAGGCGTCAGCGATCTCTAATCCTTGTTCTCCTGTATCTGGTTGTGATAACAAAAGATCATCGATATTTACGCCTAATTTTTGCGCATATTGAGGATCTAACGCATGTTCGGCATCGATAAATGCTGCTGTTCCGCCATTTTTTTGGACTTCCGCAATGGCATGTAAAGCAACTGTCGTTTTACCAGAACTTTCTGGGCCGTAAACTTCTACGATCCGTCCTCGTGGGTAACCACCTACACCTAATGCAACATCCAAGGCCAATGAACCACTTGGGATCGTTGAAATTTGTTGATCAACTTTTTCGCCAAGCTTCATGATGGCACCTTTACCATAGTTCTTTTCAATCTTCTTTAGTGCAGCATCTAAGGCTGCTTTACGATCATCTGCCAAACGGATAATCCTCCTTATATTCATCACTTTCGTGTGTCGTTCATAAGATAATAATAGTCCTTCTGACGGGAAATTGCAAGAAAAAACGAACAAACATTCGCATTAATTTAATAATTCCTTACGTATTTGATTTAAGCCCGCCATGACGGCACTATGCCGAATATAGGCGCGGTCGCGGTTGAAGTGATACAGCTGGCTCGAGACGCCTTTGTCAGAAGCTAAGGCGATCCAAACGGTGCCTTTAGGCTGACCTTCTAACTCGTCTGGACCAGCAACACCAGTAAACGCCACCGCATAATCAGTCTCGGCTTGTTTGCGGGCATAGACGGCCATTGCTTCTGCACATTCCTGGCTAACAGTTCCATAACTTTCCAAAAGCCCTGGATCGATGCCTAAGAGCTTGCTTTTTGTTGCAGTAGAATATGTCACGAACCCACCGGGAAACACCTCAGAGACGCCAGGAATCCCTCCTAGGGTCGCTTGGAACAAACCAGCGGTCAAACTTTCCGCTGCGGTGACGGTTTTCTTTTTCTCGATCAGTAGCTCGACGACTGTTTCTGCCAGCGAATTTTGTTCCCCATACCCATAGAAATACGCACCGACCCGTGCTTGGACGGTTTCTTCTAACGCATCCAATTGTTTGATCCCTTGCGCCTCGTCTGCGGTTTTGACCGTCAGACGCAGCGTGACCTCATTGGGTTTGGCATAAGGAGCGATGGTGGGATTGACTTGATTCTCGATCAAATCGGCCAATTCTGTGACCAATGCCGATTCCCCGATCCCGTAATAGCGCAAAACGCGAGAAAGCAAGACCTCTTCTTGGGGAAACTGCTCTAACAGAAGTGGTTTTGCGTGGGTAAGAAACATCGCCTGTAGTTCACTTGGTGGTCCTGGCAGCAGCAAATAACTGGTAGCGGCTGTCTGATAAAAGATCCCGATCGCTAGTCCATTGGGATTTGGCAAAGACACACCGTCCTTAAAAACGAGGGTCTGCCGCAAATTGTTTTCCGTCATCCTCCGTTGACTGTTTTCAAAGAAGGCTTTCAATTGGTGATAACCTGGTTCATCTCTGACTAACTCTTGTCCCACATGACGGGCAGTGACTTGTTTCGTCAAGTCATCGTCGGTGGGCCCTAAGCCGCCGCACAATACGATCAAGTCGCTGCGTTTGTCGGCGATCGTCAGCAATTCTTCTAAGCGATTGGGGTTGTCCCCGACAACACTATGATAAAAAACATCGATCCCAAGACTTGCCAGTTCTTCTGACAAGAAGGTCGCGTTTGTATTCACCACCTGTCCTAAAAGTAATTCGGTCCCGACTGCAATAATTTCTGCTTTCATTCGTTTACTCCTTCATTTATCAGATACGTAAAAGTCTTTCATATTGACAAAAAAAGTCCAGAAAACTTCTGAACTTTCGTGACTTGTATCCTTGTTTTTATCGCTTCTTTATCTAGATCTAGAAAATCTAGATCTAGAAATTTTACATAGAATTTTTAAAAACATTCGTATTTTTTATGAAATAATCGACCCCGGAATAGATCGTGAAGATCAAACATAGATACAACATGATTTGATCGATAGGCAAACCGATCATTGAAAAGGGAATGTTGTTCAAGAACAAGAAAATGATCGCAACCATTTGTGTCGCGGTTTTGATTTTCCCTGGCCACGCAGCAGCCATGACTTCCCCGCTTTGTTCCACTAACAACAAGCGTAACCCTGTCACTGCCAACTCGCGGCAAACGATGATCGAAACTACCCAGCCTGGGGCTTTGTCTAATTCAACCAGCATGATAAAAGCCGTCATGACGAGCATTTTATCTGCTAACGGGTCAGCAAACTTCCCGAAGTTGGTAACAAGGCCTCTGGAACGAGCGATCTTGCCATCTAGCCAGTCTGTAATGCTGGCTGCCGCAAAAAGGATCGCTGCAATAAGGTGCGTGTTTTCTAATTGTGTCGTACCAACGGTCAGCGTGCCAAGATCGATCGGCAAAACCAAGACCAAAATAAAGATGGGGATCATAATGATCCGTAATACAGTTAATTGATTGGGTAAATTCACGAAATAGACTCCTCTCTGCCGACTATTGTACGAAATAACGGCAAATCATGCCACTACTTCTGCTTTTCAATGGTCGGATGCAACAGATAACTTTTTAGCTAATGATACCTCAATGAAGCACATTTGTCAGATTTATGCCGCATCGTCTTGGTATTCAATCACGAGGCGGACTGTCTTTTGTAACAATTCAAATTGCGGATCAGAAAAGTCCACTTCCTGACCATTGGCATTGATGGAGATGTTTTGGCTTGCGCCCAGGGTCAAGGTTGCATTCGTGGCGCCTTCTGGCAGCGTCATCGATTGCGTTTCTCCCGCTTGAACAGTGTATTGGTACACATAAGCGTTGTCGACTTGTACACCGACCCAACAAGAAGCATCTAGCCCAGTAAATGCTAATTCAATAGGATTTTCCGCATCTTTCATCGTGATCGTGATCGACGATTGCGTCGAATCACTGGCAGTCATCGTCATTTTCGCTTCGCTGGATTCCGTCGTACTTGAGGACTCAGTCGCTTCACTCGAAGTACTGGTTTCTTCCGTACTTGACGTGGTGGAAGCGGTAGACGCTGAATTTTCTACCACAAGAGAAGAGCTTCCTTGGATCATCGGCGTTGTATTCCGGTCCTGCCAAGCCATGTAGCCCACGATACTCACGATCGTAATGGCCACCAGGCCTAATAGAATCATCGGCAAATAGCGGACGACAAATGAGCCGCTTTTTTCTTCTACGTGCTGTGCTTTTCGTGAGCCGCTGACGGTTTCAGGCTGCGGTCTTTTTGGTAAGGGGGCGTCTAACGTATCTTTGCCATCAAAAACGGCTACCAATTTGTCGCCGTCTTCTCCAACCGCTGCTGCATATTGGCGAATAAACGCACGGACATAAAAAGTGCCTGGCAATTGATCAAAACGCTCTGCTTCAATTGCTTCTAAATAGCGTTTTTGGATCTTTGTCATTTGTTGTAATTCAATCAATGAAATGTTTTTATCTAAACGGGCTTGCCGTAATTTTGCTCCAATCGTTGTTTCGTTGGCCACTCGATCATCTACTCCAGTCTTTTATTCATCTTTAAAAAAAGCCCTAAAATCGCTTCGCTGCTTGTCGTAAGGTCAGCAAAGCTGCTCTATCATTTTAAAACAGGGGTTCCCTGTATACGTCAATAAAAAAAACTCCGTCACGCCGATTGCCATCTGAGCGCACCGTCTACTAAATATAACATTTTTTCCGTGTTTTTTTGTAAAAAAACAAAAAAAGATTTTGCTTCAATAATTAAAGAATACCATAAAAGAAAAAGTCTGAGGATAGCCTAACCACAACTCGCAAACAAATTTTAATACTTTTCGCCAAATTGGCATCAAATTGCAAGAAAAAACCACCCTTTGACGCAAAAAGAAAACACTGAATGACTCAGGAGTTGGCCAGCCCTTGTTCTGTTGGGCGTTCCTCCTTGAATCAGTCAGTGTCGCTTAGATGACAGCTGTTTGACAAAACCAGCCTTCGCTTAGGCTTTTTCCGTTGGATACATGTAAAAACGACTAAACGCTTTGGGATCGATAAAGGAACGAGCCGCTTGCTGGACATCTTCCAAAGTGATCGATTGGATCACCTCTGGCAGATCAAAGAGCGTCGTTTCACCGAATAAACTTTGGGTAAACTGGTTTGCGATAAACTCCAGTGAGTTCAGTGATTGGAAATATTTCCCTAGCATTTTCTTCTTCAATAACGTCAAGTTTTCTTCATTGATCTCTGGATCTTGCTGGAAATTCATTACGATCGCTTCGATCTCTGCCAACATTTTTTCTGGCTCTTCAGAATCCCCCGAGAAGTCGGCAAAGTAAAAGCCGCGATCCAAGTTCACTTCAAACCCAAATGTGTCGTCGATGATGCCTTGATCATACAAACGCAAATAATTGGCGGAAGTATTGCCCAACACCAATTGGCAGAAAAGATTCAACGCATTTTTGAAGCGCAAGAGCTCTCTTCCTGATTTCGGCAGTTTGTTCAAGTCCCCTTTGATCCCTAATACGCCTTTGGCACGTGTCACTGGCATGGTAAGACTTGATTCTGCTTGAATATCGGCAAAGGTTTCTTCAGGAAACTGGCGAATGATCGCCTGCATTTCTGGAAAGGTCTTGGCCGCTTGATTGGTCCGAATCCACGCCATCGTTTCTTCAGGATCGATATTGCCTACCACAAAAAGCGTCATGTTGCTTGGGTGATAGAAGGTATTGTAGCAAAGATACAAGTCTTCAGCGGTGATCTGCGCAATGCTTTCCACCGTACCAGCGATATCGATATGCAAGGGGTGCTTCGGATACAGATTTTTGATGATACCGAAAAACTGCTGCCAGTTTGGATCGTCATCATACATTTGGATTTCTTGACCAATGATCCCTTTTTCTTTTTCGACGGTTTCTTCTGTGAAATACGGGGCTTGAACGAAATCGATCAACGTTTCAAGGTTCAGCTTGATTTGATCGGTTGCCGAAAAAAGGTAGCTGGTTTTCGTGAAACTGGTAAAGGCATTGGCAGAAGCCCCCTGCTGACCAAAGGTTTGAAAGACATCGCCGTCTTCTTTTTCAAACAGTTTGTGCTCTAGAAAATGGGCAATGCCATCAGGGACTTGATGCAATTCTTCGGGTGAAAACCCGAAATGATTGTCGACAGAGCCATAGTTCGTACTGAAAAGTCCGTAAGTTTTATGGAAATCGGCTTTTGGCAGCAAATAAACTTTCAAGCCGTTTGGCAATACTTCTTCATAAAGGGTCTCATTGATTTGCTGATAGACTTTTTTATTCATGGGTCGTCTCCTTATCCAGGAAGAATACAGCTTGCAAGGACACGTTTTGAGCCAATGCTTGGACATCTGCCACGGTCACTTGTGCCAATTTCTGCATAAATTCATCTTCCGTCATTTTCGTATTCGGTACCCACTGATTCAGATAGGCTGTTTCGATCAGTGCTTGTGGGTTATCCAATGAAAGCAAGTACTGGTTTTTCAACATCGCTTTTGTTTGTGCCAGTTCTTCCGCGGTGACTTCGCCACGCTGCAAGCTTTGCAGCTGCTGTTCGATCAATTTGAAAACCTTGTCGCGGTTTTTGCCATCGATCCCTGTTTGGACCGACAAATACCCACGAAACGTATCGATACTGCTGGAAGCATAATACGCCAAACTTTCTTTCTCTCGGACATTCATAAACAGTTTTGAATGAGGGAATCCGCCAAACAACCCGTTGAAGACCATAAAGGCGATCCGCTCGGCTTGGTCATAATACACGCCAGTATGATAGCCTAAGTTCAATTTGGCTTGGATGATTGGTTCCCGCAAGATTTTCTCGCGAATGATATTTTCCGCCGCTTGCTGATAAAAGACCGGCATTGCTTGGTCTGGCCGATCGGTAAAGGCCATGTTTTGGAAGAGCGCCGCAACTTCTGCTTCAACCACATCGCCGATCACGAAAATATCGATTTGATCATTGTCCATCATTGAGCGATAGGTTTGGTAAAGCTCTTTTGCGGTCACAGCTTCTAAGTCTTGGGGACGGCCAAAGCTCGGATACTTCTGATTCTGATCGTTTTCGAAATACAACTCTTGCAGCCCTAAAGAAGCCAATGCTTGCTTATCTTCTGCCACGCTGTTCATATAGGCGATCAAGTTGTGCTTTTCGATGGTGAAGTTCTTTTCTTCAAACTGTTCCTCGTGGGCATTCGGATGGAACAAAACTTCTGCTAAAAAAGCGGCTGCTTGCGGCAATACTGCTTCATCTGACACGTACTTCCCGTTGACAAAGGACATCGCTGCATTGATTTGATGCAGATTGCCCCGTTTGTTGACATTCATACCAAAGCTGGCACCGTAAAGCTCTGCCAGCTGACTGCTAAATGCGGTCTGTGTCGGATAAGCCAAACTAGTCGTTTCTAATAAACTGGTCAATAAGGTCCGTTTGGCGGTCATTTCAGCCTGCAATGGTGCAGTAAACCGAACGAAAAAACGGATCGTTTTATACTTTTTGGTCGGTAGCACCGTTAACCGAACACCTTTTTTTAATTCAATAGACATGTGACACCCCTTCTAGAAGCAAAATTATCTCTTCAATTATAGCATAGCTGACAAACTTTCTCCTCGGCTCGCTGATCAAACCTGTTGCAGCGAGCGTTTTTTTTTATAAATCCCGCGTTTTTCGCTATACTGTCAGTAAGATTTAGAAGGGAGGATACAGGATGATTAAAGAATTTAAAGAATTTATTTTACGAGGAAACGTCATTGACTTGGCGATCGGGGTCGTGATCGGGAGTGCCTTCACCGCAATCGTCACTAGTTTAGTTGAAGGATTGCTGACACCATTGGTTTCATGGATCTTATCACTCTTTGGTAACGCCGATGCCTTTTCTGGCTTAGTCTTTGAACCAGCCAAAAATGTGGTCTTTGATTTCGGCCGCGTAATTACTGCCATTATTACGTTCTTGATTACCGCATTTGTCTTGTTCTTGATTGTCAAAGCAGTCAACAAACTACGCAATCTGAAACAACAACCTGAGGAAGAAGAAGTACCAGAAGTCACTGCAGAGGATTATTTAGAAGAGATTCGTGACCTTCTAAAAGCGCAAACGCCTCCTGCCAACACTGTTGATCCACGTCCAACTTCATTGGACGATACGATCCGATAAAAAAACAGCTCTTAGTCAATAAGGTCGAAAGAAGCGATTCGGATTCATCCGATCCATCAATCATAGCGCTAAAAGAAGCAAGCACGCGAACCTCGCTAGAGAGTCGCTGTGCTTGCTTCTTTTTTCATCCCGACATGCAGGATCCCGTCTTCATAAAAAGGCGGTGTAATGGTTTTAAAGCCATATTGGCCGTAGAATTTTTCTAAGTGGGCTTGTGCTTCGATCTCAATAGGCAAAGCTGGATAACACTGCTCAATGCGATGCAAAACTTCTTTGATCAGACGATGGCCTTCTTTTTGCCCCCGGTATGCTGGTGCCACAATGACCCGACCAAAATGCACCGTTTGTTCCTGCTGGAAAATACGGGCGTACGAAACGATCTGCCCTTCCTCATCAAGGGCCCATAAATGTTTGGCTTGTGCATCGATCGCATCGATCTCTTGATACGCACACGCTTGTTCCACCACAAAAACCGCTGTACGCAAACGGGCAAGCTGATAAAACTCCACCCCAGTCATTTCCCCTAACTCTTTTAGAAAAAACGCCATCCCATCACTCCTTATCTTATTGAACCAAAAAAGAGTCAACAAAGTGTCAACTCTTCTTGTTTCAAACAGCTTCTGATAAAAATTCAATCTCAACAGTTCTGGTTAAAATATCTGAATAACTATAAGAAACCCGCTCGAATGAATTCTCATTTGGATCCAAATCTACAACAAAAACTGAAGGATAAGTTTCTGTCAAAACGCCGCGACGTTCAGTTTGACGCTTACGTCCAGTCTGAGCAACTAGCATAATCTCACTACCGATACGGCCTTCTAAATCTTTCTTGATCGTAGCTAAAGTTGTTGGCATCGCATTCACCTCGAGCATCATCATACCACGAAAAGCAGAAAATTTCAAGTTTACCATAAAATAATTCTACTTTCAATAAGATTTTTGTTAAACACCCTTGATAAGCGCTATCAACTTTGTCCGACCGCGACTGAAAGCGCTTTTTATTTTTTCATAAGGCAGCTTTTCTTGAACGGCAATCTGATCAAGTTCTAATCCTTTTAAATAATTCATTATAACCATTCGTTCTAAAGACGATAAACTTTTCGGATACTCTGCCAACGATTCATTAACGAACAAGTAGGTCTCTGCAGTTTCCGCACAGCGATTATGATCGGTCAAAAACCGATTGCCTTCTTGTAAAAGCTTTTCTTCCAGCGAGCAGGCATCGACTTGGGCTTTGCGTTTTTGGGCATGCTGCGCCCGCAACAGGCTGCAGATACGGTTCTCAAAGGAACGCTTAAACAAGATACCGATCGTCGTTCCTTTGTCCTTATCGTAAGTCTTTAGACACTTATTAAAAACGATCCTGCCTTCTTGCAGCCAATCGTCTAAGTCATAATCCCGCAGATAATATTTTTTATGCAAAATCTCAACGATCGGTCGATATTTTCTGAACAACTCTTCAAATCTATCTGAACGGTGCGATACTTGTCTTTCCTTTGTGCGCATCGAGATCACTCCTTTTGTTTTTGGTTCATTTGCTACAAAAGGAGCGTATCATAAATGGCTCGGACATCTTCTAATTTACCAGACCAACTTTGTCCCTAACTAAGGTCTTGCAATTTCTTTTCAAGTTCGGCTAATTGTTCAGGTGACCAAGGGGAATTGCGTCGGAAATTTTCAAACCGCAAGTCGGTTTGATGCTCGTGGATGTCTTTTTCTGTTTTTTCCACGCTTTTGTACAATTCTCGTGCCGAAGTTCGCAAAGCACCTTGAGAGAAGATCACCCACTGTTCGGCTAAATCGCTGGTAGCGACGGTGACTTGCGTCAATCGATTGTTTAATTCACCAGCGATTCGTTCGATGTAGCTGTCGGCGGTCTCTCCTTCTTCGGTAAAAATAACTTCCAGCTGATATTTGGTGTAACTTTGAGTCACACCAGGCACCAGTTGGGCATCAAAAACAACGATGATTTTCAACCCTTCATATTTTGCATAATTCGACAGCCGATTCAGTAAGGCTTCTCGGGCATCTTCTAAACGGTCCTGATTTTTCAAAAGAACCAGCTCCGGCCAAGCGCCAATCATATTGTAGCCATCCACGATCAGCAAAGGGGTTTTCATTGGGACGCCCCATTTCGGCTAGTAAAGGCCTGATACATCAACAAACCTGCCGCCACACTGGCATTTAAGCTCTGCACGTGCCCGGTCATTGGGATCGTCAGCATTTGATCCACTTCTTTTTTCAAACCTTCCCCCATGCCTCGACCTTCGTTGCCGATGATCAAACCGACCGCCCCTTGGGCATTCCATGTGCGGTAATCACTGCCACTCATATCAGTACCGAAGATCCAAAAACCAGCTTTTTTCAGCTGCTGGACTGCTTGGGTCAAGTTGGTCACGCGGGCCACAGGGATATGTTCCACTGCGCCGGTCGACGTTTTCACCACGATCGGCGTGATCCCCACCGCACGGTGTTTTGGAATGATGATCCCGTCTACGCCGCTGGCATCAGCGGTTCGCATGATGGAGCCGAAATTATGGGGATCTTCTAGATTATCTAAAATCAGATACAGCGGCTGTTCTTTCGTTTGGGCCAACAATTCATCCAAGGTCAAATACTGATAAGGGGTGATCGCCAAGATCATGCCTTGATGGACCCCTTGGTCACTCATCGTATCCAGCTTTTGTTTTGGCACCCATTTGACCGGAACTGCCTGTTCCCGCGCCATTTCTTTCAAACGATCGATTTTTTCTCCCCGTGCTTCTTCGGAAAGAAACAGCTTGTTGCCTCGCCCTTCTTTCAAGGCTTCAGCAACCGCATGATAGCCGAAGACAAAATTATCTTCGATGGCTTCTCCAGCGGCTTCTTTGCGGCGATCCGGTCTATTTTCTTGTCTGGCTTCTGATCGGCCAGCTGTTTTTTTATTTGGACGCTTTCTTTGCGGTTTTTCTCGCATCTTCTTCTCCTACTTTCTTTATACACCAGTCTATTAGCTCGTCTAAGCGTTCTTTTTGCTGCGTGAGGTGCAAATACCCGATCAGCGATTCAAAGCCAGTAGCGATACGATACGTCGTGACATCGGCATTTTTGGCACCCGTATGGCTTTTACTATTACGGCCGCGGCGGTAAAAATCATGTTCTTCTTCGGTCAGGATCTCTTCATCCAACATCTTTTGGATCAATGCCGCTTGGGCTTTGGCTGACACATAGTGGGTCGCCATATGGTGCAGTTGGTTCGGGCGGGTTTGGCCTTGGGCGACTAAATAATCGCGAATATAGACTTCATAGACCGCATCCCCCACATAGGCCAATGCCAAACCATTCAATTGTTTATAATCTCTCATGCTTCTCGTCTCCATCGGGTTCCTTGCGGGGTATCTTCTAAGATAATCCCTTGTTCTTTCAACTCATCACGGATTTGGTCGCTGCGGGCAAAATCTTTGGCTTTGCGGGCGGCGATCCGTTCATTGATCAGCTGTTCGATTTCTTCATCCAACAATTCTTCGGATACAAAATAAATCCCGAAAATCGTCAGCCATTCGCTGAATTTGGCTAATCCAGCGGCTAATAAAGCCAAATCTGTTTCTGGGTCTTCGCTAGCTAAGTTCAGCCACTTCGCCAATTCATAGACCACAGTGATCCCGTTAGCCGCGTTGAAATCGTCGTCCATTTCTTTGACGAAACGTTCTTCAAATTCTTCCAGAACCGGTGCATTGACTTCCTCATCGCTGGCTTGATAGTGACTGCTATTCAAGCGGAATTTGGCATTTTCATAGGTCGTACGCAATTTTTGCAGATTGGTTTGTGCTTCATGCAAGGTAGTCTCGCTGTATTTGATTGGTCGGCGGTACTGAGTCGTTGCCAAAAAGAAACGCAGCACCTGTGGATCAACTTTTTTGACCATCTCATGCACCGTGACGAAGTTGCCCAGCGACTTACTCATTTTTTCTTCGTCTTCACCGATCGTCACATAGCCATTATGCATCCAATAGTTGGCAAAGGTCTTGCCGGTTTTTGCCTCGCTTTGGGCGATCTCATTTTCATGATGAGGGAAGGTCAAGTCTTGTCCGCCTCCATGAATATCGATGGTCTCGCCTAGGTGTTTGGTCGCCATCACCGAGCATTCGATATGCCAGCCGGGACGGCCGGCTCCCCAAGGAGATTCCCAAGCGATCTCATCGCCTTTTGCCGCTTTCCACAAAGCAAAATCCAACGGATCTTCCTTGATTTTTTGTTCTTCACCGGTTCGCTGGCTTGCGCCGACTTCCAGCTCGTCGATGGATTGGTCGCTTAATTGCCCATAGTGAGCAAATTTACGGGTACGGTAATAAACATCGCCATTGACTGGATAGGCATAGCCTTTTTCTACAAGAGCAGCAATAAAGGCAATGATGTCTTCAATATGATCCATCACACGAGGATTCATCGTAGCAGGTTTGACATTCAGCGCTGCAGTATCTTCATTGAAGGCGTTGATAAAACGCTCTGCCACTTCTGGGGCCGTCGTACCTAATTCTTTTGCTGCACGAATGATTTTATCATCGACATCAGTAAAATTCATCAAATAGTCCACTGTATAGCCGCGGTATTCGAAATAACGACGTACGGTATCAAATGAAACAGTACTGCGGCCATTCCCGATATGGATATAGTTATAGACGGTGGGTCCGCAAACATACATTTTTACTTTCTTTTCTTCCAATGGCTGAAACACTTCTTTTTCTCGTGTCAGCGTATTATAGATTTTAATCATCGTGGGTAACCTTCTTTCCTTTGATTCGAACGATCTTTGCCGGGATGCCGACAGCAGTTGCTTCTGCGGGGATATCCTTCAAAACCACTGCATTGGCGCCGATCTTTGCATATTCACCGATCGTGACAGGACCTAAGATCTGCGCATGGGCTGAGAGAAACGCACCGGTTTTAACCGTGGGATGACGCTTGCCCCGCTCTTTGCCGGTTCCCCCCAGGGTGACTCCGTGAAACAAGACGACATCATCTTCAATGATCGCCGTTTCCCCGATCACGACGCCCATCCCATGATCGATAAAGACCCCTTGGCCGATCTGCGCACCAGGATGAATCTCGATCCCAGTCAAGAAACGCCAAAACTGGGCCGTCAGTTTTGCCAAAAAATACCAGCGATGCTGAAACAAAAAATGCGACCAACGATGCCAAAACAAGGCATGAAATCCTGGGTATGTGATGATGATCTCCAACGTTGATCGTACCGATGGATCATGTTTTTTTGTTGCCGCAATTGCTTTTTTGAACCAAGTCATCTTCTCACCTACTTTATCCAAACTTCTTGATACGAAAAAAGCGTCTTTCAAATAAGTTTCCTTATTCAAAAGACGCTTTTTTGCGTGGTCCCACTTTTGTTCGCAGTTCGGCACTGCCTTCAAGCGGGTAACGTCCGCTGCTTCGTCTTTGACTTGCGCCAAAGCCACTCCTAGGTGCATTTCCTAGCCTTTTTTGACCACTCTCACCTTCCGTGGTCTCTCTGAAAAAAATCGGCTAGTACTTCGTCTATTCGCTGTGTTTATAACACGTTATTCAAATGATCAAGGGCTTTTTCTTTCCCTAATAATTCAACGGTATCTGGTAGTTCTGGTCCGTGGGTTTGGCCTGAGACCGCCACGCGGATCGGCATGAATAAATTCTTGCCTTTGATGCCTGTTTCTTTTTGGATCTCTTTGATGGCTGCTTTGACTGCCGCAGCCTCAACGACTGGCATCGCCTGTAATTTTTCTTTAAAGGCTGTTAAAACCGTCGGTACAGTTTCTCCTGCTAAGACTTCTTTGGCTGCATCATCTAATTCAGGGTGTTCTTCGAAGAACAATTCCGAAAGGTCGACGATTTGTGCCGCAAAACTCATTTGCGGTTGATACAAGGAAACGATTTTTTTCAACCAGGCAGCTTTTTCTTCGGTCAATGTTTCTTCGATGCGACCGGCTTTTACCAAGTAAGGGACGCACATTGCCGTCAATTCATCCAGATCCATTTGTTTCATGTATTGGTTATTGACCCATTCCAACTTCTTGGCATCGAAGGCAGCTGGTGATTTGCTCAACCGTTCAGGATCAAAGATTTTGATCAATTCTTCTTGAGAGAAGATTTCTTCTTCCCCTACTGGTGACCAGCCTAAAAGTGCAATGAAGTTGAACATAGCGTCTGGTAGATAACCCAACTCACGGTATTGCTCGATGAATTGGAGAATCGATTCGTCCCGTTTGCTTAATTTTTTCCCGGTTTCGCTATTGATGATCAACGTCATATGCCCGAATTCTGGTGCTTGCCAGCCAAATGCTTCATAGATCATCAACTGTTTTGGTGTGTTGGCGATGTGGTCATCTCCACGCAGCACATGGGTGATTTTCATATGATGGTCATCGACTGCTACTGCAAAGTTGTAAGTCGGCATACCGTCACGTTTTTGAATGACAAAATCGCCACCGACATTATCTGATTCAAAAACGATCTCGCCTTTGACCATGTCGTGGAATTTGTATTCAGTATTGCGAGAGACACGGAAACGAATCACTGGTTTCAAGCCTTGTGCTTCTTTTTCGGCTTGCTCTTCTGGTGTTAAGTTGGCACATTTCCCTGCATAATGGGGCATTTCGCCACGAGCTCTTTGGCCTTCACGTTCGGCTTCCAATTCTTCTTCCGTACAATAACACTTATACGCACGATTGCTTGCAAGCAATTGATCGATCAGTGGTTGGTAGATATCGCCTCGTTCTGATTGACGATACGGACCGTATTCTCCTGGATTTTCAGGTGATTCGTCCCAATCCATTCCTAACCATTGCAAGTTTTCAAGCTGGCTTTTTTCACCATCTTCAATGTTTCTTTTTTGATCGGTGTCTTCGATTCGGATAATAAATTCACCGTCATTATGACGAGCAAACAAATAATTGAATAAAGCCGTCCGAGCATTCCCGATGTGTAAATGTCCTGTTGGACTTGGCGCGTAACGTACACGTACTTTTGTCATTGTTTTCCTCTTCCTTCATCTGATTTCCAAGCCAGCCAAGCTGCTTGGGGCTTATTGTTCAGTTTAGTGGGAAAGACCCGCGTAAAAAACAGAACCCTCAAGTTGAATTGTACAATCAATAACCCAATTAGTAAAGGCAGCTGGCATATTTTACGCCAGCTGCCGAGGATTATTTCTCTGATTTCGATCCTTCTTTGTTGTCGATGCCGCGACCAGAATGGGCTGGTTTGGCAAAAATCATCCGCCCAGCTGCCGTTTGCAAGGCGCTGGTGACGATCACTTCGATGTGTTCATTCATGTAATGCTGGCCATCTTCCACCACGACCATCGTCCCGTCATCTAGATAAGCGACCCCTTGCTGGCGCTCCGTGCCAGCTTTCACCACTAAGACGTGCATGCTTTCTCCTGGAATCACCACTGGTTTGACCGCATTGGCCAACGCATTGATATTCAAGACAGGCACATTTTGAAATTCAGAAACTTTGTTTAGATTGTAATCATTGGTCACGACGACACCATCCAGCATCTTCGCTAACTTGATCAGCTTGCTATCAACTTCGGAAATGTCTTCAAAATCGCCTTCATACATCTCAACTGCGATGCCTTCTTCTTTTTGCAAAGCATTCAAAATATCCAAGCCGCGGCGGCCCCGAACCCGTTTCAAACTATCGCCAGAATCTGCGATGTATTGTAATTCGTACAAGACAAAATTCGGAATCAGCAAGACGCCTTCTAAAAAGCCTGTTTTAGCAATGTCATAGATCCGACCATCAATGATCACGCTGGTATCCAAAATTTTGTATTTGTGGAAGTGGTCCGCGATCTTTCTTTCCAGCATCTGCTGTTCATCTTGCTCTTGGGGCTCTGCCTTTTTGTTTTTCGGGGCAAAGACTTTTTTCCATTCATCGATCCGTGTCGTCCCGATCTGAAAACCGAGATACCCTAACAGGACCATCACTAAGATTGGGGCGATCCCGTTGATAAAAGGAATATCCCAATTGTAAAAAGGAATCGACACGATCACACCGATCATCAGACCGATGATCGAACCAATTGCGCCAAACAAGAGATACGTTAAGCTCAATTCACTTAGTTTTTCTTCAATTTTGCGAATACCGGCTGCAATATATTTCGCTAATAGTAAAGATAATAAAAAGAAAATAAGGGCTCCAAGCAAACTATTAGTGATGTTATTATTCAGCCATTCATTTTGGGTTTGCCCAATGGCTTGCCATGCGATAGGCATCAGTGAGATCCCCAGACTTGCTCCGGCAAGTACCATTAGTGCGGTAATGACTCGTTTCTGCATACATGTTCCTCCATACTCCAGTAAGTTTCTTTTGTTCAAAAATCCGTGCTGCCAGACAGGCTCCTTCCGCCAGTCAGCGGCTGTCGGTCGGTTGGTTCAAACGAATGAATCAGCAGCGTCAGGGCAAGAGGAGAGGCGATTGCCCCTTGCTCTTGCATTGACTCCACTTTAACGGAAGACTTTCCGCAAGGTTTCGGCTAAGGTAGACACGCCTTCGACTTCGATGCCTTTGGGCGGCTGCCAGCCAGTCAGATTATTTTTAGGCAAATAAACTTTCGTAAAACCTAGTTTTTGCACCTCTTTGACCCGTTGCTCGATCGCGTTGACTCGGCGAATCTCACCCGTCAAGCCAATTTCACCGATAAAACACTCCGTCGGGCTGGTGCCTTTTTCTTTGTAGCTAGACGCGATACTAACAGCGATCGCTAGATCGATCGCGGGTTCATTTAATTTGACCCCGCCGGCTGCTTTTAAGTAGGCATCTTGATTTTGCAGCAGCAAGCCTGCCCGTTTTTCTAAAACCGCCATGATCAGCGAGACGCGGTTGAAGTCTAGCCCCGTCGTCGTGCGTTTGGCATTGCCGAACATCGTTGGCGTGACCAGTGCTTGGATTTCCACCAAGATTGGCCGACTGCCTTCCATTGCCACTACGATCGCCGATCCAGTTGCGCCTTCTAAGCGTTCTTCCAAAAAGACTTGTGACGGATTGGCGACTTCTTTCAACCCGCCTTCTTCCATTTCAAAAATCCCGATCTCATTGGTGGACCCAAAGCGGTTTTTTACGGCCCGCAAAATTCGAAAACTGTGGTGCTTTTCGCCTTCGAAATACAAGACGGTATCCACCATATGCTCCAGCATCCGCGGTCCTGCGATCGAGCCTTCCTTCGTCACGTGGCCAACGATAAAGATGGCGATGCCATTGGTTTTGGCGATTTTCAGCAATTCTGCGGTCGTTTCTCGCACTTGGCTGACACTGCCTGCCACGCTGGTGATATCCGGTTGGGTCATGGTTTGGATCGAATCGATGATCACATAATCTGGGCGGATGTTTTCGATCGCTTTACTGATCTCTGACATGTCCGTTTCCCCATAGAGATAAAATTCTGTGTCGATGGCGCCTAAGCGCTGCGCCCGCATTTTGATTTGTTCGGCACTTTCTTCTCCTGACACATACAAGACCGTCCCGCCGATCGCTGCTAATTGCTGGGAAACTTGCAAGAGCAGCGTCGATTTTCCGATCCCTGGATCCCCACCGATCAAAATCAAGGAGCCTGGGACCACGCCGCCGCCTAAGACGCGATTCAACTCAGCAAGTTTCGTTTGGACCCGCGGTTCTTTTTTCGGTACGACATCGGCGAGTTTCGTCGGCTGCATCTTTTGCCCCGTCAATGTCGTACGTACTCGACGATCGGCGGTTTCTTGGATCACTTCTTCCACCATTGAATTCCAGCTGCCGCAATTGGGGCATTTCCCTAAATATTTAGGGGAACTATACCCGCAATTTTGACAGACAAATTGACTTTTTGCTTTTTTTGCCATTGATCTCCTCCACTACTTCTATCAAAAAGACCCCCAGGCAGGATTTACTGATTCGAGGAGCCAAAGCCGCCGGTTCGGCTGGCAGTGGTTGTATCTTGATCAGCTTTTAAGAACGGCAAGAAAATTCCTTGGCCGATCCGTTCGCCTTTTTTAATGACGACATCTGTGGGGCCGAAATTGGTAAACTGAAACATGATATGCCCTTCATTATCTGGATTGTCATAGTAATCGCTGTCGATGACGCCGACACCATTCGTCAAGACTAAGAAACGTTTCAAAGGATTGCTGGAACGATTTGTCAGCTGCAAATACTCGTCTTCCCCCATATAGGCTTTGATCCCCGTGGGAACCAAGGTTGGCTTCAATTGTTTTGCGGTCTCTTTTGCAAAAAGCGCTTTGACCCCGTCGATCACGCCCGCTTTCCAAATGCTTGGCACCACGATTTCTTCCGCTGCTTCAAAGTCGTAACCAGCCGCATGATGGGTGGCACGTTGAGGCAAGGTGATGCTTTTTTCTCTATATGCTGTAATAATTTCAAATCCTCGTAATTTCATGGGTTCCTCCAATAATAAAACATATAGCTATTTTAGCATAGGAAGAACTATTTTCTTCATGGAAAACACAATTATCGAAAAGTCTTTACAATTTCTTCGTTTAAAAATAGACCAAAAAGAAAAAAGGACATGACGAAACGCCCGTTTGCGAGTACAATAGAAAAAATATCAAAAAATAGGCGGTGGCATATGCGCGCAGATCTTTCAAACAAAAACCGAATCGTTGTAAAAATCGGCACCAGCTCGTTGATTTATCCCAATGGTGCCATCAATCTAGCTGGCATCGATGAATTAGCCTTTGTCTTAGCAGCTTTGCAAAACCAAGGCAAAGAAATCATCTTAGTTTCTTCTGGTGCGATCGGTGTTGGCATGAACAAGTTGAATTTGAAAGAACGACCCGTGGAGATCCCGCAGCAGCAAGCCGTGGCCGCCGTTGGCCAATCGGAACTGATGACGATCTACAACCAGCGTTTTCAAAGCTATAGCCAGCAGACTGCACAGATCCTGCTGACCAGAGACATCATCGAATTTCCCCAAAGCCGTCAAAACGTTAGCAACACCTTAGAGCAATTACTTACGATGGGGATCATCCCGATCATTAATGAAAACGACACGGTAGCAGTGGATGAATTGGATCATCTCACCAAATTCGGCGACAATGACCAGCTGTCAGCGATCGTCGCTCAGTTGACGAAAGCCGAGCTTTTGATCATGCTTTCTGATATCGACGGCTTTTATTCCGCCAATCCGCTGAATGATCCTGATGCCGTTTTGTATTCCGAGATCAATGAAATCACCCCAGAACTTTTAGAACAAGCTACGGGAAAAGGCAGTCCTTATGGAACCGGCGGTATGACCAGTAAACTAAAAGCCGCCCAACGTATCTTAGACTTGAACAGTCACATGCTGCTGGCTAACGGCAAGCAGCCGAAAATTATTTTTGACTTGCTCGCAGGGGAACCTGTCGGCACCCACTTTTATCAACGAACGGAGGATGAGCAATGAGCAACTTGCAAACGATCGGTCAACAAGCTCAAGCAAGCGCCCAGACATTAAGCTTACTGAGTGCCAGCGAAAAAAACCACCTACTGGCAGCGATGGCCGATGCTTTAGAAAAAGCTACCGAGACGATTTTAGCTGCTAATCAACAAGATCTAGCCGCCGCAAAAGCCAAAGGAACCAGCCAGACAATGCTGGATCGACTGTTGCTGACAGAACAACGGATCACCGAGATGGCTAACGGCATCCGAGAAGTCGCCCAATTGCCCGACCCAATCGGTGCCGTGGATAAAATGTGGCGCAATGCTGACGATCTTTTGATTGGTCAACAACGAGTGCCTTTAGGGGTCATCGGCATCATCTACGAAGCCCGCCCTAATGTCACCACTGACGCAGCTAGTCTGTGTTTCAAATCAGGAAATGCCGTGATTTTGCGTGGTGGAAAGGAAGCCTTCCACTCCAATCAAGTCCTCGTGACTATTTTACAAGAGGCATTAGCTGCCAATGGACACTCCCGCCATGCGATCCAGTTTATCGAAGACACGAGCCACGAAACAGCGGCTGAGCTGATGCGGCTGACAGATTACTTGGATGTTTTGATCCCTCGGGGAGGCGCCGGCTTGATTCGTCGTGTCAAAGAGACCGCCACGGTGCCAGTGATCGAAACCGGCACCGGCAACAATCATATCTACATCGACCAAGCAGCCCAGCTGCCGATGGCACTGGCGATCGTCACGAATGCAAAGACTCAACGCCCTTCTGTCTGCAATGCCATCGAAACGATCCTCGTCCATGAAGCAGTGGCAGCGGAGTTTTTGCCTATGGTAGAACAGCAGTTTGCCGATCAAGTCGAATTGCGAGGAGATCAAAAAGCGTTGGCGTTTTTAAACAATGCACAGCTTGCCACTGAAGAGGATTGGGCAACCGAGTTTTTAGACTATATCTTAGCGATCAAAGTGGTGACTTCGCTAGAAGAAGCCATTGCTCACATCAATCGCTACAATACGAAGCACTCCGAAGCGATCATCACCGATGATTATTTCGCTTCCCAACGCTTCTTGAAAGAAGTTGATGCGGCGGCGGTTTACGTCAATGCCTCGACCCGTTTCACCGATGGCTTTATGTTTGGCTTTGGTGCCGAGATCGGCATCTCGACGCAAAAACTCCATGCCCGTGGGCCAATGGGGTTAGAAGCACTGACTTCTACCAAATACATTATTTATGGCGAAGGCCAGATCCGTAAGTAACGATACGAAAAAACAGCCACTTGCTGTCATGACTTCCAATAGTTAGACTAAAAAGCTAACTTTAAAAGGTCGGTACATGCGCAAGCGGCTTTTTTTCGTCCTCTTATGCTTGTGCAGCCCGCAGAACGAAGGAAATCGGTTCGATGCCAAACAATTCTGTCAGCACTCGATTGGTTGTGGCAAAGACGTCAGCTTCGCAACTCTTTTTCGGACAAGAAATCGTCTGTCCTTTGCTGGAAAACGTATCCTGACGGCTGCCCTCTACGAAAATTACTTCTTGCGTTCCTTTTTGATAGATCAATCCTTCGTCTTCTTCTAATAATAAGCGCGTCTGCCACTGATTGATCTGGGCAATTGGCATCACCAATGCAGCAGCATCCAAGTTTTCTAACGAAAAACTACGACCATCCGGCAGCTGCAGCGTGAAGGTATTGAGTTCATAAGGCAAACAGGCATTGCACCCTCCTTCTGTGATGACTTGGCTCGTGAGAATTTCTGCATTCATTCTTTTTGACTCCTTTCATGATTCATTCATGTTTAGTTTATCACAAACCTATGGCCCACGGCGGAGCAATTATTCCGTCTTAAGTTGGATGTGTTTCTTTTTCTTTCTTGTTATGCTAGGGATAAGAAAAAAAGTCTAGGAGGAGTCACAATGAATACAGAAAGTTTATTAGGAAGAATCGTTACTGTCGTGGCAGTTTTAATCGCAGCATCCCTTGTTTTATCCGTTGTATTAGGCATTATTGGTGGGCTGATCGGATTGGTCTTCCGTTTCGGGATTCCTTTGCTGCTAGCCGTTTTGATCGTTCGCTGGTTAACATCGATTCGCCAAAAGCCAAGAAAATATTATCGTTAATTACAAGTAAATCAAAAACACCTGACTTTTGGAAAGTCAGGTGTTTTTTTATCGATCAGCCTAATGCTACATCTAAAACCATCATTAAGATAAAGCCTAGCATGACGCCAAAGACCGCAAAATGGCGGCGACTAGTCAAGGTTTGCTGCGCTTCTGGAATCAATTCTTCCACCACTACATAGATCATAGCACCCGCTGCAAAAGCCAACGCATACGGCAAGACAGCGGACATACTCGTTACCAGCAAAGCTCCGATCACACCGGCGATCGGTTCTACGATCCCGGACGCTTGCCCATACATAAAGGCCTTGGTTCGGCTTAACCCTTCTTGGCGCAAGGGGATCGAAACGGCTGCGCCTTCTGGAAAATTTTGGATCCCGATTCCGATCGCTACCGAAAGCGCCGCTAAGATCGCTGCTCGCGGGTCATCGGCACTAGCCGCCGCCCCAAACGCTACCCCTACCGCCAAGCCTTCTGGGATATTATGCAGCGTGATGGAAAAGACCAGCAAGATCGTTCGCTTCAAATGACTGGGCAAACCTTCTGTTTCATGATTCGGACCAAAATGCATATGCGGGAGCGTCTTATCTGCTGCATATAGAAACAAACCACCCAAACCAAACCCGATGCTGACCACAAGCCACGGAATGTCGCCATTTTCTTCGGCTCGTGCGATCGCAGGATCTAATAACGACCAGAAACTAGCAGCGATCATCACGCCAGAGGCAAACCCCAGCATCGTATTCAGGACATTTTTATTGATTTCTTTGAAGAAAAAGACTAGCGCTGCCCCAAGCGCCGTCATACCATACGTAAAGATCGTCCCCGCCAACGCTTGCTGCCATGGCGACAATCCAACCAACCAATCCACCATTCGTCTGCTCCTTTGTCTAACTATTCTACCAATACTCTAGCATAGGAAGCCGTCAGGTTCTACTAGGAAGGCAGCAGCAGCCAAAATTTTTCTTTCACCAGCCCTAAGCCTTTCCTGATGAAATCCTCGGCTTTACTTGAAAGTTTCAACATTCATCGCTATAATGCTAGGAGACTCCATGTCAATTTATATAAAGTGAGGAAAAGAATTGATTACAGTAAGTGATGTAAGTTTGCATTTTTCAGACCGCAAACTGTTTGATGATGTTAATATTAAGTTTACGCCTGGTAATTGTTATGGTTTGATTGGTGCAAATGGTGCTGGTAAATCAACTTTTTTAAAAATTTTATCTGGTGAGATCCAACCTTCAACCGGGAATGTGTCTTTAGGTCCTGATGAACGGATGGCTGTCTTGAAGCAGAACCACTATGATTACGAAGAGTTTCCAGTGATCGAAACGGTCATCATGGGCCATAAACGTCTCTACGAAGTGATGAAAGAAAAAGACGCGATCTACATGAAGGAAGACTTTTCTGATGAAGATGGGATTCGTGCCGCCGAACTAGAAGGCGAATTTGCGGAACTTGATGGCTGGGAAGCAGAGCCCGAAGCCGCTGTTCTTTTGCAAGGCTTGAACATTCCCGATGAATTGCATCATGTCTTGATGAAAGATCTAACTGCTGGTCAACGGGTGAAAGTCTTACTGGCACAAGCCCTTTTCGGTAAGCCAGACGTCTTGCTCCTAGATGAGCCTACCAACGGATTGGATATCCAATCTATCAACTGGTTAGAAGAGTTTCTGATCAACTTTGACAACACCGTCATCGTTGTTTCCCATGACCGCCACTTCTTAAATAAAGTTTGTACCCATATGGCCGATCTAGACTTCGGCAAAATCAAATTGTTTGTCGGCAACTATGATTTCTGGTTGGAATCAAGCCAATTAGCTGCGAAATTACAATCCCAATCAAATGCCAAAAAAGAAGAGCAGATCAAAGAACTGCAAGACTTTATCGCACGCTTTAGTGCCAATGCATCAAAATCCAAACAAGCAACATCTCGGAAAAAAATGTTGGATAAAATCACTCTTGATGATATTCAACCTTCGTCTCGCCGCTACCCGTTTGTCGGTTTTAAACCAGAACGTGAAATCGGGAATGACTTGCTGCAAGTCGACAATGTCAGTGTGACGATCGACGGCAAAAAGATTTTAGACAATATCTCTTTCACCTTGAACAAAGACGACAAAGTCGCTTTTGTTGCCAATAGCGATATCACCACCACAACGCTATTCAAAGTCATCATGGGGGAAATCACTCCTGATACAGGTAGTGTTCGTTGGGGCGTGACCACGCAGCATGCGTACTTGCCAAAAGATACGACCAGCGAATTTGATACGGATACCCCGATCGTTGATTGGTTGCGTCAATACGCAAGCAAAGAAGAAGACGACAATACCTTCTTGCGCAGCTTCCTAGGTCGCATGTTGTTCTCTGGTGACGAAGTATTAAAACCCGTCAATGTTCTTTCCGGGGGCGAAAAAGTTCGCTGCATGTTGTCGAAAATGATGCTTTCAAAAGCCAACGTACTGGTATTGGATGATCCAACCAATCACTTGGACTTAGAATCGATCACCGCATTAAACGATGGCTTGATGGCCTTCACCGGCTCATTGTTGTTTGCTTCTCATGACCACCAATTTATTCAAACCCTTGCGAACCGTATCATTGCGGTCTCTAGCAAAGGCGTGGTGGATCGTGCCGAAACGACCTACGATGAATTCTTAGAAAACAAAGATGTCCAAAAACGCGTAGCAGAAATGAATCAATAAGCTGCTTTTGAAAAAAAGAACGCTCCAGTTGCCCGCCACCAAGGCTGCAACTGGAGCGTTTCTTTTATTTTGTCTAGGTGCTTCGGGTATTTTTGGCAGGTTACGCTTGTTCTAAACGGGCTTTGCCGAATGAAAACAGCGCCAAGCAGCCGTAGCCGGTATGACTGGAGATCGTTGGACCTAATGGATAATGATGAATAATAATGTCAGGAACTTTTTCGGTCAAACGTTTGATGACTTTCTCCGCCGCTTCGGCATCGCCAGCATTGGCAAAATAAACCGTATTGGTTTTTGATTCGTGAAGATTGGCGATGGTTTGATCCACGATTTTTTGGATCGCTTTGTTGCGTCCCCGCACTCGATCAACGCTGCGTAATTTTCCCGCAGTATCGACGGTAATGATTGGTTTCACGTTCAGCAATCCGCCGATCGCTGCCGCCGTTTTAGAGATTCTGCCGCCGCGTTCCAATTGTTTTAAATCGTCGACGGTGACCCATGAATCTAAACGCAGTTTGTTTTCTTCTACCCATTGGCTGACTTCTAGCAACGAACGTCCTTGGGCTTTTTGTTGGGCTGCTTCAGCCACTAAGAAGCCTTCGCCTAAACTCGCAGAGCGCGTATCGATCAAGGTGATCGCAACTTCTTTGTATTCTTCTTTTAGTAAGGCTACGGCTTGGACGGCACTTTGGAATGAGCCGCTCATTCCTGAAGAAAAACCTAAATAAAGGACCGGTGTGCCCGCTTCGACATACGGCCGAAAATACTCCATATAACGTCCGACATTGATTTGAGAAGTTGTCGGCTGCGCATGTTCTTTTAGTTTTCCTAAAAAACATTCCGTATCAAATTCTTTGCCCATATCATCGATATATTCTTTGCCGTCTAATTCGATCAGCATCGGAATATACGCAACATCTAGCTCCGCTAATCTTGCTGCTGGTAAATCACAGCAGGAATCTGTCATGATTTGAAACATGGTTTCACCCCTCTCGTTACCCCCTATTATAGCAAAAAAAGAACAAGACAGAAGAAATTCTCATCAAAAGCAGCCAAACTTATCGTTGACTGCTTTTGACACAGGAGTTCTTCGTCTTGTTCTGAAGCTTTTGTGTCAGATTAGATTTGCGCCCAAACACTTTCTAAAATGTTGGTTTGGCTGCGGTCTGGTCCTACCGAGAAGGTCGAAATGCGGACACCGACTAATTCAGAGATGCGGTGAACGTAATTGCGTGCATTTTCTGGCAGATCTGCTAATGTTTTGCAGCCAGTAATGTCTTCAGACCAGCCAGGAAGTTCTTCGTAGACTGGTTTGCAGCGGTTCAACTCTTTCAAGCTTGCTGGGTAATGATAGATCAATTCACCATCTAGTTCATAAGCGGTACAGATCTTCACGGTTTCTAAACCGCTCAAGACATCGATCGAGTTAAGGGATAGGTTTGTAATCCCTGAGACCCGTTTTGAATGGCGCATCACGACGGTATCAAACCAGCCCACACGGCGAGGACGTCCTGTCGTTGTTCCGTATTCACGACCGATCTTACGAATTTGTTCACCTGTTTCATCAAACAGTTCCGTTGGGAAAGGACCATCTCCTACCCGAGAGGTGTAAGCTTTGCAGACACCAACGACTTTGTTGATTTTTGAAGGGCCCACACCACTACCGATGGTGACACCTCCAGCAACGGGGTTGGATGACGTTACGAAAGGATAGGTTCCTTGGTCGATATCCAGCATCACGCCTTGTGCCCCTTCAAATAAAACCCGTTTGCCTTCATCTAAGGCATCGTTAAGGATCACCGAAGTATCCGTCACATATTTTTTGATTTGTTGGCCATATTCGTAATACTCTTCAAAAATGTCTTCAAAGGCGATTGGCTCTGCGTCAAACATTTTCACGAATTGACGATTTTTTTCTTCTAAGTTGATACGCAGACGTTCTTCAAAAATTTCTTTGTCTAAAAGATCAGCGATCCGAATGCCGACTCTGGCAGCTTTATCCATATAGGCTGGTCCAATCCCTTTGATCGTCGTACCGATCTTGTTGTCACCTTTGGCATCTTCTTGCAGCTGATCCAAATGGATATGGTAAGGTAAAATAACATGAGCACGATCAGAGATCTTTAAGTTTTCTGTTATTATATTGTTTTCTTTCAAGTATGCTAATTCTTTAACTAATGATTTCGGGTTCACAACGACCCCGTTTCCAATGACACTGATTTTATCTGCATAAAAGATCCCAGAAGGAATCAAATGCAGTTTATAGGTCACACCGTCAAATTTAATCGTATGGCCGGCATTGTCTCCACCTTGATAACGTGCAATGACTTCCGCGTTTTCACTCAAAAAGTCCGTAATCTTTCCTTTACCTTCATCGCCCCATTGTGTACCTACTACTACTACAGATGACATATAATGACCTCTTTCTTTAATTAGTGCATTCCTTAAGTATTGTAACAAGATTCGCAAGCTCTTTCAATCTAAAATCGAATAATCGTTTTAAATTCTCATTTTTCAGGGGTAAAAAACGAACTATTTTCTTCTCAATAATTATTTATACACGTAAAAACGAATAAAGTCAGCACATAAAAAAAGCCCTGCTGCCATCAGCGCAATGCAGGCGGCAGCAGGAGCCTTGGTTTCTCACATCGTTGGTGTCTTACCCGAACTCTTCTCGCGGCGAGACCGAGGAGAACTTATTGTATTCTTTGATAAATAGAAGTTCGACGGTCCCCCGGGCACCACTCCGGTTTTTCTCGATAATGACTTCGATCACATTGTTGTTTTGTTGTTCTTCTGGTTCATCGTCATCGTCGCCTTCGCTGCGGTAGTAGTCATCTCGGTACAAGAAAGCAACGATATCGGCATCCTGCTCGATCGATCCTGATTCCCGAATATCACTTAAAACAGGACGCTTGTCTTGTCGTTGTTCCACACCCCGAGAAAGCTGAGACAGTGCGATCACTGGCACTTTTAATTCCTTCGCCAGTTTCTTTAATTGGCGAGAGATCTCAGAGACTTCTTGTTGGCGGTTTTCGCGACCCGTTCCTTCAATCAGCTGCAAGTAGTCGATCAAAATCAAGCCGAGATTGCCTTTTTCTTGCGCCAGTTTCCGACAACGTGCCCGAATCTCAGAGATCTTGATCCCAGGGGTATCATCGATATAGATATTGGCGTTAGAAAGACTGCCCATGGCAACGATCAAATTCCGCCACTCTTCTTCTGAGAGCTGCCCCGTCCGCAAGTGACTGGCCTCAATCGAGCCTTCCGCACAAAGCATCCGGTTGACCAATGATTCAGCCCCCATTTCCAGACTAAAGATCGCCACGGAACGATCGGTTTTCGTTCCGACATTTTGCGCGATATTCAAGGCAAATGCGGTTTTCCCTACCGCGGGACGGGCAGCCAGAATAATCAGCTCTTCTTTTTGCAGCCCCGCCGTCATTTTGTCTAAAGCCGCATAACCCGTAGGTAATCCGGTGATTTCTTCGTTGTTTTGCGCCAACTGATCGATCGTTTCGATCGTCCGATTCAAGACTTCCGCTATCGATTGGAAGCCATTGCTATTGCGCTTTTCGGATACTTCTAAAATACTTTTTTCTGCTTGATCAATGATCGACTGCACATCTTCATCTTGTTCAAAGCCTTTGGTTACGATACGGCTCGCTGTTTGGATCAGATTGCGTAACGTGGCTTTGTCGTCAACGATCTTCGCATAATAAGCAATACTTGCTGCTGATGGTGAAGCTTGACTCAATTCAGTCAGATACGTCAGGCCGCCAACATCTTCAAGACTGTTGCTTTTTTCAATTTCTGCTTTCAACGTAATCAAGTCGATCGATTCACTACGGTCGTTCAACTGGATCATTGCTTGAAAAATTATTTGATGGCTGCGGCGATAAAAATCTTCTGGGGCGATTACTTCCATTGCATCGATGATCGCATCGGCATCTAAAAAGACTGCCCCTAGGACCGCTTGTTCCGCTTCAATATCTTGTGGGGGAACTTGATTTTGCCAAACTTCATTCATGCCATTCGCTCCTTCGTCCATTCATTCTACAAGATTCCCATCCAAAGTACAAGATTGCTTGGATGTTTGCCGAAAAAAACCCCAACATGTGACTGTTGGGAGTAATGCTTATTCTTGGATGGTATGAACATTGATCGTTGCCGTTACTTGTGGGTGCAATTTTACAGGTACTTGCGTAAAGCCTAATGCACGGATCGGCTGATCCAATTCGATTTTGCGTTTGTCGATCTTGATTTTGTATTGCTTGTTCAAGGCATCGGCAATTTGTTTTGATGGGATCGAACCGAACAAGCGGCCATCTTCCCCTGCTTTGGCATTGATCTTCACAACGGTTTCTTCCTTTTCAAGAAGTGCTTTTAACTCTTTCGCTTCTGCTAAGACTTCTGCGTCTTGTTTTTCTTTGGCTTTTTGTTTGCCTTTTAATTCTGCCATGCTTTCATTGTTGGCAGGTTTGGCTAAGTTGTTTTTGATCAGAAAGTTTTGTGCGTAGCCATTAGGGACTTCCTTGATATCGCCTTTTTTGCCTTTGCCTTTGACATCTTGTAAGAAAATAACTTTCATCTTGGTCACTCCTTGTTATTGTTCATTTTTCGTTAATTCCGCTCGCAGCTGGTTTTCTACATCACCAATGCTGCTGTTCTTTATTTGCGTGGCTGCGTTGGTAAAATGTCCGCCGCCGCCTAATGCCTCCATCAAGGTTTGTACATTGACTTTACCAGTGCTTCTAGCACTGATACCGATCAAATCTCCTGGTTGTTTCGTAATGACAAATGCGGCATGGATCCCGTTGATCGATAGCAGAGTATCGGCCGCTTTCGCAACGGTGACACTATCGTACACCCGATCTTCATCCGCTGCAGCAATCACGATATCTTCTCGGAAATGCTGGCTGCGAGAAACCAGTTCACTGATCATCAAATAGGAATCGAGATCCGTACTCAACATGTATTGAACCAATGACGTATCTGCGCCTTGGTTTTTCAAATAACCAGCAATATCAAAGGTCCGACCAGTGGTTCGCACCGTGAAGTTCTTCGTATCCACGTAGATGCCCGCTAATAAAGAAGTCGTAATAAATTTCGGGACTTGCGATCTGCGAGAAGCACGATACTGGATTAATTCTGCTACCAGTTCCGATGCCGAAGACGCGGAAGATTCAATATACGTCAATAGTGGCTTATCGGGAAACTCATCCCCGCGACGATGGTGATCGATCACTGCGATTTTGTCAAATTCATCATAGACCGCTTGCGAGATCGACATCGATGGCTTATGGTAATCTACCATCACTAGCACACTTTCTTCATTTGATAAATTAACTGCTTCTTCCCCAGTGATCACAAATCGTTCCAGCTCGGGGTATTTTTTCAATTCTTCCAATGCCCGCTGAATGTCGGCGGTGATCTCTTTTGGATTTAAAATGATGTAGCATTCTTTGTCGCTCATCATCGCCATGTAAGCCACCCCAAAAGCCGAACCTAAAGCATCCATGTCCGGGTAACGATGACCCATGATAAAGATCCGCTGGTTTTCAGCAAAAATCTTTCTCAACGCCGTACTCATGGCACGAGAACGAACACGCGTTCTCTTCGGCGTACCATCCGTATTACCGCCAAAGAATTGCGGTTTTGCTTCTTCTTTGGCTTCTTTTAAAACGACTTGATCGCCGCCACGAACTAACGCAATGTCGAGATTGTTTTGTGCCACTTCACCAATCTCTTCAAAAGACTCTTCCCCATAGGAGATTCCCATACTGATCGTTAATGCCAGATCATTTTTTTCCGCAACTTGCCGTACTCTAGTCAAAAATTGGAATTTTTCTTCCTTCATCCGCTCAATATCTGAATACTTCGCGACGAAAAGAAACCGCTCGGAATTGATTCGTTTGTAAAAAACATGATTCTCACTTGCCCAATCAGAAATCAGTGTCGTGATCAGCGAGTTCAAATAAGAAACTTGTTTGTCGTCTTTTTTCTCAATCAAATCATCGTAATTATCAATTGAAATCAACCCAATTGCTGCCATCTTTTTTACCCCTCAATGTATCATCCCATTTTTTTGAAGCTTTGTTCCTTATTTTACCACAAAACAATCAAATAGGCGATTGATGCAAAAAAGTTCCACGTGAAACTTTTTTGGTGAACCAACCAGGAAAAAATTTCTATCATTCGTTATTCTATCTATATATAAAATAACAATTTACTCTTCGATGGATAAAAAAATTGACAAGCTTCAAAAGAAACTTGTCAATGAAAATCATTTGATTTATTCGTCTCGCAAAACCTAATTTCATATTTACTATACTCACAAACAAATCGCTTCAATTACTTTCATTTAGTTAATGTAATAATTTTCTAAACTTTTCATAATGTGTTGAAGCTGAGCTAATTTCTCAGATGTTCCTTCTACAAGTGCATATTTTGTTGATCTTCCTTTTCCTTCTTGCGAAATCAAATTTTTCTCAATCAATACTTTAATTCCCTCGGTTACATAATATCTACTTAAACCTGTCTTTTTTTGTATTTCCATACTAGAAATACTATACCCAGCTTGCATTATACACTTATATACACTTTTTTCCTCTACAGTTAATTCTGGATGAGCTTCAGCAAGGTCTATTTTCCATATTTTTAAACATGTTTTTTCGTTTTCGGATAGGATATCTGGCATCTTTAATTTGTTTTTAGCCGCGGATTGGACAATTTTAGGACCTCCCGTGCCCGCACGTTCACATAGGCCAACTCTTCTAAACAAAGTTGTGATCGTATTATTCCGAGGCTGAGAATCTCCACCTCGAATAAATTCTTCTATCGAAATTTTCATTTCACCAGGATTTTCAAAAATATAAAAGCCTCTATATGCCTCTATTCGAATTGATTTCTTACAAAAGTAATCTGCATGTATAAGTGCATTTGCCAAAGCTTCCCTCAATGCGATACCTATGTCATTAGTTGAGGAATTTCGAGTATAATCGTTCGTTAAATCAAATTTGTCTTGAATGGTCATTCGTAATTTTTCTAAAACGATTTGAAAAAAAGAAAATACATTCAGATCCGGATAATTTGGATCACCAGTTGCTACTCTGTCGCTCCACCGATCACTCGATCCAGTTCGATTAAAGTAATCTAAGTGAAAATGCGGTATATAGTCTACAATAGAACTATATTTTCCAAAGAATAAGAGCCCACCGACAGTCAGTTGATAGTCAATCTTTTCTAGATTCTCTCTATTTCTTTTCATCGCACCTATATCGATTAAGAGCTCTTGTATCCCCATATCAATGTATTGGGAATCCTCATTGTTACCAATCAATAATCTTCGATAATTTTCTATAGAGGCTTTATTTAAATCATTTATATCATACCTCGGTAGGGTATCAGAATCTAGATCTCTTTCTGAATTTCTGAGCATATACTTTAATTCTTCTGGTGTAGCTTTGTAGTCACCGTCATTTTTTCTTTTGTAAGTTTGTCTTAGATCCCTATTGATATGGATTGGTTTTTTCGAAGCAGGCGCTGCTGGAACAAGTATTTCAATGACAGCTTTCTCATCAAAATACCTTACATTAACTTGTCTCTCAGAAATTAGGTTATAGCTTACTTTCCTATCATCTTGTAGAGAATTAAATAGTTCTTTTTTCACTTTTTCTACATTTTGAACACCCGTTATAGAAAATACACCCGGTTCTGTTTCTGAAATCCCTAAAACAACCATACCACCTTCTGTGTTTGCGAAAGCCGAATACGTTTCCCAAAAATCTTTAGGTAATTGTTTCATTGATTTTTTATACTCGATTTGAGCGCCTTCTGGTTTTAAAGTAAATTGCACCATACCTTCATTCCTTTTCTGTTAATCTGCAGATTATCTGCAGATTAACCACTATTTTCTGCAGATTATCAACTACTATATATCCTACGATAAACCATGATAACATACCATATATTGTGTTTTTTTAGAAAATTTATTTTAAATATCCTTTATTCTCTGCAAATTAGCTGTTTTTTCTGCCGATTATTTTCTATTTCATGAAATTCAGTTATTATCTTCATAAAGAATGTACATTAAAACTGGTAATTAATCAATGGGGGTATTTTCAATGATAAGAGTATCATGGATCATACAAAAGCTGTTAGCTACTCTTTATCTTTCATCCATTCTAGGATCTATAACCAATTGCTTGATTGCAATAGGTACCGCTGCTATTGTTGTGTATTGCACGCAAAGAAGAACTGTCTATAAAGATTATAGCAAGTAGCTTTATGAGAATGTATTAAGATTGCAGAAAATTCGATAGAGGCGCAGTAAAAATGAAACAAAAGAACACCTTATACAGATGATTCCTCAAACAATCTTGCCTTCGCTACGTTCCGATTTTAATGTAAAAAAATTGACAAGCTTCAAAAGAAACTTGTCAATGAAAATCATTCGATTTATTCTGGTTCTACAATATTTAGTGTTGGTGGAAAATCTACGGATTTTCTACTGACACTTTTTTTGTAAAAAAAGATAGAAAAAGAGATAGCCTAACTGGTAGAATTTAGTCGACTAAAACAAAACCACACCAAGAAAGGATATCTCCATGGATCATTGTACTAGAAACTTGTTAGGTTTAACAGATGAAAATTTATTCTTCGAAGAAGAATGGTTAGAGACTATAGAAGAAGAGGGGTTTCGCACCAATCTTATCCATGCCAAACTTAGCTATATACCAAGCCATTGCCGTAAATGTGGTATCAAAAATGAAGGACGAATCATCAAGAATGGCTCACATAAAACAAAAGTCCAACTTTTGCCTTATCGAGACATCAAAACAGAATTACGCTTGGTACGTACGCGCTTTTACTGTAAAGAATGTCAGTCGACATTCAACGCTCAGACCAATTTGGTGGATGAAAACTGCTATCTTTCAAAGGAATTAAAGGTTCAAATTGCCTTGGAACTGGCGAAGAATACAACAAGAAAAGAAATTGCCGATCGCTATTTTGTCTCTGACGTAACCGTTCTGCGTGTCCTGCACACCTGTTTAAAAACGTATCATCCTCGTTTTGATACATTACCTTCGGTCCTTTGTTTTGACGAGTTCAAATCGATGAAGTCCTGCAGTGGAAAAATGAGTTTTGTCTTTATGAATGGGCAGACCCAGCAATTAATCGGTGTATTGGAGAATCGTCGCCTGGCTTTCTTAAAACCATATTTCCTTAAATTCACTCGAAAAGCACGAGCGAACGTGAAATACGTCGTGATGGATATGAATGCCCCTTATTTTGAACTTGTAAAGGCGGTCTTCCCAAACGCCAAAATCGTGACCGATCGCTTTCACATTGTCCAACAAATCACTCGTGCGTTAAATCAGTTGCGAATTAAAACAATGAATAGCTTTCAAAAAACGGAACCGACAAAGTATCGACGATTGAAGCGATTCTGGAAATTACTCCTTAAACATGCCTATGATCTGGATAGTTCCAATTATCAATATGATCGATCCTTTCGTAGACCAATGACGCAAAAAGCGATCGTCGATGAGCTTTTGAGTTATGACGAGCAATTAACAAGGGCTTACGAGACCTGTCAGCTCCTCCTCTATCACTTTAAACACAAGGACAGCCAAAGCTTTTTCGATACGATCAACAGCTTAGATCAACGCCTCCCACAATGGTTTTGTAAGAAGCTGACGTTTTTAAATAAATACAAATTAGGGATTCAATATGCTTTAAAAACCAGGTATAGTAATGGTGCATTAGAAGGAACAAACAACAAGATAAAAGTGATAAAACGAGTAGCCTACGGCTATCGAAATTTCCATAACTTTCGAGCAAGAATTTATCTCATTCAAGGCTTGATCTTCCAAGTAAAACAAAAACCAGTTAAGCACTCTGCCTAACTGGTTATGACTAAATTTTCAGTTGTATCTTTCTCTACCAACACTAAATGTCGAAGAGCCTTTATTCTTCGCCTACGAATGGAAGTAATCCCATGATACGCGCACGTTTGATTGCAATGGTAAGTTTGCGTTGGTTTTTCGCACCAGTACCAGTTACACGACGTGGTAAGATTTTACCGCGTTCTGAAATGAAACGTTTTAGTAATTCAATATCTTTATAATCGATATGTTCAATATGGTTTGCAGCAATGTAGTCTACTTTACGACGTTTGCGTCCGCCTCTTCTTTGTTGTGCCATCCTATTTCCCTCCTATCAATTTCTTAGAATGGTAAATCATCGTCTGAAATGTCGATTGATGAGTTTCCGAATGGATCGGAGTTGTCTCGATCAAAATTAGGCATTCCTGATGGTTGAGAGGATTGAGTTTGATTTGAGTTATTGTTACCAAATCCAGAAGAACTGTTTGAGTTATACGTATTGTTACTGCCAGATCCGCTATCAGTTGTGCGTCTTTGCTCGGAAGCATTCCGCGACTCTAATAATTGGAAGTTGTCAGCAACGACTTCTGTTACATAAACACGTTGGCCTTGTTGGTTGTCGTATGAACGGGTTTGAATACGTCCAGTAACCCCTAATAAAGTTCCTTTGCGTGCATAGTTTGCTAATGTTTCCGCTGGTTTTCTCCAAATAACACAGTTGATGAAATCAGCTTCGCGCTCTCCACTTTGGTTGGTAAAATTGCGGTTTACCGCCAAGGTAAAGGTTGCGACACCAGTGCCATTAGAAGTGTAACGTAAATCAGGATCTTTGGTTAGTCTTCCTACTAGTACAACATTATTAATCAAAGTTCATCATCTCCTCATCGCTTTTGTTTCATGTGAAACAATATTATGCTTCTTCTTTGACAATCATGTGACGGATAATGTCATCATTGATTTTCGCAAGACGGTCAAACTCGTTGATTGCACTTGCAGTTGTTGAAGAAGAAACTTTAACGATGTGATAGATACCCTCACGGAATCCATCCATTTCATACGCTAGACGGCGTTTTTGCCAATCTTTTGATTCGATAACTTCAGCGCCGTTATCAGTTAAGATTGAGTCAAAACGAGCGATCAATGCGGCTTTTGCTTCTTCATCAATGTTTGGACGAATGATATATAAAATCTCATATTTCGTGTTTTCCATTGATTTTTCACCTCCCTGTGGACTTTGGCCCCTAGTTTTCTAGGAGCAGAGAGAGTGGTCTAATTAGACTACTCACAAATAATTATTATACACTTTTTTCGTCCCTACTGCAAGCTATTTTTTTGCGTCCCTGCATCTACCCATCACCGCAAACAATCGCTTACACTGATAAATACGTCAGCTGCTGCCGATTTTTTGAAAAAGAGTAAGAAGACAGCAAGCTGCAGGTTCGCAGCTTGCTGTCTTCCTAGAAAACGTATTGCTTATTCTTGTGTATCCGTGGTGTCTTCCGTTGCTTCTTCCACAACTGGTACGTCTTGTACCGCTGTTTCTTCAGCAGTCGCTAGTTCTTCTTCGACTTCTGGTTCAACCGTTGCCATCGTCACTACTTTGGCATTGTTTTCCATCTTCATCAAACGAACCCCTAAGGTTGCCCGACCCGTTTGGGAAACAGTCGCTACATTGAAACGAATCAAGACGCCTTTATCGGTGATCACCATGATGTCTTCCTCACCGCTGACCGTCGTCAAGCCGGCTAATGGACCGTTTTTCGCCGTAATGTTGGCTGTTTTGATCCCTTTTCCACCCCGACCTTTGATTGGGTATTCAGAGCCTTTGGTACGCTTGCCATAGCCGTTCTCAGTGATGACCAAGACCTCACTGTCTTCTGTGATCACAGCGGCGCCTACCACGTAGTCTCCGTCTCTTAGACGAATGCCTCGCACACCAGCAGCTGTTCGGCCCATATCCCGCACAAGCGCTTCTTTGAAGGTCACAGAGTAGCCATCGTGGGTTCCGATGATCACGACATCTTCGCCGTGGGTTTCAATTACATTGACCAACTCATCATTTTCCCGAAGACCGATCGCAATCAGACCATTGGCACGGATATTTGAAAAGGCCGTCACTGAGGTCCGTTTGACCACACCTAGACGCGTCGTGAAGAACAAGTAGCGTCCTTCTTGAGGCCCACCAGAAGCCGAAATGATCGCTTCGATCCGTTCGCTAGAATCGATCCCTAGGAGATTGATCACAGGGATCCCTTTGGCTGCCCGACCATACTCAGGAATTTCATAGCCTTTGGCTTTGTAAACTTTCCCTTTATTGGTGAAGAACAGTAATGTGTCATGAGTCGAACAAGAAACCAACGTCTTCACGAAGTCTTCATCGTGGATCCCCATTCCTTGAACGCCACGTCCGCCGCGGCGTTGTGCACGGAATTCAGACTTAGCTACTCGTTTGATGTACCCATTGTTCGTCAAGGTAATGACGATTTCTTCTTCTTCGATCAAATCTTCATCTTCAAGACTTAAGACTTCCCCAACCAATAATTCAGTCCGGCGATCATCACCAAAGCGTTGGCCTAATTCTTGCAACTCCGTTTGGATGATCTCTAGGACTCGTTGTGGATTTGCTAAAATGTCTGTCAAATCAGCGATAAATTCTAACAAGCCTTGGTACTCGTTTTCGATCTTGTCGCGTTCCAAACCAGTCAAGCGACGCAAACGCATATCTAAAATCGCTTGCGCTTGGCGATCGGACAATTTGAAGCGCTCCATCATGCTATTTTTCGCTTCATCATCAGAATTTGATGCCCGGATCAAAGCAATGATCTCATCGATATGATCCAATGCGATCCGTAATCCTTCCAAGATGTGGGCACGAGCTTCTGCTTTGTTTTTATCAAACTGTGTCCGACGAGTCACCACTTCTTGTTGGTGCTCGATGTAGTTTTCTAAAATTCGTTTCAAGCTCAAAATCTTCGGCACGCCTTTTTCAATGGCTAACATATTAAAGCCAAAAGAAGATTGCAGTGCAGTCATTTTGTAGAGATTGTTTAAGATCACCGACGCACTGACGTCGCGACGAACGTCGATCACGATCCGCATGCCTTCACGAGATGATTCATCCCGCAGATCGGTGATTCCTTCGATCCGCTTGTCACGGTGCAGCTCAGAGATCCGTTCGATCAACTTCGCTTTATTGACCATATATGGCAATTCAGTCACTAAGATCCGTTCTTTGCCGTTGGGCATTTCAGTCACTTCGACTTTTCCGCGAACAGTGATCGACCCTTTCCCTGTTTCATAGGCACGGCGAATACCGGATTTTCCCATGACGATCCCGCCAGTTGGGAAGTCTGGTCCTGGTAGGACTTCCATCAATTCACTCGTTGTGACTTCTGGATTTTCCATCAATAGATCGATGGCGGCAATGACTTCATTCAAGTTATGAGGCGGGATATTGGTCGCCATCCCAACAGCGATCCCAGTCGTCCCGTTGACCAAAAGGTTCGGGAAGCGGGCAGGTAATACCGCTGGTTCTCGTTCTGTATCATCATAGTTGCTTTGGAAATCAACGGTATCTTTGTTGATGTCCCGCAGCATCTCCATCGCCAGTTTACTCATGCGGGCTTCGGTATACCGCATCGCAGCGGCACCGTCACCATCGACTGAACCAAAGTTTCCATGGCCATCGACTAGCATGTAGCGATAGCTAAAGGGCTGTGCCATCCGCACCATTGATTCATAGATCGCACTGTCCCCATGGGGATGGTATTTCCCCATGACATCGCCGACGATCCGGGCTGATTTTTTATGGGGCTTGTCTGGTGTGACCCCTAATTCATTCATTCCATATAAAATTCGGCGGTGAACCGGCTTTAAGCCATCCCGCACATCTGGTAAAGCCCTAGCAACAATTACACTCATTGCATAATCGATAAAGGACTCGCGCATTTCACTGGTCAGATTGACGTCATGAATATTTTGTTTTGCTTCTTCACTCAAGCTGTTTCCTCCTCTACGATTGGCTAGATGTCAAGATTTTTCACGTAGTGCGCGTTTTCTTCGATAAAGGCCCGTCTTGGTTCGACGCGATCCCCCATCAGCATTTCAAAAATTTGATCGGCTTCTATGGCATCATCTACGCTGACCCGCAGCATCATCCGGTTTTCAGGGTCCATCGTGGTTTCCCATAACTGGTGGTCATCCATTTCCCCTAGACCTTTGTAGCGTTGAACCGTTGGTTTTGGTGTCGCAGGCAGTGATTCAATCGTATTTTTCAAATCTTGTTCGGCATTCTTGCCGGGTTGGATATAGTGGATATTTTTCCCTTGTTTGACACCGTACAATGGCGGTTGTGCGATATAGACATAACCAGCTTCAACGATTGGACGCATATAACGATAGAACAGCGTCAAAAGCAGGGTCCGGATATGGGCACCATCGACATCGGCATCGGTCATGATAACTAGCTTGTGGTAACGGGCTTTTGCTACATCAAAATCAGCACCAAACCCAGTTCCCATTGCCGTAAACAATGAACGGATCTCTTCGTTTGCTAAGATTTTGTCCATGCTGGCTTTTTCGACATTTAAAATTTTCCCACGGATCGGTAAGATCGCTTGGAATTCGCGACTGCGGCCTTGTTTTGCTGAACCGCCGGCAGAATCTCCTTCGACGATAAACAATTCGCATTTTTCTGGATCATTACTGGAACAGTCAGCTAATTTCCCAGGTAAGTTACTGATTTCTAACGCACCTTTTCGGCGAGTCATTTCCCGGGCACGTTTGGCTGCTTGACGGGCTTTTGATGCCAAAAGTCCTTTTTCCACGACTTGACGACCCACATTCGGGTTTTCCATCAAGAATTTCGTGAAATGTTCCGAAAAGAGACGATCGGTGACTGTCCGCACTTCCGAATTTCCTAATTTGGTTTTCGTTTGTCCCTCAAACTGAGGATCTGGATGCTTGATAGAGATAACTGCTGTCAATCCTTCCCGAACATCTTCTCCGGTTAGGTTTTCATCGTTTTCTTTCATCAATTTTGACTTGCGGGCGTAATCGTTGATTACCCGTGTCAAGGCAGTCTTAAACCCGAATTCATGGGTTCCGCCTTCATAGGTATGGATGTTGTTGGCAAAACTCAACAGGTTGCTGTGGTAGCTATCGGTATATTGCATGGAAACTTCAACCGTGATTCCTTGTTGTTCTCCTTCTAAGTAGATCGGATCTGGGAAAATCACTGTTTTACTCGCATTCAAATGCTCCACATAGCTCTTGATCCCGCCATCGTAATGATATTCTTTCAAGACGGGTTTTTCTTCCCGTTTGTCTTCGATCGAGATTTTTAAGCCACGGTTCAAGAAGGCTAATTCCCGAACCCGTGTCGCTAATTTATCAAAATTGAATACGGTTGTTTCCGTAAAGATCTCTGGATCTGGAACAAAGTGGACGGTCGTTCCGTGGCGGTCGGTTTCATCGATCACTTTCAAGTCATCAACGACTGCCCCACGATGGTATTCTTGATAATACACTTTGCCTTCTTTATAGACTTTTACGTCTAAAGTCGTGGATAACGCATTAACGACGGAGGAACCTACCCCGTGCAGTCCACCAGATACTTTGTAGCCGCCACCGCCGAATTTCCCGCCGGCATGCAGGATCGTAAAGACGGTTTCTACCGCTGGACGGCCTGTCTTGGCTTGGATATCAACGGGGATCCCCCGACCGTCATCGACGACCGTAATACTATTATCTGGTTCAATGATCACTTGAATACTTGAGGCAAAGCCTGCTAGTGCTTCATCGATCGAGTTATCGACGATTTCCCATACTAAGTGGTGCAAACCTTCTGAACTGGTAGAACCAATGTACATCCCAGGTCGTTTGCGGACGGCTTCTAGTCCTTCCAGCACTTGGATCTGACTGGCATCATAGGCTTTTGCACGTTCAACTAAGCTTTTTTCTTCTTCTGTCATTCAGTCTATTCTCCTTTAATATGTCCTTGCTCTACATAAAAAATCTCTGCTTCCACAGACATTTTGTCTTTCACATGTTCTAATGTCGTCGTTGTCAGAAAGGTCTGAACTTTTCCTTCAATGGTCTCCAATAAATGCAGTTGTCGGGAATCATCCAGCTCACTCATGACGTCATCTAATAAAAGGACGGGATATTCCCCCGTTTCTTCTTTCATCAAATCGATTTCTGCCAATTTAACACTTAAGGCGGTCGTTCGCTGCTGTCCTTGCGAACCAAAGGTCTGAACATTTTTCTCATTGATCAAAAAATCCAGATCGTCTCGATGGGGACCTGCCAACGTGACTTGCCGAAATCGTTCACGGTCTTTGACTAGTGCCAAGGCTTTGACAAATTGCTGTTGGATCTCCTCCAGCGTACTCGCCTCACCAGGCACATTCGATAAGTAGTCGATCTGCAAGGTTTCTTTTCCTTGGCTGATCTTTTGGTGCAGCTGATTTGCCCAATACGCCAAGCGCTGAACAAATCGTTGTCTGGCTAAAATGATTTTACTGCCGAAAGCCACCAGCTGTTCCGTTAAAACATCTAAATAGATCTCATCGGTCTGTTTTTTTTCATTCAGCTGTTTTAAGTATTGATTGCGCTGTTTCAAAACGGATTGGTATTGAACGAGATCATAAAGATAGATTGGATCGATCTGCCCTATTTCCATATCGAGAAATTTGCGGCGGACTTGGGGACTTCCTTTTACAAGGGAGAGGTCTTCTGGAGCAAATAAAATGACATTCAACTGCCCTATGTAACTACTGAGCTTTTTTTGCTCAATGTGGTTTACTTTCGTTTTTCGTCCTTTTTTTGACAAAAACAGTTCTAACGGGATCGTTGAGCGTCCCCGACTGACACTGCCAGAGATCCGCGCCCCTTCTGTGTCCCAGCGGATAAGCTCTTGCTCGCTGGAGGTGCGGTGGCTTTTGGTCATCGCCAATACATAGATGCTTTCTAAAATATTGGTTTTTCCTTGCGCGTTTTCGCCTAAAAAAATGACCAGACCTTTCTCAAAAGTCAGTGTCAGCGAATCATAGTTCCGATAATTGCTTAAATGCAACTCATTCAGCCGCATCGGCGTCTTCCTTCTTCACCATAAAAAAAGTACCTTCATCAGGTAGCTCAATACGCATTCCCGCATACAATTTGCGCCCTCGTCGATTTTCTGGCTCGCCGTCGACAAAAACGGTGTGCTCTGCAAGGTACCATTTCGCTTGGCCGCCGCTGCTGATCACACTGACTTCTTTGAGCATTTGTCCAAGTGTCATGTATTCCGTTTCTAACGGTATTTGCATTTTCATAATTCCCCTCAATTCTATCAAAGAGCGTTTAGCTCTATTATACTCTTTTTTTGCCAAGAAAACAAATTCATCGGCATATTTTTCATTCTCAGAAGACTTACTGCTTTTAGACAAAAAAGAAGCCAAAATAGAAAAAAGGGCTTAAAAACGATTTTAAGCCCTTTTAACTCATTTATTCATTTTCAGATGATTGTTTCAACTTTTTTCAAAAGATATGAAAAACTAGTTGGTTCGCACCGGTGTGATCAGCTGGATAAAGCTGCCTTTGCTCTCTGTTGGCTCCAATGTAAAGGGACGGATCGCTGAGATAAAGCGGATCACGATACTCGTGTCACCAAAGGCTCGGAGTGCTGCTTTCATATAGTCAGGATTGAAAGAGATCTCTAATGGGTCGCCGGTCACTTTTTCAAAAGAAAGATCTTCTTCGACTTTCCCGATTTCTGGTGAGTTTCCATATAAGACAACGGCTTCTTCGGAGATCGCCAAACGAACGATGTTGTTACGGCCTTCATGAGAAAGCAATGACGCCCGTTCGATGGCTTGTAACAATTCTGGGACAGAAAATTCAATCTCAGTATTGAAGCTTGAAGGAATCAGACGGTTGGTATCTGGGTAAGTTCCTTCCAATAAACGAGAATAGAATTTCATGGTTTTCGTTTGGAACAACACTTGGTTATCCATAATGCTGATTTGGATCGCTTCTTCTTCATCTGTTAAGGAACGAGAAAGTTCCGTTAAGCTTTTGCCAGGAATCACGATGTTGAAGGCTGTTTCTCCGCTTTCCAATGGAATCACCCGTTGGCTCAAACGGTGTGAGTCCGTCGCAACAGCTAATAATTTTTGATTTTCTAAGACAAAGTGAACCCCAGTCAAGATCGGACGGCTTTCGTGTTGCGAAACCGCAAAGACTGTTTCACTAACAACCTTATTCAATACGTGCGCTGGAATCTCGATCGAATCTTGACTTTCGACAACTGGTAAATGTGGATAACTATCGGCATCCAAGCCGTTGACGGTAAAGTTGGCTTTTCCAGAAGTGATCGCTACTTGATTATTGTCTAATACTTCTAAGGTTAAGGTACTTTCAGGCAAACGACGAACGATTTCACTGAAGAAACGTGCTTGTAAAACGATCGCTCCTGTTTTTTCGATTTGCATTTGCGCTTTTTCGTTTTCCACACTTAAAAAAGTTTCAATGGAAATATCGGCGTTGCTCCCAGTCATGGTCAATCCTTTTTCTGAAAGGGATAATTTTACTCCAGTTAAGATCGGGATGGTGGTTTTGGTTGAAATCGCCCGTTGGACAGTTTGTAATTCTTGCATGAACTCTGTTCGGTTTAAAGTTAGCTTCATAGCGATACTCCTTTAATTTATAGTTATTAAATAAAAGTAATAGTAGTAATAGGCTTGTTAGTAATGTGGATAACTCGAGAAAAGAGTGATTAGACTAACGAAAATGCCTGTGAATAACTTGTGGACAACTTTTTTGGTTCTTCTTTTCTTATCCACAGATCAGCTGAAGAGGATTTGTTTGATTTCAGCGATCTCATTTTTGATCGTGGGATCTGTTTCGACTAAATGCTGAATTTTTTCATGGGCATGAATGACCGTTGTATGGTCTTTGCCGCCAAATTCGCCGCCGATTTTTGGTAAAGAACTATCGGTCAGTTCTCGAGAGAGATACATCGCGATCTGCCGTGGGACCACGATGCCTTTGACCCGTTTTTTCCCTTTTAAATCATTGACATGAATGTGATAGTATTTTGCGACTTCTTCTTGGATTTGCAAAATCGAAACTTGGGTCGAGCCATGGCTTGATTTCAAGGCTTTGATGGCTTCAGCTGCCAAGCTCGTTGTAATGTCTGAGTTTTGCATCGTAGCAAAAGCTTGCACCCGCACGAGTGCTCCTTCAAGTTCTCGGATATTCGAATCGATCTGCCCAGCGATATAACTTAAGGTATCGTCGGGGATCTCCAAGCGTTCGGCTTCGGCTTTTTTCCGCAAAATCGCAGTCCGCGTCTCTAGATCCGGCGGGGTGATATCAACGGATAAGCCCCAAGCAAAACGGGAAACCAAACGTTCCGGCAAAGTCGGGATCTCATTTGGCAAACGATCACTTGTCAGGACGATCTGTTTATTATTGCGATACAGTTCTTCGAAGGTATTAAAGAATTCTTCTTGGGTTCCTTCTTTATTGACTAAGAATTGAATATCATCCACCAGCAAAAGATCAACATTGCGGTATTCGTTTCGAAAATCTTCCATTTTGTTCTTTTGAATAGAAGTAATGAAATCATTGGTGAAATTTTCACTACTAACGTACTTGATTTTGGCATTGGGACGTTTCAGCAACATTTGATGACCGATCGCGTGCATCAAGTGGGTTTTCCCTAAACCAACGCCACCATAGAAGAACAGCGGATTATAAATAGACCCAGGATCTTCTGCAACAACTAAAGCAGCAGCGTGGGCCATCTGATTGCCTTTCCCGATGACAAAGGTATCAAATGTGTATTTTTCATTTAAGATCGATTTCGGCGGCCGCTCGTTTTCTTCTGCAGCTGTTTGAATAGTAGAAGGGGCTGTTTTTAAAGCTTCTGCTTCTTCGACAGTCACAAAACTAGGAATCAATTCTTCACCAGTTTTCATAAATCCCATTTCAACAATTTTGGCAGCTAGATTTTTTTCCCAATAAGATTTATGAAGATCGCTGGGTACTTCGATCAGCAGCTGATTTTTTTCAAACGACAAGACATTGGCAGTCTCGATCCAAGCACTATAACTGGCCGGATTCAGCTCTTCTTTAAAGGAACGTTGAAGATCTTGCCAAATAGAATCAGCAGATGGCAT